>NZ_JACCGK010000005.1 GCF_013416325.1 Vreelandella sedimenti
GGCGCGAATGGCATTGGCTAGCTCAAAACGGCTATTCATATCAGTTATACCTTGGATGTTGGTTGTTATATTGAGTGGCGTATTGTTAGGCGCGGCCAACCAGGCGCTGAGTCATCATTGACTCTAATGTCTGTTGGTCACTGGCGAAGTGCCGGATCCCATCAGTCAGCATCTCGTTGGCCACTGCGCCTTGATTGTGCTGCAAACGAAACTTCAGCTTCTTCTATCGCCCGCGTCGGCCACGACCAATGAGTGTTCGCGTAATCCAGCCAGAAGCGACATTGCCTACTCTCCTTAAAAATGAACATGCTTTGTTCAAATGATTGTCCATTTAGACCGATTTAGTCAAATCGCCGTGCCACTTGAATCGATTTTAAGGCATTGAACAAAAGTATAGTGTTTGGTAGATAATGTTTTATTCTCAAATAATTCTTTTATTATCAATATTTTATTTATTTATTATTGATTTTAATCCTGAGCCATTCTAGAAAATGCAAATGGATCTTATGATCGATGTGTTTACAAATGCTCGGTTGGTGGTAGATTGAATGACGTTAGTAGATGGCTGGCAACTGCGGGGCGGTATTCATCGTTGTTAGTCGTCCGCGTTTCTATTTCCTAGAAAGGGAGAACATGAATGTCTAGTGCGACGTTTTCTCTCAAAGTCGCCATTGGCGGTGATGAGGCCGCTTACGACTTGAAAGAGATTCTCATTGGTTATATCCGAGAGTTAGGCTACAAGGTTGAAGATTTTGGCACTTTTAATGCCCAGCCGGTGCTGTACCCCGATGTTGCCTTTGAGGTGGCTACGGCGATTAGGGAGGGGCGCTTCGATCGTGCAGTACTGGTATGTGGCACGGGAATCGGAGTAGCTATTTCTGCCAATAAGGTGCCCGGTATCCGCGCTGCGCAGGCACACGATACTTACTCAGCAGCAAAGGCGCGCACCAGTAATAATGCACAGATTGTCACGCTTGGATCCAGAGTGATTGGGCCAGAGTTGGCTAAATCAATAGTGGCAACCTTTTTGGGCAGCAACTTTTCGGGTGGAAATTCCGAATTAAAAATAGCAAAGATTGACGAATATGAGTCCCGATTGAATACTCCGTAACCGTGGTATCGCTCATATTCGTCGACGCTGATTAATAACAACAGCATGCAAGCTGTGATCACGCAGTTTGGCCTCACTCCAGAGGATATAATAATGACACGCCTATTTAATGATCCAAATGATTTCCCTGAAGAAGCTCGTTTAGGTTTAGTAGCTGCTCATCGCGATAAGCTGATGGCTGTACCGGGAGGCGTCGTACGCAGTACGCGCAGCCAGCCAGATAGTGTTGCGGTCGTGGTTGGTGGTGGTAGTGGCCATTATCCCACCTTTGCGGGATTGGTTGGGCAAGGGTTGGCCCATGGGGCGGTCATGGGAAATCTGTTTTGCTCGCCTTCTGCACAGCAAGTTTATTCCGTCGCCAAAGCCGCCAACAACGGCGGTGGTGTGCTGCTCTCTTTTGGGAATTATGCGGGGGACGTGCTGCATTTTGGTGAAGCGCGAGAGCGTTTGATCGCGGACGGTATTCCCTGTGAAATCGTGCTGGTCACTGATGATGTCGCCAGTGCACCCTTGGCGGAAATTGATAAGCGCCGTGGCATCGCCGGTGATCTCACCGTTTTCAAGGCCGCCGCCGCTGCAGCAGAAAAGGGATTATCACTGGAAGAAGTGGTTCAAGTGGCGAAGGAAGCAAATCGCTGCACGCGCTCTTTTGGAGTGGCGTTTGAGGGGTGCATGTTACCGGGCGCAGCCGATTCGCTCTTTCATGTGCCCGAGGGCAGGATGGCCATAGGACTGGGGATTCACGGCGAGCCGGGTATTAGTGAGACAGATATCCCTTCCGCAGACGGCTTGGCAGAAATCCTCGTTGCCCGATTATTGGAAGAAGTTCCTGACGGTATCAGACTCCAAGGAGCTCGGGTGGCACCGATACTCAATGGCCTGGGTACTATTAAGTATGAAGAGCTGTTCGTTATTTATCGCAAGGTTGACGAGTTGCTGCAGGAAGCTGGATTAATCATTGTGGAGCCCGATGTGGGCGAGCTGGTGACCAGTCTTGATATGGCCGGGGTTTCGCTGACGTTGTTCTGGCTTGATAAAAACATGGAGTCGCTGTGGGTCGCCGCTGCGGATGCGCCGGGCTATCGAAAAGGCAGCGTGACGCCAGCGCAGGCGCTGGATCCTGCCGAGGTAGAGGTGGTTACGCAAGATGAGATTCCCGAGGCTAGCGATGCCTCGCGAAAATTAGCGTGCGGCGTCGTTGAGGCGCTCGAAGTGCTCGCAAATACGGTCAATGAAAACTGCGAGATGCTGGGCCAGATTGATGCGGTTGCTGGGGATGGTGATCACGGTATTGGTATGCAGCGGGGCAGCAGGGCTGCGCTTGAAGCGGCAAAAGAGGCTCTTGATGGCGGGGCTGGTGCGGAGACAGTGCTGCAGTGGGCTGGGCAGCGCTGGTCAGACGAAGCGGGCGGTACCTCTGGTGCCATATGGCGGGTTATCTTAAAAGCGATGGGGGAGTCGCTTGGCAATGAGAAGCCGTTATCAGGGCAGCGTCTTGCCGCTGGCGTGGTCAACGCCCGTCAACAAGTCATGGCATTTGGTAAGGCTGAATTGGGCGATAAAACGCTTGTCGACGTGCTGGTGCCTTTTGCCGATGCTCTGTCGTGGGAGGCTGAGAAAGGTCAGGCAGCTGTGGTTTGCTGGGAATCCGCTGCACGCATAGCGAGTGAGGCTGCTGAGGCTACCAGACAATTAATTCCCCGTGTTGGCCGCGCACGCCCATTGGCTGAAAAAAGCGTGGGTACGCCTGATGCCGGTTCTGTTTCATTGGCGCTGATTATTCAGACGCTGATTCCTGTGTTGAAAAAGTGTCAAGCAAGCTGACATGATACATGCCCTTCAACAACCCCTGGATGCCGAGGATGAATGGTCAAGACGCTGCAGATATAGACTTAATGACAGAGATTTCAACGCTCTACTATGTGCAGGGGGAAACGCAGGAAGCGATCGCAAATAGGCTCGGGCATTCGCGTGTGCGAATAGGGCGGCTGCTCAAACGTGCCCAGGCAGAAGGCATTGTCGACGTTCGAGTGCGCCTGCATCCCGCTGTGAGTGTTGAGATTGAGCAGGAGCTCAAACGGCGCTTTGGCCTGAAACGAGCGTTGATTGCCCTGGATAACGCCGACCCGGATGTGCAGCGCTCGTCAGTCGCGAGTCTAGTGGCAGATCATCTGTCGCGTAGTTTGACCGATGGTCAGATCGTAGCCGTTGGCATGGGGCGTAACGTGGCCGCCGTGGCGGATAACGTTTTCCTGGCAGAGTCGTTAAAGGTTTCATTTGTGTGTGCAATTGGTGGCTCGCTACGTGCAGGTGAGCATATGAATCCCGATCATATTTGTCGTCGCCTGGCGAGTAGGTTTGGCGGTGACAGTGAGACGCTTTATGCCCCTGCACTGGTACAGAGCGGCGAACTTAGGGATGCATTGTATGAAAACTCCACCGTGCGCCAGACCCTGGACCGCGCTCGACGCGCGGATACCGCTTTGATTGGCGTGGGTGACGTAAGTGAAGACAGTAATATGGTGCGTATGGGGTGGTTTTCGGCCCAGGAAATTGCAGAAGCACGGCTCTCTGGAACCGTGGGCGATATGATGGGCTATGACTTTATCGATATCCATGGGAAGCCTTCCGCAATGCAGATGCAGGGGCGTGTGGTGGGGCTTAATATACAGGATCTCACGCGTATTCCAGACGTTATTGCCATCGCCAGTGAAAATACTAAAGCGGTCGGGATACTGGGGGCGCTGCGTACCGGGGTTATCGATACCTTGGCGACTAGTGTCACTAACGCGCACACCATTCTGCGTCTCGATGAAGCGACTACCGGGTAAGTGCGCGCTTAATTTGTATTCAAAATCTAGGATTTCTCGGCATCTTACGCTTAGGCCAGCCCAACTTCATCTGTTGCATTTATTGGCTTCCTTTAGGCATGTGGTCACTCTTTAGCATGCCTGGTTTCTCCCTTGTCTCCCGCTCCGATGCTAGCGATATTTGGCGAGCTTTTGTACATTTGTACGGCTATGGAACATATAGTATATCTTGTGACGATGTTTTTGTGTGGCCGTAATAATAAATAATTTCCATTTTTAAAATTTAAATATAGAAAACAATTAATTATGTTATTGGTCTAAAGTATAAGGTTAGAAAATTCCATTATGGATTGACTCGGCTATGCTTAAAGCAGTTAATTCATATGTACACAACAAGATCTTTTGTAAAGCGTGCGCCGCTAGCCAAGCAATACAAGATATATTAGGAGTGAGTAATGCATAACGCCGATAACAACAATCACACCGAACTGCCACTGACCATGCAAGCCGTTGTAGCCTACGCGCCTGGTGATTATCGTCTTGAAGAGGTGGGCGTGCCGAAGGTGGGAGAGGGTGAAGTCCTGATAAAGGTTGAAGCGTGCGGAATCTGCGCAGGCGATCTCAAAGCATATGAAGGCGCTCCCAGCTTTTGGGGAGATGATACTCAGCCTGCTTATATCAAGGCACCAATGATTCCAGGCCATGAGTTTATTGGTCATGTGATGGCTTTAGGAGAGGGCGTTAAAAACCTTGAGGTCGGTGATCGCGTTATTTCTGAGCAAATCGTGCCTTGCTGGGAGTGCCGTTTCTGTAACCGTGGGCAGTACTGGATGTGCGAAAAACACGACGTGTATGGATTTCAGCACAACGTAAATGGCGGTATGGCTGAATATTTGGTCTTTCCTAAAGAAGCCATTAATCACAAGTTGCCCGATGAAATTCCGATGGAGAAAGCGGTTCTTATTGAACCCTATGCTTGTTCGTTACATGCCGTTAAGCGTGCGCAGATTGAACTGGGAGATGTGGTTGTCCTCTCCGGGGCAGGAACCTTAGGGCTAGGAATGATCGGTGCGATCAAAAAGTCCGGACCTTCCAAGCTGGTCGTACTGGATCTCAATAACAAGCGATTAGAACTTGCTAAACAGTTTGGTGCTGACATTGTCCTGAATCCCGCTGAAGTCGATGTTATTGACTACGTTAAAGGCATAACGGAAGGCTATGGTTGCGATATTTATATTGAGGCGAGCGGTGCGGTACAGTCGGTAGAGCAAGGTCTTTATATGATCCGTAAATTGGGTCGCTTTGTCGAATTTAGTGTATTCAAAGAGCCAGTGACTGTTGATTGGAGCATTATTAGCGATCGTAAAGAGCTGGATGTACTGGGTGCGCATCTAGGCCCTTATTGTTACCCACCTGTCATTGAAGGGATTGGTAATGGTGATTTCCCAACCGATCATGTGGTGACCCATAAGCTGCCGTTAGCCGAATTTCATCAAGGGCTAGATCTAATGCGCAATGACCCTAACGCGTTAAAGGTTGTGCTTATACCTGACGGGAAGTAGGTAGTGGAAGTTTCTTATTTATAACTTATTTATAACTACAATGATAACCGGAGTGATCATGTCGGCGACATTAAATTCGGTGCCCGGTGATAAGCGTATAAAAGCCTATGTGGCAGCTGCTTTTGCTTTAGCACTGGTTGCACTCATGGCGTTTGATACCAAAGTCATTAGTCTTACTGAACTTGAGAGCGCGGTGGGGTTTTCACCACAGCAATTTGCTCAGGAAACATTTCCAGAGATCCAAGCGTATGTCGAGAATAACGCTGTAAATGCATCGGTATTGGCGCCAGAGGTTCTCCAGGATGCCGGAGCGGCAGGTGAGAAATACGGCGTCGCTGCCGGCATTGGCCATATTGTGCCGGTCTCTTTATCCGGAGTTGCTGTAGAAAGCCGGGGGGGCGTTTACACCCTAGAGGTTGCCGATGTGCCTTCAGATATCGTCATTCGTGTGCAAACAGGCCCAGCCATTAATGGCACTACGCTGAGAGATACAACCGGCAATATTCAATTTGGCGACTTTACCAATCAGATTGAGTACCAAGATGTCGGCGCAGCGCTCAATGATGAAATGAAGCGTCAAGTGCTTGCGGATATTTCCGGGCAAGAGTTAACCGGAAAAACGTTAGAAGTAGTCGGCTCCTTTACCATGATAAATCCCAAAAACTGGCTAATTACTCCTGTGAGTATAGTGACCATTGAGTGAGGGGCGGCTATGAATATCGATAGATCAACAGTGGAAGTGGCTCCACCCGAGGTGATTCTTTCTGCACGCAATATCGAAAAGCGTTTCGGTGCCGTGCAAGCCCTCAAAGAAGTGAACTTCGATATATATCGAGGACAGGTGACAACGCTGTTTGGCGAAAATGGAGCTGGTAAATCTACGCTGATGAAAATTTTGTCTGGTGTCATTGCTCAGACGGCTGGGGAGATTGTATTGGAGGGAGAGAGCGTCAGCTTTTCTTCACCGTCGGATGCTGAAGCGCTGGGGATTACCATTATTCATCAGGAGTTGAGCTTGGCCTCTAACCTGAATGTGCGTGACAACATTTTTATGGGGCGTGAGCTGACTAAAGGAAGGGGCAGCGTCGACTATAAAGAAGAGGCACGTCAGGCTGAATTGTTAATGGAGGAGCTGGATGAACCGATCCACCCTCTTACCCTGGTCGAAGATCTACGGGTTGGGCAGCAACAAATCGTTGAAATCGCTAGAGCGCTGTCCAAGAACTCTCGCATTTTGATTATGGATGAACCGACTTCCGCATTGAGTGCCACGGAAGTCGAGACGTTATTTAAAGTCGTTCAGGATCTCAAAAACAAGGGTGTGTCGATTGTTTATATTTCTCACCATTTGGAAGAGGCGTTGCAGATTACCGATCATGCCGTTGTTCTCCGCGATGGGGTCATGACTGCTTACGCCCCACGTAGTGATATCGACCTGCAGTGGATCGTCAGGCATATGGTAGGAGAGAGTTTCGATCTTGGCTCACCGCCTACAGGGTATGAGCAGGGCCCTACCGCGCTCTCTATCCAGAATCTTTACCTCAGCGACGATAAAGTGGCAGGTCGCTATGTTGTTGAGGATCTTTCTCTTGATGTGCGCGCCGGCGAGATTGTCTGCATTTATGGACTAATGGGCGCTGGAAGAACTGAGTTATTGGAATGTGTGGCAGGACGAACTCGGCAGTCCAAGGGAGATATCTTGCTCAACTCAACTGACGTATCGCATTACAACATTGCACAGCGAATCGAGAGAGGGTTGGTGTTAGTGCCTGAGGATCGCCAGCGTGATGGGTTAGTGCCCACCCTGTCAGTCGGTAGAAATCTGTCGCTAGCCAGTATCCATGCGTTTACTCGCAAGGGGCTTACTTCTTCCAGCTTGGAAGCAGAAATGATTAATTCAGCTATCGATAAGGTGCACATTAAAACAGACGGCGGGGAGGCTGCCATTGGTTCATTGTCTGGCGGTAACCAGCAAAAAGTGGTGATCGGTAAGATGTTGGCTACCCATCCAGACGTCATCATACTTGATGAGCCAAGCCGTGGTATCGACGTGGGCGCCAAGGCCGAAGTGTTCAAGTTATTGAGCCAAGGGGCTCGGCGGGGGTTGGCGGTTGTCTTTACAACATCTGAAGTGAGCGAGTGCTTGAGTATTCCACACAGAGTGCTGGTGATGAGCAAAGGACGGATCTCCGCTGAATTCAAACCGGGTGTAACGAAAGATGAAATTATGGCTGCTTCGGGCGAATCAGTTGCTGCATGATTATTCAATCGGATAGGTAATGACTATGTCTTATCAAAACATGTCTCATCACAACAATAACGCGTTACAAGTTGAAAAAGGCAGTATCGATATCGTCAAGATTTTGCTGGAAGGTAGGGCTTTTTTTGCATTAATCGTGATCATTATTGTCTTTTCCATGCTCTCGCCTGTTTATTTTTCAACGGGTAATTTTTTAACCATGTCTTCGCATGTGGCTGTTTTTGGCTTGCTAGGCATCGGCATGCTGTTTGTCATTCTGACCGGCGGTATAGACTTATCGGTTGGCTCTACGCTGGCACTTTGCGGAGTGTTCGCGGGTATGTTGTTAGAAGGGGTGGAGATTGAAGCGTTTAATTTGGCTTTCTTTCCTTCAGTGTGGGTCGTCGTGGTACTTACCTGCTTACTGGGCGGGCTCGTGGGGGCTATAAATGGCGTATTAGTTGCCTACTTCAAAGTGCCTGCTTTCGTGGCCACACTGGGCATGTTGTATGTAGCGCGCGGAGCCGCACTGCTGCTAACCGATGGATTAACGTTCAATAGTTTAAGTGGTGACCCTGCATTAGGTAATACTGGGTTTGAATGGCTTGGGTTTAATAAACTATTCGATATTCCTGTCGGTGTTTTGATTCTCTTTTGTGCTGCGGTTATTTGCATGTTGGCGCTCAGTCGTACGCCGTTTGGCCGGTGGATTTACTCTACCGGTGGCAATGCGCGTGCTGCAGAGCTATCAGGGGTCCCCGTCAATCGCGTTAAGCTCTCCGTCTACATTATTTCCGGTGTGTGCGCAGCCCTGGCTGGAATTGTGCTTGCCTCACAGTTGACGTCTGCTGGGCCTACTGCAGGTACTACCTATGAGCTGACAGCGATTGCAGCTGTTGTTATCGGCGGCGCCTCACTGATGGGGGGACGTGGCACGGTTCGAAATACTTTATTGGGTGCATTTGTGATTGGCTTTCTCGCCGACGGTCTGGTCATCATCGGTGTGTCTGCTTATTGGCAAATGGTCTTCACGGGTAGCGTGATTGTCTTCGCCGTCATGTTAAATAATGTCCAATACAGTGCTAAACACAAGTCCTCGCAACAAGCCGAGAAAACGGCAGAAATTAAGCGTGAAGGTTCTAGAGCAAGCGCTACTTAACGTAGCATTGCTTAGAAGTGTGGCCTGCTCAGGTCTACCTATTCAAAGACCAACAATCATAACTATGAGGTAATAATCATGCTTCCAAAAAGTAAAAAAGTGCTTTTTACAGCTCTCGCCAGTGTCTCGATGCTCTTTAGTAGCTCTATAGTTGCTCAGGACAAGGGGCTGATCTCAATTATTGTCAATGATATGTCAAACCCCTATTGGCAAACGGAAGGAACAATTGCTGAGCGCACAGCAGAAGAGTTGGGCTATGATGCAAATGTTAGTTCCCATGTGGGTGACACCAACACTGAAAGCAATCAGGTCGATACTGCGATTACCAATGGTGCTAAAGCTATCATTCTCGACCCTGCTAATGCGGACGGTTCCATTGGCGCTGTGCGAAGAGCAATCGAGGCGGGAATTCCGGTATTTATTATTAACGCTGAGATTAACCAGCAGGGTTTAGCCAAGGCGCAACTGGTTTCCAATAATGCACAGGGAGCCGCGTTAGGCGCGCAAGAGTGGGCAATGCAACTAGATGGTGAGGGATCCTATATAGAGTTAAAGGGGCCTCCTTCTGATAATAATGCTGCGACAAGATCCAATGGCTATGAGACGGTGCTTAGTCAATATCCTGACCTTAGCCTTGCTGCGTCTGACATCGCTAACTGGGATCGGACGGAAGGTCGCAATAAAATGCAGAGCATGCTCCGTTCACATCCTGATATTCGAGGCGTCATTAGCGGTAACGACGAAATGGCCTTAGGCGCCATTGTGGCCCTAAAGCAGGAGGGGCGGCTAGACGATGTCATAGTAGGTGGTTTTGACGGTTCACCAGATGCTGTTGATGCGGTTCGCTCGGGTGAACTGGCCTATACCGTTCTACAGCCGGTGGCCGTATTTGCAGAAGATGCAGTAAAAATAGCTGATCATTACATCAACACAGGTGAAACAGGGCTAGACAGTGAAAAGCAGCTTTATGACTGCATCCTTATTACGCCAGATAATGTAGACAACTATACCTCTCCCTTTGTTTTGGAAGAATAAGGTTTGGAAGAATAGGTTTTAGAAGAGTAAGCATTAGAAGCGTAAGTGTTAGAGAAACTTGCCTAGAGGCCAGTCAGCTATAAAGCTGGCTGGCTTTTTTGAATAAGAGGGCGTGTTAATGATCTTTAATTTTGGTTCCATCAATATCGATTATACTTACCGTGTGCCCTATTTTGTTCGCCCTGGCGAAACCTTGGAAAGCGGTGAGTATAATATTGGATTAGGTGGGAAGGGCGTCAATCAGTCGTTGGCAATAGCGCGTGCCAAAGGAAGGGTGAGTCACTGGGGGCGTGTTTCATCGATAGATGCCTGGGTGATCAGTGAACTTGAGTCTGCGGGTGTTGGTGTGAAAGATATCGAATTGACCCCAGAGCCAAGTGGGCATGCCATTATTCAAATTGACGCACTGGGTGAAAACGCTATTCTTTTGTTCTCTGGGGCCAATCATGGTTTTACGCAGGAGAAAATGACGGCTCTTATTGCGCAAACCGCTCCGGGCGACACAATACTTATTCAGAACGAATGTAACGGGCTCGATCAGCTTATTCCATTAGCAGTGAGTCATGGCTGCAAGGTGATATTTAACTCAGCACCAATGACTGCGAAGGTATCATCACTCCCTCTAGACCAATGTGAACTGCTTTTTTTTAACCGTACAGAGGCCGCCGCTTTATTAGAGATGCCGGTAGAGTCGAGCGCCGCAGATTTGCTAAGGCGTTGTAAAAAATCGCTTGGCGATGTCGAGGTGGTTCTTACCCTAGGTAGCGAGGGGGCTTGGTATCAGCGCAGCAGTGAGACTCTTTTTCATGCGGCTTTAAAGGTAAAGGCCATCGATACAACGGCCGCGGGCGATACCTTTGTGGGCTACTTCCTTGCCGCTAGGCAAGCTGGCCTCAAGCCTTCTCAGTGCTTGCAAAGGGCAACAGCGGCGGCTGCCCTGGCGGTTCAAAAACGCGGCGCTGCCAGTAGTATTCCGATGGCGGAAGAGGTAGATGGGATCATATATCAAAGTACCTAAAGACAGTCGAAACCAGTGCATTAATTTTCTGAACATTCCTAATGCTATTAAACAGCTATTGGCGTCGCTTTAGGTACGAGCGGCCATTTAGACCGCCCGCCGTCTCTTTCATATACTATGAGGGATTTGGCAGTGACCTATCTTAGTCCTTGAATCCTCTGATGGTTTTCCAACGTCATTACCAACGCTGCAGCCGCTTCCTTGCCTTTGGCACGGAAATGGTCATAGAAAAAATCATGGTGTGTGCTGTGTTCATGGAAATGATGCGGCGTCAGCACGACAGAAAGTATGGGAATTTCTGTTTCCAGTTGCACCTGCATCATGCCTTCAACCACTGCTTGAGCAACGAAGTCGTGGCGATAGATGCCTCCATCAATAACAAAACCTGCACCCACAATAGCGCTGTAACGACCTGTTTTGGCTAGCAACTTAGCTTGAAGAGGCACTTCATAAGCCCCCGCAACTTGGAATATTTCTATTTGATCAGCGGAAAAGCCATGCTCGCTGGCAAGTTGAGCAATAAATGCTTCTCTGGCTTGGGCAACGATATCGTGATGCCAAGACGCTTCGATAAAGGCAACGCGAGGGAATGAAGAAAGTTGGGTCTGATTCATGGTCATCCTATGGGGATTGTTTACCAGAACCAGGGCATGAGGCATCCAATAGCACAGCACCCGCATGCGTTGTAACGCTACGGGTAATATCACTAGGAAACCTTCTCTTTTATCCGGACTATTACCGTCGGCTTCGGAATCTCACCGAATCTGCTGTCCTCAACCGTTAGGTTAAACCTCTGGTTGAGCGCTCGTGGGCTTATCCGCATCAATAAAGATATGGCATCACCACCGGTGGGGACTTACACCCCGCCCTGAGAAAGTTCGCCATTACTGGCGGAAGACATTATACGCTGGCTGGCCGGCAGATACAGATAGCATGACCAAAAAAATAAGATGACGTCTTGAAAGGTGAGCTTAGCAACCAAAACCCTATCTCTTCGCCATCATTGAAGCCCAAGCCGCTGGTTCAGTGCTAAACTATTGGATGTCATTAGCAGGTTAATTATTGCGTCAGTAGGGACAGATTTTAAGATTTAGGGAGTCGATGTGAAGGGCGTCGTGTTGAATGCATGGAGCGCAAAAGCGCTGACAATATCACTAACCGTTGGCGCCGTTGGCGGTACGCTGTTTCAACTGTCCGGTCTGCCCCTTGCATGGATGCTTGGCCCTCTTATTGCCAACCTCGTGGCCTCTTCACGAGGTGTGAAGGTCGCAGTGCCTGAGCCACTGCGTAACGTATTTCTAGCCGTCATGGGGTTGGTGTTGGGTAGCCAGGTGACGCCACAGCTGGCTCATCGCGTACTGGATTGGCCGGTTTCAGCTGCTCTCTTGCTGCTGGGAGTAGCCGCTTCCACCGCGGTAGCCGCTGCCTGGTACCGGCGCTGTGGTTTCGACCCCGTCAGTGCCTGGTTTGGCGCCTCGCCCGGCGCGATGACGGCGATGATTCTGTTGGGTGAAAAGTGCGGCGGCGACCCCCAGCGTATTGCAGTAGCGCAGTCGCTGCGCATCATTTTAGTGATTCTTTTTTTGCCGCCGCTATTTTGGGCCTATGAAGGTGGAGGCGAGGGCATCGGCCCTGTTCATCGCAGTTTTGAACACGGCTGGATGCTACTTATGATCCCGCTGCTGTTGCCATTAGGACGCTGGCTGCGAATTCCCAGTCCTGCACTGCTGGCACCGCTACTAGTCGCTGCTCTATTATCCGGTGTTGATATTGCCAGTTTCGCTCTCCCAGAGTGGGGAATGAACCTGATGCTGTGGGTGCTGGGCAGTGCCATTGGTTCGCGCTTTCAGGGCATGACGCGAAAGCTTTTTGGCCGCTATTTATGGCAGTCTGGCGTGGCGACGCTGTTAGCGTTGCTGGTACTTGCACTATTTGCCGAGTTGATTCACCAACTGCTAGGGGTAGGGCGCGATGTGGCGCTGCTGGCGCTGGCGCCGGGGGGCATTGGCGAAATGGCTATTTTGGCCGTCGCGCTTAATATCGACCCGGTGTTTGTTGCCTTTCACCACCTACTGCGCATGGTCACGCTGATGATCATTGCGCCTTTTTGGGCGCGTTGGTTGCTGCGCCACGCCCCTTCTTAAATCTTAAACAATCAAACTGATACATAAATAAGTTAACGTCTGCTACATCAATTCCAGACACACCAACGCCAGTCACGTAAGGAAGCCTCATGCTATCGCGTGTTTTACAGCCGCTATTTCGTTACTTCGAAACGCGGGTAAACCCTTATCCGGAAGGCGAGGTTAAAACGCCGCCTAAGGGCTTAATGCCGTTTATTGTGCACTTTTCCCGTCCGATGCTACCGCTGTTGCTGCTAATGACGCTGTTCACGGCGCTGGTCTCGGCGGCTGAAGTGGTTTTCTTTAGCTACATGGGGCAACTGGTCGATTGGCTGGGCAACGTTGAACGTGCAGGCTTTTGGGCTGAAAACGGCCTGTGGCTTGCTGGCCTGGGGCTATTGCTGCTGATCGGTTTGCCGCTGTTGGTGCTGATGCAGTCACTGGTCACCCATCAGAGTATTTTCGGTAACTATCCGATGATCGGCCGCTGGCTATCCCACCGCCATATGCTTAGCCAGAGCCTGGCATTTTATCAGGACGAATTTGCCGGTCGGGTGTCGCAAAAGGTGATGCAAACGGCACTGGCGATCCGCGAGACCGTCACCAAGGTGATGGATCTATTGGTCTACGCCATCGTCTATTTCACTGGTGCGGCCTACCTGCTGGGCCGGGCGGATCTGTTGCTGCTGATCCCACTGGGACTGTGGCTGGTGGGTTACCTGGCGATCATGGGCTACTTCGTACCACGCCTGCGTGATGTCTCCATGGCCCAGGCGGACGCCCGTGCCCAGATGACCGGGCGCGTAGTGGACAGTTACAGCAATATCCAGACCATCAAGCTGTTTGCCGATACCGAGCGCGAGCAGCGCTACGCCAAAGACGCTATGGAAGGCTTTATGGTCACCGTTCACCGCCAAATGCGGTTGGTGACGATCATGAGCGTGGGGCTGACGCTGCTCAACACCGCGCTGTTGGTGGGCACTGCGGCCATGGCGATCAGCGCTTGGTACACGGAGGCGATTTCTCTGGGCGTTTTGGCGATTGCCATCGCGCTGGTCATGCGTATCCGCTTTATGTCTGACTGGATTTTGTGGGAAGTCGCCGGGCTGTTTGAAAATATTGGCACGGTTCAGGATGGCATGAACACCATCGCTCAGAAGCCAACGATCAACGATGCGCCCAATGCGAAAGCGCTTCAGGTTCCCCATGGCGAAATTGTTTTTGATGCGCTGCGCTTTCAATACGCCCAGGCGAAAGGGGAGAGTAAAAACGTCTTTGATGGACTAAGCCTGACCATCAAGCCCGGCGAGAAAATCGGCCTGATCGGCCGTTCCGGAGCGGGCAAATCTACCCTGGCCAATCTGCTGCTGCGTTTTTATGACTTGCAAGGTGGGCAGATCTTGATTGATGGGCAAAACATTGCCGAGGTGACCCAAACCTCCTTGCGCCACCAGATTGGCATGGTCACCCAGGACACCTCGCTGCTGCACCGCTCGCTGCGTGACAACATCCGTTACGGCAGCCCCCACGCCAGTGACGAAGATGTTTGGAACGCGGTGTGCCGCGCCCATGCGGATACCTTTATCAATGATTTGGTCGACCCGAAAGGGCGTCGCGGCCTGGATGCCCATGTGGGCGAGCGCGGAGTGAAGCTTTCCGGCGGGCAGCGACAGCGGATCGCGATCGCCCGGGTGCTGCTCAAAAATGCCCCGATTCTGGTTCTGGACGAGGCCACCTCGGCGCTGGACTCGGAAGTGGAGGCCGCCATTCAAGAACAGCTGGATACGTTGATGGAAGGCAAAACGGTGATTGCCATCGCGCATCGGCTGTCGACCATAGCAATGCTAGACCGGTTAATTGTGGTGGATAAAGGGCGAATGGTGGAAAGTGGCACGCATCAGGAACTGCTTTCACTCAACGGCATTTATGCCAGCCTTTGGCAGCGCCAGTCAGGTGGCTTCCTGGGGCTTGATATCGACGGCAACGGCCCCAACCAACAGTAGATACATACATCACTGTACATATTCGAACTGTACATACTGAGGTAACGATGAAAGCGATCAAGCTGAATCAGCCCGGCGGTTTGGACAAGCTGGACGTTGTCGACATCGACGCGCCTGGTGCCCCGGGCCCTGGTGAAATCCGAGTACGTCTACACGCCAGCTCACTGAATTTTCACGATTACGCCGTGGTCGCCGGGATGATTCCCACCGACGATGGGCGTATTCCCATGTCAGACGGCGCAGGCGTTGTCGAAGCCATCGGCGAAGGTGTCAGAGAGTTCGCGGTGGGCGACCACGTGGTATCGACCTTCTTCCCCCACTGGCTGGAAGGCCCGGCGCGTGTCGGCGACTTTCGTACTACGCCGGGCGATGGCGTGGATGGCTACGCTCGTGAGCAAGTTGTACGCCCTGTCGAGTGGTTTACCCTTCAGCCCAAGGGGTACAGCCATGCGGAATCCGCTACCTTAACCACCGCTGGCTTAACCGCTTGGCGGGCACTGGTCGTCGATGGTGGCATTAAAGCGGGCGACAGCGTGCTGGTGATGGGCACGGGCGGAGTATCCGTTTTTGCCCTACAGTTTGCCCGTCTGATGGGTGCGCGGGTCATAGCAACGTCATCGTCGAATGAAAAGCTGGCGAGGCTGCGTGAGATGGGGGCCGAGCACACCATCAACTATAAAGAGACACCTGATTGGGGTAAGCGCGTGAAAGAGCTGACCAACGGCGAAGGCGTTGATCATATCGTCGAAGTGGGCGGGCCAGGTACGCTGCCGCAATCCTTTGATGCGATCAAAATCGGTGGGCATATCGCCTTGATTGGTATCCTCACTGGCCGTGAGGGTGAAATACCGACGGCTAAATTAATGGCCAAGCAGGCGAGTTTGAAAGGCTTGATTGTAGGCAGTCGTCGTCAGCAGATTGAGATGATTCGTGCACTGGAAACATTCGATATGCACCCGATCATTGACCGCGAATTTCCGCTTGCCGAGATCGCCGACGCTTTCCGCCATCAGGAGTCTGGACAGCACTTCGGCAAGATCTGCCTAACGTTTTAAAACAGTTGGCTTACTTTCGAGTAAGTGAGTCATAGACAAACAGTTTGCACGCCTTGCGCACTTGCCGGGCGTGCAAGTGCAGACTAATCTGGCAAGCGGCTGTAGACCACGCCTTTCACTTCAAGCTCCAGTATCTCGTCGTAGGGTACCGTGACGCCCTCTACATCTCCTGGTGTCCTGTGGCTGTTCTTTATTTCTGATTCAGGAATCACCTTCACACCCACTAGCCCAACGTGCTGGATTCTGGCACTAAAGCGATTCCCCTCATGCTCAATCAGTAGCCGCTCACCGGCAATACACTTCTCGAGCTTGGCGTGCAGTTCTGCTTCGCTAACGTGGACAACACTCATTGCTTTCTCCTTTAGCTTTTGCCATTGCTCTCGCAATAAAATAATAATCCGTTATGTGCGCTAACTACTGTCTATAAAGACTTTATTTTAGACTATAAGTTCGTCTATGAGGTTAGAAGCTGCGCGCACCGTGCTAAAATGGGCGCTTATCGCTAGCCATAGGGGCAGGGTCATGGGGGAGCAGTCATCATCAGCCGACACGCCGCTGTGGGCGGTCGTTGAGCTCGATCAATTTCGTACCCCTGAGCAGACCCAGGCAAGCCAATGGCGACGTTCGTTACGCTCGCTCTCGACGTGGCTGGGGGGCAAAAACGACGCTGAGCAGCAGGTGAAAGACGAAAGCGAGCTCCGCTCGCTACCTGAGGTTAGGCTAGCGCATTTAGTACCGCCTATTGATTGGGCACCCGTCGCAACAGCGTTAGCACAACAGCTCGATGACCAGAACTCGCCGGTAACCTTCTTCATTACCACACCCTATGGTGGCCATGCAGCGGTGGTTAGCCAATGGGCAGAAGCGCGCAGCATCACTTGCGTGCCGACGCCTTCACTTAGAGAGCTCGCCGAGGGTGGCACTGAGTGGGTAGAGCAGGGTATCAATCAACGTGAATGGGCAGTTCCGGCTCTGGAACGTTATTTTTTACGCCACACCCAGGGTATTCAGGGTATCCGAGAGTTTCTTGAGCGCGCTTTAAGTGGCCGTTTGGGTAAAGGTGTGATTGGTTGCGACAGCTGGACCTACGCTTACCTTCAACGGGTGATCGGTATCGATGGGGCGCCGGTGTTTACCCTTCAATCGATGGAGGGCGAGCAGCTGGCGCGCTATTTTGCACAAATTGCGACCCATTCGGGGCAGCCTCCGCCTGTTTACAGCACGCGAACCGGTGAGCCGGTCTTGTTCGACTCAGTATCTAAGCAAAAGAGTAAAGCACCTAATAAAGAACTTCAGCGCTTGGCAGCTCACTGCCGCGGTCATATAGGTCTTGCTTGGCACTACTGGCGCGAGCGGTTGCGTGAGCCAAAAGCAGACGATGAAGAGGGCCTGTGGCTGGTGGATGCCCTCGCAGAGGCGGAACTTGCCGTTGATACCGGCGATATCGCCACCCTGGTGCTGCATGCGTTATTGGTTCATGGCGGTCTGGATGACGACTCTTTAGGTGAAGTGCTGCCGTTCTCACACCATGAAGCACTTAATGCCCGTTTAGCTCTGCAGCGCAAAGGCATTGTTTCAAGCTGCGAAGGGCGTTGGCAGATCACACCGTTAAGCTACGCGAGCGTTCGTCAATTACTAGAGTCGCGTAATTATCTGGTCGATCCGCTCTAAAAGTGACAGGCCCGCGGAGGGCAACCCATGGAAGAACAACAGAAGTACGCGCGACTGTTTAACGATATCGATAGCCAAGCGCTGATTACGTTGGGGGTCGTGCTGCTATCAACCATCGTGCTGATTATTGTCAGCCAACGGGGGCTGAACTGGATCGGCAACCGAATGCATGGCCAAGTTCGCTTTCGTATTTTTGCCCTGGTGCCGATGACGCGCTTGCTGATATTGCTTACTACACTCGCCATCATCGTACCGATTATTATTGAGCCGTCGCTGCGCAACATGGTGACCCTGTTGGGTGCACTGGGCTTAGCCATTGGCTTTGCCATGAAAGATTACGTGAGCAGCTTGATAGCAGGCGTTGTTTCAGCGATAGAGCTGCCTTATCGGCCCGGCGACTGGGTTCAAATTGAAGATACCTACGGCGAGGTCAAACACGTTGGCTTACGCACCGTTGATATCCAAACCCCTGACGATGATTTGGTCTATGTACCGCATTTAAAGCTGTGGGATCACGCCGTTTATAATGCCAACAACGGCGGTACCAGCCTGCAGTGCGTGGCGAGCTTTTATCTGCACCCTGAGCACGAGGCAAGCTGGGTACGGAAAGCGCTGCGTGACGTAGCGCTGACCAGTGCCTATCTTAAATTCGACCAGCCAATCATTGTGGTGGCCGAGGAGAAACCCTGGGGCACCCACTACCGCATACGCGCCTATCCGGTGGATCCCCGTCAGCAGTTTCTGTTTATTACCGACCTCACTATACGCGGCAAAAAAGTGCTGAGTGCCGCGGGGGTGCAGTCAGCGATGTTGCCACCGGATGCGGCCTTGGATACCCGCAACGCGGTGGGATCAGCTTACTCAAGAGGTAATGATTAGCTATCACTCTCTTCGGGTAATTCACCGCTGTGATAGACGTTTTGTACATCATCCAGCTCGTTGAGCATGCCCAGAAACTTTTCGAACATTGCCACGTCGTCACCTTCAACCGGGGTGGTGGTTTGCGGCAGAAACTGGATCTCGTCAGCCTCGAAGTCAATCTCACCGAACGCGTCCAGTAGCGCCTGCTTGGCTTTGGCATAGTCGGTGTGCGGGGCGAAAACAGTGATGCGATCGCCCTCTTGCTCAATGTCGGTGACATCTACATCGGCTTCCATCAGCGCTTCAAGCACGGCCTCTTCATCGCTTCCGGCGAAGGAGAAGATGGCGCAGTGGTCAAACATATGGCTGACGCTACCGGGAGTGCCGATTTTGCTCTTGGTTTTGGTGAAGCAGCCGCGCACATCGCCAAAGGTGCGGTTGGGGTTGTCGGTAAGGCAGTCGACAATCACCATCACATTGCCAGGGCCGAAGCCTTCGTAACGTGCGGGCGAGAAATCTTCGCCACCGGCACCGCTGGCTTTGTCGAGCGCTTTATCAATAACGTGAGAGGGCACCTGATCTTTTTTGGCCCGCTCCATTAAGCCGCGCAGCGCCAGATTGCCATTAGGGTCGGTGCCGCCCGCTTTAGCGCAAACGTAAATCTCGCGTCCATATTTGCTGTAGACCTTGGTCTTTGCATCGGCCGTTTTGGCCATGGATTCCTTACGGTTCTGAAAAGCCCTACCCATGTTGCCGTCCTATGTTTTCAAGTCCTAGATTTTCAAGACCTATGTTTTCTAGACCTATGTTTGCTATATGCCCCGCGCATTGAGCGGTGGGGCGGTTTTTTTCAAAAAAGTAAAAAAGAGCGAAAAGTTGCATAGAGCGAAAAGAGTAAATTTTACCCAACAGCGTACCATGCTAACAGCGTTATTTAAGGCGCTTACCGAAGTGTTGCTTGGCTTAGCGTATACTGGCTGCCAGTTCCCACACTGTGATATCGACTCTTCAAGGAGAACAGGCATGCCATTGACACTCTGGCTATCACTCGCCGCGATTTGTGCCATGGGCGCTATGTCGCCAGGGCCGAGTTTGGCACTGGTACTGCGCCATACGTTAGGCGGCGGGCGTTTTACTGGGGTGACCGCCGCAATCTTCCATGCCTTTGGGGTGGGCTTTTATGCGCTCCTGACCGTTTGGGGGCTAGGCGCGATAATCGCCGGTTTTCCGCTGCTGTTCCAGCTGATTACCTGGTTCGGCGCGGCTTATTTGGCGTGGCTAGGGGTTAAAGCGCTGCGTGCCGAGAAAGCCGGTGCCTTAGAGCCTAAGGCGATCGTCACTAGCCGAGGGCAAGCAGCCAAAGAAGGGGTGTTGGTGGCATTGGGCAACCCGAAGCTGATTCTGTTTTTTGTCGCGCTGCTAAGCCAGTTTGTGACCCCGGAGATGAGTGGGGTAGCTAAAGCTATCATTGTGTTAACGGCGATGATTATTGATGGTGGATGGTACGTGTTGGTGGCGGTGATGCTTTCCCACTCGCAGATTCTGCCCTGGCTGCAGCAGCGTGCCCACTGGATTAACCGCATCACAGGCGTATTGTTAATTGCGCTGGCGCTACGAGTGGTGGCTGGACCGCTGGTGTAAAAAGCATAGCCGTGGCATGGTGATACCTATGCCGTTTGGGGTTTTGTGGGGCCGATTTATGCAAATATACGACCAAGACTGCTATACCCACCAAGGGCTGCCGTTCAATTTACGTGCGCTACGCGGCCAAGTGCTGCTGGTGGTTAACGTTGCCAGCCAGTGTGGTTTTACCCCGCAGCTAAGCGAACTTGAAACCCTTTTTCAGCGCTACCGGGATCGTGGCTTCACTGTGCTCGGTTTCCCGTGTAATCAGTTTGGCCGCCAGTCGCCGGAAAGTGCTCAAGCGTTTTGCCAGTTTGGCGAGCAGCAGTTTGGAGTCAGCTTTCCGCTACTGGAAAAGGTTAATGTCAATGGTAGTGATGCCCATCCACTGTTTGTGCTGCTCAAGCGCGAGGCGCCTGGAGTCCTAGGCACACAGCTGATTAAATGGAATTTTACCAAGTTCCTGGTGGGCCGTGATGGCAAGGTGATTGCCCGCTTTGGGCCGCGCGACCACGGGCGTCCATTGCGTCTGGCGTTGGAAGAAGCCTTGGATCAAACTTACCCATAGCCCCACAAAGTACTATCTTTCTATACCTGCTCGCCCCGCGCGACTGCTACACGATTCATGAGCGCGTTCCAGCGGTGACGCACCATCATGGTCGTTAATCCTGAAAACAGCGCCCAGCTTTTGCGTCGCCAGCCCTTCAAGCGCATGTTGTGATTGACCAACTGCTTCATTAGCTTGTAGTCGTCAAATTGTCGCCATTCGCTGGCGATTGAAAGCTGATGGCGAGACATCACCGGTGCCATTTCCAGGCGAAACATCCATTCGAGCTCGCTTAGCGTCATATCATAGCGCTCTATGACCTCGACCATACGCGCGTAGTCGCGTTCGCTGGGTTCACGATCCAGCCACAGCGGGGCTAGCGCTAGCCATAGATCGCCGCGTTCATCTACTAGCTGCTGTGCATTCATGATCGCCTCGTGGGAAGTCGTTGCCGATATAAGTACTGTGGCAGCTATCGTGACGCGAATGCGCCCCGAGCTCAAGAGCGGGCAGGAGCTCAAGGATGGAGAGTCGCTCATGGAGCGGACAGCGCGCACGGAGACAGCTAGAATAGCCTCTATGAGTCATGACGCTGCTATGCCAAAAGCTATGCCAAGAACTATGGCAAGAACTATGCCAAGAACTATGCCAAAACGGTGTCGCTAGTTATGATGTTGCCAGTTACGATATTAAAAGCTAAATCAATCCGATAAAGAGGTTCTCTGTGATTATTAAACCCAAAGTACGCGGCTTTATTTGTACCACTACTCATCCCATTGGCTGCGAGCAGAACGTTCGCGAACAGATTGAAGCGACCCGCGCTCGCGGTTTGGATAAGCAGGCTGGCCCAAAAAAAGTACTCGTCATTGGGGCTTCAAGTGGCTATGGGTTAGCAGCCCGGATTACTGCAGCGTTTGGCTACGGCGCCGACACATTGGGCGTTTTCTTTGAAAAGCCTGCCACCGATAAGAAGCCTGGCACTGCAGGCTGGTACAACAGTGCCGCCTTCGATAAGTTTGCCAAGCAGGAAGGGCTGTACAGCAAGTCGATTAACGGCGATGCGTTTTCCCATGAAGCGCGGGAAAAAGCCATTGAATTGATTAAGCAGGACATGGGCGAGATCGATCTGGTGGTTTACTCATTGGCATCACCCGTTCGCAAGCTGCCGGATAGCGGCGAACTTAAGCGCTCCAGCCTCAAGCCAATTGGCGAAACCTACCGCGCCACCGCTATCGATACCAATAAAGATGCCATTATTGAAGCAGAAGTAGAGCCAGCCACCCAGCAGGAAATCGACGACACCATTACGGTAATGGGTGGCGAAGATTGGGAACTGTGGATGAAAGCACTTGACCAAGCAGGTGTGCTGGCAAAAGGTGCGCGTAGCGTGGCGTTTAGCTATATCGGCACTGAAATTACTTGGCCGATCTACTGGCACGGTGCGCTGGGTAAAGCCAAGGAAGACCTTGATCGCGCCGCAGCGGCTATCGACGCCAAGCTGAAAAAGACCGGTGGCGGTGCCAATGTGGCGGTACTCAAGTCGGTGGTCACCCAGGCAAGTGCGGCCATTCCGGTAATGCCGCTGTATATCGCCATGGTCTACCGCATCATGAAAGAGCAGGGCCTGCACGAAGGCACGATCGATCAATTGAACCGTCTATTCGGCGAGCAGCTCTACTCAGCCCAAGGCAAGCGCGGTGAATTGGTAACTGATGACGTTGGGCGCCTGCGTTTGGATGACTGGGAACTGCGCGATGACGTTCAGCAAGCGTGTCAGGATCTTTGGCCTGAAGTGACGACTGAAAACTTATTCGAGATTACCGACTATGCTGGTTATAAGCACGAATTCTTGAAGCTATTTGGCTTTGAGCGTGACGATGTCGATTACGATGCCGACGTCAATCCAGAGGTTACGTTTGATGTCGTGAATCTGTAAGCCATTCACAGAGGCGGTAGCGCCGCCCAATTCGACCGGAACGCTGGAGGTGTTTATGGATACTAGGGAAAGCAAAACCCCGGAAGAAGAGAAGCAGCATATTATCAATGAGCGGATACCTGAGGATTATGAAACCTCAAAACCGCACCTACAGCCTGAAGCCAAGAAGCAGCCAGGCGGGCTGTATAAGCTACTCCCGCTAGTGGTGATCATTCTCGGCGTGATTGTGGTTAGTATCGTTGTGTTAGGCATAATTAACCGGGGTAATTAGTGCTTAGCCATTTTCTCTTTTTGCCGGGCCTTGCGCCCGGCAACTTGCATTCATGCGTCACGTTTTTGTTGCAGTGGTCATAACGCTGCCATCCTCTACGCAATTGGGTAAGATGATTGTTTATCTATGTCGATGGCGGTCTTTCATGCATCTTTTCATGCAACTCAATCAGTTATCATGCAGCCCAACCCGTTAGCCTCACAGGCAGCGCTACCTCGTCGGCGGGTGGCCTTTCTGCTGCTGCCAGGTTTTTCGTTATTGACCCACGCCAGCGCACTGGAACCGCTACAAATGGCTAACCAGCTGAGTGGGCAGATGCTTTACCACACCGTCACATTAAGTCTCAATGACGAGCCCGTTCGCAGCGGTGCTCAGCTTTCGCTCATTGCTCAGCACGCATTAAGTACCGCATTAGGCCCGCTTGACCTGCTGTTGATATGCGCACCGACGCCGCTGCCCTATACGTTACCCGCAAAGTTGAATGAGTGGCTACGTGGGCACCAGGGGCGCGGTGTGGCACTGGGTGGGTTGGCAGGGGGCACGGAAGTGTTGGCGCGCTGTGGGCTGCTTGAAGGCTATCGTGCGACGCTGCCCTGGCAGCGTTTTGAGGCTTTTTCTCAGGCCTATCCGCAAGTGACACTTTCTCAACAGCTGTTTGAGATTGATCGCGACAGGCTGACCTGCGCGGGGGGAACCGCGGCCATGGATTTGATGCTCACGCTGATTGGTCAGCATCACGGTGCCCGCTTGGCGGAGCAGGTGTCTGAGCAGTTTGTCTGTGACCGCATTCGCTTGGCAGATGAGCGCCAGCATGTGCCGCTGCGTAGCCGCCTGGGGCATGCGCCGCAAAGCCTGGTGGAGGCTGTTACGCTTATGGAAGCCAATATTGAGGAGCCGCTCTCGACCCTGGAACTGGCCGAACATCTGGGGATCTCTCGGCGTCAGTTGGAGCGGCTATTTAAGAAGTATCTGCAGGCGGTGCCTAGTCGCTACTACCTGGATTTACGCTTACAAGAGGCGCGCAAACAGTTGCGCGATAGTGACCGGCCGGTAGGCGATATTGCGTTTGCCACGGGATTTTCCTCAGGCGCGCACTTTTCTACCGCCTACCGTCACCATTTCGGCATGACGCCGAGAGAAGAGCGCCTGGGTTAGAAGGATAAGATTAGAGGGCTCAGGTTAATGTATCCACAATTCCACCTTCCACACGCAGTGCCGCCCCGGTGGTTGCACTGGCTTGGGGAGAAGCGGCGTAGACGCTCATACTCGCGACTTCTTCGGGTGTTGCTAGGCGCTGGATAATTGAAGAGGGGCGGTTCTCTTTAACAAAGCGTTCTTCCATCTCTTGCTGAGAAATGCCCTCTTTTTCCGCCATTTCCCCGATCATCTTGAGCACGCCTTCTGAACGGGTCGGCCCAGGTAGAATGGCATTCACGGTGACCTGGGTGCCGCTGAGCACTTTGGCCAGCCCGCGAGAGAAGGAGAGCAGCGCCGATTTGGTCATGCCGTAATGCACCATTTCACCAGGGATGTTGATCCCTGACTCGCTGGAGATAAACTGTATACGGCCCCAGTCGCGCTCGCGCATGCCCTGGGCGTAGTGACGGGAAAGCCTCACCGCGCTCATGATATTAATATCGAAAAATTGCTGCCACGTAGCGTCATCTACATCGAAAAAGTCCTGCGGGCCGAAAATGCCTACGTTATTGATCAGGATATCCGCGCTGGGCTGCTGTTTAATAAGCGTTTGGCAACCTTCAGCGGTGCCGAGATCAGCCGCCACGACTTCTACCTTGGCATTGGGAGTGTCTTTTTTAAGTGCGGTGATGGCGCCATCAACACGTGCTTGGGTACGCCCTGTTATGACCACGTCAGCGCCTGCCTTGGCGAGCCCTTGAGCAATTGCAAAACCGATGCCCGCTGTAGAACCCGTGATAATGGCGTGTTTGCCGCTTAGATCAATCTGCATACGCTGGTCTCCTCTCGTCCTGAGTGTCGGTGCTTCACTATACAGATCTATGAAATACAGGAGTACGCAACACATGACTCCATAGCTTGCTAATAAGTATGGAGCTCTTTTAGGGTTCTTCAAGGCAGTACCTAACTTCATTAGGCGCCGCTATTCATAATTTGCCGTCCCATTGCTGAAAGCGGTTACCCTTATTGCCCGCTTATACTGTTTTCATTCCTTTCCTCCACTGGAGATAGCGACCCATGAGCCATACCCCAAGCCGTCAAGATTACGACCACTACATGACGCCCAACTACTCACCACAGCAGGTCATTCCCGTGCGTGGTGAAGGTAGCCGCTTGTGGGATCAACAGGGCCGTGAATATATCGACTTTGCCGGGGGCATCGCGGTTAACTCCCTTGGTCATTGCCATCCAGTGCTGGTCAATGCGCTCAAAGAGCAGGGCGAGAAGCTGTGGCACCTTTCCAACGTATATACCAACGAGCCAGCGCTGAATTTGGCCAAGACGCTGGTCGAGCGCACCTTCGCCGATAAGGTGTTCTTATGCTCCTCCGGCGGTGAAGCCAACGAAGCTGCGCTTAAGCTGGCACGCCGCTGGGCGGTGGATAATCACGGTGAGCAGAAAGATAAAATCATCTCGTTCTACCTATCTTTTCATGGCCGCACCTTCTTCACCGTCAGCGTGGGTGGCCAGCCCAAGTACTCCCAGGGTTTTGGCCCGGTGCCGGGCGGAATTCTGCACGCTAATTACAATGACCTGGATAGCGTTCGCAAGCTGGTGGGCGACGACACCTGCGCGATTATGGTTGAACCCATGCAGGGCGAGGGAGGTATCGTGCCCGGCACCCAAGAATTCCTCCAAGGGTTGCGCGATCTCTGCGACGAGCACAATGCGCTGCTGATTTTTGATGAGGTGCAAACCGGCGTTGGTCGTAGCGGCGAACTCTACGCTTATAAGAACTACGGCATTACGCCGGATATTCTTACCAGTGCCAAATCCTTGGGCGGCGGTTTCCCCATTGGCGCCATGTTGGCAATCGACTCGGTGGCTAAATCGCTGGTTGTTGGCACCCACGGTTCTACTTACGGCGGCAATGCGCTGGCATCTGCCGTTGCTCTGGCGGCGGTAGAGCTTATCGATACGCCCGAGGTGCTCGAAGGCGTTAAACATCGCCACGATCTGTTCCGCGAGCATTTAGAAACCATCAACCGCAAGCATGGCGTGTTTAAAGAGATTCGCGGTATGGGCTTATTAATAGGTGCCCAGATGTCGGATGCCTATGAAGGGCGTGCCAAAGACATACTGCCGCTGGCGATTGAAGAGGGCTTGATGGCGCTGATTGCCGGGCCGAACGTGCTGCGCATGGCGCCTTCTCTGGTCATTCCTGAAGCGGATATCGCCGAGGGCATGACCCGCTTAGAGCGCGCGATTGAGCGATTAGTTGCGGCAGCATGAGTGAACAACAGGCTGCGTCAATCGTGTTAACTGAAGGGGAGGCATCGAGGATGCTGGTAGTCCGACCCGTTAAAGCGTCTGATCTCGAGGCGCTTGAGCAATTAGCCGAGCATGCAGTGCCTAAGCTTACTAACTTGCCTGCTAACCGTGAGCGGCTTCAGGAGCGCATTGCGCGCTCTCAAGACGCCTTTAACGGCGACGTCGAGTTTCCAGAAAACGAGCACTATACGTTTGTGCTGGCTGACGACTCACGCGAGGAAGTGCTCGGTACAGCCACCATACGTGCCCAGGCGGGTGCCAATGAGGCTTACTACACCTACCGTCAGGAAACGCTGATTCACGCCTCCCAGCAGTTGAACGTACGTCGCGAAGTGCAGACGCTAGCGCTCTCCCATGAAGTTTCGGACGCTACCCTGCTGTGCGCCTTTTCACTTAACCCGCGTTATAAAGGCACCAGCGCGGAGAGCCTGCTGCGCCGGGCGCGGCTGATGTTTATCGCCCAGTACCCCGAGCGCTTTTCGCGCATTCTGGCGGTGGCGTTTCCCGGCTACCTGGATACGCGCAGTGAATCGCCGTTCTGGGAGAGCGTGGGGCGGCACTTTTTCGCCCGCAGTTTCCAGGATATTAACCACATTGCCGGGGTGCGCTCGAAAAGCTTTATCGCCGAAGTAATGCCCCAGTTTCCCCTTTATTTGCCGCTGCTAACGCCCCAGGCGCGGGCGGCGATAGGTCGTGAGCACCCTGCTCATGAAGAGGCGTTGGAGGAGATGCTGGCGGAGGGCTTCGTGCGTTCGCGCCATGTGGATATTTTTGACGCCGGGCCGATTGTCAAAGCCGAGCGCGAGCGGTTGGAAACCTTCCGCAGTGCCGCCTGGCACCCGGTACGGATACGCCCTGAGCATGCATTGCCGGATGCCGAGCCCGCGCTGGTTGCCAATCAGAAACTGGGCGAGTTTCGCTGCATCGTCGCCCGTTACGCGCTGTCACCCACGGGTCAGTTGATGCTCTCAGCGGAGCATGCCGAACGGCTGGGCGTCACGGAAGGACGAGCGGTGCTTGCTGCGCCGCTGACGCTACCCACCGTGGTAGACGCGCTCGATGAAGGAGAAATGTAATGCGCATTCGACCCATTGCCCGTGATGATCTGGATGGGCTTCAGGCGCTTGCGCAGCAGGCGGGTGTTGGTTTTACCTCGCTGCCGGATAATCGCGAGTTTCTAGCCGGTAAGATTGAAGCGGCTGCCAGTGCCTTTGAAGAGCGCACCCCGGTGGATGACCGGCTTTACTTCTTTGTGCTAGAGGATGAAGTAAGCGGCGAGTTGGCGGGCTGTTGCGCCATTGAGGGACAAGTCGGGCGCGAAGTGCCGTTCTACAACTATCGGCTGGGCACTTTGGCCCACTCCTCGGTTCAGCTTGATTTGCACCGTACCATCGATACGCTGTTTTTAAGCTCTGACCACACCGGTGATGCTGAGGTGTGCTCGCTGTTTCTGCGCCCCGAGTATCGCGGTGAAGCCAATCGCCACTTGCGCAACGGCGCGCTGCTCTCCAAGGCGCGCTGGCTGTTTATTGCCCAGTTTCGCGACCGTTTCCCCGACAAAGTATTAGCGGAAATGCGTGGCGTGTTTGATGAGAACAACACCAGCCCTTTCTGGGAGAGCCTGGGCAAACACTTCTTCCCTATGGATTTCAGCGAAGCTGACCGCTTAACCGGCCTGGGGCAGAAGAGCTTTATTGGCGAGCTGATGCCTAAGTTCCCCATTTACACCACCTTTATGGCCGAAGAGGCGCGGGCCTGTATTGGTCAGGTGCATCGCCACACTCGCCCGGCGCTGGAAATGCTTAAGAAAGAGGGGCTGCGCTGGGAAGGCTATATCGATATTTTCGACGGTGGCCCAACGGTGGAGGCGTACATTGATGACGTACGCGCCATCCGCAACTCACGGCTCTGCCAGGTGGAAGTTTCTGCCGCTGCCAGTGAAGAGAGTGTCAGCCGCTGGCTGGCCGCCACCACCCAGATGCTGAACTTTACCGCCAGTTGGGTAGGCCGCGCGCCTGCCGTTGACAACACCATCGTGCTTAGCGAGCAGGAAGCTAGCCGCTTAGGCGTCACCACCGGTGATCAACTTCGCCTGCTGGAAACCTGAGCACGGAAAACCTAGGTACCCAACCGTTTGGCTACGTCAAGGAGAGAACAATGCACGCCCAACAGCAGCAACTGATCAATGGCGCCTGGGTTGCAGGCGACGCAGAACCGTTGAGCAAGCACGACCCCGTTTCTGGCAAGTCGCTATGGCAAGCAGCGACGGCTAGCTCTGAACAGGTCACGGCCGCTGTGAAAGCCGCTCGCGGCGCCTTCCCCGGCTGGGCGCGCACACCTTTTGCCGAGCGACAGGCGCTAGTCGAGCGATTTGCCGAGGTGCTAAAAACACGTGGTGAAGACCTGGCCGTGGCGATTGCCTCTGAGACCGGCAAGCCGCTCTGGGAGGCGCGCACCGAAGCGGGAGCCATGGTGGGCAAGGTGGCGCTGTCGGTTAAAGCGTATAACGAGCGCACCGGTGAACGGGCAAAAGTGGTGGGTAGTGCAAACGCGGTGCTGCGCCATCGTCCTCATGGTGTAATGGCGGTGTTTGGCCCTTACAACTTCCCTGGCCATCTGCCCAACGGCCATATGGTGCCTGCGCTATTGGCGGGTAACTGTGTGGTCTTCAAGCCCAGCGACCAAACCCCGCTTACCGCGGATTTGACCCTGCAGTGCTGGCTAGAGGCCGGGCTTCCGGCAGGCGTCATTAACTTGGTGCAAGGTGGTGTGCCGGTAGGTCAGGCGCTGGCAGGTAACCCCCATATTGATGGCCTGCTGTTTACCGGTAGCGCCAAAGTGGGTGGCATGCTGCACCAGCAGTTTGCCGGACAGCTGGATAAAATCCTTGCGCTGGAACTAGGCGGCAATAACCCCCTGGTAGTGAAGGATGTCGACGACGAGCGCGCCGCGGTATTGACCATTATGCAGTCGGCGTATCTCTCTGGTGGGCAGCGCTGCACCTGCGCGCGGCGCTTGATGGTGCCGGAGGGTGCAGCCGGTGATCGCTTGATCGATGCGCTTTCAGAGGCGATCGCTAAGCTGCACGTGGCGGGCCAGTTCGAAGAAAATCCTGCGCCATTTTATGGCGGTTTGGTCAGCGTGGCGGCGGCGGACGGCCTGCTCAAGGCCCAAGAGGAGCTGGAGGCCATGGGCGGTACGGTGATCAATCGCATGCAGCGCCTGAAAGAGAACACCAGCCTGTTAAGTCCCGCGCTGATTGATGTGACCGGTCTTGACGTGCCGGACGAGGAGCACTTCGGCCCGCTGCTGAAAATCCACCGCTATCGCGATTGGGATGAAGCGCTAGAGCTTGCCAATAACACCCGCTACGGGCTCTCCGCCGGTTTAATTGGCGGCGATCGAGCCGATTGGGACGACTTCCTGCTGCGTATTCGCGCCGGAATCGTCAACTGGAACCGCCAAACCACCGGTGCCTCCGGCGATGCACCTTTTGGCGGCGTGGGGGACAGTGGCAACCACCGTCCCAGCGCTTTTTATGCGGCAGACTACTGCGCCTACCCGGTGGCCTCCATGGAAGCTGACAGCCTGGAGATGCCCGAGACCCTGCCGCCGGGAGTGAGCCTATGAGTGCCGCTGGCATCAGTAGCGTCAAGGAAGTTAATTTTGACGGCCTAGTCGGCCCAACCCATAACTACTCTGGGTTGGCCGTAGGCAATGTCGCGTCCATGAGTCACGGCGGTCTGGTCTCCAATCCCAAAGAGGGCGCGCTGCAGGGGCTGCTTAAGATGAAGTCGCTGATGGACGCGGGCTACGCTCAAGGCGTTCTGCCACCCCAACAGCGCCCCGATATTGGCGCACTGCGCGATTTAGGTTTTAGCGGTAGTAATGGTGAGGTGCTGGCTCGTGCTTCTAAAGAAGCGCCGCAACTGCTTCGGGCGGTGTGCTCGGCTTCGAGTATGTGGACGGCTAACGCGGGCACTATTACCCCCAGCATGGATGCACCCGATAGCCGGGTACACTTCACCCCAGCGAATCTTCAGTCCAGCTTTCACCGCTACCTGGAGCCGCAAACCACGGGACGCGTGCTGAAAGCGATCTTCCGCGACGAACAACACTTCTGCCACCACCCGGTGCTGCCCGCGACTCCAGCCTTTTCCGATGAAGGTGCAGCCAATCACACCCGTTTGTGTGGTGAGCACGGCGAACCCGGCATTCACCTGTTTGTATATGGCCGCCAGACGTTTGGTGACGTGCGTAGCGGCGAGCGCGAACCCCAGCGCTACCCCGCCCGGCAAACGCTGGAAGCCAGCCAGGCGGTAGCCCGCCAGCACGGGCTTACGGAAGCGCAAACGGTATTCGCCCAGCAGCACCCGGACGCCATCGACGCGGGTGTCTTCCATAATGACGTTATTGCAGTGGGCAACGGCCCCGTGCTGCTCTACCACGAAATGGCGTTTCTGGATGAAGAAGGTACGCTGGACGAACTTCGCGCCAAAATGGCCAGCCCGCTGATTCCCGTGCGCGTGCCCTTGGAAGCGGTAAGCATGGAGGATGCGGTAGCCTCGTATCTATTTAATTCTCAGTTGCTCTCCAACCCCGATGGCACCATGACGTTAGTAGTGCCCAGCGAATGCCAGGAGCGCGAGCCGGTATGGCGCACCATTCAAGACTATCTGCTGGCGGGCAATAACCCGATCAGTGAGGTAATCGTCAAAGACGTCAAGCAGAGCATGCGCAACGGTGGTGGCCCCGCTTGCTTGCGCTTGCGCGTGGTGCTAACGGAGGCCGAGCGTGCAGCGCTTTCTGGCCGCGTGCTGCTCTCCGATGCACTGTACACTGATCTGACCGCGTGGGTGGAGCGCCACTACCGCGATCGCCTCGCCCCGGACGATTTGGCCGATCCACAGCTGGCGGAAGAGTCACTTGCTGCACTGGATGAACTCACCCAGTTACTCAAGATCGGGTCTGTTTACCCGTTTCAGTTGGGGTAGGAGCCCCCATCAATTGGTTTGTATGGAAAAGCCATAGGCTAGCCGCCTTGAGGTCATGGCCCTTGCAGGGACATCCAAGGATGCTATTATTTGTGTTAACTATTCACACAGGGGATTGGCTATGCCCAGAACAACGAGCATTACTATCGGCGAACAACTAGACGATTTTGTGGGGAAATTGATTGCGTCTGGTCGCTACGGCTCAACCAGTGAGGTCGTGCGTTCAGCCTTGAGATTACTTGAGCGCCAGGAACATCAAACTGCCGCGTTGAGAAGTGCTGTTGAAGCCGGGGAGCTAAGCGGAGAAAGCGGTTTGTCCCTGTATGATATAGCCGCGCAGGTAAAACAGAAACACCATGTATAAGCTGTCTAACCTGGCGGCAGAAGATTTTGCATCTATTTACGAATATACCCTGCTTAACTTCGGCGTTTTTCAGGCTGATGCTTACACTGATAATCTTGAGGGCACCTTGCGCCTACTGTCTGGTTCGCCGCTAATGGGTTATGAGTGCCCAGAGATCTGCGATGGGGTACGTCGTCATGATCACCAACGACACGCCATTTTTTACCGGCAACGTGAGCAAGATATTTTTGTCATCAGGATACTCCATCAGCAGATGGAACCGCTGAAACATGTTTTTGAACTATGACGATGAGCGTAAAAGGCCTGATAGCATCTTAACGACCGAGTCCTGTCCTAAAGGCATCGTGCTCTCAGGAAGTCGCATTGCGACATACATGTTGACCTTAATGATAGGTGTGCTGTTTTCAATGCCGATCAGAACAAATGCAGGCGGTTTGACCGCATGTCCCTGACGCCGATGTCGTCACTGTCCCCGGCACATCGCACTTGGGGCTGTTAGTGAATGAAGAGAGCATTGAAATAGTGCGTCAGTGGCTTCAAGCGCGAAGCAGGACATCATCGATGTGTACTTTTGAAAATAGCTAAAGTTTGATGGATGATAATAAGAAGAGAGCACTCAGTTAGGGGCATATGAAGTATCAGTCTTAAGTTAACCACCGTTCTGGAGACCGGCGATTTGAGAAGGGTATTAATGAGCGCTTGCCTTTTGGGTAAAAAGGTTCGCTATGATGGTGGCGCCCTTTCCGTGGATGATCAGATCGTTGAGCGGTGGCGTTCTGAAGGCCGAATCGTTTCTGTTTGTCCTGAAGTTGAGGCAGGGATGAGTATTCCCAGGCCGCCCGCGGAGATTTTCCAAGGCAGTGGTAAGGGCGTTTTAAACGGTGAGGTCGATGTTATCGAAAACGATGGAGGCAAGGTGACCAATGAATTTTTAGCAGGTGCCTCTATCGCTTTGAACCTTTGCCGTAAATTCGATATCGATATCGCAGTGCTTGCTGAGTTCAGCCCCTCATGTGGCAGCTCCGCTATTTATGACGGCAGTTTCTCTGGTAAACAAATACCGGGTATGGGAGTGGCAGCCGCACTGCTCCGGGAACATGGTGTTCACGTGTTTAGTCAGTATGAAATAGCCAAAGCTAATACTGTACTTCTTGCTACAAGTTCGTGAAAGCAGCACTAGGATATCGAGATATGACGCCTATTATTCGGTCTACTAACGACAAGGCGTTCGCGGAAAAAATAATTCGCCAAAATATGTCTGCCTACTACGAACAGTTGGATATGCGCTGGAATACAGCCCTGTTTGATAAACAGTGGGATGAGTTAGACAGCTACGCGTTAGTCATAAATGCTTCACGAGTGGGGCTGCTATGCATAAACCACGATGAAGCCGCTTACTATATTCGAGAGTTACAAATTGATCAGAAGTGGCAGCGTCAAGGCTTAGGCACAACGGCCATTCGCTACACGGAGGAAATCGCCCAACAGTCGGGCATCCGCTTGCTTCGGCTGCGTGTGTTTTGTATCAACCCAGCAATAGCGCTATACGAACGTATGGGGTTTCGCATTTGTAAAACGGAAAATAATACTCACTACATGCAGCGGCGCCTTATTTAATAGTAAAAATAAGGCTGTTTAACGGCTACTGATGAGCCCCTTTATGGGGCGGCCTGCCATGATCGTAGTTCCCTTCGTTTAGGCGGCTCTATTAGGCGCTTGTTTGATTTTGCCAATATTGAGCAGGGTAATGCCGGCTCCAATTAATAGGGTGCCAAGCAGTAAGCCTTCGGGAGCGGTCTCTCCTTGCAACACTATGGCGACCGGAACGCCCACCACGGCGCCGACGGAACCCAATAGGCTCAGAAACACCGGACCGCCACTTTTCTGCAGCAGGAAGAGAAGTAAGAACTGGCCTGCGAAGATCATCGCCTGGAGTGCAATCAGCAAGAACGGCAGGGAGCGTTCTGTCGGAACGTTCAGTGAGAAGCCCGGCAGAAACCCCACGCTGAGTAGAATGATGGCCGCGGCGATAAGCATCCCCGGCGCCAGCGCATCGCTGGATACGCCTTCTGGCCAGCGCAAGGTTCTATAAAGATTGCCGATGGCCAGCAGCACGGGCCCGATCAAAGCGAGGAGAATCCAGAGATAATCGGCATCCGGCGCGGAAAGCTTATGAAAGGCCAGGGCGACGGCCCCTGCCAGGGCTGATATTACTCCCGCCGCTCGCAACACCTGAAACCGCTCCATTTTTAACGCTAGTGCGCCGCCGTAGGTGAGTAGCGGCGGCAGGGTGATGATTAATGCTACGAATCCAGCACCCACATGGGGAACGGCTGAGAAAAAGAGTAGGTTGGCACCTGCCACGCCCAGCAGCCCTGAAATAGCGTAATACTCAACGGTGCGACCGTTTACTGGGGGTAGATTGTGGCGGAAGGCCGCAAGCATCAGCAGAATAAGCGCCGCCCCTGAAATCGACCAGAACAGAAAAGCGAGCGCTGGCAGCTGAATGTCACCGGCAAGTTTTGCCAAATTAGTCGATAGACCCAGCAAGGCACCACCGGATAGCAGATACACCAGAGGGGTAAGCCAAGCTCTTTTGCGTGAGTGTGTGCAGGTAGTGCTTGATGATGTCATTAGCGATGTTCTCATTCATACCGTTTTTGAAAGTATCTTGATATCAAGGTATGTGCAATTAATCTTGACGTCAAGCTAATTAAGCGCAAAATACGCTTATGGATCATGTAGACAACATTCTTAAACAGTGGCGGCAGGAGCGGCCTGACCTCGATGTAGCTCCGATGGGCACCCTCGGGCGAGTCAAGCGTCTAAACCACGCCTTAATGCGCGCGATGGAGAAGATCTGGGCGAAATACGGTCTGACTGACGCGAGCTTTGACGTTCTGGCAACTCTTCGCCGTGAGGGGGCGCCCTACGCGCTATCGCCGGGGGATTTGATGACATCCACCATGGTGACTTCAGGCACCATGACTCACCGCATCAATCAACTGGAAAAGGCGGGTTTGATCGAGCGTGTCAAAAACCCTGACGATGGTCGTGGTTTTCTCATCTCTCTTTCTCAACGTGGATTCGAGTTAATCGATGAAGCCGTTGCTGCCCATGTGGAAACCCAGGCGCAGCTGGTAAGCGGCCTGACTGAAGAGCAACGAGCGCAACTCGATGATCTGCTTAAGCAGTTCTTAGCGGGATTTGAGCAGGAGTGATATGTGTCATAGCAGCAACTTAGTCACTATTGAAAAGAGTCACGCCTAGACTTTGTACCATCTCGCTTAAACGCTTGAAGACGTTGGCATGGTTGATACGCAGCGCTCGGCTGGCGCCGGATAGCGACCCCGCCTCTACAATTGCTAGATCGTCCCAGCTTATTTGCTGTTCATTCATGCAAACTGAGTTGTCATTTTTCGCGAATGTTTGAGCGTATTTGAACAGGTTAGTCTGTCGTTGAACCAATCAATAGGGGAAGCGCAGAATGAATGTGTTGATCGTCTTGGCTCATCCTGAACGCAAGTCGTTTAATGGCGGCCTAGTGGATGGGGCGGTAGAGCAGCTGGTGGGCGAGGGGCATACAGTGGAAGTGGATGATCTCTATGCTGAGCAGTTTGATCCGGTGGAGCGCCCTGAGCAATATCCGCATAGCGCCGTGGCGTCGGATTACTTCTATCCCCTCAATGAGCAGCGGGCTCACTACGAGAAAAACACATTACCGCAGGATGTCCAGCGGGAGTTGGCGCGGTTGGAGTGGGCTGACTTGGTGATCTTTCAGTTTCCCTTATGGTGGCACGCCCAGCCTGCCATTTTGAAAGGCTGGTTTGATCGGGTGCTGGTGTATGGCGGGCGCTATACAAGCCGCATGCGTTACGACCGGGGCTACTATCGCGGTAGCACGGCGATGCTATCAGTCACCACGGGTTCTCCGGAGAAAGCATTTCAGCCTTTTGGCCGAGCTGGCAATATGGTGCACTGGCTGTGGCCCATACACGCATCGTTGTACTACGTTGGCTTTGACGTGCTGGCGCCTCAGGTGAGCTATGGCATTCAGGGCGGTGGTATTCGTTACCAAGAGGAAGCTGACATCATTGGTCACCTAGAGGCCTGCAAAGCGGCCTGGGTAGCTCGTCTGAGAAACTTGGACAGCGAACTGCCCATCCCCTTTACAGGATGGGATGACTGGGACGATGACGGCGTTTTACGCCAAACAAACCCGCTGAGATGGCGGCTAGGCTGAGCTCGTGTAGACTCTTACTGTCTATAAAACAGATCAGCAAAAGGCCCAATCAGCGCCATGACCACCTCGAACCACCGTTTTTCCGATGCTGAGCGCCGTGGGCTCTACCGCGCCATACACGAGCGGCGCGATGTGCGCTCGCAATTTCTGCCCGACAGGATACCTTCTGATGTACTGGCCCGCCTTTTGGAGGCAGCGCATCATGCGCCTTCAGTGGGATTTATGCAGCCCTGGGATTTCATCGTGATTGAAAGTCGTAGCGTCAGGGAAACGGTTCTGGCGATGTTCGAGCAGGAGAATCAGAAAGCCGCCGAACGTTTTGATGGCGAGCGTCAAGCGCATTATCGCAGTCTTAAGCTGCAAGGTATTATGGAGAGCCCGCTTAATCTCTGTATTACCTGCGACCGCAGCCGGGGCGGCCCTCACGTGCTGGGGCGCAATAGTATGGTGGATACCGATCTTTTCAGCACTTGTCTCGCTGTACAGAATCTCTGGTTGGCTGCGCGGGCAGAAGGTATTGGTGTTGGTTGGGTGAGTATTCTCGACCAAGAGAAGCTAAGCGTGGCATTGAACCTGCCTGAACACGTTTATCCCTTGGCGTATCTCTGCCTTGGCTATGTGAGCGAGTTTTTAACTCAGCCGGAGCTTGAAGCCAAAGGCTGGCGCTCTCGCTTACCATTAAGTGAGCTAGTGCATGGCGATAAGTGGGGGCAGCCGCTTGCAGCACCCTGGCTTGACGCGCTATAGCGCTACACCTTATTTGCCGCTAATGTATTCGCTTGTGCTAAATAAGGTCTGGAGCGAACCATGTGGGGCGATATAACCATTAAACGACTCAGCGCTGACGATCCAAATGTTGCGTTAGTTGCGGACTGGACATTTGAAGCCTGGGGTCATTTGCACCCAGGTCTCACCCAAGAAAAAGCTATTGAACGTTTAAAAGCCGAATGTGGCCAGGGCAGTGTGCCTTCCATCTTTGTGGCCATGCAAGCCGAAACCCCTGTGGGAACCGCCAGCCTAATTGCCGATGATATGAGCATTCGTCGCGAATTTACCCCCTGGCTTGCCTCCGTATTTGTCGTGCCCGAATGGCGGGGGCAGGGTATTGCTTCTGGGTTGGTGAAACGGGTAGAGGAGGAAGCAATAGAGAGTGGCATACGGCACTTCTATCTCTATACCCCCGACCAGCAGGCACTCTATCGGCGCTTGGGTTGGCAAGATGTAGAAAGCCTTGAGTACCGGGGTGAAACCGTCACGGTGATGTCGCGGCAGTTGGGGCTTTAAGGGGCGCTTATGATCAGTGGCCGCGCATTATTCTATTTCGATACTGTGGCCCGGTGTCGTTCGCTGCGCCAAGCAGCCTCCCAACTGCATATTGCCCCCACGGCGATTAGCCGCCAGATCGATTTACTGGAACATCAGCTTGGCGCACCGCTCATCGAGCGCGGCCCCAACGGCATTAGCCTAACGGCGGCGGGGGAGTTGTTAGCTGCCCAGGCGCAGCGCACTCTCCGAGACCTAGAGCGGGTTCAGGAACACATTGCCGATTTGAAGGGCTTGCGAACTGGGCGGGTCAGTTTGCAGGTGGCGGAAGGCGTTGTGGCTGGCTTGCTAGCACCTGCGTTAGCCAAGATGGGGCAGCGCTATCCCCATTTGAGTTTTGATATCGGAATTGTCAGCGCTAGCCAAATGGTGGAGGCGCTGCGCCGAGGTGATGCCGATATTGGCTTGTCCTTCTTTATGCCCCGCCATGATGACATTGTGCCCTTTGCTAGCGCCGAGTTACGCCACCATGCAGTGATGGCTCCAGGCCATCCATTGACCGCAGCTTCTGAGGTAAGTCTTCACTCCCTGGCAGCGCACCGGCTGATCCTGCCTGATGAATCTTATGGCGTGCGCCAAGCGCTGGAGCGCGCCGCTCATCAGGACGGGATAGTTCTGGCCCCCACCTTTAGAACTGCTTCACTGGAAACTCAAAAAGCACTCGCCCTTAACGGTGCAGGCGTTCTGGTATTGCCACCGATGGCGGTAGCTCGTGAGTGCCAATTAGGTCAACTCGTTAGCATGCCCTTGGCTTCTTCAGAGCTTGAAGCAGCGCGGGTGGATCTCTGTGTTTATCGTCATCGCCAGCGTAGCTTTGCCACCGAGGCGTGCCTTTCGCTGCTGGCAAATGCCCTACAAACACTGCAATCTCCTTCATCTTGAAAGATATTGAAAGAAGATCCTGAAAGAATAGAGTGCACACAAAAAGTGGACACGCTGCGGCCAAGATTGAAATAGCAGAAGACACGGTGTGGGTTCATGCTGAGCTTGTTGATAACGTCAGCCTGATAACAACAGCAAAAGGTAATGTGATGCCTGAACTACACCAACTCACCGCCACTCAATTAATTGATGGCTACCGAGCTTATAGGTTCTCGCCAACTGAAGTAGCCAGCGCCCTGGTTGAGCATATCGACGCCTGGGAGCCGCACATCAATGCGCTGTATGCCTATCAGCCTGATGCGTTCATTAAAGCAGCCGAAGCCTCCACCCAGCGCTGGGCTAAGGGGCAACCTAGCGGCGCGCTGGATGGCGTGCCAATCACCCTTAAAGAGTTGATTGCAACGAAAGGCATGCCGGTACCGGTAGGAACCGGGCTTGGCGAGCAGTCCGTTGCCATCGAAGACGCTCCCCCCGCTGCTCGCTTAGCGGAAGATAACGCTCTGCTGCTGGCGAAAACTACCTGCCCCGACTTTGGCATGCTCTCATCCGGACTCTCGTCGTTTCATGGTTTGACTCGCAATCCATGGGATTTAGCTTGTAATACCGGCGGTTCAAGCGCAGGCGCTGGCGCTGCCGCCGCTGCTGGGCTTGGGCCACTGCATGTGGGCACCGATATTGGTGGCTCGGTACGCCTCCCAGCGGCGTGGTGCGGCGTTGTCGGCTTTAAGCCCACTCTGGGCCGGGTACCGATAGACCCTTATTATGTAGGCCGCTGTGCCGGCCCGATGACCCGAAGCATAGAGGATGCCGCGTTAATGATGACGGCGCTTGCCCGTACAGATCGACGCGATGCGATGCGTCTGCCGCCGGAAACGATTGACTGGATGGATCTGGAGCTCGACGTTAAAGGTTTGCGAGTGGGTGTGATGATGGAGGCGGGCTGCGGGTTACCTTTGGATGATGAGATTCGCCACCACGTGGAACAGGCCGCAAAGCAGTTGGAAGCCGCTGGGGCAACGCTGGTGCCGATGGCGCCAGTGCTGACTCGAGAAATGTTAGATGGACTGGATCACTTTTGGCAGGCCCGTCAATGGGGCGAGCTGTTAAAGCTTTCGGCTAACGAGCGTGAGCAAGTGTTGCCTGCCATTTTAGCTTGGGCCGACGGTGGTGCACACTTAAGTGGCGTAGAAGCAGTGCACGGTTTTCAGCAAACCATGGCGATGCGACGCGCCACAGAAGCCGTATTTGATGAGATCGATGCGGTGATTTCACCCACCACACCCAATATTACCTTCCCAGCCGAGTGGCCATCGCCTACCAATGATCCGCGTCAGCCCTTTGAGCACATTGCTTACACCGTGCCGTGGAATATGGGTGAGCAGCCTGCGATCTCGCTTAATGCTGGGTTTAGCCGTTCCGCTAGTTCCGTCAATATGCCGATAGGTGTGCAGTTGGTTGGCCCGCGCTTTGGAGATCACTTTGTGCTGAAACTGGCAAGGCAGCTAGAAACGCGTTTGGCGTTGCCCACGCGCTGGCCGATGCTGCCAGTGATTAACTCTGCAGTTAAATAAGAGGAACACTCATGGAACGTTTATTGGTACTGCCTACCTCCCGGGCGGGCTGGGGGCTGTTAATTGCGTTTGTGCTGCTGGTGCTGGCGGGAACGTGGCCGGTGATTGGTTGGGTAAACAGAGCCACCTTAGTGATGGGCTTGCCTCTGTTAGTGGTGTGGAGCTACCTGGTGATTTTTGCCTGCGTAGTGGTGATGCTGATCGGAAATCGCATTGTGGAGCGAGACGACCATGAATAGCCCTTGGCCACTGTTGATAACCTTGACCTATGTCGCCATTGCCATGGTGATTGGCCTACGCGCCAGAGCAGGGCGTTCCATGAATAGCTTGGAGGAGTGGGGCGTGGCGGGCCGCAGCATGGGGCCGGTGACGCTTTACTTGCTTATTGCCGCTGGTAGTGTGAGTGCTTACACCTTTATGGGAGCGCCCGGATGGGCTTATTCCAAAGGGGTGGCGGTGTTTTATGTAGCTATTTACCTCTCGTACCTAGCGCTGGTCGCTTGGTATTTTGGCCCTAAAGTGTGGCAGTTCGGTGAGCAGTTTGGCCACGTAACTCAGGCAAGCGCCATTGCTGACCGCTACCAGAGCCCCGCGCTGGGCGCACTGGCGGCAATTGTCATGGCGATTGGCTCCATTGCTTATGCGGTGCTGCAGACCATAGGTTCGGCTTATATTCTGTTTGTGATGAGCGGCGGTTTGATTCCGATTTGGTTGGGGGTCGTGCTGGTACTGTCCTGCATTGCCGTCTATCTCTACGCCAGCGGTCAGCGGGCGATTGGTCGCACCAATGCCTTTCAAGGCGTGTTGATGCTGATCGTCGCCTGGGCGGTTGGTTTGTGGGCAGTGCATAGTGCAACCGGTGGCTTAAGTTTTGCTGGAGTATTCGAGCGCATTCAGGCCGAGCATAGTGAGTTTCTCACCCTGCCAGGGGCAGGTGGCGATATGAGCTTTAGTTTCTGGACGACCTCGATCATCGTTTCCATGTTCTCATTTATGCCGCCAGTGTGGACGCAGTGGATGAGCGCCTCCTCTGCACGTACTATTCGTCGCAGCGCGACGTGGCTGCCTACGTATTACGTGGTTATTCTGCCTATGGTCGTTGTAGGCTTTATCGGTATTTTCTCGCTACCTGAATTGTCCCGGGCCGATACCGTGGTACTTGAGTACGCCATGCAGCACTTGCCGGTGGTATTAGTAGGATTGCTCGGCGCGGGAACCCTGGCAGCCTCAATGTCTTCCAGCGAGCCGTTTATTCATTCGGTATCGCTGTCACTTAGTAAAGATGTTCTTCAGCCAGTGTTAAAACTTTCGGATGGCGTTACTGGAAAACTTGCGCGGCTGCTGATCCTGCCCATTATGTTCTTCGTGGTCGCGCCGCTCGCGATTGCCGAGCCCGGCAGTTTGGTAATGATTCTGCTAGTGGGGCTTGGGTTTGCCTCCCAGGTGCTGCCTGCCTTTATCGGCATGTTTTTCTGGCCGCGGGCTTCTCGCTTGGGCGTCATGGCGGGGATCGTGGTGGGCTTCCTGATTACCGTGGCGTTTACTACTCTTTGGCCACACCCAATGGGTATTCACGCGGGCTTCTGGGGGCTGATGCTCAATTTGCCGGTATTTGTCGCCGTCTCATTGATGACGCCTGCTACCCACGCTGAGGTGGTGGAGCGCTTCTTTCGTATTGCCGCACCACGAGGTTTTACCCAGCGGGGATGTAGAGCTACGGTGTGAGTGCTGACTTAATCTATTCATGGTTATCGACTACCTTTGTACTAAAGTGCTTTTTTGCATCAACAAAGGTAATTCGATGAGTCATGCATTGACTGGACATAACCGCCCTCAGCAGGTGATTGAGGCTACCCACCAGGCGAATAACGCCTTACCAACGGCCACCCGCCAAGCTAAGTACGCCAAAATGGCTGCGTCGCCCTACCGCTTTTATCGCGGCAGTAATCATCTGTACTGGAATGATGTATGGCACGATTGGCGTTTTGCCCTGTTTGGCGGCTGGCCGGAGACCCAAACCTGGTTGCAGGGCGACGCCCACGTCTATAACTTTGGCGCTTATGGTCACCACGATGACCAAGTGCGCTACGGCATGGATGACTTCGATGATGCGCTGATTGGCGACTACCAATATGACCTGTGGCGACTGGCTATCAGCGTCGTATTAGATGCTCGTGAAAATGCTGAGCTGGATCCAAAAGCGATTGATAAAGCGCTTAAAAAGTTAATAAAAGGCTATTACCAAACGCTGGTCGATCACGTTGATAGTAAGCCCGTGGACGCCGTGACCCTTGATAGTGCAAAGGGACTGCTTAAGCCTTTTATGAGTAAAGTCGCCGATAAGCAGAGCCGTGCGCGGATGCTCGAAAAGTGGACCACTCTAAATGAGCAGAAAGGCCGCCAGTTCGCCGAACGGCCTGGCAAGCTCGCTAACCTGCCTGCGGATGTAGCCAGCCAACTACACCGCTTAATTGAGCAGGAGTATCAGCAAACGCTGCAACACGCTATTAAAGAGAGCGATCCCCACCATTTTCGCGTCAAAGATACGGCACGGCGTTTGGATGCAGGCACCGGTTCGTTGGGTGTCGAACGCTATTACGTCTTGATTGAAGGCGGTGTCGAGCACGAGCACGATGACATCATCCTGGACGTTAAAGAGCAGGTACCTCCAGAAGCATTTCGATTAATGGATAAAAAACAGCAGCAGGCGTGGCGCAAGCTGTTTCCTAACGAAGCCATCCGTCATGCAGCTGCCTTCCACGCCATTGCTGAGCACCCAGATGCCTATCTCGGCTGGCTAACCATGAACGGAAAGGTGTTTTCGGTGCGTGAGCGCTCGCCGTTCAAGAAAGACTTTCCGACCCATAAACTTTCTGGCGGTAAGTCATATCGAAAACTGGCACAGCAGTGGGGAGAAATTCTCGCCCGTGAACACCTGCGCGGTGCCCAGGCGCTTAATCAGGGTGATTCAACACGCTTTGCCAAGGCCGTTTACCAGCGATTAAAAGGGCGTGAAGACCTCTTTGTTGAGGTGGTTACAACACTGGCGGTGGCTTACGCCGACTGCGCAGAGCAGGATTACGCTGTGTTTATCGATCACTTTCTGGCGGAGCCTGCTTAATTAACCAGCACCAGTGGTGATTATTGCGGCTGTTGCCTACCGAGCATAAATCCCTGCTCTTCAAGTGTCTCTTCCCATACGACACAGCGGTTACGGCCGCTGTGCTTGGCTTGATAAAGCGCTTCATCGGCAAGGCGTAGCAATTTCTTAGGGTCTTGGGTGTGATCAGGATATGTTGCGACACCGCAGGAAAGCGTGATTTTCCGAAGAGGAGAGCCTTGATGAACAAATGCCTGATGAGCAATGGATGTTAACAGCGCCTTCGCGCGCGTCTCGGCAGCGATTCTTGAGGTGGCAGGTAGCAAGGCAACAAATTCTTCGCCCCCAAAACGACAGATCACATCCAAATCTCTTAGGTGGTGCCGCAATAACAGGGCGATTTCGACCAGCACGGCATCTCCTGCGTCATGACCAAAATCATCGTTAATCTGTTTGAAGTGATCCACATCCAGCATTAGCACGGACAGTTGATTGTCATGCTGCTTAACTCGCTGGCAATGGTGCTCGAATGTCGTGTCGAAATGGCGTCGGTTGTGCAAGCCTGTTAACGGGTCTTTGCGTGATAACCCTTCGAGTTCTTGAACTAGCCGGTCGAGATCGGCGGTGCGCGCTGCCACCTGCTGCTCTAGGGTCTCATTGGCCATGGCAAGCTGTTGCTGTGTATGCCGGTAGTGCCATAGAAAAATAGCCGCGTTCGCTAAAGAAAAAGCCAGTATGCCGTAGCTCAAGGGCACACTGCGCCAGCCCACAAAGCCGTGGGCGACCGCCATATCGGCCAGTAGCAGCGGGGCAAAAAAAGTAAAACTCACGACCAGAAGTCGTTGTTCAAGAGTGAGTTTTTGAAAGCGCATGAGCGCAAGCGCCAGCATTACGGGGAGCGTTAAGGCCAGCATGACATCAAAAATGGGGAAGGTTAATGAAAGGCTCACCTCTCCCAATTGAACCAAACCAATCGCCAGCACCAGATACACCAAGTGGATAACCCACAGGTGAGTTATCCAGCGCTTAGCGGTGCCCTCCAGCCAGTAGCTGAGCAACAACCCTAGTGCCACCGGTAGGGTGTAGTAGCTGGCCGCTCGGAGTGTGTCCCAGGCCAATGGCCCATCGGCAATGAATTGACGGGCTGGGGTCTCCGCAAGCAGCATTAGCCCTGAAGCGTAGGCAAACAACGCAATAGACCCGAAACCGCGGCGTTCGGGGCCTATTAATGCGAAAATGGTGGCCAGGATAGCGAGTAACAATACCAAAGCACTCACACCGAGATCCTGAGCAGATTCATGGATAATTTGCTTTAGAACCTCAATGCGCTCCATTATCTGGACTTGGCCCCATAAGCCAATACTGGTGTAGTAAGAGTAAAAGCGAAAGTTGAGCGTCTGACCGGCGGCATTTTCTGGTAGGTCGATCATGTGCCAGGGCCAGCCCGCAAAATCGCCTTTGCCCTGTTCGTCAAATTCACCATATTGATAGATCAGTTCATCGCCTAGATAAACTTGCCCAATCAAATTGATACTGGTGATAAAAAGCACGGGATCGTTCCAATCACCGGCGGGCACTGTCGTGCGTAACCAGAGGTGTTCGTGCCCGTTGCGGCCAGGTGGGTTTGAAGGAGAGTCAACCGACTGCCACTCTGTAGAGTCGCTTTGCAGCCATTGAGGACGCCTATCGGCATCGTAAGGAGAGTCGCCCCAGCGATACTCCCAGTTTTGCAGGGAGTGTGGCGGAGAAGCAGCCTGGAGGCCGCTTGGGGACATCAACAGCATGGCAAATGCCATCAATAGTAGAATGCCATAATGTATGGCGTACCCACGAAGCAGCATGGTGAACGTCCTGATTTCCAACAATATTGCATTCCACTGATAAAGGCATCAACTAACGACACAAGTAACGAGCGATGCTGCAGGATGCTCATACTCTGAGCAGTGGTTCCCAGTTTAGCTAAATATTGGCTTAGGTGATGCGTGTTTCTTCAACGTTTGGCCGTGGGTAGTAGAGAAATAAAATCGGAAGTAAAAAACCGAGCCTTCCTGGGCTCGGTCTATCGCATTTTTAGTCTGTGGTTTGATTACGCGGTTAGAGCCCGCTAGCGGCGCCGCCTACTATCCCACTGCGAAAATCACTGTCACCGTGATTACGGCTTTTAAGATGGTGTGCGACAGTATCTTCTGGTGAGCCGGCCATTTCGCGGAACATGCCCATTGAGCCAAGCAGAGCAGAGGACTCGTAGGGTACAAATACTCGCTCACCATTTTTCGCCATATTGGGTAGTACCTTGATATAGCTCTGGCCCAGCAGGTAGCCCACTACGGTGCGCTTATTCTCTTCACTATCGCCAATGGCACTAAGCACCAGTTTAATTGACTCCTGCTCACCCTGGGCACGCAGAATAGCCGACTCTTTATCACCTTGAGCGTTGAGAATTGAGGATTCACGCTGGCCCTGGGCCATGGCAATCGCCGCTGATTTTTCCCCCTCGGCTTCGGTGACGGTGGCGCGGCGCTTACGCTCGGCGGCCATTTGCAGGCGCATAGCAGTTTCCACCTCTTCCGGCATGGCTATATCCTGTACTTCGACACGGGAGATTTTGACCCCCCACTTGGACGCAGGCTCTTCCATCGCGGCCTGAATCTCATTATTCACTTCCGCACGGGATTCAAACAGTTTATCCAGTTCCATTTTGCCAACCACGGAGCGTAGCGTGGTTTTCGCTAGTACTTCGACGGCCTGGCTCATATTCTCTACCTCATAGACGGCCCGCTTGGGGTCGATGATTTGGTAGTAGAGCGCGCCATTGATACGAACGGTGACGTTATCGGTGGTGACGACCGGTTGACCGGGGAAATCCATCACCGTTTCGCGTCGGTCAATGCGGGTTTCGTCGGTGGTGATCGCGGTATAGTCCTCGCCCATTTTGCGATAACGCAACATAGTGATCGCGCGGGGTTGTTCGATAAATGGAATGATGATGTTAATGCCGCTTTCTAAAACACGGTGAAAAGAACCTAGGCGCTCAACCACCATCACTTCCGATTGGCGAATAATAATCAGACCTTTAGAGATGATCAGTACTGCGATCACGACAATAATGAGGCTTATTAATAAGCCGGGGCTTACAGGCAGATCCATGGTTAAGGCTCCTTGCGTTGGGAATTGTCATCTTGAGAGGCTGTATCGTCAGGCTGATGTAACGCGACTAGCGCAGTGGTGCCTTCAAATCGTTTAAATATGACCAGCGTACCGCTGGGTAGCTCGGTTTCACCGCTTTCAAGTACGCGCAGGCGGTAGAAGTCGCCGTTGACTTTAATGCCCGTGGCATCATCAAAATCCCGGCGTAGAGTAGTGTAGCGATTACCTTTTTCCACACCTGTACCTGTTGTGCCATAAGCAACGCCGCGGGGGGAGAAGCGCGGGCGAATGACCATAATGCATATTGGCAGCAGTAGCCCGGTAAAAATAGCCATGCTAAGCAGTTGCCAAGGAAGCGTTAATCCTAGCGCTGTAACGGCCGCTGTTAGCGCAGCGGCAATACCCAGCGCTAGCAGCACCATCGCGCCAGAAGTCAGCTCTGCCAAACTTAATAGTAAGGCGAGTACCAGCCAGCTATAAGCCGGGCTCCAGTCCATAGCAGTGTTGCTCCGTCGTGAATGCAAGTGTTAATGACAATTAGGTCAGCGTAACCTAATTATGTGAACTTATCTTGCTTAGGTCGCAAGCGTGTTTTTTGGTGCGAGCATATCCTCTGAAGGGTGCTATCCTGCCTGCCTTTAAAGATAGCGAGCAAAAGGAGAAGGGCGTGTCGGGCGTGGTCTATTGGCTGGATATGGCGGGTGTCATCGTGTTCGCGCTGTCGGGCGTGATTTTGGCGTGCCGGTCGCGCATGGATCCTATAGGTATGCTCGTGCTGGCCGCCGTGACCGGCATTGGTGGAGGCACGCTGCGTGATTTAGTGCTCGGTGTCAGGCCAGTGTTCTGGGTGACGGATCCAACCTACCTGTGGGTGATTTTAGCCACTGTGGGTGTGTCGTTGATGGGCTTTCACTATATCCACAGGCTGTCGCGAGGCTTTTTGCCGATTGCCGATGCGTTTGGGCTGGCGCTGTTCACGGTTATTGGTGCCCATAAAGCGCTTCTGTTGGGCACATCGGGTATGGTGGCGGTGTTGATGGGCATGATGACCGGCGTAGCAGGCGGCATGATACGTGATGTATTGGCCCAGCGAGTGCCCATGGTGCTTCGCGAAGAAGTTTATGCGACGGCAGCGATGGCTGGGGGAATCGTTTACGTGGCGCTGCATGCCCTGGAGGCGCCGCTGACCATGGCGATTGCCACCTCACTAAGCGTCACCCTAGGGTTGCGTTTGGCGGCGATCCATTGGCACTTGGCGCTGCCGGTGTTTGCCTGGGTCACGGTGCCACCGAAAACCCATGATGAGGCGGCTGCACCGCTCTCTACGCCGCAAAAGGCTAAAGAGCGGGTGAGGATGATTCGCCGTGAGCGCAAAAAACACTAAATTATTTTTATCACCTGCTATTGGCCTCCCGCCAGCGGTCAAACCAGCGGCGGGGTTGAATAACGCGTAAGGCTGGTTCGCTGTCCTCAAGTTCAACCCCTAATCCAAGCACGCCAAGGCGGGCATAGAGCACGCCGTTTGCGCTGCGGTCTGCCAGAGCGACATCGGAAAGCAGCAGCAGCGGGCCACCAGTGAGCATCAAGTCGCTAAGGCTGATCTGCTCGCCGCTGATCTCTAGCTGCGCCGTGCCCCCGATATCGTGCACATTTAGCAGTCGCCCTAACCAGTCGCTATCCCTTGCGCGGGCGAGAAATAGCCGGGCGAGTAAACCGGTATCGCGCATCTCAAGGCGGAGCTGGCTGACGAGACGAACAGGGTCTTCCCACGCCAATTGCGCATCCAACATGGAAAGCGTTACCCACCAACCAGCATCGGTAGAGCCATTTTCACTTTGTCGGCTAACGTTCTCCAGGCGTAGGAATGAGTCATCGGCGTTAAAGCGACGCGTTTCCAGGTCGCCGTCGGTGAGGTGTAAGTCGAGATGAACGTCGCCGCGAAGCCGCTGATCCAGCAATGCTAACTCTGCGCCAAAGGCGCGCAGGGTTATTTCGCCCTGTGCGTTTAATCCTTCCAACAGCCACTCGCTTTCCAGGCTGGCTTGCCCATCCAGCAACCTAATACCCGCGCCTTCGGGTAGGTAGCGGTTGTAACGGGTGAAGTCGGGCACCTCGGTAATCGGCAGCGCGATGCGCGTGGTGAAGTGCTCGGGCTGGGGAGATTCAAGCACATCGCTAAAGCGCTCGGTTTGCGTGGTGAGAGCAAAGTGGCGTCCTTCCAGGTGCGGGCTATCATCGCCTTGGCGACTCAAAGTAAAGCGGGGGATGCCAAGCGAGAGCTGGGCCCGCTCGGTGCTATCCAACTGGGTGGTGAGTTCGCCGCGTCCGGTGGCGAGATAATCTAAAAACGTGATTTCTAACTGGTCGGCGTTGACCCGCAGCCGAGTGGGGGGCAGCAAGCGGTTATCGTGAAAGGCGCCCCGAGCAGAAAGCTGGCCTTCACCCGCGATGGTTAAGCCGTGGGCGTCAGGCAGAAACGCATTTAAAAAGCCCAGCCGTTGCACGCTTCCTTCGAGTGAAAATTGCCCGCTTGGTACGTCACCTCTGCGTTGAAAATGACCATCATTTAGCACCAATACGCTCTCTAAGCGTTCGCTCGGTTGGTCGACATCGGCCACTTGCCAGCTCAACCGGGTGCCGCTGATGTTCAGCGTTGAGCCATCCATTGCTGCCTGCTGAATAGGCAGGAAAAGCTGCATATCACTGGTTAACGTGCTGACTTGTTCGCCGTGTTGCCAGCGTGTGGTAAGCCCATTTCCGGCTAAATGCATCTCTCCGCTGAGCTGTTTTGACGCCATGGTGAGCTGGCCGTGGCTTGCGGCTTTCCCGCTAAGCAACTGCAGTGGCGCGGGGTCAGGTAAAATGGCGCCTAAGTAAGTTTGTAAAACGCTGATATTAGGCAGACGCGCGGATTGCCAGCTCAACGTCGCGGATGCTTCTTCGCGGGCTTTGTCTGGATCAGCTGGGCTCGATGCTGAGACGTTGATAGCGGCATCATCAAGCAGCAGACGCTCTTGGTGGTGCAGCGTGGCGTTGTTAAAGTTAAGCGTTGCTTCAATAATTGCTTGTGGTGTTAGCTGGGCATCTAGCGAGCCGCCACCTTGGGCAATGAAACCACGCGTATCCGCTATCAACTCAGTTGCTTGAATACTTAGTTGAGCATCAAAAAGGCGCGATTGGCGAATGCTGGCGGAGGCCTCAATTTGTCCATGGCCCGAAAGACTGATGCCTTCGAGTTCAGGGCTCTGTTCTTCAGAACTCTCTCCTTCAGAACTCTCTCCTTCAGAATCCTGTCCTCCTGCACCGGGCGAAAGATATCGATCCAGCATATCCAGGCGGGTGATATCGCCTTGCAAGGCGAGTGTCGCTGAGGTGGGCAGATCGAGTTGATCCAGTCGCTGATTAGGAATTTGGGTAGCAAGGCGTAGCTCGGCGTGCTCTGCGTAAGGGTGCGTGTCAGCTAGCTCAACATCGGCCAACTGCGTTGAAAAATGCAGTTGATCGTTCTCAACCGACAAGCGAACTTGGCCTTCACCCGTAGCCGTGTGGCGAGGCGGAGGGGTATCCGCCAGTATCCAGCGCGGCGAGTCAGTCGGCGCACGTAAACGTTGCTCATCAATCGCTAAGCGTAACAGGGGCGCGTTCAGTATAAGCTTGCTGCCGGGCTGTAATTCACCGGCGGTGAGCCCCAGTGCCCCAGTTAGCGCCCCGCGCCCCTCAAGGGTTAGCCAGGGCAGGGTGTCTAGGTAGGGCATAAAGACATTCCAGGCATCCGCCTGGGCATCCAACTGAAGCTGTGCTGAGAGCGCTGATAGTAGATTGGGGTTCAACTCGCCGCTGGCAGCATCGACAGGGGTTATCGCATTGAGTGTCGCATCAGCGTTAAGATTAATATCACGCACTAAGGTCTCTTGATCGCTCAAGCGAACTAAACGACCATTGGTAATGGCGAGGGAAACGTTAGGAATCGCTAGGGTGTCGCGACTTAGCGTAGTCTCCGTTACCTGCAGCTGGCCGTCAGCTTCAAGTGCGATATCGCCTATGGTCAGGCGGCGAATACCCTCGGCATCGAGTGTGTCGATATGCAGCTCGCCGCGTAATAGAGCCATTAGCGAGAGCGAAAGGGTAGCACGTTCGGCTTCAATTGAGATGGGCAGTGCTTCATCTTCACGCGCAAGATAAAGCCCCTCTACTTCCCAGCGGCCTGGGTGGTGGCTAACGCCTTGCTCCCAGCGGATATCGATTCCCTCGAATTGTGAAATGCGCTCGGGGAGCCACTGGCTGTTAAGCAGCCAATAGCTGCCCGCCACCCAGGTAAAGAGGATAAACAGTAGGCCAATCAACACCCTTCGCAGCAGGCGAGGTAGGCGATTTTTACGAGTGTTCGCGTCTGACATAGTGGCTTCCCTGGCAGATAACTCCTGTTGGGGCGTGTTTTATGGCATTATGCGCGGCGTTGGGCAGTGACGGGTTTTCGATTTCAACGCTAGGCAGGCAACAAACGCCATGTTCAAGGATTTTTACGCGCAGCGCGGAGAGTATGTAGTGATCTCTGCAGAGCAGGCCAGTCGCTTCGCCAAAGGCGTGGCGGGTGACTACAACCCTATTCATAACCCGGATGCACGCCGCTTTTGTGTGCCCGGTGATTTACTGTTTGTGCTGGTGCTCACAAAGTTTGGGTTGTCGCGGCAAATGGAATTTCGCTTCACCAACATGGTGGGCGCTGATACGCCGCTTAAGTTTAGCGAAGCAGACAACGGTGCACTTCACGTCTGCGATGAGAGTGGCAAATGTTACTTAAAGGTAGTGCGTAGTGGTGACATTACCCACGATCCTGCCGTGGTGGAAGCCTTTGCGCGTTGCTATGTCGCGTTTTCAGGCAAAAACTTTCCGCACTATCTCAAACCGCTGATGGAAGAGCACGGGGTCATGTTTAACCCCAAACGTCCACTGGTGATCTACGATAGCATGGGGTTTTCACTCGAGCGCTTGGATGGTTTTGCACCGGGCTTGACGCTGAATCACTCTTCGCTGGAGGTTCACGGTAAACGTGCCGATGCACTGCTGGAGTTCTCTATTGAGTCCGCCGGGGAGGCTGTGGGTGTTGGGTCTAAGAAGCTCGTAGTGAGCGGCCTTTGCGACTACGACGCCGATGAAATGGCCGCTATTGTAGAAGAGTTCTATCGTCTCAAGGCCGCTTACGAGACGGCCTCGACTTGAACACTGGTACTTAGCCTCTTGCGAGGCTAAGTATGGATAAGGCGCTTATTGGTCAGGCTTGTCCTGCACCGTCAAGCCAACCGTGGTAATACGACCACCGAGTGTTGCCAGTACCGCCAGCATGATGCCATTGAGCTGAAGTGAGTCGCCTATCTCCGGCTGGCTGGAGAGTGTATTGCGCAGCAGCGCATCGAGAGTCGTCTGGCCATCCTCTTCTTCGATCAACATGCCATACGAGTGGCGTAAATCGTCTATCCTGGTACTGCCCTTGAGCTTCAGCTCCTGATCGGGCAGTTCGTCACTGACCGCGCCCACCGCATCTGAAAAGACACAGTCGATAAACGGTCTCGTCTCAGGACGCAGTACCACGAACAGGTGATCGCCAGCCATTAGCTCTGTCGAGCCTCGCGGGGGAATTACGTCCTTACCCCGGGTAATCATCGCGACGACCGTCGTATCGGGTAGTGCCATTTGTGAAAGCCGCCGACCCGCTGCGCGTGGATGGTCGCTCAGGGTGTACTCCACAATATCGGCATCTACCTCTTCCAGCGCGGTAATCTCAAGGCTGGCCGCCGGTACCGCTGGTGGTTTTTCAGTCAATCCCAGCTTGCGGGCCACCACTGGCAGGGTGGTGCCCTGGATGGTTGCCGAGATTAGCACCACGAAAAACACCACATTGAAGATTAATTCTGCACCCTCCAGCCCGAACATCAGCGGAAAAATAGCCAGGATAATAGGGACGGAGCCACGTAGGCCTACCCAGGCCACTAAACTGGCCTCACGGGCATTGAAGCCGAACAGCTTCATGACCGGCAACACGGCGATTGGCCGGGCAACCAAAATCAGTACTGCAGCAATCACCAGCCCTTCCAGCCATACATCCAGCAGAGACACCGGGTTTATCAGTAGTCCCAATACCACGAACATCACGATCTGGCTTAGCCAGGCGAGCCCATCATGAAACAGGAACGTGCTGCGCTGAAAGGCAATACGGTGGTTGCCAATGAACACCCCGGTCAGGAAAATGGCCAGGAATCCGCTACCCCCTGCGTTGGCTGAGATACCAAAGGAAAGGAAGCCACACGCGGCCACCATTACCGGGTAAAGGCCCGAGGCCACCAGGTGGATGCGGTTAATGATCTTTACCGATGCCCATCCTACGCCAAGCCCTACCAGGCCACCCACGCCCATCTGCATGACGAAGAGCTCAAGCAGCCCCGTACCTGGTTCCATGCCATTGACCAGCACTTCCAGCAACCCGACGGTAAGGAATATAGCCATCGGGTCGTTTGAGGCGCTTTCGATCTCTAGCGTGGATTTCAGTTTTTTATTGATATGTATGCCGGCGTTTCTTAACAGCGAAAATACCGCTGCGGCATCTGTGGAGCCCACTATAGCCCCTAGCAGGAGGCCTTCCAGCAGCGGCAAGTCGAGAATGTAGGCGGCTGCCACGCCGGTGATTAGAGCCGTGATCAACACCCCGAAAGTGGCGAGCAGGGAGGCGGGTTTCCAGACTTTTCGAATCGACGAGGTAGGCGTTTGAAGCCCGCCGTCAAAGAGGATCATTGCCAGCGCCAGCGTGCCTAGGGCATGTGCCCCCGCTGGGTTGTCGAAGGCAATTCCTCCAATACCACTCTCACCGGCCAGCATGCCAATGACCAAGAACAGAACCAGGACAGGTAAGCCAAGGCGGGCAGATAATTTGCTCGATACAATGCCCACCAATATTAAAATCGCAGCAAGTAAGATGAGCTGGTCAACGGGAAACATAAACAGAGAACCCTTCTAAACGGTACTGATAGTTTGCAATGGCAACGTGTCTCTAAAGCGGTGCCACTACACTAATGAATAACTGAACAACGACGTAATTAGCTCTTTGCGAGGATAGGCGGCGCCCGGCCGGGGGGAAGAAGGAGGGCACAGCCGCTGCTGTCGTTTGAAACGATGCGGCCAAGAATTGCCTGGTGGGAGATGGCGGAATGCAGCGAGGCGACAAAGCTGACGGGAGGGTTATCGTCGCCTGACCATTCGATGCCCTTCGAAAGTTCTTTATCTGCCTGCCGCTTGGCGGCATCGTTTCTTATTCGTAGCTTGGTGGGGAGTGGCGCGAAACCGTAGTGGCTCGAAAGACTTTTCAGGTTTTCATCGGCCTGTTGCAGCTCGGTGAAATGTGGTTTGTAAAACTGTTCTATGGCACCCGATAGCAAGACCAGGAAACAGCCCAGAAGCAGGAGCTGGGATGTCCAGAGAGGCGTATGCCCGACGTTTTTACCATCCCCACCCCCTTGCTGCATCGCGTCTTCCTTGAACAAGCCAACTATGTACCTGTTATACCTTAGGTGGAGTTGGTTTGCATCAGCCCACCAGGGGCATGACATCCACTTCGACTTCCAGGCGGTGTTCGCCGCCCCCGTTCATGACGCCTTTTAGCGGGGCTACGTCGGCGTAATCTCGCCCCCAGGCCAGTACAGGGTGCTGTTCACTGGCCACGGTGCCATTGGTGGGGTCAAGTGCCAGCCACCCCCATTCCGGAATCCAGGTCGCCAGCCATGCATGGGAAGCATCTGCGCCGATCAGGCGTGGTTGGCCGGGCGGGGGTTGGGTTTCCAAATAGCCACTGACATAGCGCGCAGCAAGACCTACCGAACGCAATGCACCAATAGCGAGATGAGCAAAATCCTGGCAGACACCTCGCCGGTTGGCGAGTACTTCGCTTAGCGGCGTTGCTAGTGTGGTAAAGCTGGGGTCATACTCGAAGGTTTGATGAATCAGTTCATTGAGCGCGAGAGCCGCCTCGACTATTGGCCTGCCTGGGGTAAAGCAGCTGTGGGCAAAGGTGGCCAGCTCATCATTACGGCGAATAAACGGTGAGTCGAGGCGGTAAAGTTGAATGTCAAAACTGTTGTCCTGGCTAAGCTGCTGAGCGACTTGTTCCCACGCCGTTGAGGTGGTGGGTAGCGCCGCTAAGGGTTGCGTGCTCAGCGGCGTTACCACAGTGACATCCAAGGTTTGATGAACATCCTCCATGGCGAAATAGAGCACTCGATTGCCGAATACATCACGCCGCTCCATCTGCACCTGCGGGGCGGGGCTGATCTGCAGTTCTGAGGCGCCACAGTGCTGATGCGGCGTTTTACGCGGTAGCACCCGCGCTTCACTATGGCACAGCGTCACAGGGGCGCTGTAGTGGTAGCGGGTGGTATGGCGCAGGGTGTAGTTCATGCATCAGGCTCCATGCTGACTAACTGGCGTGGCCGCTCCACGTGGCTGAAATGACTCTGACTAATGGCTTCAGAAAGCGCGCTTAAGGGTTCAATTAAAGCATCCAGCAGTTGCTCTAAGGCATCCTGTGCCTCCGGCGTATCGGCTAGATGACTTAAGCGATCAATGTCGGCCAGGTGCAGTGCCGCATTGGCCTGAATTAATAGCCGCCGTTCGGCGTTACGGTAGGGCGAGGAGCTGCCGGGCAGGCGATCCATCTGTCGTTCAATGCGTTTGAGCATATAGCCCACCGAGCGAGGATTGGTTTCATCGAACAGCAGTAGATCGAGAATCGCCGCAGGGTGAAGCTCGCTGCGGTAGCGGCGGCGATAGGCGGTAAAGTTATCGGTGGTGGCGAGCACGACTTCCCACAACGCCAGCCCCGGCGAGTGCGGCGCATTGAGAGTGAGCTTGAGCAGCGATAGTAGCCCCAGCACACGATCCAGGAAGCGGCCGATATCCATAAACCGCCAGCCGTAGTGATGAGGCATGGTTTCGTTACACAGCCCGAAGAAGGCGGCTAGCTGAGCAGACAGCCCTTCGCAAGCGCGCCGCGCCGCGCTTGCCCCCAAGCTGGGGTTGAAGCTGGCCATGCGCTGACGCAGTTGATGCACCACTCGCCAGGAGTCATCGCCTAAGTGGTCACGCACGCTGCGTGCGTTGCGCATTAGTTGGGCAAACAGTGGCTGTAAGGCCTGGGGATCCACGTCATCAAACTGCGCCAACAGCGCGGATCGCTTTAGATCAAAACCAATCAACGGTGCCTGTAGCCGCTGTTCGTCCTCTTCGTTTAGCGTGGTGATATCCAGTGCCAGCAGAAGTTCATCGAGCAGTTGATCGGCGATCTCATCCTGGTCGTACTCCATTAGCCTCATTAGCGCTTCACGAAGAAGTCGCGCGCGGGTGTCCAATCGCTCACCGTAGCGGCCTAACCAAAACAGGCTTTCGGCCACTCGGCTAGGTAGATCGGTGCCGTCACGAGTGGCCACCACGGGGCCGCGGGCCTGACGAAGCTGGCTAACATGGGGTTGGGGAGAAGCCGCCGTAACCCACACGTCTTTAACGATGGTGCTGCTTAGTGATGGCAAGCCAGGTTCGCCAACCCAAGCTAAACCACCGGGCATTACTTGGTACTCGCCGGTCGCACTATTTTTAGCAGCAGTGCTGCTTTTGGCAGTAGCATTGGGGGTGCGTGTTACAAAGCAGCGTAGGTTGAGCGTGGTGGGTTCCAGACGCTGTAGGTGGCTATCGAAAACCGGTGCGGTGGCTGGCTGCGTCGTGGCATCGGCGTTAGGCAATAGCAGGGGCTCGCCGAGCAGGTGCTCGCACAGCATCGGTAAGTAGTCTGCTAACACCGGGGCTTCCAAAATGCCCACCCCCAAGGCGTTCGATAGCGCCACGCCGCCTGCGCGCATGGCCTGCAATAACCCGGGTACGCCCAGCTGTGAATCACCGCGCAGCTCCAGCGGGTCGCAATAAGCGTCGTCGCAGTGGCGCAGTATCACATCTACTGGCTGCAAACCGCCCAGGGTGCGCAGCCATACTTGGGTATCGCGTATGACTAAATCCTGGCCTTCTACCAGCGCAATATTGAGGTAATTGGCTAAATAGGCGTGCTCAAAATAGCGAGGGCTCCCCGGCCCCGGCGTTAATAAAATAAGCGTAGGGTTATCGCGATGCTGATAGGCCATGGCGATCAGCGTGCGGTGGTGTAGGTCCAGAAACCCCGCTAACCGTTTTAATGGCGCATTGCGGTACATATCCGGCAGGGCGCGGGCCATCAGTATACGGTTTTCAAGCGCAAAACCGGTGCCTGATGGCGCCTGTAGACGGTCTGCCATCACTCGCCACTGGCCTTGAGTATCCTGAATTACATCCACGCCGTGGAAAGTAATCGGCGCGCGGTCGTTGGGCAGTGACTGATGACAGGGCAGTAATAAATGTGCTGAGGCAAGCAGTTCCTGGGTGGGAAGTAGCCCCGCCTCAAAGAGCGTTTTGGGCCCATAGATATCGTCATAAAGGGCGCTCAACAGACGACTGCGCTGGATTAGCCCTGTTTCTAATGCATGCCATCGCGGTTCATCAATCACCCAGGGAAGCGGGTCGAGCCGCCACGAACGTCCCTGGGTTTCATCATGCATATTAAAAATCACGCCATTTTCAGCCAGTAGGCGCTGAATCTCGTCATGCTGCTGGTGGCGACCCACCGGGCCGAGGTTTTCCAATGAGCCGAGCAAGCTCTGCCAACCGGGGCGTAGCTGCCCTTGGCCATCAAGCATGGCGTCAAACGTGCCGGGCTGTCCCTTGCCTAGCTGATGTAAGTAATCCTCAACAAGCCCGTTAGCCGCGGGCGCGAGAAGTGAGGGAGAGACAGGGGCCGTCATTATCCTTGTAATCCTGAAAAGTAGGAGGCGGATTATCCTGCACTAGCCGCTAAGAGAAAAGCATTAGCTGGGCGTCCAACGCAGGTCGAGGGTGTGCGGCAGTTCCAGGCTGGGGGGTTCCAGCTTTGGAACCTGATGGCCATGACGATGGCCGCTGTCACTAAAACGCCCTAGTCTTCGTGCTTCGGCTTCAAACGCATTGACCGGGAAGGTATCGAAATTACGCCCTGTGGGATGTACTACATAGTAAGTACAGCCCGCGACTGAACGCTGGTTCCAGGTGTCGATGACATCAAACACCAGCGGCGCGTGAATGGGAATTTGCGGATGCAGCGCTGAGGGCGGCTGCCAGGCGCGGTAACGCACTCCAGCCACGGCTTCACCGTTTCTGCCGGTAGCTGAAAGCGGTACGCGACGGCCGTTGCAGGTCACCACATAGCGGTCACCGCTCATGCCACTCACCTTGACTTCCAGGCGCTCCACTGAGGAATCCACATAGCGGGCAGTGCCGCCCGCGGAGGCCTCTTCACCCAATACATGCCAGGGTTCGATGGCTTGGCGCAGCTCGATATCCAGCATTGGGGTGTGCAAGCGTCCGTGCAGCGGGAAGCGAAACTCCAGGAAGGGGGCAAACCACTCCAGGTCAAAATCGAAGCCGTGGTGGCGCAAGTCACTCAGCACGTCGTCAAGGTCACTCCACAGGTAGTGGGGCAGCATCCAGCGATCCTGCAGCGCACTGCCCCAACGCACCGGTTTGGCTCGGTAGGGCGTTTTCCAGCAGCGCGCTACCAAGGCGCGGATCAGCAGCATCTGCATCAGCCCCATGCGGGCGTGGGGCGGCATCTCAAAGCCGCGTAGTTCCAGTAATCCGAGGCGGCCGCTGTCGCTATCCGGCGAATAGAGCTTGTCGATACAGAACTCGGCGCGGTGAGTATTGCCGCTTAAGTCGGTGAGCAGGTGGCGCAATAAGCGATCGACCAGCCAGGGCTGTACCACTTCACCTTCGGGCATTTGCTGTAGGGCGATTTCCAGCTCATAGAGGGCTTCATGGCGCGCTTCATCCACCCGCGGGGCTTGGCTGGTTGGGCCGATGAACAGGCCCGAAAACAGATAAGACAGACTGGGATGGTGCTGCCAGTAGGTCACTAAACTGGCCAGCAGATCCGGGCGACGCAAAAATGGCGAATCTTCAGGCGTCAACCCGCCCAGGGTGACATGGTTACCACCGCCGGTGCCGGTATGGCGCCCATCAAGCATAAATTTCTCGGTGCCTAGGCGGGTTTCCCGTGCTTCAGCGTAAAGCCGTTCGGTTTGTGCCACCAAGGTTTGCCAACTGGCCGCAGGCATAATATTCACTTCGATCACACCTGGGTCGGGGGTGATCATAAAGTTTTCCAGACGCGGATCCCGAGGCGGCGAGTAGCCCTCTATCATGATCGGGCAAGCGAGCTCCTTGGCGCACTCCTCAACGGTGCTAAGTAGGTCAAGGTAGTGCTCTAAGCTGGTCAGCGGGGGCAGGAAAATATGTAGGCGGCCATCCCGTGGCTCCACACATAGGCTGGTGTGAATAACGCTACTTTCCCGGTCGCTGTTTGCCCGTGGCTGCTGTTGAACGGCTTCGCCCTCGGGATGTGATGGGCTAGGGTGGCTTGAGCGACCCAAGCGTTCGGCGTCGCTGATGTGCAGCTGTTCGGCGTTGCGGCGGGCAACTTCTCCGTGAATATCACCCAGTTCAGGTCGAGGGGCGAACAGCGATTCAGGCTGCGGCTGCTCCTCTGGGTCAGCCCAAGGCAGTGCCGAAAGCGGCAAGCGTAGCCCCATGGGCGAATCGCCGGGCACCAGGAATAAATGGTCGCGCTTGAGCGGCCAGCGGCCACTCTCCCAGCGGTGAGCTTGACTGATCGAGTGGCGCAGCGGCAGGGCGTAGCCAACGACTTCGTCCAAGCCTTGCTCCAACAGGCGGGCTAGACGGTGACGCTCGGCATCGTCCTTGAGATTGGCTTCGCGCGGGTCAACGTTGACCGGCAGCGACTGCTCTTTCCAAAGGTAGTAGTAGGCATCCTCAAACGCCGGAATCCAATAGCGTTCGGCCAAACCCAAACGCTCACTGAGCGCCTTGGTGAAGCGTTGCGCCATCGCATCATCAACGTCAACCTTGGGGGCGCCTTCCATACAGGCTAGCCATTGAGGGTCTCGCCATAGCGGCACGCCATCTTTCCGCCAGTAGCAGGCCAGCGCCCAGCGAGGTAACGGTTCACCGGGGTACCATTTTCCCTGCTGTTGCTGAATAGCGCTGCCGGGCGCATAGGCGGCTTGCAACCGGGTTAGCAGTGCCTCGGCGCGTTCGCGCTTGTGCTCACCTAACGCTTCGGTATTCCACTGAGGACTCTCCATATCGTCGACGGATACGAAGGTGGGTTCGCCCCCCATAGTAAGGCGTACGTCCTGCTGCAATAGTTCAGCGTCCACTTCGTCGCCCAGGTTGCAGATACGCTGCCACTGTTCATCGCTATAGGGCTTAGTGACCCTAGGGTCTTCGTGGATGCGCTCGACCTCCATGGTCACATCAAAGGTGACTTCACACTTATCCGAAAACCCGGTGATGGCCGCAGCGCTACCTGTTGTCGGAGTGGCGGCGAGCGGAATGTGTCCTTCGCCAGCGAACAGACCTGAGGTGGGGTCAAGACCTACCCAGCCAGCGCCGGGCAGGAATACTTCGGTCCAGGCGTGCAGGTCGGTGAAGTCGACCTCGCTGCCGCTAGGGCCGTCCAGTGCTTTAACATCAGACTTGAGCTGGATGAGATAGCCAGACACAAAACGTGCGGCGAGGCCCAGATGGCGGAAAATTTGCACCAGCAGCCAGGCGCTGTCGCGGCAGGAGCCACTGGCTAGCGTCAGCGTTTCTTCGCAGCTCTGGACACCGGGCTCCAGGCGCACTAGGTAACCGATGTCGTCCTGCAGACGTTGATTAAGCGCGACCAGAAAATCGACGGTGGTAGTAGGTTCGCGGGGAACGGCTTTTAGCCACTCCATTAGCCGTGGCCCTGACTCGGTTATTTCAAGATAGGGGCTAAGTTCTTGGCGCAGCGCTTCCGGGTAGGCAAAAGGAATCTTTTGCGCGATGTCGTCCAAGAAGAAATCGAACGGGTTAATCACCGTCATCGGGGCAATTAGCTCGACGGCAATGGTTAACTCTTGGCGCGGTTCGGGGAACACCACGCGAGCATTGAAGTTGCCGAACGGATCCTGTTGCCAGTTTAAAAAGTGGTCATCGCCGGAGAGTTTGAGCGAGTACGCTTCGATATGAGTACGGCAGTGGGGCGCTGGGCGCAGTCGAATAACATGGGGCGAAAGACGCACCGGGCGGTCAAAGTGGTAAGTCGTACGATGATACAAGGCAACGCGAATGGTCATGAGCCACCCTCAAAAGAACCGTTATTAACCGGCTGGTCGGTTGGGTTAAGGAATAACCGAACGTTTCGCAAGTATCGTTCCACTTTTACTTTTTTGCAGCCGCTATCTTAACTAAGACGTTTAACTAAAGTGGAAAGCGCGTTGTGCACCAATTTGACGCCACTTTTGCGCACCAATGCGGCGCATAAAAGCGCTTTAGTTTTCTCGTGCTCTCTGTCAAGTAGCGTTTAAGTAAGTGAACGTTGAAATATCGCAAAAGATGGTACGCATTTTGCTCCCAATTGTTTGATTGTTTTGCACGCGGCAGGCCTACACTGAGCATTGAGGAAGTTGCCGCTTCCCCCCCAGCGCCAGGAGAGCGCCCATGAGCCAAGTGAATTGGAATAACTATGCGTGTCGTGATTACTACGATGAGCTGATGGCCGCACCCGGTCAGCCACGCGAGTCAGCGGGTGAATTGTGCAACATGTTGGCAAGGTTTAGCGCCGAGGAGTTAGCGGAGCGAAAAACCGCGGCAGAGATCGCTATTCGCACCATGGGGATTACCTTCACCGTCTACTCTGAAGGCGCGATGATTGACCGTGCCTGGCCCTTTGATATTGTGCCGCGAATTATTCCCGCCAGTGAGTGGCGTAAAACCGAGGCAGGCCTTAAGCAGCGCGTGCAGGCGCTGAATCTATTTATCGATGACCTCTACCACGATCAAAAAGTCATTAAGGACAAAGTGCTGCCCGCCGAGGTGCTGGCGCAGTCGGTTAACTTTCGCCCCCAATGTGTGGGCATTAACCCCCCACACGGCGTATGGGCTCATGTATGTGGCTCTGACCTAGTGCGCGATGGCGACGGTACGCTTTACGTGCTGGAGGATAATTTACGCATTCCTTCCGGTGTCTCCTACATGTTGGAAAACCGCAATGTCACTAAACGGGTACTGCCGGAGCTGTTCGCCTCAGGCAAAATTTTGCCTGTTGATGACTATGTGGCGCAGCTTTACGACATGCTGGCGGCAATGTCGCCAAGGCCTGGGGATGACCCCCAGGTAGTGGTACTGACCCCTGGGATCTACAACTCTGCCTACTTTGAGCACGCCTATCTTGCCCAGCAAATGGGCGTCGAGCTGGTGCAGGGGAGTGATTTACTCGTTGATGACGATGATGTGGTGTACATGCGCACCGTGGAAGGGCTACGCCGGGTCGATGTTATTTACCGTCGTGTAGATGATGAGTTTCTAGACCCGGAAGCATTTAACCCGGAATCCATGCTAGGGGTGGCGGGCCTAATGCGTGCCTGGCGGGCGGGGAAAGTAGCTCTCGCCAATGCGCCGGGGGCAGGCGTGGCAGACGATAAAGTCGTTTACGCCTTTGTTCCCGCGTTGATTCGCTACTACCTCGATCAAGAGCCGCTGATCCCCAACGTGCCCAGCTACCTGTGTATGTTCGAGGACGACCGCCGCTATGTACTCGACCACCTGGATGAATTGGTAGTGAAACCGGCCAATGAGTCAGGGGGCTACGGCATGCTCATTGGCCCACGCTCAACCAAAGAGACCCGCGAAGAGTTTGCCCGTTTGATTAAGGCGAATCCGCGCAACTATATGGCCCAGCCTACCCTGGCACTGTCGACCACGCCTACGCTGGCGAATGGACTACCGCAGCCGCGCCATGTGGATTTACGCCCCTTCATTCTGTCGGGGCCAGAAATCCATGTCACCACCGGTGGTCTTACCCGCGTGGCATTGATAGAGGGTTCGTTGGTGGTGAACTCTTCTCAGGGTGGCGGCAGTAAAGACACCTGGATTGTAGAAACCGACGATAAGGCGGCAGTGGCCGCGGTGAAAGGAGCCTAACGCCATGCTGTCACGCGTTGCAGAGAACCTCTACTGGATGGCGCGCTATATTGAACGTGCGGAAGATACCGCCCGTTTACTGAGTGTCAATAGCCACCTTATGCTCGATTTGCCGGGACGTCTGCCGTTAGGTTGGGCTCCTCTTATCGAAATGACCGGCAGTCTGGAAGCCTTTACCGCACGCCATACCGACTTCGATGAACGTAATGTAGTGCACTTTTTATGCGCCGATACCGACAATGATATTTCGATTATCTCTGCGCTTGCCAGTGCCCGTGAGAACCTCAGGACCACCCGGGATGTGGTGCCTCGGGAGATTTGGGAAGAGGTTAACCAACTCTATCTAAGCGTGGCCGATCATGCCGAAAACGGCGTTAGTCCACGCCGTCGTGATAGCTTTCTCAAAAGCGTCATCCGTGGCTGCCAGGCGTTGACAGGCCTGATTGAAGGCACGTTAAGCCATGGCCCTGCGCGTACCTTTATTGAGCTAGGGCGTCAGTTAGAGCGGGCCGATATGACCACTCGCATCGTGGATGTGCGTTCTGCCAGCCTGCTGCCGCAAAACCCTGAAGAACTGCTGCCGTTTGAGAACCTGCAGTGGATGAGTGTACTCAAATCGCTCACCGCCTACCAAATGTATCGTCAGCAGGTGCGCTTACGCGTTCGGGGCCCGGATGTGCTGCGCTTTTTGCTGCAAGACCCTAACCTGCCGCGCTCCATTGCCTGTAGCTTGGAAACGCTGGGCCATGAGCTGACGCTACTGCCAAGACAGGATCGACCAGCGGCGACCGTTTCACTGGTGCGCGCTGATGTGGTGGATGCCGATATTCAAGCGCTGGCCCACTCACCCAGCAAACTGCACCTGTTTATCGACGAACTGCAGATCGGCTTTGCCGCTATCCACGATACGCTTAGCGCAACCTACTTTGTGAATGACGACAGTGTGCCTCGCGTTACCCAGAACCAGAGTCAGAGCCAGAGTCAAAGCCACGCAGGGGATAACGATAACGACTAACTAGTGGGGGAGTCGCGCTCTAGCGGGCTGGCGGCCTGCACGATTCGATGCAGGTACGCCAGCTTCTCGCGCACCGCCGGGGCAAGCACCCCTGGGGCCAAATCGAGCAGGCCCATATCCCGGTTGAGCTCATTCACTGCCATCCCCACCTGATGAAAGGCAATCAGCATGTTCTCCAGGCTGCCGTCGTACTCAACGGGGGTAATGCCCATGTGCAGTGCGGTATCCAGCACGGCGACCATATCCAAGTAGTAGGCAAATGTTTCAGCAAAATCTTCCCAGGGATGCATGGTGGCGTAAGCGGAGATGAAGCGATTAGGCCAGTCGTTGGGTGCCCCCTGCTGGTAGTAGCGCTCTAACGCTTCGGCATAGGTTGGCCGGTGGTGATTGCCAAATACCGCACGGCACGTCTCCTCGTCGCGCTCCTTAACCAGTACATCCCAGTAGTAGTGGCCGATTTCGTGACGAAAGTGGCCAATCAGCGTGCGGTGGGATTCGTTCATGTCGACCCGCAAGCGCTCGCGTTCAACGTCGTCGGCTTCCTTGATGTTGATGGTGATATGCCCTGCTGCATGGCCGGTATACACCTTCTCTTGCTTGGCGGTGGAGCGCCATAAGCCCTGGTCGGGCAGGGCATCAGCCATAAAAGAGAAGCTTAACGGCACAGTAATGTCATTGTCTTTGGTGCCGTGGGGAAGTTTAAGTAGATCCAGAGTATGAAAAAGGCGTCGTTTAGCAGCCTCTAGTGCTGCCCAGCGTTCGCGGTGGCCTGCAACATTGAGGTCGGGTATTACTTCGTTGTAACGACAGCAGTCGCAGAGCGTGTCCGCTTGGCCGTGTTCCATCACCACCAGTCGATTGCACACGTTTTCAACAGCGTAGTTGTGGCACTTCATTAGCGCAGTATCGCAACCTGGGTGGGTACAGCGATAGCCGCCGTTATCCAAGGACTCAATGGCCACGATATTGCTACAAGCAGGGCACCAGCCTACTTCTGACTGACAGGCAAGGCAGTGGGTGTTTTCGTAGAACAGCGGATTGCCACAGCGGCAATGAAAGGTCTGCATAGATAATTCCCTGTGTTTAAACACGAGCTTTCGCCGTGGGCGATCCGCAAGCCTGCGGTACACTGATTAGCCGAAGCATAGCCAGCGCGATACCACAATGGAAAGGCTAATTGACGTCCAGGAGTAGATTTTGTTTACTCATGAGGTGTTTGATTGACGTTAACGTCAACTTGCTGCTATACCCTGTGTACTTGCCTTACCGCGATGTGCTTTAAAAACAGCTTTTTTAACACGCGCACCTATAACAACCATAACAACCACAACCATAAATAGGAGCAACGCTATGTCCGTTCGCGAAATTCCCATGTATATCGATGGCCAGCCCGTGCAGTCGCAAAGCCAGGAGTTGCGCGACGTGGTCAACCCCGCGACGCAAGAAGTAGTGGCTCGAGTGCCGTTCTGTACCGCTGACGAAGTAGAACGTGCTATCAGGAGTGCCAAAGAGGCGTTCAAGGAGTGGCGTAAAGTGCCGCTGGGGAAGCGCATGCGCATTATGCTCAAGCTGCAGGCGCTGATTCGTGACAATACTGCTGAGCTCGCGGCACTGATTACTGAAGAGCACGGTAAAACCCTGCCCGATGCGGAAGGCGAAGTGGGCCGTGGTCTGGAAGTGGTAGAGCACGCCTGTTCGATTACTTCGCTGCAGTTGGGTGAATTAGCCGAAAACGCTGCCAACGAGGTAGACGTTTATACCATGCACCAACCGCTGGGAGTGGGGGCTGGGATTACCGCCTTTAACTTCCCGATTATGCTGCCCTGCTTTATGTTCCCACTGGCGATTGCCACTGGTAATACCTTTGTGCTTAAGCCCTCCGAGCAGGATCCCAGCTCCACCATGCGCTTAGTGGAGCTAGCCCATGAAGCGGGTATCCCAGCGGGGGTGCTAAACGTAGTGCACGGCGGCCCGGACGTGGCCAATCAAATTGCCGATCATCAGGATATCAAAGCGCTCTCGTTCATCGGCTCTACCCATGTGGGGTCGCTTCTTTATAACCGTGCAGCGGCGGCGGGCAAGCGCATGCAGGCGATGATGGGCGCCAAGAATCACTGTGTGGTCATGCCCGATGCTAACCGCAGTCAGGCGATCAACAATCTGCTGGGCTCAGCCTTTGGCGCTGCGGGCCAACGCTGCATGGCGAACTCGGTAGTGGTGCTTGTCGGCGAGGCACGCGAGTGGCTAAGCGATATAGTCGATGCGGCGCGAGCAATGAAAGTAGGCCCAGGCACTCAGCTTGATGCGGACTTGGGCCCGCTGGTGTCACCCGCTGCCCGTGATCGTGTACTGCGTTTAATCGATGCGGGGGAAAAAGAGGGCGCCAAACTGATGGTCGATGGGCGCAAGGTTCAGGTAGAAGGTTACCCCAACGGTAACTTCGTGGGGCCGACCCTGTTTGCTGACGTTACCGCAGATATGACCATTTATCGTGAAGAGATTTTTGGCCCCGTGCTGTGTGTGGTTAGCGTTGAAACGCTTGATGAGGCGATTGCCTTTATCAATGCCAACCCTAACGGCAACGGTACCTCCATCTTTACTAACTCAGGTTGGGTGGCGCGCCGTTTTGAAACCGATATCGATGTTGGCCAAATTGGGATTAACGTGCCAATCCCCGTACCGGTCGCTTACTTTAGTTTCACTGGGTCTAGGGCTTCAAAGCTGGGCGATTTAGGGCCCAATGGTAAGCAGGCGATTGCATTCTGGACACAAACAAAAACCGTAACGGCACGTTGGTTTGAACCCGAGAATGTTTCCAGCGGTATTAATAGCACGATTTCGCTGGGCTAAACAAAGTGGCGCTAACTGGCTCCGCTTAAGCGGGGCCAGTTGCTAAAGAGGTCGGTTAACCGCCTGGCAGATCAAATCAGGTGGCTGGTTTAAAAGTTATCAAACAGCGGGAGGCTCTCTTCAAGCAGTTGCTCAATGGGGCCGAGTTGGCTTTCATGCAATACTAACAGCGACTCCTCGCCCATAAAGTGTTCAGCGGGGGGGACGAGCAGAGCAAACTCACCCTCTTCAAGGTGAAACTCATGTATTTCGCGCATTCCCAGTGGCGTTACACACTGAGTGCAGCGGTAGGTGTCATCTTCGCCATAAATCAGCCGATGGTACATTTTAAACAGCGTATACAGCGCCAAACCACCCTCAAAGGCTGGCCAGCGCGCAGGGGTCTCGCGAATATCGTTGGTAAGGTCTTGCCCTTCGGCTTCGGCGTCTGCAATTGCATTGGCAAGTGGGGCGGCAAGAATGGCGCTTTTGTCGGCAGGTAACGGCGTGTTGTGCTTAGAAGCGTGTTCAAAATCCTGTACAGCGCGCTTAAAGTCAGGAACACCATCAAGGGTATAGTCGACATGCTGGAGGTCTTCGGGCTCACAGCCGCCATTTTCCCAGCCATGAATGACGCGAAGTGTCATTTGACCCCGTGTCATTGGGCGGGCAAGCAGCATATGCAGCATGATACGAATGTGCAACTGACGCTCATCGGTATCATTCTCAAATGCTCGATAAGGGTCAGTAAACAGCTCGTTTAGACGACCGGGGGTATGTTCCTTGGCTTCGTTATGGCTCATGACAGTGTCCCTTTGAACGAACTGTTTATTAAGAGTAGCGCGTGTTTTTTGTCACAGAACGAATCTTCAGTATGGCGAGTAGGGCGGCTTAATAAAAGCCTCTTAATTCAGCTTTCTGTTACACAACCGCTAAGCCGTTTTTATGAGATGGCTAAACTTAACAATAAAGAGGTGAGCATGTCTTCATCATTAAGTCGTTTTAACGTACCTGAAACATTGGATGACTTGCCTGACGATATTCGCAGCACCATTTTAGGCGTTCAGGAGAAAGCGGGTTTTGTGCCCAATGTCTTTCTGATGTTGGCCCATCGCCCTGCGGAGTTTCGGGCTTTCTTTGCCTATCACGATGCGTTGATGGAGCGCGAATCAGATACCCTCACCAAAGCCGAAAAAGAGATGATTGTAGTGGCTACCAGCGCGCGTAATCGCTGCCTATATTGTGTGGTTGCTCACGGGGCACTGGTACGCATTTACAGTAAAGACCCGCTACTCGCTGATCAAGTGGCGATCAACCATGGGGTGGCGCCGATTAGCGAGCGCCACCGGGTGATGCTCGATTTCGCCATGCACTGTGCCATCGATGTGGGTGAAATGACCGATGAATGGCTTGCCCGTCTACTTGAAGTAGGCTTTAGCCAAGAGGATTGCTGGGATATAGGCGCGATCGCGGCGTTTTTTGGCTTGTCGAATCGGTTGGTCACCCTGGCAGGCACGCCACCCAATGAGGAGTTCTACATGATGGGGCGAGTGCCTCGCTAAGAGGCTACCAGCGCACCTTAACTTTACTAAGCTATGATTTTGATTGAGAATAGTTCTTGAGATAGCGCTTCGAAAAGTACCCAAAAAAGTACTTAGAAAAAGCGCTTAGCAAAACACCTACATTCACTGTCGCCAGGGGAGCCCTGCATATAAGGGCTGAGATGCGTGCTGCGCAGACCCTGGAACCTGATCCGGTTCGTACCGGCGGAGGAAGTGCGACATGCTTTACCTAACGTCAGCCGTGCTTGTCGCGGCGCTGTGCTGCTTTGCTTATTTAGGCCTACGGGCTCGCTGGGTGGATGGCCCACTTGATGACTATGTCACCGCCCGTAACTCGCAAACGGCGTCTACCCTGGGGCTCTCCTTCCTTGCCTCCGGCATGGGCGCATGGATTCTCTTTGCTCCTCCTGAAATCGGCGCCTTTGTTGGCCCCCTGGCCCTGGCAGGTTATGCATTAGGCTCTGCGCTGCCGTTTATCGTCTTGGGGCTGTATGGGCCGAAGATTCGCCGGGCGCTGCCCGAGGGGCGCAGCATCGCCGAGTTTGCTGAAGCGTGCTATGGCTCTGGTGTAAGGCGCTGGGTAACGCTGGTATCAATCGCCTATATGGCGTGCTTTTTAGCTGCCGAGCTAACCGCTATTGGCGCCATTACCGCGCTCCTTTCCGATGTACCCCCCGCACTGGTGATTATTGGCGTGGCGCTTACTACGCTAATCTATACTGCGGCAGGTGGTCTACGGGCCAGCCTTGCCACTGACCGTTGGCAGGCGTGGTTGTTGCTGGTACTGCTGTGTGTGGTTGGTGGCATGGCCCTATGGCGGCTTCCCGCTATTCCCAATGAGGCTGCGCTTCCTTCCATTCCCATCACCAGTGCGCTCAGTGTCGCGTTAACGTTAGTGATCGCGGTTACCGCGGCCAATCTCTTCCACCAAGGCTATTGGCAGCGTGTGTGGGCCGCTCAAGACGATCAAAGCCTGGGGCGTGGGGCATGGTTAGGTGGCGCGATGACGGTAGTCGTCGTCATGGTGATTGGTGGTCTGGGTGTATTGGCCGCGATGAGTGGTGTGTCATTAGGCGAGCCGCCGATGCCGTTTTTTGCCCTGTTAAGCGATGCTCCTGTGTGGCTGACGCTACCCGCCTTGGTATTAGCGGTGACCTTGGTGGCCTCTAGCGTTGATACGCTGCAAAACGGTATTGCCTCGCTGGTGGTCGCGCGCAGCGAGCAGAAGGGCGTATCACTGGTGGCTGCCCGCTGGGTGACAGTGGTAGTAATGGTGCCGGTGGTATTGATTGCCTTGCAGGGGCTGTCAGTACTGCGGCTGTTTTTGATTGCCGACCTGCTGTGTGCTGCCATTGTGGTGCCTGTGCTGTTGGGCCTGTGGCAACGAATGACGCCACTGGCCGCCATTCTAGGTGGCATCGCTGGATTGCTGGGTGCCATTTTACCTGGATGGTTAAGCCAAGGAAGCTTTGTCGCCGGGATGGTGGTCGCCAGTTTTCCGGGCAGTGTTCCTACCTTGGGGCCATTCGTCGGGGCGTTAATCGCCTCCACGCTAACGAGCGTGCTGCTAGCGGGTGTAACCAGAAAAAAGTGAGTTTTAAGCAGTAAAAGGCTGATCGCGTTATGCTGGTAGGATAACAGTTACCTCATGGTTGATATGACAATGAGCTTCCCCATAGCACCTGACGAAGATGCGCGGTTAGCAGCCCTCCATCAGATCGAGTTGCTAGACACTCCTGAAGAGCCTGCCTTTGACCGGGTCACCCGTTTGGTGACTCGCTTGCTAAATGTGCCCATCTCAACGCTGACGCTGATGGATGCGAATCGGCAGTGGTTTAAGTCGCGTGTAGGCGTAGAGCTTCACGAGACGCCCCGCGATATAGCTTTCTGTGCCTACACGGTGGCTACCTCTGAGCCCCTGATTATTGAAGATGCCTGCCAGGATCCTCGCTTTGCCCACAACCCACTGGTCACTGGCCCCAGCGGTATTCGTTTCTATGCAGGGATTCCAATACACTCTTTGCAGGGTTTAGCACTAGGGTCGCTCTGCGCACTCGACACAAAACCGCGCACTATTAGCGAGGATGAACTAGCAGCCCTGCAAGACTTGGCGGCGATTATTACTGACGAGATTCACTTGCGAGAGCGGCTGGTATTAGAGAAAAAAAATGCTCAGGCCTCCCAGCAGGCGCTAAATGAGTTATATCGCAGCATGGAGTGTCAAATAGAGCGGCGTACCAACGAGCTCAATCTCGTTATTGCGTCGGCCTACGACGCCTATATTAGCCTTGATACACAAGACGTCATTTTGGATTGGAATCGAGCGGCTGAGATGATGTTTGGCTGGCCCCGTAAAGCGGCGCTGGCTAGGCCAGTCACGGAGCTTATCTTTCCCGCTGGTTTGCCTAATGCTAATGAACGAACCGCCATTGAGTATACGGCACGCCGCTGTGATGGTACTGATCTGCCAGTTGAGCTGCGTGTCAAAACATTGATTATTGACGGCCGCGAGCGGCGAAGTCTTTTTATCCACGATATTACCGAGCGTCAGCAGCTTGAGCGGCTGCGCGATCAGCAGGCCCGTGAAGATGCACTTACCCAACTACCTAACCGGCGAGCCTTGGATGAACGCTTGCCTGAAGCCATGGCACGCACTCGCCGCACCCAGCAACCCCTAGCCATTCTGTTTATGGATCTGGATGGCTTTAAGGCGATTAACGACACCCATGGGCATGCCATGGGTGATGAACTGTTGCGAGTGATTGCTAAAAGATTGGGGAAAACGGTACGCGAAACCGACTATATCGCACGCTGGGCCGGGGACGAGTTTGTCTTACTCTTGGAGGGCAGTGAGCCCACGGCAATCGAGCCGCTGGCCAACAAATTAGTTCAGGTGGTGCAAGAACCGCTGGTCGCTGGTAATGCAGCGTTACACGTCAGCGTTAGTATCGGGGTTGCTTTGTATCTACCAGAGAGTGCCGAGACCGCCAATGAGCTGCTAAAGCGCGCCGATGTGGCTATGTATGAAGCCAAACGCTCTGGAAAAGCCCAAGTACGTATCGCACAACCTTTGGATAGTGCTTGTTGAAACCAAGAACCCTTCAAGGACGACCATGATTCGAGCTATTCTGACTACCCCTGAAGGCGAAACCCATGAGGGAGATGAACGCCTGCTGGCCGTCTGGCAGACCACCCCTCGGAGCCATATCTGGATCGATATGCAGGGGGAGTCGCAGCAAAGCGAGCGGGCGATTTTAGAGGCGTTTGAGTTTCACCCCATGGCGATTCAAGATGCCCACAAAGACCGCCATCCGCCCAAAATTGAAGAGTTTGAAAATCACACCTTGATTATTTATCGTGGCATCTCTTCCTTTGATGCCGAACTAAACTACCTGCCGCAGCAGGTTTGTTTCTTTGTAGGTGAGCGATTTCTGGTCACCCTCCATCCCGGCCAAGCGCTTTCCATAGAACGGCTATTCAACGAGCACGGTAAAGCCCTGCTGGCCCATTCGCCGGAACATGTCGCGCTGCGGGTGATGTATATTTCAGCGGGCTTTTATATCGATAGTCTACTTGAGTTCGAAACGGCGTTAAGCGACCTGGAAGACGAACTGCTGGAAAATGGTAATGATGTGTTAATGCGCAAGATCATCACTTACCGTTCCCGGCTGGTTAAAATGCGTCGCATCTTTAGCTACCACCAGGGGATTACCCAAGAACTCACCGCTTATGACTATGAGCATTTACCGCGGGAAGAGAGTGAAACCCTACACGCGATCAACGATGTGGCGGATCGCTTTGAGCGTCTCTACACCTTGACCCAAATGTACTACGACATTTGCGGTGACTTGATCGATGGCTATATCTCTATTTCTTCCCACCAGCTAAACATCACCATGCGGGTGCTCACGGTCATTACCGCGATTTTTGTCCCTCTTACGTTTATCGCCGGGATTTACGGCATGAACTTCGAAAATATGCCCGAGCTACGCTATCAGTACGGCTATTTTTTTGTTTGGGGAGCCATGTTGGGTATTGCGGGGGTCATGATTTGGCTATTTAAGCGCAAGCATTGGTTTTAAAGACAGGTTTTAAGGACGGGTTTTAGTCTCCCCATAGAACGGCTCCAGGAAACAAAAAGTTGACCCATGCATAGGTGGTCGGTGGTTGAGTGTGGCATCCTCTCCAGCGACCAAGACTATAAGGCATAAAGCCGTCGACTAGCGTTTTCACTGGGAGTTGTTCCATGACGATTATGATTATCGGGCTGCTGATGTTTTTAGGCAGCCACTCTGTACGTATCTTTGCTGAAAACTGGCGTCAGCAGCAGATTGCGAAACACGGCGAAACCACTTGGAAAGTAGCCTATTCGGCGGTATCCATCTTTGGCTTGGCTATAGCTATTTACGGTTTTGGCCAGATGCGCCTTGACCCCATCTATATCTGGTATCCGCCAATGGGAATGCGCCATGCGGTGGCGCTGCTGATGGTGCCCGCCTTTATTATGCTGGTGGCGGCATACATTCCGCATAACGCGATTAAGGCCAAGCTTGGCCATCCAATGATGCTGGCGGTAAAAATCTGGGCGTTTGCTCACCTGCTGGCCAACGGTCGCTTGGGTGATATTATCTTTTTTGCTGCCTTTCTTATCTGGGCTATCCTGGCGTTCAAAGCCGCCAAAAAGCGTGACCGTCTTACACCGCCCACGCCCGTCAGTACCCATAAAATGGCCACCATTGTTGCTGTACTCGTCGGCTTGGTAGTGTATGTGGTGTTTGCTTTTTACTTGCACACAGTGCTGATTGGCGTCCCTGTTTTTAGCTAATCTATTTTTAGCAGTTTGACGTCAGCCCAACCTAGGAGGCACTCCATGGCCGAGACAACACACACGGTACCCACCACAATGGCTGCTATGCTATTGACCGGACATGGCGGTATCGAAAAGCTGGAATACCATCAGGATGTCGCCACGCCGCAGCCCAAGGCGGGCGAAGTGCTGGTACAGGTGACCGCCACAGCGAAGAACAACACGGACCGCAAGGCGCGCGAAGGGCTGTACCCTACCAAGGATAAAGGCGATGTTACCTCCTTTGCCATGGGAGGTACGCCAACCTTAACTTTCCCGCGTATTCAAGGTGCCGACGTAGCAGGCCGCATAGTGGCGGTGGGAGAGGGCGTTGACGCCGAGCGCATTGGTCAGCGAGGTTTGCTGGATTTTAATATTTACGCCGATGAACGCCGTGATATTAATCTAACCCCGGATTACTATGGCCATGGAGCCGACGGCGGCTTTGCTGAGTATATCGCTGTGCCTGCTGATCAGTTTTATCACGTGTCCAATCCCGAACTTCATGACGCTGAATTGGCCTCAATGGGCATGTGCTCTTATCAAACGGCTTACCACATGATGACTGCCGCCAAGGTGAGTGCTGGCGAGCGTGTACTGGTCAGTGGCGCTAGTGGCGGTGTGGGCACCGCGCTCATTCAGCTCTGCCGTATTGTGGGAGCGGTTCCGTATGCCGTTAGCCAGTTAGATAAAGCCGAGGTGCTCAAAGAACTAGGCGCAGAAGCGGTCATCGATCGTGGCGACCTACCAACGTTTGTTGACCGAGTGCTGGAAACCACTGGCGGCAAACCAATCGATGCGGTGATGGACTTGGTCGGCGGTGAGATGACCAACCTGTTTATCGACACCATGATTGTCGATATGCAGGGGCGTAAGAGCTACCCCCGCCTCTCTATTGCCGGTGCCAGTGGTGGCAACCTTAGCGAAATGATGTGGACCCGCGTCTACCTTTATCAAGTACAGATATTTGGCGTTTCCCATGGCACCCGAGAAGAGGCCGAACAGCTGGTGGCGTGGATTCGCAGCGGGGAGTTAAAGCCGGTACTCCACGCCGCTTTTAAGCTTTCTGACCTGCATGCCGCCGAGCGCTATTTTGTTAACCGGGGCAGCAATTATCTGGGCAAAATTGTGCTTGTTCCTGATGCTCAGTGGGCATCTCACGGTGCGCCGTTCGCCCTTGAAAATCCTTCTTCTGCTGTTTAGGAGCGCCGCTAGTGCATAACCTTCATACCATCCAGCTAATGGATACTCATGCCGGTGGTGATGTTAGCCGTATCGTCACAGGGGGAATTGATATTCTGCCTGGCGCCACCGTTCGCGAGCAGATGGAGTACCTGCGCGATGACGCCGACGGTTTGCGCCGCCTGCTGCTCGAAGAGCCCTACGGCATCCCGGAAATGTCGGTCGATTTGTTGGTGCCGGCCACTCACCCTGAGGCGGTGGCGGGTTACATCATCATGGAAGTGATGGGGTACCCTATTTACTCCGGCTCCAACACGCTGTGTACCGCTACAGCGGTTCTAGAGAGCGGCATTGTGCCCAAGCAGGAAGGCATACAGCGCTTTAAGCTGGAAGCGCCGGCGGGGCTAGTGCAAATCGAAGCGAAGGTGCATAACGGTGTGGTGGAGTCGGTTACTTGTGGTGGCCTGCCCAGCTATATCGATACCTATCGCGATACGATTCACGTGCCGGGGATTGGCGAAGTCACCTATTCAATCGCCTATAGCGGTGGCTTTTACGCCTTGGTCGATGCAACCGAGCTGGGCTTTAGGTTGGTGCGTGATGAGGAGCGCGCACTCTCAGAGTGTGCCTACAAAATTGTTGAGGCAATAAAAGCGCAGCGGGGCTTTTCTCACTACACTCTGGGCGATGTGGGGCCTCTGCCATTTTTGCACTTTATGGGGCCTGAAGAGCAGATTGGAGAAGGCTACATACGCTCACGTTCAACAACGTATGTTCATCCAGGCGTTATTTGCCGCAGTACGACGGGTACCGGCACCTCGGCGCGCTTGGCGTTGATGAACTACGAAGGACGGTTAAACCTGGGTGATAAGCTAGAGACCGTTTCACTGCGGGAGACAGGGTTTATCGGTACCTTCATCGGCACCCACCAGGAGGGCGCTTATCAGGTAGTGGAGAACACCATTACTGGCCGCAGCTACGTGCTGGCCCACTCGGATATCGTTATCAACTGTGAAGACCCGATGGTAGCGTGTGGTGAACTACACCATATATTGCGAGACCGTCACCAGCCGACAGCCTTGTCACTAAAGCCTCGTCACGTGAGACATAGCGACGCGACGTAAACCTAGCGGGCAGATACGTAACCTTCACTTTCCAGACGTTCCCATACCGGGGCTTTTTCGGCCTCGGTCATACTGCCCCAGCCCGCGATTTCATCCAGCGTTCGGCCACAACCGTGGCAGACTGACGTGGTGGGCTCGATCTGGCAAATATGTACGCAAGGTGAGAGAGGTCGTCCATTGGGCGATGCGGCGTTTTTCGTCATGAAGATGCCGAGACCTTACCGCGCAGCGATTTAATTTTGCCCTTACGGGTTTTGTGATCGACGCGGCGGCGCTGTGAACCTTTAGTGGGCTTAGTGGCGCGGCGTGCTTTTTGCTGCTTGGTGGCACTCTGTATCAGCTCTTTTAACCGTGCCAACGCATCCTCTTTATTCAGCTCAAGCTTACGATGGCTCTGGGCTTTAATCACCACCACGCCCTCTTTACTGATGCGCTGATCGGACAGCGCCATTAAGCGCTCTTTGTACAGCGGTGGCAGTGTTGAGCTAAGAATATCGAAGCGCAGGTGTACCGCTGAAGCGACTTTATTGACGTTCTGGCCGCCCGCGCCTTGGGCGCGAATCTGGCTAATATCAATCTCCCAATCAGCCAGGGTAACGTTGCTAGAAATGGTGAGCATTAATGGCCCCTGTGTTACTCGTGAACCCATAAGGCTAGCACAATTGGCACTCCTCAGCCTGATGAGATGAAGGAGGGCTTTCAGCACTTGTGGGAGAGAGCTTCAGCTCGCGAATGTGTGGGCTACCAGCCTGATGAGACTATGAGGTGCTTGCAGCCCTGGTGTTAAGCCCACGTTTTAGCGCGTTATTAGCCAGCTAGATTGTTAACGGGCTGACCATTGATGTAGGCCAGCAGGTTACTAAACGCATCGCCAAAGTAGAGCTCGTAGCTATCCTTTTCCACATAGCCAAGATGAGGCGTGGCGATAAGGTTGGGTAACGCCAGCAGCAAGCTTTCGAACGCAGGCTCCTCGTCAAAAACGTCTACCGCAGCTTGGCCGGGGTGCCCGGCTTGGAGTGCCTGTTCGAGTGCACCCGGGGCCAATAGCTGAGAGCGGCTCGTGTTGACTAATAGCGACGCAGGCTTCATGTGGGAGAGGGATTCAGCGTTGACGATACCGCGAGTATCGTCGTTTAAACGAAGGTGTAGGCTGAGCACATCCGCACGCTGGAACAAATCGGCCTGATTTTTGGCTACCTCTAGTCCAGCATCTGAAGCGCGCTGGCGGGTGCCTTCTCTTCCCCATACCAAAACGTTCATTTCAAATGCCTGGCCATAGCGCGCTACTAAGCTGCCGATTTTGCCATAGCCAAAAATGCCTAGGGTGCGGCCTTTAAGGCCCGTGCCTAAGGTACGCTGCCAACGGCCCGTTTTCAGGTTCTCAACCTCCGCTGGTATATGGCGCATCGCGGCAAGCACTAAGCCCCAGGTTAATTCTGCCGCCGCATAAGGCGAGCCAGTTCCCGTCATGACAGTGATGCCATGACGGCGGCAAGCCTCCACATCAACGTGCGCTGCACCGCCACCCGTTTGGCTAATGACTTTCAGGTTGGGCAAGCGTTCAAGCAGGGCGGCCGTGACCGGCGTGCGTTCACGAATGAGTACCAAAGCCTCCGCATCTTGAAAGCGCGCGCTCAATGCGTCCAGGTCGGTAAGCGTATCGTGATAAACCGTTACCTTTTGGCCTTCTAGCTGCTTGAAAGCGTCTAAACTGCGCACACAGTCCTGATAATCATCGGCAATGACAATCTTCATCGAATCGGTTCCTTGCTTGGCAGCATGTGTTTGTAAAACACGTCTATGCTGGCAATGCTGTTGTAAAGTGATAGCTGTTATAGGTTGATAATACGCCTAAACCCATTACCCAGGAGTCAAAAATGAGCGACTACCTATTGGATGATTCCCCTCTAAGCCCAGGGGTTATTTATCGATTACTATCGGGCACTGTTTGCCCCCGACCTATTGCCTGGGTGTCTACCCAGAATAAGCAAGGAAATGCCAATTTGGCGCCATTTTCCTTTTTCAACGTGGCCAGCGTGAATCCACCGGTGCTGGCGTTTTCCCCACTGCTTAATGGTAGCGGTGAACTTAAAGACACCGTGCGCAATTTAAAAGAAGTACCTGAATGTGTCGTACATGTGGGCAGTGAGGGGCTGATAGAAGCGCTCAATACCACTAGCGCCAGCTTGCCGCCAGGAGAGGATGAGTTTGCGCTGGCCGACCTTGAAAAAGCTGAGATGCCTGGGGTCAGCGTGCCACGCATTGCCAACGCTCCCGTGGCCTTTGGTTGCAAACTATTCGATATGATTAGCTTTGGTGACCAGCCGCTAGCAGGTACTTTGGTGCTGGCTCAGGTTGTCTCCATCCATATTGACGATTCGCTGTGGGACGGTCGCCATGTAGATATGGATCGACTCAAACCTGTTGGCCGACTTGCAGGCAGTGATTACATCCGTATCAGTGACCGTTTCGCCATCGAAAGACCTGCTTAAAAGCATAATTTTGCGCTAATTGCGGGCGTGACATCAATTGTTACAATCTAAGTAATATTTGTTACTTGGTAATCGACGATAATAAATCTTTAGTCGTATATTCTCCCGCCGATAGAGATAAGTACTGGTTGGTGATTTCGAACGCGTGCGGTGTTAACCATTGCACGTATTCGCTATTGCCATTTATGTAGTGGGGAAGTGATCTAGCCAGCAAGGAGCAGATCAATGCAACGATTGGGAATCGGGTTATTAATAAAAGCCTTGTCAAAAAAGGCCTTATTAAGAAAATACTTATTTAATATGGCATTAGCAGTTGGGATGTTTGTTCCACTTCTTGCGCAGGCAGAACTGAGTTTCGGCATTGTTGCTCCTTCCAGCGGTGGGGCCGCACCGCTAGGATTGGGTATGCAAAAAGGTATCGAGACCTACTTTGCCGAGGTCAACGAGGCAGGCGGGGTTAATGGTGAAACGCTGGCGTTAATTGCCCGGGATGATCAGTACAAACCACTACAGGCCGCCAGTAATACCCGACAGTTGCTTCAAGAGGATGAAGTGCTAGCGGCGATCGGTAATGTCGGCACGCCGACGGCCACCGTTACTATTCCCATCTTTAACGAATATAAAACGCTACTGTATGGCGCTTTTACTGGCGCGGGTGTGCTGCGTAAGGCGCCGCCTGACCGCTACGTGATTAACTATCGGGCAAGCTATGTACAAGAAACCGCCGCCATGGTGGACGGGCTGTTGGAGGCAGGTGTTTTGCCCGAGGAGATCGCCTTCTTTACGCAGAACGATAGCTTTGGCGATGCAGGATACAATGGCGCCACCCAGGCACTAACTGCCCATGGCGTCGATAATATTGCAGCACTTGCTCATGGCCGCTTTACTCGCGGTACACGTAATATTCACCAGGGCTTAGCGACCATTCTGGAAGCGCCGGTAACACCGCGCGCCGTTATCATCGTCGGTACATACGGCCCCGCAGCTGACTTCATTCGTGAAGCGAAAAATGACTTACCTGACACAGTATTTCTGAACGTTTCCTTTGTGGGCAGCCAAGCGCTTATGGATGAACTTGGCGATCTGGCGGAAGGCGTCATTATTACCCAAGTCGTGCCTCCGCTAAATGCCGACCTGCCCGCCGTTGAGGCCTACCGCAAAGCGCTGGAAACCCATGCCCGTGGTAGTGAGCCTGACTTTATTTCCCTGGAAGGTTATTTGGCGGCAAAACTCTTTGTTGAGGGCGTAAGAGCGGCCGGTGCTAACCCTGACCGTGAGGCGATTGTGGATGGCCTGCTTGGGTTGGGTTCGGTTGATATTGGTTTGGAAGAGCCGTTGAGCTTGGGGCCAAATGACCATCAAGCCAGTGATGCAGTATGGCCAACCATTATTAAAAACGGCCGTTTCGAGTCGGTGGAATGGGCAAGCCTGTTGCCCTAAAGCTTACGTTACCTGTCTGCCCCCTGACACAAGTGAAAACAGATAATGAAAAAAACCTTAAGTATTCGAGCGATGTTGATCAGCCTGTTCTTAGCTGCAGTGCTAGGCGCTGTGGTGCTGGCGGCAACCGGTTGGACGACCAACCAACGGCTAATCGACTCACAGCGTTATATTACCAATGAAGTATTGCCGCTTCAGGATGCCAGCATGGGCATGGTGCTTACCATGGGGGCATTTGGCCAACGCCATGCGGATTTGCTTGCCGCAGAAAGCATGACTGGTCTAGATGAGGTCACCACTCAAGCGGCACTGGATGAGCGTTTTAATGATGCACGGCAAGGCCTCCATGGTGTTGATCAAGGGCAAGGATTGAGTGAGCTGGATAGCCACTATCAAGCATTGCTGGAAGGAGATACGGCGCTGGAAACTTTACGCCGCGAAGAGTTGAGCCTACAAACCCAGATGGCCGAGCGCATCAGTGCGATGCAAGCGCTTATTTCTCAAGTAATGCTAAGTGCAGAAGATATTGCCGGGCGAACGGCGCTAGCACAGGTTCGCAGTGACCGTGAACAGCGAGAGTTAATGGAAGCCTGGCGCGAAGATGGCATGACCACGCTACCGACTCAGTTGCTCGACAATATGTTTACCGGGCAAGCGGATATCGGGCGCCTGAGCGGCAATGCGCGCATGGCATTAGCGCAACTGTCAGATCTTGGCCGCCAAATGATGCAAACGAATAGCGCCGATGCGCTGGTCAATTTGCGTCACAATGAAATTGCCCAGCAGGTGGGGCTAGCTCGCCAATCACTGGTGGCGATCGCCGACGCGCCTAGCACCGAAGTGGATCAGCGCGCGCTAATCAGTGATTTAGACGATGTCATCGTAGGGCTGGATGGGTTGATGGTATCCGATGACAACGCTGTCTATGAGCTGCGTTTACAGCAGTTAGAATTAAACGCCCAGGTGCAAGCGGCGCTCACCAATGTTGCCCAGGCCATGGCGCAGATGCGCACGGCGCTGAGCGACGTGGAGGCATTTACCGTGGCTCAGGCGGACAGCGCCGCGACCCAGGCCGAAGCATTAGCCAACGCCGGGCGTTCATTGCTGATTACGGTTACTCTGGCGGTTATCGCGCTGCTTGCCATCTTTGGCTGGCGTACCATGGTGCGTGTATTGGGCCCGCTAGTGGCTATGCGCCAGCAAATGGAAAGCATCAGCGGAACCGCAGGAGAAAACGCCGACCTTTCTAAGCGTCTTGAGCTTAAGCGCAATGATGAAGTGGGCCAAACTGCCCAAGCGTTTAACAACATGATGAATACTTTTGAAGGCATGGTGGCTCAAATCCGCGAAAGTGCCGAAGCTATCGCGGCCAGCAGCCGCCAAATTGCCGCCGGTAATGAAAACCTCTCCCAGCGTACTGACCAGCAGGCAGCATCGTTGGCGGAAACGGCTTCAAGCCTTGAGCAGATCACGGCCACGGTGAAGCAGACCGCTGATTACGCTGACCAAGCCAAAGACGCTAGCGGTAATGTTGACCAGCGCGCCCGTGCCGCTGGTGAGGTATCAACGCGCACCACGGCGGCAATGGGGGATATCCGCGAGGCGAGCGAAAAGATTACCTCGATCATCAAAGCCATTGACGATATCGCTTTTCAAACCAACTTGCTGGCGCTCAATGCTTCTGTTGAGGCGGCGCGAGCGGGTGAGCAGGGCCGTGGGTTTGCCGTAGTGGCCCAAGAAGTGCGCAAACTAGCGGGACGTAGCGCCGACGAAGCGGCCCAAATTCGTCATTTGGTAGACGACAGTGTCGCCAAGGTAAGCGAAGGTGAGCAACTGGTAAACGCCTCAAGCAAACACCTGCAGGAAATCATTGATAGCCTGGGAGAGGTGACGCGCTATGTTACCGAGATTGCTGGGGCGACCCATGAGCAATCGGCTGGTATTGATCAGATCAATCAGGCAATTTCGCAGCTGGATCAGGTGACACACCAGAACGCCCGCTTGGTGCAAGAAGCGACTACTGCCAGCCATACGCTGGATGATCGTGCCGGTGATATGCATTCACTGGTAGGGCGTTTTCGCGTCGGCGACACGGCAGGACAACGGCATCTAGCGCTTCCGCAGCAGGAGAAAGTGACTCAGTAGTAAGCAATTACTACCTATTGTCGGAAGGCGCTTGCTAGTCTCATCTAACACGCCCTGCGTGTGCTCAAACACTCGATCAATAACCATAAGATAACCAAGAGGAGCACTGAGATGAGCAGCAAACGCATTTTAATGATCACCGGCGATTTCACTGAAGATTATGAAACCATGGTGCCATTTCAAGCACTTATGGCAGTCGGTCATCGCGTCGATGCAGTTTGCCCTGGGAAAGCCTCGGGCGATACTGTGGCGACGGCGATTCATGACTTCGAAGGCGATCAAACCTATTCCGAAAAGCCCGGCCACCGTTTTGCCCTGAATGCCGATTTTGCCAGTATTAACCCCGCCGATTACGATGCCCTGGTAGTGCCTGGTGGACGTGCGCCTGAATATCTTCGTTTGAACAAAGAGGTGCTAACCATGGTTCAGCACTTTTTTGAGACCAACAAACCCGTGGCGGCGATTTGCCACGGCGCTCAGTTATTAGCCGCTGCAAAAGTACTGGAAGGGAGGCAGTGTTCCGCTTACCCGGCCTGCCAGCCGGAAGTAGAGCTTGCAGGTGGTCATTTTGCCAATCTGGAGGTGACCGATGCGATAACCGATGGCAACTTGGTTACCGCCCCTGCATGGCCTGCCCACCCCGCCTGGCTTGCGCAGTTTATGGCGCTACTGAATAAGTGAGCGTGACCCAGTAACCTGACGGTCTTTGCGCCCAGCTCCCGCTGGGCGCTCTTATTTGCTGCGCCAATAATTGCCGCTATGCTAATAGTTTGAGTGGATACGAATACGCGGAGAGACAACGCCCATGTGTAAACTGTTTATTCAAGCCGACCCTGAGCTGTGGCGCAGCGCGACACACTCGTTGCGTATTGATGGCATGGTTACCAGTGTGCGAATGGAAAATTACTTCTGGCACATTCTGGAAGAGATAGCCCAGCGTGACGGAATGAACACGGCCCAGATGATTACCCGGCTTTATCACGAATCCATCGACGCCGGACACGATTTGGGTAACTTTACTTCTTTTTTGCGCGTTTGCGCCCTGCGTTATCAAGCGCTGCAATTGACCGGTGATATTCCCACCCAGCACCAAATCCCAATTGCCACCTTGGACGCTGAGCAAATTTTAGCGCGTGAGGGCGGCAAAACGCGCGACCCATTGCATTGATAGGAGTGAGTAAGGCGTTATTGAAACGGTCACTCAAGTCGCGCTTCCAACGCCGTTAAAAACTGTTCAATACGCGCTGCGTTAGTGCCCACGTCGCTTGCACCCAGACGTGACGCTGAGCGCATATCCACCTGCACCCCGTTCTCAATCTCGGTTAGGCGAATGACCACATCATCCTCAAAGCCAAACCAGCGCGTGGTCGCAGTGGCTTCTATGTGATTGTCGGTAATTCGGGCGATCCGCCAGCCAGCCTCTTCGGCCTCTGCTTGTGCGGCAGCGAGTACCGTTTGTGGGGCCACGTCCAAGACCAGCGGCTTGATATAAGGATAGGCTGCTTGCTGCTGCTGAGCGGTGGCATCGCCCGGGTAGTCAACCGCGTTCGGCGCCGCTTCTCGTACGTCAGCTAACGCTTCAAAGGCAGGTGGGTTTTGCGTATCGGTGGTGATGTCGTGAATTGCGGGCACCTGTTGAGCGCGTTGCCAATGCTGCCAGGGTACGTAAAGCAGTGCAGCAGCGGCGACGATAACCAGCGTGGCTATTAAAGCGGGTCTAGAGCGACGAGCCAGCAGGCTAAACAGTAGCGTGACAATACTGACCGCGACTGCTCCTCCAGCGGCATAAACGCCGTTACGGAGTAAGTTGAACGCCTCGCCTAGGCTGATAAATTCGCCCCGATAAGCAGGCCCGGAGCCCGCCATCATTAGGGTCGCCGCCGCTAGCAGCAAAATGGCTAAGCCAGCCAGGACGCCTGGCCAACGGCCTCCACGAGGGCGTACCGTTGTTAGTCGCGTTACCATGTTCTCTCCTTATCACAGCGTATTTCGCTATTCTTAGCACAAACACTGGGTCAATTGGCAGTGTGAACGTGTTAAACCCTGACGATAGGATATATATGACCGATAACGTTGCCGCTCTTCGCCAGCTACTGCTCAGCGCACCGCGTGAAGCCCTGCCAATGACATATCAGCAGGTGGCTAGCGCGCTAGCGCTAACACCGCCGCGGACTATCGCTCAAGTTACTCAGGCGTTAGAGCATTTAATGCGCGAAGACGCCGCACAGCAGAAGCCTTTCATCGCAGCACTGGTGGTCAGCCGGCGCGGCGACGGTTTACCCGCAGCTGGTTTTTTTGAACTAGCCGTCGCCTTAGGCCGCTTTCCTGCGGACACCGCACAGCAAGAGGCCGCTTACCGTGTTGAGTTTCAGGGTGCCCTTGACGAGCGTGAGAACGCAGATAAAAACGCTCACCCTTAAGTTTCGCCACGCTGGCTAGGCGTTTTTCGCAGTGGGTCAAGCAACGGGCCAAGTCCGTTATGATCAATTTCGTGCATCAGATGCAGCAGTTGGCCAATTTCCCCGGAGGGAAACCCCTCCCGAGCGAACCAGTTTAAATAAGGGCCGGGAAGGTCAGCGATAAGCCGACCCTCGTACTTGCCAAAGGGCATGGTGCGAGTCACTAACTTTTCCAGATCCTCTGGTTTCATGCAGTTACTCCTTTGATATTCAACGAAACGCCTTAGGCGCTATTATCAGGCCGCTGGGCGATTTCGCCAATCAGTTGGGCAAGCGCCCGGGCGGGTTCGCTCAAATGACCGCTACTGGGATGAATTAGCCCGACATCACGGTGAAAGGTGCGTTCGCCTAAATCAATCGCACGCACTTCCGCTGGCCAGCGTTGCTGCGCAATCGCCTGGGGCACCAGGGCAACGCCTACCCCTTTGGCGACGAGCTTAACGATGGCCTCTAGTTCATCGACTTCGCATACTTCACGCACATTGCAGTGATTGTCACGTAGAAAGCGTTCGACCTGCCGCCCACCAAAGGAGGCGCGGTCGTAGCGGACAAACGGCTGGCGGGCGATCAGCTCCCGCCAGTGATCGACCTCAATATGGCGCGGCACGATTAAACGAAATGGCTCGTGGGCAAGGGGCGTCCAGCGTAAATCGCTGTGCAGTGAAAAGGGCGGGCGAATAATCACCGCCATATCAAGCTCCCCAGCGTCGACTTGATTCACCAGCTCCATGGAGAGCCCTGGCACAACGCGGGTGCGGCATTCGCTATAGCCGTGATGAAAGCGCGCCAGCGCATCGGGCAGTAGCGAGCGCTGTATGGACGCGATGGCCCCAATGTTGACCCGTTGAGTGGTGGGTTGGCCTGCAGTCGTCGCACCCAGTGTACTGTAGAGGGTGAGCAGTGTATGAGCTTGCTTTAACGTTTCCTGCCCACGCTGCGTCAATATGGCGGTACGCCCTTTACGCTCAAACAGTGGGATACCCAACTCTTCCTCAAGACGTTTCATTTGTGCGCTCACCGCCGCTTGAGTCAGGCCAATTTTGTTGCCCGCTGCGGCAAAGGTGCCTTCCTGTGCTACCGCAATCAGCGTTTTTAGCTCGCGGATCATTGATCAATCCTTTTTGTGAATCAGCTAAATAGTTATTGATTTTATTTTCCCATGAGCGGCCCTAGGATTAATACAGCGGGGCTGCATAAAAAGTGCCCGCTAACCCTCATAAAACCCAATAATGTGGAGAATGACCATGAGCCTTTCACCCTTTCATCTGGCGATACCCGTTTACGATGTAGCGCTGGCGCGGGCGTTTTACAACGATGTGTTTGGCCTGGAAGAGGGGCGTTCCAGCGAGCAATGGGTCGACTTTAATTTCTTTGGCCACCAACTGGTCATTCATGAGCAGCCCAAAACGCCGGGGCAAGAAAGCGCCCACACTAATCCTGTAGATGGGCACAACGTACCGGTGCCGCACTTTGGCGTAATATTAGCGTGGGACGAGTGGGAAGCCTTGGCCGAGCGCTTGAAAGCGCGCGATACGGAGTTTGTGATTGAGCCCTACATTCGCTTCAAAGGCGAGGTAGGTGAGCAGGCCACCATGTTTCTGCTCGACCCCTGCGGAAATGCCCTGGAATTCAAGGCGTTTAAAGATATGAGCCAGGTTTTTGCCAAATAAATTTTGCCAAATAAGCCCTGCATTAAATCTCGTTTTAAGCTCGTAACGCTTGCTCCTGACGGCGATGTTGAAGCGGGGGCTCACCAAAGTAGCGTTTATAGTCGCGGCTAAATTGAGGCACGCTGCGGTAACCAACCGCCGCAGCGGCCTGATTGACGTTGTGATTGTCCTGTAACAGCAACTGCTGCGCTTTGATTAAGCGCAACTGTTTTAAGTATTGGGCCGGTGACGAGCGGGTAATTTGCTTGAAGTGCTGGTGAAATGTCGACGGACTCATATGGGCCTGTGCTGCCAACTGCTCCACGCTAAAGTCATCGGCAAAATGGGTGTGGAGCTTAGACAGCACCTGCACGATACGTGAGTAATTACCGTGTCCTAATACCAACGCCCGTAAAGCAGGTCCCTGTTCCCCCCTTAGCGCTTCAAACACCACATCGCGGATGCGAGCGTTGCCCATTGTGTTGCGCTCAATGTCTGCATGTAGCGCGTTGGCCAAGCGCAAAACGGCATCCTGCATTTCCTCTGTCATGGCCACCGAGGCCATCGGCAGCGGAGCCAATGCGTTATGACCGGTATCGCCCATGGCCGTCACCATCTCGCTTAACAGCGCCGGATCCAGGCGTACCGATATACCCAGTAACGGGGCTTCCGGTGAGCCGTGGGTTTCGCACTCAAAAGGCAGTGGCAGCGTTTGCACTAAGTAGTGGCCGGGGTCGTAGTGGATTTCGCGATCACCGAGATAACCCATTTTGCGCCCCTGGGCAATGATGGTCAGGCTCGGCTCATAGAGCAGTGGCGTACGTACCTGATGGCGGCTTAAACAGAGTAACGACACGCCGGGTAGCGGTGTTTGATTGATGCCGTCGCCTTTAACCAGTGGCGCGATAACGGCAGCCAGCGCATTGCCAGCCTGAGCGGTGGAGGCCATGATGGTTTCTCTCGGGTTTATGGTGACTTTTGTATAATCATAACGATTTATGGCTATTTTTTGTTATTTTATTACGTTGTGTCGGAGTATTTGGCAAAAATGACGTAGCTTCGTTTATCGCTATCCCCACTGAATAGGCCAATACTATTGGCATGCCTCGCACGCGAGGCAAATGGCTGTTGATTTATACGGCAGTCTTTTGCTGATAAGGAGTTTCACCGATGAGCCAAGCATTATCCTACGCCGCATTTGCTAACGATAAGCCCTTAGCACCGTTTACGTTTGATCGTCGTCAGCCGCGCCCCGATGACGTAGCCATCGAAATTCTCTATTGCGGCGTCTGCCACAGCGACCTGCACTTTGCTCGCAATGACTGGGGCATGAGCCAGTACCCCGTCGTCCCCGGCCATGAGATTGTCGGTCGCGTGACCTCTGTGGGCGATAAAGTGTCGCGTTTTAAAGCCGGTGACCTGGTGGGTGTGGGCTGCATGGTGGATTCATGCCGTACCTGTAGCGCCTGTAAAGACGGCGTAGAGCAGTACTGCCTGGAAGGCTTCACCATGACCTACGGCAGCGAAGATCGCCAGGATGGCACAATGACCCAGGGTGGCTACTCCGACTCCATCGTGGTGAGCGAGCACTTTGTGCTACAGATGCCTGATGGTATTGATCTGGCCTCAGCGGCGCCGATTCTCTGCGCCGGTGTGACGACTTATTCGCCGCTCAAGCATCACGGCGTGGGCAAAGGCCATAAAGTCGGTGTGATCGGTATGGGTGGCTTAGGCCACATGGGCGTTAAACTGGCCAAAGCGCTGGGCGCTGAAGTCACGGTGTTCACCCGTTCCGACGCCAAGGTTGAAGAAGCGAAACGTAACGGTGCTGACCACGTGGTGGTTTCCAGCGACCAGGCACAAATGGATGCGGTGGCTGAAACCTTCGACTTCATGCTCGACACCGTGCCCGTACAGCACGATCTAAACCCTTACCTAACGTCGCTGAAGTATGACGGTACTCACATCATCGTTGGCTTGCTGGAGCCCATTGAGCCCGCCATTGAAGCCTTTAACCTGGTCTTTAAGCGTCGTGTAGTGGCCGGTTCGCTAATTGGTGGCATTGCAGAGACCGAAGAGCTGCTCAAGCTGTGCGCTGATCAAGGCATTACCTGTGATATTGAGATGCTCGATATCAACAACATTAACGAAGGTTTTGAGCGCATGGAAAAAGGCGATGTTCGCTATCGTTTCGTGATTGATATGGCGACGCTAAAAAACAGCGCAGCCTAAATAACGGATTGAGTAGCCGCCTATCTAGCCACGTAGATAGGCGGTTAGCTTGAGTAAAACAAAACGGCCCGAGTCCTGCAGAGGACCCGGGCCGTTTTTCTAGCTAGCCGCTTTAGCGACTATGGCGTTTCAAGTTCACGCTTGGCGTGTGGTTCTTGCTGCCACTACGCCGGGCAAGAGCATCAAGCCTGCTAGTAGCCAAACTGGCCAGCTACCCAAGCGGGTGAAAGGTGTTAGTCCCTCCATGGCGTAAAACTCACCGGTGAGCGTAGTTGTCTCAAACTGCGGCGCGCGTTCAACAATGCGCCCATTGGAATCGATAATAGCGGTAATGCCATTGCTGGTGGCGCGGACCACATAGCGTCCATTCTCTAGGGCGCGTAGGCGTGCCATCTGCAGATGCTGGTGGGGGCCAATTGAGGCGCCAAACCAGGTGTCGTTAGATACCGTCATGATCACACCGCTGTCTTGGGCACGGCGGGCCACTAGTTGCGGGTAAATAATCTCATAGCAGATCGCATTGCCAATATTAATCCCGGCGGCCTGCATCGGTGTTTGCTCATGCTCACCTTTGGTAAAGGTCGACATGGGGAGGTCAAAAAAATCGATCGCCCCGCGGAGTACGCTCTCCAGCGGCAGGTACTCACCAAAAGGCACCAGGTGCTCTTTCTGGTAGCTGCCCTCTACGTCGCCGACGCCAATCACGCTATTGAAGTAGCGCTCCTGCTCGTCGCGCTGAACGATGCCGGTGAGCAGGGCGACGTCGGGCGGTAGGTTCGCTTGCACCCGCTCCAGCACCGGCCGGGCCTGGGTCTCCATCATCGGCAGGGCGGTTTCTGGCCAGATGATCAGGTCAACCTCATCGGCGACTTCGCGGGTGAGTTCGCTATAGGTATTCGCCGCCGTGCGCTGCCCTTCGGGCGTCCACTTCAACAGCTGCGGTAGATTACCCTGTAGCAGTGCCACGCGCGTAGGCTCGGCGGCTGGGGTAGTCCACTGCTGGGGGAGTGCCAAGGGAATCAGCCAAATGGCCGCCAGTGGGGCAAGCGACCACCACTGACGGCGCAACAGTAGCTCAGCGCCAAGTGCACCGCTCAGTGCGACTAGCAGCGAGAGCAGGTATACGCCGCCAACGGGCGCCCAGGCAGCCATCGGCGAGTCGACGTAGCCAGAGCCCAGCAGTAGCCAGGGAAAGCCGGTAAACAGGTAGGTGCGCAGCACCTCGCCCAGCACCCAGGCGCCGGCAAAGCTGACAAACGCGAACCGGGCGGAGGTAAAGCGCCGGTAGAGCCAGAAAGTGCCGGCAAAAAACAGTGCCAGAATCGTCACGAACAGCGCGGTCAGGAAAACGGCTAGCGGTACACCGGTGTAGCCATAGTCGTGGATAGAGACATACACCCAGGAGGTACCGCTGGCGAACAGTGCCACACCGTATAACCAGCCCTTCAGAGCCGCCTGGGCGGGGGTTAAAGTGTGCAGGCCCACATAGAGTAAGCCAATTGCCACCGGGCCCAGCCACCAAAGCTCAAAAGGGGAAGCCGTTAGGGTGGTGAAACCGCCCGCCACCAGGGCGGCAAGCAGCTGTAACAAAAACGCGGGGGGTAAACCCATAGCGATAACCTATCTACGGTAATGTGCGAGGGAGTGGATAGAAAGCAGCGTGACAACAAGCGCCTAGGCTGGCTTGTTCTCCTGGTCATCATCCTCTTCGTCATCGCGGCGAGTGTCGCGATAGGCTTCGAGTAGACGGATGCGTCGGGTATCTGCATTGAGAATCACAAACCGCCAGCCGCCCAGAATGGTGTGTTCACCGCGTCGAGGTAGATGACCAAACTGCTGCATTACCAGGCCACCAACGGTATCGAACTCATCGTCAGAGAACTCGGTGTCAAAGCGTTCGTTGAAGTCTTCGATGGGGGTCAGTGCGCGAATGGCGTAGCGGCCATTCTCTATTTCGCGGATATCGTCCTCTTCATCGGTATCGTGCTCATCTTCGATGTCGCCGACGATCTGCTCAAGAATGTCTTCGATAGTGATAATGCCCGCCGTGCCGCCGTATTCATCCACCACCACTGCCATGTGATTGTGAGTATCCCGAAACTCTTTGAGTAGGCTGTTTAGACGTTTTGATTCAGGGATAAACATCGCGGGGCGCAAAATGTCGTCTAACTTGAACGCATCACGCTGGGCCTGGGTCTGGGAGAGCAGGGGGAGTAAATCTTTTACCAGCAGGATGCCTTTTACATCATCCAGGTTTTCACCAATCACCGGGTAGCGGGAGTGACCGGTTTCCTGAATCAGCGGTAGGTAGCCGTCGCTGGTTTGATCCAGCGCAATGGCTGAGACCTGGGAGCGGGGTATCAACACTTCACGAACCTGCTGATCGCTGATCTCAAGGGCGCCTTCGATGATCATAATGGCGTCTTGATCCAGCTTTAATTTCCCAGCGGTATGGCGTAAAAACGTCATCAGCTCATCGCGTGAGCTGGGTTCGTCATTGTCTCCGGAAAGGGCGCCAAAGAGTTTCTCGAGCCAGGATTTTTGATTGGGGTTGCTCGATCGGTCTTCGCTCATGCGTCAATTCTCTCGTTTGCGGGCAGACAGTTGCTATCTCGTTGACGACATCGTTATATAAACCATGTCGTCAGGTAGCTGTTTTATCACTGAAACGGGGGATAGTACCAGATTAGTTGTTACGTGATTTAACGCGCCCACCGTTAAATAATAAAGAGGTAAGGGGCTAAGCGTTTTCCCTATTGGGTGGGAGGCTGTCAGCATACGGATCAGGAATGCTTAGCTCGGCTAACAGCTCGCGCTCAAACTGCTCCATTTCCTCGGCCTCGTGATCATCAATATGATCGTAGCCCATTAAATGCAGGATGCCATGCACGACCATATGGGCGTAGTGGTGCTCGATCGGCTTGTTTTGCTCGTTGGCTTCTTTGGCCACCACGGCATGGCAAATCACCAGATCGCCGAGTAACGGCAAATCCACGCCCGGCGGGCTCTCAAAAGGGAATGACAGCACGTTAGTGGTTTTGTCTTTGCCGCGGTAATCACGGTTGAGCGTTTGGCTTTCAAGCTCATTCACAAAGCGAATAGTCACTTCAAGACGCTGGTCGTCAGGGTGGTGGGCAAACACACAGCCCACCCACTGGGTGAGCTGTGTCAGATCGGGTAGAAGCGGTTCATCAATCGCCGCCTGGCGATCAACAATGACCTGCGTGGCCTGGTTCATAGGGGCATCGTTCATAAAGACCTACTCATAAAGACATGCTCATAAAGACATGCTCATCGCGAACTATCCCATGCGTCTTCGCGTGCCTGCATACGTGCGTCACGCTCTTGCTGGCGTGCCTCGCGGCGGGCGCGCTCTTCCACTTCCTGCTGGGATTCGAACATATCGTAGGCTTCGATAATGCGCTGTACCAGCGGATGGCGTACCACATCCTTGGCGGCAAAGTGGGTGACACCGATGCCTTGCGTGTCTTTCAACACGTCGAGCACCTGAATCAGTCCCGAACGCTGTCCTTTGGGTAGATCGACCTGGGTCACGTCGCCGGTAATCACTGCGGTGGAGCCAAAGCCAATCCGGGTCAGGAACATTTTCATCTGCTCCGGGGTAGTGTTTTGGCTCTCATCCAGAATGATGTAGGAGTTATTGAGCGTACGGCCACGCATATAGGCCAGCGGAGCAATCTCAATCACCTGACGCTCAATCAGTTTTGCCACCTGCTCGAAGCCAATCATTTCATAAAGGGCATCGTAAAGAGGCCGCAGGTAGGGATCGATTTTCTGAGCCAGGTCGCCAGGCAAGAAGCCAAGTTTTTCACCCGCTTCCACCGCCGGACGTACGAGCAGGATGCGGCGTACTTCCTGTTGGTTGAGTGCCTCAACTGCGGCGGCAACAGCGAGGTAGGTTTTACCGGTACCCGCAGGGCCAATACCGAAATTGATATCGTGTTCGCGGATACTTGAAACGTAGCGCTGCTGGTTGAGCCCGCGCGGTTTGATCATGGTGCGCGGGGTTCGCATGATCACTTCATCGCTGCTGCCGGTGCCGTCAACTTCCTCTTCCAGCGCTTCAAGCCCGGACTCTTGTAGGAACAGGTGCACAGTGTCGGCGTCAAGTTCGCTCGCCGCTGTTTCGCGATAGAGGTGTTCCAACACGTTCGCCGCTGCCTTAATGCGGTTGGCTGGGCCCGCCAGTTGGAACACATTGCCCCGGTTGCGCAGCGTCACATCTAGGCGGCTTTCAATCAGCTTCAAATGCTCGTCCTGCTGGCCGCAAAGGCTAGCAAGGCGCTGCGGATCATTGGGTTCAAGGCTTAAGGTGATGATGCGATTGGCCTGAGGTGTTGGCTGGCTCAAGAGTGGGGAACCCCTCGTTAGTGTGTGTATCGTTCAGCTTACTGCCCCACCAGAAGCGGGGCAATGATCTGTGATAAGTGAAAGTACATCACGGTACCAAGAGCAGGTTTCCGCGAGGACGCTGTGAACCCGTCCTTGGGCGCTACTTTTGCCATCTGACCGCCATGGATGGCGGAAATGCCGGAATTGTTGGGAGCCTTTTCCGGCCTTGGCAAAAGACCCTCGCTTCAACCTGCCCTTGCACTCGTTATCGGACATTTATAAATGATCAATAGCGCTCGGGTGAGGCAAGCTCACCGCGTAGCGAATTGGGAAATGCCTCGGTGATCTCTACATCGACAAAGTAGCCGATTAGTTCGGTGGGGTTGGCAGCGCGGAAGTTAACCACCCGGTTATTCTCGGTACGCCCTGAGAGCTGGCCGGGGTCACGCGGCGAAAAGCCGTTAACCAGTACACGCTGTGTGCTGCCGACCATGCGGCGGCTAATTTGCGCGGTTTGCTGAATGATCCGCTCCTGCAGAATCGCCAGACGCTGCTTTTTGACACTCTCCGGTGTTTCATCCGGCAGGCCAGAAGCAGGTGTGCCGGGGCGTGCGGAGTAAACGAAGCTGAACGAGTGATCGAAGCCGATTTGATGAATTAAATTCATCGTCGCTTCAAAATCTTCTTCTGTTTCGCCGGGGAAGCCGATGATGAAGTCGGAAGAGAAACTGATGTCCGGGCGATTGGCGCGGATACGCTCCATCTTTTCGATGTATTCAGCCGCCGTATGCCCGCGCTTCATGGCGGTAAGAATACGGTCTGAACCCGACTGTACCGGTAGGTGAAGGTGGCTCACCAGCTCAGGAATATCGGCATAGGCGTCGACTAGGCTGTCGGTAAACTCCACCGGGTGTGAGGTGGTAAAGCGGATGCGGTCAATGCCCTCTACCGCCGCCACACAGGAAATCAATTCGGCCAGGTCGATTTCATCGCCAAGCTGGTTTTCACCGCGGTAGGCATTGACGTTCTGGCCCAACAGGTTGATCTCGCGCACGCCCTGGTCGGAAAGGTGAATGACTTCATCCATCACCGCCTCAAAGGGGCGCGAGACCTCTTCGCCGCGGGTGTAAGGCACCACGCAGAAGGTGCAGTACTTTGAGCAGCCTTCCATGATCGACACAAACGCCGTTGCGCCATCAGAAGAGGGCTTGGGCAGGTGGTCGAATTTCTCGATCTCGGGAAAGGTGACATCCACGGCGGCAATCTGATTATTGCTGCGGGCATCCAACATTGAGGGTACGCGGTGCAGGGTTTGCGGCCCGAACACCATGTCCACGTGGGGCGCGCGCTTGCGAATCGCTTCGCCTTCCTGGCTTGCCACGCAGCCGCCCACGCCAATCACCAGGTTGGGATTAGCGTCTTTAAGTTTTTTCCAGCGTCCCAGCTGATGAAAAACTTTTTCCTGCGCTTTTTCGCGAATTGAGCAGGTGTTTAGCAGAATGACATCGGCTTCACGCTCATTATCAGTGAGTTCGAGCTGGTGAGATTCGCCGAGTAGATCCGCCATGCGGGAGGAGTCGTACTCGTTCATTTGGCAGCCGTGCGTTTTGATGAAGAGCTTCTTCGCCATCGGTACCTGTCATCTATGAGTCGTCGGGGGACGAGGATGAATGGAGTGTTGTCGTGCGGTCGGCAATGATGTGTCCAAACCGCTATCGTTAGTTGGCGCATTATACGGATACAAGAAACCAGCGGCTAGCGTTCATCCATAATCGATACTTGACCCTCACGATTCTATGGGTATACTACGCACCGTGTTTGAGCAGTTCCTCGATAGCTCAGTTGGTAGAGCAAATGACTGTTAATCATTGGGTCGCAGGTTCGAGTCCTGCTCGAGGAGCCAATCACTTGTTGATGTTCATGGACAAGTTGGCTTCGCTTTAAACACTATAGCGTTTGAAAGATAGCTTATGATGTTCCTCGATAGCTCAGTTGGTAGAGCAAATGACTGTTAATCATTGGGTCGCAGGTTCGAGTCCTGCTCGAGGAGCCAATTAATACCCCCTGTTAGTTTAAGTCTCACTGTTTCTTTAATCACCCGCTGCTTAAGGGCATCTGGGTGTTTTTCTGTACCTGAATGTCGAGCATTCGCACGGTGCTTACCGCTAACGGTTCTTGTGGCGTAAACTGCACATAATCATTCAGTTTGGGAAGTTTATGGTGGGCAACGTCAATGCGCCCCAGGCGCTACAAGTATTTAAATGTTTAAGCGATGAGACGCGTTTGATGCTGGTACTGCTGGTGGCTCAAGAGCAGGAGCTTTGCGTGTGCGAAATGACTCATGCGCTGCAGGAGTCCCAACCTAAAGTATCGCGCCACTTGGCTCAGCTGCGTCAATGTGGGTTGCTGAGTGACCAGCGTGAGGGTCAGTGGGTCTATTACCGGCTTGCCCCCCAGTTACCTGCCTGGACTCATGAGGTTATTCGCGCGGGTAGCCAGGGCAGTGCCGCCCAGTTAGCGGCGTTGACTCGGCGCTTAACCAAAATGGGGGATCGGCCAGCGCGCCTGGCGGCGCTATGTTGAAACCAGGGTTAAGGCCAATTAAAGCCAGAACGCCGCCCCTCTAAGGGGCGGCGTTTGCTTCTTTAACTCGGCTTGCTTAGCGCTTTGCGGCTAGTCGCTGAGTGTCTTGCAGATGGGCGTAGTCGAGCAGGATTTCAGCCGATTCGAGCACATAGGCGCGGTCAACGGCCAGTGCGTCATCTTCGCCGCTTTCCCCTTCGCTGTCTTGGGCTGCCTCTGCGTCCTCAATTCCGACGCCTTCGGTAGCATCCGTCCGGGCATCCATCCACTCATCCAGTTCTTCAAGGCCCAGTGCTCGGCGGCGTTGGTTTTCCAGCGAAAGCTGCTCGGCTTCCTGAGCTTCCATTTCACGCTTACGCTGCTCGCGATTTAAGCTCACGCTGGTGTGCTGCTCGCGTAGCTGGCGGGCCAGCGTGGACTGGCGCTCTAAATAGCGAAAGTTGGCGTTGTCCTGGGCACGTGCGTCGTGCTGGGCTATCAGCTTGTCCAGCATGGTTTCAGGTTCTCCATAGCGGCGATACTGGACGTTCTGAACGGTGTCCCAGGCCAGGGCATTATCCAGGCTGCTCTCACCAATACGCTCGGGGTCAATCAGGCTGGGGAAGTCGATATCCGGCTCAACGCCGCGGTTCTGGGTGCTGTCGCCAGAAATGCGGTAGAACTTGGCGCGAGTCAGCTTGATCTGTCCATGACTCAGCTCGTTGAGTGTCTGCACGGTGCCCTTGCCAAACGTCGGCGTGCCCAATACTAAACCGCGACCATAATCCTGAATCGCACCGGCAAAAATTTCAGAGGCAGAGGCGGAGAGGCGATTGACCAGCACCCCTAGCGGGCCGTCATAAAGTGTCCCTGCTTCGCTGTCGCCATACAGTTGAATACGCCCCTGGGCATCGCGCACCTGTACGGTGGGGCCGCGATCGATAAACAGGCCAATAAGCGAGTTGGCTTCCTGGAGCGCACCGCCGCCGTTGTTGCGCAGGTCAAGCACGATACCTTCCACGCCCTCTTCTTTAAGGCGTTCGACTTCTTTGGCTACGTCGCGGGTAGTGCTGCGATACTCCTCTTCACCCGCTTGCCAGGCGTCAAAATCGACGTAGAAAGTAGGAATGTTAATGACTCCTAGGCGGTGAGGTTCTCCATCACGCTCAACTTCAATCACTTCGCCGTGGGCGGCTTGGTCTTCAAGGCTAACGGTGTCTCGGGTAATCTCAACGGTTTGCGAGCGGGTCATATCCACCGCTTGGGCAGGCACCACGTCCAAACGAACCACAGAGCCTTTAGGGCCACGAATCAGGTCCACTACGTTGTCCAGTCGCATGCCGACCACATTGACCATCTCACCCTCTTCCTGGCCTACGGCGATGATGCGATCCGCTGGCTCAAGTACACCGGCGCGCTCCGCTGGGCCGCCAGGCACAAGGCTGGAAACTTTGACATATTCACCATCGGACTGAAGTAAGGCGCCAATGCCCTCAAGGGAGAGGCTCATCTGAATATCGAAAGATTCACCCTGGCGGGGGGAGAGGTAGCCAGTATGTGGGTCGATACTGCTAGTAACGGCTGCCATCAGTACGCCAAATACATCTTCAGATTCGGTTTGCTCCAGCCGCGTTAGTTGGCCTTCATAGCGCTGGCGCAGGTTGTCTTCAATCTGTTCGCTATCCTGATCGGTCAGAGCGAGCGTTAAAGCGTCGTTTTTAAGCCGCTTGCGCCATAGCTCGTCTAGCTCGCTTTGCCGGGATGCCCAGGGCGACTCTTCACGATCAATTTCTAAACGCTCGTTGCTCTCAAAATCGAAATCAAGGCCTTCGTCCAGCTTTGCCAGTAGCGACTCAAGGCGCGACCGTTGCCGATCACTAAAAGTGTTATAGAGATCGAACGCATCATCTATCTCTCCATTAAAAAGAGCTTCTGCCATGCCCGTCTCTAAGTGACGATAGGGCTCGATATCACTGCGCAGTAGGTAGGCGCGCTGGCCGTCCAGAATATCCAAATAGCGTTGGAAAGCATCCTGCGACCACGCTTCATCAAATGTAATGTCAGCATAATGGCCGTAGCGGAGCGAGTCCGCAATTTCCACTGCCGCTTGGCGTTGTTCGTCGGTCGGCTCAAGTTGCGCCAAGGCGGCTGGGCTGGTAACAACCAGCATGACAGCCAGGGCGACCGAACGCGAAAGCGTTGCAAACAAGCTCATCAGTCAAGCTCTCCCGGATTTGTGTACACTCATTCTTCCCTAGACTCGCATATGACCCATGAGTTGCGTAGGTCGAGGGAGTATTGTAGCAGGTCGCCTGCGCGATGAGACTCAATCATTACTGTTATGAGGATTTCCATGTCCGAGACTTTCAACGCTGATCGTTTAATGCGGTTATGCGATTTTCTGCGCCAGTCACCGACCCCGTGGCACGCTGCAGGCAATATGGCTGCACGATTGGAGCAAGCCGGTTTTCAGCGGCTGGAAGAGAAGGCCGACTGGCAGCTAACCCCGGGCAAGCGCTACTATGTCACCCGTAATGACTCGGCTATTATTGCTTTTCAACTGCCTGAGTCTGAAGTGACGGCGCTGCGTATGATCGGTGCCCACACTGATAGCCCAGGGCTGCATCTAAAGCCTAACGCCACGCAGTACTCTGCAGGCTGGCTACAGTTGGGAGTGCAGGTGTATGGCGGTGTTTTGTTAGCGCCGTGGTTTGACCGTGACCTGGGCCTGGCAGGGCGTGTGCATGTGCGCCATGCCGATGGTCGCTTGGAAAGCGTATTACTAAATGTCGATCGGGCAATTGCCATGGTGCCGAGCCTGGCGATTCACCTGGATCGTGATGTCAACGCAGGTCGGCCGATTAACCCGCAGACGCAAATGGCGCCAGTATTGATGCAGAGCGATACGGCTACGCTAGATGAACTAGTGGCGCAATGGTTAGAAGAGCAGCACGGCCTGCGTGCAGTGGAAGTGGTGGACTTTGAATTAGGCTTTTACGATGTTCAGCCGCCGTCTCTGGTCGGTGTTAAGCAAGAGCTGGTGGCCAGCGCCCGATTGGATAACCTGCTCTCCTGCTTCATTGGTTTAGAAGCGCTCTTGGCTTGCGATGGCAGCCAAGGCGCTTTGTTGGTGGCCAACGATCACGAGGAAGTCGGCAGCGCCAGTGCCTGTGGTGCTCAAGGCCCGTTCTTGGCGGATGTGCTAAAGCGCATTAATGGCCAAGTGGGCAAGGGAAGCGACGAGTCGCTGATTCAACTGATTCAGTCGTCGCTGATGATCTCTTGCGATAATGCCCACGCACTGCATCCTAACTTTCGCGACAAGCACGATGAGCGCCATGGCCCAGCGATTAATGGTGGGCCGGTCATCAAGGTGAACTCCAGCCAGCGTTACGCCACCAATAGTGTCACCGGCGCGCTGTTTCGCGATGTATGTCGTGAGGCTGACGTACCCGTGCAGTCGTTTGTTACCCGGGCGGATATGGGCTGCGGAAGCACGATTGGCCCGATTACTGCCACCGAGTTGGGTGTGCCCACCATTGATGTGGGGGTGCCTCAATGGGCGATGCATTCGATTCGGGAAACCGCGGGTACTAAAGATGTTGAGTATCTAACCCGCGCTCTAACGCTATTTCTAAACCGCCCCGCATTAAGCTAATATAAGCAAATAGCTGAATTTTACTTAGCAATAAAAACTTGGCAACACAAAAAAGCCCGTTAATAAAATTATCGGGCTTTTAATATGCTTGGTGGCTACGCCCTGATTTGAACAGGGGACCCCATCATTATGAGTGATGTGCTCTAACCAGCTGAGCTACGTAGCCTTTCAACGGGGGCGAATGATACTGATAACCCCGCCTTCAGTCAATGTTTTATTGCTGGTCGTGCCAGTGTTGTCGCTTACACATTAAAGCGGAAGTGCACCACATCGCCATCTTTGACGATGTACTCTTTGCCTTCCAGGCGCCACTTGCCGGCGTCTTTGGCTGCCTGCTCCCCGCCTAGCGATATGAAGTCTTCATAGGCAACCACTTCTGCACGGATGAAGCCTTTCTGGAAGTCGGTGTGAATCACGCCAGCGGCTTCTGGGGCTGTGGCGCCTTCTTTCACTGTCCAGGCGCGAACTTCTTTAACGCCGGCAGTGAAGTAAGTTTGCAGACCTAGCAGTGAGTAGCCCGCGCGAATGACACGATCAAGGCCCGGTTCGTCCATGCCCATCTCGCTTAAGAACATCGAGCGCTCTTCGTCATCCAGCTCGGCGATTTCTGCTTCCAGCTGGTTGCAAACAGGTACCACCAGTGCACCTTCTTCAGCGGCGATTTCATTAACAATATCCAGGTAAGGATTGTTCTCGAAACCGTCTTCATTGACGTTGGCGATGTACATGGTCGGTTTCAAGGTCAAAAAGCCGAAGCTCTTCACCTGGCGCTGTTCTTCTTCGCTTAAGCCAAAGCTACGTAGCGGCAAGCCTTCCGCAACGTGGGGTTGGATGCGATCAAGAATTGCCTTGGTGGCAATGGCGTCTTTGTCGCCGCCCTTCACCGAGCGAACCAAGCGCTGGCTGGCTTTTTCAACAGTGTCCAGGTCGGCCAGCGCCAGCTCTAAATTGATTGTTTCAATATCGGAGCGGGGGTCGACCTGGTTGGCTACGTGAATAACATTGTCGTTGTCGAAGCAGCGCACTACATGGGCAATTGCTTGGGTTTCACGAATGTTAGCCAGGAACTTGTTACCTAGGCCCTCACCCTTGGATGCCCCGGCAACCAAGCCAGCAATGTCGACGAACTCCATGGTGGTCGGCAGTACTTTTTGAGGCTTGACGATCTCGGCAAGCTTATCAAGGCGCGGATCCGGCATCGGCACGATACCCACGTTCGGCTCAATGGTACAGAAGGGGAAGTTTTCTGCATCGATGCCTGACTTGGTCAGTGCATTGAATAGTGTGGACTTGCCGACGTTAGGCAGGCCGACGATGCCGCAATTGAAACCCATAAAATGTTCCTGAGAATAAGGTGGTAGGGCGTAAAAGTAATCGCCATTCTACGAGATGCATTAGCCGTCAGCTACCGGCGTAACTTAACCGCTTTTGGCGGCGTCTATGCTGGCTTGAGACTGTGCAGCTGGTTCATGGCTTTGGCCCAGTCTCCCGCGAGCGCTAGCGGCAGGGTGGTGACGCACTCGTCCATGGCGCGAACAATGGCCTCGTGTTCGGCCTTGCCGGGACGCCCCAATACATAATTAGTGACTTGGCGTGCCTCGCCGGGGTGACCAATGCCAATTCGTACCCGGTGAAACTGCTTCTGGCCGCCTAATGCGCTAATAATATCGCGCAGGCCATTATGGCCTCCATGCCCGCCACCGGTTTTGTAGCGTGCTTGGCCGGGGGGGAGGTCGAGCTCGTCGTGGGCGACCAGTAGGTTTTCAGGGGCAAGTTTGAAAAACTGGCACAAGGCTGCCACCGCGGCACCACTGCGGTTCATAAAGGTGGCGGGGTTGAGCAGGTGCAGCTCATGGCCGCCTAGGCGTACCTTGGCGTAGTGGCCGAAAAATTTCTTTTCCGGTCGCAGCTCTGCATGGGCGCTCTGCGCAATAGCCTCTACCAGCCAGAAACCGGCGTTATGGCGCGTGGCTTCATACTCCGCTCCGGGGTTGCCTAATCCAATAATGGCTGTTACCTGGCTCATCTTCCCACCTCGCACAAAATATCCAGAAGACCAAAACTATCCAGAAGACTAAAACAATCCAGAAAACATGGTTGACGCCGCGCCAGCGACGGCCCTAAAAAAAATCAAGCGCCGAGGCGCTTGATTCTAACATCATGTCAGCATCACGAGGGCCATGCAGGCATGGCCCCACTAGGATGCTTAACGGGGTACTTACTCGGCGCTGCTGTCTTCTTCGCCTTCGCTTTCACCATCTTCATCTTCTGCTTCAGCACGCACTTTTACTTTCGTGATGCTGAGTACTGCATTGTCATGCTCTTCACCGTGGGACAGGTCAACTGAGGTGACGCCGGCCGGTAGGGTAAGGTCAGACAGGTGCAGTGTCGTGCCAAGCTCAACGGCAGCGATGTCGACTTCGATAAAGTCAGGCAGGTCTTTCGGCAAGCAACTGATCGCCACTTCGTTGGCCAGTACGTGCAGTTCGCCGCCTTGGTCTTTGATACCGACACACTTCTCTTCGCCCGTCACGTGCAGCGGCACGTTGATGGTGATTTCGTGAGTCGCATCAACGCGCAGGAAGTCGGCGTGGGTCAGCAGCGGCTTGAAAGGGTGACGCTGCAGGTCACGAACAACGACTTGCTCTTCTTTGCCTTCGATCATCAGTTTGATGACGGAAGAGAAGAAAGACTCATCTTCAATCGCTTTGTAGAAAGCGGTTTTTTCAACAGCGATGGACTGCGCGCCTTTTTCGCCACCGTATACAACGGCCGGCACTTGCTGGTTCGCACGACGCAGGCGGCGGCTCGCACCTTTCCCCAGGTCGTTACGAACGCTGGCTTTCAGGATAAAATCAGACATGGAATTGCCTCTTAGTTTAAGTAAGGAAGACGCCGCCGACCGCGACCAGACGACGACGTTTCCGTGGCCCCAAAAGGGGGCTGTATCGTCAGCGGATTAGTGGAACATCGCGCTGACAGATTCTTCGTTGCTGACCCTGCGAATCGCTTCTGCGATCAGTCCAGCAACGCTCAACTGGCGAATTTTTCCGCTACGACGGGCAACGTCAGATAGCGGGATGGTGTCGGTCACCACCACTTCATCCAGTACGGAGTTGGTAATATTATCGACCGCAGGGCCGGACAGGATCGGGTGTGTCGCATAGGCCACCACGCGCTTGGCGCCGTGATCTTTTAAGGCTTCACCGGCTTTGCACAGTGTGCCTGCAGTATCGATCATGTCGTCGACTACGACACAGGTGCGGCCCTCAATCTCGCCGATGATATGCATCACCTGGGCTTGGTTAGCCTGGGGGCGGCGCTTATCGATAATGGCGAGATCGGCATTCAGCTGTTTGGCGATGGCACGGGCGCGAACAACGCCGCCCACGTCAGGGGAAACGACGACAAGGTCGCTGTAATTCTGACGCTCGATATCATCCAGCAGAATGGGAGAGCCGTAGACGTTGTCCACAGGGACGTCAAAGAAACCCTGGATCTGATCAGCGTGTAGATCCATGGTCATCACGCGGTCAACGCCTGCTTTAACCATCATGTCCGCCACTACTTTGGCGGAAATCGGTACCCGGGCGGAGCGCACGCGGCGATCCTGGCGAGCATAACCAAAGTAGGGAAGTACCGCCGTGATGCGAGTTGCCGAGGCGCGACGCAGTGCGTCGACCATCAGGATCAACTCCATCAGATTGTCGTTTGTCGGTGCACAGGTGGATTGTAGAATGAAGACATCCTTACCGCGCACGTTCTCATTGATCTCGACTGCGATTTCGCCGTCGCTGAATTGACCCACCGTAGCGTTACCCATACGGCTGTCTAAGCTCTCGGCAATTTTTTGAGCGAGTGCGGGATTGGCATTCCCGGCGAAAACCATCAATTTTGACACGCGCAGCCACCTTTGCAGTGTTGGGGATCAGGGGAAAAAACGCAGGCCATTGTTGGGTTGGCTGGGGTACCAGGATTCGAACCTGGGAATGCCGATACCAAAAACCGGTGCCTTACCACTTGGCGATACCCCAGCAATAACCTAACGCACTGACCGGGCGCTTTTAGCTGCCCAGAGCGGAACTATAAATAGCCCAGAGCATCATGTAGGGGAGAGGTGTTGAGTCCGCGTGCTACCCATGTCGACCAATGTTGTCCCGCTAATTGCGCGATGGCTTGTGCCGATTGCTGTGTATCGAAAGCAGCAAACAGACAAGCCCCCGTGCCGGTCAACCGACTAGGTGCGTGCTGCGCAAGCCAGTTCAGGGCTTCCGCAATTGGCGGATAGCGTTCCTTTACCACGGCTTCACAGTCATTGCGCCACTCCGGCGCTCCCCCCTGCAGTGCGCGCGCCATAGTAATGGGGCGGCTGTCACGTGTCAATTGCGGGTCTTGGAAGACGCCCGGCGTAGACACGCTAATACCGGGGTGAATAATCACAAACCAAGGGGTATCAAGCGTCACCGGGGTAAGCCGTTCGCCAACGCCTTCGCCCCAGGCACTATGACCATGTACGAATACCGGCACATCAGCCCCCAGTTGAAGCCCCAGGCGAGCTAGTTCGACTAGCGGTAGATTGAGCTGCCAGAGGTGGTTGAGCCCCACTAATGCGGTGGCCGCGTTGGAACTGCCCCCCCCTAAACCGCCTCCCATCGGCAACTGCTTATCGATTGTAAGCGTAGCGCCTAGTGCCGTGCCGCTATGCTGTTGTAATAACCGTGCGGCGCGTACGATCAAATTGTCATCGTGGCTAACGCCGCTAACCTCACTGGTTAACTGAATTTTCCCGTCATCGCGGGGAGCCAACGTAAGGTGGTCGCACAGGTCGATAAACTGAAATAGCGTTTGCAGTGCGTGGTAGCCGTCTTCACGACGGCCCACTATATGCAGCATGCGGTTAAGCTTGGCCGGCGCGGGAAGCGTTAATGGCGCGTTCATTGAAACGGTTACCCTTACTCTTCGCTAGCTTGCCACTGGTTGACGACCAGCGTAATACGCACATCATCGTAGTTCATGACCATGCGCCGTGGCAGCCATAAATCGTCGACTTTCTCCCAGTCGCGGTAGTCGATTTCCCAGCCGTCTTGGGTAAGGTGGCTAGGAAAGCCCAGTTCGTCGGTTTCTAGCTGATAACTGCCGGTATTGTCATTATCAGGATCGCCGGGCAGGCCGCGCACCCAGTTGGGCATAGCGGTGACGGGGAGTGACCAGCCCAACTGCTCTTCCATAAGCGCTTCTGGGGTTTCTGCCTCAAAGCGGCCGTCGCTATTGGAGAGGGAGAAACGTCCCTCGCGACCCTCGAGCACGTTGCGTCCGCCGCCAAAGGGCCCGCTGATCAGCATACGGAAATAGTAGGGGGTTTGATTCCAGTCCAGGTTGGCGCTGACGTTCTCTTCTGGAGTGCGCAATCCCGCTTTGCCGACCAGCGTCCAGGTATCGAATGCTTCTACATCGGCCTGCTGGCGTTCCCACTGACCTGCCTGGCGGCCACTTTCATCCATGGGGGCCTGGGAGGCACACCCGGCGAGCAAGAGAAGCGCGAAGCTGGCAAGCCAGAGGCGCGAAGTGTGACGTGTTAATGGCCAGCGGGGCGAGGGGGACGTCAGTGTCAACATAAACAGGCTCCATGTCAGGTGGTTATAGCGCAAGGGTAACATGATGAGTGCGCTTAAAATGGGGTTCGCAGGGTTAGGGTGCCTCTGGCGGCGTTAGTTCAGGGCTTATTTAAGGACTGAGCTCAGGGCTTAGCTCAGGATAACGCTCAAGTAGCCCGTCGATCAGTGGGTGTTGGTTCGTCCGCTGCATGATTTGCTGGATCAACTGGCGCGCTTCTTCATCACGCCCCAGCGCAGTTAGCACCTCGGCCAGATGCGCAGCGACTTCCTGGTCAGGTAGCTGCATATAGGCGCTTTCAAGCCAGGGCAGCGCTTCTTCAGGTTTGCCAAGGCGGAAGTAGACCCAGCCCATGCTATCGAGCACGGCAGGGTTGTCCGGATCAGCCTCGTAGGCACGCTCAATCAGCTCAAAAGCCTCTTGTAAACGCCCAGGCAAGTTAAGGTCGGCTAGTGTGTAGCCTAGGGCATTGAGCGCTTCGGCATTGTCTGGGTCGGTGCGCAGTATCTGACGTAAATCCTGTTCCATGCCCGCGATGTCGCCTGCTTCCCAACGCCGCATGGCACGCATATAAAGCAACGATGCGTCATCAGGTGTACGGCTAATTTCGCGGTCTAATAGCGCATTAGCGTCCGCAGGCTGATTTATTTCGTCCAGCAACTGGACTTCGAGCATCACCAATTCAGTAAAGTAATTATCAAAGCGCATCCGCTCAATGCGTAGAAAGGCGCGAGCATCCAGCAGGCGATCTTCCTCAATCAGCATTTGCGCGGCAGCCGCGCGAGCGGGCAAAAATTCACTGCCCTCGCTGACTTGGCGATAATAGAGCAGTGCATTATCGGTATCGCCTTGCACTTGGGTGATGGCGCCAAGTAGGTAATAGGCTAAATCCGGCACGTTAGGTTGGCCAATCAGCGGCTGCAGCAAGCGCTGCGCGGGTTCGGGGTGCCCCTCTTCCAGATAGAGCTGGGCTAGCGATAAGCGCAGATCCTCATTGCCTGCATGGCTCTCTAGCAGAGCGTTGGTTTGCACTTCAGCCGAGCTAATATTGTTAAGGCGGATTTCTGCTTGAGCCAGTAGCAGGATAAATCGCACATCGTCAGGGGCGAGTTCAAGGCCCTGCTGGGCAGCGCGTTGAGCGGTCGGGTAATCCTCGACCTCCAGTGCCAAGCGAGCTTTAACCAACCATAACGCAGCGGATTCGGGGTCGAGCAGCTCGACTTGATCAAGCCGTCGCTGGGCAAGCGTAGTATCACCCAGGGCGGCCTCAATCAAGGCCGTGCCCAGCAGTACATCGCTGTGATGAGGCAGTTGGTCAGCGTTTGGGCGGGCTAAATGTTCACGCAGTTGCTGGGCGATCAACGTTAATGGTGCCTCTTCAGTCACCGCGATCTCTGCAAAGGCGGTGATATCGCCATGGCCGCCAGCTTCAACAATAGCAATGCGCTGCTCAAGGCTGTCGAGCCAATCACCACGCTGCAGTGAAAAGGCCGCCAGCAGACGATTGGGTGCTTCTGCCTGGGGGGCAAGTTCTCGCCAGCGAAGTGCCGAGGCTTCGATTAATTCAGCTTCATCGCCAAAGCGGGCCGCGAAGGTGGCACGCTCGGCAAGCGCTGGCTCGCGATAGCGCTTAGCCGCTTCCAGGTAGCCCTGGCTCGCGTAGCGATAGTCACCACGCTGGCCAGCAAGCTCAGCGCCAAGCAGCGTGCTGAGCCCCGCGGCATCCAGCCCGCGGGTAATGGGCGGCGCATTGCGCATTGGGTCATCGGCCCAGGTGCCGAGGTGGCTATCCTGAGGGCTGGGCGTAGATTGGCAGGCGCTCAGCAGCAGAGCAGCAGAAGCGGCCAAAGGTAATCGCATCGAATGCCGGAACATAGCGCTCACTAGTGAGAAGCCCGAACAAGTAAAGCCCTTTAAACCAGGGCCCGATAAAGAAAAGCGAGGTCGCATGCGTCTCTCGATTAAGTGGCCAGATGCCCAGCATAGCGGCTTGCCTGCCTGCGGCAAAGTGGTGTGGGCCAGATGATAGCCTGCTGTGATAGAATGTTCCTCCTTGAAAAAGTGGTCAGCAAACTTTATGCCTACTTATTAAAGACTATTGTAGGCAGCTTACAGATGTTTGTAGGTAGCGGCGAACCACGTTAAAGACTTGTTTTAGCAAGCCCTAATTGACGGTGCAGCCGCTTATCATCACGACGGCTGCCAAAAAGTCCGACACACTAGCGAAGACGCATAACGCATGACGCTTCTTGCCCTGGGAATAAATCATCGTACCGCCAGCGTGGCCGTGCGTGAGCAGGTGGCTTTTACGCCAACGCAGCTTGAAACCGCATTGGCTGAATTGCGTAACCTGCCACAAATCAGTGAAGCGGCGGTGCTCTCTACCTGCAACCGCACGGAGCTTTACTGTGTCACGGATGCGGCTGGCGAGCAGGCAGTACTCAATTGGCTCGGACGCTTTCATAACTTACGCGTCGATGAGCTGATGCGCTGTGCCTACCACTATCTAGACAACGATGCAGCGCGCCATTTAATGCGTGTAGCGGTTGGCCTGGATTCCATGGTGTTGGGCGAGCCGCAGATTCTGGGCCAGTTGAAGGATGCCTATCAGCAAGCGCGCCAATCCAAGGGCTTGGGTGGCGAACTTGAACGCTTGTTCCAGCACACCTTTGCGGTGGCCAAGCAGGTGCGCACCGAAACCGGCATCGGTAAAAACCCCGTTTCAGTGGCTTACGCTGCCGTTAGCATGGCCAGCCGGATTTTTGATGACTTCAGCCGTTCACGGGCGTTGCTAATCGGCGCTGGTGAAACTATTGAATTAGTGGCGAGACATCTACATGAGGCGGGGGTCCGAGAGCTTACGGTTGCTAACCGCACACGCGAACGTGCTGAGTTGGTCGCTGGCCCTCTGGGAGGAACGGCGATTACCCTGCAAGAGATTCCTGACGCTCTCGAGAACGCCGATATTGTGATCTCTTCCACCGCGTCCCCGCTGCCTATACTTGGTAAAGGCATGGTCGAGCGCGCGCTCAAAAAACGCCGCCATCGGCCGGTATTTATGGTCGATATCGCGGTGCCTCGGGATATTGAGCCCGAAGTGGGCGAATTAGCGGATGTGTTTCTTTACACCGTGGATGATCTGGAAGAGGTCATCCAGGAAAATCGCCGTCACCGCCAGGTTGCCGCTGACCAAGCCGAGTCGCTGATCGAACACGGGGTGGGTAGTTGGCAGCATGAGCGGCGTATTCGTAATGGTGGTGAACTGATCCGCGACTACCGCCAGCATGGTGAAGCGCTGCGCGATCTTTCCCGCGACCAAGCGTTGGAGCGGCTGGCTCGAGGTGAAGATCCCGCTAAAGTCATTGAGCGCTTGGCGCATCAATTGACTAACCGTTTGCTCCACCAGCCCACCCAGGCCATCCGCGATGCTGCGTCTGAAGAGCACCACGATTTGCTCAACGCCGCTCCGCGTCTGCTGTTGCCCACTAAGCCAGCCTTTGAGACTACCCCAGCGCCCCCGGTTAACCGCCAGAAGGATGATACGCCCGCATGAAAGAGACTCTGCGCCAACGCTTAGACAGCTTTACCGAACGCTTTGAAGAGCTGGCGATGCTGCTGTCGGATCCCGACGTGATCAATAACCAGCAACGTTTTCGCGATTATTCGCGTGAGTATGCCGAGTTAGAAGAGCTGGTGGCGGCCTGGCAGCGCTATCGTGATATTGAAACCAATATGCACGAAGCCGAGCAGCTTAGCCGCGATAGCGACGCTGACATGCGCGAGTTGGCGGAGATGGAGCTAAGCGAAGGGCGGGAGCGGTTAGTCGAGCTGGATATCGAGCTGAAGCGCCTGCTGGTGCCTAAAGACCCCGATGATGGCCGTGGGGTGTTTCTTGAAGTGCGTGCTGGTACCGGTGGCGACGAGGCGGCAATTTTTGCCGGTGACCTGTTTCGCATGTACTCCCGCTATGCCGAAAAGCGCGGTTGGCGGGTCGAAGTGGTGAGCGCCAGTCACGGCGAGCAGGGCGGCTACAAAGAGATCATTTCCCGCGTCAAAGGCGACGGTGTTTATGCCCAATTAAAATTTGAATCCGGCGCCCACCGGGTACAGCGCGTCCCCGCGACCGAATCCCAGGGCCGCATTCACACCTCTGCTTGCACCGTAGCGGTGATGCCTGAAGTCGATGACGTAGGCGATATCGATATTAACCCATCGGATCTGCGCGTGGACACTTACCGCTCCAGTGGTGCCGGTGGTCAGCACGTTAATACCACGGACTCTGCGATCCGCATTACTCACCTGCCGACCGGCGTGGTGGTGGAGTGTCAGGAAGAGCGCAGCCAGCATAAAAACCGTGCCAAAGCGATGTCGCTACTGGCCGCGAAGTTGAAGCGGAATGCCGTCGATAGCCAGCGTCAGACGCAAGCGGATGCACGCCGTTCGCTAGTGGGCTCTGGGGATCGCAGTGAGCGCATCCGCACTTATAACTTTCCTCAGGGCAGAATCACTGATCACCGCATTAATCTGACCCTCTATAAACTCAACGAAGTGGTTAGCGGCGAACAGCTGGATGACGTGATTAGCCCGTTGATTCACGAGTATCAAGCGGAACAGCTCTCAGCCCTTCAGGATGTCTAATGACCCTTGATGCGCTGATGAAACAGGCTGTCCAACGCTTGCAGGTGGCGGGTTCCAGCTCGCCGCGTATCGACGCTGAAGTGCTGTTATGCCACGTGCTTGGGCGTGATCGCACTTGGCTCTACACCTGGGGAGACAAAATATGCCCCTTATGGGAGCAGGCCCGTTTCGACGCACTCATCGCTGCACGTGTCCAGGGCACTCCGGTTGCTTACCTTACCGGCGAACGCGAATTTTGGGGGCTGCGCTTAGCCACCTCACCTGATACGTTGATACCCCGGCCTGATACTGAAACTCTTGTTGAGCTTGCCCTAAAGCGGGCGACGCTACCCTCAGGCCGGCTGCTCGATCTTGGCACGGGGACTGGTGCCATTGCCCTGGCATTTGCCAGCGAACAACCTAACTGGCAAGTAGTGGGTGTGGATCTGCGCTTTGAGGCGGTCGTGTTGGCAAACCGTAACGCGTGCTCGTTAGGCATATCTAATGCTAGGTTTTTACAGAGTGATTGGTTTGCTGCTTTGGAAACGAGTGCGGATGCAGATAAGCAGTTCGATATTATCGTCAGTAATCCCCCGTATATTGCCGCCGATGATCCTCATCTAGCCGAAGGCGATGTGCGTTTTGAGCCACGCTCAGCGCTGATTGCTAGTGCCTGCGGCATGGGGGATTTGCTGCATTTGGTAAACGCCGCGCAGCGCTATCTAGCGGCTTCAGGTTGGTTGCTACTAGAGCACGGCTATAAACAGGCCGAAATGGTGCGTGAGGCGCTTGAGCGCGCTGGCTATAAAAACGTTGAAAGTGCTCGTGACCTGGGGGGGCATGAACGGGTTACCCTGGGGCACCTTTAATAACTGCCTGATTCATCAGTATTGGATCCTGCCATGAAACCAAAAAATAGAACGCTGGACCGTATCGACCTTAAAATCCTACGCTGCTTGCAGGAAAATGCGCGTATTTCTTATGTCGATTTAGCTTCGGAAGTGGGCTTATCCACAACCCCTTGCCTTGAACGCGTTAAGCGTCTGGAGAAAGCGGGTATTATTCGTGGTTACCAAGCCATTCTTGACCCGCGGGCTTTGAAGGCCAATTTATTAGTTTTTGTCGAGATCAGCTTAGAAACGCAATCGCCAGCGGTCTTTGATGAGTTTCGCCGTGCTGTGGAGAAGTTGCCGCAGATTCAGGAGTGCCACCTTGTCTCGGGTCAGTTCGACTACATTTTGAAGTGCCGTATTCCCGAAATGGCCGCTTACCGCCAGCTACTGGGCGATGTGGTGTTAACGCTACCGGGCGTGAAAGAGTCGAAAAGCTACGTGGTGATGGAAGAGGTAAAAGAGAGCTTCAATTTACACATTCCTGCCTTTGAGGAATTTGAGGATAAGTAAGCCGATGATGGATGACCAGGCGCTACTGCGCTATAGCCGTCAAATCATGCTGCCCGAGGTGGATTTCGAGGGCCAAGAGCGCCTCCAATCTGCCCATGCAGTGATTATTGGGGCCGGCGGTTTGGGCTCTCCGGCAGCGCTCTATTTAGCTGCTGCTGGGGTAGGGCGCATCACTATCGCCGATGCCGACCATGTCGAACTTTCCAATCTTCAACGGCAAATTGCCCATCAGCAGTCCAGTATTGGTTTAAATAAAGCGCACTCTGCCCAGGCCAGCATGTGCGCACTCAATCCCCACTGCCAAGTGGTTGCGTTAGACCAACATGTTGAGGGCGAATCGCTTGAGCGGTTAGTCGCTTCGGCGGATGTGGTGCTTGACTGTACCGATCGTTTCTCAAGCCGCTATGCGGTGAATGCGGCGTCCCAAAAAGCTGGTGTGCCGCTGGTATCGGGTGCGGCAATTCGCTTTTCAGGTCAGTTGGCAGTCTTTGACCCGCGCAATGCCGAGTGTCCCTGCTACGCCTGCCTCTATCCGCCCGACGAAAGTGGTGATGAAGCGTTAAGCTGCTCAGAAAGTGGCGTCATGGCGCCACTGGTGGGCTTGATCGGCTGCTTTCAGGCGGTTGAGGCATTTAAGATGCTTAGTGGCGCAGGTTCTGCCCACCAGGGGCTCTCTACCTTTGATGGTTTAAGCGGCCAATGGCGGCACTTTCTAGTGCCTCGCGATCCCGCTTGCCCTGTGTGCGCTCAGCGCCTCTGACGTGCTGAAAGCGACTTAATCGTTAGCTTTTGCTTCTGCTGTGTCATGCTCTGCGGCATTCGCACTCGTGGTTGAATGCTTTTCGACGGTTGCTTTTGGCGAGGTTTTAGTCATGCTGTCGATGGCGTCGCTAAAGGCACTTTTCAGCACATCGTTGTCGGGGTTCATATCGATACTGCCGTGGAAAACGCTGCCATCTTCCAGTACCAGGCAGGGGGCAACAATAGTGCCTGAGACCTGGGCGCCCTTATGTATCGTTGCGCGGTGGTGTGCCATCAAGTTGCCGGTTACCTCGCCTGATATATGCAGTGTGTGAGCAAATACATCGCCGTTGATATAGCCATTGGCACCCAGGGTGACGGTGTGTTGTTTGCAGGTGATAATGCCGCTTACGCGTCCCTCTACCGTCAAATCCTCATCACTATTAATGTCTCCCTCCACTTGCGTATGGCCCCCAATAACGGAGAGGCTTGGTCGCGCACTGCTGGTTGGCGTGCCTGGCGTTGTTGATGAACGTGTATCAGGTGGCGTTAGCGTCGCAGCCTTATTCTCAGGTGAGGCATTCTTGGCTTTGTTAAACATAGGGTGGCTCCTAGTGAATGACGCCAGAGCGCCTTTGGGGTGCGTGGTATTGGGCATTAAATACCTTAATCGGCTTGTTGCTATCTCAAAGCCTGGAGTTAAGCCAAGTGAGTGGGCTTATTCACGCCGCCGCAATATAAAAGAGCGAGTATAACGTTAGCTGGGGCAACCACATCTAAAGCGGCAGGAAGCGGTATGGGCATTCAAGTATGGTTTATTGTGATGGGCGTTGGAGTAATGACGCTGATCGTATGGGATGGCAAGCGCCATAAGCTAAAACAGCGCTCTTTAAGCGCCGCAGGGAGACCACACACAGTGGATACCGCTCCCATCGCAGAACTCCCCTTTGAAGCTATGATGCCACCTGAAGAAGCCTCCGCTGCGACGTCTCCCGCCATCCAGTGCATGTCAGGTGGCAGCCGAATTGGGTCAGCCACTCATATTTTAGGCAGAGTGATCGCCGATGAACCTGTGCTCATTAAGGGCCGTTTGGAGGGTACTCTCATTGCACCTAATCATCCTGTCTCTGTGACTGCCTCTGGCCACGTCGCATCGTATCTTGAAGGCAACACTGTCGATATTGACGGAAGAATGGTCGGTACGCTTAAAGCCAACACTAAAGCCACACTGCTGTCACGGGCGCGTATTCAGGGGGTAGTCGAGGCGCCTAACCTAGAGTGCATGGCGGGGGCTTGGCTCCAGGTGGATGTGGCTAATAGGGTCAAACTACACAAAATTGCCATGGCGTCTTAACCGCTAGCTGCTGCATCTGTCACGCTATTTATTATACCAACGTCTAGATTCGCTCTGCAGTGCTTCAGTTGGTTTTAACCTGGCCGATACCTAATTAAATGACTTATAAACGAAAAAGGGATCAACGGGATGAAGCACCTCTCTATTAAATGGAGCCTGACTGCTGCGTTAGCCTTGCTGGTGCTTATGATTGGGTTGATCAGTGGGCTTGGATTTTTTGCTAATCATAATAGCTCTCAAGCGCTTGAAGAGTTGACGGCTACCAACGTGCGACTTACGAATTTAGCCAACCGCACGCAAGTCAATGCGCTCAGAGCACAAACGTTTTTAGACCGCTCGGCAAGTTTTAGCACCCAGGGTAATCCAGAAAAGGGGCAGGAGAGCCTTGCCATGGCGGCAGAGGCGGTCGCTGAGGCAGAGGCACGTTTTAATGAGTTTAGTGCAGTGCCAATCAATCCTGAAGGCACACTTGCACCCCACCGTGATGCGATTATCAGCGCTTACAACGCCTTTGTGACAGAGGGTATTTCGCCGCTGCTCGAGGCCGCCCCTTTCCAAATCCAGCGCAGGCAAGAGGAACTGGGAATATTAAGCGCCGAGCTGGATCTGGCCATGAGCGGTTTTATTGCTTATACCGAAGAGCGTGGCGCTAGCGTCCTCCAGCAGGTCAATCGCTTGGCGACGACTATTGGCGTCATTGCGATTACCCTTTTAGTGATTTCACTGGTGGCCGTGGTGGTCATTAGATGGGCAATGATGCGTAGCGTTGTGAGGCCCCTTCGGCGAGCCAGTGAGCACTTTGCACGGATTGCCGATGGCGATCTGACAGGTCAAATTGAAGATCGGGGCCGTAATGAAATTGGTCAGTTGTTCGGTGGCTTGGCGGCCATGCAGGAGAAGTTAAAACAGCTGGTGATAGCCTTGAGAGGCAGTAGCGAACAGGTTTTCAGCGGGGCGGGTGATATCTCTGCGGGAAGCCAGGATCTCTCTTCACGAACCGAACAGCAGGCCTCCGCACTTCAGCAAACCGCTTCCAGTATGGAGGAGATGTCGACGACGGTAAGCAAAAATGCTGAAACGGCCGAAGAAGCGGATCAGCTCTCGGTGGCGGCGTCACAGTCGGCGGAGACAGGTGGTGAAGAGGTGGAGCGCACTGTGCAACTCATGCGTGAGATTGCGGCCAGTGCGAACCAAGTAAACGATATCATCGGCGTGATTGACTCTATTGCCTTCCAAACCAATATATTAGCGCTCAATGCGTCGGTTGAAGCAGCGCGTGCAGGTGAACAAGGTCGTGGATTTGCCGTGGTGGCCAGCGAAGTTCGCTCACTAGCGACGCGAAGTGCTGACTCGGCCAAAGAGATTCGTAGCCTGATCGAGCAGACCACCACGAAGATTAACGGCGGCGCTGAACAAGCGGAGCGCAGTGGACAGACGATTTATCAAACAGTAGATGCGATTCGCCAAGTCACCACTCTGATGGGCGAAATATCGACCGCGACTCGGGAGCAGAATAGTGGCATTGAGCAGATTAATGCTGCCCTTACCGAAATGGATTCGGTCACCCAGCAAAACGCTGCGCTGGTGCAACAAACCAGTTCGGCGGCTAGCGCTCTAGAGGGGCAGGCCCGCGAGCTGGCCGACTTGATGGCTACCTTCCGCATTGATGAGAGTGCTGCCAGCGCTGTTGTGCTGACGCATAAGGGCGCTTCTCATCAGCATGACGGCCACATTGAGCCAGCGCCACGCCAGCAGTCGACGCAAAGTAAAAAAGAGGCCGTCGATGAATGGGATGAGTTCTAGGTCTTAATCAACAAAAAGCTGCCGATGTTAAGCGTACTTACCATCGGCAGCTTCTTTTACATCTCAGAACACCTCAGAGACAGCTATCGCTTACGCGCGAGCGGAAACACGCAGACGCACATAATCTGCCGTCCAGTTTCCTTGCTCATCGCGCAGGCTGTGGCCCAGTAGCGTCAAGGTATTCTCAAGCACGGCATCGCGTACATCCTCGTCGAGCCCATGTAAGAACGGGCTGGCAAACGTTTCAAGCCATCCAATCATACCGGTGGGTAGCGTAGTCGGGCGTGGGATCAGCTCAATGCTTTCTACTTTGAAACCGACTGTTTCCAGCAGATGGCCATATTCATGGGTGGTTGGGAAATACCACGGATGACGGCCACGAGCGCTAATGCCCCGAAACTGGAGGGCGGCAATCAGCGCGGTGCAAATAGCGGCGACGTTGCCATGACCACCAAACTCGGCCACAAACCGACCTCCCGGTTTCAATGAGCGCTTAACGCCTGCGAGTACCGACTGAGGGTCAAGCATCCAGTGGAGCGCCGCATTGCTAAATACCGCATCAAACTCATGGTCGAAGGGCAGTTGGTGGCCATCAACGACGCGAGCGGTAATGCCCCGTTGGCGGGCGGCATTTACCATCTCTTCTGAAGCGTCAACACCGAGAACGTTAGCGCCCAGTTGCACAAGGCGCTCTGTCAAAGAGCCGTCGCCGCAGCCAAGATCCAAAATACGTTCGCCGGGTTGAGGCGCTAACAGTTTGACCATTTCGCTGCCTAGCTTAGGTACAAAATTAGCATTCTGGGCGTAGTCGCTGGCATTCCACTCTTGCCCGGGTGCATTTTGAGGGGTATGGGTCATATCGGCTTCCTGGCGTCGTTATTATTCCATCAAAATTCAGTTATCAATGTATAGCTATATCAGTATAGCTTGCTGGTGCCTAACTTATTAGATAGACAATGAAAATCATAATAAATGACCCGCCATCACTACCTATTTGATAACTTAGATATCGGCCTTGATAAGCAACTTTTAATAGCGTTCTAGTAAAAAAAGCTAGAATGACACCATTTAACCGCTGGAAGAGGTTGTTAATGAGCCTTTCTATGCCTTGCTATAGGGTTAATTCTCCCGTTGGAGTGATTGCCGATACCCACGGTTTGCTGCGTGATGAGGCACTTTTTCTGCTGCAGGGGTGCGAGCTCATTCTTCACTTGGGGGATGTAGGTAGCAAAGAGGCAGATAAAACGATTTTGCAACATTTGGAGACACTGGCGCCGGTGCATTGCGTTAAGGGCAATATCGATACGGCGGCGTGGGCGACGGGTTTACCGATACATCAGGACATCATTGTGAACGGGAAACACCTGCACCTTGTTCACCGCTTAGAGGATTACGACCCGAAGATGGCTTGCGATGCACTTCTGCATGGCCACTCCCATAAGCCCCGTAATGAATACCAGGAGGGAATGCTGCTTTTTAATCCAGGTGCGGCGGGAAAGAGGAGATTCAAACTACCGATTACTCTAGGCAAATTATGGATAGATCAATGTGGCGTGCGAGGCGCGATCATGTACTTGCTATAGCCATTTTTCAAGCCATCCGCCAACCCTGTCATATTGTACAAATCTGTTACCCTATTAGTCAGTTGTTTTAGATAAGCATTATCCAGATAAGCGAGGTTCCATGAACGACGTTATTGAGTTGCTGAAATCCCACCGTTCGATCCGTAAATTTAGCGACCGGCCGATCCCGAAAGAGTTGCTGCTGGAGCTTATCCAAGCCGGGCAGGGGGCAGCTACCTCCAGCCACGTTCAGGCGTATACGGTTATCCATGTAAAAAACCAAGCGAACCGTGAGCAGATAGCAGAACTGGCCGGTGGACAAGGTTATATTGCCACCTGTGCAGACTTTCTGGTTTTCTGTGCCGATATGAAGCGCCCCACGGAGGCTTCAGAGCGCACCGGTGCAAACGTTGTGCGGGGAATGACCGAGCAACTGTTGGTAGCAACAGTGGATACGGCACTGATGGCGCAAAATGTGGCAGTGGCGGCTGAATCCGAAGGATTGGGAATCTGCTATATCGGTGGTATCCGCAATAATCCTCAAGAGGTTAGCGACCTGCTACGCCTCCCAAAGCACGTGTACCCGGTGTTTGGTATGTGCCTTGGCTATCCGGATCAAGAGCCTGAAGTTAAGCCGCGCTTACCCGTGGAGGCGGTTCTTAAAGAAGACTACTACACTGAAGACGGTGAGCAGGTAGAGTCCTTCGATACGACTATGCAGGCTTACTATCGGGCTCGCAGTAGCAGTAATAAAGACACCGACTGGTCTCGCAATCTCAAGCCTTTGTTCGATAACAAGCTGCGCCCTCATATGCGCGATTTTTTAATCAAGCGCGGTTTTGAAATGAAATAAAGTGCGCTGCACACTGTTTTTAATAGGATTTTTGGAAAAGAGAACGCTCAGTCGGTCGGTTGAGGTTCTCTTTTCCTCGCTTTCAGGAGCTTTACCGTATGCGAGTATTTTCAAACCCCGTCGGTTCCGGCTCTCTATGGTTCGATAATCTCGCAACCGCAGATGGTATCCCCGTTGCCTATGACCCTCAGGCACGGGCCTTTGTGCCAATGCCACCTTTCTGTATTAACCGTGACATTATCGGTTGCAACTGGATTGCACCTGAAGAGGGAGCTTTTTGTCGCGCTTGTGCCATGACGGCGCTGGCTCCAGATCCTAACCTTCCTAATGCGATTCCTAATTGGGCCAAGACTGAAGCCGCCAAACGCTGGGTGCTTGATAACCTCGGGCGTTGGCACTGGTTCCGCCCGGAAGATCCAGGCGCGCCGCCGGTTTTCCATTTGCTCGCCGAAGGCCGTACGCCTGTGCCGATGGGGCACATTGAAGGGGTGGTGACCATTAGTGTAGCCGAAGTAGACCCCGTACTAGTCACGACCCGTCGTGAAGCGCTTGAAGAGCCCTACCGCACGATGATTGGCCATATGCGCCACGAAATATCGCATATGCTGTGGTGGCGGCTAAGCCTGCGCGAAGACTTTCTTGATGCTTTTCGTGAGATGTTTGGAGACGAACGTCTGGATTACACCGCAGCACTTCAGCGCCACTATACTGATGGCCCGCCGCCCGATTGGAAAAAGCGCTATTTAACCACTTATGCCTCTGCGCACCCTCATGAAGATTGGGCCGAGACTGCTGCTCACCTGCTGCATTTAACCGATATTGCCGATAGCTTTGCGGCATCAGACCTCTCTTCACCAGAGCTGCCTAGCCATCAATGGGAGCCGTATGCAGAGCCTGATGCAGAGCGCTTGATCTACGTGGCAGCTTCACTCACCGTGGGCGTTAATCATGTTAATCGCTCGATGGGTTTGCCGGATCTTTATCCCTTTGTCCTCTCAGAGGCTGCCCGACATAAGCTCGCTTTCGTGCATGATTGGCTACGCCGAGGGGCTCAAGGGTTATGACCTGCCGTATTGGCTACGTCGGCAATAGTGAAGAATTTTCGTCATAACCTATACTGCAGTTCAAGGCTTTTTCCGTATACAGATAACAAGAAAACCGATGGCGATTAGGTTATCGGCTAACCCGCATGGAGACTGCATATGACTCTTGATCGTGCTTACTACCTGTTAGCTGCTTTCTACAGTTTAATAGTGATCATTGGGGTAATTGCTATATTGGCTGGAGGAGGAACGCTGCTTGCCCCCATTCATTTGTTGTTGGGGGCATTAGCGGTCATTGGGCTTTGGGGGTATATCCTCAAGCGTGGGTTTATGAACCCGCGTATGTGGAGGCCTCTGGCCAGTGTGCTAGCGGTGGGTATTGTGGTTCAAATGTTCATCATGCTGACAACGGCGCTTTCGAGCGTTTTATTAACCTGGATGCTAACCAGCAGTATTTTTTCGGTCATGCTGGTGATTATGCTCTACCGTTATGGTGACCGAGATCAGCCTCTCTGGGCATCTGATGAGGAACGCACTGCTGCTCGACAGCTAGACGTTTTATTAAGCGATAGCTCACCATTAACGGCCATTAAACGTGATGGCAGTCGCGAAAATAGCGTAAAAGTGACTAAATCTAATGGCGGCTATAAAGCAAGCGTGACACGGCGTTCACAAGAGGGCCAAGAGCGCTTCGAGGAGCGTTTCAAATATCCCGAAACGCTAGTGTTTTTCTTGGAGAAATTCACCAGCTTAACGGTTAATGATTTTAGATCCCCCTCGCCTGTCGAGAGTAATAGAGCAGCATAGTTGTATCTCTATAACTACGCTAGGCTTTGTTTGAAAAGTCGGTGAGCGGAAAGCCAGGCAAGGCAAAAATCGGCAAAAAGACGGAGTTTACTTGGTGTAAATGAGTACTTTGAGCCGATTTTTAACGCCGTATGGTCGAGCGCAGCCAGTTTTCAGACAGAGCCTAAGCTATAGAACTGCTGTCTGTTGTAGCCAGCAGTTCTTTTAATTGTGGCTCTAATGCTCGTCGGATATATAGGTATAGCGGCATTAAGTCTTCATGCATTTCTTTTTCTGCTTTGGTATGGTCAATATAATAAGCATGCCTTGAGCCATGGTATTCTATGACTTCGCTCACTTGAGTGAAATGGAATCCAGACAGCGATAAAAGTTTAGGTAGTCGAGGTTCCATCATTGCATATACATGTTGTTTGCCACTTAAACCAACTAAAGAATAGGTGCATAGGAATAAACCAATAGCAATTAATGGAAAAGTTTCTGTCTCTTCGGTAGAGAAATTATATCCATCAAATACTACATCGAGTTGGTTTTTATCTTGCTGCCGTGGTCGAAAGTGTCGTGAAATTGCTAAGCGGGAGACTTCACAAAGTTGTATTTTTGACATTAGGCTAGGATTCAAGGTCCTATGATTAAGCTTTTGTTCCCCTTGTATTTCCACCGGTAGTCTATAAAGTTTTGAGGTTGGGTCGCTCGATGGGATTACTAAACGCATGCATCCTGCAGGTAGGCCACTTTTTTTATGCTCAATAAGGCAGTGTATAGAAGTATTATCATACTCATCGGTTTCATATTTTTTAGTTTGATCTTCATGCATTTCATAATTAAGCTCTTGTAGAAAAATCGCATGTCTTAGAAGTAAGGCTTTGTTTTTTTCGCTAGCCGTTTTTGCTAATATGAAATTGTATTCATTTGAAAATTTTTCAAGAAGTGCTTGATTTCGAGAACGTTTTGAAAATTTGTTTTCTTGAGGTGTCATTTTTTTTCCTATTTTAGGGCGTAGAATGAAATGCATAAATTATATAGCTAATTTTTTATGTTTGACAATTTTATTAATTTTCTATTATTTTTTTAATTTTTTCAGGACGCCCTAAATAAAATCCTTGCCCATAAGTTATCCCATAGGCTTTTAATATTGGCAATAGTGCTTCTTGATCAACGAATTCAGCAATCGTTTGCTTGCCAAAACCTTTAGCAATGTCGGCAATAGCACGAACAATGACGCGGCTGTCAGGGCTAATTAGCAAGCTGCGAATAAAAGAGCCATCAATCTTAATATAATCGACGGGCAACTGCCCGAGGTAGTGGAAACTGCTGAAGCCCACTCCAAAGTCATCCAATGCGGTACGGCAACCCAGGTCGCGTACTGCTTGTAGTACGCCGCGCGCGGTAGAAAAATCAGTAACCGCGGCTGTTTCTGTTACTTCCAATATGAGGTGATGAGGATCAGCGCCACTAGCCGTCAGCTCATCTGCCAAGTATTGCTTCAAATCTCCGTCGTGAAGAGATTGGCCCGAAAGGTTAACTGCCAGAGTGATGCCTCGATCCTGCAACTGGCTAAGTGCTTTTAAACTATGCCGCAATACCCAGCGGTCGATTAAAATTATTTGTCCGCTCTGCTCAGCAATAGGAATAAAGTGTGCAGGAGAAATTAGGCTCCCATCTGCGTCTCGCATTCGCAGAAGCACCTCGTGGTGTTTTACGTCTTGGTCTTCAAGGCGCATGATGGGCTGCACCATTAGCTCGAAGCTGTCCTCTTCAAGCGCATTGCGTATGCGTTCAACCCAGTAAACTCGTTCTTGTAGTTCGTCTTTGGCATTTTCTGACTTGGAAAGTAGATGCCAGTGCTGGAGCCCACTCTCCTTAGCTTTGTACATTGCCACATCAGCGCTAGCCATTAGGTCAGCAGGCGTATTGCCATGGGTTGGAAACAGGGCAATACCAATACTGGCAGTTACCCGGTGCCGCCGCTCGCCGACAATGAAGCCGATGGCCTCTAGCAGTTGGACTATATATTGCGCGACACTGACTGCCTGATCGGCGTTGGTATCCTCTAATAGCAGGGAAAACTCGTCGCCACCGAGGCGGGCAATAACCCCACGGCGGCCAAGGTTGCGGAAGAGGGTGTCAGCCACTTCACGAAGTAATTTGTCGCCTACATGGTGGCCACTCAGCTCGTTAACCTCCTTGAACTGATTCAAATCGAGCAGCAGTACTGCTCCTTTTGTCTTTGAGGGGCGTTCAATGGCGATTTGTAGCGCATGCTGGAAATAGCGCCGGTTGTACAGTTCCGTCAACGGATCGCGTTCGGCCAACCAAGTTAATCGCGCTTCGGCAGCCTTGCGCTCGGTAATATCGAGCCCTACTGATATACGTGATACTTTCCCCTCATTACCCGTCTGTAAAGGGGCATGATACCAAGCAATAGTATGAAGGCGGTGATCGGGCGTACGTAGCGTTTTTTCTTCTTGCTGGGGATGGAGAAACGTATTCAACGTGGTAGGAGAACCCGCCTCGAATACATCAATAAAATGACGTCCAAGTAGTGAAGTATCATTAAGCCCCAGCATCAACTGAGCATACTCATTGGCTAGGCTGATCCTTCCAGTGCAATCTTGAGCAATGATAAACACCTGGGCTGTGTCCAGCAGGCCACTGATGAAATCCCGCTCTTTGGCTAGCTCTTCAATGCGCTCGGCTAGTTGGTCACCGCGCTCTTGTACTTCACTCTCTAACAATTCGAGTTGGCGCGAAAGCTCGAGCGTAGTGCTCTCAAGCACATCTATCTCGTCGGGAATGCGACGGCGGTGGCTGGGAATGGCGGAGTGTATATCGCTAAACTTCCCGTCAGCCAGGGCAGGAAGCAATCCAGCGACTCTACGCAGTCGAGCCATTGGGCCCAGCAGTATGACCAGTAGCAGTAGTTCAGCAGCTATCCAGCCGAGTACGCCTACGAACAAGAGTGTGCGAGTATCCTGATTAATTGCCTTAATTTGTTCGGTAATGTCTGATATCAGCAGGAAGTACCCGATATTGCTACGTTCGTTATCCTCTTCCATGCGCACTGCACTGAGTTCTAAATGCCTGCCGTCATGTTCAAGGCTTAATGGTGCTTCCATCAAGCGGCGAACAGGGGCAGTGTCTGCCGCTCGCTGCAAAGGTACTAAGCTTTGTTCTTCGCTTGTGAGTGCCAACAATTGGCCATTCCACGCTGGCAACTGCCTTGTTGCCGTTATCTGATTTTCTTCAGCGGGCCCGGTAACGAGTAAAGCGACTTCGCTGCCAGACACTTCTTTGGCTTGCCGAGTGACATCGGCTAACGAGCGGGACAGCACGACCATACCGACACTTTCCCCCTCCACCAGCACCGGCACGGCAGCAAACTGCTGGCAGCTATCTGAACAGCGAAGTGCTGCGAGTGGACGTTCGGTGTTCATTACACGATTTACCCAGTTCAAGATGGGAAGCTGTGCCTGCGAATTTCCGGTTCCCCAGCTTCCCATGACTTGTCCGCGAGTATTGATGATTAGAATCTCATCAATCCCTGCCTCGAGCTGAAGAGCGGGCCACTGGGAGTCCAGCGCTCGCTCTACATCGGCTGTGCTACCCGCTTGCAAGGGCAGCCCAAGGCTCGCAGAGGCGGCCGTCAAGCCTGCTAACTGGCGTAAATTTTCTGATGAACGGAGTAGTGCTAAACGGATTTCTCGCTGCTGGCGTTCATGGTGCTGAGTCTGACTTTCCTGAAACTGACGAGTTAAGTTGTCGTGGCCTAGCCAAGTAAAAAGTGTTACCAGTGCCAAAAGCAGGAGGCTACTTAACGCGATGACCCGCCATGTTAGGCTAAGACGCTGAGGCGTTCGAAAAAGAGTAGGTGTTTTCATCGCGGTAACGTCCTAGCCAGGATCTGGGGAAGCGTCAGAAGCGCAGCGATAGCTGGAATAACCACATGTTCCATCTTCGGCTGGTCGCTGAAGAGTCGGGATTATCCTGAGTGGGCAGCCAACCAGTGCCGTCCACATGGTGATATTCGCCTGCCAGCATTACTTGAGGGTGCGGTGTCCACTGCAGACCAAATGTTAGATCATCTGCAAATTGTGAATGTGCAGGCCCCAGGCCCATCGCTTCATAATTTTTTCCTGAAGAGTCTTCTCTATTATTAGTTAAGCTGTCGTAACGAATCAGCCATTGCCAGTTATAATTAAAGCGTCTAGCAAATTGCACATACCAGCTTTCGCCAGTTCTGCTTGAATTAGAGAAGGAATTAAAGCCTTCTAACTCTAATTTTCTGATGGCGTACTCGGCAGTTAGTGTCCATAACTCTTCATTATATTGAAAAGATAGTACCCAGGGTTGAAATCGGAACCGGCCTTCGCCGGGCGAGCTGGCAGGAGATTCATAATCAGCGTTGGCATTTGCTGTACTCACTGCTGCAACGATCCGTCCTGCATCATGCTCGTATCGAACCTGCCCTATCGCTGAGGAAGCCGCATCTAGAGAACCAGGAAACCTATCAAGTCCCAAGGTTTGCTCTACGTCATCTTCCATGCGTGCCTGACCAAAACCTACCTGCGCCCTTATGGTACCTGTGCGGAGTCTTTCCTCGTGGTAAAGGCTGATGCCATCTCCTGAAAGCCCCAGAGACCGAGTGCGATCAAAATAAATAGACTGAGGCAGTAATATGCTGGGCCGTGTAAAGGCCACATCGCGGGTTTGATTATAAAATCCAAAAGGGTTTTTGAACCTTCCTAGCTGGATACCAAAGGTACGTTCTTGGTCTGAAATTATTTGGTAATCAACTAGACCGTAATCCAGTTTAGGTTCAGCATCGCTGCTATCACCTCCAGCTTGACGACTTAGCACTTGAGCAGCAACGAGTACATCCTGATGGGGACGTAAGGAGACGTTGAGGCCGATTTCGGTAAATTCTAAGCTGCCTTCATCCTGGCTGCTCTGACCAAAGAAGTTGTTATCGTCAGTCACGACCAGCGCCTGACTTAGAAAGCCATGCACCTGTAAAGTATCCAGAGGGTGTTCGTCGCTTTGGGCGGGAGCAGATAAACCCATTACAACGGTGCCTAGCAAAGCGGCAAAGACTCTGCATTCATTCCATCGAAATGACTTGGACTCTATCATCCAGATACTCCCTTTCAAGATAGCCAATAGCACCGGGTGTCGTAGCAACGCGCTCGTGCATTTCGGTTTGATCGCTTACTCGATCGGGGGCTTGCCCGGTACCTGAGAAGACCATGCGATCCCAGGCTAGCTGTAGCTGGTGCGGGTAAACCGCCAATTGCTCTTTGGCAAAGCGAGCATGCATAGGATGGCTATTACTTAAGACGAAGACCCTAACCGCTTGGCCATCCGGCCAGGTGCGTTGGCGCATGGCGAAAATTGCGCGGGTGGTATCGCGGTTCAGCCAACGGGTAGTGACGTCAGGGTGAGCCACTAAATAAAGTGGTGCTTCCCGAGCGATGGCATTCGTTGCTGCAAAAGTAATCACCACAAGCAAAATAAGGGTGGTTACTGCCAGTAAGGCCAATCGCATTAGAGAACCGCTTACAACGGGTAATGACATTGATGGTGGCTTACTGGTTGATTGATGAACGCCAGGTTCACGCACGGTGCAGTTCTGCTCTGCACTGAAAATGTGTATGAATTGATGACGTGTTCTCCCTTGCAGCACTAACGAGACTGTTTTTATATTCAGTCATGATAGTATGACTGAAAGATACACATCAGAAGCAATGTGCCGTATCGATACGGCGTATACGCAAACACTACATCAATTCAAGAAAAATAACAGAAAGTTATGTCAACGAATAACGAGGATAAGTTGTGGCTATTCCATTGCAGTACGCTTGTACATAAGAGCTAATCGTCTGTGCGACACTACGAATGACATCCATCTTAAAAGGATCATCCACCATGTTCACCGGCCTAAGTGCATTCCCGCTAACTCCCATGAACGAGCGGGGCATTAATGAGTATGAGTTTGTCCGTTTAGTTGCTCATTTAGCTGAGGCAGCGGTGGATTCCATTGGCGTGCTGGGCTCGACCGGTAGCTACGCCTATTTAAACCGTGATGAGCGCGCCCGTGTTATTCAGCTTAGCGTTGAAAATGCAGTTGGCACGCCTGTAATTGCAGGCATTGGTGCGTTACGTACTCGTGATGTGCTGGCTAACGCAGAGCACGCACAGCAGGCAGGCGCCAGCGGAGTTCTGCTAGCGCCGGTTTCCTACCAAAAGCTCACCAATGACGAAGTCTTCGACCTCTACGCCACGGTTTGTCAATCGCTGAGTGTGCCGCTTTGCGTGTACGATAATCCTGGCACAACCCATTTTGAATTTAGCGATGAGTTGCATGGGCGAATCGCGCAGCTACCCCAGGTTCGCTCTATCAAAATTCCGCCGGTGAACAATGATATGGACTCTGCAAAGGAGCGGGTGGCTGGGTTGCGCAAGCTGCTCCCCGCTGATGTCACTATCGGCATCAGCGGCGACGCGGCAGCAGCCACCGGTCTAAATGCGGGATGTGATACCTGGTACTCCGTTATCGGCGGGTTATACCCTAGAGCAGCGCTGGCGATAACCCGAGCTGCTCAGGCGGGGGATATTCAACAGGCCAAGGCGCTTTCAGATGCCCTTGAGCCGCTGTGGGCACTCTACCGTGAATACGGCGGTAGCCTGCGAGTGGCGGCTACCATTGCAGAAATCACCGGGAAGGTGAGTCAGCCCTGCTTGCCCCAGCCGCTTAAAACGCTGCAAGCGGGCGATCGTAAAAGAGTAGAGCAGGTACTGGGGCAGCTTGGGCTTGAGTAAAACCTTATTATAAAAACGCCCGGCCAAGGCCGGGCGTAATATGCCATTAAACGATGGTTACTCAACGAGCTTAAGCAAGCGATCTGGATAATTTGTGAACAGGCCGTTTGCGCCCATTTCCATCAAACGCTCCATCTCTTCGGTTTCATTGACGGTGTAAACGTGCACCGGCAGGCCATTTTCATTTGCTTGACGAATAAAGTCGGCATCGATGACTTCTTGGCCTTCGTAGATATAGTTAGTACCGATTCCTGACGCGTATTCCGCTACCGCCTGGAAGTCTTCATCATTAATCTCTGCTGGGCCCGGTGTCACGCCAGTCCACTCCACTAAACGCGATTCGTCCTCTTCACTGGGATAGTACCAAACGAGCTGGATTAGCGGAATGTCATCGTTTAGTTCCTGCACTTTTAACAGGCTTTCCTGCTCGAAAGACTGCACTAATACTCGGCCACTCTCGACCATGTCGTACTCTTCCAGCGTTTTTACCAGGGCTTCTTCCAAGCCTGGATTTAGCTGCGGTGACTTGGTTTCAATGTAGTAGCGAGCATCGTGACCGAAACGCTCGAAAAGCTCATCCAGCGTGAGAATCTGTGCCCCTGCAAAGTCCGCGTCTGCTTTATCAGCATTGGCTTCATTGAACCAAGCGCCGGTATCCAGCGCTTTCAGCTCTTCCATGGTGTAGTCGTTAATCTTGCCTTCACCGTCGCTGGTGCGGTCAATGGCGTCATCATGAAATACCACGACTTCACCATCGGCGGTGATTTGGGCGTCCAGCTCTAAGTAGTCGACATTCCACTCATGGGCCAATTCATAGGCCGCCATGGTGCTTTCCGGCGCGTGGCCGCTGGCGCCGCGGTGGGCGATCACTTGGAATGACTCAAGCTCTTTGAGTTGCTCTTCCAACGGTGTGGACTCCGCCAGCGCGGTGGTTGTGGCAGCACCAGCAAAAAGCCCCAGTGACATTGCGGCGAATAGCGAATGACGTTGCATGAAAGCACCTTAATTGAATGTTCGTTCAATAAGCGTACATGGCCTGGAGCGTGAAAGCCAAATGACGAGAACTGTTCAGTGATTCATCGAGAGCTGAAGAGGCAGCAAGGGCACCATACGGCGTTGTAAAACTTGGAAAGCGAGCCACTCTTCCCTTTTGTAGGCCCCCACCTGCAATTTGCAGCTATGGTCATCGCATCGTTCACGGCGTCTATGACGAGCAGACCCCGCGGCTGATGGCCCATGAGCATGGCGCGCGTCACGCCGTTCAAAAAGTACCCTGGTACCGTAACGCCACTTTTAGAATGGACGCCCTCTATTGCCCCCTTGGGGATAGCGCTTTACAGCGGCGAGCTGTTCCCGCAGTGGCAGGGCGATATACTGATAGGAGCGCTGGTAAATAACGAGGTGCGTCGGGTACGTTTATCTAACCATGGCCGCGAAGCCAGCGATGTAGAAGGCCTGTTTGGTGAGCTAGACGAGCGTATAAGAGATGTGCGGGTAGGCCCAGAAGGTGAAGTGTACCTACTTACCGACAGCTCCGAGGGCAGGCTACTTCGAGTAGTGCCAGCAAAATAGTTCATGACCTTAGATGCTATTGTTGGCTTGGATGCGCCTCAGAGAAAGGAAAGTCCATGATCCATTCAGAGCACCATCGATCTCACCGTTCCGGCTGGCTGCGTGCTGCTGTGATGGGGGCCAACGATGGCATCGTTTCTACTAGCAGTTTAATACTGGGGGTAGCCGCAGCCAATACCACTCAAAGCGCTATTATGCTGGCGGGTATTGCCGGGCTGGTGGCTGGCGCCATGTCGATGGCGGCGGGGGAGTATGTTTCGGTAAGCTCGCAAGCCGACACTGAAAATGCTGATCTCGATATCGAACGTAAAGCATTGGCGGAGCATTACGAACTAGAGCAGGAAGAGCTTGCCACCATTTATGAAACCCGCGGCCTGACTCCTGAGCTGGCGCGGCAAGTCGCCGAACAGCTGATGAGCAACGATGCCCTGGGTGCCCATGCACGGGATGAAATTGGCATCACCGAGACTGGTCAAGCGCGCCCGCTTCAAGCAGCCCTTTCATCAGCAGCGACCTTTACCACGGGCGCGCTGTTGCCACTGTTGGTCGCCTGGTGGGCACCATCATCACTATTGACTCCTCTGGTAGCGCTGTTTTCACTGCTCTTCCTGGCTTTGTTGGGTGCTCTTGCGGCTAGAGTGGGCGGTGCACCTATCTGGAAAGCTGCAGCAAGAGTGATGTTCTGGGGCGCGCTCGCAATGGCGTTAACCTCTGCTATTGGGCGTGTGTTTGGGGTTGTGGCTTGAGTGCGTGAGCGCTGAATGTAGCGTTCGTATTGAAGAGCTGGCAATTATCGATGCTGAAGTGCTTGGGTCAGACTTCAGCATTGCTGCGGCCAGAAGCTTCAATAACCTCGTGGTGTATGCGTTGCTGCTGCTCAGCTGAGAGGTTTTGGTACGAATAACCAAATAGTTGCTGCGCGTATCGCTCGAAAAGAGCAGCAAGACTAGGCGGTGTTTTTTTTATCTGCTCTGCTCTCGCCAGCCCCTGCACGCTTGTCAGTTCCCTATACTCATCCATGACTTGGTTGCGCATCGCATGACAGTACTCCGCTGCCTCAAGATAACTGGTTCTGCCTGCTGAGATGCCTGCTTTAGCAGTCGAAGAAATACGCTGAATTTGCGATATATAACGTGCTCGGGTAAGAGCATCGTTACTCGCATCAACACCGACACTGCGTTCTGCCTCGGTCATAGGGAGGTCTCCTGATAACGACTAGGCGCAAAGCGCTCACTGATTCATTATAGCTTTACACCTCAAGTTCACGCTTAAGCCATTATGCCAGCGGCTCGCTGCGGGGCCATCGGCTCTAGGAAGGTCTTAACGTAGGTAAGTAAGTGCAGGGGGAGAATTAATCAGCAATAGGTTGAATTACGCCTAGATGCCTGCACTTATTAGTAAGTAACTAACTAATTCACTAGGAGTCGTTATGACAACGTTAGTGATTGGCGCGAACGGGCAGATTGGCAAACAGTTTTGCCAACTGGCCCAAAAAGCGGGCACGCCCATCAAGGCGATGATCCGCAGTGAAGAGCAGGCAGCCTGGTTCAAAGAGCACGGCATCGATACAGTGATAGCCGATTTAGAAGGCGAGTTTGAGCACGCCTTTGACGGCTGCGACCAAGTGGTCTTTACGGCAGGGTCAGGGCCGCACACCGGGCCAGACAAAACGCTGATGATTGATCTTTACGGTGCCATCCGTACTGCCGATATCGCCAAACAAAAGGGGCTTTCCCGCTACATCATGATCAGCGCTATGCGGGCAGAAAACCCTATGGAAGCGCCCGAAAAGCTGCGCCCCTATATGGCTGCTAAATTTGCCGCCGATGCCCACCTTCGCAATAGCGGTATGCCCTACGTTATTCTCAAGCCTGGGCGTTTGACCCACGAAGCCGCCAGCCAGCAGTTTGCTAGTTCACTGGATGAAGCAGGCGACAACCAAATCTCACGAGCCAACGTGGCCCATGCGTTACTTCATGTCGTGCAAAAGTCCGATTTGGTCAATCAGGAGTATCTACTGCTGGATGGCAAACGCTCGATTGGCGAGATTATTTAGTAGCCAAGCCGCAGCCGCTCCTCACGTATTAACCCCCTTCATGCCCTCTGGTGTATAGCGCTCGCCGATGACCGGAAGGCGAGCAGTGGCCGCCTCAAGCTGTTGCTGCTCATTGGTGGTTAGTGGGATGGAAGCCGCTGCCGCATTCTCTTCAAGGTAGCGCAACCGCTTGGTGCCCGGAATCGGTACGATATTGTCGCCTTTGGATAGCAGCCAGGCCAGTGAGAGCTGCGCAGGGGTGCAGCCTTTGAGTGCTGCCATGTCACCAATCACCTCCGCGATTCGGCGGTTAGTATCCATGGCCTGTTCAGAGAAGCGCGGCAGGTTAGAACGAAAATCGCCTTCGCCGAAATCGGCGTTCTCTTGAAACCTGCCCGTTAAAAAACCTCGGCCGAGAGGAGAGTAGGGCACGAAGCCGATGCCGAGCTCCTTGCAGGTGGGCAGTACCGCTTGCTCCACGTCCCGTGTCCAGAGCGAGTATTCGGTTTGAACCGCCGTCACCGGGTGCACGGAGTGTGCGCGGCGCAGGGTCTCGTCGCTAACCTCGCAGAGACCAATGTGGGCAATTTTTCCCTCTTTAACCAGTTGTGCCAAGCCCTCCATGGTCTCTTCGATAGGAGTTTCCGGGTTAACGCGGTGAACGTAGTAGAGATCGATTTGTTCGATGCCCAGCCGCTTCAGCGACGCCTCGCAAGCTTGGCGGGCATACTGGGCGCTGCTATCCAGGCTACGCTGATACTCACCAGGGTTGCGAACAATGCCAAATTTGGTGGCGATACGTACATTTGGTTTATGGCTGGCAAGAAAACGGCCAATCAGCTCCTCGTTATGGTGTGGCCCGTACATATCCGCCGTGTCAAAAAAGTCGATTCCCAGCTCCACCGCCCGGGCCAATACCCGAAGCGACTCGCTATCGTCTCGGGGGCCGTAGAACTCGCTCATTCCCATGCAGCCTAAGCCAATGGCAGAAGTGGTCAGGTCGGTGCCGAGTGTACGTTTTTGCATGCTATGTCTCCTGTAATGACTTACGAAACCATTGCCCATCAAGAGAGCGTGAGCTGTTATCGAGCGCTTGTTGAAACGCGCAATAACAGCGTGGCACTATCCAATAATGAAAAAAATGAACGAGTTCGGTAAACCGTTTTCCAGTTTTGAAAATCAGATGCCCCGCGGGTGGGTCTGGGATGACACACGCGCCTTTCTGGCGGTGGCCCGCCACGGCACTTTGAGCGGCGCGGCAGCGGAACTCCACCTGGGTATCGCGACGCTCTCCCGGCGTATCGAGCGGCTGGAAAAAGTCTTGAAGCTGCCGTTGTTTGTTCGTCAGCAGTCGGGCTATCAGCTTACTGAAGAAGGGGCCGGGCTAATCGAAAAAGCCGAAGCGCTGGAAGCCGCCGCAGCTGCCTTCTCCAGCGGGGGCGCACTCGCTACGCAACTGAGCGGCAGGGTGCGCTTGGCTACGGCTGAAAACCTGGCCACGTCGTTGATTCTGCCTGCATTGCCACAATTTTATGCTCAGTACCCCGGCATCACACTTGAGCTAGTGACCGATATCACCACCGTCAATCTGCACCGCCGTGACGCCGATGTAGCGCTTCGAATGGTCAAACCTGAGCGGGGCAATGTCACCCTTCGCCGACTCGGCTCGCTGGGTTTTGGGCTTTATGCTAGCCCCAGTTATGTGGCCCAGCGTGAGGTTCATCATGACGCGGGCGATTACGACAGCGACGCCTTTATTACCTGGGGAGAAATGCAAGCGCACCTACCTGCCGCCCAGTGGGTTGAGCGGATTCTGCAAGAGCGGGAACCGGCGCTAACCACCACCTCGCTGGCGACCCAGCTTGCGGCGGCGAAAGCGGGGCTGGGGATAGCGGTATTGCCACATTTTCTGGCCAGGGAGGCCGGGCTTGTCTGTGTCGCTGCGGATATTGGCGTGGATCAGCCGATCTACTTGGTCATCCAGACGGATCTTACCCAATCAGGCCGTATTCGGGCCGTGGCGGACTTTCTGGTTGAACTGGTGGCCAATAACCGCGAGCGCTTGAGTGGGTGATATAGTCACTAAGTCTTCACTTTTTATCCGACAGGCCATCCATGACACCCACTGATATTGGCAGCGCCTACGATCAGATCACCCACCTCTGGCAAAGCGACAAATTCAATCTCGCTAACGGGATAGAGGCGCACAAAAGGGCGCTTTCGTTTGTGAAGGGCCGAGGTAAGGCACTCGATATCGGTTGTGGGTGTACCGGCCGCTTTATCGACTTCTTGCAACATGAAGGCTTTACGCCTGAAGGCGTGGATATTTCCGATGAAATGCTGCGCCTCGCTAAGCAGAAGCACCCTGACGTGACCTTTCACCACCAGGATATTTGCCAGTGGCAGCCGCTGGAAAAATACGACTTTATCACCGCCTGGGACAGCATTTGGCATATTCCGCTGGCGCAACAGGAAAGTGTCATCACGAAGATCATCAACAGCCTGAATGAGGGGGGTGTGTTTATCTTCTCCTTTGGTGGCACGGAAGAACCCGGCGAGCACACTGATAGCTTTATGGGGCCAGAGGTCTACTACTCGTCGCTTGGAACCAACGGCTTCTTATCCCTGCTGATTAAGCTAGGCGCGGTGTGCAAACACTTGGAGTACGATCAGCATCCTGAGTTGCACACTTATTTGATAGTGCAGAAGAGGTAGCGTCGTGCTTTTCATCAATTAACTATTATCAGGACTGATCGTAATGTCCGCCGATGGCAAAAATATAAATAGCTTTGTCATCGAACCGGTAGATCAGCCGATCTTTTTGTGAAATGCGCCTTGACCACAAGCCAGAAAGATTGTGTTTGAGTGGCTCCGGTTTTCCGATACCAGCCGTTGGATCGTCAGAGCGGAGCATTTCTTTTAAGAGTTTGCAGAGCGCTTTATGCAGCTTCTTATCTGTTTCACGCATTTTTTCATAGGCTTCCCATGTACGGCCCTCAAATACCAGTGATCTCATTCATCTGCTCATTATCAGGTTGGTATCCTTGACCACGACTATGGGTATCTAGAGAAGCCGCAATTTGTTGCATGAGGTCTCGGTTCTGAAGCACATGCAGTGTTTCTTGCTCTCTTTCCCAGTCCTCAGCGCTAATCACCACAAACGCCTCTCCGGCACGACGGGTTACTTTTAAGGGTTCGTGCTGGCTAATCACTTGTTCTACTACGCTTTTCAGGTTGTCTCTGAATTTGTTAACACTAATAATATCCATAACGTCACCATAATGTACGGAAATTCCGTACAACTATATCTCACTAGCTCCGACAAGGCCAAGCACAGCGATAGCTTTATCGCTGCGCTTGGCCAAGATTTCCTGAATTCATAGCTGCACGTGTTGGTAACATTGTGCAGCTATGAATGCTTTATCTTTATGCTGTTGCTGTCTAAAAATTGGCTAATGGTCGATGTGTATGGTTAGTCCCTCTTTCCCCATAGCAATATGGTCAGCGAGTATATTTTGCTGATACTCCCCACCATTTTGCCGCCTAAATGGAATAGGGGGTGCATTAAAAAGATTTTCGAGGCGTAGACGCCAAGCGGCTAACTCCTTCGCGACGCTGGCATTCGAAAGTTTCCCGGTGCCATACACGGCATGGGTCGGCAGTACATCCATACCTGGAAAGAACAGGGCGCCGTGGGTGATTGGGAATAGCAATTCCTCCAAGGGGCCATTAATACCTCGGGGTGAATAGTCCTCCGCTGGGCCACCCACCATTACCGACAGTAACGCCCGTTTGTCTTTGAGAATACCGTCTCCATAGCGATAACGATTGCCTTCATCTTTGTATCCGTAAGCAAATCCATAGGCGTACACCCGGTCTATCCAGCCTTTGAGAATGGCGGGCATACCAAACCACCACAAGGGAAAGTGGAATATGACGGCGTCGGCGGCAAGCAGCTTGTCCTGCTCTGCGGCGACATCCTGCGTCTGCTGGTGAGTGGCATAGGCGTGCTGCGACTCTTGAATAAAGCCTAGCCGGTCATTATTTATACGGTTGGGGAAATCGTGCTCATCAAACGTCGCTTTCCAACCCATGCCATATAGGTCTGACTGCAGCACGGTTTGGCCTTGTCGCTCCAGTATTTGTACCGTTTCAGTTACGAACCGGCGGGTCAATGATGTGGGTTCTGGGTGCGCATACACAATCAATATGGTCTTGGACACTCTAATGCTCCTACAGGCGAATTTACTTGGTGGATACGCTAGAGATTGTGGGCAAGAATAAGCTATCAATGAAATTAATAGTTTTATGATCTACTATATAAAATATGGATAATAAAAGGCTGGATCTTAATTTGTTGGTGACCTTAGAGGCTTTGCTTGAAGAGCAAAATGTCACGAGAGCCGCCGCACGGCTGCATCTTAGTCAGCCTGCCGTCAGCGCTCAGCTGAGCCGCCTTAGGGATATGTTCAACGACCCGCTGCTCATTCCGGCTCACCGCGGGATGATGCCTACCACCAAAGCGTTGGAGTTACTTACCCCACTACGTATTGCACTGGATCAGGTGCGAGAGACGCTGATAACGCACCAGCACTTTGAACCTGCCCAAGCGTCGCTGACCATTACGATTGCATGCACCGATTACCTTCAAGCGGTCATTGGTTTGGCGGTCATGAACGAATTAAGGCGTCAAGCACCTGGCATTAGAATCGCCATACGTAGTCTGGAGCCACCCAGGCTGGAAGCTCAAATGGCACGGGGTGAAGTGGATCTTGCACTCATGACACCCGAAGAGGCGCCCAAGGTTTTACGAATCAGGCCGCTGTATGATGAGAACTATGTGCTGGTTGGGTGCTGGAATCACTCACAGCTAAGTGAAGAAATGACGATTGAAGAGTATGTCCAGCTCGAGCATGTAATCGTTTCGCTCAGCGGGGGCAATTTTTCCACTCAGGTGGATCAGGTCTTACAAACATTGGGCTATAGACGCAATGTTGTTCTGTCGACATCTTCATTCCTGTTCGTCCTTGAGATTATTGCTCACTCACGTTTTGTAGCACTGGTGCCGCGGCGTTTAGTTGCCCAGCGTTCCGACCTTAAAATTGTTGAATCCCCCATTAAATCACTGGGATTCAAAGTCGGTATGGTGTGGCATGAGCGCAATCATGGTCATAGTGCGCATCGTTGGGTGCGTGAGCAAATATCGCGCATCCTTTGCGTGAAATAAACGTTCATCAAGTAGTCATATTAGCAGCGGTCAGCCTCCAACTCCCGCTTGAGCCACTCTGCCAGCGGCTCGCTACGGCGGCTATCGGCTTGGCTGGGCAACCACAGGCACAGCCGGGCGGGGGTTTCGATACTTCCCCAGGGGGCAATAAGTCGCCCGCTCTTAAGGTCGTCTTCCACCAATAGCCGTGGCGCGATGGCGATACCCAGGCCTGCCACTGCCGCTTCCATCAAGTAGTAAAGGTGATCGAACCTCTGGCCTCTGCTGAGCGCCGCCTCAAGCTGTTCCAGCGCCAGCCCTTTGGCGGTGGCCCACTGCGGCCATGCCTGGGGGCGGGAAGATGTATATAAAAGCTTATTGGCAAGCAGCGATTCGGGCTTGGTTGCATCGCACTGGGCCGCCAGCTGCGAGCTTGCCACCGCACATATCTGCTCTTCCATCAGCTCGAATACCTCAACACCTGTGGGCCAGGGTGGCTCGGCAAATGCCAGGGTGGCGCTAGCATCCGTTTGCGTACCCGGCTGCTCGCTTTCACTCACCACCACCTGCACTTTCAGCTGTGGCAGCTCGCGGTGCAGGCGATCCAGGCGGGGAATTAGCCAGCGCGCCAGCAGGCTACCAGGGCAGGCCAGGGTGAAGGGCGCCTCTTCGACATCTCGCTTGAGCGATGCGCAACTATCCTTCAAGCGTGAGAACGCTTCACCCACACCACTCTGCAGTCGCTCCCCGTGCGAGGTCAGTACAATACCTCGGCCCGCTTTGGCAAAAAGTGCTACTCCAAAATGGTCATCCAGGCTCTTTAGCTGGCGGCTGACAGCACCGTGAGTCACGCTTAGCTCATCGGCAGCGGCGGTCACGCTACCCAAACGGGCGGTGGCTTCAAAGGCGCGCAGGGCGCTAAGCGGGGGCATGCTGTGTTGCATGGGTTATCCTGCTGATAGTTGACTTAATCTCACATGTTGTTGACATCTTATCGATTTTTATCTCCACCTGCTTGCGCTATTTTCACTGCATTGTTTTCACTGAACTGTTTTTACTGAACAGTTCGATAACGCATTCAGAGGTCGCGATGAATCAACCTGTAGACGTATCCAAGAGCCTGCCCGATGCCAACGGGCTATTTGGCAGCTTCGGTGGCCGCTTTGTCGCTGAAACGCTGATGCCACTGATTCTAGAGCTGCAAGACGAATACACCATCGCCAAGAACGACCCCGAATTCCAGCGCCAGTTGGCCTATTTTCAGGGTGATTATGTGGGTCGACCAAGCCCGCTCTACTTTGCCGAGCGGCTGACCGAGCACTTTGGCGGGGCGAGTATTTATTTGAAGCGCGAAGAGCTGAATCACACCGGCGCGCACAAGATCAACAACTGCATTGGTCAGGTGTTGCTGGCCAAGCAGATGGGTAAAAAACGCATCATCGCAGAAACCGGTGCGGGCATGCACGGTGTTGCCACCGCGACCGTAGCGGCGCGCTTTGGTTTGCCTTGTGTTATCTATATGGGCGCAACCGACATCGAACGTCAGCAGCCCAACGTATTTCGCATGAAACTGCTGGGCGCGGAAGTCATCCCCGTTACCTCGGGCACCGGCACGCTAAAAGACGCCATGAACGAAGCGCTGCGCGACTGGGTAACGAATGTCGACGACACCTTCTACATCATTGGCACCGTGGCGGGGCCACACCCGTACCCGGCGATGGTGCGGGATTTCCAGGCCGTGATCGGTCATGAAACCCGCGCCCAGATGCTGGAAAAGAAAGGTCGCCTGCCGGATTCACTGGTGGCCTGCATTGGTGGCGGTTCAAACGCCATGGGGCTGTTTCACCCGTTCCTCGATGACCTTGATGTGAAGATGATTGGCGTGGAAGCGGGGGGCAAGGGCGTTAAAAGCGGCCTACATGCGGCCAGCCTGAACGGCGGCACCCCCGGCGTGCTGCACGGCAACCGCACTTACTTGCTGCAAAACGAAGATGGCCAGATTATCGACGCTCACTCGATTTCCGCCGGGCTGGATTACCCCGGTATCGGGCCGGAGCACGCATGGTTGCACGAGCAGGGGCGGGTCGAGTACGTCTCTGCCACTGACGATGAAGCGCTGGAAGCTTTTCAGGTCTGCTGCCGCCAGGAGGGCATTATTCCCGCCTTGGAGACCGCCCATGCCCTGGCCGAAGTGGGCAAGCGCGCCCCCGGCCTGCCACGCGAGCACTTAATGGTGGTGAACCTCAGCGGCCGTGGCGACAAGGACATGATGAGCGTAGCCCATCACCTTGGTGAAAAATTCGGGGTTAAACAGCTATGAGCGCGACACAGGAGAACGTCATGACCCATACCTCTCGTCTTGAACACTGCTTTGCTTCCCTCAAGCAGCAAAACCGCCCGGCGCTGGTCAGCTATCTCACCGCTGGCGATCCGGACGCCGAGACCACCCGTCGCCTATTGCACGGGTTGCCAAAAGCGGGGGTGGATATCATCGAACTCGGCATGCCGTTCAGCGACCCGATGGCCGATGGCCCCGCCATCCAGAAAGCCGCGCTGCGCGCCTTAAATAACGGCCAGACACAAGCCAAAACGCTGGAAATGGTGCGCCGCTTCCGTGAAGAAGACAGCACCACGCCCATTGTGCTGATGGGCTACTACAACCCCATTTACTGCTACGGCGTCGAGCGCTTCTTGACCGATGCCGCCAAGGCCGGGGTCGATGGCCTGATCGTGGTAGACCTGCCGCCCGAGCACGACGAAGAGCTCTGCCAGCCAGCGGCCCAACACGGCATTGATTTTATTCGCCTGGCCACGCCGACCACCGATGCCAAACGCCTGCCCAAGGTGCTGGCGAATGCCTCTGGGTTTATCTACTACGTTTCCGTTGCCGGTGTCACTGGTGGAAGTGCGCCCACGCCAGAACGGTTGGAAAGCGCAGTAGCCGGGCTTCGTGAACATACTGAACTGCCCATCGCCGTTGGTTTTGGTATTCGTACCGCCGAACAAGCCGCCACCATTGGCCGCTTCAGCGACGCGGTCGTCGTGGGCTCTGCACTCGTCGACTGTATCGAAAATGCCAATACACCTGATGAAGCCGTAGAGCGTGTGCATGGCTTAGTGGGAGAACTGGCGGAAAGCGTCAGGGCGTGCCGGGAGGTAAGTGAGCCGCAAGTTTACTGATAAGGGCACAGGCTTCGTCCCTTACCGATTAACGCTGTTGTTGGGAAATGTATCGCCTCTGTTGGGTATCAAAGGTTGAGCCAAGCCTTCGTGAGCAGCTAATCTAAACTAAACACTTGGGCATATAGCCTAATGTTAATGAAGGGCTTTGCTGCGAGACCAGAGAGGCGATTTTCATGAACCTAACCACACTGCTGTTGTTTATTCCGGCCTGCTTCGCCCTCAATATGGCGCCGGGGCCTAACAATCTGCTGTCACTGACAAATGCCAAGCGCTATGGCGTTAGGGCAGCTTGTCTTGCAGGTATTGGGCGGCTGACAGCCTTTGTTGGCATGATTACGCTTGCTGCGACCGGCTTGGCTACGCTGCTTTACACTTCTGAAAAGATTTTCCTGGCCATCAAGGTAGTGGGTGGCCTCTATCTGTTATGGCTGGCGTATCAATTATGGGGTGCCGACAGTGCTGAAAGTGATGACGGAGACACCCAACCCAAGAGCCTGTTTGAGCTGGCGCGACAAGAGTTTCTGCTTGCCGCCGGTAACCCAAAAGCCATCCTGATTTTTACTGCATTCCTGCCGCAGTTTGTGGAGCCCAGCGGCAATGTAGGGCAGCAATTTATAGTGCTAGGTGCGCTGTTTTTGCTGCTGGAATGGGTAGCGATTGCCGGTTACGCCTATGCAGGCAGCTTTTTAAGCCACTGGTTTTCACGTCCCGCCATGCGACGTTTATTCAACCGCGGCTGCGCAGGCTTATTGGCCAGCGCAGGAGTAGGGCTATTGCTTGCTAAAAAAGAGTGAGCAAGCTTTAACATGGGAGGCAGCTTTAGCTCGCGACTTTTCCAGCCTGTCTATAAACGTTACTCTCCAGAATCAAGTATCGACAGGCAGCGGGTTGGTGCTGCTATCCAACCACATCTCCAACACCGGCGGCTGGCTAACCTGCGGCAAAAGCGGTGCCTGGAAGGTAGATGGTGAACTCGCGATCGCTGCTGACGGCACTGAAGCCTGCATTGTGATTTGCGCTATTAACGGAGGCGCACTCGACGCCTCGCTAGTGACCAATTTAGCTATCGAGGACAGCTGCCCAGTGGGCTAGCCCGCTCGCTTTATGATGGGTGCGCGTCAAGCGAATCCTCTGGAGCCTCGCGGCGGTCATTCATTCCGTAGTCCCTTATGACGGAAGCGACGCGGAGCCGGTAGTCGGCAAAGATATCCTGCCGGCCTGCTTTCTGAACGGAACGGTGAGGTTCGAACGTTCGCCACTGCTTCACGGCTTCTTCGTCCCGCCAGAAGGAGAGCGACAGGATCTTTCCAGGATGCGTGAGGCTCTCGAAGCGCTCAATCGAGATAAAACCGTCGGTGCCTTCCAGGTGTTGGCTCAGCCCGCTGGCAGCGTCCAGGTAGTCCTGCTTCCGGTTCGAATGCGGTAGTACTTCAAATATCACAGCGATCATAAAACACTCCACGAATAGACAGATTCAACGCCCAGTGTGCCGTCCACCACCTCAACGAAGCTGCGCTCCTCCTTGAGAATAAACTGCTTCTCTTGAGCCATGGTGAAGTTCTCGTGCCCACCTTCGTCAGACTTCAGCCGGGCGCGGTAGGCCTCATAGGTAGCCAGGACGATACCGCGTTGTCGGCCTCTGGTGGTTCGACTAGAATCGAACCATGAGTGAAGGCCCTAACATTGTGCGCGTTGCAGCGCTTATCGGCGATAACGCTCGGGCGGAGGTTCTCTCCGCCCTGATGTCAGGTTGTGCGCTGACGGCGACCGAACTGGCGGACACGGCCGGTGTTACCAAGCAGACCATCAGTTTTCATCTTGGCAAGCTGCTAGACGCAGGGCTGATCACGGTGGAGCAGCAGGGCCGACACCGCTATTTCCGGCTGATGGGTCCGGAGGTGTCCAGTCTCCTGGAGTCGCTGATGGGCCTCGCTTACCGCAGTGAGGGGAACCGCCTTGTTACAGGGCCACGCGATCCCGCCTTGCGCAAGGCCCGTATCTGTTACGACCACCTTGCCGGGGAGTTGGGTGTTTCAGTGTATGAGCAGATGCTGCGAACGGATATCCTTCATCAGCACCCGGGAGGGCTACAACTCACTGAGCAGGGAAAGGTGTGGTTTAATCAATTTGGCATCGATACAGACGCGCTTGCTTCTTCAAAACGCTCATTTTGTAGGGAGTGTCTCGATTGGGGCGAGCGCAGGCATCATCTAGCGGGCGCGCTGGGCAGTGCACTGCTTACCCGAATTCAGGCGCTTGGCTGGGCAAGGCGAGAAAAAAACTCTCGCGTTATCGTCTTCAGCGCCCAAGGGGAGAAGTTGTTGTGGGCAATGCTCGCACCGCAGAGTGCGCCACTGGTTTCAGCCCGACAAGCCGCTGTAAGCCTCTAAGATTCTATAAAACTGAGAGAAATAATGGGAAAGCTCTTTTCACTGATTGTATTGTTAGCGCTTGGCTATGCCGGTATTTACTTCTATTACGGCGTTGTCGTTGAACGGGAAGTTCAGCAGCAGTTGGATGACCGCGGCCTCACCGCAGTTAGCGTGGATAACATTGAGTATGGTGTGCTGGCGCCCATTAACACGACTGCGAATATTGAAGTAACTGTCACCTATCGCGGCTCTCAGGCGACGCTAGATTTGATAGTGCAGGGCCATCCCTTATTCTCTGACGAAGTAAGTGTCGAATTCGATGGCTTACAAGCCCTGCGTCTGGGGATCAATTTCGGGCAGTAAGCGGTGCCCACACATGCTCAACGCCAATCGAAAGCGCCACGGCCACCAGCAAAGCTGCCATCAGCCAATTAAAGCCCTTAACGACGCCTGGGTTTTTAATACGGCTGCCCACCACGCTGCCAATCACGATATAGCTGCCGGGCGCGCCCGCGGCTAACATCGATAGCCCGAATGCCCAAAACACTAAGCTAAGCCCATGAATGTCAGCGGCAGGAAACTGCAGTGTGGCAATGGGCAGGGTGGCCAAAATGGCTTTGGGATTAAGCAACTGCATGACCAGCCCATCACGATAACTGACTAGCCTTGGGGCGTTGTCTGGCTCGCTTATATCAACACTTGAACGGGCAATCTTGCTCGCGAGATAAACAATATAGGCGCAGCCCAAGGCACTCACCACAATGAGTGTTTCATCATCGATCCATGCAGCACCCGCCCAACCCAATACTAATAAGTACGCCAGCATCGCAGTACCCACGCCAAGGCAAAACCCAACCGACTGCCTGGCTTGCCCATTGATACCAATATTCAAGCCAAGCAGATTCACAGGCCCAGGCGAATACATAGCGCCTAGGGCATAGGCGACAATTCCTAACATGGTTAAACCTCTATGCTGGTATTTAGGTGTAAGGGTCTGTACGAAAAGTCGGTGAGCGAAGGCTAGACAAGGCAAAAATCAACGAAAAAGCGGAGTTTACGAGGAGTAAATGAGCATTTTGAGATGATTTTTAACGCAGTATTGGCGAGCGCAGCCAGTTTTCGTTCAGAGTCTAGCGTGCAATATCACGCTGGTACTTATGGGGCGTCATGCCATAAATGCGCTTAAAACGGCGATTGAAATGGCTGAGATCGGAGAACCCATAGCGCAAAGCGACTTCCGTTAGTGAAGCGCCTAGGTCTAGCGCTGAGCGAGCCGCATTGATTCGGCAATTAATCACATACTGATGCGGCGTAATGCCGTACTGCTGACGAAACAGGCGTAAGAAGTGGTACTTGGAGATATGCGCCGCTTGGCTGATGTCATCCAGGGAGATATCCGTATCCAAGTGGGCGTGAATATACTCTTTAGCTAGGCTCAGCAGAGCATCGGGGCGGGTGAGTACCTGGTTGGGCTGAGAAATCCCGCCGAGTTGCACGGTTCGCTCGATTACCTGATAAAGCGCATTCTCCTGATCGATATAGCTACCAGAGTGAGAAGTGACTAAGCGCGCCAGTTCCAAAATGGCATTGCGTAGCCGAATGTCCTGAACAAGGGTGTTATTTGAGCGAAAGCCAGCCGTGTGCTCGTGCCCCAGAGCATCAGCAAACAGGGCATTAACCTGCTCGGGATGCGCATATACCATCAAGTAATCCAGTGAGCGCTCTCCGCCCGGTTGGCCGTCGTGAACTTCCTCTGGATTGAACAAAATAACGTTGCCCGGTGGGCTACGATGAAACTGCCCGCCGCTGAAGAAATCCTGCCGCCCCGCCAGTGTCACACCGAAAGCATACTCCTCGTGGGCATGGCGGTCGTAGCTGAAATCTTCAATGGCCGCGTGAAGCACCGTTAGCGTTGGCACGTGCTGGCTTTTGATAAATTGAAACCGGCTTGCGTTACTCATGCCGCCCCCTCCTGATTAGTCACACCACCTAGCTTATGCCACCCCCGCACCCGAATGCTTGTACATAATTGCTAATCGGCTGTGGGGCAGAGATTGGTGAGCTGTACTCAGAAGATGGGGGATGGCTGCGTGCTGCTATACCCGGAGGTACAGCCAGGTCTCCTGGTTCATGGCTACAAAATAGTCCCTCCAAAGAGGGACTATTTGCCGGTCAACGAATGCCACCCACACACAGGTATTTGATTTCTACGTAGTCATCGATACCGTACTTGGAGCCTTCGCGGCCGATGCCCGACTCCTTGACGCCGCCGAAGGGGGCTACCTCGCTGGAGATGATGCCCTCATTGAGGCCGACGATGCCGAAGTCCAGAGCTTCCGCCACTCGCCAGGAGCGGGCGAGGTTCTCCGTGTAGAAGTAACTGGCCAGGCCGAAGGGAGTGTCGTTGGCAAGGGCGATGGCATCTTTCTCGTTATCGAAACGGATCAGGGGGGCCACTGGGCCAAAGGTTTCCTCGTGCATCAGCAGGGCATCCCGGGACACGTCAGTGAGAATTGCCGGGTTTAGGAAGTTGCCGCCGCGTGTGTGAGCAATGCCGCCTGTCAACAAGCGGGCGCCTCCCTTCAGGGCATCGTTGATATGCTCCTGCACCTTGGCGACGGCACGCTCGTCGATCAGCGGCCCGAGCGTTACCCCCTCCTCAAAACCGTCACCCACCGAAAGTGCTTCTACGGCGGCCTTAAGCTTGTCGGCAAACGCATCGTAGACACCGTCCTGCACCAATATTCGGTTGGCGCAAACGCACGTCTGGCCGGTATTGCGGAATTTGGATGCCATGACACCGTCTACTGCCGCGTCCAGATTGGCGTCGTCAAAGATAATGAAGGGCGCATTTCCCCCCAGCTCCATGGAGACCTTCTTGACAGTGTTCGAGCAGCGCTGCATCAACTGTTTGCCGACTTCGGTGGAACCGGTGAAGGTCAGCTTGCGTACCGCTGGGTTGTCGGTCAGCTCGTTACCGACTACCGATGCCTGGCCGGTGACGATATTCAGTACCCCCTTGGGGACGCCCGCCTGCTCGGCCAGCTCAGCCAGTGCCAGGGCGGAAAAGGGCGTCGCGCTGGCTGGCTTGATCACGATGCTGCAACCCGCTGCCAACGCGGCGCCTGCCTTGCGGGTGATCATGGCGTTAGGAAAGTTCCAGGGGGTAATGGCGGCGACGACACCAATCGGCTGCTTGAGCACCAGTATTCGTCGGCCTTCGCCTGTGCTGGGAATGATGTCACCATAGACCCGCTTGGCCTCTTCGGCGAACCACTCGATGAAGGCCGAACCATAAGCGATCTCGCCGCGCGCCTCGGCCAATGGCTTGCCCTGTTCCAGGGTCAGCAACTGTGCCAGGGCCTCTTGCTGCTCCATGCACAGGTCAAACCAGCGGCGCAAAATGACGGCACGAGCCTTGGCGGTAAGCGCTGCCCATCCGGAGCCTGCTGCTTCTGCCGCCTGAATGGCTGTTCGCACTTCCTCTGCGGAGAGGCTAGGTACATGGCCGATGAGTTCACCGTTCGACGGGTTATGTACCGGCACGGTACGGCCGTCGCTAGCCGAGACCCAGGCCCCATTGATATAACACTGCTGACGTAGAAAGGTGGTCGCTTGGTTCATGTCGATTCCTGTCTTTGCTGTTATGGAATAGTCAGGCTGGTGGATCAGCTCGCGTTCAATAGCCGCGCTTGCGGTCGACGATGCCAACCATCTCGCGGTTTGCTTGATGCCGGGCAATATTGTCCAGCAACATCATCACGGCACTTTCCGGCTGGGTCATGCTGGCCACATGGGGCGTCAAAAGAACCCGGGGATGGTGCCACAGAGGGTGATCTGCGGGTGGTGGTTCCGGCGCGAATACATCCAGCACGGCGCCAGAGAGCTGACCGCTGTCCAGGGCGGAGAGCAGGTCGCGATCCACTAGGTGAGCACCGCGCCCCACGTTGATCAGTGACGCGCCGCGCGGCAATTGAGCGAAAAGCCTAGCATCAAGAATGCCTCGGGTGTGGTCGGTCAGCGGCAATAGGCAGACGAGGATATCGCTGCCAGCGAGAAACTGCCCCAGCGCTGCCTCCCCCGCATAGCACTCCACCCCAGGGAGTTCGCGAGCAGTGCGGCTCCAGCCACGACAGTTGAAGCCTAACCCCAACAGATGCTGCGCCACCGCTGCACCCAACTGGCCAAGGCCCAATATCCCCACGCAGCGTTGCGCGGCCGGGCGCACCCGCCATGTTTTCCACACGCGCTCACGCTGCTGGGTGATGTAGCGCAATAAATCCCGATGCAGCCCAAGCACGGCCATTGCCACGTACTCCTGCATGGTGGCAACGATGCCGGGCTCCTGCATGCGCACGAGCGGCACATGGCGCGGCAGGGCATCCAGGTCGAACTGGTCGACGCCAGCGCCGAGCGAGAAGATCACCTCCAGATTGCTGAAGCGTTCCAGATCCTCGATTGGGGCCCAGGTGCCCAGATAGCGAACATCAAGGGGGTTTCCATAGTCTGGCCAGTGGTGAAATGCCATGTCCGGTGCGTGCAGGGCGAACAGCCGCTCCCACTCTCGCCCCCGTTCGGGATCCGCGTTATAAACGAAACTCATGCTGGTTCTCCTATCAACCCAAGGCCTGGCTGGCCAGGGCATAGCGTTTGGCAGGACCGACACGTGGAAGAGTGCTACCCGCGACCATCTGAGGGATTCGATCAACCTCGGCTACACCGATCCCGGTAAGCCAAGCGGCCAGGTCGGCATCCAGGGTGTCGAGCCTCACGAAGCTGCCTGGCAGGCGGGTCAGCCAAGCCTCGATCAGGCACTTGGCGGCGTCATGCTCATTCGCGATAACCGGGCCGATGACATACCCATGGCCAAAATCGCGACAAATCGCGGCACCACTCAACTGACCATCCGCCTGTTCCAGCACCAACGCCTCTCCCTGTTCCAATAGGCTGGAAAGCAGTGACCTGCGTGGGCTGCCGTTGGCCTGTTCATCCAGGGTGGTCAAGGTCTCGTAGTCGGTCGCACGGAAGCCCCTCACCCCGGGATGGGCCAGTGGGAAGAGCGCTTGTCCCGCCGCTGAGTCGGCAACCCACCCTTGGCACTGGTGCACCCAGGCGGTCTCTTTGAAACCCAGCGAGCGGTACAGATCGGCTCCGGCTTGGGTCGCATACAGCTCGATGCGCGTGGCGGTGATGGCCTCCAGTAATGTCTCCATCACCTTTCGACCCAACCCCTGATGTGTGTAGTTCGGTGATACGATGACCAGTCCCAGTGTTGCCAGCCTGGCCTCGAATGACCAATGCATCCCGGTGGCAACGAGCTCACCGTTGTGAACACCAGCGACCCCACTGCCCAGCGTCAGCAACCGCTGCCAATCGCACCGCCGATGGGGCCACCCTACGGCGTTGGAGAGCTGAACGGCCTGGTTGAGGTGGCGCTCCTCCAGAGGAAGAAAGTCGATATTCATGCCGGTGACTGCTTTCGTGCCAGCACCAACAGCAACACCAGCGCGAAGGAAGCGGCTGTCAGCAAGGTGCTGATGGCGGCGATGGTCGGGTCGATTTCGTCTCGCAGCGCGGTGAACATGCGCACGGTCAGCGGCTGGTTTTGCCCGCCCGAAATGAAGAGCGCCACCATGGTTTCGTCCAGCGCCTGGATGAACGCAAAGATCGCGCCGGTCATTACGCTAGGCATGATCTGCGGCAGGGTGACGCTCATGAACGCGCGAAAGCGATTCATGCCAAGGCTTCTGGCCACCATCTCCTGGGTCTGGTCGAAACCGTGCAGTCCTGCCGTGACGGCGGTGATCACATAGGGCAGCGCCAGCATCACATCCGCCATGATCAAACCGGGAATGGTATAGAGCATCCCCGACAAGGCGTAGATGAAGAACACACCAGTGGCGACGATGATGATTGGCACGATCAATGGCAGTAGAAGTACGATCTTCAAATAACGCATAAGCCAGTGGGACGAGTTATTGATGGCATAGGCCGCTGCCACGCCAATCGGTGTAGCGATCAATGCCGTGGAAAACGCCACAATCAGACTCGTCTTCGCGGCAGACATCCACCCTGGATTGCTGAAGAAGGTTTCATACCAGCGAAATGAGAAACTGCTAGGCGGAAAGGACAGAAAACGACTGTCCGAGAACGACATGGGAACGACAATCAGCAGTGGCAGGATCAGGAAAGTCAGCACCAGCGCCACATAGCCAATAAAGCTAATTCTACTCAAAGATAGTTTGTTCATTTTGCACCCAGTATCTTCTCGAGGGGGACGAGTCGGCTCACCACATAGAAAATGGCCAGCACGCAGATGAGCAGCACGACACTGACTGCACTGGCAGCACCCCAGTCGCTATAGAGCTGGATGTTGCGACTGACCAGCATCGAGGCCATGACCGTGCGCCCTCCACCCACCAGCTCGGGGGTGATATAGAAGCCGAGGCACAGCACGAACACTAGGGTCATGCCCGCCAAAACCCCGCTGAGAGAGAGCGGGAAGAACACCCTCATGAACACATGCAGGGGAGTGCCGCCGAGACTGGCACCGGCTTGTATCAGATCGCTGGGAATTTTCTGCATGGTGGCATAAAGCGGCAAGACCATGAACGGCAGCAGGATATGCACCGTGGCAATGATGGTGCCCAGCTCGTTATGCACCAGCGCCAGCGGTGCATCGATAAGGCCTACGCCCAACAGGGATTCATTCACCACGCCTGAGCGTTGCAGCAGGATCAGCCAGGCATAGGCCCTCACCAGAACGCTGGTCCAGAATGGCAGAATCACCAGCGCCAATACCAGCATCGACCAGCGCCGTGGCAATATCGACGCGGCATAGGCAATGGGGTAACCCATCAGCAGCGCCAGCAGCGTCACGATAAAGCTGATGCGAAACGTGACCCAGAACGTATTCCAGTAGATACCTTCCGTGAAGATCCGCTGATAGTGCTCCAGCGAAAAACCGTCGGCATAGAACGATTGACCGATCAGCCAGCCAAGAGGGATGAGGAGCAGCACGAAAACCACCAGCACGGCGGGCGACATCAGGAGCAGCATGAGCACATGCTCGCGTCGCCGATAGCCCAGTGACGCATCCCGGTGACTAACGTGAGGGTAATTATTGTTGATGGCGGTCGCTTTCAAAGGATGTCTCCTATCGGGAAATCGACAAGCGTTGCCGTAACTCGCAGGCAGGCCACGGCAACGACGCGCTTATCGCTGCATGAACTCCAGCCAGCGACGTTCCGCTTGTTCACCTGCCGAGGAAGCCCACCACTCGTATGACATCAACACCTGACGCTCGGCATTTTCGGGGAAACTAGGCAGCTCCCTGGCACGCTCATCAGGAATCTTGCCCGTATCGAAGGCGGCCGGATTACCGGGGCCGTAGTCGATATGCAGAGGCAGGTTGGCCTGATATTCAGGGGCGATGGCTGCGTTGATGAACTCGACGGCGGTCTCCTGGTTGGGCGCGCCTTCGATAATGCACAGGTGCGTGTTCTGCAAGATCCCATCGTTATAGGTGAAGTCAGCGTCAGCGCCTTCATTGATGATGGCGCTGACACGGCCATTCCACATCATCAACATATCCACTTCGCCATCGTAGAGCAGCTGTGCCGACTGCCCGCCGGAGGTCCACCAGGTGGTGATATGCGGTTTGATCTCCTCAAGCTTGGCGAATGCCCGGTCAACATCCAGCGGATATAGGTCTTCTCGTGCAACACCATCAGCCATCAAGGCGGCTTCGAGCGTTCCTAGCGGGTGGTTGCGCAGTGCACGGTTACCGGGATACTCCTCCACATTCCAGAAGTCCTCCCAGCTTTGTGGCGGATTGCCATCGAAGGCCTCTGGATTGTAGGCCAGTACGCTGGAGTAGAACTCGTAGGCAACCGAGTAGGGCGTCTTGTACTCCTCAGGCATCGACTCGGCGTTAGGAATCTGGCTGAAGTCGAGCTCCTCTATCAGTCCTTGATTGCCGCCCCGCACACAGTTCAACGGCGGTGTATCGACCACATCCCATACCGCCTGGCCGGTGGTGCCCTGGGTTCTGATCATCGGCCAGGCGTCGGGAGCGCTTTCCTGGCGAATGGTGATGCCCAATGCCTCGGCAACTGGGTCGAGGATGGAAACCGTCTGCGCATCCTGGTACGCGCTACCCTGGGAAACGAAAGTAATTTCGCCATCTGCCAGCGTTTGCCCGGCGCCAAGCGCACCGATGACCATTACCGACGAACCAAACAAGTATTTCAAGCAGTTAGTATCTTTCATCATGCGATCTCCAACTGAGTAAATGCTTCCGACGCCCAATCAGCGCCCGATTGCATCAAGGAACTGGTAGTAACCCGCTACCAGTCGAATACCGACTTCACGCAAGGGGTAAAGCGGAACGGCCTGGAGCCGCTCCGCCGCAAGCAGCGCCACGTCAGGGCTTTCGCCCATGGCATAGTCCGCCGCCAAACGCCCGAGTAAAGTCGACATAGCCACTCCAGCGCCGTTGTAACCGGCGGCGTAGCAAACTCTGTCGTCAAATCTGCCGACATGGGGCAAAGCATCCAACGTCATGCCCACATGCCCCGACCAACGGTAAGCGATGCCGATATCGGCAAGCTCTGGAAAGAGCGACACCATGGCTTTGCGCAGAGAGTCGAATGCCGCCTGGGAGTCATGTTTACCGAATGCTCCTCGGCCGCCAAATACGACCCGGCCATCGACCTTGCGAAACCAGCGCATCATCCTGCGCGTTTCACCGTAGCTTCTCTCCTTGATCATCAGGCGGCTCTGCAGCGCCTCTGGAAGCGGCTCAGTCGCAATGATCGAGCTCCTGAACGGAACCAGACGCGACTTGATGGCAGCACTGACCGGTGTGATATCCGAATAGGCATTCGTCGCCAGTATCACCTGACGCGCCTTGATCTCACCGCCCGGCGTCGTGATACATACACCATCCTCCAGGCGGCGAATATGGGTGGCGGGGGTTCGCTCGAAAACGATCTCGCCATGGCGTCGATTAAGGCCTTCCGCCAAGCCCCGCACATAGTCGAGCGGCTGCAAGGTGCCGACCCCAAGCCCCAGCACCCCACCCGTAAACGCGTGGGAGCCAGTCTCTTCTGCCACCTCGCCAGCGGAAAGGCAGCGCAGTGAATCGTCGCCCAATTCCCGCCGCATCCATTCGGCTTCCTGGGTAATCGCTTCCAGCGCCCTGGCCGTATGGGCGCAGCGCAGATTGCCGCAGCGCGTAAAACGGGCACTTTCCAGGTCATACTCCTGAATCAGGGCGTCCACCTCATCCACCGCCTCATGGCAGAGCCGGTGCATGGCAGTGGCGACTGGCATACCATGGGCCTGGGCGATGCTGTGGAACGATAGCCGGAACTTGGCGGATACCACGCCGCCATTGCGACCACTTGCCCCCCAACCGATAGGATTGGCATCCACCACGATGGCCTGGACACCTCTTTCGGCCAGCCGGTGGGCCGCTGTCAGTCCCGTGTATCCGCCCCCGATGATGGCAACATCAACGACCTTGTCACTGGAAAGGCTTGCGATGCCAGGTGTGACACGTGTTGTATCACGCCAAAGCGAAGCAATCTGGAATGCTGGCTGCGGCCCACTCATGTCACACCTTCTCCACGGCGTCGGCTAACGCCTTCAGCGTGGGGAAATGGAAGTCAGGCGTTGTCACCTGTGCGGGTTCCGGTGTACCGCCGAATCCCGACTGGCCCTGGCGACGCTCGATCCAGCAGGTGGTGTAACCCAGCTCCTTGGCAATGCCGATGTCATGGTACTGGCTCTGGGCGACATGCAGTATTTCCGAGAACTTATAGCCATGGGCCGCCTGACGACCCCGGTTGTAAGCGAAGAACTGAGGGTTGGGCTTGGCCACACCGGTTTCATCGCAGGTCACGCTATCGTCGAACGGGCTGTCGAGGATATGCGAGTAGCAGGAAAACGCTGTGCGGTCGGCATTGGTCATCGCTACCAGACGATAGTGCTTGCGCAGGCGCTTTAGCGCCGCCACCGAATCCTCGAAGGCGGGCCAACGAAACACTGCCAGTTGGAAAGCATCGGCTGAGACCGTATCGGCAGGCAGCTTCAACTCCTCCGCCAGCGAGCGGTAGACATCTGCCATGGCACTGCTTGAACGGCCAGGGTAGAGATCCCGCCCACGTTTGTAGGCCTCGAAGATGGTGTTGTCGCTCAGGTCTTGAGCGGCACTTCCACCAATCCGACGGATAGCGTCCAGTACACCGGTTTCGAAATCGATCAGCGTGCCCACGACATCGAAGGTAAGAACTTTAAAATTGGAAAGTTCCATAATCGTGAATGACTCCTTTCTGAGGTGCTTTGAAGTTATGTCAGGCGACGTTTGTCGCCGGAGGGGCGCATCCCGCACGAGGCACGATAATGGTGTCCTCTGGATGCAGTACCACGCTCAGACGCTCGCCGAGCGGTGGAATCTTTTGCAGTGCCGTATGGTGACTGGGCTGACGCATGCTGATTGAGGTTCCATCTTCCAGCTCGAGAAACAGTCTCAGACTATCGCCCTGGTACACGGCCTCCACGACCCGGCATGGCAGGCGATTGATGCCCGGTTCATGCAGTCCGTCATCGATCAGCAGTTTTTCGGTCTGGATCGCCAGCAATAACTCGGCATGGGGAGCGATGGGCTTGGCAGAACGCAGCGTATGAGTGCCTAGTTGGACAGTGTGCTCATCAATACGGGTTACCGGGAGCAGGGTGGAATCGCCGATGAAGCTAGCTACGAAGGAGTCTTTAGGGTTGTTGTGCAGCGTTTCGGGAGCGCCGATCTGTACCAGCTCACCATCTTTCAAGATCGCGACCCTGTCGCTCATGGTCAGCGCCTCACGCTGATCGTGGGTCACATACACCACGGTGGCCCCAAGCTTGCGATGTAAGCGGCGAAGTTCAATCTGCATCGTCTCGCGCAGCTGCTTATCCAGCGCTGATAGCGGTTCGTCCATCAGGATCAGTCGAGGCTCGAACACGATCGCCCTGGCAAGGGCGACGCGCTGCCGTTGGCCGCCTGACAGCTGAGACACTCCACGATCCTGATAGCCATCAAGCTCGACCATGGCCAGCGCCTGTTTAACTCGCTCCGGCCATGTTGACTTGGGTAGGCGTCGAGCCCGCAAGGGAAAAGCGACGTTTTCGCCAACACTCATGTGAGGAAAGAGCGCATAACTCTGAAAAACGATGCCGATATTTCGCTTGTGGGGCGGCATGTAGGTCATGTCCTGATCACCGACCCATACCGACCCTGATGACGGCATGACGAACCCGCCCAAGGCGCCAAGCAAGGTCGTTTTTCCCGAGCCCGAAGGGCCCAGCAGCGACATGAATTCACCTGGCTCAATATTTAAAGTTATGTCCTTCAGGGCTTCCGTGCTGCCATACCGCTTACTGATTGAACGTATGGAGACACCCACGCTATCTCGCTCATCCATAGGATTTATCACCTTTCATTGTTGTGATGCCTATCGGTTGACATTGAGTACAGCAGATAAGATGCCCGGGGACAATTGCGAAAATCTTGGTGTTATCATAAGCTCAAGTTATGCCAACATTGCGCCGACAACTACCCAGCGCCAACGCCCTGTTTGTTTTTGAATCAGCGGCCCGCTGCGGTAACTTCACAAAAGCCGCCGCCGAACTGGGGGTTACCCAACCGGCGGTCAGCCGTATGCTTGCACTTTTGGAGGAGTATCTGGAGGTCAAACTGTTCTTGCGGACCCCCGGCAAGACCGTGCTGACAGAGAGTGGCGAGATACTTTATCAAGGGGTGATCGACGGCTTTCACAATATCGAAGCGGCGATTCAGGAAATCCGGGCGCGCAGCACCGGGCTTGAAACCGTCACGTTATCGGTGTCAACCGCCTTCACCACCCACTGGCTCATGCCGCGCATGCACAGGCTGCAGGCGCAGCTACCCCATATCGATCTGCGCTTTCAACTGATATCGGGGGCGGTCAGCGGCTCGGTCGAGGATGTTGACCTGGGGATTCGCTTCGTCACGGGTGAGGACATCCTGCACGACGCCTCGTTGATACTGCCGGAGATACTGGTGCCGGTCTGCAGTCCGGCCTATCGAAAGCAGCAACTCGAATCGTCCGGCATCGATGTCTCCACCACCCTGATTAGCCTCAGCGACAGCCGCATAGACTGGTTTGAGCTTTTGCCCAATTTTCATCTGCAAGCTTATGGAACCACTCACTCGCTGGTATTTTCGGACTATGCCGTCGTGATCCAGGCGGCCCTGCTGGGCCAGGGTATCGCTATCGGCTGGCTGAATATTGCATCCCACTGGCTAGAGACCGGCTCGCTGGTTCCCGCCACACCAACCGCGATTGCCACCGAGCGGCTATGCCACCTGGTTCACTCACGCAAAAAGCCGCTAAGCGCCGCAGCCAAGCAGGTGCGTGAGTGGATAATTGCAGAAACCCGCAATGACGTTGCGAATGTGTCGAAGCAGTATCCCGAGTTGAAGCTTGAATCCTTTCTGGCTAAGGACTTCTGATTTTTCAGTCGATAAAAGCCGCCCACCAGCAACTCAATAGATAGTACGTGGGTGCTAAGCGCTGGTAAGCGGCCGCCACACATGCACAAACCCAATCGGTAGCGCCACGGATGCTTATACATAATTGCTAATCGAATGTGCAATGATGGCCTATCGATAGTGAACACCACCAAGGGGCCGTCATGAAAAAGCTCTTTTCACTGATGATGGTGCTGGCGTTGGCTGGCTGCGCCGCCATGGAGCCGCATGCGGAGCGTGACGTCCAGCGCGACGTCGGACTGGCCATCCAGGAGGTCTACGAGCGGGCGCTGCCGACGCTGTCCGAGGACAAGCAGCGCCATTTTGCCCAGCGGCTCTACCGCCTGACGGGCGAGCAGCGCTGGCGGCCTCTCAATCATGCCTACGGCGAGCGTCTACTGACGCGACTCGAGGAGGACATCGTCGGCCTAGCCAAGCCCGGGTACGCGGCTGCCCGCAGCCGGGCGATCGTTGCCAACTACTCGCAGCGCACGGCCAAGCAGCGCGCCCGGCGCGCCATGCTGTGTGAGTGGGGGGAAATCGCCTTCGCCCGGGGGCTGCTGTTCCGGCTGATCCAGGCCGAGTACTACGGCCTGCTGCCGACCATTGAGAACCACGAGCGGGCGCTGGGCTACCAGGCAGAGGTTGACTGGGCGGCCTTCTTGACCGACCCCGCGGTGATCGGGATCTATGCCGCTCAGGTGGCCAACCAAGCGTACTTCCTGCACCAGCTCGGCGTGATGGACCTGCGCCGGGAGGTAGAGGCAGCCTTCCGACGCCACTACCCGCCTGATCGAGTCGCCGAGCTCGACGACGCCGAGTACCATAACTGGCTATATGGCCTGACCCACTTCGTCATCGCTGACAGCCGATACTACCAGCGGAAGGTAGACCCGGAGGTGCACGCTTGGGTGCTGGAAGCGCTGGAGCGGGAGACGACCGGCATCATGGCCCGGGCCACGGCCGACATCCATGCCGAGGTGGCATTGGCCTTCCTGCTTGCCGACCGCGAGGATCACCCGCTGGTGGGCCGGGTGCGTGAGGCGCTGGTGGCGGGGGTAGACCCGACCAGCGGCATCATCCCCACGGCCACTGGGGAAAAGGGGCTGGCGGGTGGTGAACACCGCAACGTTCTGGCAATAATGGTGTTGCGCTGGCCGGGCCGCCTGCATCCCGGCCCCGCTCGGACATGCTTGGCGAGCGCTCAGCCGAGTAACCATTGCTGGCCGGGCCTTGGTGAGGCGGACGTGTTAGAAAGTAGCCAGCAGGCCTATGCCCGATAGGAGGATTCGTGCACCAGTTAGCCGCCCAATGGGTAGTGGGATTACTGAGAGACAGAAATATCCCTTTTCAAATCTGCGGAGGGCTCGCAGCAAAGGGGTATGGATCTAAACGAGCGTTGAACGATATTGACCTGTTCGTACCCGGCGAGCATTTTGCAGCTGTGGTGCAGGCTGGCCAAGCGAACATATCCAAGCCCGCCACGCACTACTGCGAAGAGGGCTGGGATTTAACCTATGTCCAGTTCAAGTATGAAGGCATTAAGGTGGAAGTTGGCAACGCCGACGGCGCGCAAATTTTTGATGCAGCCAGCCAGGCCTGGGTGCCGCTCAATATTGATTTTGCCCGCTATGAAACAGTGAATTTACTAGGCCTGGAGCTTCCTTTGATGTTCAAGGATGACTTGATCCGCTATAAGTCGGTGCTCTCAAGACCGGTCGATATCGACGATATTCGCGCCATAAGATAGGCAATCTCCATTTCACCATCGCCCTCAAGCGACGGGCACAGTGCCGCCATCGATCACGTACTCCGTTCCCGTAATAGTGGCCGCCAGCGGTGATGCCAGAAACCCAATCAAGTTGGCCACTTCTGCAGGCTTCGAAGGGCGGCCAATCGGGATGCCACCCAGCGAATTCATGATGATCTGCTTGCCGCCTGCGTAATCGGTGCCTGCCTCTTGGGCAATCCGCTCGGCTAGCGCAACGGCGGCTTCCGTCTCGATCCAGCCCGGCGACACCCGTACCACGCGCACCCCTTTGGGTGACACCTCTTTTGACAAGCTCTTACTATAAGTGGATAGCGCCGCCTTGGCAGCCGCATAAGCCGTGGTTGATTCGGGCAGGGGGAGTTCACGCTGAATGGAGGTCACGTGGATAATCACCCCATCGCCTTGGGCCAGCATGCCGGGCAGCAGGGCGCGATCCAGCCGCACGGCGGGAAACAGGTTGATGTCGAGCTCTTGCTGCCACTCCTCCTCCCCAAGGGCAGCGAACCCGCCGCCGGGGGCGGATGAACCACCCAGTACGTGAACGATAATATCGACGCCACCCAAGCGTTCGTTGACCGCATCGGCTACCGTGGCACAGCCTTCGGCCGTCGTCAGGTCAGCGGTTACAAACAGCTCATCGGGCAGGTCGGCGGGGCGAGTACGGGCGGTTGTTAGCACTTGCGCGCCTTCCTCGCGAAAGAGTGCCACCGCGGCCGCGCCAACCCCTTGGCTGCCCCCGGTGATCAATACGCGTCGCCCGTTCAAGTTCAGGTTCATTAGTGGATCTCCAATGACTGGATTTGCGACTCGGCAAGCTGGAAAGCGTGGTCAAGTTGAACCGGGCTGCCGGGGAAGTTGCCGGTCACGGTGGCGGTAACCACCATCGTGTTGCCTTGTTGGGAAACACTGACCGGCTCGACGCGATACTCAATCTTGTCGCGGGTGGCGCGCATCCAGGCTTGAATAGCGGGTCGCCCGCGGTGCGTCTCGCCTTCGTCGAACACACAGGCATCTTGAGTGAAGCAATCCGCAATGTGGGTGGCATCCGCACCGTTGCTGATGCTGAAGTAAGTAGTGATCGCGTCTGGCAGTGACAAACTCATGATGGTCATCTCTCGCAGGGGGTAATATGCGAGAATCTTCTGCCTAGACTGACGCGTTATCAAGAACGCACAAAAAGGTAAGTGGCTCACCCATGAGAAAGCTTTATACGCCCGCTACCGCCGCAAGCGATGTGGAAAATGTATTAAAAATGCTGGAAGGGCGCTGGAAGCTCATTATTCTCTTTCATCTCTTCGATGGAAAAGTGCAGCGCTACTCCGATTTAGGAAAACTCATCCCCGATATCTCCCAGAAAATGCTCGCCCAACAGCTGCGCCAGCTGGAAGCGGATGGCATCGTGGCGCGCAAAGTCTATCCCCAGGTGCCGCCGAAAGTGGAGTACCGCCTGACCGAATGGGGGCAAACGCTCTGCCCGGCGCTGGATGCCTTATTGAAATGGGCAGAGCAGAGGGATCACTTCAACAACCCTGACGAGCAGAACGAACAAAACGATGCCGCCACCCAATGAGAACCGCCTGATGCACTACCGCATCATGACCATCAACGACGATGACGCCGCCATTGCTCTGTAGAGCGAAAGTGAAGGCGTGCGGCTGCACGATGCCGAGTAACGCTCCAGTGAAGCTTGCGGGGGCGGGTCTCAATAGCACCTATTCTTAGCTGCCCATACGCCTTCCCTGGCTCTAAAGATGTCACTCGTTTTTCACTGACATATATGGCTGACGAAAGTGGAAACTGGCGGTTGCCGTGCAAGCGTCTCCGGGCAGATGACGCTCAGGTTCTTGGCCAGCCCGGCATCACTGACCGGGATAGCACACAAAGTGCCCGCTCGGATCTCCGCTTCGACGCAAGCCGCCAGCACCAGTGATACGCCCAGGCCTGCTTTGACAGCCTGTTTAACCGCTTCGGTACTGCCCAGTTGCATTGAAACCTTCGGGAACGGCCCTCTTTCGCCGAAGAAACTCGCCAGCAACCGGCCCGTACCTGTTCCGGGTTCACCGCCCAGCAGGCTCATTCCTGCGAGGGTTTTCCGGTCTATTTCATGCCATTCCGCACAGGGGTGATCGGGTGAAGTAATTAACACCACGGGCTCCTGTCGCCAATCCATTGCCTGGAAGCCAGATTTCGGGTGCCACCACTCCATCACCGCTATATCCAGCTCGCCGCTAGTCAGTTGTCTAGCAATGTTAGGATTGTTATCAATCACAAGATCCAGCTCAGGTACCGCCGGAATGTTCTTGAACGTGCTCACGTAGGGCTGGAGCATGTAAATACCGATGTTGGAACTTGCCCCTACGCGTAAACGCGTACCGCTAACGACTTCTCGAGCACGCTCGTCCAGTTGCAACATACTAAGCGCAAGCGGCATAAGCGCCAGGGCTGCTTTGGTGGGCTCGCAACCCGTTTTACTGCGGCGTATCAACAGGGCACCTAGCTGTTCTTCGAGCTTTTGAATGTGCTGTGAAAGCGTGGGTTGTGCGATACCGAGAGCTTGGGCGGCGGCCTGAAAACGTCGGTGCTGAACCAGTGTGGTAAAACTTTTCAGCCAGACCAAGTTCAGCATGGAGTTGTCTCAGTGATAGTGGGCGAATTAGCCGCATCCTGAGGGCATTCTCCTTGTAACGCTTGAAGAATGTTGTCGGCAGCACGCTGTTCAATCATCAGCCGCACATCCTGGACGGCAGAGCCAATGTGTGCCGTAAATAGCGTGTTGGGATGTGCTCGCAAGGTGGGGCAAATCTCTTGCGGGCGATCCTCTCGAGCCCAATCTTCCATTTCAAAAACATCCGCTGCGTAGCCGCCTAACTGCCCTGACTCCAATGCTTCCAAAACGGCAGCTTCCTGCACTACAGAACCCCGGCATGGGTTGATCAAAAAAGCGCCTGGTTGCATCAGGGCCAAGCGCGCAGTGTTCATGGTATGCAGGGTTTGTTTATTGAGCGGCAGGGCCAAAATGACAATGTCGGCTTGCCCGAGCAGCTCTTCAAGCGACTTGCGCGCCACGCCTAGCGCGGCCTCCTCAGCAGCGGGCAAGGCGTCTGGCTGAGAATACAGCAAGCTCGCGCCCCACCCCTGGAGCCGTGTTGCCACTGCCTGGCCGATGGGACCCATGCCGACGATACCCACGGTCGCGCCGGCAACCCCCAGCCCATAAAACGTGGGCTGCCATCCCTTGAACTGGCCGGAACGAACGTACTCATCGGCCGCTCGGACATGGCGGATTAGGCTAATGGTTAGCCCGATGGTTAGCTCAGCCGTTGGCACCGTCAGCAGATCCGGCACGAAGGTCAGCCAAACGCCATGACGCGTACAGGCCTCCACATCAAAATTATCGTATCCCTTCAGGGCGGCACCAATAACTTTCAGCTTGGGACAGCCCGCTAGAAATTCCTCGCTGACCTGGTCCGGCATAAACACCATCATGGCGTCTGCGGTTGCCGCGCGGGCCTTTACCTCGGCGGCGGTCAAGGTAGTGGCTGACTGGTTGGTGATCACTTCACAGTGTTGTTCCAGCCTTTCCAACACACTGTTGTGTACCCGGTGGGTAATGAAAACCCTTGGTTTCATTTGATTTCCTTACTTGAATTTCTTACGAAGATGGCCGCTAAGGCTATCCACCATCGTCACCATAACGAGTATGACAATCAGGATGGCGCTGACTTCCTGGTACTGCATGACGCGTAAAGAGCCCATTAGCTCGAAGCCGATCCCGCCAGCCCCCACCATGCCCATCACCGTAGAGGCGCGGAAATTGTATTCCCAGCGGTAGATAGAGACATCAGCAAACTGCGGAAGCACCTGCGGGAGCACCGCGTGCCAATGAACCTGTAATCGCGTCGCGCCAGCGGCATTGGCGGCCTCTACCGGGGCTGGGTCGACATGCTCGATCGCTTCGGCAAAGAATTTACCCACCATGCCGATAGAATGAAGGCCGAGCGCGAGCACGCCCGGTAAGGCGCCAAACCCCACGGCAGCAACGAAAATAATGCCCATAATCAGCTCGGGCACCGAGCGAAGAGCGTTCAGCAGCGTGCGGGTTACGTGGAATACCACGGGGTGGGGCGAGGTATTGCGAGCGGCCAGGAACGCCAGGGGTACGGAAGCAGTGACCGCTATCGCCGTGCCGGCAATGCTCATGGCAAGGGTATCGACCAGCGGCGCTATCCAATCCATGGCGTTGGTAAAGTCGGGCGGTAGGGATTCTCCCATTAGGGTAGCGATGGCAGGCACCCCGTTGGCCAGGGTGCGAAAATCCAGCAGATCTACATACCAACTCGCCAGAAGAACCACTGCCAGCACCAAGCCCGCTTGGAAGAGCTTGCTCCGCCAGCCGCGGGCGTGTTCGTCCAACACGGCGTCAGGAGAAAGCGATGAAAGGGGTGGCGGCACTGTTTTGGACGGATTCATCATGCCCCCTTACATCTTGCCGAAGTCGAGGTTGAGCAGACTACCCATTTCCCGAATCACATCGTAATCGGCGTCCGTGATAACGGCGAAACCTTCGGCTTTTAGGTTGTCCAGAATCTCTTCATCATCGATGCTGATGAAGGCATCCTGGATCTGCTGCTTGAGTTCAGGGTCCAGGTTGGAACGCATCGCCCAAGGGTACTGAGGGTACTCCCCGCTGTGACCCAACACCCTAACCTGGTTGCGGTCTATCAGGCCGCGGTCCATTACGTGCTCAAAGATCACTTCCGATAGCCCGCCTGCATCCGCATTACCATTGGCCACGTTCACCGCCACGGCATCATGGGAGCCAACGAAATGGGCTTCATAGTCCTCGCCTGCTTCCAGCCCCGCCGATTCAAGCAGCACGGTTTTGGGAATCAGGTGGCTTGACGTAGAGGCACGGTCGCCATAGGCCATTTTCATGCCTTCGATATCCGCATAGGACTCAACGCCGGAATCGACATTGGCAATAATGATGGAGCGATAGGTGGGCTTGCCATCCACAATCATGGCGGCAAAGGGTTCGATCTCACTTTTGCTTCTTGCCATCACATAGGAGAGCGGGCCGAAGTAGGCGAGGTCGATGCGACCAAAGCGCATGGCTTCGATCATGGAGGAGTAATCCGTGGTGACGATTAACTCAATTTCTTTCCCAAGGGTACTTTCAAGATACTCTTTCAATGGCTGGTTGCGTTTGATCAGTTCAGAAGCGTTTTCATCGGGGAGTAGCGCGACTTTTAATAGATCCGGATTTGGATCAGGGTCCGCCGCCAAGGCCGGCATGGCGATTCCAAACATAAGACAGATGGCAAAGAAAAAGCTGAATAGCGGTTTCATTGGGCAATCTCCAGTTTTATCGGGGAGGGAGTGGTGGTTTGAGGGTTGGGTTCGGTGGTCTCAGCGGCGTCGGTCACAGCTCCGCGCGTGCCGTGGTAGATCTCGTTCAGGTGGCGTTGCTGTAACTGTGAGGGGGCCGCATCGAAAACGATTTGGGCATTCGCTAACCCGATAATGCGGTCAGCAAACCGCTGGGCATACTCCAGCTGGTGCAGTGAAATAATGGCGGTAATACCATCCTCACGGCATATATCTCGCAGTAGCGTTAGCACTCGCTCAGAGGTTGCCGGGTCAAGGCTGGCCACTGGCTCGTCCGCCAATATCATGGCGGGCTGCTGCGCCAAGGCACGCGCAATGCCCACCCGCTGTTGCTGCCCGCCGGAGAGTTGATCGACCCGGGTAAGCGCTTTCTCGGCCATGCCTACGCGGTCCAGGCAGTGCAGAGCAAGCGCCTGTTCCTGCCTGGGTAGCGGAAACAAACTGCGCCAGGTGCTGTGGTAAGCAAGCCGACCGGTCAGCACATTCTGGAGCGCCGTATGGCGTTCAATGAGCTGATGGTGCTGGAAAACCATGGCGGTTTTGCACCGATGGCGGCGTACCGTAGACCGGGTTTCGAGCGCACCTAGCTCGGCCGAGATCACTTTGCCAGTGCTGGGCCGCACCAAGTGGTTGAGAGAACGCAGTAACGTCGATTTACCCGCACCGGAAAGGCCGAGTAGTACCGTAAACTCCCCTTTGTGGAAATCGACGGTGGTGGGGCGGAGTGCGAGGACATTCCCAGGATATGTCACCCCCATTTTCTCGATGCGGAGCATTAAGTCAGAGGATTGAATAGGCTCCATTGGATCACCTTCTGCAATGTATAAGCTCACTTTATTGTGACTTACAATGCAACGGTAGCCCGCCTAAGTGACAAAGCTGTGTCGTTCAGGTGATAAGTTAATGACTATCCAAGGAGCGCAGGTAGCCAGTCAAACGGCTCAGATAACGCTTCTCTAGACCAATATCGTCACAAAACGAGGCCCACCAAGGCTGGGCGTACCGATCCGATATTCTGCTCTATTCGTTTGTTAATGGAGATAACCACAACGTTTAACCAAGCTGAGCCTCAATCGCGGCTTTATCAATGACCGACCAGACCTCCCTAATCTTGCCATCGCTAAACAGGTAGAACGCGTTTTCGCAAAACGTCACGTTTTTGCCATCCACCGCAAGGCCAAGGAAGCTACCTTTGGGTGTGACATCGAATCGCAACCTGCACGCGACATGGGGTGAATCAACGGCCAAAAGCTCAATGTTAAAGTGAAGATCCGGTATCTGCTCGTAATCGGCTTCCAGCATGGCGCGATAACCATCAAGCCCTAGGCGCCTGCCGTTGTGGTGGACATCGTCATGCACGAACTGGTCAAGGTTCGTCCAGTCTTGATTATTGAGGCAGGTGATGTAATCACGGTAGGTTGCTTCCAGGTCACGTTTGTTCATCCTGGTTCTCCTTTCTTGGGCAGGCGTGAAGGCATTCGCCAAGGGTATACAGGCTCAGTATCATAAGCAGCCTAAACCAAACCACAGAAGTCATCATTCATGTCGTGCCCACCTTGCCCCCATTGCCAATCCGAATTCGTCTATCAGGATCAAAGCCTGTTCATCTGCCCCGAATGCGCTCACGAATGGAACCCTTCTGAGGCTGAGGCAGAAGAGACCGTGACGGTAAAAGATGCCCACGGCACCCTGTTAGCGGAAGGCGACAAGGTAACGATGATCAAAGACCTCAAGGTCAAAGGCAGCTCATTGGTACTCAAGGTGGGCACCAAAGCGGTTATCAAGCGGCTCTTGGATAGCAAGAATCACCAACTGGACTGCAAGGTCGACGGCGTCGGCGACATGATGGTGACCGCCCACTTTGTGAAAAAAGCTTGAATAAGACCCCGGAATTCTTCGATTCACCACACGACGCAGTAAGCTGAGGCTCACCCACCATCACCACTTCACTCAGCGTTTAAGCGAAGCGTGTTTTCGGGTATCTGGTTCTAGGGCAACAAAATCAGCTCTAAGGCCTTTGACAGCGGGTTGGAAAGTATTCAAAAGCGCTATTTCCTTTCGATTTATTTAGCTAAAGTAAGACTAAAGCTTATCTGCCGGAAGGCCTTCAATGACTGATTTGATAATCCTGAGAGATTTCCTGGCCCTTTGTGAAACCAAGAGTTTTAGCCGCACGGCTGAGCATCGGCATGTTTCGGTTTCAGGCTTGAGTCGTCGTATTCAAGGCCTTGAAGAGTGGGCAGGCACCACGCTGTTTGAGCGGCGTAAAGGGGAGCTAGTGCTGACGGAGGCAGGGCAAAGCCTGCAAATGGTAGCTTCACAAGCGCTTAGCGCTTTTGATCAATTTCGCCGCTCCGTTGCTGATGATATTAACGATCAGAAAAGGCGGATACGATTTTGCTCACCACACATTATGGCTGCGATATTTTTTCCTCACTGGATGCCGCGCTTACAAGAGCAGTTCACACAGGCAAAATTTAGCATTGATGCTAATACATTGCCGGAGTGCCTAGCCACTCTAGATCAGGGAGAGGCCGACTATGTAACGGCACTATTCGATGGTGAACACCTTATTGCAAGGCGTTTGGGAGTAGAGAGTGATAGTTACACTTCAATTGAGCTAGATACCGAGTCTCTCATCCCTGTTAGCGCACCAAATGCCGCAGGTCAGCCACTGTTTAATTTACATGCTGCAGATGGCTCCCCACTCTCATTTTTGAATTATTCCCAAGAGTGCCATTTGGGTTGGTCGCTGAGTGCCATGCTGGTGAATCAAGGTTTGAATTTACAGCAACACCATGATGCTGGTCTTGCTGATAGTTTGCGTCATATGACGTTATCAAGATTGGGTGTTGCGTGGCTTCCCTATTCGCTAGTGCGGGAAGACCTTGGGGCTAAGCGGCTTGTTCGAGCGGGAGGTGCCGCTTTCGATGTGCCATTAAAAATCACCTTGCTGAGACGCACAGCGCCCCTCGCAGCAGAAGCCCAGCGGTTATGGGATGGGCTGCTGGAAATGAAAAATGTAAGAACCTTCTCTGAGGTTGTTTGAACGGCATTCCACGCTTCATTGCAATGTTGGCAATTTTTTCGCCTCTTTTATTCGGTAACGCAACCTAGCCAGAAAAGTAGCGGTGCTTGCTGATGTGGCAACAGGCGTTGCGATATCGTCGCGGCTTAGCGCCCAAAAAGGGTTAATTCTTAGGAAAGGCTCAATGCGCTGAGAACCCCTATGACGACAATGCTGCCTATGGCTTCTGCTCACAACTACCGCTGGTTCATTCTACTGATAGCCACCCTGGCTCAAGCAGCGGCATGCTTTTTCGTTCAAGGCATCGGGGCCATCAGCGTTTATATACAGGCAGATATGGCGCTCTCTGCATTTCAGATTGGGGCGCTGGTCTCTGCTGCTCAACTGGTGCCTTTAGTCGGGCTGTTAGTTGCCGGCGAGTTGCTGGACAGGTTCAGTGAACGCTTAGTGGTAGGGGTGGGAACCCTCGTAGTGGGCATCGCGCTAAGCGCTGCCGTGCTGGCTGAGAGTTACTGGGCAATGCTGCTGTTTTTGGTCATCGTAGGGGCGGGCTACAGTACCGCCCAGCCTGGCGGTAGCAAATCGGTAGCTGCTTGGTTCGATAAATCCCAGCGCGGTTTTGCCATGGGGATTCGTCAGGCAGGTTTGCCGCTCGGTGGGGCGCTGGCGGCGATCGTACTGCCAACCGTCGCTATCACCTGGGGGTGGCGCGCCTCTTTTCTGGTGGGTGGGCTGATTGCAATCTTCGGGGCGTTGGTCTTTATACTTTTTTACCGTACCCCTGGTGGCGTGGTGCCGGTAGCAAGAGCCTCTGAAGGTAGCGTAAAACAAGTCGTCTTATCGCGATTGGCAATGATTCGTGAACCGGCCATGAAACAGATCATGGCGTCCGGTATTAGTTTGATCTCGGTTCAGTACGGCATTTTGATTTTTACCGTGCTCTATCTGCATAGCCGCTTGCAAATGGAGGTACTGCAGGCGGCGGCGCTGCTATTCGTAGCCCAAGGGGCCGGGGTTGCCGGACGTATTTTGCTGGCGGCCTGGAGCGACCGCTGTCGCTCACGCTATTTTCCGGTAATGGGGTGCATGGTGGCGGTGATAGTAGGGCTGCTGGTATTGGTTTGGCTACCGCTTCACTCAACGCTCATGCTGAGCGGTTTGATGGCCTGGCTAGGCTTTTTTGGTTTTGGTTGGTACGGCCCTTGGGTAGCTTATGTGGCTGAGTCTGCACCTGCTGATAAAACCGGCTTTGTGCTGGGATTGGCTATGGCGATTAACCAACTGGCGATTGTATCGATACCACCACTCCTTGGGTGGCTGTTAGATATAAGTGGCAGTTTTATGCTCGGCTGGAGTCTGCTGATCGCCATGACGTTATTGGGGCTATTAATGACCATCCAGCGGCAAGGAGAAATTAATGAAAGCGATCGTGTTTGACGTATTTGGCACTCTTGTTGATTGGCGCTCCAGTTTGATTAATCAATTCAATGAGCTAGAGAAAGAGCTGGGGATTGAACTGCCTAGTGAAGAGCTGGCTGATCAATGGCGTCAGCTTTATGCCGCCTTCCATGGACAGGGTACGCAGAGGGGAAATCCCCTGGACGGTATTAGATGATCTGCATCGAGAAAGCTTAGCCAAACTACTCAATCAACATGAGATTGCGCTAGACGAAACGACCATTGATCGCATTAATCACTTTTGGCACCAATTAGAGCCCTGGCCAGATGTTCAGAGTGGCCTGCAGCGCTTAAAAGAGCACACCATTATCGGCACGCTGACCAACGGCAATTTATCGCTAATGGTGGACGTTGCCCGTCACGCCAAGCTGCCGTGGGATATGATTTTTTGCGCCGAGTTATTCCAACACTACAAACCTGACGCTGAAGTCTATATAGGGGCTTGCCGCCTGCTTCGCCTGCCGCCAGAAGAGGTGATGCTGTGCGCGGCGCACAATTATGACCTGGGTGCTGCCCGTGCACTGGGAATGAAAACGGCGTTTATACCCCGTCGTACAGAGTATGGCCCTCATCAGAGCAAAGATTTAGAAGCAGAAGAAGCATGGGATTTTGTGGCTGAAGATCTCGTCGCGTTGAGCGAGCGGCTAATAAGAGATAGAAGGCGAACTTAGTGCTGTGTCTCGGCCCGCAAGTTTTCTACTTCTTTGACGCTCAGCTCTTCGATGTCGGCGATCATCTGGTCATCCATTTCGGTGCGAGCGATCAGCTTACGGGCTGCATTACGCTTGCTTTCCAAAGCGCGCTGCTCAGCTTCTTGTTGCGCTTCTTGACGTCCTTCTTGACGTCCTTCTTGACGTCCTTTCTCAATACCCAGTCGCTCAATCGTGTTGACGTAAGGCATGTGCTTCTCCTCCTGTATGGCGTAGACCGCCTGTGCAAAGTCAGGATCTAAACTTCTAGGCAATTGGATCATCCAATCGATGATATTGAACAGTCGTAAAACCTGATCGCGGCTGTAACCTCGCTCGTAGAGCAGCCGGATCAGGGCCACTTTGGTATCCTTTCGCGATGCGTTCTCCTTCACGCGCTTGGCCTGTATCTGGGCCATTAACACTAAAGCAAAGACATTGTCGCTGGCTTCCAGTTCTGCCCAGTGCGCTTCCCAATCAATTAGTTTAGCCGTGGGGAAGGTAAAGGATAGCGCACATCCCCAGCGTTGATAGTGAAAGGTCGTGGGCCGGAAACTCTCGCGGGTATCTGCGAGTACGGCAAGGCTGACCACATCAATATTATAGCGGTCACGCAACCGGTACTGGTAGGTAAACATACGCTCGGCAAAGCTATCTTCTGGTTCGCCTTGTACCTCCACATGGATCAATACCCAGGTTTCAATGCTATCCAGGGCAGCCACCTTGATCAACTTGTCGGCATAGCGCCTACCGCTTTCAGCATCAGCAGTGATCTGCTGGAGTTCTTTGTCGAGAAAGCTGTAGCCCTGTGACCAATCCACCTGCTTATGAATAGCCGGGAACAGCAGCCCTAGAAACTCCTGAAAATACGCTTCCAGCGCCATCTTCCATGGGCTGTCGTGATCACCGCGGCGACTATCCTCCAGATCGCTCATGCATTCCCCCCGTATCAATGCGATACGCTACCGCTTCGCAAAAAAAGATATCTAAGAATAAATAGCGGGTCTTCGGGAAGCAACTATTGGGTCATGAGCAAGAGAGGAGATAACCATGTTAGGGCTGGGTGCTGCCCATTTTGTAAATAAGGCCTGAATAAGACCCGGAATTCTTCTACCCACCTCACGACGCAGTAAGCTGAGGCTCATCCACCACCACCGCGTCACGCAACATCTCAGCGAAGCTTGCCAGGGCGGGTGTCCAGGACTCTGGTTCGCAAAATAGGTAGCGATCATGGCGATGGACGTGGACAACTCCAGGGTGGGAATCCCGCCCCGGTGTTGGTGGGCTGCGACTGTCCTATACCAATGGATATGATTAGACTGTTTAGTCGTGGCACTTTCAAGGAATAGGCCATCATAAGTTCAGCGAGATACTGGTGCTTGTTGGCCGTGATGCAAATTATCGCCACGCCCAGTTTTTCACCTCTGCCGCTCTGCCTTCTGAGCAGCCTGAACCGACGGTCGTTCACCCACACGTGATACATAATTTGTCAGCGTCGGCCAATGCCCCAGGTCAATGTCGAAAAACCGACACCAACCTAACACTGTGAATAGATAGGCATCCGCGACAGAAAAGTTTTTGCCCATCAGGTAAGCGTTGTACTCAAGAACACTGTCGAGATAGTCAAAGCGCTTGAAGGACTTATCGTGAAACACACGCTTGGCCTCTTCGGCCAGGCTGGTGTTAAACAGTGGCGCTAATCCAGCGTGAATCTCGCTATTAATGAAAGCCAGCCACTCTTGAAGACGAACTCTCCCCCAGCTTCCTAGTGGTGGAGCAAGGTTCGCTTCCGGCGATAGATCAGCTAGGTACTGGAGTATGGCAGGCCCCTCGGTCAGGATCTGCCCATCCTTTAGCTCCAAAGCCGCTACATAGCCCTTGGGATTGATGGTGAGGAAGTCTCGGCCATCCTCTGTTGTTTTTGTTTGGTTGTCGACACGCACTAACGTGAAAGGCAGCGCCAATTCACGCAGGACAATATGAGGCGATAACGAACAGGTATCGGGGGCGTAATACAGCTTCATGGGATTCCTTTATAGTGATAAAAAAGAGATTAGCTACCGCTAACAATTCAAAAGTGTGCAGATCCTTTTAATCACCGTAAAATTAATATCTCACGAGTTAGCCATTAGCTGAGCTACTGACATGATGAATCTCTCCCATTGGCGCTTGATTGTCGCCATCGCGGACACTGGCACTATCACACGAGGTGCCGAGCGTGTTGGCATGACTCAATCCGGCGCCAGCCAGGCGCTCGCACAAATGGAGGAAACGCTGGGGGCACCGCTATTTGCCCGTTCGCGACGAGACGTCAGCATGACGGCCTTTGGAGATGCGGTTGTCGAGCACGCGCGTGGTATGTTGGCGAGCCTCAACGCGATTGGTGGTTTGGCCGATGAGCAGAAAGGTATAGGGAGTGGCCGTCTTCGATTAGCTAGTTTCCCGTCTGTAATCTCGACTCGTCTCCCTGCACTGCTCGGCTCCTTTCGACAGCGCCATCCCGGTATCGACATCGTCGCTCTGGAAGGTACCGATGAAGAAGTCGAGACATGGTTAGCTAGTGGCGCCATCGACCTTGGCGTGGTGCTGAATCCTACGCCGGAACGCCAAGCCTTGATACTCGGCTGCGATGCTTGGGTAGCCGTGGTGCCAACGGCTCACCCCATGGCGCGCCGTGCATCCGCACGAGGTGTCGACTTTGCAGAACTCGCTACCCAGCCGTTCATTCTCGCAACGGGGGGCTGCGCGGTGAATGCCCAGCATTTGGCTCAAGAGAGGGGAGTAGCGTTGAGCAATATCCGTGTGACGGTACGTGACTGGGTCAGTGCCTGTGTACTGGTTCGTGAAGGAATGGGAGTCGCCATCGTGCCGGAATCAACACTACCCGAAGATAAGCGTGGTTTACGCGTGTTATCGCTGACACAGCCGATTTATCGAAGGTTTGGGCTCGTCCCTGCAACGGCCACACCGGTCTTGAAACTTGTCGAGACTTTCTGGCAACACGTAGCAAATCACAAAACGCCACCATAGGATACCCACTTCACGACACAGTAAGCTGAGGCTCATCCACCACCACCGCATCACGCAACGTCTCAGCGAAGCTTGCCAGGGCGGGTGTCCAGGACTCTGGTTCGGGGGCGACAAAATAGGTATCGACATTGGCGATGGACGTGGGCAGTTCCAGCGTATGAATCCCGAACCGGTGCTGGTGGGCTTCAACCGTCCCACGGGGTAGCACCGTGTAACCCATCCCGGCAGCAACGCAGCCAAGCATCGCGTCCAGGGAGCCGAACTCAAAAATCCGGCCTGCATTGACGCTGTAGGAAGCCAGCAACAGCTCAATACGCTGGCGGTAGCTGCACCCCTGGCGAAACGCCAAGAAAGCAGACGTCAGCAGTTCTTGTGAAGAGGGCATTCTCGTCATAGGTGTTGAGCCGACTAAGACAAGCTGCTCGCTAAATGCTTTGAGCAAGTGGTAGCGGCCATGTTCAAGCCGACCGGCCACGAAGACACAGTCCACCTGCCCGTTAAGCAACAACTCGACCAGCTCAGCCGTGGGCCCGGTCTTTATCTGGATATCAACGTCAGGCTGCGCTGCGTGGTACGCCGCCAGTATCGGCGGAAGGCGCAACGCCGTCGTGGTCTCCATGGCGCCTATACGCAGCCGCCCACACGCCTTCTCCTGGCCTTTGAACAGCGATACCGCTTCGTCGTGGGCTGTCAGCATGCGCTCGGCGTACTCCACCAGCGCCGATCCGGCACTCGTAGGGCGAACGCGTCCTGCACGGTGAATCAGCTGTACGCCTAACTCTTCCTCAAGTTTCTTGATGTGGGCCGTCACATTGGATTGCACCGTGTGCAGTTGCTTAGCCGCCGTCACGAAGCTGCCGGTTTCGGCTACGGCCATGAATAGTCGCAGTGATTTCAATTGCACGCGCCGTCTCCCTGTCAGGTTATCTTTAAACAAGATAGTAGCTATCAAAACTAATCGTTTCTAGAAATAGTTCCTTACGCGTAGTCTGACTGTGCACTAACGCGCTGCCCACCTTGCCCGAAAGGCGGCACGAAAAGGACACCACATGATGAATCGATCACTCACTACTCACGATCTGCCTGCCCTGATGACAGGTATAATGGCGACCCTGGCGGGAATTGGCATTGCGCGCTTCGCCTATACGCCGCTATTGCCTGCGATTATTCAAGAGGGTTGGTTTACCGCGAGCCAAGGCGCCTACCTGGGGGCCGCCAACCTGCTGGGGTATTTTATCGGCGCACTCGCCGCCCACTCCCTGAGTGAGCGCTTTTCTCCTCGCTTGGTGATGGCCGCAAGCTTCGCGGGTATCGCGCTAAGCTTTGTGCTCTGCGCCGGGGCGGGCGGTTTCCTCTGGTTCTTCTTCTGGCGGTTGGTCTCGGGGGCTGCTGGGGCCATCTTGATGGTCGTTGGCCCTTCGCTGGCGCTGGCTGCCACGCCCCCTGAAAGGCGAGCCAGTGTGGGTGCCATGGTGTTTACCGGCATTGGCTTAGGCGCACTGCTTTCGGCCTTCATCGTACCGTTACTCTTAGGGTTAAGCCTCTCCGTCACCTGGGGCACGCTGGGGCTGCTGTGTATTGCCGCTGGCCTTTTGTGCGACTATTTTTTGCGACAGGGAGTAGCACACTTAGCCTCACCGACCACGGCTAGCCCAAGGGTGAATAGCCCCACAGGGGGTGCGGGTGTAAAGATAATTGTGATGTTGGTGGTTGGCGCTTACGCCCTGGATGCGATTGGCTTTATGCCCCATACCGTGTTCTGGGTGGACTATCTCGCCAGAGAAAACGCCCTGGGCAATCAAGCGGCCTCTCTGCAGTGGGGTATCTTCGGGTTGGGAGCATTGTGTGGGCCGTTCATGGTAGGCGCACTGGCGCAGCGAGTGGGCTGGCAGGGTGGCTTGATGATCGCCTTTGCGACGAAGGCCGCCGCCGTTTTGCTGCCGGTGTTCTCGCTCGCACTGCTCAGCCAGTCGGTTTCCTCGTTCATGGTGGGGGCGATGATCCCCGGCATTGTCGCACTCACCTCTGGACGCCTTGCTGAGTTGGTAGGGCCAACCGCCCACAAGAAGCTCTGGGGGCAAGCCACCGCCGCCTTTGCTGCCGCCCAGGCAGTGGCGGGCTATGCCATGTCCGCGCTTTATGGCGCTTGGGGCAGCTACACACCACTGTTTGCCATCAGCGGCCTCATCCTCGTCGCTGGCTTTTTGCTGGTGCTGCTTAGCCGTGGCGTACAGCAGCGTCACTCGCATCTTTCTGCCCAGCAACCTACACAGCAATCTTCAAACCAAGGGAGGCAATAATGGAACTCTACCTAAACGCAACCTCGCCCTATGCGCGCCTAGTGCGCATCGTATTACTGGAAAAAGGCCTGATGGACGCCGTGACGCTAAAGTGGTGCGACCCCTGGGCAGATGATGTAGATCTGTTAAAAGCCAACCCCGCCGGGCGTATTCCCGTGCTGGTAACGGAGGAGGGCACCACGCTTAGCGAATCAATGCTGATTGCCGTTTACCTGGATAGCGTTAGCCCCAACCCGCCCATGCTGCTAGCAGCCAACCTGGGGAGCGTGTTGCACCTGGCGGGGCTAGGCCAAAACCTGATGGATGCCGCGTTCACGACCGTGATTGCCAGAAAGCATTATGGCAACGAGATAGATGACAGTGAGTTGGTGCAGCGGCGTTCGCGGGCTATTCAGAGGCTGCTGAAACAACTGAACAGTGAGTTTGGCGAAGAACCGCAGGCCTCAACCATCAACCTGGGTGACATCGCTATTGCGGTCGCGCTGGATTATCTAGCTTTCAGGCTGCCTGAGATGAATTGGCAAGAAGAGTATCCACAGCTTCTGGCATGGCATTCTGGTGTGACTGCACGTGCGAGTTTTGAGCAGACCGCATTCGCTTAGCAGAGACTACGCCAACACCCTTGCTGCCTTCATCGCCTCGCTGCTGCGGGGCGTTGTCGTGATGTTTTTCAGCTCACCCAGATATTCAAAACGGCACAGCTCAAAGTGCGTGTTTGCTTCGCAGTAGCCTAGGGAAATAGTAGGGCGGTAATCGGATATGAGCATGTCCCAAGTCATCCTCGTAGCCTAAAGGTTAATGAACCAAAAATGGGTTTCAACGAACTTAGCTGCTAGGCTGAAATAACTAGAGCGAAAAATCGCCGCAGGGACAATCTAAATGCAAAATGCCCGATGCATTGAGCTTTACTTCGTTAGCCAGCGCGTGCAGAAGCATGTTGATGGCAAGCTGCTTGCCGACTCCACTCAAGCCCTAGAGCTCCAAGAGCAAGTCTACCCGCCACGCCACTACTTCTCCCGCGAAGATGTGCGGTGGATCTACTCACCGTTTCGGAAATACCATCTATTGTCTCTTTAAAGGGCATACAGCTTGTTTTCCGCTGGGTGAGATTCAGGATATTGCTTGCAATTATGAACAGTTAATTGAAGTTATGGAGGGTATGACGGGAAGGGTTGCTTTGTATTAGTGAACTAGCGAATGACGCCTTTCGACCCAAAGCAGTCAGTCCTTGGCTAAAAGGCCAAACGATGGCAGAAAGTGGATAAGACTCTCGAGAGAAACCTTATGCAGTGGATTAATCAGGCAGAACTCCGGGATTGGGCAGACCGAATTGGTTCACGCGAACAGTTCCCCGTCATGATTCGCGATCTCATCCTCGCGTCGGCGCGCGATGTCGGTGATATCCACCATGTGCGGTTTCCAGGGGGCGAGGCCGGCCAGATCCGTGGATACGACGGCGACCTGACAATGGCGGTGGGAACGCCATACATCCCCGTCGGCCGATCGGTTTGGGAATTCGGGACGAATAGCAAACCAGTCAAGAAGTTTAAAAGCGACTATGAAAGTCGAGTGCAAGACACCGACGAGAGCACCCGCAAAGACCTGACCTTCGTGTTTGTGACACCCCGAAACTGGGACAACGCCAATCGCAAGCTCCCTGACTTCGTTAAAGAATACAAGGACAAGGGCGATTTTGCCGACGTCCGCTACATTGATGGCGCGATGCTCGATGCGTGGCTGCAGGAGCATGGCGCGGTCGGCGCGAAACACGCGCGCCAAATCCTAGGCACGGTACCAAACCATGGTGCGCGTAGCACCGAGGAATTCTGGAACGAATTCTCCAACCGTTATAGGCAGCAGCTGACAGAGGAGGTCGCACTCGCCGGTCGCAGCGCCCAAGCCAAGGAAATCGTCGATCACCTGATGAGTGATCGAGGACCTCTCGTGTTCGTAGGTGACGGCCCGGACGAAGTGAGCGCCGTCGCCGTAGCCGCGATCCGTCAGGCAGACAAAGCCAGCCGAGAGTTCCTTGAGGCTCGAACGCTGATCGTCGATACAGATGAGGCTGGGCGTTCGCTCTCGACAGCCGGACGCTATGGATACATCCTCTCGCCAACGGTAAAGGAGGTCGGAGGATCCCTTGCGAACTTCGGCCCAACCGTCTCAACCCTCGACTACAGGCCGACAGGCAACGGTTACTCGCGCCTGGAACGGCCCTCGATCCGAGAGATGGGCGAAGCCCTCAAGTCGATGAGCTACGGCGAGGAAGAAGCCGAGACTCTCGCGCGTAAATCCGGTCGAAGCCTCACCATCCTTCAACGTCATGCCCCCCGATCCGGCTCCCGCCCTCCTCCCTGGGCGGAGGAAGGAGAACGGTTGGTGCCAGCCCTGTTAGCAAGCTCCTGGAGTACGCAACAGACAGGCGACCTCGAGATCATCGCCGAACTCAGCGGTTCAAGCTACGAGGACTATGATTTAGCGCTACGCCGATATCTTACTAAGCAAGACACGCCAGTCGACTTGAGAGGCGGGTTCTGGAAATTACAGGCGCCGGTAGACGCCTTCGTGAACCTGTCGCACCTCATCACCCGCCGCCACCTCGAATCTTTGGCCGAAGCAGCGTTCAAAGTGTTCACAACCGAGGTACCCCCGAACTTCGCCGATGAGCGCTTCGGACGATCAACGGCGCCATATAGTTCTCTTCTTCGCGAAGGAATCGCAACGACCCTGCTCATCATCGCTGCGGTGCACGAGGAAGTTGGCCTTGAGGTTGGTCTGGATCCAGAAAAGTTCGTACACGATCTCGTCGCCAACCTTCCAGGCCTGCGCGACGACGCGCGAGTAATCCTGGGTCTGGAAGGTCAACTGACGTATCTAATGGAGGCGGCCCCGCGCCCTTTGCTCGCAGCCCTCGAGCACCTGCTCGAGGGCGATGAGGTGGCTGCAGTCCTGTTCCAAGAGAACAGCAGCTACGGCGTGCCACATTCAAGAATCCCGAACTTGCTGTGGGCGCTTGAGCTCTTGGCATGGGATCCCGCCTACTTCAGGCGCACTGCGCTTCTGCTTGCCAAACTGGCATCAATGGATCCGGGCGGCAAGTCCGGAAACCGACCAATCTCGAGCCTGCGCGATCTATTCACGGCCTGGTTGCCTGGCACGAACGCGCCGATGGTAGAACGCATCGCTGTCGTCGATGAGATCATCGCCGAGCACACGCAGGTCGGATGGCAGCTCGTAACCATGCTGTTACCTACACTCCATGACACGAAAAACCCAACGCAGCGCCCCCGCTATCGGGATGCTGGTGCTTCTGACAAGGAGGCCCTTACATACGGGATCATCGCGGAAACCTACAACGCGATGGCCGACCGAGCGCTTTCACTCGTCGGAGACAATAACGCCCACTGGATCGTAGTCGCCGAGGCTTTCCCACGTTTCTCGCCGGAACGGCGCGACCAGTTCCTATCGATGCTTGTCCCACACGCTAAGAGCACCACCGGCGAGGAGCGTGTCGAGCTCCGCCGCACCCTTAGACGGCTTGAGGACCGTCACGCACGCTTCAGGCAGGCGGATTGGGTCTTGCCGGAAGAGGATCTGAAGCGCCTGCAGGAAATCGTCGCGTCCATGGAAACCCTGGAACCGTTCGACCAGGCCCGTACGCTCTTCGACGAGTGGGATCCCTACCCAGTCGAAGACATTACGGCTTCCGAGCGAGCGATCGAGCAGCGTCGCGCCGACGCAGTAGCCAATCTCGCCGTGACGTCCGGAGCTGAAGCTATCATACGGCTCGCGGCGACTGTGCGCTTCTCGCGGGGTGTAGCCTTCTCGGCTGTCACGGGTATCAAGGACGAGTCCATCCTCGAACATATTTTGGTAGACGGCGACCCGCAGGCACCCGCACCCGATCTTTCGACGGCTGTGGCCGGGATGCTTAGACACCGCCGCGGCGAGGGATATGATGCGGAGATCCTTTCTCTGGCTGAGCGGTCGGGCTGGAACGCCGTGCGCACCGCTTCGATGCTGCTGGACTGGCCCGAGGAGCGACGCACCTGGAAACTGATCACTACGCTGGGCCAGGAAGCCGAGAAGTACTTCTGGCAAAACCGGCGCTCCTACAGGTTCGAGGGTTCGGCGGAAGAGCTGGAGGAACTGGTGCATCGGTTCGTCAAAGCTGGCCGCGCCGGTAGCGCACTCTCGCTCGTCCATCCGCGCGAGCACGAACTCTCGTGGCAAGCCATTACAGCGATACTCGGCGGACGGATCTCCGAGATCAACGCGGGCGAAAAGAACAGCGATATCGACAGCTATCTTCTGAGCAAGCTCTTCAAGTCCATCCGTAGCCGCGAAGATGTTAATCAGCTTGAACTCGCGCACTGGGAATATGCCTTCTTCCCAGTCCTCGAATATCAGGACGGAGATCTCGCGCTCTACGACCGAATGGTCAGCGATCCGGAGTTCTTCGTATCGATCATGAAGGACGTGTTCGTCGCCGACCACGTAGACCCTGGAGAGAACGAGACGACGCCGGATCAGCGCAACCGCGCCTCCATCTCTCACAGAATCCTAATGCATAACAAGCGCGTCCCAGGGCAGGAGAACGGTAAGATCGATCAGGCTGAACTTGACGCTTGGATTGACGGGATGAATGAGGAGGCACTCAAGCAGAAACGCACGAAAATCGTTCCGAACTACATTGGCCGCACGCTCGCTCATGCCGCCGAGGTGGAGGGTATATGGCCGCCGCCCGAGGTCGCTAGCGCCATCGAGCGCCTTCGGTCGAACGACGTTGAGCACGCGATCATGATCGAGCGCTTCAACATGCGAGGCGTCTTCACGAAGTCTACCTTCGAAGGCGGCGACCAGGAGCGGGATTTGGCCACGCAGTACCGACGCTGGTCTGCGGCGAACGTGAAGTTTCCGCGTACCAAGGCGATGCTGGCCGCCATCGCCGAAAGCTGGGATCAGGATGCTAAGCGTGCCGACGAGTACGCTGAGCGCAATAAGGTTCGGTCCGAATAGCTGTCGTTGCGCTTAAGATGAGTAGCACGCCTTAGGCCGTTGATGGCCGGTAGAAGAGATTTAGCTTATGCTGATGTATGCGCTTCGACAGAACACGACTCTTAGCAGACACTTTTAAAACGCCGCAAGCTTACTTTTAAAATAAAAATGCAAAGGTGACTAATGTTTGAGTTGATAAAAGCAAGAATGTATATTGCTAAAGTTCAAGCGGAACTAAAGGCCCAATATGCCGATCAGGCGTTTGTTAACAGGGTTTGTCAGCTTCCTGAGAATCTTAAACAGTTGAGAGTGCTTCGTGAGCAAGCGTATTATAAGAAAGATCGTATCGCGCCTTTTATGAATGTTTGCCATATTTTGGGTGAAGGCATAAGTTCTAAGTCGTTGCCAGAGAGTGATCGTGAAATCTGCGCATCTTTATTAGCGCAACGTCTTCAGAAGGCTTCTACCGACCCTCAGTTCAGGCTTCGGCATATTATGATTTTTAGTGATCTTGAAGAAAAGCTAAGCGATTGGGCGGCGGAGAATTGGAATGATAATAAATAAAATCGTTTGGAAATAATAATGAAAATGTTGCTTCATCTAACGATCCAAAGCATACGTACAGGAAAATGCAGCAGTGGCGAGAATTTTTATATGCAACCTAACTATGATAACTGTTATATACTTAGAGCGCATTTCATAGGCTGCATTTGTCTGATAAACATGCTGGCACGTTTATCCAATCATAAGATGGTCAGTCTAATACCTGTTAGCTGTACACGGAAATTTGACCATGAATCATAAACAAGTAGCCGTAGGCGGCGATTTTAATAGAATTTTTGATCACAAGGATTACTTAGCAATGATAAGTATCCCTGACGAAGCGACCTGTATTCTCAGGGGGCATTTAATACTAGAAGAAGTCTTAAACCTATGGTCAAGTAAATTGACTAGTACTGAAGACCTTTATACCGGAACTTTCGTTTCTTTCAAAACAAAGTTGGTTGTATCAAAAAATCTCGGCATGAGCGAAGAGTTATTTACCGTACTTAATAAGGTAAATAATATTCGAAATAAATTCTCGCACCGTAAGAACTACCAGCTAGAAAAGTCTCAAATCGAATCTCTAAAAAGTAGAGTTGATGGTATAGTTGAATCTGCAAAGGTGCAGAAGTGTGAAACTTTTCATGTATTTGTAGGTGGAAAAGACGAAAATGGAAATCTCAAAGAAATAACTTACACATGGAACGATTCCGACAATAGAGTAAAGTTTGTTCTTGTCTTTGTTATTCTAATGCTCAAAATAACGCACTGGATTCAAAGCGAGTTTAATAGCCGTGGCATTAACTACACTATCGTATCCACAGAAAAAAGCTAATAAAGTGAAGCAGTTCGCGGCTGTCACCGCCGGACTCGCTATCGCTCGCCGCTGTTTACAGCGTTATGTCTAAAATCAGGGAGCCAGCTAAAACGTGATCAATGAACCTGAAGTGCGAGAGCTCCTTCGCCTAAATGGCGAGCGGCTTTATCACAGAGAGGGGCAGGAGCTAGAGTTCAAAGAGCAATTTAATCTCGCCGCGCTTGCTGACTATTTTCGCGACTTTGCAGCATTTTCAAACAACCGAGGAGGTCATTTAATTTTTGGAGTCAAAGACGCGCCTCGAGTTTTGATTGGGATGTCCGAGAAGTCTGCGGATCAGTTCGAAAAGATAGACCCTGAAAAAATAACTGGGTTTCTCTTAGATATTTTTTCTTCGGAGATTCACTGGGATCAAGCAGCGATCGAGATCGACGATAAGAAGTTTGGCGTTTTCCGTGTCTGGCCATCAAACAGCAAACCAGTAATTGCGCGAAAGGATGAGGGCAAAGACCAAACCATAAAAAACGGAGAAATCTATTACCGTTATGGTGGGCGAACGCAGAAAATTCAGAGCGCTGAGCTTGAAAGTATAATCAATCATCGGATTGAGCAAAATAATCAGCATTGGCTCGATTTGATGTCTAAGATCGGTCGAGCTGGTCCTCAAAACGCGGCTATTTTGGACACAGAAAAGGGCTTGATTGAAAAGGATGAGACCCGTGTTTTAGTTTTGGATGAAGGCCTCGCATCCAAGCTAAAATTTATAAAACAAGGTGAGTTTGTTGAAAAAGACGGTGCAACAGCACTTCAACTTGTGGGGGATGTTGTACCGATTGATCAAGTTGAAGTCATCAAGCACGTAAAAGAAAACCTGACTAAAAATTACCCGCTGGCGGCAATAGATTTAGCTGACGAGGTCAAGGGCCTCGTACCGGGTGTTGGCCGCAATGAAGTATGGAAATGCATCACCGAAAATGATCTGAAGAATAACTCCGACTATTCAGCCTACAATTTTAGAAATAAAAAGCATGAAGATGAATACCGAGAGACCGGTGTGGTACCGTCTGTAACACCGAGCATTTACAATCATGCTGCGGTTGAGTTCTTGGTTAAAGTGATGAAAACTAACCGCGAGTAAAAGTAAAACATAGTGAAGTGCTGCAGTTGATCGCTACTGCGTGGCGACAACGGAGCTTAGGCGTTAGACCGCACAAGAGACAGCATTGCATGGGCCAAACTCAAACCACCTTCCTTACGGAATTTTTAGCGAACTTCGACGCAGATCTTCTGGTTCGCCCCAGTTGGACTGGGGGGGGGCAAGGCAAATCCAACACTGCGAGGCTTGAGACACACAGCGCTGGGAGACGCGGAAACATCTACCACAGTTCCGAGAGATTTGAGCTAGGTGACTTAACTGCAAACATCAAAGGGCACAAAGTCGTCATAGAGTTTGAGAGCAAGCAAATACCAATCCAGAACCTGCTCAAATATTGGCCGTACTTGCGCGGCGAGCTTTCAACCAAGCCTACTGCTCCCGTTATCATTTGCCATTTCTCCGATTGGTGGAGCTATGGCATCAACCGCGATCTTTGGGAGTGGACGCTCAGCCAGATGCAACAGGATCGCACTTGTATTGTTCCAATCCAAGGCAAACAATTCGATCATGGCGGTTCGAATACCCAGGTTCGACAGCAATCAATACGTCAGGCCGCACAATGGGTAAAGCAAATATGTGCGGTACAACAGCCGACGCCGCTTCGCGGCTAGGCTTAATTCAGGTTTTTTATAGAGCTATATCGCTGATACCTAAAGGACCGCTTCTGGCCGAGGCTGTGTGAAAACCCAAAATCAGTTGGCGATTACAGTGCTCAGCCGTTTTGCCCTCACTAACAGACCAGCAAGACAGACCAGAACGCCTTCCTTCGTTATGCCAACATTTGAAGTGAGTCGAGATAAAGCCTAAAAGCGCTTACTAAAGAGCGTTATTGGCTACCACAAGCTTGGCAGAGCTAGGTCCGGACTAAGGACTTATGCCCGCAATGCCTGGATCAAACCCTTGGGGCCGAGGATATTCATGACGCGTTTCATGTTGTAGGCAAGCACATGAAGACTCATTTCCGTGCTGACGTTCTTAAGCCCTTTGGTTAAAAAGTGAGTCGCTCCCATCCACGCTTTTAACGTGCCAAAGGGATGCTCAACCGTTTGACGACGGGTGCGCATTATATCCGGCCTCTGATCCAGACGTGATGTTACCGCCTCCAGTACCTCTTCGTGTTCCCAGCGTCTGATGCGCCGATAGATACCCGTGGTGCACTGCGACTTCATTAAGCAACTCGGACAGGCCGAACTCCAATAACAATGGAGCGTCTGGCCTTTTTCGACGTTCTTGAAGCGCCAAATCAGGCGCTCCCTTGCAGGACAGCGATATTCGTTACGCTCCTTCACGTATTGGAACGCTTCCCTGGGAAACATGCCTTTGGCCTCGTTCGGCGAGGTTTTGGGCTTAGGGAGATACGTCGTAATACCGGCCTCATGACACGCAAGAATTTCATTACCTGTAAAATAACCGCGATCAGCGACGACGTGGAGATCACTGACGCCGGTCACTGCCGACATTAGTGACTTCATGGGCGACAATCAGATGATGCTGGCTATCGACAGCCGTCTGAACGTTGTAGCCCACGACTCCCGTTCCTCGCGTCGTCATGGAGCGAGCATCTGGGTCCGTCAACGAGATTTGCTGATCAGGGGCCTCGATCCTTTGAATTTCAATGGATTGCAGTTGCTGAACTTCTTCTGTGAGGGAGGCGATCTTTTCCTTCAATCCTGTCGTCTGCGCTTCTGTGACAACGGTGGAGCCTTGGTCCATTGCGTCGAGTTGGCGTAAATAGCGCTCAATACTCTTATCGATTTCTTCTGCGCGGCGTTTCATTTTGGCCAAGGTAAAGTTGCGGTCTCGATTGTTGACTGCCTTAAATTTGCTGCCATCGATTGCCATGACCGACTGTGAAAAAAGCCCTAGACGCCGACATATAACGACAAAGTCTCGACAGGTGGCTTGGATCGCTTTGCCATTGTGCTTGCGGAAATCGGCAATCGTTTTGAAGTCCGGCGCGAGGCGCTCCGTTAGCCACATGAGTTCAACATTACGCTGTGCCTCACGTTCCAAACGGCGGCTGGATTGCACGCGGTTGAGGTAACCGTAAAGATAGATTTTTAACAGTACAGCGGGGTGATACGCTGGGCGTCCAGTGGCATGAGGATCAATGCCTTTGAAGCCCAGCTGTCTGAGGTCGAGGGCGTCAATGAAAGCTTCAATAGACCGAACCGGGTTGTCTTCAGTAACGAAATCATCCAGAAGCTCAGGAAACAACGTAGCCTGGGACCGGGATTCACCTGCGACGAAACGTTTCATCGGTACCTCCCACGATCAGTCATGGGTAGAGTATAGCGACAGCTACGTTTTCACACAGCCTCGGCCGAAAACCGACATCACCAACGGTAATGTCGACTTTGATTACAAACTTCCCATCCCACTCACCCTCATAACCTCCCTAGCCACCGCATCATTCAATATCCCGCGCTTGGCTTCGATCACCGTGAGCCAGTCGCGGGCGCGGGTGGTGCCGGTGTAGACCAGCTCGCGGGTAAGAATCGGGTTGGGCGTTTGCGGTAGCAGCAGAGCGGTGTGCTGAAACTCCGAGCCTTGGGATTTGTGTACCGTCATCGCGAACACGGTTTCTACCGCGTGTAGGCGGGAAGGCAGTACCCAGTGAATTGGGTTTTCAGGGTCGCTTGTCGGAAAGGCAACTCTTAATAGCGATCTTCCTGGCGCTCCTGATGAAGAGCGGGGATCTGGCACCGCCATTGTGATGCCGATATCGCCGTTCATCAGTTTCAGGCCGTAGTCGTTTTGGGTGACCAGTACCGGGCGGCCTTCGAACCAGCCTTTTTCTAACGTGTGGTCGTTGCCGAACAGCAGCTTTTCGCGGCGCAATGTTTTGGCGATGCGCAGGTTTAAGCCTTCTACTCCCCAGGGGCCTTTGCGTAACGCGCACAGCAGCTGAAAGCGGCTGTAGGCGTTGAGTACTTGCTTCGCCCAGGCATCGTAAATCTTACCGTTCTCTTCAAATGCTAATGCCGTATCAGGTCGTTCACTTGCCAAGGTATTCAGGTAGTACTGGTAGCCGGTGGGCGGTGCAATTGGCTCGCCTTTGAAATTGGTGCGGCCTTCGCCTGCGTTGGGAAAACGTTCCGGGCTTCCGGTGATCACTAGGCGCTCCAGGGCGCTGTCTTCATTTTGTGCGTCTGGCTTCAACACTAGGTGGTGCAGGTCGGCGTAGCCGTTATTCAGCACGCCATGCACGGCTTGGAGTTTATCCCGTTCCCGCAATGCCTCACTTAGCGGCTGGTTAATCGCCTGGGCGAGCTGGCCGATGCCGCTTGTTTCAGTAAAGCGATGGCTTACCCGCAGCATGGTAATAGCTTGATCCAGCGGCTGGCCGTCCGGGTCGATTAATGCCTCTGGCAGCGGGTGGTCGGTGAGTTCGGCTAGCCACTGCGCCGTGGTGGGGGTGTAGTGGGCGTCGTCGGCGCGGCGGCATAGGTCGCCTAGCACGGCGCCTGCTTCCACGGATGCCAACTGGTCTTTATCCCCTAGCAGTACCAGCTTGGCGCTGGCGGGCAGGGCGCTGAGTAGCGCCGTCATCATTTCGATATCTACCATTGAGGCTTCATCTACCACCAGCACATCCAGCGCCGGTGGGTTGGCGGCGTTGTGGCGGAAGTGACGGGTGTCGGCGCGGGCGCCAAGTAGCCTGTGGATCGTGGTCACTTCCGTCGGAATGTCGATTGCGTTCGATGAGGAAGCGGCTGATTGCTCATCTAATAGAGATTCCAACCCGCTAAGGGGTAAGTCTTTCACCTGCCCGGCAATGGATTCATTTAGCCGTGCGGCGGCTTTGCCGGTGGGGGCGGCTAGGCGAATGCGCAGCGGGTGGGCGTTGGGCTGAGCAAGTTGCAGGGTTTGCAGCAGGGCCAGCAGGCGCACCACGGTGGTGGTTTTGCCGGTACCGGGGCCGCCGGTGATGATCGCGAAGGGGCTGCGGGCGGCGAGGGCGCAGGCATTCTTTTGCCAATCCAGAGTGTCGGTGGCCGGAAATAGCGTATTTAGTGCGCTTTTGAGTAGTGGGCTATCCGCTTCATTACCGGCGCCAAGCCGGTTGGCAATTTCCTGGTGTAGGGTTTGCTCGAACTGCCAGTAGCGGCGTAGGTAGAGTTTGCTGGTGTTGCCGCTGTGGCTTACCACCAGCGGCGTATTGCCGGGGCCGTCGCTGATCAGCGTGGGGTGATTGAGCGCGGCCTGCCATTCGGGCAGCGTTAGCGTGGCCAGCACATGGCTGGGTAGCGGCGGCGGGTCGTTTAGGTCGTCACCTTCTGGGGGCAGCGAAAGCGCAAAATCCGGGGCTTCCAGCGTCGCGGCTACATCCAGGCAGACATGGCCTCGGCCGAGCTGGTGGCTGGCCAGCGCTGCGCCCAGCAGTAGCAGCGGCGGGGCGTTCTGGGTTTCACGGTCGAGAAAGCGCACCAGGGCTAGATCCAGATCCCGTAGCCAGCCACGAGAAACCCAGCGTTCACACAGCAGGAATAGCGCGGCGGTGTCGCTCAGTGCCGGGTGCGGCTGGGTAGCACTGGCGGCTGATTCTGTCAGTGGTGCTGCCGATGCGGGTGAATCAGGTGCCGCGGGCGGCGCGTCATCGGCGAACAGGTCAAGGTTCATAGGCCCATTCTTGGAGGCTAAGTCACGCTTACTCATACTACCGACTCCTGATGGGGTGCTGCAGTTTCTGCCGCTGTGCCTACAAAGAGTGCATCCAGTGCTTCGATCAGCGCGACCGGCGCAGGCACGGCGTGTACCCCACGGGCGTTGGTGCGGCTGCCGCGCAGAAATACCGTCATCGAGCCACCCAAATGCTGGTGCGGGTCGTAGTCGGGCAGGCGTGCTTTTAGCAGCCGGTGGAGGGCGAGCATATACAGCGCCGCTTGCAGGTCGTAACGTTTGTCGAGCATGGCATCACGCAGGGCGTCAGCGGTATAGGCGCTGTCGTCGCTGCCCAGGTAGTTGGATTTCCAGTCGAGCACGTAGAAGCGGCCTTCATGCTCAAAGGCGAGGTCGATAAAGCCTTTAAGCATGCCGTTGAGGGTGTCGGCATCCAATACGGGGCGTGATACCCCTGGCAGTAAGTGGTCACTGACCAGCTCATCCAGCTTGCGCGTTTGTACTTGGTGCGCGGCAAACCAGAACTCCAGTTCCACCTGATAGCTTTCGAGTTCGCATAGCGCCACCTGGCTGCCTTCGCTGGGCTGTGACAGAGCCTGGGGCATTGGCAGAGGAAGCGGTGTGGCTAGCAGTTCTTCCAGCCAGCCCGCCAGGGTGTCGTGCCATGCTTGCCAGCCGCGCAGCTGCACGCGTCGCCTCAGCATGTCTTCCCGGTCGGCGGGGTCTTTCAGGGCTTTGTTAAAGCCTAGCTGGCCCGCCCACTCCAGCAATCCATGCAGGAAGGTGCCGGGGCCAGGCCCTCGCGGAAACCGGTGCAGGTGAAATGCTTCGGTGTTGATGGCGTTGTCGTGGGGTTCATCCAGCACTTCCAGGGTGGTGGCTTCCTGGGGCGTGGTGGGTTCTGGCGTGGGCGTTGGCTGCGCCGCGCCTGGCATCGTTTCAGAGACGGCCCCGGAGGTGCGCAGCGCCGAGTAGCTGGCGATCCACCACTGTTCGCGGGCGGGGCGCAGCGGGGTGCGCGCATGGCCCAGTGCCTGCTGTTCCGGCACCGGGGTGAAGCGCAGCGCGGTGGGTTCCGGGGCGGCACTTAGCGCGATGTTGCTGCCTCTTACCAACTCGCCTAGCGCCTGGGTAAACGCGCTGGGGGCAATGGCCTTGCCACCGTTAATTAAGTGGCCGATGGCGCTGTTCTCGCCGCCTTTCAGCGGTGCCAGCCCCAGCCAGGTGGCGTGGCGGGCGCGGGTGAGCGCGACGTAGAGCTTGCGCAGGTCTTCGCCCAGCCGTTCGCGGTCGGCGGTGGCCAACGTGGTTTCATCGGCGCTTAGGCTAAGTTGCAGGCTGCCTTTGCTGTCGTGCCAGCGCAGCGGCAGGTCGCTGTCGCTGACCGGGCGGTGGTTGGCGATAAACGGCAGGAACACCAGCGGGTACTCAAGCCCCTTGGATTTGTGGATGGTCACTACCTTGACTAGATCGGCGTCACTCTCCAGGCGCAGTTTGTGGCTTTCGCCGTGGCTGTCTGGGTCGGCGATGGCTTCGGCCAGAAAGCGAATCAGCGCGTGTTCGCCATCCAGTTCCTGGCTGGCGTGCTGGAGCATTTCACCCAGGTGGAGCAGGTCGGTTAGCAAACGCTCACCCTCGGCGAACTCGCCCAGCAGCCGTGCGGCTATATCAAAATCGACCATCAAACGGCGCACCAGCGGCAGCACGCCCTGGCGCTGCCACAGGCGGTGGTAGTCGCTGAACTGCTCGACCCGCGCTTCCCAGGCTAGCTCGCTCTGGTTGAGGTGGTCGAGTGCTTCAAGGCTTAGCCCTAGTACTGATGTTGCCAGGGCGGCGCGTAGCTTGGCTTCCGCCTGGCGGGAGTTGGCCTGGGGCTCTGCACAGGCGCGCAGCCAAATGGCTAGCTGCGGAGCAATGGGGGAACTGAATACCTTGTCGTGATCGGAAAGGTAGACGCTCTTGATGCCCCGGCTGGCCAGCGCCAGTCGAATCGCCCTTGCTTCCTGCAGGCCGTTGACCAGCACCGCCATGTCCGAGGGGGCCAGCGGAGTGAGTGATTGCTCTCCGTTATCGCCGCTGTCATCAGCCGCCTTAGCAAAGCCCGCCTGCTGTTGGCGGCCTGCTTCCAAAAGCGCGGCCATGTGCGAGGCGCAGCGCTCGGCCATCTCGGTTTGGTAGGCGGTTTTGGAGAGCGGCTCGTCGCTTTCCAACGGCCATAGGGTCATCGCGGGTAGCGGTTTGCCGTTGAGTACCAGCGTATCCTTGGTGCCTTTGGCGTTGACGGGGTTGAACGGCAGCGGGTTGTCGCCGCCCTCTGCGCGGAACAGAAAGGCGCCGGCCTCATGCTGGTCGGCGTAGCTGAAGTAGTGATTGACCGCTGCCACCATGGCTTGGCTGGAACGGAAGTTGGTGCCCAGCGTGACGTGGCGGCCATCGGTGTCGTGCCGGGCCTGCAGGTAGGTGAAGATATCCGCACCGCGAAAAGCGTAGATCGCCTGCTTGGGATCGCCGATCAGCAGGATGGCGCTGTCGCGACGGGGCGTTGCAACGTCATACACGGCGTTGAAGATGCGGTACTGGATCGGGTCGGTATCCTGGAACTCGTCGATCAGCGCCACGGGGAACTGGCGCTGGATCTGCGCGGCCAGGGCCTCTTTGTTGGGGCCTTTGAGGGCGCGATCCAGATGGGTGAGCAGATCGTTGGGGCCCATCTCGGCGCGGCGTTCCTGTTCGCGCTCTAACCGGGCGCGGCACCACTGTACGGCGTGAATCAGCAGGTCGTTGCGTGGCTCTGGCAGGGCATCCAGCGCTTGCGGGAGCTGGGCCAGCGCTTCCCAGGCCTGCGGGCAGGGCGGTGTGCCCTCTTTCCAGATGTCGGCCATGCCGTCGGGCGTCATGCGTTTCCAGGCGGCGTCGGTGAGCGCCGGGCGGTCGGCCTCCGTTTCGCACCACTCGCGTAGTGCGCTTAGCCAGTTGGCGCGGCTTTTGGCGTTGAAGCTTTGGCCCTTGAAGGCTTTGCGCGTGGCGGCCTCTTCCAGGGCGGGCACCAGCTCGTCCAGCCAGGCGGCCCAGGGTGCTTTGAGTTCGTTGAGTTGGGCGGTGCGTTCGGCCTGAGTGGCGGCCAGGGTCTCGCTGGGTGCGGGCTTTTGGTCGCCCAGTGCTTCGCTTTCGGGCAGTAGCCGTTGTAGCGGGGCGTGTAGGTCGTCCGGTGATTTCCAGTAGCGGGTGACAATGCCGAGTGCGTCGCTGTCCAGCGGGTAGTAGAAGCTGCGCCAGTAGTCGCGCACCACTTCCTGTTCCAGTTCGCGCTGGTCGTTTTCCAAGTTGAGGGAGAACAGGCTGCCGCTGTCGAAGGCGTGTTCGCGCAGCATGCGATAGCACCAGCTGTGGATGGTGGAAACTGCGGCTTCGTCCATCCATTCGGCGGCCAGCGCCAGGCGCCGCGAGCAGGCGGGCCAGGTGGCGGGGTCGTATTGGTCGCGGAGTTCTAGGAGCAACGGATCTAGTGCAACCGGGGCTTCCCCGGCGGCAAGCCTACGTGGAGGCGCTGTGAACCCATCCGTGGGCGCTACATTCAACATCCCTGTTGAATGACCTCCACTACGGCTTGCCCCCGGCGCCCCTTCTTCTACGTCCTCAGCTCGAAATACTTCTGCTGCTTCTACCAGTCGATTGCGGATGCGTTCGCGTAGCTCTTGGGTGGCGGCGTTGGTGAAGGTGACGACCAAGATTTCCGGCGGCGTGAGCGGGCGGATAAATGCTGTGTCGTCATCAACGCTGTGGCCGCCGAGTACCAGCCGCACGTAGAGCAGGGCGATGGTGAAGGTTTTGCCGGTGCCAGCGCTTGCCTCTATCAGGCGGCTGCCGTGGAGCGGAAGGCTCAGGGGGTCAAGAGATGTGATAGAAGGCATGGCGGTATCCCGAGCAGTATTCACTGTCAGCACGGTAGGGCGCTGTAGGACGAGGCTTGTCCAACGCTTATTTGAACACGAGAAGGTAGCTGGGTAGAAGTCGGGCTGTTCTGGAAGTCGTTACTATGGCTGTTTCAGGCTGCCTGTGTTCAATCATTATATACACATCATTGTTTACAGTTATTGAATAGATTCTGGTTCTTAATTTAAAAAGTGCATTTTAACCAGTGTGCTTGAGTAGGGATATAAAGCTGGCGTGGCTTAGTCATTGAGACCGTCGTCTTTTATATATTTTAATTGTCGTTATACAGGCAGCGTAATGGGGCGTTTCCGTAAGCTATTGATGATCGCCTCGGCTGCTTTAGTCAATATACGTCCCCTGCGAACACAGAGGATAGTCGTTGCAGAGGGGAGCTCGTTTTCTGCGATATCGACAATGGCCATGGTTTGGTGCTTCTCTTCATGGCTCACCGCGTAGTCGGGTAATATGGTGAGGTTGCCGGTTTGCATGACGTGCACCTTGATCAACTCGATGTGGTCGAGTTCGAAGCCAATTTTTGCGGTGAGGCCCAGCCTTAACAGGGAGGTATCAAGTGCTCGCCGAGTATGGAACGTTGGGTCGAGCATTGTCAGCTCGTAGGGGGTTAAGTCTTTCAGGTTCAACGTACTATGTTTGGCCAATGGGTGTTGGTGAGGCATGGCCGCCTTGAATTGGGTCGTGAATTTTTCAACGATACCGATATCAGGATAGAAGTCATCTTGCATTGTGATTCCGAAATCCACCTGATCATTTTCAAGGGCCTGGTAGACGGCCTCTGCCCCTGAAATACGTCCTTTGAATTCGACGAGTGGATGGGCTTTTTGAAACTCTGCAATGGCAGGGAACAGCCAGGCCCTGGCAACGCCTTCGATAGTGGCATATCTCACCGTGCCTGCCGTCAATCCGTGTATATCGGCTATCTTGGCTCTTGCCAGCTCCATTTCACGCATGGTGCGCTGCATGTGGAGTGCCAGAACCCTGCCTTCTTCCGTAAGCAGCATCCCATCCGCGCAGCGATCGAACAGCGTTGTCTGGAAGCTGTGCTCAAGGTTCTGGATTTGGCGACTAATGGCTGAAGCGCTGACATGAAGTGAGAGCGACGCCTGGCGTATCGACCCCGTTTCCGCGACAGCCAAAAAGTACTTGAACATTGAAATTTGCATGTTGATCCCCTGTTTTTTTAATTAAAACAATAATTTAGGTAGGTGTTCACATTTCGGCAACGAGTCGTGCTAACAATAGCGTTTTTCTCATACCCTGGCGCTTCCTATGCTCTATCTTACTGCAATGCAGTACTTGGGTATCTCTTGATAGCGGCAATCGTGAGCTCAGTAAGCTATGTGAAGGCTTGTATAAAAACGTGTCTGTAAACAGGTCTGTAAATATAGCTTAAGGAAATTCGAGACGCTTGCTCAACACGGTTTGTTATAAAACTAACAAGTAAAGCTAAAAAGAGATGTTGGCTTTGGCTCTACGCTTAAAGGTGACTTAAATGTTGACAGGAATGAATCGGAAGTTGTTCTGGTTAGTGCTTATATTGGCACTTATCGGAAGCTGGCTTCCCTACTTTAATATTCTCAATGGACTGGTGTGGGTAGGCCCACTATCTCTTCCGCTGGCCTGGGTATTTACCTGTAATATAGTGCTGACACTTTGTGCCATCGCGATGTATCCGCTCTATTTCAAGCCACTCTCTGAACGTATTGATGCATTTGAACGTAAGGAGGGAGGGCATGAATAGCACCGCTGTCACTATCATCATACTGATCGCGTTTATCGCTATCTTTGTCGCGATATCGCTGCGTGCTCGGCAGCATAATGCGTCCACCATTGACGATTACGTGGTGGGTGGGCGCTCCATGAATACCGCGCTGCTGCTGATGTCTATGGGGGCGACTTACTTTTCTACCTGGACGCTGCTGGGTTCATTCGGTGTCTATTACCGGGAAGGGATTTGGTTCGCGGGCTTTACTACCTGGGCGATCATTCAGGGCAGTGTGTTTATTTGGCTGTTTGGCACGCGCATTTGGTATATCGGGAAACGCTTCAACTTTATTACCCCTGGGCAAATGGTAGAGCACTACTACTCGAGCCCCACGCTTCGTTTGCTGTTTTCCATTGTTGGTATCATCGCCTTGGTGCCGGTAATGCTGATCCAGGTAACAGGCAGTGCCCGAGCTCTGGAAAGCCTGACCGGAGGGGCTATCCCCTATGCCGTTGGGGTTATCGTTACCTCGGTAGTGGTGGGTTTTATCGTGCTCTGGGCGGGCTTCAGGGGTACCGCTTGGGCGGATGCCTTTATGGGTACCTTCTTTGCTACGGTACTGGTGTTCACGGCAGTGTTTATCATTGGTCAAGCGGGCGGTTGGTCGTTTCTGCAGAACGTGGCCGAGGTCGAACCGCAACTGCTGACCAATAAAGGCAATCCGGTGGCTATGCTGGAGTTATGGGTTGGGCTGAGTTTTGGCGCCTGGGCATTGCCCCACATGTGGCAGAAGTTCTACTCGGCGCATTCAGCGAAAGTGTTGGGCAAGGTGGCCATGTTCACCCCTTTCTGGAACTCCTGGATGATGGCCTGCATTCCGTTGGTGATAGGCCTTTCAGCCAACATTCCTGGGCTGGTGCCAGGGGCGGCGGACAATAGCGATGCGATTCTGCCCCTGATCTTTGCTGAATATGCCCCCATTCTCGGCTCCTTTGTGGTCGCCGGTATCCTTGCCGCTGCCATTTCTACCATCAACAGCCAGTTGCTCTCTTCGGCAAGCCTGGTGGCTGAGGATGTATGGCGTCGGTTCTTTGATAAAGAGATGAGTGAAAAGCGCTTGCGCCTGGTCAATAAGGTGGTCATTGGGCTGATCACCAGCATTGTACTGGTGCTTGCCCTTAGCCCTTCCGGGGCTGGCTATCTTGTGCCTGTTGCCTCCCTGGGCTTCAGCCTTGGCTTGCAACTGGTACCCACCGCACTGGGGATGCTCTATTTCCGCTGGATTACTCCCGCTGGTGCGTTAACCGGGATGGTGGTGGGTGTCATCACACTGTTCGTAAGCGCTGCTACCGATTTCACGCTGTTCTTTGGCCCGGGTATCAGCGCGATCATCGTCAATGGCCTGTTGGTGGCCGTTGTTAGCCGCTTTACCCAGGCTGCGCCAGTGAACGGCGACAATGACTACCATGCGCTGTTCGCTCAGCTCTATGGCAAGCAACCTACGCAAAAGGTAACTGCTCATGCAATCAGCTAAAAAAGTCGCCGTCGTTCAGGCGGGATCCCATCCCTTTGACCCTATGTTGACCGCTGAAAAGGGGGCAAGGTTAATCAGTGAAGCTGCCTCCAAAAAGGCAACGGTGGTAGTTTTTCCAGAAGCCTTTCTGGGGGGCTACCCTAAGGGTGCAAGCTTCGGTAGTCCGGTAGGCAAACGGACTGAGGAGGGACGTGATGAGTTTCTTCGCTACTACCGAAGCGCCATTGACCTTGATGGGCCGGAGCTGACCCTGATTACCGATGCAGCTCAGGCACATAACGTATTCGTGGTCATGGGGGTGATTGAGCGTACGGCCTATACCCTCTACTGCACGGTACTGTATATAGATCCTGAGCAGGGCTTGGTGGGCAAACATCGCAAACTGATGCCTACCGGCGGTGAACGTATCATCTGGGGGTTCGGCGATGGCTCGACGCTACCGGTTTTCAAGACCGGTGTAGGTACGGTAGGCGCGGTGATTTGCTGGGAAAACTATATGCCTATGATGCGCTCGGCCATGTATGGCAAGGGGGTCGATGTTTACTGCGCGCCCACCGCTGATGACCGTGATACGTGGTTGGCTAGCATGCAGCATATCGCTCTTGAAGGACGTTGCTACGTGTTAAGCGCCTGCCAGTATCTGACTAGGGGCGATTTTCCCGACGATTATGACTGCCTGCTGGCACCGGCGAGTGAGCCGGAAACGATACTGATGCGAGGCGCGAGCATGATCGTAAGCCCCATGGGGGAAGTTCTCGCCGGCCCTCTGTTTAACGAGGAGGGCATTCTCTATACCGAGGTCTCCCAGGGCGTCATCGTACGCAGCAAGCTCGATTTCGACCCGGTCGGGCACTATGCCCGCCCGGACGTATTCAGCCTGCATGTGGATACAGAAGCGAAGTCGCCGGTAAGAAGTGACTGATCACGTTTAAGCTTGCTGTGAAATCAACTCATCCGATGGCTGTTTCATGCTCCACTGGATCAGCCGTCGTTGAGATGGAGTATTGCCATGACGTTTCATATCGACTACCCCCGAGTGGTACCCGAGCGGCGGCCTCCTGGTCATGAACCGGCGGCCCCCCGCTATACATTGCGCTGGACACGACCGGTCAATCGACTCTGTTGTGTCTATTTTGGTATTCAGGGGCGCGAGCTTGCCTGGGATGACCAGGCGGCGTTTTTCAGCCGTATCAGGGACTCCTTTGTTATCGACTCCGCACCGGAAGCCCACGAAACGCTGCGCTTTACCGATGAAGCGGGCTACACCAATGCGGTGCTGGTCGCTTACTGGACCGATCCTTCGGTCTATATGGAGTGGTTGCGGGATGCTGCGTTTATCCAGTGGCTCGCACAGCCACAGCGCACTGACGATGCGTTCGGCTATTGGCGGGAGACCATCCACGTCCATTATGACCGCCATGAAACGATCTACTCAGAAGGTAACTATCGAATAGGGTTTGGGCGTTGTCCTGACACCAAGGTGGTTCCCATGACTACCAACGGCTATTTTGGCGCTGCCCGTGACCGCTTTCCGGTCTCTGCGGTGGATCCACTGGCGAGCACCTTTAAGGTTAAGATGCCTGTACCGGGTAGCAAAACGACACTCGGGCGACGTTTGTTTGCTCAAGTGCCTCATAACCTGACCTCGATTCGATCCGGTCAGTATTGGGGGGAGGCGAAGCAGGAGCAGTTTGACGACTACGAGGAGTCATTACGCCCCAAATTGATGGAAGGTATGCAGTACTTGCTCGACAATAAGGAGGAAACGGGCACGCTCTGCTTGAGAGTCATGTCAAACCTTGATGATAATGGTGACGAGCGTTATGAAACCTCGGTGCATGCTTACTTTGCTTCTTTGGAGGAGATGGAAAGCTGGGCCAGTTCACATCCTACTCATAAAACCATTTATGACCATGCCATTGCTAAAAACAGGCAATACGGGAAAAAACGCGAAGTGGTGACCTGGCATGAAGTCTTCCTGCTAACCGAAGGCGTGCCATTTGAGTACATCAACTGCCACCCTGAAACTGGCATATTGCCGTTTTGCACGCTGTATGAGCGTTATTAATATATTGTTGGCCGCTAAGAACGTCCTGACTCATGCCGCTTCCCCACTTTAACCAATCGGGCGCGCTTCGGCTAAGACTCTCGCTTGGGTGGGGCTTGGCTCATCAGTCGATACATAGGTGACAATTTCCACCGGCAGTTTGAGGTATTCTTCGAGTATCTGTTTGAGTTCAGCGCGAGGCTGCGGCGGTATCGCTGTCTGGGAAATTAACAGTAGATCAACGCCGCCGCCGCGCTTGGAGTCATCTAGTCTTGAGCCAAACACATGAGTTTCCACCGAATCACCAATAAACTCGCTCACGCCAGAGAGAATGATTGCGCGATGTGTTTGGGTAATACGCATGAAGTCAGCTCCTTAACTGTATGACAGCCCCGCCACCTGATAATCTTATCGTCGAGCCACTTTAGGTGCATTTTAGTTTACGCCACCGGCGGCTTCGGTTCACTCTAACGATGGGATCTCATGCTGACATCGCTGCTGGATAATGACTTCTATAAGATCACGATGCAGAACGCCGTGATCAAACGCTTTCCTTATGCCCATGCGCGCTACGCCTTTATCAATCGTGGCGAGCATGCTTTTCCTGACGGCTTCGGCGCTGAACTTCGCCGCGAAGTCGATAAGATGGCATCGCTGCGTTTGAGCGACGAGGAGAAGCGCTATCTCGAAATAACGTGCCCTTATCTCGACCCTACGTATCTCGATTTCCTCGCCGGGTTTCATTACAACCCCAGCGAGGTGATTGTAGAGCAGCAGGGGAGCGATCTTTCGGTGATCATTGAAGGGCCCTGGTACCGCACCATTCTCTGGGAAGTGCCGCTGATGGCGTTGATCAGCGAGCTGTGGTATCGGCTTCGTGGCGTGACAATCACGCCTGACGCTGATGCGATGATTGAGCAGCACGCGCAGGAGAAGATCGAACTCTACCGCCGTTTAGGGCTGAAAATTGCTGAGTTTGGCACCCGGCGGCGCTTCTCTTCTGACGTTCACGACCGGGTGGTCGGCGCACTTAGCCACCACGGCGGTGAGGCCTTCAGTGGCACCAGCAATGTGCTGATGGCAATGCACCACGGTGTTAAGCCGATCGGCACCCACGCTCACGAGTGGTTTATGTTCCACGGTGCCCGCTTCGGTTTCAAAATGGCCAATAGCCTGGCGCTGGAACATTGGGTGGATGTGTACCGGGGGGATCTGGGAATCGCCTTAACGGATACCTTTACCTCTAAGGCATTTTACGACAGCTTCGATAAGAAGTTCGCCAAGCTGTTCGATGGCGTTCGTCACGATAGCGGCGACCCTATCGAGTTTGCTTCCCAAACCATCGACCACTACGAGCGCTTGGGTATCAACCCGCTAAGTAAGACGATTATCTTCTCCGACGCGCTAACACCGGAGAAGGTCGAGCGGATACATACCTTCTGCGAAGGTCGCATCGGCATGGCGTTTGGTATCGGCACCAACTTCACTAACGATGTCGGTGTTGAGCCGATGAACATGGTAATCAAGATGGTCGAGGCGCGCCCAGAAGGGCAGGGCTGGCTGCCGGTGATCAAGCTTTCCGACGTGGCGGAAAAGAACACCGGTGACCCGGAGATGATCTCGCTGGCGAAGCGCATCTTGTCGCTGAATGGGAATAGTATTTAGCCTAAGGCTGGTTGCTTTCGCTGATCGTTTATTCCTGGTTCGGCAACGTTAAGTCACCCCTTTACCGAACGGTGCAGCGGCGCGTAGAGCGCCTCGGTCAGCGTGACGAAGCTATGCCCTAGGACGCGCTCGTTAAACAGTCGCTCAAAACTCGGCCATTGGTGGGAGAGGTAGGCGCTTTGGGCAACTTCGCCGGCTTGAAAGCGGCCGCCTTCGTAGGCGGTTTCGGCGGCGGCGTAGGCGTCGCTCTCCCTTGCGCTATCGTCTTCCAATTCCGGCGTGCCTTGTTTGGCCTGCCAGGCGAAAGCGGCTTGCGGGGCCAGCGGTAGCGGGGCCTGCATGCCATCACACCAGGCGCTTAGCAGGTTTTGTAGCTGGTAGCGGGCATTCTCGGCTTCTAACGGTTCCAGGCGCACATGACCTGCTTTGGAGAGTAGCTGGGTGGTCATCGGGCGCTCAATATTGCCCGCTAAGTGGGCGACCCAGGGGCGTAGCAGATGCTGCCAGCGGTACTGGCCACGGCCACGCCCCTGGCTGATTAAACTACTGCTAAGCAGTAGCAAGCGGCAGCGGTTGCCCGCGTCATCCTGGCGAAGTTCTCCCAGCCAATCTTCCAGCGTTACCTGCCCCTCAGCGCTTTCAACAACATGCACCGCCTGGGGCACCGCCACTACTTGGGGCCACTCTTGCAACGCTTCTTCGTAGGCGCCAAACAGGGCGTCCATTGGTTCGGCTAGCGCTTCACGCATTCGCTCTCCAAAGGCTCCAACCGCTAACACGCCCTGGCCTTTAAAGCGTTCCAGTGCCGCGTGCAGTACTTCCACTCGCGGCTGGCCGTTATCCACGGCGTGGCGCTGGGCGGCGATTAGCTGATCCTGCAACTGCCAGTTCTGTAGCCCGTCCAGGGTGAAGGGTTCAACGTCCAGCTGGGTAAGCTCCTCCTGCTCGAAGTAGACCCCAAGCCGGGTGTTGAAAAACGCCTTAGCGGGTTCGCGTAGAAAGCTGCCTAGCAGGTTCAGGGTTAACGTGCTCTGCTGTTCGCTGTCCGCCTTAAGCCCTGGTGGTTTTGAGCCTTGGGTGCTTTCGCCGCTCGGGGTGTGCAGGGCGTGCCACTCGTGAGCGTATGTGAACAGCCGTGCTTGAGCGGGGGAGTCGCTGGCCTGGACAGAGAAATAGCGGCGGCTGAACGGTTGCAGCGGGTGCTCGGTGGTTAACGCTTCCAGCAGCGGCTCGCCGTTCTGTGTTTGCCAGCCCGCTTCAAGATGGTCGCGCAGCTGGCCCACCAGCACCGAGGGCGGCATGGGGTTGTTGTCGATCTGGCTGCGGCCTACCCAGCTAATATAAAGCTGCTGGCGGGCGGAGAGCAGCGCTTCCAGAAACAGGTAGCGGTCATCTTCCCGCCGCGAGCGGTCGCCGGGGCGGTAGTCGCTGCCCATTAAGTCAAAGTCCAGCGGCGGCTGGGAACGGGGGTACTCACCGTCGTTCATGCCCAATAAACACACCCGCTTAAACGGAATGGCGCGCATCGGCATCAGCGTGGCGAAGTTCACCGCCCCGGCCAGGAAGCGCTGGGAAAGACTGTGCTCGTCGATTTGCCCCAGCCAGTGTTCACGCACCATGGAGAGCGGCAGCGGGTCAAAAAGCGCGGCCTCTTCGGTGCTGTCCAACAGCTGCTGTAGCGCGGTTTCCAGGTTGGTGAGCATCACGCTTTCTTGAGCGTCGTCGGTCAAGAAGTAGGTTTCCAGCAGTTCGCGCAGCCGTGCCACCCAGCTGGCGGCGTCGGTGGGCTGGCAGAAGGTTTCCCAGGTGCTTTCCAGTTTTTCCAGCAGATTTGCCAGCGGGCCTGCCAAAGAGGCTTCCAGCCCGCCAATATCATCGAATGGCTCGATGCCTTGCCAGGCGTCGGCACTCCCCACCGTATACCCTAGCAGCAACCGGCGCAGGCCAAAGGCCCAGGTGTTCTGGGTTAGCCCTTCGGGTAGATCCAGCCGGGTGCGCTGCTCGGCATTGAGCCCCCAGCGGATGCCTGCACCCTCGATCCAGCGGCTCAGGGTGGGCAAGTCGTGTTCATCGATGCCAAAGCGTGCACGCAGCGCGGGGACTTCCAGTAGATCCAGCAGGTCGCTTACCGAGAGGCGAAGTTCCGGCAGGCGCAGCAGTTTTTCCAGCGCGATCATCATCGGCAAGCGGTGGCGGCTGGCCTGATCCGACAGGGTGTAAGGGATGTAACGTGGGTCGTCGGGTCTAGCGTTAGCGTTATAGCCACCGAAGGCGGAGCGGTACTGGCCGAATACGGCTTCAATATGGGGCGCGTAGCGGTCAATATCCGGCACCATGACGATGATATCCCGCGGGCGCAAATCCGGGTCGGCGCTGAAGGCCGCCAACAGCTGGTCGTGAAGAATCTCTACTTCCCGCTGGGGGCCGTGGGCGATATGGAACACGATGGAGTCGTCGCTGGCGGGGTCGAGCGCGGGCCAGTGGGTTTGGGTTTCCGCCACTGGGCGCAGCTCACGGATATCGTCCTGTAGCTGGCTGAGCAGGCAGTTGCGCTCTTCGCCGCTAAAGGGCTCGAACATATCGATTCGTAGCGCCTGCTGCTCGAATAGGGTTTGGTAGTTGCCCGCGTCGTCGTGTTCGTCGAGTAGGCGCAGGTAGTCGCGCCCCTGTTTGCCCCAGGCGGCCAGCAGAGGTTGGGCGTGCAGGTGCAGGGCGTCGTCGGCATCGCCGGTGCCGAGTACGTCCAGGGCGTCGGGCATGCCTGCCTTGCGCCGCTGGCGGTAGCGGCTGGCGCGGAGCAGGTCTTTGTGCTCAATGATATCCGCCCAGTAGTACTGGCAGGGGTTGTGCACGCAGAGCACGATCTGGCAGCAGCGTGACAGCGCCGCCAGGGCTTCTAACGTCTGTTGCGGCAGCGATGAGATGCCGAAAATGATCAATCGCCGGGGCAGGCCGGGTGGGCACGCTTGGCCTTCAAGCTGAACGGCGGCTTCCAGAAAGCGGCTGTGCACCTGGGCACGGCTGCTGTTAAGGCCCGCTTGGCCTAGGTTATTAGCTACATCGTCGCGCAGTGCTCGCCACAGCTCCGGCTGCCACAGCTGGTGCGCTTCCAGCGGGCGTGCCTCGCCACGGGCGGTGATCAGCACGTCATTGCCCTTGGCCCAGGCGTCCAGCCAGTCGGCGCGATACACCTGGTACTGGTCGAACAGATCCGCTAGCCGCTCGGCCAGTTGGTAGTGCTTGCGCTGGTCGCGATCCACTTCTAAAAAGCGTGCCAGCGGCGCAAAAGCTTCCTGCTCGGCAAGGCTGGGCAGCAGGCGCAATAAGCGCCATATCAACCGCGATTTATCAAACGGCGAGGTTTCGGGCACTGCGTGCTCGTCGTGCGTTAAGTGAGTCAGCACCGTGCGATAGGCCTGCCATAGAAAACGCGCAGGCAGTGTGACGTTCAATGCCGCCGCTATGCCTGCACCGCCCTGGGCCGGGTCTTCCGCCAGCGCCAGTTTTAGCCACTGCCCAATGCCGTTGCTCTGCACCAGAATGGTCTCGTTCTCCAGCGGCGAGAGCGGGTGTCGGCGCATCCATTCCACCGCCAACCCGCGCAAATCTTCCAGGCGATTGGCATGCACCACCATAAAGCCTGGCGTTAACGGCGTTTGTGAGAGCAGCGAGTTTGCAGACATGCACGATTCCTTAATGGATGGTTCCTTCGCGGCGGTGGCGGGGCGACTAAGTGTATGGTGCCATAAGTTAATCATCTTGCGGGATGCGATATATATCGCCAAGCTATGCGGATACCGTGAACAACGCTAAGAGAGATTTCTAATGTCTGATTCATCGCAAAACTCCCGCCGCCACTCTTCCCAAGTGGTCGATGGCCCAGGCAAAGCCGCCAGTCGCGCCATGCTGCGCGCCGTGGGCTTTACGGATGCCGATTTCAAGAAGCCTCAGGTGGGCATTGCCTCTACCTGGAGCATGGTGACGCCCTGCAATAGTCATATTAACGAGCTGGCTGAGTTTGCCCGTGACGGTGCCGATGCAGGCGGTGGTAAAGGTGTGATTTTCAATACCATCACGATTTCCGATGGTATTGCCAACGGCACCGAAGGGATGAAGTATTCACTGGTGTCGCGGGAGGTGATCGCCGATTCCATCGAAACCGTCGCCGGTTGTGAAGGTTTTGATGGTCTAGTCGCCATTGGCGGCTGTGATAAAAACATGCCGGGCTGTCTGATGGGCCTGGCGCGCCTGAATCGCCCCAGCGTGTTTGTTTACGGCGGCACCATTATGCCCGGCAAGGGGCATACCGATATCGTTTCGGTCTTCGAGGCCATGGGTGCGCACTCCCGTGGTGATATCGACCTGATCGAGCTTAAGAATATCGAAGAAACGGCGATCCCTGGCCCTGGCTCCTGTGGTGGCATGTACACCGCCAACACCATGGCGTCGGCGATTGAAGCCTTGGGCATGAGCCTGCCGGGTAGCTCGGCGCAAAATGCCATCTCCCAAGAGAAGCGCGACGACTGCAAAGCGGCGGGCGAGGCGGTGCTGGCACTGCTGGTGGACGATATCAAACCCTCCGATATTATGACCCGCGAGGCGTTCGAGAACGCGATAACTGTCGTCATCGCTTTGGGTGGCTCTACCAATGCGGTGCTGCACCTTATCGCTATGGCGCGCACCATCGGCGTTGAACTGTCGCTGTCCGATTTCACTGAAATAGGTAAGCGCGTACCGGTGCTCGCTGACCTGCGCCCCAGCGGCCACTATATGATGAGTGAGCTGGTGGCGATTGGCGGTATTCAGCCGCTGATGAGGATGCTGTTGGATGCGGGCTTGCTCAACGGCAACTGCTTGACTGTCACCGGCAAAACGTTGGAAGAGAACCTTGCTGAGGTTGAGCCTTACCCTGCTGAGCCGCCGATTATTGCATCGCTGGGTAATCCGATTAAAACGGAAAGCCATCTGCGTATGCTCTACGGCAACCTGGCACCGGAAGGCGCGGTAGCGAAGATTACCGGCAAGGAGGGCACTCGCTTCTCTGGTTCAGCGCGGGTATTTGGCTCGGAAGAAGAGGCCCAGGCGCGTATTAATGATGGCACCGTCGTTGCCGGCGATGTGGTGGTGATTCGCTATGAAGGGCCGAAAGGTGGCCCCGGTATGCGTGAAATGCTCACACCGACCTCGGCGATTATGGGTCGTGGTTTGGGTAACGACGTGGCGCTAATTACCGATGGGCGCTTCTCCGGTGGGAGCCACGGTTTTGTGGTCGGCCATGTGTCACCGGAAGCTTTTGACGGCGGCCCGTTGGCGCTGGTGAAAGATGGCGATACCATCACCATCGATGCTGAAGCGGATACCATCGACGTTGATCTCTCCGATGAAGAGCTGATGCGCCGCCGCGCCGCCTGGCAGCAGCCAGAACCCCGCTATACACGCGGTGTGCTGGCGAAGTATGCGCGTTTGGTTAGCTCGGCCAGCACCGGCGCGGTGACCGACCAGGAGTAATCCGCGTTGCTGTTATGAGCGTATCCTCATGAACACGCTGTCATAAAGAATTAAAGCGCAAGGCTTAGTATAAAAGCCTTGCGCTTTTTTATTGGGATAACAGGTGGCCGAAATGGTGGAGCAATCGCAGGCACGCGGGCGCATAGGTGAGGTGTTTTGGGTATTTTTAGCACTAGGCTTAACGTCCTTTGGCGGTCCAGTAGCGCACCTGGGGTATTTTCGCACGGCCTTTGTGGAACGGCGCCAGTGGCTCTCTGAGCAGGCCTACGCTGATCTAGTGGCGCTGTGTCAGTTCTTACCGGGGCCCGCCAGCAGCCAGGTGGGCTTTGCACTTGGCCTATTGCGTGCGGGGCCTTGGGGGGCTGCCATGGCGTGGCTGGCGTTTACACTGCCCTCGGCGATTATCCTGGTGCTGTTTGCGTTTGGCGCGGCGGTGCTGGATGGCCCCATTGCCAGTGGCATTATCCATGGCTTAAAAGTGGTGGCGGTGGCGATTGTTGCCCACGCGGTGTGGGGCATGGCACGTAATCTCTGCCCCGATAAAACCCGCACGGGAATCGCACTTGCAGCGGTATTGACAGTGGTGCTGGTCAGCGGCCCGCTGGGCCAGGTGTCGGCGATTGTGCTGGGCAGCTTAGCCGGGCTAGCACTGTGTCGCGATAGCGCTGCCGCTACGGCAATTGAGTCGCTGCATTTTCCGGTAACGCGTAAGGCAGGCATGATGGCGCTGGGGGTATTTGCAGGGCTGTTGATTCTGCTGCCGTTATTGGCGGGGATGGCGGCTTGGCTGGATATCGCCGATGCGTTTTACCGTTCAGGCGCATTAGTGTTTGGCGGCGGGCACGTGGTGCTTCCCCTGTTGGAGGCGGAAGTGGTGCAGTCGGGTTGGCTTACGCCGGATGAGTTTTTGGCCGGTTACGGGGCCGCTCAGGCGGTGCCAGGGCCGCTATTTACCTTTGCGGCTTATTTAGGCGCGTTGCTGCCCGGTATCAATGGTTTAGTCGGTGCTTTGCTGGCGCTGCTGGCAATCTTTATCCCGGGCTTTTTGCTATTAGTGGGCGTGCTGCCGTTTTGGAATCAATTTCGTCAGTGGGGCAGTGCCCAGGCGCTAATGCGCGGTGCCAATGCAGCGGTGGTAGGCATTTTAGGCGCAGCTCTTTATCAGCCGGTGTGGACGAGCGCGATCATTGGTGCAGAGGAGTTTGCCCTGGCGTTAACCGGTTTCTTGCTATTAACCGTATGGAAGCTGCCCGCTTGGGTAGTGGTGGCTATTGTCGCATTTGGGGGAATTGCGGTTGCGCCGTGAGTAGTGACTCTTGAAATGTCATTTACGAAGGCAGTGAGGTAATTTCGGGGTTGGGCATGAGCGCGATAGAAAAAAAGCTTTCTTGGCAGACCGCCGGGAGGCGGCCTGCGTGGAGTGGAGAAGTGGGAACAGCAGAAAAAGTGTCTGCTATGGCGCCTCCAGCTCTAAGGTGCGACGCAGGGCGTGAAGTTCATCCACTCCCAGATGCTCAAGCCTTCCGGCGAGCAGGTCGCTAATTTTCTGAACGGGAAGCCCTGCCCGGCGGGCAATTTCTCGGCTTCCTAAGTCTGATACGGCGATCAGACGCGTGATAATACGCATTAATCGCGTACGTTTTTCAAGTTCCCTGACGTCGAGGTCAGGGCTGCTTCGCGGAGGATCAAGCTGTTCCGCAGTGGCAGTTGCGCGTGCCGTGCTCATGTGGCTCCATCAGTCTGAAATGACAAACACACAATGCCGCCAACCGGTGCGCATTTCAATGCCTATTTTGATGAAAATTTCACGACCTCGGCAACACCCTCAAACGCCCGTGGCTCTGGTAAACTATCTGCCTCCCTATTTTGACGTGTGCCTGACTCGGCGCACGCTGTTTTTTAATTTAGTTTCGCTTTTATAGGCCGTTGGGCCGAGGAGTTTTGCATGTCGTCGAACAGCGCACCCAAGGTGGGCGTGATCATGGGATCCAAGTCCGACTGGCCAGTCATGGAGCACGCTGTTTCCATGCTGGAGCGTTTGGGCGTGGCTTATGAAACTCGCGTGGTGTCGGCACACCGCACACCTGACCTGCTGTTCGACTATGCCAAAAGCGCTGCCGAGCGCGGTTTGCAGGTAATTGTGGCGGGTGCGGGCGGCGCTGCTCACTTGCCAGGTATGGTGGCCTCGCAAACACCACTACCGGTACTGGGTGTGCCGGTGGAGTCGAAAGCGCTAAAAGGTTTGGATTCGCTGCTCTCCATTGCGCAGATGCCGGGCGGCATAGCGGTGGGCACCTTGGCGATTGGTAAAGCGGGCGCGACCAACGCAGGGTTGTTAGCAGCGCAGATCGTTGGCCTGCAAGATGCGACCGTACGCAGCGCGGTTGAAGCGTTTCGCGCAGAACAGACTCAGAAAGTTCTCGACAACCCTGATCCGCGCCCCGAGCCGGAAGCGGAATAAGGAGTCTGGCTATGAACTCAGGTATTGCAAAGAGCACCGTTGTAAAAGATATCGTTGTACAAAACATCGGCGTACTGGGTGCAGGCCAATTAGGCCGCATGTTGGCGCTGGCGGGTTATCCGCTGGGTAATCGCTTCACCTTTTTAGATACCACTGGGAATCCTAGTGCGGGGATTGGCGAGGTGATTGTCGATCCTAACAATCAGCACCTGACAGAGTTTTTGGCCAAGGTTGATGTGGTGACCTATGAGTTCGAGCACCTGCCTGTTCAACTGGTACGCGAAATAGAACAGCACAAACCGGTTTACCCCAGCAGTCGCGCTATTGAAGTGTGTCAGAACCGGGTCGAAGAGAAGACGCTGTTTGATCGCTTAGGCATCCCCACGCCCGCTTACCGGGTGGTCGAGAGCGCCGAGCAGCTTGAAGCCGCCGCCCGTGAGTTGGGTTGCCCGGTGGTGGCTAAATCGGTTACTGAAGGCTATGACGGTAAAGGCCAGGCAGTCTTGAAACATCCCGAGCAGGCTGGCGAGGCGTGGAACGCTATTGGCCACTCACAGTTGGTCGTTGAGGCCTTCGTCGATTTCGTGCGTGAAGTCTCGATGATTGCCGTGCGCGGTCGCGATGGTGAGGTGGTGTTCTACCCCATGGCCGAGAACCAGCATGTGGATGGCATCCTGCGCTACTCCGTGGCACCGCTGCCGGATCTGGATGCCAGCGTTCAGCAAACCGCTGATGGCTATATTCGTGCGCTGCTCGATGAGCTGGATTACGTGGGCGTGCTGGCGCTAGAGCTGTTTCAAACCCGCGATGGTAGTCTGCTCGCCAACGAAATGGCGCCCCGGGTGCATAACTCTGGCCACTGGACGATGGACGGCGCAGTGACCAGCCAGTTTGAAAACCACCTGCGCGCGATACAGGGCTTGCCCTTAGGCGATACCCAGGCGATAGCCCCCACCTGTATGATTAACGTGATTGGTCGTGAAGGTGACAACGCAGCGATTCTAGCGCTTGCCAATACGCACCTGCATCGCTATGACAAAGCTGAGCGCACCGGTCGCAAGCTTGCCCACATCAATATTCTGGCACCTAACCATGCCGAACTACTGGAAAAAGTGAACACTTGTAGCGCGTTACTGCCGGAGGCACCTCCGCCAGCGCTGAGCTTTTCCATTAAGCAGTAGTTACCAATGCCGCCTGTCTTAGCCTAGGCGGCTTTTTTTACCATGTTGACCAACCACACAACTTATATCGCTAAAAGTACTTAAATGCGCTAAAAAGGAACGACAACAAAATCAGCCATTAGGCTGACCTTAACAGTATCTTTTTAGGCGGGTAGCCAGTATGCCTCACTCTTCAACCACTGGAACGCCGTCTGGGCTGCGCAGTGGTTTTCATCGCGATCATCATGTCACTGTAAAACGCTTGCATAGCGAAAAAGTAAGTCTGCTATACGACAATCTGTGGCAGCCGGTGCTGAGCAGTGTATTAGCAGGAATTCTATTAGTGGCCGCCATGTGGCCAGTTGTAGCAAGCTGGGTGCTGCTCACTTGGCTTGCTGTATTGGTCCTGGTATCAATGGCCCGGCTTGTCTTGGCCTTCTATTTTCGACGCTTACCTGCGCAGCAACAGCAGCGCCGCCGCTGGCTATACCGGTTTAGCGCTGGGGCATTTTTAGCTGGCTGTGTCTGGGGAGTCGGTGGGGTCGTTCTGTTTACGGGCGAAAATCACGGTCAGGTGGCTGCGCTTTCTATTGTATTGGCAGGTATTGCTGCCGGTGGTGTCACAACGCTTTCGGCCGTTTGGTGGGTGGCGCTCGGTTTTGTGCTGCCGATTTTGCTTCCCCTGCTAGTGCAGTTTTTACTATTAGGTTCACCGCTGGCAATTTTAATTGGTGCCATGATTAGCCTGTTTCTTGGCCTGATTGTTACCACTAGCCGACGTTTAAGCAGAATTATCCACGATAACATTGCTCTGCGGGTGAGTATGTCGGCCCGGGAAGCGCAGCTGCAAGAGAGCGAAAATCGCTACCGCTCTATCTTTCAACGCTCGCCGCTGGGAGTGCTGCATTTTGATAGCCAGGGTTTCATCACTGATTGTAATAGTAAGCTGTTAGAGATACTGGACGTGAACCGCGCTCAGTTGCTCGGTTATAAGCTGTTATCCCGCTCGGCGAATCCAAAGGTGGCCAAGGCCGTGCGCAATGCCCTCGCTAAAGGGACTGGCTATTATGAGGGAACTTACTATTTGCCCAAAGCGAGCGCAGGCACTCCCTTACGGGCATTCTTCAACGGTGTGCATAGTGCCAGTAATGAGATGGTCGGCGGCGTAGCAATAATTGAAGATTTCACCGAGCGTAAGCGCGCAGAGGCGATCATTTACCGTCAGGCTTTTTATGACTCCCTCACCGATTTACCCAATCGGCGGCTGTTTATCGAGCGTTTGGCAACTCTTTGCGATGAGAAACAAACAGAGCCTCAGAGCGGGTTACTGATGTTCTTGGATATGGATCGCTTCAAGTTGATTAACGACACCTTGGGACACGCAGCGGGCGATAATTTACTAGTGCAAGTGGCTCGCCGCCTTGAAAGCTGCTTGAACGGGGAGGATATGGCTGCTCGTCTCAGCGGGGATGAGTTTGTGCTAATGGCCCTGCTTGGAGAGGGAGCAGAGGAGGCCCTGGAGGCGCGCGCTGAGACTTATATGCTTAAGGTTCAGCAGGCTCTCTCTCAGCCTTACCGACTGACAAGCAACGATACCAACGTAACGCCCAGCATAGGTTATACCTGCTTCACGACCGTTGCCTGTGATTATGAAGAAGTGCTTAAACAGGCGGATATTGCGATGTATCGCGCAAAAACAGAAGGCCGGGCGCAGCTTTGCCGCTACCAGCCCTGGATGCGCGATAAAATGCAGTGATCCGAACGCTTAAGCCAATTGACCGATTAGCAGCACCCACAACGCGATTAACGCAAAGTGGCCGGGGTACCACGCTAGCCATAAACGCCGGGGCATCACTAAGTAGACGGGGGGGATTCGTTGCGCTGCACCTGCAGCAAGTACTAGCACGATGAGGCACGTACCTACGGTAAACGATTTGGCCATGTCAGAGGCATTCATCTGTCCAGCAATCCAGAGTACAGGAAACGCCGCCAAGCCTGCCCATAGGCGCGCTTGAAAATGGTTTTCAGCTTGGCTCAAGGCGTGCATCGCGAACATTAATAACGGAATCAGCAGCAGCCCGTTGTGCCCGTACTCCACCCAAAAACCGAGTAGGTACCACACGGTAACACCTACCGCCGCACCGGCTAACAACCAGGGAAAACCTAACGTTTGCTGATGGTAGTGCTGCCACCCTTGGCGCACGAGCGCTCCCAGGGCTAAACCGCTGGCGAGGGTAAAGCAGACGTTGAGAATAAATGCGTCTGTTGAGCGCGGCATCATCATGTAGGGGAGTTGGGCAACCAAGCCGATAATTAGAATTCGGCGCGAGTAGCGCAACGGATTACGGGTATTAAACAGCCCGTGCCAAGCCACCATGGCGGCAAACAGAGGAAAGGCGATACGCCCAATGGAAGATCCCGCCCAGCCAAGATCCCAATCGCCGGGCAGCACATAGCGAGTGAGGTGATCCACGGTCATGGTGATCAGGGCCAGCCACTGCCCCCAGCCGGTCCAGTGAGAAGAGAGGCGAGGTAGCGTGCCTGCATGTGGGCTAGTCGGGTGAGCCATAAAACCTCCGTGTTGAACATGCGCAATGATACACAGACAGAGGTAGCTTTACCTAGTTCACTGAATTTTCAGCGTTAGATAGAAACGCATCACCCCGGCGGTTGCCGGGGTGATCGTTGTTCTGGATTGCTTTGAGGCTTACTCTTCTTCACCAAAATAACGGGTGTAGATCTCGTCGTAAGTGCCGTCCTCTTGCACTTCAGCAAGGGCTTCGTTGAACTGCTCGGCTAGCGCTTCGTCGCGCTGACGGAAGGCGATGCCAAAGCCGTCACCGAAGTACTCTTTAGGCTCACTGATGCGCTCACCAACCACCATGTACTCGGCTTCTTCGCTTTCCAGCAGGGTGGATTGGCCAATCGGGAAGTCGAGGAACACGATATCCAGACGCTCGGCTTCCATATCCAGCACCATATCGTCGGCGGTGGAGTAGCGGCTAATCTCGGCGACGTCACTGAAGTTATCAGTCACGTAGTTGTCCTGCAGGGTGCCGCGTTGAACGCCAATAGTCATGCCTTCCAGCGTCTCTTTAGTGGCTTCGCTGATGCCCAGGTCGCTGGCAGCAAACCATGCAGAGGGCATAGTGATGTAGGGGTCAGAGAACAGCACTTGCTCACGACGCTCGTCGTTAATGGTCATTGACGACATGATGGCGTCGTAGTTGCGTGACATTAGGCCGGGAATGATGCCATCCCACTCTTGCTCGACCCACTCGCAGGTAACGCCCATGCGGTCGCAAAGCTCGTTGCCAAGGTCAATATCAAAACCGGTAAGCTCGCCTTCAGCAGTGCGGAACTCCATGGGCTCGTAAGGAACGTCTACGCCAATGCGCACGTTATCGTAATCACGCGCCTGTGCCGAGGAAGCGGCAGCGACTGCCAGGCCTAGCAGTGAAAGGGATAGTAGCTTTTTCATCTTATTACTCCGTAGAAAGCGGGTTCACTTAAAAGTGATCCCCGTTTTTAACTGACAAATAGTTGTTAGCCGACAATTAAACTAACCCAGGTTGGCGTTGACGAAAAGGGGACGTTACGTTGTGAACCAACGTTTGTTTGACGGTTGCACCGGTTTTCCATGATCAAGCATCTTGCGGCCGCAGGTGTGCGAGTAGCTTTTTCTCTAAATAGCGGAAGAAGAACAAAATCGCGAATGTTAAGCATAGATAAATCGCAGCCACGAATAGAAACGCCTCGAAAGGGGCGTAGTAGCGGGCGTAAACAAAGCGGGCAGCACCGGTTAAATCCATCAGCGTGACCACGCTGGCAATTGCGCTGGCGTGAAGCATAAAGATCACTTCGTTGCCGTAGGCGGGCAGGGCGCGGCGAAAGGCGCTGGGTAAGATGATTCGACGCATCATTAAATTCTGCGACATGCCATAGGCACGGGCGGCCTCAATCTCACCTTGGGCCGTGGATTTAATGGCGCCCCGAAAAATCTCGGTAGTGTAAGCAGCAGTATTCAGCGTGAAGGCGATAAGCGCTGGGTAGAAAGCTTCGCGCAGCACCGGCCATAAAAAGCTCTCTTGGATACCATCAATAAACACTACGCCGTAGTAAATGATATAGAGCTGAATCAGCAGTGGCGTGCCACGGAATACGTAGGTGTAGAGGTAAACCGGCAGGCTAATCCATTTATGCTTCGAGCTGCGCATAATGGCCAGTGGCACAGCGAGAATGAGCCCCGCAATCAGCGATAAAAATACCAGTTGGGTGGTCGTGACCAGGCCTTCCCAGTAATAACCTAGCGTATCAGCAGTGAAAATCACGTTGCCTGCTAGCAGGTCATTGAACCAAGTGGAAATATCGAGCATATCACTGACCTCCAAAGCCGATGTCGTAGTGTTTCTGCAGGCGCGCAAAAATCCATTCGGATACGCTGGCGATGAGTAGGTACGCTACGGCGACGGGGAGCAAAAAGGTAAAGGGCTCGTGGGTCGCTCGGGAGGCTTCCGCTGCCACCCGCACCATATCGGTCAAGCCAATGACCGAGACCAGCGCGGTGGTTTTGAGCAGTACCATCCAGTTGTTGGATAGCCCTGGTAACGCATGGCGCATCATTTGCGGAAAGCGGATGCGGCGAAATACGAGGCTGCTGCTCATGCCGTAAGCTTTGCCCGCTTCGATCTGACCGTTGTCCACCGCCATAAAGGCACCCCGAAAGGTCTCGCCCATATAGGCGCCGAAGATAAAGCCAATGGTCAGTACGCCCGCTGCGAAGGCATTGAAGTTAATATAAAGGTCGATATCGTAGCTGTAATAGAGCATGTCGCTAATGGCGTTAACGCCAATCTGACCGCCAAAAAACAGCAGCATCATCAAAACGAGATCCGGCACACCGCGAATCAGCGTGGTGTAAACTGTTGCTGTACGCCTTAAAAACCAGTTGCGCGACATTTTCGCACTGGCCGTCAGTAGTCCCAAAATAATCGCTAAAATCAGTGACAGCACCGCTAATTGAACGGTAACGCCTGCCCCCTCGATCAGCCGGGGACCATAACCTTGCAAATCAATCATGGTGAGCCTCGCGGATCAGTATTTAGGTGCCAGGAATTGCTGCAGGCGCGGTGATTGCGGGTTGCCGAGCACTTGATCGGGCGGGCCAGCTTCTTCCACCAGGCCCTGGTGAAGGTAAATCACTTGGCTGGAAACATCCCGGGCAAACCCCATTTCGTGGGTAACTACCACCATGGTGCGCCCCTCTTCAGCAAGGCCGTGCATGACTTTCAAAACGTCGCCGACCAATTCCGGGTCAAGGGCAGAGGTGGGTTCGTCAAACAGCATCACTTCTGGATCCATCGCCAGTGCGCGAGCAATCGCACCGCGCTGCTGCTGGCCGCCTGACATCTGTGCGGGGTAGGCATTGGCGCGGGCCGTTAAGCCAACCCGATCGAGCAGGGCATGGGCGTGCTCCAAGGCCTCTTTTTTGGGTTTTTTCAGCACATGAATCGGCGCTTCGATGATGTTTTCCAACAGCGTCATGTGGGCCCACAGGTTGAAGCTCTGGAACACCATGGAGAGCTTGGCACGCATTTGTACCACCTGCTTCCAATCTTCAGGTTCGCGGCCGTGCTTCGTGGTCTTAAAGCGAACCGGTTCGCCATGGACTATCAGGTCGCCGTCGTCAGGCTGTTCAAGCAAGTTCATGCAGCGTAAAAAAGTACTTTTACCCGACCCAGAGGCACCAATCAGGGTAATCACATCGCCCTTCTGGGCTTGTAGTGAGAGACCTTTCAGAACTTCCGTATCGCCAAAGCGTTTTTTAATATTACGCACTTCAAGGGGAGTAGGCGTAGCGGCCATATCATTGGCTCCAGTACAGAGTTGCCGCAGCAACAGGGTTTACAACAACAGGGTTTGATGCGGCTGGCGCGAAAAAAGGGGCGATTCTATCAGGCTGGGCGCATTATGCGCGCTTTCCTTCTAACATTATGCACTCGACGATAGTCGTATCGACGTCGAGGGGCCTGTTGTCGCCTCTCCATTATTATTGTCTTGGTTAAAGTAGATCCTGTTTGGTGGTGGTTTAAACGATAGGCGCCACCAACAGCGCGGCACGGGCGCCCACCTCTACTTGTGCGTTAGGAAAAACCACATGAAGGGGCGAATCACCTACCCGAAACTCACCCGACTTACCGTCTTGAGCCAGCAGAGTGCCGGGCTCAAAGCGGCTGAAATTCGCCGTGTCCTCGGCAAAACAGAGTGTAAAGTCCTCCGAGTGACGCATTAACTCGTGTTGAACCTGGAAAAACTGCATTTGCGTGGCGGGCTGATTCGGCGGCGTATGCCCTTCACTAAGCGTGGTGAGTAGTGTGTGCATCGGTTGTAATGATGCCATATCGTTGTGGCCAAAAGGCGCTACCCGCCCTAGTTCAAAAGTAAATGCCTGAGCGGCGTGATAGTGCTTACTGTAGTGGGAGAATGTCCAGCTATGCTGATGTTGGTGCAGCACCGCCTGCATACCCGCCGCCGCCAGCCAGCCCCATTGCTCAGCATCGGTGGAGGATTCGGCAAAGGGCTCCACGACAAAACGAGGGTAGCGGCTATCCCGAATTGCGGTATGTAGGTCGTAGTGCAGTTTGGGTCGCCCGGCATGGCGGGCATAAAAACTATCCACCGTGGCCATTAATTGCCTGGCGCGATCTGGCTCCTCGCCCTTGGCGGTTAGTTCACGGCTAAATAGCCGGTTTAAATTGGTGGTAAGAAAACGCTGCTGCGCCTTAAGCGCGGGCAGGTTGCCTAAAATCACCAGCACGGGAGCGCCGAGCGATATGCTGCCCGCTTCTACGCCGCTTAACCATTCACCCACCAGTTCAACCGGCGCGGTTTCATTGCCATGGATCGCCGCTGAAAAAATGCACGCGTGGGCGCCTTGGCTAACCGTGTTGGGGGAGAGCTCCAAAATACCAGGCGCATGCAAATGATAAGTGCCGCTGGCGAAGACGCCTTGGCTGGCGGTGGGGAGTTGCCCATCAAGCGACCAGTCGAGCCATTGGCCTAGCATTGTCGCTCCTCAGTTAACTGTTTTGAGTATCGTTGTCAGTATAAAAGCGAGCCTAGGTTTACCATGCTGGGCGTATGCCACAAGCCCGCAGGTCGTTCGCGTGTAAAAGCCTAGCGTATTCGTGAAAAAGCGTATTCATGAAACAAGCGGAAGCTGACAAGTGGCTTTATTTAATCGCTAACAACAAAAAACGCCCATGGGGTGCATGAGCGTTTTTCAATTTGTTCATCAAGTTACGCTGAACGCTGGCGCTGCATTTCTTCCTGGTACTCGCTAGCAAGCGATGTCTTTTGTTTATCTTGCAGGCCTCGGCCCGCCAGTTGGAAAACCTCTTGCTCTTCTTCATCCAGGTGGTGGGTGACTAAATCCTGAAGCTGTTTGGCGTGGGTCAACCAGTGGGTCGCACTGTAGTCAGTTTCATCAAGCAATTCTAAAAGCTCATCAATTTCATGATGTTCGGCAACGCTATGACGGGCTTTTTCCTGAGTCAGGTCGATCGACATCATTGGGATATAGAGCGCCCGTTCTTCGGCAGCGGCGTGGTAGTGTAGCTCTGCCCGTACCTGCTGATACAGTTTATCTCGCTCATCGCTGTCTCCATGTGTGTCAACTAAGCGGGCGAGCAGATCGCGCTGAATATCGTGATCCTTGCGCAGGGCTTCAAAAATCGTCATTCCAGACTCCTTGGATACGTTTGATGTAGGCAAGTCAAAAGCTAGTGGTGGTTGGCGTAAAGTGCAAGGCGGCGTTCGTCGATGAAATCGACGCCCACGGACGAAAACATTCGCTTTTTTCTATGCTTGAGTGCGCTATGTTGTGTTTACTACTTATCAGGCGCCGCCCACTTTAGGCGACGTTCACGGCACTACTCATAACTGCACTACTCATAAGTGAAGGAGATAGCAATGACAAAGGTACTGGTACTTTATTATTCCATGTATGGCCATATTGATACGCTGGCTCAGGCCGTGGCAGAAGGCGCAAAGGGTGTGAGCGGCGTTGAGGTGACGGTGAAACGCGTGCCGGAAACCATGCCGGAAGATGCGTTTAAAAATGCAGGCGGTAAGCAGGATTACGACACGCCGGAAGCGACGCCTCAAGAGCTTGCCGATTACGATGCGATCATTTTCGGTACGCCCACCCGCTTTGGGAATATGGCCGGTCAAATGCGTACCTTCCTGGATCAGACCGGTGGCCTGTGGGCGAACGGTGCTCTGCGTGGCAAAGTCGCTAGCGTGTTCACTTCTACCGGTACTGGCGGCGGCGATGAGATGACCATTACCTCTACTTGGACCACGCTGGCCCACCACGGCATGATCATCGTGCCGATTGGTTACGGTCTCGAAGAGCAATTTGATATTTCCAAAGTCAGCGGCGGTACGCCTTACGGCGCCGCAACCATTGCTGGTGGTGACGGATCACGCCAACCTGACGAGCGTGAACTGAAAATCGCCCGCTTCCAGGGCGAATTAGTGGCCCAAACGGCGGCCAAGCTGACCCGTTAATTTTCTTCTAGCCAGCAATGCAAAAGCCTCCTCAGACATGTCTGAGGAGGCTTTTTGGGTTGAGGTTATAAGTCTTACTTCGCCCCGCGTGCTGCCGTGTAAATTGTGTAGACGGATTGGCTGGCCGTCATAAATAGCCGATTGCGGCTCTTGCCCGCAAAACACACGTTCGAGCAGACTTCGGGTAGCAATACTCGACCCAGCAGAGTGCCTTCCGGTGAGAAGACCACGACTCCGTCGATACCTTCGCCACCATTGGCACTTGACCAGATATTGCCATCCACGTCGCAGGTCATGCCGTCGAAAATCGTATCTTCGCTGGTGACGATCACCTGCCGATCGCTGACACTACGGCCATCTTCGCCAAGCGACCAGCGAATGATTCGTGCGGGCTCATCGAAATGGGTGGGGGCACTGTCACTGGCGTAGAACCCTTCGCCATCCGGCGTTAATACAATACCGTTTGGCTTATAAATATCGTCGGTCAGCATGATGGGCTCATCCATGCTGTCATCGACGTAATAGATGGCCGTTTCTAGCTCCAGGTCTCGTTTTTTGCCCTCGTAGTCGAAGTGAGCACCATAGCCTGGATCGGTGAAGATCACTCCACCTGAAGTCAGTGCCACCACATCATTGGGGGCATTGAGCGGTTTGCCCTGATAGTGCTCGGCGAGCACCGTTGTGCTGCCGTCCCATTCGTAGCGCAAAACGCGTGAGGGATAGTGTTCGCAAGCAATTAGTCGCCCCTGATGATCGAAGGTATTACCGTTAGAGTGGCCGACATTGTCTCTCAAAACGCTGACTTGGCCAGTGGATTCGTCCCAGCGCATCTGCTTGGCACGAGGTATGTCGCTGAAAACGACATAACGGCCTACGGCGTTCCATGCTGGCCCCTCTGTCCATAGACCTCCACTCCAGTGGCGCTCTAGAGGACTGTTAAAAATCATGTAATCACTAAAGCGGGAATCTTCGACTTTCCAGGCATCGATCGGGTATCGTTCCGGGGTGGAACCTTGTGAGCTCTGCAAAGCAAAAAGCTGGGGCGATGTGCCAACAGCGGCCAGGGCGGCCGATGCCGAAAGGAACTGACGGCGTCCAAGTTTCATAGCATTGTCCTGATGGTTGTTTGTTGATGTTGTTATGAGCGGAGTGAAACTGATGTTTCTTCCACCCTCAGGACAAATGTAGAACATAGGTGATTAGAAAACATACATTGGCTGCCCGGTTGGATTCAACCAGACAGCCAATCGTTATGACATCTGTGTGTCAGTGCGAAATAGCGTTGGCAATCGCCTTGCCTAGGCTTGCAGTGGTGCCTTCTCCACCCACATCGCGTGTGAGTACGGTGGCATCCCCTTCGCTTAATACCTCCTCAATGGCCGTGACCATCGCGTCACCGGCTTCTTTATAGCCGAGGTGCTCCAGCATCATGGCGCCTGACCAAATCTGACCGATAGGGTTGGCAATGCCTTTACCGGCGATATCTGGCGCGCTGCCGTGTACTGGCTCGAACAAGCTCGGAAAGTTGCCTTCGGGGTTGATGTTGGCTGAAGGGGCGATGCCTATCGTGCCGGTGCAGGCGGGGCCGAGATCAGAAAGAATATCGCCGAACAGATTGCTGCCCACGACGACATCAAACCAATCCGGGTGGAGAACGAAATTGGCGGTGAGAATATCGATATGAAATTTATCCACCGCGATCTCAGGGTAGCCCTTCGCCATTTCGACCACACGTTCATCCCAATACGGCATAGTGATTGAGATGCCGTTGGACTTGGTCGCGGAGGTGAGCTTTTTACGCGGGCGAGTTTGGGCCAGCTCAAAGGCGTATTTCAATACGCGGTCTACGCCGGTGCGGGTCATGACCGTGTCTTGAATGACCACTTCACGGTCGGTGCCTTCAAACATTTTGCCGCCAACGCTTGAGTACTCGCCTTCAGTGTTCTCACGCACCACGTAAAAGTCGATATCGCCGGGTTTACGGCCTGCTAGTGGGCTTTTAATGCCGGGCATGAGCTTGCAAGGGCGCAGGTTGATGTACTGATCAAAGCGGCGCCGGAATTGCAGCAGTGAGCCCCACAGGGAAATATGGTCGGGGACTTTGTCGGGCCAGCCCACCGCGCCATAAAACAGCGCGTCAAAGCCTTTTAACTGCTCAAACCAATCATCCGGCAGCATTTTGCCGTGTTCCAGGTAATAGTCGCAGCTGCCAAACTCAAAGGTGGCGAACTCAAGATCAATATTGAAGCGCTTGGCGGTCGCTTCAAGGGCGCGGATGCCTTCAGGCATCACTTCGGTGCCGATGCCGTCACCGGCGATAATGGCAATACGGTGGGTCATAGTGGTTCCTTATCTTGTTAGTTGCTTTTTATGCGTGTGATTTGTGAGTCGTAAATAGAGTGTAGCGGCTATTTTGTCGGAGATAATCAGGCTACTATTCAAGTTATTGTTGCGTGAAAGTGCAGAATAGATGAGGAGTGAAATGGCGCACCTGGATGATTTGGCATTTTTTCAGCACTTAGCGCGGGCGGGGAGCCTGACGGCGACTGCTCGCGAGCTGGGGCTATCGCTCTCGGCGGTCAGCAAGCGGCTAAAGCAGTTGGAGGCGCGTTTGGGAGTAGAGCTTGCGGCCCGCACCACGCGGCGGTTGACGCTGACCGCAGAGGGCGAGCGCTACTTGGCCCGTGGCGCGCTGATTTTAGATGAGTTGGATGAGCTGGAAAATTCACTGGGTGAGGGGGGCGATCAAGCGCTTAGCGGACGTTTGCGGGTAAACGCCACTTTTGGCTTTGGGCGCCGCCATATTGCGCCGCTGCTGTCACGCTTTTGTGCCGATCACCCCGAGGTGGAAGGGTGGTTGGAGTTAACCAATTTTCCGCTCAATTTGAGCGATCACGGCTTTGATATTGGTATTCGCGTGGGCGAGCCACCGGAGTCGCGCTTGGTCGCTCGACGTATTCTGGCCAATCGGCGGGTGCTCTGTGCGTCGCCTGCCTACATTGCCCAGGCGCCGCCTTTGCAAGTACCGACAGATTTACAGCAGCACGCTTGTTTGGTGATTCGCGAGAACGACAGTGATTTCCCCCTCTGGCGCTTTGAACAAGTCGCTCAGTCTGCCAAAGGACTGCCTGGGCAGACACAGTCGATAAAGGTCAGCGGCCGATTAGCCAGCAACGATGGCGAGGTCATTACCCGACTGGCCTTGGACGGCCACGGGGTCATGCTGCGCTCCTGGTGGGACGTTAACGAGCACCTTGCCAGTGGCGCGTTGGTAGCGCTGTTGCCAGGCTGGCAGGGGGTGCGGGCAGATTTCTATGCGGTGTTTGAGCAACGCCGCCATGTTCCCGCCCGGCTGCGCGCTTTTATTGACTATGTTCAGCGAGAGATAGCGGGGCGGGTGCCGATATTGCCGGAGTAGGGCCATGTTGACGACGCTGCTTCCTAGCAAGGGGGCATTAACGCGCTCCTTGGCGATGAACTATGAACTATGAACTATGCGCGATGGACTATGGTAAGTGCTATTGGTGGCTATTTTGATATACAAAACGAGCACGCGGTGATGGAGTGTTTCCGTTTACATAACAAATAAAGGAGTGCGTATGTGGTACCAACAAGAGATCCATTTGCCCGAAATGGCGCGCGGCTTTCATTTGATTACGGATGATGTGGCCCGCGCACTGCCCTGCTTAAGTGACTGCCATATTGGCATGCTGCATTTACAGCTGATGCACACTTCTGCCTCGTTAACGCTCAATGAGAACACTGATCCGGATGTGCGCCACGATTTAGATGCTTTTCTGCGTCGACTGGTGCCCGAAGATTTGTCCTATTTCCGCCACACCCTGGAAGGGCCTGATGATATGCCCGCCCATGTAGCCGCCAGCCTGCTGGGTACACAGCTTACGCTAGCGGTGCGCGATGGACGCCTGGCCTTAGGTACCTGGCAGGGCATATGGCTGGGAGAACACCGCAATCAGGCTGGGCCACGTCGATTACTGGCCACCCTAAACGGGTGTGAAGCGCGCTAGCTTGGCGCGCCACCTCGACTCAGCGTTGCTGTATAGTGGCTAATAACCTCATTTTATCTTTGAAAAAGCGCTTTTAAATGCCACGACGCTCCTTTCTTCGCCTTTCCCGACAACGCTGGTTGCGGCTGTTCTTTTTTCTTAATCTTGCTCTGGTGGTTGGGCTAATTGCTCACCAAATTTGGTTGTATGTAGCTGAGCCCAAATTTGAGTCGGTGCATACCCTTGAAGTGGCGAATATTCGCGAGGTGTTGAGGGAGCGAACCGACTACCGCTTTGCGGTGGTGGGCAATATCAATAACTCGGTGAGCGTGTTTCAAGATGAGATCGTGCCGCTCATCAATCAGGGCGGCATCGACTTCCTGATTTCCGCTGGGAATGCCGTCAATAGTGGGCAGCAGGAGAGCTACCAGGCGATCTATCGGAGTCTGGAGCAGCTCAATGTTCCTTACTTACTCACTTACGGTGAAAATGAAGATAGCGACTTTGGTAGCTATCTGTTTTATGAATATTTTGGGCCTCACTTTTATTCATTTGTAGCGGGCAATAGCCACTTTATCTTTCTTGATGGTACCGGCAAGTCCTCTACCTCCTGGCAGCTTGATTGGTTGGAGCGTGAACTTGCGGCCTCAGAAACACAGCATCGGTTTCTATTTGTTGGTTTGCCGCTGCACAACGTAGTGCGCGACGCGCCTCTGTTTGAAGCGGACAATTACCTCAACGATTCTCGCTTAGCCGATGGCATTATGGCGCTGGCGGAGGAGCATGACGTTGATACCGTATTTTCTGCCAACTTAACGCTCTTTTCCCAGCAGACGATCAATGGCGTGGATTACGTCACCACAGGTGGCGCGGGAGGCATCCTCATCGATGCCGATAGTAGCTTTCATCACTATGTCATCGTCAATGTAGAGGGTGAGAATGTCGCTATTGCGCCGGTGCGGTTAAATGTGGATAGCCCTGGTTGGTGGCGGATGGTGAGTAGTGTGGCTTCCACGGTGTATGCGTTTTTCTACGTTAGCTATACGCGGTTTTTGCTAATTGTGGGTATGTTGACGCTGCTCGCACTGCGCTTATATCGGCTAATTTTCGAAGATCGCGACTACTACCCTGATTTTGATATCGACCCAACGCCTTTCCTGGGTAAATCTCTGCGCGTAGCGATGATCTCTAATAACTACTTTCCTTTTGTGTCGGGGGTATCGGTCTCAGTGGATCGACTGCGCAATGGCTTATGTGATCTAGGCCACACCATCCAACTGTTAGTGCCGCGCTACCGAGAAACGTGGCAGGACGACAGCTCAATTAAACGCATTCCCACGCTAATGGCATTTGGGCAGAAGGGCGAGTTCCGGTTAACCAATCCGTTCAGTGCTCGTTTCCGCCGCTGCCTGCGTGGGTTTAAGCCGGATGTGATTCACGTTCACCATCCTTTTTGGCTCGGTTCCATGGGCCTGTTTATGGGGCGTCGGCTCAAGGTGCCGGTGATCTACACCTATCACACTCGCCTGGAGCACTATGCCCACTTCGTGCCGTTGCCCGGTGCGCTGTTTCGTAATTTGATTTCCCATACCCTGATTAAGCGCTTCTCGAATCGCTGCCAAGGAGTGATTGTGCCGACTTACTCCGCCGAGGAGTATCTGCGCATGATTGGAGTGAAAACACCTTCGCTGGTGCAGCCCACAGGCATTGATGTGGCACGCTTTTCCCACGTTGAGGCGAGTGAACTGGAAACGCTGCGCGAGCAATTAACTATCGACCCTGCAAGTAAAATATTGATCAGCGTCTCGCGGATTAGTAAGGAGAAAAACATTGGCTTTATGCTGGAAGCCCTCGCCGAGCTTCAGTCACAGGGGCATGATGATCTTCATCTGCTACTGATTGGTGATGGGCCAGACCGGGAGGCGATTCAAAACCAAATCGATACTTTGAAACTGACCTCGCAGGTCACCCTGGTAGGAGCGGTGCCGCCGGAGCGCATGGCGCTTTATTACCATCTAGGCGATATATTTGTGTTTGCTTCGACCTCAGAAACCCAGGGCATGGTGATTCTTGAAGCAATGTCGGCGGGGTTGCCCGTCGTGGCAGTGCGCTCAAGCGGTATCGATGATGTGGTGCGCCAAGGGGTCAATGGGTTCAAAACACCGCAAAATCGTCAGGCCTGGGGGCAAAAAGTGGTTGAGTTAAAAGATAACGCTGAACGACGCCGGCAGTTGGGTAAGCAGGCCAGCCACTTTGCTGAGGAGTTTGATATTGCCAACTTTGCCTCAGCGGTGGCAGGCTTTTACGCCGAGGTGCTGGCCAAATATCACTCGCCTTCGCGGTGAGGCTGTTTTTTTGCCGCTTGGCGCCGGTTAGCATAGCGTTTAAGGCCTATTAACAAGCCAGCGCCGGCCGCTAGCCCGACAGCCGCTAAGATAATTTCTTTGGTTGAGGCCGCGGTGAACAGTGCGCCTAGCTGGCTGCCCAATAAGATCACCGCTGCCAGCCCCGGTACGATGCCCAGGGTGGAGCCGACCATATAGTCGCGAAACTTAAGATGAAAAGCGCCCGCCAGCATGTTAGTGAGCGTGAACGGGGCGAGTGGCAGCAGGTTAATCACCGTCATGGTACGAATGCCGCGTTTGGATAAGTAACCCGATAGGCCGCGCAGATGACGCCCGCCATAACGCATAAGCGCCTCACGGCCTAACCAGTGGCCTACCCAATAAGACACAATCGAGGAGGTCAATGTGCCTAGCGTGGCGTACACCAGCCCCCATATCGGGCCAAACAGTAAGCCAGTCACCACCACCAGTAGACTAAGTGGAAACATCACCAGCAGGGCGCTGGCATAAGTGGCCATTACCGCAGCAAACATCCAGGGCGCGGTACGCCACTGGCGAATGTAAGCGATAAATTCGCTAAGGCGCGCCTGGGTGAGTAGGTCGCAGCGCTGCAGTAACTGCCACATAACGCCCAGCAGCACGACGACTACCAGCAGGCCTACGCCCTTACCCAATGTCCGCGACATGCCCACTCCCATCGTCTAAAAAAGCGCTAGCATACGCTAGCCGTCCGATGGGATGAAGACGCTTTTACATTAAGCGCAGTAGTTAAAGCGCAGTAGTTAATCAGCGGTGTCTTAGTTGTTGAGCTGGGCTTCAATGACCGGCCAAGCGGGGTCGCCGTCAGTGGTGGTGACGTCTGCCAGCATTGCTTCAATGCGTTCTGGGTGGTCGTTGATCCACTGTTCGGCGACGTCGGCAAGGTCTTGCTCTTCCTGGCCAAACGCTTGGATCATCCAGCTCTGCTCTTCAGTCGAAAAGGTAAACTGCTCAAAGAACGTTACTACGTTGGGGGTGGCTTCAGCGTAGTCACTGCGCAGCAGCGTCAACACATCGCTTTCACCGTTGTTCTCACCGAACAGGTCTTCAGGATCTTCCAGGTAGCGCATGGGCAGTTCAAGGTTCATCCAGTGGGGCGTCCAGCCTACCCAGACAATCGGTTCCTCACGGGAGATGGCGTCACGTGCAGCGGAAAGCATGCCCACTTCACTGGTATCGACTACCTGCCAGTCACCTAACCCCCAGGTGTCGCTATCAATGGCGTTGTGGAGAATTTCACTGGCAGCAGAGCCTGCGCCGAAGCCATAGATTTCACCCTCGAACTGCTCGCGATTTTCGTCTAGATCAGCAAAGCTCTGAATGCCACTCTCATAAACATATTCCGGTACCGCCAGGGTCATTTGCGCACCATCGACGTTATTCGCCACGTCAATCAGTACACCCGACTCCTTGCGAGGATTGAACATCTCACGCTGGGCGGGCAGCCAAGCCCCTAGAAAGGCGTCGATATCGCCGCTTTCGATACCCTGGTAAATCACCTGTAGGCCGATTTCCTGGGTGCTGGTTTCGTAGCCGAGTGGGTTTAATAGCTGTTCGGCGATGGCCGTTTTTACTGTAATGCCGGGCCAGGCGGGTACACCGAAATCGAGGGTTTGGTCGTCGGCGTAAGCCGCCGAGGCAAATAGCGCGGTAGTGGCGAGGGCAATGCCTGAGGCGAGAGGCTTGAGGTGTGTCATAGGATCTCCTTGCTAGGTTTTTGTCTGATAGGTGTTGTTGTTAAATAGTGATTTGAATACCGCTAAACGTTGCGGGCCAGCACGCGGAGGCGCGAAGCCAGCATATCGCGGTCTAAATAGGTGCCCTGTAAATGGCGTGCGCCGCTGTTGGGGTCGAACTCGCGCCGCCCGTGGAGTACGCGACGATTATCAAAAGCGACCATTTGACCAGGGCGAAGGGTGAACTCTAACTGGTGTGCTTCGCTGTGGAACAGCTTCCACAATAGAGCGTAGGCGCTGTACCAGGCGTCCATCTGCTCTACCGGTAGGTGAAGGGCATCGCGAATCCAGTTATTCAGGCGCATCTCAACCAGGTTGCCTGCACTGTCCAGAGTGATCACCGGTGCCCGCATTGAAATATCGTGGGTTTCATCCTGGAAGCGAAAATCAATCGGTGTTTCGCTAAGAATCGTCAGCGCTTCTGGAGACACCTGGCGCAGAGCTTCTACGACCCGAGCGCCATCAGCAAACAGTGATTCGCCGCCGCTGGCACCGTTTTGCAGGCAGTAGAGCAACTGAATGTCTGGCGGTTGGCGCCAGTTGGGTAAATCGATATGCAGCGGCAACCCTACCGCGGTATACGCCGCATTGTTGGGATTGGGTTTGGAGCGCACATCAAAGCGGGCGCCAAAGTTGGTGGCGCGCAGGGGCCCAATACGTTCAGCTAAGCGGCTCACTTCTTCTTCTACCAATGGGCCGTCGGTAATCAGTGCCAGCCCGTCGCGTAGCATGGCGGTTAGCCAGGCTTTCTCGCCTTGAGGGGTTAAAAAATCGCTATGGCTGATGTGCTCGGGAGTGAAGTTATCGACCCAAGGCTTAGCGTTGGGTACCGCAGAAGTCAGCTTGGCTTCCGGGCGGCGCTGGTAAAGCCAGCCGCTATGAAAGGCACTGACATGACCATCTTGCCATTGCAGGTGTAAGTGCCCATCTAGCAGAGCAACGCTGGGTGGCTCAGTGATTGGCTCAAGCGGCAGATAGAGCCTTTCCCGGGTCTGCGGATGACGACAGGCCGGACAGGCGCAGTGGTCGCGCAGCCAGAGCAGGGGCAGAGTGGTTCTTTGGCTATCTTGCCACTCAAGGGTGATGCCATTGTGGGCAAGCATCGCTTGAGTGAGTACCGGGCCCGCTTGATACGGACTTAATTCGCCCATCTCAGGGGTGTTTGTATGGGGGGGCGTTAAGGTGGTCTGTGCTGCGCTGTTCATTAAAACTCCGATTTGCTCCCTTTGTGGCATTACGTAGGGGTGTGCGTTTGTGCCAACCAGGATGCGGAGTAGCCACGGCAGTGACAAACGATTAATCTGACCCCTAAGACATCATTTAATTTATAGGTCTCTTTTTCATGAGCCAGTTACCGCCATTGTTATGGCTACAAGCCTTTGAATCTGCAGCGCGCACCTTAAGCTTTACTGCTGCAGGCAATGAACTGGGCGTTACCCAAGCGGCCATCAGCCAGCGCGTCAGGCTGCTGGAAGACCGCGTGGGGCAGAAGCTCTTTGTTCGCCATGCACGTAGCTTAACGCTCACCCCCGCTGGCCAGGCGTGGCTGCCGAGCATTCACGATGCATTTGTGCGTATTAGTGAGGGCACCTTGGAGGTCTTTGGCAGCACCTCTGAGCAGCCAGTGACGCTGCGTGCCACGCCGGTTATTCAGCAGTCGTGGCTGGCGCCGCGTTTAATTGCCTTCCACCGGGCTCATCCCCAGGTGTCGATTCGTGTGGTAAGTGCTATCTGGCCCGATGACTTTGGCCCTGAAGGGGCGGATATCGAGATTCGCTATGGCAAAGGGGAGTGGACGGGCGTTGAAATGCAGCCGCTAGGCCAAGAGCAACTGCTGCCTGTTTGCTCGCAGGAGTTAGCGGATACGCTTACTGCGCCGAGCGATCTGGTTGGGCATACGCTGCTGCATGCTGTCGGTTTTGGGGTGGGGTGGCCGGGGTGGCTGCAGGAAGCGGGGGTTGCTCACCTGGAAGCGCAGTGTTGGTCGCTCACTTGCGATAACCAGGTGATGACGCTGGCGCTTGCTAGCCAGGGCGGTGGCGTTGCGTTAACTCATCGACGCTTAATGGAGCAGCGTAGCGATTTGGTGGCGCCTTTTGAGCTTAGTGTGCCCAGCGATGAACGCTTCTGGCTGGTTCGCCCTAGCCGGCGACACGTTAGCGACGAAGCCGAGCTGGTGTGGCGGTGGCTTTGCGATTCCATGTGATAAGTGGTTATTGCTGTTTTAAAGTCTTTTTACCAATTTTCTTGCCATTTTGGTGCAGCCGTGAAAAATGATGCGCTTTCATTGTTTAAAAAGGCGTGATTTTCATGGACTTTACTCTTCCTCCGTTGCTGACATCGCTAGTGGATCGCGGCAACGGCTTGCTCTGGGGCAGCGTGCTGATTTATCTGTTGATTGGCGCGGGTCTCTATTTTACTGTGATGACACGCGGTATTCAGCTGCGCTATTTCGGCCATATGTTTAAGCTGCTGCGTAGCTCTCGGCAATCAAGCGGCGGTATATCTTCGTTTCAAGCGCTCTCCACCAGTCTGGCGGCCCGAGTCGGTACCGGTAACCTGGCGGGTGTCGCGGTGGCTATTTATTTTGGTGGCCCTGGGGCCATTTTCTGGATGTGGATGACCGCAATGGTTGGGATGGCGACCAGCTTTGTGGAGTCCACCCTGGCCCAGGCATACAAAACAGACCACGGCGACAACACCTTCCGCGGCGGCCCTGCGCGTTATATTGAGCGTGGTTTGGGCTTGCGCTGGCTGGCTGTACTGTTCTCTATCTGTTTGATTATTGCTTTTGGGTTGGCGTTCAACAGCGTTCAGGCCAACTCTATCGCCCAGGCCATGGAACAGGCGTTCGCCATTCCCACCTGGGCCATGGGGTTAGTTTTGATGGCTGTTGTGGCGCCGATCATTTTTGGCGGTTTGAAATCGATTGCCAAGGTGGCTGAACTGGTGGTTCCGCTTATGGCGCTGCTCTACTTAATTCTGGCGCTGGTGGTAGTGGGGTTGAATATCAGCGACTTGCCCGCTGCCATCATGACCATTGTGCGCAGTGCTTTTGGCTTTGAGCAGGCGGCCGGTGGTGCAGTAGGCTACGCGGTATCCCAGGCGATTATGAACGGCATTCAGCGCGGGCTGTTTTCAAATGAAGCGGGTATGGGCTCGGCGCCCAATGCCGCGGCTACGGCCTCTACGCGGCCAGATCATCCTGCTGCCCAGGGCTTTATTCAGATGCTCGGGGTGTTTCTTGATACGTTGGTGATCTGCACGGCCACGGCGGCAATCATCATTATGGCGGGGCCGGAGCTGATGGCGGGCGATGAGAACAACGGCATTCAGTTGACCCAAATGGCGCTTTCCAGCCATGTGGGCGATTGGGGCGGTATGTTTATCGCGGTGGCGATTCTGCTGTTTGCGTTTACCTCGGTGATTGCCAACTACTCCTACGGCGAGTCCAACATTGAGTACCTGGCCGGGCGCCGCGCCCCGGTTGCCGTGTTTATTTACCGCTTAGCGGTGCTGGCGATGATTATGATTGGCTCGGTGGCAAGCCTGGGGGCTATTTGGAACTTCGCTGACCTTTCCATGGGGATGATGGCGATTATTAACCTTGTCGCTATTCTGCTTCTCTCGCCAGTAGCTTTCGCACTCTTCCGCGACTACGAAGCGCAGTTGAAAGCGGGCAAAGAGCCTGTGTTTGATCCCAGCCTTTTCCCCAAGCTGGTTAATAAAGTCGATCCCAAGGCCTGGCCCAAGAAGTAACCGAGCTTAAGTAAACGAGCTAGTCATTTAATACACTGGCTGCGCCCTGCCTCGCATTTTGCGTCGCGGGGCTTTTTTCTTGGCCGTCACATGATTCGATTTAATCGAATACAAGTCGGAAAACGTTGCGCTTTTGCTTATAGGAAAGCGCCGTACAATAGCTTCCAATCCTTCCCTATACTTTTTTGGAGCTTTCAATGACGACCCGTGCCCTGGTAATTACCTCTTCTATTCTGGCTGAGAACGGCCAATCCATTGCGTTGGCTAATCGCTTTATCGAGCAGGCGAGCGCCCGCAACGATGTAAACGTTACTCAGCGTGACGTGGTGAAAACCTCGCTCCCTCACCTGGATATTAGTGAACTAGGGGCTTGGCAAGTGGCGGCCGCAGAGCGTACCTCTGAGCAGCAGGTATTAGCCGCGCGCTCGGACGAACTGCTGGCTGAGCTACGCGCCAATGATGTGCTGGTCATTGCGGTACCGATGTATAACCTGGGTATTCCTTCACAGCTGAAGGCGTGGTTTGACCGTGTTCTGCGTGCCGGTGAAACGTTCCGCTATACTGAAAACGGCCCGCAAGGGTTGGTAGAAGGTAAGCGAGCGATTATTCTGGCAGCGCGGGGTGGTCAGTACGCGGGAACTGAATTTGACAGCCAAACACCCCACCTGAAAGCCATGCTAGGGCTGATGGGAATTAAAGAGGTAGACGTGGTCTATGCTGAAGGCCTGAATTTGGGTGAGCAGCAGCGCGAAGCTGCAATAAAAGAAGCTTTCCAAGCGATCGATCAATTGGTTGAGGGGCTTTAAACACGGTCTGAAGCGCTCTCAAGGAATAAAAGGATAATCACATGGCTCGGCCGGAATTACTTGAACAGATCTACACCATTGTCGATCAAATTCCGCCGGGGCGTGTGACGACCTATGGCCGTATTGCCGCCATGACTGAAGGTGCCACCCCACGCATGGTAGGTTCGGCGATGCGCCACCTGCCGGATGGCCACCAGCTGCCCTGGCATCGCGTGATTGCATCGTCTTTGAAGCTTGCCGATCACGGCGGCGCCGAACGCCAGCATCGCAAGTTGCGTGATGAAGGGGTGCTGTTTGATGCCAAAGGCCGCGTGCCAGCACACCTCGTCTGGCCTGATTAAGCTATATAAAACGCTTTTAGACACAATAACGCCGCTCAATTGGGCGGCGTTATCGTATTCATGATTGCGTATTTATAATGGGCGATGGTGGTTTGTTTTACACCTCACACCTCACACCTCACATTTAACTCCTCACTCTTCCAAATTAGCACCCGATTTCCACGACCAGTCGCGCCAGCGTAGATCAAACAGATCCTTGCGGCGGTCTTTAAGGTTGGTCACCGAACCTTCGGCACGTACTACCGTGAGGCGAGTGAGATCCAGGTCCGAGAAGAAGATCATCTCGGTGTTGGGCGTGGTTTCCGCCAGCACTGCATCGTGGGGGAACGCGAAGTCAGACGGCGAGAACACCGCTGATTGGGCGTACTGAATATCCAGGTTTTCAATCGAAGGCAGGTTGCCAACGCTGCCGCAGAGCACCACGTAGCACTCATTTTCGATCGCCCGCGCCTGACTGCAGTGGCGCACGCGCAGGTAACCGTTTTTGGTGTCGGTCCAGAAGGGCACAAACAGAATGTCCATATCCTGGTCGGCCAGCAGTCTGCCAAGTTCCGGAAACTCCACGTCGTAGCAGATCAGGATGCCCACGCGGCCAGCGTCGGTATCGAACACCTGTAGCTCATCGCCGCCCTCGATCACCCAGTCGCGGCGCTCTTGAGGCGTAATATGCAGCTTGGCCTGGCGCTCAACGGTGCCGTCGCGATGGAACAGGTAGGCGATGTTGTAGAGTCGGTCATCGTCACCTACTTCAATCATCGAGCCACCGACAATATTGATGTTGTAGGAGACCGCCATACGCGACAGTTCAGTCTTGAAGCGTTCGGTAAAACCGGCCAAAAAGCGAATCGCGCCCATTTGATCCTGCTGGGCGGCGCGGTCTTGGAGGCCCATCAACGGCGCGTTGAACAGCTCTGGGAAAACGGCAAAGTCACTCTGGTAGTCGGAGAGCGCGTCCACGAAGTACTCGATCTGCTGAAGCGCGGCTTCAACCGATGAAAACTCACGCATCTGCCACTGCACCGCGCCCACCCGTACTTGGGTCGGTTTGTTGTCGAGCACACTGGCAGCGGGCTCAAACAGAATGTTGTTCCACTCCAACAGGGTGGCGTAACCACGCGATTGCTCATCTTCAGGCAGGTATTTGCGCAGTAGGCGCTTTACCTGAAAATCGTTGGCCTGCTGGAAAGAGAGAATCGGGTCGTAGATCTCTTTGCGCGAGACTTTATCAATGTATTGGGCAGGCGTAAGTTCATCGGCGTGCTGGTGATACTCAGGAATACGCCCACCGGCTAAAATCGCCCGCAGGTTCATGGAGCGGCACAGCTCTTTACGTGCTTCGTAAAGGCGGCGGCCCAAGCGATAACCGCGGTAATCCGGGTGAATCAGTACATCCAGCCCGTACATGGCGTCGCCATCCTCGTCGTTGAGGATGATCTCGCGATGGCCGATCAGGTCATCGTACTTATGCGGGTTGGAAAATTCGTCGTAATCCACCTGAACGGTCAGTGCTACGCCCACCAGAAGGCCATCGTCTTCAATGGCGATTTGGCCGTCGGGGAATTCCTGAATTAATTTGTCGATGGTGCGCTTCGGCCATGCTCCGCCGATATCGTGATAGACGGCGTCCATCAATGCCTTGAGCTGATCGTAGTCATCGCTCATTAGGTTGCGCAGATTAAGATGCAGTTCTTCCAGGGACATATCAGGGCTTCCCAGCGTTAGAAATCGACGACCATTCTAGCATTATCGGGCGCTGCTCGGCTTATCCGAGGTTAAACCGCGTGTTAACGGGCGTGTCAGCGTTTGCGCCATGATGACTCCAGCCAGAATCAGCAGCCCACCGGTAAAGTGGAACCCCGCCACTTGTTCACCCAAGAAGGCCATCGCAATCAGTGCGCTAAAAAGTGGCATTAGGTTGATGAAAATACTCGATTGATTGGCACCAATTTGGCGCACCGCGCGCATCCATAAAAAGGTGGTGATGATCGAAGCAGGAATGCCTGCGTAGAGAATCAGGCCGATATTCTGGCCATCGATAGGTGTCATTGGCCCCATCAAATAAGGCGGTAACAAGAACAACACAGCAAAACAGACTTGGGCGTAAAGCATGACTCCGGGCGGTAAATTCATCGGCCAGCGCTTGAGCATCACCCCATATAGCGCGTAGCAAGTGGCTGCTACCACCATCAGCGCATCACCGAGGGCAACCTGTAGCTGTAGCAGCGAGAGCGGATTACCGCGCCCTAGTAGAACGGTAACCCCCACGAAGGCCAGCACGCCGCCCACAATGCCGCCCAGGGACGGCGGCTCGCTTAAAATCAGCGCACTCAGCAGCACCGTTAACAACGGCACCATGGCGGCAAGAATACCCATGTTGGTAGCGGTCGTCGTTTCTGCCGCCACATAGGCAAGCCCTTGCCATAGGCCCATGCCGAGTAGTCCAAGCAGTGCTAGCTTAGGCCACTGGCGGCGAATTTCGTCGCGGTGGCGTAACGCTGCGGGGAGCACAAACGGGGTCATCACCGCAAGGGCAAGCAGCCAGCGTAAAAAAGCGATACTGCTTGGTGCGATGGCGCCTACGCTAAGCTGATTAATGGTCATATTGCCCGACCAGATAAGCACGGTGGCGAGCGGTGGCAAAAAATACATCAAGGGCATAGCAACGGTTCCTTATCGTTAGCCGGGTAATGTGACGCGGATTCGCACGCTGGGCAAGGGGGAGAACGGCAAACCTAGCAATATTCAGAGAGGTAAAGGTCTGTACGTTGCGACAAGTATGTCATACGCTTGTTTGAATGCGTTTTGACAGTGTTACTAATAATACCAAGGAGTACCGTGATGACCCGTGCGCCCGCCTATCCGCATCTTTTTCGCCCGCTGACCATTGGCCATTTAACGCTGCCCAACCGCGTTTTGATGGGCTCCATGCATACCAATTTGGAAGAGGCGCCCAATGGCTTTGAACGCTTAGCGGCATTTTATGCCGAGCGTGCGCGGGAGGGGGTTAGCCTGATCGTCACCGGCGGTATTGCCCCTAATGCGGAAGGCGCCGTATTCCAGGGCGCCCACGCGCTCGTTGATGAGGCGCAGTTGCCAGAACACCGCCAGGTGGTAGACGCGGTGCATGCTGAGGGCGGCCATCTGTGCATGCAGGTTCTTCATGCCGGGCGCTACGCCTACTCGCCGGATTTGGTAGCGCCTTCGGCTATTCAGGCGCCGATCAATCCCTTTATGCCTAGAGCTCTCTCAAGCGATGAAGTTGAGCAACAAATTGCTGACTACGTTCGCTGTGCAGGCCTGGCGCAACAGGCAGGTTACGATGGCGTTGAGATCATGGGGTCAGAAGGTTATCTGATCAATCAGTTTATCTGCCAGCGTACCAACCAGCGTGACGATGAGTGGGGTGGGGCGTTTGAAAACCGTATGCGTTTAGCGGTCGAGATTGTGCGCCGTGTTCGCGAATCGGTGGGTGAACGTTTTGTGATTATCTTCCGCCTTTCGATGATTGATTTGGTCGAAGAGGGCAGCACCTGGGAAGAGGTCGTCACGCTGGGCCAGGCGATCGAAGCCGCCGGGGCAAACGTGATCAACACCGGTATCGGTTGGCACGAAGCGAGGGTGCCCACCATTGTGACTAGCGTGCCCCGTGCTGCCTTTACCGAGGTGACTCGGCGAATCAAGTCAGCGCTGTCGATTCCGCTGATTACCACCAACCGTATCAATATGCCTGATGTAGCCGAGCGTGTGCTGGCGGCAGGCCACGCGGATATGGTCTCCATGGCGCGGCCTTTTCTGGCGGATCCCGCTTGGATACGCAAAGCCGAAGAGGGCTTGGCGGAAGAAATCAATACCTGTATCGCCTGTAACCAGGCCTGCCTGGATCACACCTTTGCCGGAAAGCTGACCTCCTGTTTGGTCAACCCCCGTGCCTGTCATGAAACCGAGCTTGTGATAGAGCCCGCGCAAACCCCTAAACGCGTTGCCGTGGTGGGTGGCGGGCCGGCCGGGTTGGCAACGGCTGTGACAGCTGCTAGCCGCGGACATAGCGTGGTCTTATTTGAGCAGCGTAGCGAGCTGGGCGGGCAGTTTAACTACGCGCGTAAGATTCCCGGTAAAGAGGAGTTTAACGAAACCCTGCGCTACTACCGGGTGATGCTGGAGAAATATGCGGTAGAGGTACGTTTGACTACCATGGCAACTGCGGAAACGCTCGCCGATTTTGATGAAGTTGTGATGGCATCTGGGGTTCAGCCCCGCGAGCTAAGTCTGCCGGGTCACGATCACGATAAAGTGCTGAGCTACGCCGAAGCGATTGAATCCCCCGAGCGTGTTGGGCGTAGAGTGGCGGTGATTGGCGCGGGAGGTATTGGTTTTGATGTGTCCGAACTGCTGGCACATCAAGGCCATCCAGCGTTGGACATTGCCGAGTGGTGCGACGAGTGGGGTGTTGATTTGGCAGTCGGCGAGCAGGGCGGTTTAAAAGCGCCTACGGCGCCCGTGGTTCCCCGCGAAATTGTCATGCTCCAGCGTAAAACTTCCAAGCCTGGCAAGTATCTGGGGAAAACCACCGGTTGGGTTCACCGCGCATCGCTTAAGCAGCGGGGAGTGGCAACTCTCACCGGCTGCGAATACCTCAAAATCGACGACGAGGGGCTGCATATTCGCCGCGATGGCGTCGATCAAGTACTTGCCGTGGATAGCGTGGTGGTGTGCGCCGGGCAGGAGTCAGTTCGCGATCTGCTGGCGCCGCTGGAGCGCGCGCGGGCGGCGGTACATATTATTGGCGGTGCGGATGAAGCCAGCGAATTGGATGCTAAGCGCGCAATTGAGCAGGGCACTCGTCTGGCGGCGAGTTTGTAAAAAAGAGCACAAAGACAGGTTGATAAGTAAGTGCTTAAAAGCGCGGGTGACGTTAGCCCATAAATGGCGATAGACTAAATGACTAATCTAGCTATTAAAAATAGCTAGATATTAAAGGCGCGAGTGGCACCCAGCTCGCGCCGTTCGATCGCCAGATAAAAGGACTGTCGTCATGACCTCGGAGTGTAGCCCGCGTTTTTTAGCCAGTGATAACACCTCCGGTATCTGCCCGGAGGCGATGGAATATCTACTAGAAGCCAATCGTTGCGATGACTTGGCCTACGGTAATGATCTCTGGACAGCCCGTGCCGCGGATCGCTTTCGCGAAATGTTTGATTACGACTGCGATGTCTTCTTTGTTTTCAACGGCACCGCCGCCAACTCACTGGCACTCTCTGCAATGGGACGCAGCTACCACAGCGTTATTTGCCACGAGCTGGCGCATATCGAAACCGACGAGTGCGGCGGTCCAGAGTTCTTCTCTAACGGAGCGAAGCTGCTGACCTCTCCGGGAGCCAATGGCAAGCTAACGCCGGAAGGCATTGAAGCATTGGTCACCAAGCGCAGCGATATTCACTACCCAAAACCTAAAGTCGTATCGCTCACGCAAGCCACCGAAGTAGGCACGCTCTACTCCCGGGAAGAGCTCATGGCGATTCGCGCCATTGCCGATAAACATGACTTGCGCCTGCACATGGACGGCGCCCGCTTTGCCAACGCTTGCGCCAGCCTAAATGCATCACCGGCAGAACTTACCTGGCAGGTGGGAGTGGATGCGCTGTGTTTTTCGGGTACCAAAAACGGTCTAGCATTTGGCGAAGCGATTTTGTTCTTTAACCGTGAATTAGCCGAAGATTTTTCCTACCGCTGCAAGCAGGCAGGGCAGTTGGCTTCCAAGATGCGCTTTGTATCTGCGCCGTGGTTAGGGCTACTAGAAAGCGGTGCCTGGTTAACCAACGCACAGCATGCCAACGAGATGGCGCGCTACCTATCTGAAGGGCTGCAAGCGCTACCCGGCGTATCGCTCATGTTCCCTACCCAAGCCAATAGCGTGTTCGTTGAATTGCCGCCCCACGCTATTGAAGCGTTGAAAGCTAAAGGCTGGACCTTCTATACCTTTATTGGCGCAGGTGGCGCGCGTTTTGTATGTGCGTGGAACACCACCGTTGAATTGCTAGACGGTCTATTGGCCGATATTCGCGAGGTACTTGAGCGTTAAAGTCGTCAGTTTTTCTCTTTTTTGCCGCTGTTTGGCGCCTTCGACCTAGTGATGCCGCTGCCTAATGCAGCGGCGTCACTGCTTTAGCGCTTTGCGTTTATTTGAGATGCTTGGATTAACGCAACTATTCGTCTGAATAATTCTCTTATCTATATCGCTGCTGCGTTGAAGGTTTAGTCATCACTTTTTGCTAATGCTGACTACGCTAAAAAAGCGACACCTCGTTTGGCACGCCGTTGCGAAACACTTGGCTTGACGGTGACTGCCTGGGGATGGGCCACAGGAGAGTTCCATGAGCATCTTTGATCACGTTCAAGACCGTTTTTCCCGCGTTCAGCAAGAGGACATGAGCCTGGAGGAGTACTTGGCGCTTTGTCGCCGTGATCCGAAGGTTTATGCCAGCGCCGCCGAGCGCATGCTGGAAGCCATAGGCGAGCCTGAAGTGATCGACACGGCGAAAGACCCGCGTCTATCACGTATTTTTTCCAATAAAGTGATTCGTCGCTATCCAGCCTTTGCCGAGTTTCACGGTATGGAGGAGGCCATTGAGCAAATCGTCTCCTACTTCCGCCATGCGGCTCAAGGGCTTGAAGAGCGCAAACAGATTCTCTATCTGCTTGGCCCTGTGGGCGGGGGTAAGTCGTCGCTGGCAGAGCGTCTTAAGCTGCTAATGGAGCGGATTCCGTTCTATGCCATTAAGGGGTCGCCGGTCTACGAGTCGCCGCTTGGCTTGTTCTCACCCGAAGAGGACGGCGAACTGATCGAGAAAGAGTACGGTATTCCACAGCGCTATTTGCGCAGCGTAATGTCGCCCTGGGCGGCAAAACGGCTGAAAGAGTACGGCGGGGATATCTCTCAGTTCCGGGTAGTGCGTTTGTACCCATCACGGCTTAACCAGATCGCTATTTCCAAAACCGAGCCGGGGGATGAGAACAACCAGGATATCTCGTCGCTGGTGGGTAAAGTCGATATTCGCCAATTGGAGCTTTACTCCCAGGATGATCCGGACGCCTACAGCTTCTCTGGCGGTTTATGCCGTGCTAACCAGGGGCTGATGGAGTTTGTGGAGATGTTCAAGGCGCCGATCAAGGTGCTGCATCCACTGCTTACCGCGACGCAAGAGGGCAACTACAACCCTACCGAAGGCATGGGGGCGATACCTTTTGATGGCGTGATTCTGGCCCACTCCAACGAGTCGGAGTGGCAGGCGTTTCGCAATAACCGCAATAACGAAGCATTCCTTGACCGGGTTTATATCGTCAAGGTGCCTTATTGTTTGCGGGTTACCGAAGAGATCAAGATCTATCAAAAACTGCTCGAAGACTCTTCGCTTAACGCCGCGCCCTGCGCACCGGACACGCTGCGCATGTTGTCCCAGTTCTCGGTACTGTCACGGCTAAAAGCGCCGGAAAACTCCAATATTTACTCGAAAATGCGCGTTTACGACGGTGAAAATCTGAAAGACACTGACCCTCGCGCCAAGTCGATTCAGGAGTACCGCGACGCCGCAGGTGTTGACGAGGGTATGCAGGGCCTCTCCACCCGCTTTGCGTTCAAGATTCTCTCTAAGGTATTTAACTTCGACAGCACCGAGGTGGCCGCTAACCCAGTCCATTTACTTTATGTGCTTGAGCAGGCGTTGGAGCGCGAACAGCTTCCATCGGAAGTGTTTGAGCGCTACTTGGGCTTTATCAAAGAGTATATGGCACCTCGTTACGTGGACTTTATTGGTAAGGAGATTCAGACCGCTTACCTCGAATCCTACAGCGAGTATGGCCAGAATATCTTTGACCGCTATGTGACCTACGCAGATTTCTGGATTCAGGATCAAGAGTATCGTGATCACGAGACCGGCGAGTTACTAGACCGCCAGGCGCTCAACGAAGAGCTGGAGAAAATCGAAAAACCCGCGGGTATCTCGAATCCTAAAGACTTCCGCCACGAGGTGGTCAATTTTGTTCTGCGGGCGCGGGCACAAAACAACGGCATGAACCCGAGCTGGCAGTCCTATGAAAAGCTTAAAGGCGTTATTGAGCACAAAATGTTCGCCAATACCGAAGAGCTGTTGCCGGTGATTTCGTTCAATGCCAAGGCTTCTCGCTCGGATCAGAAAAAGCACGAAGACTTTGTGGCGAGGATGGTCGATCGCGGCTACACCGAAAAACAGGTGCGGTTGCTATCCGAGTGGTATCTGCGCGTGCGCAAGTCCCAGTAATGGATGGCGTGCTTAAGATGAGCGTTTAAGGAGGTCGTATGACCTACTTTATTGATCGAAGGCCGAACGCGAAACATAAAAGCGCGGTGAACCGGCAGCGCTTTTTGGAGCGCTACCGTAAGCATATCAAGCGCTCGGTTGAAGAGGCCGTTAACCGCCGCTCGATTACTGATATGGAGCGCGGTGAGAAAGTGTCGATTCCGGCAAAGGATATCTCCGAACCGGTCTTCCAGCATGGCCCGGGTGGGGCGCGTAATATCGTTTCGCCCGGTAATAAAGAGTTTGTCGCCGGTGATAAAATCCGCCGCCCCAGTGGGCAGGGGGGCGGTGGTGGCGCAGGCGAGGGCGGCCCCTCTAATCAGGGTGAAGGCGTCGATGAGTTCGCTTTTACGCTGAGCCGCGAGGAGTTTTTGGAATTTGTGTTTGATGGCTTAGAACTGCCCCATTTACAGCGCAAACCGTTGAAATCGCTTGAAGAGGTCAAAATGGTGCGGGCGGGGCTCTCTCGGGACGGTGTGCCGTCGCGGATTAGCATTACCCGCTCTATGCGTGAAGCCTATGCTCGGCGCATCGCGATGCGCGCGCCGATTAAACGGGCGTTAAAAGAGGCGGTTGAGGCTCTGGAAGCCGAAGAACGCAAGGATACGGTGCTGCGTAATCCCACCCGCATTGCCGAGCTGAAAGCCGAAATTGAGCGCCTGGAGAAGCGCATCGCGGGCGTACCGTTTATTGACACCTACGACCTGCGCTACCACCAGCTAAGTGCACAGCCCCAGCCTTCCAATCAAGCGGTGATGTTTTGCGTTATGGATGTCTCCGGCTCGATGACCCAAAACCATAAGGACATCGCCAAGCGGTTTTTCCTGCTGCTCTATCTGTTCTTGGAGAAGCACTACGAGAAAGTCGAGTTGGTTTTTGTGCGCCACCATACGGCTGCCCGGGAAGTCAGTGAAGAGGAGTTTTTCTACTCGCGGGAAACCGGCGGTACGATTGTTTCCAGCGCGCTGAACCTGGTAAATAAAATCATCGAAAAGCGCTATCCCGTTGGCCAATGGAATCTGTATGTGGCCCAAGCGTCCGATGGTGATAACTGGGACGATGACTCGAATATTTGCCGCGACTTACTGGTTAAACAGTTAATGCCGCAGCTGCAGTACTACGCCTACGTGGAGATCACGCCCCATGACCATCAGTCACTGTGGCATGAGTACGAAAGTGTGGTGAAAGAGTTCCCCGAACGCTTTGCCATGCGCCAAATTGTGGAGGCGGGCGATATTTATCCGGTCTTTCGTGAACTGTTTAAACGCCGCTTAAGCCAGTCCTAGTGACCTTGTGTAGAGGCTAGTGACCGCGTGTAGAGGAGTGGGCTATGAGTGCGACCCGCAAGCGTAAGCCGATTGCCACCGGCTCCGATTGGAACTTCAGTGTACTGGAGCGTTTTGATGCGGAGTTGGCCAGGCTCGCTGATGAGTATCGGCTGGATACCTATCCTAATCAGATAGAAGTCATCACTACCGAGCAGATGATGGATGCCTATGCGAGTGTAGGCATGCCGGTGGGCTATCACCACTGGTCGTTCGGCAAGCAGTTTCTGGCCGTGGAGCAGGCGTACAAGCGCGGCCAGATGGGGTTGGCCTATGAACTGGTGATCAATTCCGACCCCTGCATCGCTTATTTAATGGAGGAGAATACGCTGATGATGCAGGTGCTGGTGATGGCTCACGCCTGCTACGGCCACAACTCCTTTTTTAAGGGTAATTACCTGTTCCGCACCTGGACCGATGCCTCTTCAATTGTTGATTACCTGGTGTTTGCGCGCAAATATATCGCCAAGTGTGAAGAGCGCCACGGCGTGCAGGCGGTTGAGCAATTACTGGATGCTTGCCATGCGCTGCAAAACTATGGGGTCGACCGTTACAAGCGGCCCTCGCCGATCTCCGCCGAAGAGGAAGCGAAGCGCCAGGAGGAGCGTGAAAGCTACCTGCAAACCCAGGTGAATATGCTCTGGCGTACCATTCCTGAGGCACCTATCAGCGATTCACCGCTGGCAACGGGGAGCCCGCATGCTGACGAAGACCCATTGGGCTTGCACAGCGGCGGCCACTATCCTTCGGAACCTCAAGAGAACCTGCTCTACTTCATTGAAAAAAATGCGCCGCTGCTGGCGCCCTGGCAGCGTGAGATCGTGCGGATTGTGCGCAAGTTGGCGCAGTATTTTTATCCTCAGCGGCAGACCCAGGTAATGAATGAGGGCTGGGCGTGCTTTTGGCACTACACGCTGATGAACCGGCTCTACGACGATGGCAATGTCGATGAGGGATTAATGCTGGAGTTTCTGCAGTCTCATGCGGCGGTCATTAACCAGCCGGCGTTTGATAATCCTCACTTCAGTGGGATTAACCCCTATGCCCTCGGCTTTGCAATCTTTATGGATATTAAGCGGATCTGCGACGCGCCCACCGATGAAGATCGCGAGTGGTTCCCTGATATTGCTGGCACTCCATGGCGGGAAACACTAGAGTTTGCGATGCGCAACTTCAAGGATGAGTCGTTTATTCAGCAGTTTTTATCGCCGAAAGTGATGCGTGACCATAAGCTGTTTTTGGTGGTGGATGACGATCAGGTGGAGACCCTTGAAGTCGCAGCGATTCATAACGAACAGGGCTACCGCCAGGTTCGGGAAGCGCTTGCCACTCAGTACGCGCTCTCTGTCCGCGAACCCAATATTCAAGTGGTTGAAGCGGCCATTCGTGGGGATCGCTCGCTAACACTTCATCATGTGCAGGATAGTCGTCGTCCATTAGGCCGCAGTGTTTATCCGGTGATTCGTCATCTACAGCAGCTATGGGGCTTCCCTGTTCATCTTGTCTCTTTGGAAGAGGGACGGGTAACGCGGCGTTTTCATTGGCCGGTAGAGGATGAAACCCCGGCTTCTTAGCTGCTAGTGTGTCTTAAACAAAACTACCCCGCTCATATGGCGGGGTAGAGGTGCTTATACGGATCAAGTTTTAAATACTTAAGCTTGGGCAGTCCAGGATTGGCACCAGCCAGCGGGTGCTACGCTATTCTCCGGAAATAGCTGGCAACCCTCAGTGTCTGCGTTAAAGAACATGCAGTTATCGCAGCGTTCGCCCTCTTCATAAGCAGGATGATCGCTGGCTTCACTGGCGTCTTCTACATAGTTAAGCGCTTGGGCGTTGCTTGCGGAAGGATCAAGACGCGGCAGCTCTTGGGCGAAAGCAGTTTTAGAAAGAATGCCAACTCCCAGTGGAAGGGCTGCAAGGCCCAACATGCTGTTGCGCATAAAGTCACGACGGCTCTTATTAGCCATGATTTCTCCTTATCGTCACGGTCTGACGTTTGGTCACGTTGTTGGGTGGTTAACCACCTCTTTGCGCTCCGCGTAGTCTTATAAGCCGGAGCTCTGTCCTACATCTTTCAATCAGTTGTATTTTTGACCTACTACATTTTTCAACCAACTACAATTTAGGTCAGCCGTTTTCAACCCTATTCTTCAACTACATGCTAGCGGATGTATAAGGGGTGTGCGAATAGTGCTGCTGGAATAGCGACAATTAGTCACGCTGTCGCCGGGTGCTGCGCTCGCTTCCTCGTCGCTGCTATACTCTGCCCAGCTTTGACACTACTTTTATGATCATTTTCTCTTAAGGGGCGCGCCATGCAAAACGCAGTCATTTTAATCAATACCGATAAAGGCCAGGTTAAGGCCGTGGCCGAGCGACTGGCCGATGTAGAGGGCATTAGCGAGGTGTACTCCACCTGCGGCCGCTACGACTTAGTAGCAATTGCTCGCACCCGTGATTTTGAAAGCTTGGCTGAATTGGTGACTGAGCGCCTGAACGCCGTAGAAGGTATCAGCGATACAGAAACCCTGAATGCCATGCAGGTTCACTCCCGCCACGATCTCGAAACGATGTTTTCATTAGGCTGGTAAGCTGAAGAGCTTTTAGCGCCTTTGCTGTAGTTATTTTCATTATAAGAGTGGCATAAAACGATAGGCGCTCGTCAGCGCTAGCCAGGGAGTAAGAGTGTTGGGAATATCGCTTTCGAGCTGGCGTCGGCAGGGTCGACGCCTGGGCATCGCCGTGCTGTTTGTTGTGGTCGGCACAGGGCTGTGGGAATTTCAGGAGCGCCAGCATAAAGATGCCTACACCTGGATGGGGGTGCCCACCTGGGAGGCGTTTCGCCCCACTACGATGCACCGAGTGCTGCGCAATGATGGCTACTTGGTAGGCTGGTCCGATGTGCGGGTCAATCCGCTATGGGTAAGCTATCAAGTTGAAGCAGTAGACGATTCGAGAATTGGCTCACGGCCAAATTTTCAAGCCGATTGGCGCACGCTATGGCCGGTAGGCACCGACAGCTACGCAGGTAGTGGCTACGACCGAGGCCATTTAGCACCAAACTACGCCATTGCGGCGGTGCATGGGCGCAGCGCTCAGGTCGATACCTTCCTAATGAGCAATATGACCCCGCAGCGACCCAACCTGAACCGGCAGCTCTGGCAGCGATTGGAAGAAGCGGTAATGGATCATTTTGCGCCACGCTTTGACCGGTTGCAGGTGATTACCGGCCCCATTTTCCCAGAACACTTTATGGATAACGTGTTCAACCGGGTGGGGCTGGTCGAAGTGCCTTCGGCTTTTTACAAGATCATCGTGGCGCCGCACAACGAGGCACCATTGGCGTTGGCGTTTATCATGCCACAAGACGTTCAGGGCAATGAGGCGCTGGATGACTATTTGGTGACCATCGATGAGATTGAGGCGCGCACAGGACTTAACTTCTTCCCAGAGTTAACAACGGAAGTAGAGTCTGTATTGGAAGGAGAGTTACGTATACAGGGGTGGGCACTTGAAGAAGTGGCACGACGTCCGGGACGGTATCAATAGCCGTTTAAGTACTTAGTAGCTGGCATGCCTGGGATTTAGTTTGTATCCAGCACCCAATGGCGGAAGGCACGCATGGGCTCTGTCAGGTGTCGATGCTGTGGCGTAAAAAGCGATAGTTTTCCTCGGCTGGGGATGGTGAGTGGTAGTGCTTGAACAAGGTTTCCTTGTCGAAGCTCGGCATCTAAAAGCCGCATCCAGCCTAGGGTCACTCCCTGACCGGCCAAAGTAGCATTCATCAGGAGTTGGAAGCTGTTGGCGCGCAACGTATGCAGGGGAGGCTGCCATTTCAGGCCTAGTTCACGGAACCATATTTCCCAGCTTAGCCAGTCGTGGTAATGATCTTCCACCACCATAAGTGTGTGATTCACCAGCAGATGCGCAGGCTCAATGCCATTTCCATGGCGTTCCAGGTAAATGGGGCTACAAACGGCTGCTACCCTTTCATGTTCAAAAATGGCATCAGCTACAAGGCCCGGTGGATCAACTTCATTGGGCACATGGTAATAAATACCCAGGTCGAACTCCGCCAGGTCAAGGCGATGTGGGTCTTCTACCGTCAAAATGCGAATTTCGATGTTAGGGTACGCTCGCTGAAAGTCGGGCAATTGGCGCGCCAGCCAGATTGACGCAATGGTCGGGCTTGAGGCGAGGATCAGTTGTCTATCGTCTCCTCGACGTCTGAGGCGTGCAGTTTCATCGCCTAAATCGCGAAGAAGGCGTTGCACGACTCGAAAGTAGTGCTCTCCGGTTGGGGTGAGTCGCAGTCCTTCATGATGACGCTCGAAAAGTAGGCGACCTAGGTCATGCTCAAGACGTTTGATTTGCCGACTAATCGCGCTTTGCGAGAGATTTAGCTCGTTTCCAGCTTGCGTGAAGCTACAGTATCGCGCGGCAACCTCAAAGGCGCGCAGACAAGATAGCGGTGGTAAAGCATCACGCATGGATCAAGCCTTAATATAGGAGTCAGTGATTTCAAGCATATCACTGCCGAGCGGCGACTGCCGCCCGGCCGGGTTGCAGAGGCTAGACGGCCGTACGAGGAATCTCTCGCTGCCACGATTTATCGCTCACCAGCTTATCGTCTTCATAAGCGTGCTGCTCGGCATTCAGGTAAAACCTGTGTTCATCACAGTGCAGGTGATAGCGGCTAAATACGGTGACGGCAAAGCTGTTTTTTTCTCCTTCACGGCGAGCGCGGTACACCCACTCGATATCTGCACGTGTTCGGGTAGCATCGTCAGGATGACTGGTGTAAGTCTCCTTGGCGTACTGTTCAACCTGCAAGCCGTGTTCAAGAAACTGAATATCTCCCATGTCATCTTCAATGATGACGCTGACCTCGCCGCTGCCCACATCTTCGCTGATTGTGCGCTTGGGATGGCCGGTACGCAGTGTCTTTACAGGGCAGGGTGGGGCGCTTTCTGGCGGCTCAAAAGGCATGGAAATATAGGGCGCTTTGGATAGTGGCAGTTCCAGGCTAGGCGTACCTGCCTTGAGGGTCAGATCTGCGCGCTTTTTAGGCGACCACACTAACGGGAAGCTGGCGCTGGAGAGAGCAACCCTCAAACGGTGGCCTTTGGGCAACCGGTAGCCAATAAGATCCATGGCAAGCCTTACCTGCATGGGCTCACCAGGTACGGGAGGGGCAACTGTGCCCGTGTCGTCGCGCAAGTTTAGGTTAAGTGTGCCGTAGGTGATCAAAGCACTTTCACCGCTAGGCGATACGTCGCATAGGCGTGCGTGCAGTTGGCCGCACGCCTCGCTACTTGCCAGCGTTAGTGAAATGCAAGGCTGCCCCAGGATATCGAGCCCATGTGCATAAGGTTCGGAGTCAAATGTCAGTGACAGCGCATCGTCTCGGCGCTGGTCGGGTGGGAAGTCGGCTCCAAACCAGAGCGGAATGTACTCTCCCTGCAGTGCGCCAGTAGTAAGCGGTGATGCAATCAGTTGATCCTGGCTGAGGCGGGTGCCGAGTAAAAGGCCATGGTCACCCATGGTTAGGGTAGTGGATTCACTCTCGTCGTCCGGGACTGGCCAGCCATGAGTGCGAACCCACTGCCCCGGCCGCTCCTTATATTTCGGAGCGGGCGGAACGCCATCCTGAAGGTAAAAGGTGCAGGTAGGTTCGTCCATTACGCCGGTCTCAATACCTTTGAGCCAGTAATCCCACCAGCGCAGCGCTTCTTGTAGAAAGCCAATTGCCGGATCAGGCAGCGCAAAGTGTGGATACTTGTGCATCCAGGGGCCCAGCAGCGCTTTTTTCGGGCATTGAAGATGCTCCATCATTCTAGGGATCGTATTGATATAGGAGTCGCCCCAGCCGCTTATCATGTAAACGGCCGCATTAATGTCGGCATACGTCTCGCAGATAGAGCCATGCTTCCAATACTCATCACGATGCTGGTGAGAGAGCCAAGTTTCAGCTAGCAGCGGCATATTATCGAGGCGAGACATCCACATATCGCGCCATTTGTCGCCAACCAGTGCGGGGTCTGGCACCGCCGCAGAAAAACTTAGCATAGTGGCCGCCCAGCCTAGGTTCTCCAGCAGCATATTGCCGCCCTTGTAATGAATATCATCAGCGTAGCGGTCATCGGTTGAGCAGAGCGTGATGATGGCTTTGAGCGGTTCGGGGCGCAGGGCGGCTACTTGCAGGCTGTTAAAACCACCCCAGGATATTCCCATCATGCCGAGCTGGCCGTTACACCAAGGCTGGCTGGCAATCCACTCGATCACTTCAAGGGCATCTGCCTGCTCTTGAGGGGCGTACTCATCTTCCATCAGGCCATCTGATTCGCCGTTTCCACGCATGTCTACTCGAACACAGGCATAGCCGTGACCCGCGAAGTAGGGGTGGGTCAGTTGATCACGAATTGCGGTACCATCTCTTTTTCGGTAAGGGAGATATTCCAGGATGGCTGGAACGGGTTGTGCTTCAGCGTCAACCGGTAACCAGATACGTGCAGCTAAGCGGGTACCGTCAGCCAGTGGGATCCAAATGTTGTCTATTTTGCGGGTGCGATGCGGGAAATCCTGCTTGATAATCATGAGTCACGCTTGTTGCTGGTGAGTGTTGGAACACGACTAAGTTGATCCGGATTTTTTAGCCAGACCCAAAGCGAACCGGTTGCCATCAGCACAATGAAAAGTGCAGGAAGTCCGCCCAGGTTTGACAGCATCTTGACGCCATCAATGCCCACAAAACTCACCATCACCCAGGCGACGATACCGACAATCACCCCCCAGGTTACTTTCATGGTAATACCTGCATTGAGGTCTGAATCAGCTGTCAGCCCACGGGTGCAGAGATTGCCAATGGCATCGGTTTGAGAGTCGGCAGCTGTCACATAAGAGATATACGCAATGAACAGCAGTACTGGTATCCATAGCCCTGAAAGGGGTAGCTGCTGGAACAGCTCATAAAGAACGTTTTCCACCCCGCGGTCATTGAGAATGGTGTAAAGATCGACCCCGGTGTGGGCTTGATAGTAAAGCGCAGTTCCAGAAAAGATTAGAATCCAGACGCTGGCGAATAGCGCGGGGTAGAGTAGGTTGACGCGAAGAAACTCTCGCACGGTGTAGCCGCAGGATATCTTGCCGAGAAACAGGGCGGCAACGGGGGCCCAGGAGAACCAAACGGCCCAATAAAATATCGACCACCATTGTGGCCACTGATCTTCCCCCGCGGTGCCGGTAAACAGACTCTTAGTGAAAAAGTTATCGATAAACACGCCAAACGACTCTACCCCGAGAGCCAGGCTGAAAATGGTGGGGCCTGCGATGAAAGCGAACACACCCAAAATAAGCAGCAGGGCAGCATTAAGTGATGAAAATCGAGCAATGCCTTTTTGCAGCCCGCTGGCTGCGGAAAGAACGAACGTGGTCACGATAATGGCAACGATAACACCGAGCCGTAGAGGGCTGGTTTCGCCACCCATGTATTGGCCTACGCCACCCGCAAGCGTCAGGGCGCCGGTGCCGAGCGAAGAAGCCATGCCGGCTACCAGGGCGTAGAGAGAAACCGCATCAATAAGTCCTGCAAAGCGTCTGATTTCTGGGCCGAAAAGCGGCTCTAACATGCTGGAAATAGAGAAGCGAAGACGCAGGTTGTAAAACGCTAGGGCAAAGATCAGTGCAGGTACGGCATAAATAGCGTAAGGCGTGAACGTCCAGTGTAAAAACACGGTCGACATCGCAAACACCATGGCATCGCTTGAACCAGCTTCCAGCCCACTTGAGCTGGGAGGGCTCATGAAATGATAAAGCGGTTCGGCGGTGGTCCAAAATAGAACGCCGACGGCCAAGGTGGTGCAAAGGGTGATCGAGAACCAACGTAAAGGTGATAAAAGAGGCTTTGCGGAAGAACCCCCAATGCGAACATGGCCGATTGGAGAGAAATAAACGATAACCGCAATAACGAGAAGGTAAAGGCTACCTAGACTGAACAGCCATGAAAAATTATTCAGGATTGCTTCATTTAGTCCACTCGCAACGGCTAGAAAGGCCTCTAAATTGATATAGCTGGCAATGACTGCAGCAAATAGAACAAGAAATGTTGGCCAGAAGACCAACGGTCGCAGCGATTTCATCGGCATACCGTTTTCCCTTTATCGTTATTGCTATGCATGAATTTCATGGCATAACAACCTAACGCCATTCCAATCCTGACATAAAGCGAAGACTCGGAATGGGGGTATGCGCTGAATGCATGAGCCGCCGATAGATTAGCCAGCCATTAAAGACAGCAAACGCTTGGAGTTAAAATCTAAAATATGCGCGATCGGGAAGCCAGGGTTTGAGGCGACTTAAATCCGGTGGAGATAAAGGAGTGTATAGGAGATAGAAGGGGGGGGGAGTGAGAGTAGCGAAAAACTGAAGATACTATGATGATGCGGACTTGCCCATGTAAGTCATGGTGCCCAGGAGAGGACTTGAACCTCCACGTCCATACGGACACTAGCACCTGAAGCTAGCGCGTCTACCAATTCCGCCACCTGGGCGCATCATCTAACGCTTGGATTAACTGCTTACCGTTTGTGTTCGTATGGTGCCCAGGAGAGGACTTGAACCTCCACGTCCATACAGACACTAGCACCTGAAGCTAGCGCGTCTACCAATTCCGCCACCTGGGCGAACACAAACCTTGCCTTACTTGTTACCACCTGCCTTAGCACCGTCCTGCTTATACAAATAAATAGCATAAAAGCAGCTTGGTGCCCAGAAGAGGACTTGAACCTCCACGTCCATACGGACACTAGCACCTGAAGCTAGCGCGTCTACCAATTCCGCCATCTGGGCAAGTGGCGCGTATAATACCGGGGTGATGGTTAAATGCAAGACCCCTTATGCGCTTTTTATAAAGCAAATTGTATAAACAACGCCTAAGACGGTTGGGTGATTGAACGTGCAGCGCTATACTGCGCCTATGACTAAACAAAACCCTATTCATTTCAGCCTATCAAGTGTTGAAATATCCAGCTCGCAACGCAACGCGTTTGCGCCTTTTTTATGCCTCTCGCAAATGACGCCATCAAGGATGTTGATCGCATGAAGTATTGGACGTTAAGTGATGATCCGCACGCCGAGCGCGAGGCGCATAAATATGGCAACCCAGCACCAAGCAGGGAGTATTTGCTTGCAGCCTTAGAAAGCTATGGCAAGCCGATCACTCACGAAAATATGAGCCGCATGCTGGGGCTGGAAGACGAAGAACTTATAGAAGCCGTCAGGCGCCGCTTGGCGGCGATGGAACGCGATGGTCAGGTACTGCGTGACCGTCGTGGCGCCTATGCGCTGATCGACAAACTCGATCTCATCAAAGGTAAAGTCCTTGGTCATCGAGACGGATTTGGTTTTTTACTCCGCGATGATGGCAAAAAGCCAGACTTGGTATTGCCCCCGCGCCAAATGCGCCGCGTTTTTCACGGTGACCACGTGCTTGCACGCATTAGCGGCCGCGATCGCCGCGGTCGTGATGAGGCGACCATTGCCGATGTGATTGCACGCAACACGCAAACTATCGTCGGCGTTTACCGTAGCAACACTCCTGAGTTTGGCATTCTGATACCGGAAAATCCGCGTATTACTCAGGAGGTGATTATTCCTCATAGCGCCTGCGGTGGCGCTAAAGATGGTCAAGTGATCTCGGCCAAAATCGTTCAGCAGCCGGCCACCCGAGTGCAGCCGGTGGGTGAAGTGATCGAAGTGCTGGGCGAGCGTATGGACCCCGGTATGGAAATTGATATTGCGATTCGCAGTTACGATATTCCCGCAGAATTTCCGCCTGAAGTGCTTGATCAGATCGCTGGCATCTCAGCGGAAGTGCTGGAAGAGGATAAGCAGCACCGCGTTGATCTGCGCGATGTGCCGCTGGTCACTATCGATGACGAGTCTGCCAAAGACTTCGATGATGCTGTGTGTGCCTGGAAAACCAAGTCTGGCAGTTGGAAACTGCTCGTCGCCATCGCGGACGTTTCCCACTATGTACGCCCAGGCACGCCGTTGGACGACGAGGGTCGCACCCGGGGCAACTCGGTCTACTTCCCTGGCCAAGTGGTTCCCATGCTACCGGAACTGCTGTCCAACGGGCTCTGTTCGCTGAATCCCCACGTGGATCGCCTGGTGCTGGTGTGCGAGATGAATATTTCGCAAACCGGTGCGATTAGCCGCTACCGCTTCTACGAAGCCGTCATGAATTCCCATGCTCGCCTGACCTATAACAAGGTGGCCGCGATTCTCGACGAGAAGAGCGAAGAGGGGGAGGCGCTAAGGGCAGAGCACAGCGAGCTAGTTAAGCCGCTGAAAAACCTGGAAGAGCTTTATTACTTGTTGCGCGAAGCGCGTGCCGAGCGTGGTGCGATCGATTTTGATACTACTGAAACGGCGATCATCTTCAATGATGAGCGAAAAATCGAAAAAATCGTTCCACGTAGCCGTAACAATGCGCATAAGTTAATTGAAGAGTGCATGCTGGCGGCCAATGTGGCGACTGCGCGCTTCCTGGATAAGCATGATTTGCCAGCGCTTTACCGTATCCATGAGCGGCCGACGCCGGAAAGGCTTGATAAGCTGCGTCTGTTCTTGAATGAGTTAGGCTTGGCTGTCGGCGGCGGTGATATGCCCACCCCGCAGGACTACCAGGCGCTGCGTGAAACGATTGCCGACCGTCCTGACTTCGATATCATTCAGACGGTCATGCTGCGCTCGATGAATCAGGCGGTCTACTCACCGCAAAACGAAGGCCATTTTGGCTTGGCCTACCAAGCCTACGCCCACTTTACCTCGCCGATTCGCCGCTATCCCGACCTGCTGGTACACCGTGCTATTCGTTCGGTGATCCGCGGTCCGCGCCAGACCAACACGGTGTTGCGCGTAGAAGGTGCGCCGGTTGAGCCGCCCAGCAAGTGGTGCCCGTATACCTTTGAGCAGATGCTTGAACTGGGTGAACACTGCTCAATGACTGAACGCCGTGCCGATGAGGCCACTCGTGATGTAGAGAGCTGGCTGAAGTGCGAGTTTATGTCCGACAAGCTCGGCGAGACGTTCGAAGGTACCATCGCCTCCGTCACTCAGTTCGGTCTGTTTGTGCGTCTGGATGAGTTCTACGTGGAAGGCTTGGTTCACGTGACGTCGCTGCCGTCGGATTACTACCACTACGAAGCTGAGAAGCATCGTCTTAAAGGTGAGCGCACCGGCACGACCTACCGCTTGGGCGATGGTCTTACCGTCCAAGTGGCGCGTGTCGATATGGACGATCGTAAGATTGACTTTGGACTGGGTGATGAAAAGCCGCGCCCACGCCGCCAGCCGCGTAAGAGCCGCGGCGGGGAAGAGGGCGCTGGAGGTGCTAAAGGTGGTGGTGCTAAGGCGTCTGGTAACAAACCATCCAATAGCGAAAAGCCTGCTACGCGTCGCGGCCCACGCCGTACGCGAAATGGCCCACGCAAACCATCACCGAATAAGGGCTGAGTATGAAGTCGGCGTCTTCACGGCGGGGCCCCAAGACCCCTGATGGTTTAGATCAGGTATATGGCGTTCATGCATTGCAAAGCCTGTTAGACAGAGGCGAAGCGCCCCGAGAGCTTTGGGTGCAGCAGGGGGCAGGGAGCCGCTTAAAAGAGCTGATCGCCCAGGCCCAGACGCATGGCGCTCGAGTAAAAGAGCAGCCGCGAGATTTGCTTGATCAGCTAACCCAGGGTGCGGCTCATCAGGGAGTGGTGGCGTTTTGTCCGCCGTTAACTCCTGAAGGTGAAGAGTCGCTCTGGCTTAAGCTGCGCGCCTGGCCCTCTTCTACACCACCGCTGTTGCTGATTTTGGATGGCGTGACGGATGTACATAACTTTGGTGCTTGCCTGCGTAGCGCGGATGCCGCCGGTGCCCACGGCGTGATTGTGGCAAAAGATAAAGCTGCACCGCTCAATGCAACGGTGCGTAAAGTCGCTTGTGGCGCCGCCGAGGTGGTGCCGGTTTATCAAGTGACTAACCTGGCGCGGACCTTGGCCAAGCTAAAAGATGCCGGCGTCTGGATAACCGGCACGGCTGGCGAGGCTGAGGCCAGTGTCTTTGACATTGATATGACCGGCCCCACAGCGCTAGTGATGGGAGCGGAAGGCAAGGGCATGCGGCGTTTAACTCGCGAAGCCTGCGATAATCTTGCCAAGCTTCCTATGGCGGGGGAGGTCTCTAGCCTTAATGTCTCGGTGGCCACTGGAATTTGCCTGTTCGAGGCTGTCCGTCAGCGCCAGCTTGCAAGTTAACCGCCGTGCTACTAAGATACACGCGCCCGTTTGTCTGCAAGCGGGTGTTAGCTGTCGTTGAAGTATTAGCTTTTGCTGAAATGAAAAGTTCTGTTTGATGCCCCTGTGGCCGCCTAGCGCGGTGGCGGAGCACTTCAGTTAACTCCTTGCTTCCCTGTCGTCGTTTATTGCGTTAAGCAATGGCACACAAAGGAAGCTGTCAAACCGCAAGGAGATCCCATGCGTCATTACGAAATCGTGTTTATGGTCCACCCGGATCAAAGCGAGCAGGTGCCGGCAATGGTCGAGCGCTACACCAGCATCGTTACCGAAAACAGCGGCACTGTGCATCGTCTAGAAGATTGGGGCCGTCGTCACTTGGCTTACCCGATCAACAAGATCCACAAAGCCCACTACGTGCTGATGAACGTTGAATGTAGCGGCGAGACCCTCGACGAGATCGAGAATATCTTCCGTTACAACGACGCCATTATCCGCAGCTTGGTTGTTCGCTGCAAAGAAGCTGTTACCGAAGCTTCCCCGATGATGAAACCGGCAGAAGAAAAACGTCCGCGTCGCGAAGAAAAACCGCGCGCTGAAGAAGAAGAAACTGCCTGATTTTATTCACTGCACGTTTTAAGGAGCTAGTCCATGGCACGTTTTTTCCGTCGCCGTAAGTTTTGCCGCTTCACTGCTGAAGGCATCAAGCAGATCGATTACAAAGATCTGGACACGCTGAAGGCTTACATCACCGAAACCGGCAAGATCGTTCCAAGCCGTATTACCGGCACCAAAGCACGCTATCAGCGTCAGTTGGCGACCGCTATCAAGCGTTCGCGTTATCTGGCACTGCTGCCCTACTCCGATAGCCACCAGTAAGCGTTTAACGTGATGCTGGCACTAGCCCGATGGCTAATGCGGGGCACGCCTTACGCTGCAGGCGGGGCGGCCTTAGCAACGCTAGTGCCTTGGCTGTTCTGGTTAGGTGCAGCCATAGCCGCATTGATGACGCTGCGCAGAGGCTTTGCCCCTGCGCTACCGGTCATCATCGCTGCAGCACTACCAGCCGGTTGGTGGTGGGCTCAGGGTGACGTGATTCCGCTTGCCAGCTTACTGCTGGTTACGCTGATGGCCGTTATCCTGCGCGAGAGGATGCGTTGGGGGGAAACCTTGATTGTGGGGACGTTGGTCGCCGCTGTCATGGTTCAACTCGGCATCTTCAGTCCGCCAGGTGGCACTGAGCTAATGCTTGAGCAGTTGCGAGAAGGTTCAGAAGAAGTGGATCGGATGCTCACGGAATTTGCCAATCAAGGCTACGATACTCAAACCATTGCCGCACTGGTGGTGGGTGGAGTAACCGGCCTTGTGGTGCTGTTGGCAGCCATAGTGTGCTTGGCTCTTGCACGGAGTTGGCAAGCTGGGTTGTACAATCCAGGTGGCTTTCGTGAAGAGTTTCACGCACTGCGCTTGACCCCTAAAGAGCTGGCCGTGCTGGTCGTCATTGGGGTGATAGGTATGCTGCTAGGCGCTCATGCGCTGGCGATGCTTGGTTGGATTCCGCTGTTGGTAGCTGGCGTTGCGTTAGTGCACGGGTTTATTGGAATAAAGGGGATGAACGGGCTGTGGCTGGTAGCATTTTATGTGCTACTGATCACGACCTGGCCCACGATTCTCATTGTGCTGCTGTTGGGGCTGATTGATACATTCGCGAACGTTCGCGCACGCCTTGCCCGCAGCAACTGACAAGAGGTTTACGAGATGGAAGTCATTCTGCTCGACAACATTGGTAAGCTGGGCGGCCTGGGTGACAAGGTCACCGTGAAGCCTGGTTATGGTCGTAACTACTTGGTGCCTTACGGCTTAGCCGTACCGGCCACCAAAGACAACATCGAAGCGTTTGAGGCGCAGCGTGCTGAGCTCGAAGCGCAAGCCGCTGAGCGTAAGGCAGAAGCCGAAGCGCGCGCTGAGCAGCTAAACGACATCGAGCTGTCTTTGGTTTCCAAAGCAGGCGATGAAGGCAAGCTGTTTGGTTCTATTGGTCCGCGTGACCTGGCCGACGCGATTTCTTCTGCTGGCATCGATGTTGCCAAAAGTGAAGTCCGTATGCCGAATGGCCCGATTCGCCAAACCGGCGAATACGACATCGCCCTTCACTTGCACGCTGAAGTGGATGCCGTTGTACGCGTAGTGGTAGTTGCAGAGTAATTGAGAGAGTAATTAAGTTAGTAACGACGTAAAGTCGTTACTAACTGCAGCTAATACAGCTGCCTCAAAAGGCGCGGGGTTTCTCCCGCGCCTTTTGTTTTTCTGGATATTCGCTATTTTTTTGGACGTTGCCAAAACTATCCAGCCCATCCCCCGCTGGGTATTTTAAGACAACGTCTTGATCATGTTGGTAGTCGCACCGCATGCGGCTAAGATAAGTATCTTCACCGGCTACGCAGTAGTGTTTAAAGGAGCTCGCTATGCAGGACCAGCCTTCTGCTGATACAGAAACGGCAGCGCTAAAACTGCCGCCGCATTCATTAGAGGCGGAGCAATCGGTACTAGGCGGGCTCATGCTAGACAACCAGGCCTGGGATAACGTTTCCGAGCGGTTGGTCGCTGATGACTTCTACCGCTATGAGCACCGTTTAGTGTTCAACGTGATGATTCATCTGGCTGAAGCCGGTCAGCCGCTGGATGTGGTGACGCTTTCTGAAGCGTTGGAAGCGCGCGATCATTTGGATACCGTAGGAGGCTTGGCGTTTCTGGCCGAACTTGCCCGTAACACGCCTTCTGCCAGTAATATTCGCGCCTATGCTGATATCGTGCGTGAGCGGGCAACGCTGCGCAAGCTGATCCGTGCGGCTAATCAAATTGCCGATAGTGCCTTTACCCCCCAGGGTCGCCCGGCTGATGAATTGCTCAATGAAGCCGAGCGATTAGTGTTCCAGATTGCCGAGGAGCGTCCCAAAACGGGTGGCCCTATTGGCATGAGCGATCTACTGACCAAAGCGGTTGATCGTATTGATGAGCTGTTTAATCTGAAAGGTGAAATGACCGGACTTTCCACTGGTTTTCGTGACCTGGATGAAATGACCACCGGGTTACAGCCTTCAGATATGGTGGTCATCGCTGGACGGCCCTCGATGGGTAAAACGACCTTCGCTATGAATCTGGTTGAGCATGCTGTTATTTCCAGCGACAAGCCGGTCATGGTGTTCTCCATGGAGATGCCCGCAGAGTCGCTTATGCTGAGGATGCTGTCGTCCCTGGGCAGGATCGATCAAACCCGCGTGCGGACCGGGCAACTGGAAGACGAGGATTGGCCGCGCTTAACCTCCGCGGTTAATCTGCTCAAAGACAAACAGCTGTTTATCGACGACACCGCGGCCTTGTCACCCAACGAGATGCGCTCAAGGTTGCGCCGTGTGGTGCGTGAACATGGCAATATCGCGCTGGTTATGATCGATTATCTTCAGTTGATGCAGATTCCAGGTTTTAGTGAAAACCGTACCGGTGAGATTTCCGAGATTTCACGGTCCTTGAAGGGGTTGGCGAAAGAGTTTAACTGCCCAGTGGTGGCACTTTCGCAGTTGAACCGTTCCTTGGAGCAGCGTCCCAACAAGCGTCCGGTCATGTCGGATTTGAGGGAGTCTGGAGCGATTGAGCAGGATGCGGACGTTATTGCCTTCGTTTATCGCGATGAAGTCTATAATCCAGATAACCCCGACAACCAGGGTATTGCTGAGTTAATCATCGGTAAGCAGCGTAATGGCCCTATCGGCACGGTGCATATGGCCTTTATCGGCAAATATACCCGCTTTGAGGATTTGGCCCCGGATAGTTATGGTCAAGCGTTCGGCGATTAGGTTTTTAAAGACTGGTTTGTGAAGACGAGTTTGTAAAGACAGCTTTGTGATGAGTCACTTGAGGATGGGGGACGAACTCGTATAATGCCCCACCCACGATATGTAAAAACGGGAGCAGCAAATGGCAGGTGGATTTCGGCGCGGTAACCGGCAGCGTCTTCCTAAGTTAGAAGGTCGCGGTGAGCTAGAGGCGATAGAGCGCGAAGGCCCTTTTAAAGAGTGGCTGGGTATGCCGGATCTTTATCGCTACCATTTAGTGGTCGCGGGCGAGAAGTATAGTTACCAGACTGAAGATGGTGAGCTGCCTGTGACGGTGGGAGATAAGGTCGTATTCCGCTACAAAGAGACTAAAGGCGGCAACTGGATTGACCGTAATTCGCTTGGTAAAGCCATCGACCCCTCTGAATATCAATGATTGATTGATATCTTGACCTTCCGGTCAGGAACTCTCTTGCGATATTGACCTCCTAGCTATTAATGTCTAGTTATTGCTTATTTTCATTACATTGCAATGACGGGGCAACAGAAGTGTCATGGGGCGCAGTCATGCTGTGCCCTGATGACATAACGTATGAAATAGCCAAATAATAGGAGGGAGCCATGGAACTTAAGGATCTTAAGCAATTTGTCGCCAATCACGACAATTTTGAAATTCGCGTGATTACCCATTCGGGCAGCCGTTTTTATCAGGTTGAGCTGGAAGACGTTGAAGGCGAGCGCCATATGTTGACGCAGCGTGCCAAGCCGATGCTGTTTCGCTCGCTGGATGATGCCTATATGGATCTCAAGCGCGCCGGGATTCATCGTGCTTACCTGGTACAGCATGTGCCACACGATGAAGTGATAGGCCGCGATGCACATTATAGTGAGCCGCTCACATCGCGTATGCCGCTTGTTTTTTAACGCTGTTCACATCCATCAACATTTAGTCTGACGCTTTTCCCACCACTGCCCAAGCCAAATTCGGCGACGGGCAAAAAATCGGTAACCGGCATTCATTATGCTGTGTACTCCCGGTAAGCACGAAAACCTCACCAGCCGCCGATAGCCCAACACTGCATAGAGGGCACGGCTGGCATCCATGCCGATATACCATTTCCCTGGGCTATCACGCAGGTGCAACTGGCCCATCATGGCGTTAAATTCTTGCCCATACACCTGAGCGTTAAAATCACGTGCCTGAATATCTACTAACGCGATGTGTTCCCGAGGGCGATGCTTTTCCAGCCACGCGACTTCCTGCTGGCAAAAGGGGGCAGTGGCCATCGTGAAATAGCGTAACCGGTGGGGCAGCATGAAGCGGCGTGTAGCGGCTCATGGTGACTCCTGTTTGGTATTACTTGTGGTAGCCGCATAACCTGCAGTGTGGCAGGGCTGCCCATAGCCAGGCGATGTTTCCAGTTGATCCAAAAAATGCTCAGCCTGTTGGCGGATAGCCTCACGCTTCTCATCGGCCATGCGGTTGAGGGAGCCGTAAATCAGCTTCATACGTGGGTTCTTACTCAGGCGCTCAGCGTTGGTTTCAAGGAAGTGCCAGTAAAGGCTGTTGAAAGGGCAGGCCTTTGCCCCCGTGACCTGTTTGGGCGAATAGCGGCAGAGCTGACAATGGTCGGACATTTTGTCGATATACTTACCCGAAGCACAATAAGGCTTAGAACCCATTAAACCACCGTCGGCATGGAGCACCATCCCCAGGGTATTAGGCAGCTCTACCCACTCACTGGCGTCGGCATAAACCGCCAAGTACCAGTCGCATAGCGCCTCAGGTGTAACCCCACATAGCAGGGCGAAATTGCCTGTGACCATCAGTCGTTGAATATGGTGGGCGTAACTATTGTCGATGGTCATCTGAATAGCGCTCTGCAAGCAGCGCATATCGGTATCCGCGTCCCAGTAAAACGCTGGCAGATCGCGCTCAAAACCTAGCTGATTAGCACCTTTGTAGCTGGGCATCTGCGTCCAGTAGAGTCCGCGCACATACTCGCGCCAGCCAAGAATTTGACGGATAAACCCTTCGACGGCGTTGATCGGAACATCGCTGTCGTGGTAGCGCTGCTCGGCGGCTTCGCAGACTTCATGGGGTGACAGTAAGCCGATGTTCATCGCAGCTGAGAGACGCGAATGATACAGATACGGCGCAGAGTCGCTGATCGCATCTTGATAGCGGCCAAAATCAGCCAGCCCATGGTCTATAAAATGGTGTAAATCCACCAGCGCCTGTCGACGGGTGACGGGCAAATTGAAATTATCCAAAGACCCCATGTGATCGCCAAAATGACGTTTGGCATCGTTGAGCGCTTCTTGGGTGAGTGCATCCTGACGATGTTGAGGTAGCTCAGGGAAATCCAGTGCGGCTTTGATAGGTTGGCGATTGTCGTGGTCAAAATTCCATTTGCCGCCGATGGGCTCGTCACCCTCCATCAAGTACCCGGTACGTTTGCGCTGTTCTCGGTAAAAGTATTCAAGGCGCAGCTGTTTGCGTCCGCTTGCCCATTGGCTAAAGTCATCGGGTGTGGTGAAAAAGCGCTCATCCTCAAGTAGTCGCCACGGAATCGTTGCGTTTTCGCGCTGCTGCATCGTCTCCCATAGCCGCCATTCGCCAGGTCGGGCAACGCGTATCTCAGCGCAGCCATACTGTTGGGCGATGCGTTCAGCTTCCTCAATAAGGGAGTGGCAGTTATCCGCATCATCCAGCGCGCTGTAATGTACTTGAAAGCCTTTTTCGCGCAGTGCTTGAGCAAAGTGACGCATAGCGGCCAAAAAGAGGCCAATTTTATGGATATGATGGGGTACATAGCGCGCCTCTTCGGCAACTTCGCATAGGGCAACCACGGCATTGGCGGGCGCGTCTTGCAGCGTTGTGAGTGAAAACGAGAGCTGGTCGCCGAGCACCAAAAGCAAAGGCTTGGACATAAGTTGGCCTTTAGTTATACAAATAATGCCGATAGTATAACTTTATACCGCCACTTTGCCGAAAAGTGATAAGATTTAATTAATTGATAGATAGATGTACTGAGCACCATCGTTATTTTTCAGGAGCATGAGTAATGACCGAGAATGTCGTCAAGGATCAGCCGGGCGAGGGCCGCCTGGCCCATGCACCCAGCGATCATCCGCCGGTAGCGCGCGCGAAGGTGGGTGTTGTGCTGGCAAACCTGGGAACCCCGGATGCCACCGACTACTGGTCAATGCGTCGTTACCTCAATGAGTTTCTTTCTGATAAGCGCGTGGTCGATTATGCCGGTTGGAAGTGGCAACCGTTGCTACAGCTGATTATTTTAACTAAGCGTCCGTTCTCATCGGGCAAGGCCTACCGGGGAATTTGGAATAACGAGAAAAACGAAAGCCCGCTGCTAACAACGACGCGCGCTCAGACCGAGAAGATGACCGCACGGTTAAAGGCGCTTTACGGTGATGATGTCGAGGTCGATTTCTGCATGCGCTACGGTAACCCCTCGACGGAAAGCGTGCTAACGCGTTTAAAAGAGAAGGGCTGCGAGCGAATCGTGTTTTTCCCGCTCTATCCTCAGTACGGTTCGCCCACCACGGCGACTGCGAATGATCAGGCGTTTCGCACCCTGATGAAGATGAAGTGGCAGCCTTACATACGTACGGTGCCCGCTTATTTTGAACATCCTGCCTACGTTCAGGCCTTGGCCAACTCTGTGCAAGAAGCCTACGACGGTTTCTCGACCCGGCCGACCAAGCTGGTTGCCAGCTACCATGGCGTTCCCGAGCGCTACCTGATGGAGGGTGATCCTTACCACTGTCAGTGCCAGAAAACGACGCGCCTGCTCCGCGAGAAACTTGGTTTTAGCAAAGAGGAAGTGGATACCGCTTTCCAGTCGCAGTTTGGCCCCGAGAAATGGGTCGGCCCGCAAACCGTTAAGCATGTGGCCGAACTCGCCGAGCAGGGGCATAAACACATTGCGATTATGTCGCCTGCCTTCTCTTCCGACTGTGTTGAAACCTTGGAAGAGATCGAAGAGGAGATCCGCGATAGCTTTATGGAAGCGGGTGGCGAAACGTTCAGCTATATACCTTGCCTGAATGATCGCGATGACCATATCGAGGCACTGTTAGCAGTCATCAATATTGAATTAGCAGGATGGCTATCGGCCCCCTAGCTTACTATTTGCCGTGAACATCAGCTCACAACAGCCGCAGTGTGCATTAGGGCGCCTGCGGCTGTTTGCGTTTAAGGGTTTGGCTGGTCAGCCAAAACTGACTGTTATAAGGTGTACAACTTTAGAATCACTATTATTCAACGCTGGCATGCCAGTGATAAGGCACGATGCCTGGGCTTTAGCCGCTGTCTGATGGTGAGCCTTTCGTTATTCAGGAGGTTTCGCTTGATACAATTCGTCGTTTTAATGGGTTTCGTACTGGCGGCGCTATCGCCAATGTTAAACCACTGGTTCGGTCAGCGTACCAGCCTAGTACTGGCCCTATTTCCTGCCGGATTGGCGGCGTGGTTGGCACTTCAAGCCCCTGAGGTCATTGAGAACGGTAGCCTGCTTTTAGAGTGGCAGTGGGTGCCTTCTCTGGGAATCAGTCTTACCTTCCTGTTGGACGGTCTATCGTTGCTCTTTGGGCTATTGATTACCGTTATGGGGGCCTGCGTGCTGGTATATGCCGGCGGCTACCTTAAAAATCACCCTGATCTTGCTCGATTTCACATCGCCTTGGTCGCCTTCATGGTGTCGATGCTGGGGCTGGTACTAGCTGATGGCCTATTAACGCTATTCGTTTTTTGGGAATTGACCAGCATTACATCCTATTTGCTGATTGGTTTTAACCACGCTGATATCAATGCACGTAAATCAGCGCGGCAGGGCTTATTCGTTACCGTGGCGGGCGGGTTAGCATTAATGGCTGGGCTGGTGCTGCTAGGGATTGCCAGCGGTAGCTGGTCTCTGGCAGAGATTCTCGATCAGGAGGCTGACCTGCGTGAACACGCACTCTATACGCCTATGCTGATCTGTTTGCTGCTGGGTGCCTTCACCAAATCGGCTCAATTTCCGTTTCACTTCTGGTTACCCAACGCCATGGCGGCGCCGACTCCGGTTTCGGCTTACCTGCACTCGGCAACCATGGTGAAAGCGGGTATTTATCTGTTGGCGCGCTTGCATCCGGAGCTGGGTGGCACAGCAATGTGGGTCGGCATTCTTTCTGTGGTCGGCGCGACCACTATGCTGGTCGGCGCGTTTTTAGCGATTCATCACACCAATATTAAAAAGCTGCTCGCTTACTCGACCATTATGGCGCTGGGCACGCTGACGATGCTATTGGGCATCGGTACCGAGTACGCGATGACCGCGTTTGTTACGTTTCTTTTGGCGCACTCTCTCTATAAAGGGGCGCTGTTTATGGTTGCCGGTATTCTGGATCATGAAACCGGCACTAAAGATGTCACTCAGATGGGGGGGCTACGCTCGCTGATGCCGGTAACCGCTACTATTGCCTTGGTTGCCGCACTTTCGTTTGCTGGTGTGCCGCCGCTACTCGGCTTTATCGGTAAAGAGCTGATGCTTGAATCAGTACTTGGCGCTGATAGCTTCCGGACACTACTGATACTGTTCGCCTTTCTGGCATCTATTTTGACTATCGCCGTTGCTTTTATTGTGGCGTTACGTCCTTTTTACGGTAAACGTCACCAAACCCCGCTTGAACCTCATGAGGCGCCGTTTAGCATGCTAATAGGGCCTGCATTGCTCGCGATGGTGTCGCTCCTGTTGGGCTTGATCCCCGCTGTGCTGGGTGCCGATGCGTTGTTAACGGCAACCGCCACCGCTATATCCGGGCAAACAGTAGAAGTGGCGCTGTCGCTTTGGTATGGCATTAATGTCGCGTTGATAATGTCGATCGTTAGCCTTGGCTTAGGCTTCTTACTGTTTAAGCGTTGGGACACTGTACGTGGCAAGCTTTCTGTGTTGGCACCGGTGATGCGTCATGGCCCCGAGGCCGGATATGAAAGCATCATGAATGGCATTGTGCACTTCTCGGAGTGGCAAACGCGGATACTGCAAAACGGCTATATGCGGAACTATATTCTGGTGATGTTAATCACGCTCATCGCGCTCATCGGTAATTCAATTCTGCTGCGCCACTCACCGCAATTCGCCTTTGACCTGGATGTACGCTTTCATGAGGTAGTCGTGGCGGGGAGTATGGTGATGGGGGCTCTGTTCGCGACTATTTCTCGATCTCGGCTGGGGGCAGTGGTATCTGTTGGGATAATGGGGTTCTCTATTGCACTGATTTTTATTCTGTTTAGTGCGCCGGATTTGGCGATTACCCAGCTGCTAGTGGAAACCTTGACGGTAATTTTGCTGGTGCTGGTGCTGTTCCGCCTGCCGCGTTTTTCGAATCTTTCCACCAGTCTGGAGCGCATACGCGACGGCGCGGTGGCCGCTATGGTGGGTATCTTGATATGTCTACTGATTATGACCTCGTGGAGCATTCAACAATTTGAACCGATTTCGACCTATATGATTGAGAACAGCGCGCCTTTGGCTTATGGCCGCAATATCGTTAACGTCATTTTGGTCGATTACCGTGCCTTGGATACGCTAGGCGAGATGTTTGTATTAGCCCTTGCTGCAATCGGTGTTATCGCCATGTTAAAGCTACGTCATGGAGATGAACGTAATGGCGAAAGCAACAACACGAAAACCACCGACAGCAGTAAAGTGGCTGCCAAGGAGCCTTACGATGGTTAAGTCAGGCACGATTATTCTTAATACCGCTGCGCGTTTTTTAATGCCGCTGCAATTGCTGTTTTCTGTTTTCTTGCTGCTGAGAGGGCACGATGAGCCGGGCGGTGGATTTATCGCCGGGTTAGTGGCGGCGGGGGCGTTTACGCTGTATCTGTTTGCCTTTGGTGTAAGTGCCACCAAAGAAGTGCTGCGCATGGTCGACTCTCGCGATTTGATCGGCGTTGGCTTGCTGCTGGGAATGATTTCAGTGGTTCCGGCTTGGTTTATGGGCCAGCCCTTTTTGACCGCTCAGTGGTGGACTATTCCCGTTATCGACTTTAAGGCCTCCACGCCGCTGATTTTCGATATAGGCGTCTATTTCGCTGTGCTGGGTTCGGTCACCGGTATGGTGATGACACTTATGGAGGTCGACAAGGATGAACCTTGAGTTAACAGGAGGCACAGCATGGAACCATTAATGGCAGTGGCGATTGGCCTGCTGTATGCGACGGCTATTTTTATGATGTTGCGCCGCTCTATCGTCAAGCTGGTGATTGGCTTAATGCTGCTCTCTAATGCCGCCAATTTACTGATTTTTACCACGGCGGGTATGACCCGTGGAGCACCTCCGCTTATCCCAGAAGGGATGATGCAGCCGCCTAGCGGCGTGGCCGACCCCTTACCGCAAGCAGTTGTGCTGACGGCGATTGTGATTGCTTTCGGGGTGCTCGCCTTTGCAGTGGTATTGATTCGACGCGCCTATGAAGTCGTTAAGGCCGATGATCTCGATAAGATGAAGGATACTGATACGTGAGGCCTGAAGTTGCTCTTCCCGTCCTCTTGCCCTTGCTATCAGGGGCAATTTCTTTGTTGTTTTGGCGCTCACGTGCAATGCAGCGTTTTGTGGCCGTAGCAGGCAATATTGCACTGCTAGTAGTTAGCTTGTGGCTGTTTGTATCCACGCTGTCGGATGGCTACGTCACGATGCAGATGGGGAGCTGGCCAGCACCTTTTGGGATTACCTTAATTGCCGACTTGCTGAGTGCGGTTATGGTATTAATGACCTCGATTATCGGCTTGGCAATGGGTATCTACTCGCTGGCCACCACTGGCCGCGGCCACGAAAAATTTGGTTATTACCCGTTAATGCATTTGCTGCTTGCTGGGGTGATGGGTGCCTTTTTGACCGGCGATATCTTTAACCTCTATGTATGGTTTGAGGTAATGCTGGTGGCTTCCTTTGCGCTACTGATTTTGGGGGGAGAGCGCGCGCAGATGGAAGGGGCGATTAAGTACGTCACCTTGAACCTATTGGCATCGGTCATCTTCCTGACCGCGGTGGGGCTACTCTATGGCATGGTGGGTACACTCAACATGGCCGACATTGCGTTGCGTATGGATGAGGCAGAGCACACCGGTATGGTGGAAGTGCTGGCGGTCATGTTTATGGTGGCCTTTGGCATCAAAGCCGCCGCCTTTCCGCTATTCTTCTGGTTGCCAGCTTCGTATCACACTCCACCGGTCGCTGTTTCAGCACTGTTTGCCGGGTTGCTCACCAAGGTGGGGGTGTATGCGATGTTCCGTGTCTTCACCCTGATGTTCGATCAAACCATGGGCTATCTCCAGGAGATTATGCTCTGGGGTGCTGGTTTCACCATGGTAACAGGCGTGCTCGGCGCCGCCGCCCAGCATGAGTTTAGGCGAATCCTGTCGTTTCATATCGTCAGCCAGATTGGCTATATGATCTTAGGCTTAGCTCTTTACACACCTTTGGCGATCGCCGGTGGCGTGTTTGCCATCGTGCATAACATGGTCGTGAAGACCAATCTCTTCTTGATCAGTGGTATCACCCACCGTTTGCAGGGAACCTATCAGCTTAAAAAAATGGGCGGTTTATACCGAGAACGTCCTTGGCTTGCCGTGGCGTTTTTTCTTTCTGCCTTCTCGCTGGCGGGGATACCGCCGCTGTCAGGCTTTTTTGCCAAATTCGTGATTGTGCGTGCGGGCCTGGAAGTTGAAGCCTATGTGGTGACCGGTATTGCACTGGCGGTGGGATTAATGACGCTTTATTCCATGGTGAAAATTTGGAATGAAGTGTTTTGGAAATCGTTACCCGAAGATAACGACGTGCCTGAGACTGCTACGCCCACTGGTGACGACGGTCGGTTGTTAAAGCCCAGCCTGTGGATGATGTATTTGCCGGTAATGGTGTTGGCGTTATTTTCACTGCTCATTGGTGTGCTTGCAGAGCCTATCATGTGGGTGATGATGGGCATTGGTGATCAGTTGTTCGAACCTTCAGGGTATATTGAGGCGGTGCTAGGGGTTGCAGCCAGTGCAGATGATGTGCTGCTGGAGCCGGCATCAGGGGGAGCTGCACCTGAGGTTAATGCCGAGGAGGAAGCGCCATGACCGGGGCCATTTGGAACCTATTGTTAGGGCTCGCATGGGTGTTGTTAAGCGGCGATTTCAGCGGTTTAAATCTCCTTGTCGGGTTAATATTTGGCTATATCACCCTGGTACTGATTGAGCCTCAACTCGACTCTTTGAAGGGCTACCCAGCACGCGTGCCGCGCTTTATTGGTTTTATTGGTTTTTTTCTTAAGGAACTAGTTCAAGCCAATTTGCGTGTCGCTTTTGACATTGTAACCCCGCCTTGGCATATGAAGCCTGGGGTCATCGCGATGCCGCTTTCCGCACGCACTGAAATGGAAATCACCATGGTGGCTAATCTCATTTCGTTGACACCCGGCACGCTGAGCCTGGATGTGTCTGATGATCGTAAGGTGCTGTATATCCATGCGATGTTTTTAGACAACGAGGAAGAACTACGGCGCAACTTAAAAGAGATGGAGCACCGGGCTTTGGAGCTGTTTCGCTAATGGATACCGTTATTCTTATCAGCCAGGTGATTATGAGTCTGGCACTTATCTTCACCTTTGTTCGCGTAGTGCGCGGCCCGAGTCTGCCTGACCGCGTCGTAGCTTTAGAGCTATTTTCCACCACCGTAGTGGGCCTGGTTGGGGTTTATGCCATTAAGTCTGACGTGGCTAGCTTTCTGGATGCCGCCATTGTGATCGCATTAATGGGATTCTTAGCGGCTATTGCGTTTGCGCGCTTTTTGGAAAGGGGAGGCCCAAGGGATGATTGATTTCATAAAGGGCGCGTTAATCATTGGTGGTGCACTATTTATACTGCTTGCCTCAGTCGGATTGCTGCGTTTGCCTGATTTGTTAACCCGCATGCATGCCACTACCAAGGCCGCAGCGCTGGGTGTCATCTTAATTATGTTGGCGGCAGCCATGCACTTCGCCGAAGTGGGTATCGTGGCACGCTCGTTCGCTATCATCGTGTTTATCCTGATGACCGCCCCAGTGGCGGCTCACGTGATTGGTCGAGCTGGGTATTTTGTCGGCTCCAAGCTGTGGAGTGGTACCGTAAAGGATGAGTTGCGCCCGAACTATGATCCCTTAACCCATGAGCTTAAAAGTGGCCTGGAAACCCAGGAAAACGCCAAGCGCCAACCCCGCGAGACAGACCCTGACTAGCCTCTCAGCGGCCAACATTTTGACAACCACTATTGAGCCACCTTCGGGTGGCTTTTTGCGTCTGGGGCAGGGATACCTAAAGCATGTCTAATGAGTTCAATCGAAGTATAGTGTGTATAATAAATAATGTACAATAATTGTACTGTATAAGATAATTTGTCCATGTTTTACACCAAGCCATGCGAAAAGTGTGACCATGCGAAGCAAACAACATCTTCCGCAGAAAAATTGCGTTCATTGTCAGCGTCCTTTTACCTGGCGGAAAAAATGGGCGCGCTGCTGGGACGAGGTGCGCTACTGCAGCGAGCGGTGCCGTCGTAGTGCCAAGTAGCTAAGTAGCCACGCAAGCCAAGGTGATAGCACCAAGTTCTGGGCAGTCATGTACCCCTAGGAGGCACAAGCATGTACAGCACGATTGATATTGTCTGGTTGCAAGATGATCTGCGCATTGCTGACAACCCTCTTTTGCACTTCACCTCTCCTCCTAGCTACCTGCTGTGTCTCTATGTGTTAGACGAGCAGTGGTTCTCCCCATTATTTGATGGTGAATCGACACCGCGCATTGGACCTGCCCGCTTGCGCTTTTTATGGCAGAGCTTAATGGAGTTACGTGGTGAGCTTCTGAAACGTGGCAGTGACCTGCTGGTACGGATTGGTAAGCCCAGTGATGTGGTGATTGAACTGGCGACAATGCTTAACGTAAGACAGGTACGTGTTGCTGACCATGCGGGGGTCGATGAAGCTGCGCATATTCAAGCGGTTGAGCAAGGCTTGCCCAGTCAGACGGCGCTGGAGTGCATAGAGAGTGGGCGGCTGATTGATCGACAGGTACTGCCTTTTGAGCGGGAAGCGCTGCCTGGGAGTTTTTCTGCCTTCAGGCGCAGCGTGGAGGGTGTATGCACGGTTCCTGCCAGTCGCTGCGCTCCTGTCACGCTGCCCCCCTGGCCGGAAGCGGCAAGGGGATTCCCACCGCTAAAAGCGGTTTGTGAAATGAGTGCTACCTGGCAGCCCGATTCGCGTCAAGGTTACGCCTATGGGGGGGGAGAGACGGCTGCGCATGTGCGCCTGGACAACTACCTATGGCGCCAGCAGGGTGGTAAAGCGTACAAGAAAACCCGCAACGGGCTATTGGGGGCTAATTTTTCAACCCGCGTTTCACCCTGGCTGGCGCGGGGTTGCCTGTCAGCTCGTCAAGTCTATGAGGCTGTGAAAGCGTGGGAAGCGGAAAACGGCAGTAATGAGTCAAGCTACTGGATTAGCTTCGAACTGCTCTGGCGGGAGTATTTTATCCACGCCGCTCAGTTGGAAGGGGCGCAAATGTTTGGCTCACGCCAGACTGACCAGCCGTGTGTCGCTTTCGATGCTTGGCGTAACGGCACCACGGGGTTGCCGTTTGTGGATGCCGCGATGCGGGAACTACTCCACACTGGCTGGCTATCCAATCGCGCACGACAAAATGTGGCCAGTTTTTTGGTTAACGATTTAAAGGTTGATTGGCGCATGGGAGCGCTATGGTTCGAGCACTGCTTAATTGATTATGACGTAGCCAGTAACTGGGGCAATTGGCGCTATATTGCTGGCGTTGGGCGTGACCCGCGTCAGGATCGTTACTTTAATGTGCTCAAACAGGCGGGCCATTACGATCCCCAGGGGCTCTATGTTGCTCACTGGCTGGAGCAGCTCGAAACACTGCCCAATGGCCTGGAGCGCCATCAGCCATGGCGTGCAGACCCCTTAGGGTTTGATGCTCCCTGCGTTGTGCCCGAGCAGTGGGAGAGATGGCTAATTCCTCTCTGTGAAGTAGGCACTTTAGCCGAGTCGCCCGCTGTGGCGAGCGCTATAAAGTAATTATCACCTTCGGTCAGACCCTAGTATCTACCTCTTTTCTAGGCCATCATTCCAGATATGCCAAGGACTGCCTAAGGATCGATATAATGTCTCGTAATTTCACTATTGGGTGGCGTTGCAGCCCTCTTGTTTATGTTTCCATAGTCGCAGCGCTAAGCGCTCCTTTTGCGGCAAGCGTGGCGGTCGCTAACCCTCAGCTAATGTCAGAAGTCGATACCCAGGCTGCTTCTGAGGTTAGCTACGCTAATTTTCAGCAGTGGCTTCGAGATTTTCGCCTGTACGCTGCAGGCCAAGGGATCAGCGAAGCCACGCTAAGCAACGCCCTGGATGGTGTTCGTTATCGTGAGCGTGTGATTGAACTCGACGGCTACCAACCCGAATTTGTTCGCCCTATTTGGGAGTATCTGGATACCGCGGTTTCATCCACGCGTATTACTAACGGTCAAGAAAAGCTGGCTGATCACCGTGACACTGCTCAGCAAATGGAGCAGCGCTATGGGGTGCCAGCAGAAATAATCGTCGCCATTTGGGGCATCGAAAGTAACTATGGCAGTAATTTTGGCGATTTTTCGACGTTGGAGTCCCTGGCCACGCTGGCTTACGATGGTCGACGCCGTGATTTTGCCCGAGGTGAGCTGCTCGCGGCGTTACGGATTATTGATCAAGGTGATATCGCTGCTGAAGACATGAAGGGCTCCTGGGCTGGGGCGATGGGACATACTCAGTTTATTCCCAGTAGCTTTGAAGCCTATGCCGTCGATGGCGACGGTGACGGTCGGCGCGATATTTGGGACAGCATCCCCGATGTCATGGCATCAACGGCCAACTATCTTGACCGAGCCGGATGGCAAACCGGTCAACCCTGGGGTATTGAGGTACGCCTGCCCGAAGGGTTTGATTACGCCCAGACCGAACGACGCAGCAGTGCCGAGTGGCGCAACCAAGGCGTTCAGGCGCAGCAGGGCGAATTGCCGAACTTCGATAGCGCCGCTATCGTGGTACCCGCTGGCGCTAATGGCCCTGCATTTTTAGTAGGTGCTAATTTCCGTGCGATTTTACGCTATAACAATGCCACCAGTTATGCTCTGGCCGTCGCGACTTTAGGCGATGCGATCGCTGGACGCGAAGGCATTCAGCACAGCTGGCCGCGGGATCAAGCGCCACTCACCCGTGATGATGTTCAAGAACTTCAGCGCGCGCTGAACCGTGTAGGATACTCAGTAGGTGGTGCTGACGGCGTTATGGGGCCCAACACCCGGCAAGGTTTGCGGAACTTTCAGCGTGATCAAGGGTTAATACCGGATGGGTTTGCGACCCAGGCGTTGCTTGAACAGCTACGTCAGCGTTCGCAGTAGGCAGTGTTTAAAGGGTGCTTCTACTTTCCAAGGATGATGTTATGCAGTTGATAGGAAAGATGTTTTTTAACAGAGTGATGTTAGGTGCCGTGTTGGTAGGTTCTGGGCTGTCCGCTTCCACAGCGATGGCAGATGATGATCAGGTATTCGGCTGGGTTGAAAAGGCCACCCTGCAACCCTGGGATATCGAGGTGAAAGCCAAGCTCGATAGCGGGGCATTAACTTCCTCGTTAGACGCCCGGGATATTGAGATGTTTGAGCAGGATGACGAGGAATGGGTTCGCTTTCGGTTGAAGCTTGAAGATCAGGCAAGCGGTGAAGTGTTCAGCGATCAGATTGAACGCCCGCTCTATCGAGAGCTATCCGTGCGTGGTGCAGGCGGTCGCGACGAGCGCCCTGTGGTGTTGTTGGAAGTGTGTATGGGCGACACCATTTACGAAGAACAGTTTAGCCTACGTGACCGTGAAGAAATGAACTATCCGCTGCTGCTCGGTCGTCGTACCATTAGCCACCTTGGCATGCTGGATGTGCGTGAGACCTTTTTGCAGGAGCCAGAGTGTGGGGAAAATGCGACCGTTGTGCCCCACGATCCAGAAGATGAACAGTCCTAACTTGCCTATCGATAAACGCTTAAAACAGCCGTGATAGAAGCGCGGTCACGGCTGTTTCAACGCGTAGAATGCGCGGGCCAAGATGCATGCCCTCGCAGCCTGCTAGCATTAGTTGCTCTACCTCCCAAGCAATAAAACCACCCTCTGGGCCTACCAGTAGCAGGGTAGGTTCATTTATGCCTCTTGGGCAGGCGTTGGGCATGCCAGGATGGGCTACCAGTCCGCGGCGTTCGCTGAGTAAGCCAGGCAGTTGCTGCTCCAAAAAAGGACGAAAGCCTTTACTCAGGGTGACGGATGGTAGCTGGGTGTCGCGCGCTTGCTCTAAGCCGAGTACCAAGTGCTGGTGGATTTTGTCCGGGCGTAACTCAGGGGATTGCCAGTAGCTCTTCTCAACCCGTTTAGTATGTAGCAGGGTGATGTCTTTGACGCCTAGCGCCGTCACATGCTCTAACGTACGCGCCAACATACGTGGGCGAGGCAGAGCCAATGCCAAATGAACGGGTAACGGTGGCGGCGGTAACTCATCAAGGTTTTCCAATTGGAAATACGCGCGCTCAGCGGTGAGCTCTTTTATCTTCGCTTTGCCCATGGCGCCGCCTTGAACACCCACAGTGAGCAGGTCGCCGGGTGCCGATCGATGGATATCGCGAAGGTGTTTTAGTCGGCGTGGATCGGTGATGCAGACGTGGCCGTCACTGGTGAGATCGTTGGGATTGAGCAGAATCAAATTCATAATGATGGTCTATTGGTCACAAAGCAGGCACGGTACGCCTTGCTAAACTATTAAGGTGGCTTGCATAGGCGCGTGGTGCAGGCACAATATCAGTAACGGGAATAAAAAGTCCCTATCGCGTTTAAGGAGATGCGCCGTGCGCGTAATTCGTAAATATGCAAACCGCAGGTTGTACGATACTCAGCAGAGTCGTTATGTGACGCTGGAAGACCTGCGTCGTTTAATTATCGAAGAAGAGCCGTTCAGAGTGGAAGACGCCAAAAGCGGAGAAGACCTGACGAGGACTATTCTGCTCTCTATCATTATTGAGCAGGAGCAAGCGGATAGCGAAGCGGAAGTGTTTTCAAACGACCTGCTAGCGCAGTTGATCCGGGTTTACGATATGACTTCACCGTTGCCGCTGTCGCGTTACCTCGAACAGGGTACGCAACTGATGTTGGAGCAGCAGAAACGTTTGCAGAGCCAGTGGAAACAGGCAATGCGCAACACGCCGTTAGAATTTATGCGTGAGCTCGCCGAAGAGAACATGCGCTTTTGGCAAAATACCTTGAATCAGCCGGGTCAAGCCGATGAGTCGAGTGATACTGAGCAGCCTGAGAACGATAGCAACGATACCAGCAAAGATAACAAACCCTCCTCCTGACCCCACTTGGTGCTGCGCTGTGGCATAATGCCGCCGATATAGGCTCTCCCGTTTGAGAAGGATGCACATGAAGGTTTTGATGATAGGCGGCGGTGGTCGCGAGCACGCTCTGGCTTGGAAATTGGCGCAATCTACCCAGGTTGAGCAGGTCTTTGTCGCTCCTGGTAATGCTGGCACCGCGACGGAAGCGAAGCTGACCAACTTAGCGATTGCAGCAACGGATCTCGACAGCCTGGTCGCTTTTGCCCGTGATGAGCAGATTGGCTTGACCGTGGTGGGGCCGGAGGCTCCCTTGGTCGAAGGTGTTGTTGACCGTTTCCAAGCGGCCGGTCTGACTATCTTTGGCCCTACTCAGGCGGCCGCTCAGTTGGAAGGCTCAAAATCATTTACCAAGGACTTCCTGGCCCGTCATGATATTCCTTCGGCTGACTACCAAACGTTTACTGACGTAGACCCTGCGCTTGCCTATTTAAGCAAAATGGGCGCACCCATTGTGATTAAAGCGGATGGCCTGGCAGCGGGCAAAGGTGTCATTGTGGCGCTGAGTGAGGCCGAAGCTGAGGCTGCTATTCGCGATATGCTGGAAGCCAATGCCTTCGGCGATGCAGGCGCTCGCGTGGTTATCGAAGAGTTTCTGGAGGGCGAAGAGGCGAGCTTTATTGTCATGGTGGACGGCGAGCATGTTGTACCCATGGCTACCAGCCAAGACCACAAACGCGCTTATGATGGTGATACCGGCCCTAATACCGGCGGTATGGGCGCCTATTCACCAGCGCCTGTGGTCACACCCGAGGTTGATGCACGTATCATGGAACAGGTCATTCTGCCCACCGTGCGGGGCATGGCTGCGGAGGGCAATGCTTATACAGGGTTCTTATATGCAGGCCTGATGATCGACGCGGCGGGTAACCCCAAGGTTATTGAGTACAACTGCCGCTTTGGTGATCCTGAAACTCAGCCAATCATGCTGCGCTTAACCTCTGATTTCGCTGAGCTTTGCTTAGCGGGTGCCCAGGGCAAGCTGGCCGGGCAACGCTGCGAATGGGATTCCCGTGCAGCGGTGGGCGTTGTGCTGGCGGCCGGAGGCTACCCTGGCAGCTATCGCAAGGGTGATGTGATTCACGGCTTAGCCGCGGCTGAAGAAACGGGCTGCAAAGTGTTTCACGCCGGTACCGCGCAAAATTCCCAGGGCGAGATTATCACGGCAGGTGGCCGTGTGCTGTGTATAACGGCATTAGGCAATAGCGTGTCAGCTGCGCAGCAGCAAGCGTACCAAGGCGTTAATGCTATTCACTGGGACGGCGTCGAGTGTCGCCGTGATATCGCCTTCAGGGCGATTGCCCGAGAGGAGTAAGCACGCCTTACGCTAAGCTAATACTGACGAGGAAACAGGCATGGAGCGTGTCAAGCTGGACTTTCCCGCTGAGGCGGTTATACACCGTCACCCCTTGACCGTGCGGGTAACCGATATGAACTATGGCCGTCATTTGGGGCATGATGCGCTGGTATCACTGCTCCACGAGGCGCGCATTCAAGCCTTTGCTGCACTGGATCTACCTGAGTGGGATATGCATGGATACCCTTCGGTGGTTGCTGATCTCGCCGTTCAGTATCAAAGTGAAGCGCGCTGGCCCGATGGGCTAACGATTGCCACCGCTGTACTCGAACCTCAAGGCAAGGCGTTGACGATCTATCAGCGCATTTACCAGGCAGATTCTCAGCAGTTAGTCGCTACCGCACAGATCAATCAGCTACTGATTGACCTTGCTACTCGTCCTGTCGAAGTACCTGAGCAGGTTAAACAAGCGCTTTCCCACGCGAGGTGTGGCTGATGTCTCGGGAGTATCCGATTATCGCGGTAACCGGTTCCTCTGGGGCGGGTACCACCACCGTGAAGCGCAGCTTTGAGCGCATGTTTCTGCGCGAAGATGTGCATGCAGCAATGGTCGATGGCGATGCCTTTCACCGCTATACCCGTGATGACCTGCACCGCATCTTCCGAGAAGAGCCAGAGCGCAAAGACGAACTTTCGCATTTTGCCGTAGAGGCGAATTTGCTGGATCGTCTGGAAGGGTTGTTTAGTGAGTATGGTGAACACGGTTCGGGTACTTTTCGGCACTATATCCATGCTGAAGATAAGCAAAAAATTGAAGCAGGCTGTCGGGTAGGTACTTTCACCGAGTGGCAGTCGCTGCCCTGTGGTACCGACCTGCTGTTTTATGAAGGCTTGCACGGTGGGCTGGTCACTGAGGAGTATGACATTGCCCGCCATGTGGATCTGTTGGTTGGTGTGGCGCCAACCATGAATCTTGAGTGGATTCAAAAGATCGACCGTGACACCAAGCTGCGGGGCTACTCACAAGAAGCGGTTATTGACACTATCCTGGGTCGGATGGATGACTATGTGCGCTACATACAACCGCAGTTTTCGCGTACTCACATCAATTTTCAACGTGTGCCCACTGTCGATACCTCTAACCCCTTTGAAGTGCAGGATATTCCCACCGACGCTGAGTCATTCGTGGTCATCCGTTTTCGTGATCCCTCCACCGTTGATTTCCCTTGGCTGCTGGCGATGATTAAGGACTCATTTATGACCCGTCCCCACACGTTGGTGGTGCCGGGGGCGCGGATGTCGCTGGCGATGGAGTTGATTCTTGCCCCCTTGGTTAGGCATCTTCTTGCGCAGAGACGCTTTCGTTAAAAGGTCGCGAGTTGAAGCTACTCCCACCGATGCAATCCATCGTAGCAATCATCAGACTGGCAGAGATAGTTCGACACTTAAGTGGCAAGTAGTTAATAAAGGAGAGCTGTATGGATTGTCTTTTTTGCAAAATCATTAACCGTGAAATTCCCGCTGATATTGTTTATGAAGATGACCACGTGTTGGCATTCAATGATATTGGTCCTCAGGCGCCTACTCATCAACTGATCATTCCTAAAAAGCATATTGCCACGCTCAATGATATCGATGAGGTTGATCTTGCCACAGTAGGGCGGCTTCAGTTTACCGCCGCCAAGCTTGCCCGCGAGCAGGGGTTTGCTGAAGATGGCTATCGCGTGGTGATGAACTGCAACGAAATGGGCGGACAAACGGTCTACCATATTCATATGCATTTACTCGGTGGGCGCGCATTCACATGGCCTGCCGGTTGAGCTCAGCAGATCGCTATCGCAAGTCAATGGAGCGTTGCCATGGATCGTCAACAGAGTCGTTCAGATCGCCTGATACATCAGTTCGATACCGTTTTACGTACGCTTATGCCGCACGCTGCTTCGCCGCAGCGCACCAGCCCTGCTGAAGGTGTGGCCGAGGGAACGCTCGATGATCAAGAACGCCGCCATGCCGCAGGTTTAATGCGTATTAACCATACTGGTGAGGTGTGTGTTCAAGCGCTTTATCAAGGGCAGGGCATGACCGCTAAACTTCCGCATGTGCGCCACCAGATGGAGCAGTCGGGGCTAGAGGAGATCGATCATCTCGCCTGGTGTGCTGAGCGTCTAGAGCAGTTGCAGAGCCGAACAAGCTGCCTAAACCCGCTGTTTTATGCCGCTTCCTTTGGCATTGGCGCGGCTACTGGGGCGGTCAGTGATCGTATTAGTTTGGGATTGGTTGCCGCGACCGAAGAGCAAGCAGGTAAGCATCTTGATTCACACCAACAGTCGCTACCCCGTGGCGACAACCGCTCCCACGCCATACTGCGCCAGATGGCCATTGATGAAGCCCACCACGCGCAGCTTGCCTTAGAAGCAGGGGGCGTTCGCTTTCCGGCACCGGTGAAGTGGGGCATACGGCTGGCCTCTAAGGTAATGACTAAAAGCGTCTATCATCTCTGAGACATATTCACGCTGCATAATGGGTTAAGTGGCGGTGCAGGGAAGTCGTTACCAAGGAGAGAAGTAAGAAGATGCTAGGCAATGCAGTGCTGTTTTTAATTATCGCGATCATCGCCGGGGCGGTCGGTTTTTCTGGCATTGCTGGGGCGGCGTCCACCATTGCGCAAATTTTGTTTGTGCTGTTTCTTATTTTGTTTCTTGTGTCATTTTTTACAGGCCGCAGTCGTTAGGGCTTTGCGCTAATGTCAGTGAAAACACAAACTAAAAGGCCCCGCAGGGCGGGGCCTTTTGCTGTCAGTATTGACTGCCAGCGTGATGCTAATGATTAAGCATCAATACGCTTATACTTCATGCGCTTAGGTGTATCGTTTCCGACCCGCTTTCTATGATCCTCTTCGTACTCCGCGTAGTTACCTTCAAATAAGACCACTTCAGAGTCGCCTTCAAAGGCCATAATGTGCGTGGCGATACGGTCAAGGAACCAACGATCGTGAGAGATCACCATAGCGCAGCCTGGGAAGGCCAGAAGCGCGTCTTCCAGTGCCCGCAGGGTTTCAATATCCAGGTCGTTAGAGGGCTCATCGAGCAGCAACACGTTAGCGCCTTGCTTGAGCGTTTGGGCAAGCTGTAAGCGACCGCGTTCACCACCGGAAAGCTCCGACAAACGCTTCTGCTGGTCGTTACCCTTAAAGTTGAAGCGACCCACATAGGCACGCGAGGAGACTTCGTAGCCGTTAATATTAAGAATATCCTGACCATCCGAAACGGCTTCCCACACGCTCTGCTTGTCATCTAAGCCGTCGCGTAGCTGTTCGACGTAAGCGATATCGACCGTTTCACCCACCAGGACTTCGCCTTCGTCCGGCTGCTCTTTACCGGTGATCAGTTTAAAGAGCGTCGATTTACCCGCACCGTTACCACCGACGATGCCAACGATCGCACCCTGGGGAATGGTGAAGGAGAGGTTCTGGTAGAGCAGCTTGTCATCGAAGCGTTTAGCCACATCGCGAAACTCAATGACGTTATCACCCAGGCGTGGGCCAGGCGGAATATAAATTTCATTGGTTTCATTGCGCTTTTGGAAGTCGCCAGACTGCATCTCTTCAAAGCGGTTTAGGCGTGCTTTGCTTTTGGCCTGGCGGCCTTTGGCGTTACTGCGCACCCACTCAAGCTCTTGCTTGATAGCTTTCTGGCGCGAGGCTTCCTGCTTGGCTTCCTGATTCAAACGCTGATCTTTCTGCTCCAGCCACTGGGAGTAGTTACCCTCGAAAGGGATACCTTGGCCACGATCAAGCTCCAAAATCCAACCCGCCACGTTATCCAGGAAGTAGCGGTCGTGGGTGATCGCCACTACTGTACCGTTATAGTCGTGAAGGAAGCGCTCTAGCCAAGCCACCGATTCTGCGTCTAGGTGGTTGGTAGGTTCGTCAAGCAGCAGCATATCGGGGCTGGAGAGCAGTAAGCGGCAGAGTGCTACACGACGGCGCTCACCACCTGAGAGGTTACCCACTTTGGCATCCCAGGGGGGGAGTCGCAGTGCTTCGGCAGCAACGTCAAGCTTGCGTTCCAGGTTGTGCGCATCAGCAGCTTCAATAATATTTTCAAGCCGGGCCTGCTCGCTGGCTAGCGCATCAAAGTCGGCGTCGGGCTCTGCGTAGGCCGCATACACCCCATCCAACTTCTCTTGTGCATCTTTGATCGCCCCCAGTGCTTCTTCGACGGTGTCGCGGACGTTTTTCTCGTCGTCTAGCTGCGGCTCCTGTGGAAGGTAGCCAACATTGATGCCAGGCATCGGACGAGCTTCACCTTCAAACTCTTTATCGACACCGGCCATAATGCGCAGCAGTGTGGATTTGCCCGAACCGTTAAGCCCCAGCACGCCGATTTTGGCGCCAGGGAAAAACGAGAGCGAAATATCCTTGAGAATTTGCTTTTTGGGCGGCACTACTTTGCCAACCCGGTTCATGGTGAAAACGTATTGCGCCATGGAGATCCGTTAAGTTGTTGAAAAGAAGAAAGCGACAGCAGCAGGCTGCTGACTCTTATTGCTGGCTGAAGAGTGATGATAGTGGTCTGCACCAGGAAAGGCTAGGTTACTTGAGGTGTTGGCTAGCCAGGCCTACTCATTTGCTGAGAAGGCCAAGCTGCTCAAGGATTACTCTTCTTCATCCCAGTCATCTTCGATGGCGCGCTGAAGTCGTCGCTCTTCCAACCACGCTTCGACTTGGCGCCGCGCGCGTAAGCTGTCAGCTTTGCTCGGTTTACTTCTGCCGTAGTGGTCGTCATTGACGGCGTCTAAGCTTTCGAACTCATCTGAGTCGAGTGTTTCGTTGCCTAAGGTTTCATGACTTAGGGTCTCACGACTTAGGGGATCACGGCTCATGTGATGTCCTCCAACCCAGCCGGCGTGCCGGCGTAACAACGGCTTCACGTGAGTACATGTGCAGTTTATTAAACACATGCCAACTGTAAAGTGAAGCGCCTAGCGCAATTCAAGCGCCTTGCCGCTATATAACGCCAGTTGGGATGAAGTTCAAGCTTTATAGTTTTTTTTAGTGAGAAAGTTTAGCTGTTTTCTCGCTGCTTTTGTAACTCCACTAGCGCAAGCTGCGCTTCTACACGCTCCGTTACATCTTTTTGCACGCCAATGTAATACATCAGCTTGTCTGCTTCGTCATAGACCGGCGTAATGGAAAGTTCATTCCAAAACATGGTGCCATCTTTGCGATAATTGCGCAGTACTTCTCGAGAAGGCCGACCCTCGTTTAGCGCATCTCGAATGGCGACAAGCGCGTCCTGGTCGCGGTCTTCGTTCTGTAAGAAGCGGCAATCGCGATACAGAATTTCATCAGCACTATAGCCCGTTAAGCGCTCAAAGCCTTTGTTGACGTAGATGAGGATATTTTCATCCCCTTCCTGTTCGGCAACGACAATGCCGTCTTCCGAGGCGTCAACAATACGTTCGAGCAGTTCTGGACTGATCAATGGAGATCGTTTCATCAAGGGGTTCCTGTTGCAGCTCCAATCCTTTCCGTTGTTCACAGTCGCTTTCGCCCATGAGCTAACAGAATTTCCAATCACTTATTATAGGCAGCATAGCAAAGGCGCCACTACATCACTGCTATTCGGCCCTATCATGGCGAGCGTTGTCACGCATTGCAATCGCGAACGCGATGCTAATGTAGGTAGAGCTCTCGATAGCACGCTTGAATACATGTGGTTACCAGTGGCGCGTCACTCGACTTCAGGTAATTGATGGGTGCTCAGTATGGCCCCCACGGCGGTAGCCGCTAGCATGAGGAGTAATGTGCCGCTACCAAACCACTGAGCAAAGGCGCCAATAAGGCCACCTACAATTAACATTAAGACGCCGGTTAAAGTATTCGAGAGGGCCACGTAAAGCGCACGATTATCTTGGCTGGCCATATCGACGAGATAGGTTTTACGCCCTAAGCGTACACCGTGGTGAACAATCACGAGTAGTGCATAAACCGCCGCATAGGGCCATACACTGTGTGTCCACTCGCCGGGTAACCAAGCTAAACTAGCACCCATTACGCAGCAGATAGCGGTACCGATCGCCGCATCGCGCATCACGCCACGGCTTGACTGATCCGCCCGTTTGCCCCATACCGGGCTAGCCACCATCACGGCCAGCCCCGATACCACAATCAGTATGCCCAGGCCTCCCAGGTCGGTGCCGCTTTGGTTTTGCCCAAGCAGGGCAATGTAGGGCAGGGCGAGTGCACTTGAGAGCAGCAACGCCCTGGCAAGATTGAAGTGTAAAAAAGTACGGTCATCTTTTAACAGCGATAGTCCCAGTTTAATACTGTCCCAGCTGTTTTCACCGCCTTCTATTGCCCCAGGGGTTTCTTCGATGCGTGCGGCGGCAATGGCGTTTATTAGCCACCCGCAGGCCGCTATGGCCAGCAGTATCGCTACCACTAAATGACCGGGTCGGCTCTCAAACAGCATTAGCAGCGCCCCAGCGACCAGCGTTGCACCACCAGCAATGCTGCCGCTCCAGCCCATTAGCGTACCGCGGCGGCGCTTGGCAATGGTTTTGCCCAGCACATCTTTTGTGGCGATTGAGGATAATCCCCGTGCCAGTGAGAGCAGAACTAACGCTGCGAGCACTAACGCTCCTCCCGAGGTGCCGCGGGCGAACAACGTCAGTACGGCAAGCGCTAAGGCAGCTAAGGCTTGGGTCAGCGCGCCGGCCACCCATACCCATTTGCGCTTAGGTTTTAAGCGGATAAACCCCGCTACGAAGATTTGCGGCAGCAGGGCACCCGATTCTCGGATGGGAACCAGCAGACCTACCATCCAGATGGGAGCGCCAATAATGCCCATCAGCCAGGGTAAGACTAAACGCGCGCTCGACAGCTCGTCAGCCAGTTTATTGCCCAAAGAGGCCCATATATGTAGAAAAAAATTACGCGGTTGTTCGTCGCAGGCGCTTTCAGGTATGTCGTCGCACATGCGGCTGTCGTCATCGCCCGTTAGCCACTCATACAGGCGAGTTTGTGAAACATTATGTTCGGCCATTGGGACTCCTTCTTAATCGACCTATCTCAAGCGACCTGTCTCAAGAGAGCTATCTCAAGAGAGCTATCTCAAACCATCTCAAAATGACAGAATATCCTTTTAGAATGCCACATTAACTTGCCTGGGAGATCAGGGATGTCACGTATTCAAATCCGTTATTGCACGCAATGCCAATGGTTGCTGCGCAGTGGTTGGTATGCACAGGAATTGCTCTCAACCTTTGGTGAAGGTTTAAGCGAGGTCTCATTAGCCCCTTCCCATGGCGGTACGTTCGAGATCTGGTTTGATGATCTGCTGTTATGGGAGCGCAAGCGCGATGGCGGTTTCCCAGATATCAAGCTTCTTAAACAGCGTGTACGCGACCAGTTGGAGCCGGATCGCGATTTAGGGCATATCGACCGATGAATCAAGATAGGCAAGCGATCCTGTTTGGGTTAGGGGCCGTCGCATTATGGTCGACGGTGGCTACGGCCTTCAAAGTGGCGCTCGCTTGGATGAGTCCTCTAGAGCTGATGTGGCTCGCAGCGCTTGTTTCCTGGGCACTGATGGGGGCGCTGGTCATCAAGCAGGGAAATATCGCCACAGCGTTGCGCACCGGCTGGAAGACAGCAGCGTGGGCGGGACTTATGAACCCAGTGGCCTATTATTTGGTGCTCTTCGCCGCCTATGACCGCCTCCCAGGGCAAGAGGCGATGGCACTGAATTACACCTGGGCCTTAGCAATGGCGTTTTTGGCTGTGCCTTTGCTCGGGCAGCGCTTAACGCGTATGGATATTGTTGCTGGGCTGGTCGCCTACGCAGGCGTATGGGTGATAGCAACACGAGGCGCGGTTTTTAATGTCTCTTTCGCCGACCCGCTAGGAGTCGTGCTGGCACTCGCTTCGACTCTTCTTTGGGCGTTGTATTGGCTGCTCAATGCGCGGGATAGCCGGCCGCCCCTTGTCGGCCAGTGGCAAAATTTTAGTGTTGGTCTACCTGTGTTGACCCTATTGCTACTACTGGGCCCCGGTTACCAGTGGCACGGTTGGCCTGCCTTTGGCGCTGGTGTGTATGTGGGGCTATTTGAAATGGGGGTGGCCTTCATTCTGTGGCAATTGGCAATGCATAAGGTGTCGCGCACGGCCAAAGTCTCCAACCTGATTTTTCTCTCACCTCCAGTATCGCTGCTGTTACTTTTCCTGGTAGTGGGAGAGCCTATTTTGCCTTCGACGTTGATTGGGCTAGTGCTGATACTGCTGGGGCTCGGGCTGCAACAAGCACAGAAAAACGAATAATTCTGAATTTATTTTGTGTTTTAATGATGTTCTTATTGTAATTTTTTGTGACATTTGGTTTTATGACCTCACGATGAGTAGGAAATTAACTAAATTAGGCTAAGCTCAGCTAATTAAGTTTTACCTACCATGTGTTTACTTCAAAAATTGGGCGCTCGTAGGGACTCAGGCTCACTTAGCGATGAGACTTCGCGAGCTTACGCTTGAAGCAATAGTGCAACATAGCTCAATGGGTCACACGAATAATGAGCTGCGTGCAATGAGTGCCACATCATAGGGAACGCTGACGATGAAAAAAAATGCTGTATCGAGACTAAAAAAAATCTTCTGTCACCATGTTTTTAAGCCGCTGACAGTGACCACGTTAGCTTGTGTCCCGCTTACGGCATTAGCGCAGTCTCTTCCCACTAGCCTCTACGCGCCAGGCGCCACTGATCTCCCCAGCACTATTCAACAAACGATCATTACTAATCCCGATGTAAACGCTGCTTGGGCGAACTTTAGCGCTTCTGGGAGCGATGTTAGAGTCGCAAAGGGTAATTATTTACCTTCGATTGATATCTCTGCAGGTGTAGGTCGGCAAGACCAGCAAAATGATGGGCGCGGCAGCTATAGCAGTGACTTTGCTGAGCTCACGCTCACCCAAATGGTGTTTGATGGATTTGCCACCCGTAGTGAAGTAGAACGTTTGGATCGCACTCGACTGATTGCCTATTTTGAGCTGCTGGGTGCAAGTGAAGAGGTGACGCTTGAAGCTTTTCGAACCTACCTTGATGTGCTTCGCTACCGCGAGATGGTGCGTTTAGCTCAAGATAACTACCGCGAACACCAGCGTGTGTTCTCGCAAATTGAAGAGCGTGCGCTTTCCGGGGCGGGCCGTGGCGTTGACTTAGAGCAAATTAGCGGCCGTTTAGCGTTAGCCGAATCCAACTTGATGACCGAGGCGTCGAACCTTCACGATGTTACGGCTCGCTATCAGCGTATCGTAGGTGAACTTCCTCCTCAGAATATGTCACCTGCACCTAGCTTGGCCGATGAACTGCCCGCTGGTGTCAACCAAGCGATCGAAATGGCATTTGAGGGGAACCCAGAGTTCCATGCCGCGATTGAAAATATTGCTGTGCAACGTGCGGAACAAGAGGCTGCGAAGGCCGCCTTTATGCCCCGCCTGGATATACAGGGACGCACGGGCACCAATAATCAAGACGACTCGATAGCTGGGCGCAGTGATGAGCACAGTATTCAACTGGTTGCCAGCATGAACCTCTATCGCGGTGGTTCTGATAGTGCAGCTTTTGATGCGGCGGCCACGCGCATTGAACAAGCCGTCAATCAGCGCGAAACGGCCTGTACAAACGTACGTCAAACCACGCAAATTGCTTACAACGATACACAGCGTTTGGGTGAACAATTGAGCTATCTGAATGATCATCGCCAATCGATTAACCGGGTTCGTGGGGCTTATCAGCAGCAATTTGATATTGGCCAGCGTACTTTGTTGGACGTGCTTGATAGTGAAAACGAGTATTTCGAGGCCAGCCGAGCCTACGCGAATGCAGAGTTTGACTTAACCTTGGCTCAAGCGCGTACGTTAGCAGCAATGGGGCAACTTATGCACACCCTTGAAGTGGTGCGTGACGATATTCCCACTCTTGACGAATTGGGTTACGGCGACACCACGCTTAGCGCTGAGATGGCTTGTGGAACGGAAGGGCCTCGTGGCTTTAATTTAGAAGATTTTACGCGCGGTATTTCTTCGCTACCCGCTCAGGTTGATATGCTAGCGTCGTCTTATTATGCCGCTAATGAGCAGCCAGTCATGACTTCCCAATATCTGCAATTGGGCCACGAGGATGCGCTGGTCACTAACGGCTAATGTATTTGAATAGTTTGCTGTGCGGAAACAGAGTTATTCGTCGTTTGGCGGCGAAGGATTAGCGGCTTTCGCTAATCATAGGGGAAATAGATGCCTAAATAGGCATTAGGGGAATGAGGTCTCTGTGACACAAACCAAGCTGGAAAGGCCGACCGCTGCAAATGCTAGCGAGCAGCCAGTAGGCGATGAGTTACTCGAATGTTTGAAAGCAGTTGCCTCATTTCATCAGCATGAGGTGTCATCAGAGGCCCTTAGAGCTGGTTTGCCCTTGGAGCAGGGCATGCTAACGCCTTCCGTATTTGGTAGGGCTGCCGCCCGTGCTGGACTGACGGCGCGGATTGTTAAAAGTAAGCTGTCGGCGCTTAACCCAGCACTCTTTCCCGCTATTCTATTGTTGGAACCAGGTAGGGCGTGCGTGCTGTTGGGGATTGATCTCAAACAACAAAAAGCGAACGTCATTTTTCCTGAACTATCTGAATCAAACGTTGAACTGCCCCTGGAAGAGCTCTACGCGGGCTATAGCGGCGAAGCTATTTATGTTCGTCCTAAGTTTCTAGCGGATAACGCGTCTGAGCCAGGCGTCAAGAAACGCCGCGACCAGCACTGGTTTTGGGGCGTCATTCGCGAAAACAGACCTCTCTATCGCGATATCGTGTTGGGGTCGGTGGCGATCAATGTGTTCGCCATCGCCATGCCGCTGTTCGTGCTTAACGTCTATGACCGAGTAGTGCCCAATCAGGCAACGGAAACGCTATGGGTGCTCGCGATAGGCATCTTCATAGTGCTGTGCTTTGATTTGGTACTCAGGCTCATGCGCAGCAGCTTTGTCGACTTAGCCGCTAGCCGGGCGGACGTGAAGCTCTCTTCCTCTATTATGGCCAAAGCATTGGGCCTGCGTTTAGAAGAGCGCCCTGCATCAACCGGGTCGTTCACCTCGACGCTCCAGTCTTTTGAGTCGGTACGCGCGTTTATTGGCTCTGCGACCATTCTGGGGATTGTCGATCTTCCGTTTGTACTGATGTTTGCGGCGATTATCGCGCTGATTAATCCCTGGCTAGTGCTGCCGGTATTGGTGGGCATCGTATTTGTGTTGCTCTACGCGCTGGCTGCTCAGGGTAAGCTTCATGAACTTTCTCAAACTACCTGGGAAGTCGGCGCACAGCGCAACTCACTGTTGGTGGAGTCGATTTCCCAATTAGAAAATGTTAAGGCCCTGCGGGCTGAAAGTCGTATCCAGCGCCACTGGGAAAAATCGTCAGCCTTCCTTTCCCGTACCGGAGCGCAGCTACGAATGGTCAGTACGTCAGTGTCCAACGTAGCTCAGTGGGCGCAGCACAGCGTGGCGGTGTGCGTCATTATCGTAGGTGTATATCAAATCATCGAAGGCAACCTCACCCAGGGCGGGTTGATTGCCGCTTATATGCTCTCTTCCCGGGCAATGGCACCTATAAGTCAGGCTGCAGCGTTGCTGGCGCAATATCATCAATCCTCCACGGCGCTTGAGTCACTCAACGCAGTAATGGATAAGAAAGTAGAGCGCCATGAAGGCAAGGCTTATGTAGAAAAGCCCAGCTTCGCTGGCAATATACGCCTTGAGAAAGTCACTCTTCGTTACCCCAATGAAGAGCGCGAGGCGCTGAGGGATGTATCGATAACTGTCAAAGCCGGTGAGAAAGTTGCGCTACTTGGCCGCATTGGTTGCGGTAAATCTTCATTAAACAAGCTAGTGCTAGGGTTTTATCAGCCAACCTCGGGTGCAGTGCTGGTTGATAACGTGGATATTCGCCAATTAGACCCACTGCAGCTGCGCCGGCATATTGGCTATGTTCCCCAAGACGTTAGTCTGTTTTCAGGATCTCTGCGGGACAATATTGTGGCGGGTGGCGGTAGCGACCGCGTGGATGATGAGGCGTTGCTTAGAGCGATTGACTTGGCAGGCCTAGAGTCATTCGTCAACAACCATCCACATGGCGTGGATTTGCAAGTAGGTGAACGCGGCCAAGCACTATCCGGCGGGCAAAAACAGTCTGTTGCCATCGCCCGTGCGTTGGTGCAGGATCCGCCTATTTTGCTGTTAGATGAACCGACTAGCTCTATGGATAATGCTAGCGAAGAAGCGTTTAAAGCCAACCTGAAAAACGTGGCTGCTGGCAAAACCATCTTAGTGGTCACCCACCGCACCTCGCTCCTCTCATTGGTCGACCGAATTATTGTCATGGATTCCGGCAAGGTCGTGGCGGATGGCCCGCGGGATACCGTGGTAGAGGCATTGCGTAAAGGCCAGATCGGGAGAGCATCGTAATGGCGCGTAAACCCTCTTCCACTACCGAGCAAAAAGGCTTTGACGCGATTGGCCGTTTCTCAGAAAAAGGCCAAAAACCATTTCGCCCTTTTATGGATCGGTTGTTTGCCAAGCGTGTGACCTCTGCCCACCTAAACCGCGATTGGGCAAGCGATACCGACTGGGCGCGTATGCAGCAGGAGCCCATTCGTGCACGGTTATTCCTCTATACCGTCCTGCTCACTGTGGTTGCGTTGTTAGTGTGGGCGTATTTCGCTTCTATCGATGAAGTAACCCGTGGGGCAGGGCGAGTGATTCCTGCTAGCCAGCTACAGCGTATCCAGTCTTTTGATGGCGGTGTTGTTGAGCAGATATTTATTCGCGAAGGACAGATCGTCGATGCAGGCCAAGTGCTGATGCAGATCGACCCAACACGCTTTATCTCTGATTTTCGTGAAAACCGTGCCCAGCGTTATGCGCTTCAAGCGCGTGCTGAAAGGCTACGTGCGCTAGCAACGGGCACTGCGTTTGAGCCTTCCGAAGAGCTCCGTCAAGAAGTGCCTGACATTGTGATGCAGGAGCGCGAGGTTTATGAAAGTCGTCGCGAAGAGCTGCGCGAACAAGAAAATGTGCTTAATGACCGCATTCGTCAGCGTCAGGAAGAGCTGCGAGAAGCACAAGCTCGACGTGATACGGCCCAGCGTGAAGTCAATATGGCCAGTCAAGAGCTTAATTTGACGCGCCCGCTGCTGGCTTCTGGGGCTGTGTCTGAAGTAGAGGTGTTGCGGTTACAGAGAGATGTATCCAGTGCCACAGGGGAGCGTAACCAGGCAGATGCCGCTGTTTCACGTTTAGAGGCTGGAGTGGAAGAAGCCGAGGGGCAACTGCTGGAGCTGGGCGCAGAACGTCGGAGTGAATGGCGAAATGATCTCGCTCAAACGTTGGGCGACTTAAATGCATTGCAACAATCGGGAACTGGTTTGCAAGATAGGGTACGGCTGACAGAAATTCGCTCACCGGTTGATGGTATTGTTCAGCGCATACACATCAACACCATAGGTGGTGTTGCTCAGCCAGGGGAAGAGGTTGTTGAAATCGTGCCTACGGACGACCAACTGCTGGTTGAGGCGCGCATCGCCCCGCAAGATATCGCCTTTTTGCATCCAGGGCAGCCTGCGACTATCAAACTGACGGCCTATGACTATGCCATTTATGGTGGCTTACAGGCCGAGCTTGAGCGTATTAGTGCCGATACCATTACTGATGATGACGGTAATACCTTCTATCAAGTGCGGGTGCGCAGTTTAGAAAACGAAAATGTCGCCGATAGACTACAAGTAATTCCCGGCATGACGGCGCAAGTGGACATAGTAACGGGCAAGCGAACAGTGATGCAGTTCATGCTGAAACCTGTCTTAAGAGCGTGGCGTGATTCCATGGGGGAACGCTGATGAAGCATTGGTTCATTACAACGGACGGAAACTTAAAAGCGCGATGGAAAAAAGCGTTTCCCGAAATGGTAGCCTCCAAACCTGATGTATTTGTTGGTAAAACACAACCAGATGATGTGATTTGGCTGTCTACGACGGTGGAAGGGTGGTCAGAGCTTATCGGTGCTGTAACTTCCAAGGGAGCTATTGTCGTTGTGCTAAGTTATTCGCCGGATGACCGTGAAGCGTTAAGGTCACTGGATCTGGGGGCGCGGGGATATGTTCATACGCTTGCTGCGCCCGAGGTGCTTAAGCAGGTGGCATTGGTGGTTACTAACCAAGGCGTGTGGGTTGGGCAAGAGCTGCTTGCTAAAGTGCTTGGAGGCTCTTTTAAAGCGCTTCAGCAAAGGGCTGAAGGTGGCGATACTGTCAATACAGCGCCGCTTGAGGGCTTAACCGACCGCGAGCGTGGCGTTGCACTGGCTGTGGTGCGCGGCGCTACAAATAAAGAAGTCGCGCGTCAGTTAGATATTACTGAACGGACAGTAAAAGCGCATCTTAGCGCTATTTTCAAAAAGTTGGCTGTTCGAGACCGCTTACAGCTTATTTTGAAGCTAGCATCGATTGTGGAACGTGTTCCAGAACGCTTTTAATGTTTATAGCTTAGCGCGAGCGGTGCCTCGCTGTGTTTCAGCACTTATTCGTTTAATTTCTGCCCCAATATTAGCCTTCTTTACTGAGCAACTTAATGCCGGGTATTAAAGATTCTTCACTGCATTGCTCGCCTCCATCAAGTAAGCCGAGTGCTGAACATTCTGCCCGAGCGGTTGAAATCTCCCATGTATTGGAAAGCCTGGGCGACACTGTGATGCCTATGTGGTTGGCCAGACACACCCAGCTTGCGGAATTTTCGCAAGTAATGTTGATTTCAGTAAGCGATGGCTATGAACGTGCCCAAGTCACGTCTGTGCTACTTGATTTGAGCAGCTTGCAGGAAGGCAACTGGGCGGCGTTATTACCCACTTTGAAGCAAGCATTGTCACGACTGGAGCGAAAGTTCTCCCATCCTTTGGTGTGGTGTCGTTTGGAATGGCCTTTTGCCGTACGAGAGTGGCAGTGGCAGACGTTAAAACAGGAGATGAAGCGCTATAAACGCAGCTATTTTCGCAGCGGCCTAGCATTTATTGGTAAAAGATCCCCGCATCTTTTGTTGTCTGAGATGGAGCTAAACGCCAATGCCTGTTTATACGCAGGCGGGCACGTTGAGCATGCTGAAGTTAACCAACATCACCTTGAGTGCTACATAAAGGCCCGTCATGGCTCAAGCCAGATGCCTGACTTCGCCGATAATATGCCGGTGTGGAGTTTTTCCACTACCGGCATATTTGTGGATGTTAGCGCTGAGACAGCAAGTGTACATGCGCTGGATACCCGACCTAGGCGCTGGGGTAGGCGGGAGGTGCCACCGCTGACAGTGGCTTCCACTGGGGAGCTGATAGCCCGTTCGACACGCTTTTTAGGCAAACAGGTTGGCCAGGATGGTCGCTATGTATATGGCTATTTTCCTTGTTTTGACCGCCGCATTGATACTTACAATGTGTTACGCCACGCCAGCAGTACTTATGCTTTATTGGAGGGGTATGAGGCTTGTGCAGATCAACTGCTTTTAAGTGATGAGCAGCTTGAACTGGTGCGCCAACAGATATCTTGGGCGCTTTCGGGTTTATGTTCCGAGTTTGTTGTTCATCGCCAAGGGGCAGCCTATGTGGTGGACATGGGCGATATCATTAAGTTGGGGGCCAATGCGGTCGCCATTCTTGCGTTGCTGAAGTATCACCAAGTCATGGGGGATGATCGTTATGCTGATTTGGTGGACGCGCTGGCGCTAGGGATTTTAAGAATGCAGGAAGTCGACGGTAGCTTCGTGCATGTACTCAATGCTGCGGATTTGTCGGTTAAGGAAAAGACACGGATAATTTATTACGATGGTGAAGCCGCCTTTGCTCTGATGCGGCTTTACGACCATACCCGCAATAGTCTCTGGCTGGATTGCGTGGTCAAAGCGTTTGACTATTTTATCGCCAACGGGCACGAAAAGGCCCATGACCATTGGCTTGCTTATTGCTCAAATGAATTAGTGATGCATTGTCCAGAGCGACAATATTTCGCGTTTGCGGTGCGCAATATCGCGGGCTATGTCGATTTTATTCGCGACCGGGTGACCACTTTTCCAACGCTGCTTGAACTGTCAATGGCGTTTCACAAGACACTGCTCAAGTTGGAGACCCGACCTGATTTAGCCGATGTGCTGAACGGTTTCGATGTCAATGCGTTTTATCAGGCACTGCACACTAGAGCGAACTATCTTTTGAATGGTTTTTTCTGGCCGGAAGTCGCAATGTACTTTAAGGCACCTGCTACTGTCGTGGATGGTTTTTTTATTCGCCATCACGGTTTTCGCGTAAGGATTGACGATGTAGAGCACTACCTTTCAGGGCTGGTGGCCTATCAGCAACTTTTGTGTAAGGGTAAATATCCCAGTATCAAGCCACCGTTAGAAAATAAGCTTGATGCTGAGGCTATGGCTTCGACAACTGGAGGAGCATGGATAGTAGTACCGCCTGATGAATGGCTGGCGGGTGGGTTATGCTGCTGGCCGAAATCCTTTCAACCTGGGCAAGTGGTTGTCGCTCGGGGAAAGAGCATGAGTAAAGGTTTTTTGCCATTCGCGGCAGTGAAATCACTGGTGGCTAAAGGTGCTTCAGCAGTGCTTTGTGATGATGGCGAGGTATATCGTGATATCGGCGTGCCCGTGTTAAAGGTACATGATATTCGTGCAGCAACACTGGCCATAGGGCAGTGGCAACGGCGTTGCTATGCTGGTCGCGTCATTGGTATTACCGGAAGCGCAGGCAAAACAACAGCAGTGGCGATGCTAGCCCATGCGCTTAGCTACACCGGTTCAGTAGGGCAAACGCAAGGCAGTGCCAACCTGCCGATTGGTATTGCCTGGAATATCGCTTCAATGCCGCAAGAAGCGCCGTACTGGGTTGTCGAAATGGCCATCGGCTCCATGACCCGGAATACGGATATTGTTCGCCCTGATATCGCCATCGTTACGAATATCGCTGCGTCGCACCTGGAATATCACCACTCATTGGACGAAATTGCCCGCAAGAAAGCGCTTATTTTTCAAGGCATGCCACCCAATGGGGTTGCCATTCTCTATCGTGATATGCCGCAGTATGCTTATCTTGCGGAGCAAGCAAGGAGCTACCACCTAAAAGTAGTCAGCTTTGGCGAGCATGCTGACGCTGACATACGCATACTTGAGTTTGCAGGCAATAGTGGACGCATTACGTTTGATGGCGCTTCGTATGAAGTATACATGGGCGCCGCTGGGCGCCATATGCTGCTTAACGCCGTGGCCGTGCTGGCAGTGGCCAGGCACGATAACCTCCCTTTAGACACCGTTATGGCCCGCCTAGCCTCTTTTCAGGCTGTGGCAGGGCGGGGAGAGGTGCGAGCCATTGATTACCACGGAGTGGCGATCACTGTGTACGATGAAGCCTATAATGCCAATCCGCTATCGATGCGTATGGCACTGGAAGCTTTCTCCGCTCTACCTGTAGATGTGGAGCACAAACTATTGATTATCGGCGATATGCTGGAGCTTGGCTCAGAATCAGAGGCGTTGCACCTGGAGCTTGTTCCCATACTTGCCGCGCTATCGGCCAGGCGAATACTGCTGTGCGGACAACATTGCCAAGCGTTAGCGCCACTATTGGGAGGGGTGGCCGCCGGAGTGTTTCATTTCTCGGATGTCAAAGCGCTTGAAGCAGCATTGTCTGACCATCTGATGTCGCAGGATCGTGTACTTGTTAAGGCATCTCATGGTATTGGGTTACACACGCTTTTTTCACACCTGACCCGTGGATAAACACTTATCGCCAATCCGGCACTGGTGGGGCGCTCTGCTATTGCTTTGTGCAACGATGGGGAAGCTAACGCTTGCTGTTGCTCAGCCGCAGCCCGAAGCTGGTGAATGCTACTACCTGCAACGTGATGGATCGCTTGAGGAGTTAGCAAATGATCCGAATCCTGCGAAGGGTGTTGATGGCATTCACTTCTTTGTCGAGAGCCCTGACCAGAGTGAGGCGCTTAACGCCGTGCAACTTGAAGACTTGGAGCTTCAGTTGGCGGCTGCCGATGCGCTTTATCGCGACGTGCTGGGGCTCACACCACCTTTGCTCATGCCACGCTATCAGCGTGCGCACTTCATTATGGTGATTTTACGAGCTGTCCATACACGTGGCGGGCAGGCTTATGACGAAGTTGTACGCAGCGCTGCCTCGCCAGATTGTCATATTCGCATGGCTCTGGGTGGGCATGTGAATGCAGCACGGAGCTTAACGCCTGCACATGAACTGTTTCATCTATACCAAAACGCACACATGATGTTCAAGCAAGGTTGGGTGCATGAAGGGTTAGCTCGCTGGTCGGAATCGCTATTGAGAGGGAACGTGCAAGAAGGGTCTCCCTTGCCCGCGAGTGACGAGGCGCTTGAGAGGGTGATGCAAGAGAGCTATGGCGCAGCGCCATTTTGGCAGCGACTGTTTTACCTGCTTGATCCTCAAGCAAATGTATCCATCCCTGATGTGCTTCGAGGTAAACGCTATCACGATGGTAGCCAGGTAGTGGCAGTGACCAAGTTTTATGGGAGCGCCTTTCTGCCACTGCTATTCTCTTCACTAAACGAGACCGGGGAGGCCCTTGCGAAACAAGAACAATGGCCAGTGTACGGCTGGGCAGAGGCAGAGCAGAGCAGTCTGCGCCACAATGAGGTCATCCTATCTGCAGTGCATCATGCAGTTTCAACGTATATGCCGGTAGCAGATCAGCCGGAAGAGTTACGCGTATTCATGCAACTTATCGAGCCAATGACTGATTGATGAGCAATTTGGTGACTGAAACGAATGAGATCCATGGCGATCAGGTTCGTGACTTAATGATGGCGCTGGCCCGTGAGGTGCTGTGGCCATTTCGGTGGCGGGTGGCCACTATCCTCTTGATGCAGATCGCCACTCAAGTCATGCTGTTGGCAAGCCTAGTGCTCCCCTGGCAACTGCTCCAAATGTTGATAACCGGCCGTAGTCGCATCGACGGATGGATCCCCGGAGCGGATGCTAACAGTGAAAAAATAGCGGTTCTGATCGCATTGGCAGTCCTCTGTTTTTGCGCCTATGCCTTGCTCAAATGGCTGGTTAAAAAAGCCATTGCCAGCTTTTCCGCTTCAATACTGCAGCGCTTGAATAAAACTCGGTTAGTTGCCAACCATCGATTACTTGGTAAACGTGTACTGGGTGTTGTGTTAGGCGCCTTATCATCAGCTGTGATTGCCATACTGTTCTGTCTGATGATCGCTCTTCTACATCCTCTGCTAGCACTATTGGCTGTTTTATGTGTGCTTGGGTTGGTGTTGGTGGTTGCCTTTTACTACCGGTTTGAAAGGGTGCAAAAAATCCAGGATATGTTGCAAGGCAACGTTCTCACAGTGATCAATATCAGTTTTGTCCTAGGTTTTCTGATCATCGTGCTGGATTATCTTAATGGCACTATGCGGCCGCTGTTGACGCTATTTATATTGCTGCTGGGTATGCGCCAATTAATGGCAGCGAGTGTTAATGGGCTAGTAAGTTTTTTGAGCATTATCAAGTTTTTCCAGCAGATTAACATGCTGCTTTTGCCGCGCTCTCAACAAATATCCCTCTTTTCAACCACGGATTTTGTTCAACGCTTTGAACAAGGGAAGCTCAAACAGTGGTTGTTACCGTGGCTGGTTGAACGTAACCACTGTAACAGCGACATTGAGATTTTACAGTGCCGCCTGATTCATGGGCGAGCAATAGCGCAAGTATTGATTCGTGATACTGATATCAACGGCGTCTCAAGTTATTTGTTGCTCAAGTGTTATGTCTCTGCGCGAGAAAATGAAGCCCTGCATGAAACTGCGCTGTTGAGCGAAGTAAATGGCTATTACCATGGCGTTATTCCCACTGTGCCTATTTTGCTGGAGAGTGGTAGTTTGCCGTGGTGCTCTTTTGTATTGTTGGAGATAGGCGACCAACTTCCTCAGTGGAAAAACTCAGAAGAACGAAAACCCTGGATGAGTGAGCTGCGTCAATGCCTGCTTTATGTCCCTTTGCCTAACCGGCTTATTACGCAATACACAGCGACTTTTGCCTCTTTACCCGAACGCATGAAGAAAATAGACGCTTCGCATTTTGCGTATTTGACCCAAGGTGATAAAGAAAACTTTCAAGTCGAACATTTTATGCGCTTATGGCCACTTATAGTGGCTGATGTGGAAAGAATACCCAAGAGCCTGACGGTGCAAAATCCGAGTAGCGCACGTATGGCCAATATAGGTGGCCATATGCTTCTGATGGACTGGTTTGGCTGGGTATATGACACGATTGGGGCATACTGGCCATTATCTGCAAAACTGCATGCCGAAGTGCTTGAAGTGATTGGCAGTCAGTGGGAAGACTCAAGTGCTCAACACCACTGGTCTGAGTTTGATACCCCGGTCACTGCTGCGAACTACGTTGCATTGGCTGCACGCGCGCACGAATTTTGTCAGCGTTGTAATGCTAATAACGATTCTGGTGCGCTTAATATGATTGCTGGTCTTATTAAAGCTTATGATTCAATAAAGCATAGCCATTCATCTTCTACTTCGCGACGTGATATTGCCAGCTTGCACCATGCTGTGAATTAGGAGCAAGCGCAGCTGCTGCTCATTTGCCACTATATCAGCCTCTTTGATCATCAGGCGTTAGCTATTGCTGCTCTTTTGATCAGTAATAGGATGCAAGTACTTTCCTGCCACAGCAGTCGCGAACCGCATCGACACGCTCATCCAATTATTTTGTCCGTATTGTCCACCGGTACAATATGCAACTGTCTTAATCAAGACTAGCCTTGTTCCAAAATGCCGCTAATAGCCATTTTCAAAGGGGCTTGGTAAAGCGGCGACCTCTTTAATTGAATGGTGGGTGGAGAACAGCACATGGCAACGGCAACGGTTACAGCGATTTCAGGTCAGGCATGGGCACGTGACGAAGACGGCAACCTGCGCGAATTAAGCATTGGCGATGTTCTTCAGGAAGGCGAAACACTCATCACATCAGCGGATGGTCGTGTGGAGCTAGACTTTGCCGACGGAACCGGCGCTAACGTTGTCGAGGGTGGCCAAGAAGTTGCTGTTACTCCCGAGCTTGATGTTGACGCGATTGTAGCCACAGATGCCAGCGCCCAAGACGATGATCTTGAAGCGCTACTTGCCGCACTTGACGACGAAGAAGGCGATCTCCTCGATCTTCTTGACGCGACTGCTGCCGGTGGTGGTGCCGGCGGCGGTGGTGGCGGTAGCGATTTCGTTCGCGTTGCACGTATTGCTGAAGAAACCGACCCATTAAGTTTCGAGACTGAAGGTGGTCTAGAGGGTGCTGAGTTTGTTGAGTTTGATGGTGTTTCGCTAGCTGCCGACGCCGACGCCGACGCCGACGCCGACGCCGACGCCGACGCCGACGCCGATGCTGATGCTGATGCCGATGCCGATGCGGACGCTGATGCTGATGCGGACGCTGATGCTGATGCTGATGCTGATGCCGATGCCGATGCCGATGCCGATGCCGATGCTGATGCGGACGCCGATGCTGATGCCGATGCGGACGCTGATGCGGACGCTGATGCGGACGCTGATGCGGACGCTGATGCGGACGCTGATGCTGATGCGGACGCTGATGCGGACGCTGATGCGGACGCTGATGCTGATGCTGATGCGGACGCCGATGCTGATGCCGATGCGGACGCTGATGCTGATGCTGATGCTGATGCTGATGCTGATGCCGATGCTGATGCCGATGCTGATGCTGATGCTGATGCTGATGCTGATGCAGACGCCGATGCGGACGCTGATGCTGATGCTGATGCTGATGCCGATGCCGATGCCGATGCAGATGCCGATGCTGATGCGGACGCCGATGCTGATGCCGATGCGGACGCTGATGCGGACGCTGATGCGGACGCTGATGCGGACGCTGATGCGGACGCTGATGCTGATGCGGACGCTGATGCGGACGCTGATGCGGACGCTGATGCTGATGCTGATGCGGACGCCGATGCTGATGCCGATGCGGACGCTGATGCTGATGCTGATGCTGATGCTGATGCTGATGCCGATGCTGATGCCGATGCTGATGCTGATGCTGATGCTGATGCTGATGCAGATGCTGATGCGGACGCTGATGCTGATGCTGATGCTGATGCCGATGCCGATGCCGATGCCGATGCCGATGCTGATGCGGACGCCGATGCTGATGCCGATGCGGACGCTGATGCGGACGCTGATGCGGACGCTGATGCGGACGCTGATGCGGACGCTGATGCTGATGCGGACGCTGATGCGGACGCTGATGCGGACGCTGATGCTGATGCTGATGCGGACGCCGATGCTGATGCCGATGCGGACGCTGATGCTGATGCTGATGCTGATGCTGATGCTGATGCCGATGCTGATGCCGATGCTGATGCTGATGCTGATGCTGATGCTGATGCAGATGCCGATGCCGATGCCGATGCGGACGCTGATGCAGACGCCGATGCTGATGCTGATGCTGATGCTGATGCTGATGCCGATGCAGACGCTGATGCGGACGCTGATGCTGATGCTGATGCCGATGCGGACGCTGATGCGGACGCTGATGCAGACGCCGATGCAGATGCCGACGCAGATGCTGACGCCGATTTAGAAGCCACCATCACCATCGACACCATCGCCGGTG
>NZ_JACCGK010000045.1 GCF_013416325.1 Vreelandella sedimenti
CGACGCGGTTGTGAGAGTAGTAAGTAAATGGGTCTGTAGCTCAGTTGGTTAGAGCGCACCCCTGATAAGGGTGAGGTCGGCAGTTCAAGTCTGCCCAGACCCACCAAATTCCTGTAATACTGCGTTAAAATGTTCCTCGTATAGCAGGCTATACGTCGTCGCATTTTGCCTTGTCTTACAGAAATTTGCGTGAAGTTAGTATTGGGGCCATAGCTCAGCTGGGAGAGCGCCTGCCTTGCACGCAGGAGGTCAGCGGTTCGATCCCGCTTGGCTCCACCATTACGTTACTACCCTGTTTAATCTTCAATACCGTTTGTGAATGTTGCGTGACCATTGATAAGTCGCTGTGTTGTAGCTGATGTTTTAGTTATCGCACGCCGCCTTATCACTGTTCATTGAACAGCTGCTCTTTAACAATGTATATCATGCTGACAAGAACGCTTCGCAAGAAGTGCTTCTTAAATTGTGATACGCGTCAGCGTATCCGGCAAAATGAAACGTGATCATTGCGAGTCCAGACTCCTTCGGGTTATAGGGTCAAGCAATGAAGCGCACACGGTGGATGCCTAGGCAGCCAGAGGCGATGAAAGACGTGGTAGCCTGCGATAAGGCTCGGTGAGGTGGCAACAACCTGTGACCCGGGCATTTCTGAATGGGGAAACCCACCGATCATAAGATCGGTATCGTGCACTGAATACATAGGTGTACGAGGCGAACCAGGGGAACTGAAACATCTAAGTACCCTGAGGAAAAGAAATCAACCGAGATTCCCCTAGTAGCGGCGAGCGAACGGGGACCAGCCCTTAAGCATGAGACTGATTAGGCGAACACGCTGGGAAGCGTGGCCGTAGCGGGTGATAGCCCCGTAGTCGAAAATCTGATCATGTGAAATCGAGTAGGTCGGGGCACGAGAAACCTTGACTGAAGACGGGGGGACCATCCTCCAAGGCTAAATACTCCTGGCTGACCGATAGTGAACCAGTACCGTGAGGGAAAGGCGAAAAGAACCCCGGAGAGGGGAGTGAAATAGATCCTGAAACCGTGTGCGTACAAGCAGTAGGAGCAGACTTGTTCTGTGACTGCGTACCTTTTGTATAATGGGTCAGCGACTTATATTCAGTGGCGAGGTTAACCGTATAGGGGAGCCGTAGGGAAACCGAGTCTTAACTGGGCGACACAGTCGCTGGATATAGACCCGAAACCGAGCGATCTATCCATGAGCAGGGTGAAGGTTGAGTAACATCAACTGGAGGCCCGAACCAGGATCTGTTGAAAAAGATTTGGATGACTTGTGGATCGGAGTGAAAGGCTAATCAAGCTCGGAGATAGCTGGTTCTCCTCGAAAGCTATTTAGGTAGCGCCTCACGTAGTACCGCCGGGGGTAGAGCACTGTTTCGGCTAGGGGGTCATCCCGACTTACCAACCCGAGGCAAACTCCGAATACCGGTGAGTAGCGCGTGGGAGACACACGGCGGGTGCTAACGTCCGTCGTGAAAAGGGAAACAACCCAGACCGTCAGCTAAGGTCCCGAAATCCTGGTTAAGTGGGAAACGATGTGGGAAGGCTCAGACAGCTAGGAGGTTGGCTTAGAAGCAGCCATCCTTTAAAGAAAGCGTAATAGCTCACTAGTCGAGTCGGCCTGCGCGGAAGATGTAACGGGGCTAAACCAGGTACCGAAGCTACGGGTTCATTCTTAGGAATGAGCGGTAGAGGAGCGTCGTGTACGCCAATGAAGGTGGATTGAGAAGTCTGCTGGAGGTATCACGAGTGCGAATGCTGACATGAGTAACGATAAAGGGCGTGAAAAACGCCCTCGCCGGAAGACCAAGGGTTTCTGTTCGACGCTAATCGGAGCAGAGTGAGTCGGCCCCTAAGGCGAGGCCGAAAGGCGTAGTCGATGGGAAACGGGTCAATATTCCCGTACCGGACATGGTTGCGATGGGGGGACGAAGAAGGCTAGGTGAGCCAGGCGTTGGTAGTCCTGGTGAAAGTGAGTAGGCTGAGGGTTTAGGTAAATCCGGACCCTTTTCAGGCCGAGACACGAAACGAACTGACCACGGTCAGGAAGTCACTGATGCCACGCTTCCAGGAAAAGCCTCTAAGCTTCAGATCATGTGCGACCGTACCCCAAACCGACACAGGTGGTCAGGGTGAGAATCCCAAGGCGCTTGAGAGAACTCGGGTGAAGGAACTAGGCAAAATGGTGCCGTAACTTCGGGAGAAGGCACGCCGGCGTAGGGTGAAGAGACTTGCTCTCCTAGCCCGAACCGGTCGAAGATACCAGGTGGCTGCAACTGTTTATTAAAAACACAGCACTCTGCTAACGCGCAAGCGGACGTATAGGGTGTGACGCCTGCCCGGTGCCGGAAGGTTAAATGATGGTGTTAGCCGCAAGGCGAAGCTCTTGATTGAAGCCCCGGTAAACGGCGGCCGTAACTATAACGGTCCTA
>NZ_JACCGK010000046.1 GCF_013416325.1 Vreelandella sedimenti
AAGTAACCCGCTGTTTGAATAGGACAGATGCTGGTTAACCGATGAATGTCTAGTGCCCCAGCCCCACCTGCAAGGAGCAACGCGGTCTGGCAGTGGTAAACCACCACGTTAAGAGAGCCTCAATAGGTGTTTGCTGTAAGCCACCAATAGCCAACGATGACAGATGAAGTAGGATCACTGGCTCAGGGACTTGATATTGGCCGCTGACGCGGCCAATAAAAAACACTGCGGTCTATTGACAGAGAGAAGGCTCATAGGTGTTAGGCAAAACACGTATAGCCAGAGGCCTTTCGCTACCCTCGAACTGTCGAGTATGCTCAACATAACCATTAAGATTATAATCACTGGCTAAGCCAGACCCACTCAACTATTGAACGCCAAGTCTCGGGCCAATTACTGTGAACACCCTCCATCGAAGTGAAAAAAGCCAAGCCAGGCTTGCTCGCAAAGGTCTGCACCCGAGGAATCTACACAACCAAGGCTATGACTTCCCTGCTCTCGTAAAAAGCCACCCAGCACTAGCCCCCATGTAAAACCGAACGCTCATGGCGATCTTTCCATCGATTTCGCAGACCCATTGGCAGTAAAAACGCTCAACGCAGTGTTATTAAACAGGTACTACAACATTATCGATTGGGAGATTCCAGAGGACGCACTTTGCCCTCCCATCCCAGCAGAGCCGACTACATCCATTACATGGCGGATTTCTTTGAGTTTGGGCTTGGCCATGAACAGCCCAGCATCAAACTGCTCGATATTGGGACTGGACAATGCCGCTGGTTTAGCAGCCTGGTTTCAAAAGCTGACAACGTTAAGCCTGCAAAGAAATTGATTCGTAAGCTCGGTGCCGTTGATATACGGGAAATAGAAATGAAGCAGGGAAATAAGGTTACGAGGGTATTGGCCTGGACTTTCATATGAGCCGTCGACGTCGCCGTTACCTAAGTGGCGCATGGTTATGCGAAACCTGTTGTGGCATTACTCCGTTATAAGCACATCTACTGGGCTGGAAAAACGGCAAGTCGAGCATGCGCTCAATCAGTCATTCACGGAGTGCTTAAAGGAGCTGGGGTGGAGTTGATCTTGGTAGTTGATCACCACCATGGCGTTTTGATCGGGGTTAGAGGGCTTGAGCTGCGGCATGCTGANTTGATCGGGGTTAGAGGGCTTGAGCTGCGGCATGCTGACCGCTTCTTATATGTTTTTTTCTACAAACTCAACGCCCGCCATCACTGAACTGACCCCAAAAACTTGGACAGTAAAAGCTAGGCAGCCAAGCCCTCCTCTATTTGACTAACGCCGTTCAGCAAGCGCGGGCGCAATGTAGTAACCGTCGCCGTAACTGGCCTAATTAAGTGGTTGTCCGTTCATTGAATAAGATTCTGTTTGAAAACGGATCTACCACTTCGAACACCCTGTCGCCCCAGGGTGCTGTCGTAATTTCCGGCAGGCAGTACCTGTAACCTTGCGACGAAACTTCACGGTGCAAGGCCTCTAGCTCATCAGTATTCACGAACGTTTTAGAGCCAGGAGTACAGTCTCCTGAATGTTCGCTCAGGTGAAAGACCAGATCACCTCTGGAAACCTGCATGTAAATAGGAAAGCTCGGCTCAAAGCGGTGCTCCCAATCCAACGACATACCGAGAAATTCCAGATAGAACTCCTTGGCCTTTGCCTCTTCGAAGATCCGGATAATCGGGATAACTTGAAATTGCATCCATGCTCTCCTTAGACATAACAGCTTATTTGTGCGCATGCGCGTTATCATTTTAAGCCATCTTTACAAATTGCACATAAACACACAAATGAGCTCATCAAATCCTTGTTATTTATGTGTTTTATAAAACAGCACACGTAAAATTAAGGAGTTTCCACAAATGGCCAGGAGCCCTTTCCTTAATGAGGTTCGCGCCTCCATTCGCGTTCGTGGAATGAGCATTCGAACTGAGAATACATTCATTTACTGGATACATTTTTTCATTCAATACAACAATTGTCGTCATCCTAGTGAGATGGGGGCAACTGAAGTTGTCGCCTCCTGGGCTACCTCGCCACTGAACCCAATGTGGCAGTCAACACCCAGCGTCTTGATGCTATAACTTAGTTACCTTCCCTCTAACCACGCTACCGCCCCAGTGCATCTGGGCTACGTTAAAACGCTCCGCTTGCCACCGTCTCTGTTTGTTCTCTACCCGGCACACTGATCTAAGCAGTCAAACTAATCTCTTAAATTGTTCACGCTAATTTATTAACCTTACTTTATTCATAAGTTCGCCTTAGGTCACGTGGCCATGCAAAAAATGTTTATTATCTTGGGCTCAACGGCCAGTTTGGTTGCATTGGTCTGGCATCCCTACGCGATGCATTCGCGGGTGCCTCGCTTCGCTCGTTACCCAATGGGATGGACTCCTCCTCACCC
>NZ_JACCGK010000047.1 GCF_013416325.1 Vreelandella sedimenti
GAGAGCAGTTAGGCAGAACCTTTGATGACCCGCTCGTTCAGCGCAATATCGATCTCGATATGGCCGTTTTAGAGTGCTACCACCGGGAACTAAGCCAGGTGGAATGGCTATTGGAAAAGCAGGCCAAAAAGCATCAGCCAACCTACTACCACTTATTAAAAACCATTCCCGGCGTTGGCCGTATTCTTGCTCTCACTATTCTGTATGAAGTGGGTGATATTCGACGCTTTGAATCTGTCCAGAAGTTTGCCTCCTATTCCCGACTGATCAAGTGCAAAGCCGAATCGGCTGGTAAGACCTATGGCACCCAGGGCAACAAGATTGGTAATGCCCATCTGAAGTGGGCTTTTTCTGAGGCTGCTGTGCTTTATCTGCGCGGAAATCCAGGTGCACAAAAGCTGTTGCAACGCTTCCAGAAACGCATGAGTAAAGCNTGTCTAACTGGATCATCAAGGAGTGTGCTGAAACCGGGGGTCTGCTGACTGATCTTAAGATCTGAACCCCGGCTTCTACACCCAATTCGAAGCCCGTCGCTTTGATTATCCATCCTGCTGGCGTGCACCAATACCCTGAGCGAGTGGGCTTACACCGGCGCTGAACCTGAAACTAACTGGGACTATAAAGTAACCCGCTGTTTGAATAGGACAGATGCCGGTTAACCGATGAATGTCTAGTGCCCCAGACCCACCTGCAAGGAGCAACCCGGTTTGGCAGTGGTGGACCACCACGTTAAGAGAGCCTCAATAGGTGTTTGCTGTAAGTCACTCACAGCCAACGATGACAGATGAAGTAGGATCACTGGCTCAGGGGCTTGATATTGGCCGCTGACGCGGCCAATAAAAAACCTGCGGCTTATTGACAGAGAGAAGGCTCATAGGTGNCTGCGGCTTATTGACAGAGAGAAGGCTCATAGGTGTTAGCTCCGTTACTTGAAAATGCAAGCAATTCTTGCTTCCAGAGCATTAATCACTTCTGCAAGGTAAGTATTTTCAGATGATATTTCATCAATCATCTCTCCAAGACTCGTTACTTTGCTTATTCGGTGTGAGCTATAGTCAAAAGCCCCGATTTCCTCCAGTCTTAGGAGGTCCAGCCGAACTTCGATAAACAGCGGTTCAATAGTGCCGACCTGGTCATCGGATATTGACATGGTGTTTGATATCAAATACTTCACTGTTCGAAGCTTAGATATCGTCGAGTTTAGCTGAGCAATTAACTGCTGATTTTTCGCATAATTTTTTTGGAAATTTAACGCGCTGTTAGATACACGATATGACATCCAAGCGGACAAGGCCGCGAAAAGGGTGGCTGCTGTAGTGAGTCCAACGAAAAAAATTTCAATCATACTGGAAGTAAAAGGACTAGCAGAAAGGAGATTGCGCCCAAAACTGCAGAGCCGTGATGGAGAAGCTGCTTCAAATATCGTCGGTGGCTAGTTTCGCTACTCATAATGCCCTATGTATTGAGGATGACTTGTAACATAGATTATCGTACCGGCTGCATAACACGGCTGAATCGCATGCCGCTTTCGCTGGAAGGGCCGCTTTGGGTCGAACCACGACCTTAAATTAACCTTAGCACATGACGTGCGCGAATTGATCTATTCTTTGACCTCCGCCCGATGGAAGATCATGCCATGAACGTTTTGACTGAAATCTCCTGTACACCTATACCTTGGAATAAAGGCAAGTTGGTTTGGCAGAAGGCGCCTCTGCGTCTTCGAGATATCTGGGCCATAAGTGTTCGCTTACAGCTTGCCAAAAATACGAGAGACCTCGCCTTCTTTAATTTAGCCATCGATAGCAAATTACGAGGCTGCGACCTCGTCAATTTACGAATACGGGATTATAGCCCATGGGGCGTGTATATTACCCAAACCTTCTAGACATAATCTGTATAACCCATCGAGATGCATAGTATACCCAGAGCGATTCAGACAGGGCGGAAGAGCTCATTTTCATTCAAACGCTTTCCATGAGAAGTGAGTTACGCTCACATGTCATAAGTAGATAAATTATAGCTTTTTTTCTTAGATTTAGTGGTGTGACTCGGATCAGGCACTACACTTGATATGGTTAAGCGATAAGGAAACAAGAGATCTTCTCAAACTAACTCCAAACTGAAAATATATTGTATATTATTAATATATAGCTCCAAGGAATTAATCATGCCATCAACAACTTACCAAGATATCGACCCTATGAGAGCAGTTATTTCACTCCTAGCCCGGATTTCTCACAGGGTATAAAAG
>NZ_JACCGK010000048.1 GCF_013416325.1 Vreelandella sedimenti
CGACGGTAAAGCCGAAGTGTTTGAACAGATCGCCCGCCGGCGCGGATTCGCCGTAGGTGGTCATGCCGATCACGCGGCCTTCCAGGCCCACGTACTTGTACCAGTAGTCGGCGTGGGCGGCTTCGATAGCAATACGCTTGGTCACCGCTTTAGGCAACACGCTCTCACGGTACTCGGCGTCCTGGCCGTTAAAGCGATAAGCCGAGGGCATGGAAACCACGCGCACCGCTTTGCCCTGCTGCTCAAGCTCGGCGGCAGCGTCCATCGCCAGACCGACTTCAGAACCGGTGGCAATCAGAATCAACTCCGGCTTTTTGGGCGTGCCTTCGCTATCTTTCAGAACCGGGTCTTTAAGAACATACGCCCCGTTTTGAATCGCCGCCAACTGCGCTTTAGTGCGCTGCTGGTGGGGCAGGTTCTGGCGTGATAGCACCAGCGCCGTGGGGCCGGAGTGACGCTTGATGGCGGCGTCCCAAGAGGCGGCGGTTTCGACCGCATCACAAGGGCGCCAGGTATTGAGGTTCGGCGTGGTACGCAGGCTGGTGAGCTGCTCAATGGGCTGGTGAGTCGGGCCATCTTCCCCCAGGCCGATGGAGTCGTGGGTAAACACGTAAATCACCTGCTGGCCCATCAGCGATGCCATGCGGATCGAGTTGCGCATGTACTCCATGAAGATCAGGAAGGTTGCGCCGTAAGGTACCAGGCCGCCATGCAGGGCGATCCCGTTCATGACTGCCCCCATGCCAAACTCACGGACACCGTAGTGCAGGTAGTTGCCGCTAGCATCTTCCGGGGTGATCGCTTGGGCGCCTTTCCAGAAGGTCAGGTTAGACGGCGCCAGGTCGGCACTGCCACCCAACAGCTCCGGCATTTGCGGGCCAATCACATTCAGCACTTCGAACGAGGCCTTGCGTGACGCAATGGTCTCGCCACGCTCTTGGGCCTGCTCAATCAAGGCTTCGGTGGGCAGTTCCGCGGGCAACTGGCGTTTCATCCGGCGGGTGAACTCCCGCGCTTCTGCAGGGAACGCTTCCGCGTAGCGGGCAAACCGCGCGTCCCACGCCTGCTGAGCCGCTTTGCCCGCTTCACGGGCATCCCAGGCGGAGTAGATCGGCTCAGGGATATGGAAGGGCGCATGGGGCCAGTCAAGTTGGATGCGGGCCAGGGCCACTTCGTCGTCGCCTAGCGCCGCGCCGTGGGCTTCCTCTTTACCCTGCTTGTTAGGGGCACCAAAGCCAATGATGGTCTTGCAGATAATCAGGCTCGGCTTATCGTCGTGGCTCTTGGCCAGCTCAATAGCGGCTTTCACCTCTTCAGGCTTGTGACCATCCACATTGGGCACCACGTGCCAGCCGTAAGCTTCAAAACGCTTGGCAGTATCGTCGGTAAACCAGCCTTCCACTTCGCCATCGATAGAGATGCCGTTGTCGTCATAAAGCGCGATCAACTTACCCAACTGCTGGGTACCGGCCAGGGAGGCCGCTTCGTGGGAGATGCCTTCCATTAAGCAGCCGTCACCCAGGAAACACCAGGTGTGATGATCGACAATGGTGTGCCCAGGGCGGTTAAACTGCGCCGCCAGGGTTTTTTCCGCGATGGCAAAGCCCACGGCATTGGCAAAGCCCTGACCCAGCGGCCCGGTGGTGGTCTCAATGCCTGGTGCGTAGCCAAACTCTGGGTGGCCCGCGGTGGGCGAGTGCAACTGGCGGAAATTCTGCAGCTGTTCCAGGCTTAGCTCGTAGCCGCTGAGGTGGAGCAGCGAGTAAAGCAGCATGGAGCCGTGGCCATTGGAGAGCACAAAGCGGTCACGATCGGCCCACTTGGGGTCTGAGGGGTTATGCTTGAGGTAGTCATTCCATAGCACCTCGGCGATATCAGCCATACCCATGGGGGCGCCCGGGTGGCCGGATTTGGCCTTCTGAACGGCATCCATGGACAGGGCGCGAATGGCATTGGCTAGCTCAAAACGG
>NZ_JACCGK010000006.1 GCF_013416325.1 Vreelandella sedimenti
CTGAGGTACTATGAGAAATCCAGGCTAGCAAGCTTAATACCAAATGATTCAAAACTAAATGCCCATGTCTATGTCAGCGCGCGTCAAGCAGGTTTTATACAGGAAGGGCAAGAGGTGTTAATTCGGCACGCTGCTTATCCTTATCAAAAATTTGGGGTAACAAGAGGAAGCGTTGCGTCAGTTGCAATGACACCCTATGCAGCTCAAGAGCTTCCCGCCCATGTTGCTAGTACGTTGCAGCAAGAGATAGCTGATGTTTCCAGTTTGTTTTACCAAGTGGCAGTTAACTTGGATTCTCAGTATGTATCTGTATATGGAAAACCTCGGCAATTGCAGGTCGGGATGTTGTTTGAAGCGGATATTCTTCAGGACAAGCGTCGGCTTTATGAGTGGGTATTAGAGCCGATTTACTCGGTTCTTGGGAAAAGTGGTTAGTGGTCAATTTTAATTAAATTAGAGACTAGTAATAAGTATGCGGATAAAGACAGCATTTTGCTATGCAATAATTAATAAGCTGGCGGTAGCATTAATGCTATGTATATTGGCGGGCAATGCCAATGGTCATGATGCAAAGCTCGTTGGCGTTGGAAATGATATTTCCGCTTACCAGTTTGACAATGGATTGAAAATTCTGCTGGCTCCTAGTGCTAGTAATTCCATTTTTCTAAATGTTATTTACCAGGTTGGCTCTTTGGCCGACCCACAAGGGCAAAGCGGTACTGCGCACCTGCTGGAGCATCTAATGTTCAAGGGAACAGAGACGCACCCAGGAGAGCAGTGGGTTAATGCGCTTAGAGAACGTAGTTTAGCCTTTAATGCTACCACTAGTTTTGATCGTACGCGTTATACCACAGTACTCGAATCTAACCCCAACCAGTTGGATGCGCTGTTGGCCTTGGAGGCTGAGCGCATGACAAGTCTGTCTTTTAACCAGACCGCCTTGGCCTCAGAAATAGAGGTTGTATCGAGAGAACGAGAAGCCTCGCAAGAGGAGCCTTTTAACATACTAATCGATCAGATGTTTGCGGCAGCGACTCCAGGAGCTGGGTTCGGGAGGCAAGTATTGGGGCAGCCAGATGAACTAGAACGTATGACTGAAGAGAGTATCAGGCAGTTTCATGACCGTTACTATCGCCCTGATCGCGCATTTATTGTTATTACCGGTGGTTTTGAAGAAGAAACGGCTTTAAATGCGTTGGAGAACCATTTTGCCAAACTTGAACCTCCCTCGCTGCTGGATCGTGTTCCATTGGATTTGCCCAACATTGAGGGGCCAGTAACAGTTGAAGCGTATCAGGGAAGCGTCGCAAGTATTGTGCTGGGATACCCCCTGCCACCTGCTCAAGACGAAAGGCATTGGTCACTCTCCGTATTGGCGGATATATATGCTGGTGAGCCTCACGGCTCTCTTTACCAAGCGCTAGTGATGCCTGGTGATGCGCAGGGTGTGTTCGCAACGTACCTGCCTTTTGCCCAAGGCGGTTATTTTTTATTTGGAGCAACAGCGCCTCCAGAGCAGTCGCTGGAAGCGCTAGCTGAACAGTTACAAAACGCCGTGGTCACTTCCGGCCATGAGGCGATCAACGAAGAAAGCTTAAAGCGAGCATTGCGTGTAGAAAAGCAAACATTGGAGCACTTAACCAGTAGCCCCGAGATGCTCGCTGAGTATCTATCCGAGGCCGTTGTGCTGGGCGATTGGCAGCAATTGCTTTTGGGTTGGGATAGTTTGCCCGAGCGAACAGTAGAAGAGGTGCAGCGCCAAGCAGAGAATTTCTTAGTTGCTGAGCGCCAAATAGAGGGGCTGTTGCGTCCTGGCAATAAAAGAACAAATGATGTTGCTAATATTGCTAATGCAGTAATTTCCCAGCAGGAACAGGTTCATGAGCCCATTGAGCTGCCTCAACCACCCGAGATTGGCTTGGAAGGTGCGAGCCAGACAATACGTGATATAGAGCAGAGTATTGAGCGTCGCTTGATGTCTAATGGTATGCAAGTAGCGCTGCTGCCACGAAATGAGAGCGATCGCATTCAGGGAGTGATGACGCTGCACTTTGGTAACACCGCTAGTTTAAGAGGACAGCATGCCGTTACAGATATTCTAGGCACGCAGTTAATACGTGGCACGCAGTCTGCGAGCTACCAAGAAGTGGTTGACCAGATCAATCAACTGGGGGCAAGTGTATCAATCATACCCAATGGCGGCGTGCTAAAGATCCGTTTTGAAAGCCCCACGGAAAGCATAGAGACATTTCTGGGGCTATTGGCTGACATCTTGAAAACCCCTGCGCTGAGCCAGCATGAGTTCGATCTTGTCAAACGACAGCTACTTAACGCTGCGCAAACAATTGACCAGCGACCAGTGCAAGTAGCCCGCCGTGCGCTTAGGCACTATACCGACTCACCGCTCGAGCACGATGATATCCGTCGCCGACTGATGCACGAAGCCATGCAGGCGGCGATAGAAGCCACCACATTGAGTGATATTCGTGAGTTCCATGAAACTTTTTACGGTGCAGATCATGGCAAACTTGCCATCGTGGGGGACGTTGACTCAAATGCAATATTGACTCACTTAGAAACGCTGTTTGGCGATTGGAATAGTCAAGTCGCGCATGAGCGCCCGGTACGCCTTTATACCGACATGGAGCCTACGAGCCTGAATGTAGAGGCTGGCGGCACCGCTACGGGACATTACTTGAGGCGCTTTTATTTCCCCCTGACGATGGATTCTGAAGATGCTGTGCCCCTATTGGTGGCAACCCACATTTTAGGGGGCGACCCACTGAATTCCCGGTTGGGGCGTCGGATAAGAGAGCAGGAGGGGATGACTTACAACACCAGAGCGTCAGCACATATCGTGTCGCATGGGGATGCGAGCCGGATAACGATTCAGAGCCACTATCCAAAATCTGAAAAAGAACCATTTTTGGAAATAGTCAGAGATGAAGTAGACCGCTTTATAAAAGATGGGGTAACGCAACAGGAAGTGGAGTGGAGCAAAGCGACTCTTTTGCAGGGTGTTGGTGCAGCGCTGGATGATGATAATACGTTGGTTAACCTGCTACATCGGCAGCTTGAAAGAGGAATAACAATTGATCAAATGATCGAACATAGGAGGGACTTGTCAAAAGTGACAGATAAGCAAGTAAGCGAGGTGGTTGAACATTACTTTAGTGTGTTGTTTTCTGAGGTTATTGCCGATTAGATAAAATTCAAAAAATAGTATTTGTATTTCCTGTATTTAATATATTTTAAACATGACCAAGGTTGGGCCAGTTATGAGACTTTATAGTAGTGTTTTTTTCAATGTAAATTGTTTTATATGCGGAGTTTCTGTGTTGTTTGTTTTTTTAAACAAAGGTCTTAATTTTTCTGAGATTGCTTTTGTTGTTGTTGACTTGATAATGTCAATTTCTTTGTCTTTTGTTTCTTTAAGTCTTGTGGCTATTTTTTTTTATTGTGCTGGTTGCATTGGAGAACCAAATTATATGAGGAAAGTGAAAACTTCAAAAAGTATGAGTTTTCAGTCAGTTGGTTTTGGCTTAATGCTTATGATTATTGGGGTCGGAATAATTCTAATTATTCCAAACACATTTGGTGAAACATACACCTCTATCACGCAAGGAGTTTTATTTATATCTTTTGGGTTGCTTACACTTAGCGTAAGTATTTTTAGTTTTACTAAAGGGCAAAGAGATGAGAGAACTTAATCTTTATGAAATGGAGCTTGTTGGTGGTGGAGCTGATAGTGCTTCAGAAGCAGCAGCTACTGGTGTCGGTGGTTTAGCGGGTGGGAAGATTGGTGGGGCTATAGGAGGGGCGGCTGGATCAAGAGCAGGAGGTGTGGCTGGTAGTCGTTTCGGGCCTCCTGGTGTTATTGCAGGAACCGTGATAGGTCAAAGAGTAGGCGAATTCATGGGCACTGGCATCGGTGCAGGTCTCGGGGGATATGCTATGTCAAAAGCTTTTGACTCTGATGGAACCGATTATTGTGGAGACGGCACTGACTATTAAAATATTGGTATTTTATAGATATTAAGTGTTTTTTTATTCATTACTTATAATGTTTCCATGGCGATAGATGTTTTATCGCCATGAGTTGGGTGGGTTTTTTAGATTAGATAAAGTAATGAAAATAACTTTAGAATTTTTATGCTGAGCTTGTTTTGGTTTTATAATTATACGCTGATTATAGTTGAGTCTTCTATAATTTCGCATGATTTTATAAGCGTTTTTAGAGGGGTGGAGGTGATGGCGAGACATTTTTTAGGACTGATTTTTCTCCTTGGTATGCCTGCAAGAAATGCGTTAGGTGTGTTTTAAATTATAATATTTTACTCAACAGAAAGTGAGGAATGTTGAATGAAAATTGACTTCTGTTTTAACAAGGAGGATTTTTTTAATGAATATTTGTATAAAAATCCATGCTTATTTAAAAGAGCAATAAACGATATTGATCTCACTTGGAGTGATGTCAACGAAATATATGAGAGAGCGGATGCATCAGATAGAACGTTTAAATTAATGAATGGGTATGAGGTTCCAAAAAAGGAATATTTAGAATCATATATGAATGTAGGTAGATTGGAAACTCGTTATATAAAGCCTGTGATCTACGATTACATGAGAAAAGGTGCTACTCTCGTTTATAATAGGATTCAAAACGAACCTAAGATAGGTGAATTGGTGTATCAGATTGCAAATTATGCAGGTGCACAGACGATTACTAGTGGTTACGCTGCTTTTAGCTCAAAGTCATCCTATAAAAGTCATTGGGACACAAGGGATGTTTTTGCAGTACAGCTTCTTGGTAGAAAGCGCTGGATACTAAAGGCTCCTAGTTTCGATCTTCCTTTGTATATGCACCAAGCAAAAGATATGCCTTACATCGATGAGCCCGAAGAAGTCTATATGGATATAGTCATTGAACCAGGTGATATATTATATATACCAAGGGGATGGTGGCATAATCCCATCCCTGTAGGAGAGGAAACTTTTCATCTAGCTGTGGGTACATTTGCGCCAACTGGGTTTGATTTTTTAAAGTGGTTAATGAATTGCATGCCAGAAATAGAAGCCTGTCGCAAAAATTTTCATAATTACGAGAATGATAAAGAAAATCTAATTGCTATTAAAAATTCAATTAGTGATTTCCTAGATGATAAGAGTATTTATGAAAGCTTTATGTGTGACTATTTAGGCCAACAAAGAGTTGATTCTAAACTTTCGCTGGATGTGTTCGGAAATAATGAAGTCGGAGTTCTAAGTGAATCACAAAAAATAAAAGTTAACGCAAATACATTGCCCTTTTTCTCTGAAGGCTTTGTAGTGATTAATGGAAATAAAGTTAATATTGATAGTGTAAGTGGTAATCTTATTAAAAGCGTTTTTGATAAAGGTTTGTGCACAGTTGGTGACGTTGTGGAAAAATTTGACGGAAACTCTAAAAGTAAGATAAATACTTTGCTCTTTGAGCTTGGTATAAATGACGTTATCGAACTTGTTGATTGATGTTTTAAAGTAGAGGCTGGTTTTTTAGCTAGCCTTTTAATATGAATTATCTATTATTTGTTTTGAATGAAATTAATACTCCAGTCTGAGAGCCAAGAGTGTAGTTTGGCTTGTCTTGCAATGATTTCTAGCTATCATGGCTTGCACCATGATCTTATAAGCCTGAGGAGAAGGTTCTCCATCTCTCTTAAAGGCGCAAATCTTTCGCAATTAATTAAGTATTCACATGATTTGAATTTCTCTTCCCGTTCTTTGAGACTGGATCTTGGCGAAATTAAAAATTTAAGATGTCCTTGTATTTTACATTGGGACATGAATCACTTTGTAGTTCTCAAGAAAGTCGTTAACAATGTGCTGCATTTACTGGATCCTGCTGTGGGGGCTCGTAAGGTTACCGTCGATGATGCATCCCCACACTTTACAGGTGTAGCTTTAGAGTTAGTCCCAAACGCTGGCTTTGTTCCAGCAAAGTTAAAGCCTAAAATTCGGCTACGAGATTTAGTTGGTAGAGCTGTAGGTTTCAAACGAGCACTAATCAATATTTTTGCTATTGCAGTTACGATTGAAATAGTTTCTTTATTAAGTCCTCAAGTTACTCAGTGGGTAGTGGATGGGGCTTTAGTGTCAGCTGACTATGATCTACTGTTGTTGGCTGTTTTAGGTGGCGGGCTGCTTTTAATAATTGATTTTTTTCTTAAAATGGCTCGTGGATGGATGGGCCTACGCTTAAATCAGCAGCTGTCTTTACAATGGTCTTCTAACTTGATGCGGCATCTAGTAACTTTACCTTGGCCTTTCTTTGAACGGCGGCATTTGGGGGATATTACATCAAGATTTCAGTCTCTTTCAGCTATTCGTCAAGTTTTTGCGAATGGTGCTATCATGATCGTTTTAGATGGGTTAGTGGCAATGATTACTTTTGGTATGATGTTGTTATATAGCCATTTTTTAACGATGATTGTGGTGGTGGCGCTTGCTTTATACATGGTTTTGAGAGTCGCATTTTATCAACCATTGCGTAATGCTTCAGAGGAAAGAATTATCTTATCGTCAAGAGAGAATGCCTATTTTCTTGAAACTTTAAGAGCAATAGTTCCTTTGAAATTATTTAATCACTCATCTATACGATTGTCCAATTGGCAAAATATGATGGCTGATGTACAGAATAGAGATGTTACTACTCAAAAAATTCTTTTGGCATTTGCAAGTCTAAATACATTGATATTTGGTTTGGAAAGTATGTTTTTACTTTACTGGGGTGGCGTTTCAGTATTGGAGGGATCGCTTTCGCTCGGTATGCTACTAGCTTTCATTGCCTATAAGAGTCAATTCACCACGCGTGCCAGTCAGTTGATTGATATGGGATTGGAAATAAAGATGCTTTCTTTACATGCGGAGCGTTTGGCCGATATAGCACTTGAAGCGCCTGAAGAAGAGCCTGTAGCCGAAACTGACTTGTATCGTTTAGAGCCTAAGATAGAGTTTCGAGAAGTATCCTACCGTTACGCTGAGGGCGAACCATGGGTTTTGAAAAATATTTCTTTTATTATTGATGCGGGCGATTCTGTTGCGATTGTCGGACGTTCTGGCTCGGGAAAAAGTACACTATTTAAACTTGTATTAGGCCTTTTGAAGCCTACTGAGGGAGAAATTCTTGTAGGGGGCATCTCCACACGTCAGTTAGGAGCCAAGGCTGTACGTGAACTAATCGGGGCCGTCATGCAAGAAGACCAGCTAATGGCTGGATCATTAGCTGAAAATATTGCTTGTTTCGATCCTGAAGAAAATCAAGAGCATATAGAAAAAGCTGCTAATATAGCGCATATTCATAAAACTATTATTAATATGCCAATGGGTTATCAAACCCTTGTTGCCGAAATGGGCGGTGGTTTGTCAGGAGGTCAAAAGCAGAGGATCCTTCTAGCCAGAGCGCTTTACAAAAATCCCAGTATTCTAGCTTTGGATGAAGCAACTAGTCATCTCGACCTTCATAGCGAACAGCACGTCGTCCAAGCGCTGAACATTGCTAAAATGACAAGAATAACCATCGCGCACCGGCGCGAAACCGTGGCGTTTGCAAAGAGGATAATTGCAATGCATAAAGGAGCAATCGTAGAAGATATCCGTATTGAAGATGAACAGGGTTTGCTAAAAGAGTCTCATTAAAAATAGATGATTGGTTGAGATTGGTTTATTGAAGTTCCGATAGTCCAGGTTGCGTAGTTCACTTAATCCACTTGTATTGAGATGGTAACTCTTCTATATCGTGCTTATGAATTTATTTTTTAACTTTTGTAAATAGTTTAATCGCGTGTTGTATTTTAGAGATTACATATGAGCTAGGTTCTCAGTATAACTGTTGACCGGCTAGTTTATCTTTGGTAGGACAGAATGCTTCAAAACCTAGCAACGTTTAACCGAGGGAATTTTATGGACGGCTTTTTTGAAGAGATAGGCAGGGGGGGGGGTTAGGGGAATAGGTTACATACTGGCAGAGATATTCTTCAGAACAATTTGTTACTGGGTTGGCTGGCCAATCTGCAAGCTAGTTACTTTGGGAAAATATCCTTCGGCTTCTAAAGTGATATATCTCGATGAGCATAGGAGTCGAGCCGACGGCGCTTTGTGTGCAGTAGTGGGTTTGCTTGCGTTGATTGTGTTGGCTCTGTATCTGTTAGGACAGTTTTCGTACAAAGCTTAGTAAACCGGGTGCCGCCCACACACCCGGCTGTTTTTATGCTCTATATCCTTACACGTTAGGCTTAGCCGTTACGCTTTTATCGTTTTTAAAGGTGAGGTAGAACAATACCAGCACCGCGATAGCAAATACCGCTGGGAACATCCAGATGCCTTGCCAATCGTGCGCGCCGTTGGTGGAGAAGTGGTCGGTAATCTGACCGGCTACCCAGAAGCCTATCAGCATGCCTACCCCGTAAGTGGCCAGCGTGATCATGCCCTGAGCAGAGCTTTTAAACTTCTCTCCTGCGCGGGCATCGGTGTAGATCTGGCCGGTCACGAAGAAGAAGTCATAGCACACGCCATGCAGTGCAATACCGATCAAGAGCATAAACACCATCTCATCGGCGTTACCGAACGCAAACAGCGCATAGCGCAGCGCCCATGCCAACATGCCGATCAGCAAGGTTTTCTTGATACCAAAGCGGTGAATAAAGACCGGTAGCAGCAGCATAAACAGCACTTCTGATACCTGGCCCAGGGTCATTTTACCGGTTGGATTGGTCACGCCGATCTCGGCCAGAAATGGGTTTGCGTTTTGGTAATAAAACGCCAGCGGAATACAAATCAGAATAGAGGCAATAAAGAAGATGGCGTAGTTGCGGTCTTTTAGCAGGGCCAGCGCATCTAGCCCTAGCACTTCTTTTAAGCCCACCGGGCCATCTGCTTTAGGCGGCGTCGCGGGAAGGCTAAAGCTATATAGGCCAAGGGCTAAAGACGCGATGGCACACATCAAGAAGGTGTTACGCAGCATACCGTCGGCGATGCCTTGCGAAGAGTCCCAGGCGAATAAGTAGCTGATCCCCAGGCCAGCGATAATCCAGCCAATGGTTCCCCATACGCGGATTTTAGCGAACTCCTGGCCTGGGTCGCTCATTTGGCGGAAGGAGACTGAGTTAACCAGCGCCAGTGTCGGCATGTAGATAATCATATACATCAGCACCAACGGGTAGAAAGTGCTGAAATCGCTGGCGACATACAGGCCGTACATTAATGCAGCGCCCGCCAAGTGCAGAACACCGAGAATACGCTCGGCGTTGAAATAACGGTCAGCGATCAAGCCAATAATAAAAGGGGCAATAATGGCACCCCAGGACTGGGTGGAGAACGCCATGCCAATCTGGCCACCGCTAGCGTTGAGGTTGTTGGCCAGGAAGGTGCCCAGAGTGACAAACCAGCCGCCCCAGATAAAGAACTGCAAAAACATCATGATGCTGAGTCGTGTGCGTATCATAGCCATGACGTGATCCTTTGTTGTGGTTGTGATTTAAAACAGTCAATTAAAGGTGTGAAGAAAGACCAAGAATTCGGCGGTTGCGCGAAACACTGGTAGTGACACCGGCAAAATCATCGAAAGCGCGACCGGCGGGTTGAATCAGATGTGCCTCGATAAAGGGAGCACCCTCTGCAGCGCCTTGGGCGGCGTCTTTAATGCAGCACTCCCACTCAAGCACCGCCCAGCCATCAAACCCGTACTGCGTCAGGCGGCTAAAAATCCCGCTGAAATCAATCTGCCCATCGCCTAATGAACGGAAGCGCCCAGGGCGCTCTACCCAACCCTGGTAACCGCCATAAACGCCGCTGCGGCCATTGGGGTTAAATTCAGCGTCTTTAACGTGGAACATGCCGATACGTTCGTGGTAGCGGTCGATAAACTCGAGATAATCCAACTGCTGCAGCAGTAAGTGGCTGGGGTCATAAAGAATTTTCGCCCGAGGATGGTTGTCCACTGCCGCCAGGAACCGCTCGAAAGACGCACCATCGTGAAGATCCTCGCCAGGGTGAATCTCAAAGCACAGGTCAACGCCTGCCTCGTTAAAGGCATCCAGAATCGGTCGCCACCTCCGGGCCAGCTCGTTGAACCCTTCTTCGACTAGCCCATCAGGACGTTGGGGCCAGGGGTAAACAAAGGGCCATAGCAGCGCCCCGGAAAACGTCGCGTGAGCCGTTAAACCAAGTCGTTGGCTAGCTTTGGCAGCCAGTTGTAGCTGCTCAATGGCCCACTCGGTACGCTCCTGCGGCTTGCCGTGCAGCTCAGCAGGCGCGAAATCATCGAATAAGTCGTCGCAAGCGGGATGCACGGCGACCAGTTGGCCCTGTAAGTGGGTAGAGAGTTCGCTGATCACAACGCCGGCTTTTTCGCAGCGGGCGTTTAACTCATCGCAGTAACTTTGGCTTTCAGCGGCCTTATGCAGGTCGATAAAACGACTGTCTACAGTGGGTAGCTGAATGGCTTGATAGCCCTGTTCGGCCGCCCAGCGAGCGATTCCGTCGAGGCTATCGAAAGGCGCTTCGTCGCCGATAAACTGGGCCAGGAAAATGGCGGGCCCGCGGATGCCTTGGTGAGTGTCGGGCATGATTAGGCTCCTGGTAGTTGAGTAGCGGGTAGCGGCGTCCATTTCTGTTCGCTTTTGGCGCTGGTGGTGACTGCCTCGATAAACGCCATGCCACGTAACCCAGAGGCCATGCCGGGAACGCCCTCAACGTCGCCTTGCTTGCCTTGATGAATGGCGTGGGCAAAGTCGCGGTAAAGGTTGCCGAGTGCTTCCAGATACCCCTCGGGGTGGCCGCCAGGTAGGCGCAAGCGCTGCATCGCGCTGAGGAAAAGGTCGGGTTGGTCGATGCCCGCACGGAGGGTGCGCATCGGCGCTTGAAGCGGGCGGTAGAGCAGGCTGTTGGGCTCCATTTGATGCCACTCAAGCGCCCCTTTATCACCGTAAATACGAATTTTAAGTGCGTTTTCTTCCCCGCTGCAGACTTGGCTGGCAATGAGGGTGCCGCTGGCGCCTTGATCGGTGCGCAGCAGCACATCGCCGTCATCGTCCAATTGGCGGCCGTCGGCGTGGCTGGCAAGCGAAGCGCACAGCTCACTAATACGTTGCCCAGAGATAAACTCAGCGAGGCCGAAAGCGTGGGTGCCAATGTCCGCCATGCAGCCGCTGATACCTGCGAGCGTAGGGTCGGTGCGCCACGCGGCTTGCTTATTCCCCTGCTGTTCTAAACGCTCGCCTAGCCAGCCCTGGGGGTACTCCACATGAATTTTGCGAATGTTACCTATTTGGCCCTCGCTCACCATTTCCCGGGCTTGCCATACCATGGGGTAGCCTAAGTAGGTATGCGCCAAGCCATACAGGCAGCCGCTGGCATGCCAGCTTTCTGCTAAGCGCTGAGCTTCTTGGAGCGATACTGCCGCCGGTTTTTCGCAGAACACATGAAAGCCTGCCTGCATGGCCGCTTCCGCGATTGGCACGTGAAGGTGATTTGGTGTGGCGATCACTAATAACTGCATGCGTTGTTCGGCGGGAAGTTGCTGCTCGCTTGCGAGTAACTGCTGCCAGCCAGCGTAAATACGTTCGTCGGGTAGGTGGCACGCTTCGCCGCTCAGTTGGTTGTTATCCGCCGAGCGGCTAAAGGCGCCACATACCAGCGCGCAGGTGTCATCGAGACGAGCAGCTAAGCGGTGAACTTGGCCGATAAACGCCCCTTGTCCGCCGCCGATCATTCCTAAGCGGATGCGGGGTTGATTGGGTCGCGGCATAGAGAGGCTCCTGCTTTGATAAAACTTATGAATTTTCAGGTGGTGCTTGTCCAGACTGCGCTTGTATAGATGGTGATGTAACCGGTTACATTTGGCTTGAAATTAGGGCTTCACGCTATAAGCGTCAATGCGACAAAGGTCTATCGGTGTGTGCGAAGGGTTGGGAAATCGCGCGCTGAGTTTAACGCTGGGATACGTTAAGCTGATATCAATAATGCCGCGCAACCATCTGCTTACGGCGATTACCTAGTGATAAGGGAGGCCATGACCAATATACGTAAGGTCGCCGAGTTGGCGGGGGTATCGGTAGCGACCGTATCACGCGCTTTAAAGTCGCCGGATATCGTCTCACCCACCACCCGGGAAAAAGTGCTGAAGGCTGTTGATCAAGCGGGCTACAAACCTAATTTGATGGCGGTTCAGTTTCGCTCACAGCGCACTTATAACTTAGTGGTTTTAGTACCCACTATCGCAAATACCTTCTTTGCGCGGGTAATCAGCGGTATTCAGGAAGCGGCCCAAGAACGCGGCTACGGCGTTCTGCTGTGTAATACGCTCGGTAATGAGGCGATGGAAACCCAATACGCCAGTTTGGTCAGTACCCGCCAGGCAGATGGTGTGATTCAACTGCGTGCTTTTAACCCTTTTTCTGAAAAGGCGTTTCCCGATGGGGCGGTATTGCCCATGATCAATGCCTGCGAGGTGCTGGACGATGCGCCCTGTCCCACCGTCAAACTCGATAACCGAGCGGCAGCCCGGGAGGCCACCGAGCACTTAATCTCCCTGGGGCATCGTCGAATCGGCATGATTAAAGGGCCACGGCGCAGCCCCTTGACTCGTGACCGTCAACAAGGCTACCAGGATGCATTGAGCGCGGCAGACATTGCGTTAGATGAGTGCCTGCTTTGTCCTGGCGATTTCACGCCACGTTCTGGTTATCAGTCGGCTGAAACGCTTATCGCTTTAGCGGAGCGTCCCACCGCCATTTTTTGTGAAAGCGATGAAATGGCCATAGGCGCTATAAGCCGTATCAAAGAAGCGGGCCTGCGGGTGCCGGAGGATATTTCGGTGGCAGGCTTTGATGATATTGCGTTTGCTTCTTACAGCGACCCGCCGCTGACGACGATTGCCCAACCGGCGGAAGCCTTCGGACGCGAAGCTGTTGCGATGTTGATTGAGGTGTTGGAAGGGAGGCAAGTAGACAATTTGGTGTTGCCTTATACTCTGGTCTCAAGGGCCAGTACTGCCACATGCCGACCTTAGGCGACTTCCTTTCGCGCCCTAAGTGCATACAATAAGTGGGGCTTTCTCGAAAAGCTTCACAACTGCTGTCCACGCACACCACTAAACGCACATCATAAAAATAGCTAAAAAAGGATCTACCATGACGCTGACACGCCCAATGGCTCGTTTAACCGCTGGCTTGGCCGGTGCGGCTCTGCTGACCGCCTCCCTTTCTGCACAAGCACGCGAACTCTCGGTTTCTACGGTTTTGTCTGACGCTTTCCCCTGGGGGCAGGCGGCGGAGAAGTGGGCCGAACTAGTTGAGGAGCGTAGTGACGGCGAGTTAACGCTGCGCGTTTACCCCAACTCTCAACTGGTTTCCGGTGACCAAACCCGCGAATTTTCCGCCATGCGCTCCGGGTTGATTGATGCCGCTGTGGGCTCGACCATCAACTGGTCGCCCCAGGTGCCGGAACTTAATCTCTTCTCTTTACCGTTCTTCATTCCCGATGAAGCCGCCGTTGATGCGGTTACCGGTGGTGAAGCAGGGGAGTTGGTTTTTGAAGCAATCGAATCTCGTGGCGTTATCCCGTTAGCCTGGGGTGAAAATGGTTTCCGCCAGGTTTCCAATTCTCGCGGGCCGATTAGTCAACCAGACGACTTGGACGGCCTGAAAATCCGCGTTGTTGGCTCGCCGCTGTTCCAGGATACCTTCTCGGCATTGGGCGCCGACCCCACCCAAATGAGCTGGACGGACGCTCAGCCTGCGCTGACCACCGGCGCCGTTGATGGCCAGGAAAACCCACTCTCTGTGTTTGATGTCGCGCGCATTGATCAAGTCGGCCAGGAGCATTTGACACTCTGGAACTACATGAATGACCCACTGATTTTTGCGGTCAATCAGCAGGTATGGCAAACATTGAGCAAAGAGCAACAAACCCTGCTGCGCGAAACCGCGGTAGAAGCGGGTGAGTGGGAAATCGCCATGACCCGTGAAGAAGAGGGCGAGCGTCTTGCGGCGATTCAAGAGCGCGGCGTCACAGTAACCGAGCTTTCCGATGAGCAGTATCAGGCGTTTGTCGATGCCACCCAGTCCGTTTACGAAAAATGGGCGCCGCGGATTGGTGAAGAGGTGGTAGAGGCCGCACAAGCCGCTATCGACGCGCGTTAATTACCTTTGATGTTCAAACTCCCGGCCTTTAAGGCTGGGAGTTTTTTGCTGTGAGGCTGCCATGAAAGGCTTTCCTGATGCGCGCCCTGAGCGTTGGCTGGGCGCGCTGGCATTAATCATTATCTCATCGATTAGTCTTGGTAATGTGATTACTCGCTACTTAACCGGCGGCTCTTTTTCATTTACCGAAGAGTTTTCTGTGTTTTTGTTAGTAGTGCTGACCTTTGCGGGTGCCTCGGTGGCGCTGCGGCGTAACCGCCATATTCGTATTGGCTTTTTGGAACGGGCATTGCCGCTCAAGTACCGCCGTGCACTGATCCTTTTTCAAGCGCTTTGCGGTGCCACCGTGCTGGGTTTGATCACCTGGTATGGCGGCAAGATGGCTTGGCAAGAATATCAGTGGGAGTCGCTGTCACCAGGGCTTGGCTTGCCTCAGTGGTGGTATTTAGTCTGGCTGCCCGTGCTTTCTGCGGCCATGGTGTGGCGCTTATGTCAGCAAACCGCGGATCGTTTAACGGGGAGGCTCACCGATGAGCCCTGATGTGTGGATGATACTGGCGTTTGCGGGCCTGCTGATAGCGGGGGTGTCGGTAGCTTTTTCGCTGGCGCTCTCAGGGGCCGTTGGCATCGTGCTGGGTTTGTCACCGGACATGCTCGCAACGATGGGTACCAATACCTATAACAGTATTGCCAAGTACCCTCTGATTGCGATTCCTCTGTTTATCTTAACCGGGCTTATTTTTGAGCGTTCCGGCGTAGCGCTGCGTTTAGTGCGTTTTGCTCAGGCTTTGATTGGCCCGCGTCACGGTGGCTTGGCCTTGGTGGCGGTGCTGGTGTGTATGATTATGGGCGGAATGAGCGGCTCAGGCCCTGCTGATGCCGCGGCGGTGGCGATGGTGATGCTGCCGAGTATGACCAAAGCGGGCTACCCCAAGCCGTTTTCGGCCACGCTGATTGCCGCCTCTGCCTCGACGGCGATTCTCATTCCTCCCTCAGTGGCGCTGATTCTTTACTCGATCGTGGTGCCGGGCGTCGATTTACGCGCACTTTTCGCAGCAGGTTTATTTCCCGGTATTCTGGCGGGGCTGGCGCTACTGGTGCCCGCTATGCTCGTTTCCAAACGCTACGGTTGGGAGGGTGGCACACCAATCGAGGGCGCTGAACGGCTAAGTGTACGCACCACCTTTAAACAGGCGATACCGGCGCTGTTTGCCCCGGTGCTGATATTGGGTGGTTTGCGGTCAGGGCTATTTACACCCACCGAAGCGGCCGTGGTAGCCGTTGCCTATGGGGCTATTGTCGGTTTGTTTCTAACCCGCGAGCTGTCGCTGCGCGATTTATGGGAGCTATTGGGTGAGGCGGCGATTATCTCCGGCGTGGTGATGCTGATTATCGCCCTGGCGGGTATTTTTGCCTGGGCAGGCACCATGCTGGGCACCTTCCGCCACTTAGCGGAATGGATTATTAGCCTGACCGATAACGGCGTGTTGCTGCTAATTCTGGTGATGCTGGCGGTGCTGGTGGCAGGAATGCTGTTGGATGCGATCTCGATTTATTTGATCATGATGCCGATCTTGATCCCCGTGATGCAGCATTTTGAGTGGAACCCAGTGTGGTTTGGAATTCTGTTGGCGATGAATATCGCCATTGGTCAGTTTACCCCGCCGGTGGCGGTGAACCTGATGGTAACCACCGAAGTGGCCAAAATTCGCTTGGAACAGACCCTAGGATGGGCGCTGCTGTTTGTCGTTGCCATGGGCTGCGCACTAGCGCTGGTGGCTATCTTCCCTGCTATCGCGCTTTGGCTGCCGCGCGTTTTGGGCTATAACGTTGACTAATTTGGCTTACCCTATGCAAAGGCGGTATAGCAGTTAACGTTCCCTAAACGATGAAGACCGCTACACTGAGTATTAGACGTCAGCGAAATGCATTAATTAGCGTATTACATTTCGCTAATTAGGTTTTTTTCGCTAAAGTAGTGCTAGCAGGCAGCTATGAGTCGCCTGTAACCGTTTGTCTTGAAAATAGAATGTCTTGAAAACGTTTTGGAACAAGGGCACCTGAGGGAACGGTTCAACAGGTGAGACCAAAGCGTGCGATGCTCGTAATATCAAATACGCTCACAACATCAATACAAAGAGGTGTGTTCATGAAACGCCATGTATTTTCCACTACTGCCTTCTCCAGTGCGCTACTTGCCGCCGCTGCTTTCGCCTCACCGGCAATGGCACAGGATGACGAGCAATTCATCACCATTGGCACCGGTGGCCAAACCGGCGTTTACTACGTCGTGGGTCAGTCGATCTGTCGTTTGGTTAATCGTCTCGAAGACACCGATATTAAGTGTAATGCACCTTCTACCGGGGGCTCTGTTGCCAATATCAATGGCATTAAGTCTGGCGAATTGGACATGGGTGTCGCTCAATCCGATGTTCAGTATCAAGCCTACAATGGCACTGGGAACTTCGAAGGCGAGCCCTACGAAGAGCTGCGTGCGGTGTTCCGTGTCCACGGTGAACCGTTGACGCTGCTTGCGCGGGCTGACTCTGGCATCGAGACGCTCGATGATTTGGAAGGTAAGCGTGTCAATATTGGTAATCCAGGTTCGGGCCAGCGCAATACCATGGAAGTGGTGATGGAAGCCAAGGGCTGGACTGAAGATACCTTCTCGCTGGCATCTCAGCTTGATGCTGCCGAGCAAGCGGCGGCACTCGCTGATAATAACGTCGATGCCATGGTATACGTGGTTGGCCACCCCAATGGTTCCATTCAGGAAGCTACCACGACCGTTGATGCTAGTCTGATTCCGTTGAACGACGAAGACATTCAAGGCATCGTCGATGAATATCCTTACTACTCCGCATCGGTAATTCCGGGTGGCCTGTATCGCGGCAATGATGAAGATGTCGAAACTTTCGGCGTGGCAGCGACCTTTGTCACCACCGCTGAGGCTGACGAAGAAGTGATCTATCAGACCGTCAAGGCGGTTTTTGACAACTTCGATCGTTTCAAGCGTCTGCATCCGGCCTTCGAGAATCTTGATCCAGAAGAGATGGTGAGTGAAGGGCTTTCCGCGCCGTTGCACGACGGGGCAGCGCGTTACTACCGTGAACAAGGCTGGATTGAGTAAACCAGAAGCCTAAGGTGATACTACCTTAGTAAGAAATGCGCGGTTACCTCAGGGTGCCGCGCATTTTGGTTTAGAATGTTGATAGGGCGTTTAAAATGTTGATAGGGCATTTCGATATGGCAATGATGCGTCAATCGACTCGGAGCGGGGCAGGCAGATGACAGACGATAAGAACAGGCCTTCGGGAGCCGGAGTAGACTTGGAGGATATGGTCGCCTCCAGCGACACGGGAGCCCGCAAGCCAGCCGGCATGCCCGGGAAGCTTTTGGTAAGCATTGCGGCAGCGTGGTCTCTTTTTCAATTGTGGATCGCTTCGCCAGTGCCCTTCGTCCTTGGGTTTGGTGTATTTAGTGCCACTGAGGCGCGTTCTATTCACTTGGCCTTTGCGCTTTTTTTGGCTTATATGGCCTATCCGGCGCTTAAGCGCTCCCCGCGCGACCGTGTGCCGATTCAGGATTGGGTGCTTGCAGCGGCGGCAGCCTTCTGTGGCGCTTACATGTTTATGTTTTACGAGCAGTTATCCCAACGCCCCGGTGCCCCGATACTGCAGGACGTTATTATTGGTATAGCCGGGATACTGCTGCTGCTCGAGGCGACGCGCCGAGCGCTAGGCCCGCCGTTAATGATTGTAGCGTCGGTTTTTCTTCTCTATAGCCTGGCTGGCCCTTGGATGCCGGGTATTCTTTCCCATGGTGGGGTGAGCCTCTTTGGCTTGATTAATCACCAATGGTTGACGACTCAGGGGGTCTTCGGTATCGCTCTGGGGGTATCAACCAGCTTCGTGTTTCTGTTTGTGTTATTCGGTGCCCTGCTCGATAAGGCGGGTGCTGGCAATTACTTTATCAAGGTGGCGTTCTCACTACTGGGTCACTATCGCGGCGGACCAGCGAAAGCTGCCGTGGTGGCTTCGGCCATGACCGGTCTGATTTCCGGCTCCTCGATTGCCAATGTAGTAACTACTGGTACCTTCACGGTGCCGATGATGAAACGTGTTGGATTTTCCGCGGAAAAGGCGGGCGCTGTCGAAGTGGCGTCATCGGTCAATGGGCAGATTATGCCTCCGGTGATGGGGGCGGCTGCTTTTTTGATGGTCGAGTATGTGGGCATCTCTTATGTCGAGGTAATTAAGCATGCTTTCCTTCCCGCGCTGATCTCCTATATTGCGCTGGTCTACATCGTTCACCTTGAGGCCCTCAAGGCCAACATGAAGGGGCTGCAAAGCAGTAACCCACCTAAGCCGCTGGTCAATAAAGTGATTGGCTTTCTCGGTGGTTTGCTACTGATGATGGGCACCGCTCTGGCTGTTTATTACGGCCTTGGCTGGCTCAAGCCGGTACTGGGGGATGCGACCCCCTGGGTGGTAGCCGTTGGACTTACGGTCATTTATATCGCCCTACTCAAACTGGCGGCCGGTTACCCAGAGCTCGAGCTCGATGACCCTAACCAACCGATCTTTACACTGCCCCAGACCAAACCGACGGTGTTGGTTGGCTTGCAGTACATCTTGCCGGTTATTGTGCTGGTGTGGTGTCTGATGGTGGAACGTTTATCGCCAGGACTGTCGGCTTTCTGGGCCACCGTTTTCATGATTTTTATCATTATTACCCAGCGCCCCATCACATCGATTTTTCGCGGACGCAGCGATATGAGGGCAGATCTGCGTGAAGGTGCGATGGATCTGTGGAGTGGCCTGGTCACTGGTGCCCGCAACATGATCGGCATCGGCATTGCCACGGCTACCGCCGGTATCATCGTCGGTGCCGTCTCCCAGACCGGGGTGGGTCTGGTGCTTGCCGAAGTGGTGGAAACACTGGCCATGGGCAACTTGATGCTCATCTTGCTGCTTACCGCTGTGCTTAGCTTGATCCTCGGCATGGGGCTGCCTACGACAGCAAACTACATCGTCGTATCGGCACTACTGGCACCGGTCATCGTCAACCTGGGCGCTGAAAATGGCCTGCTGGTACCCTTGATTGCGGTACACCTATTCGTGTTTTACTTCGGCATCATGGCCGACGTTACCCCGCCGGTGGGGCTTGCCTCCTTTGCGGCGGCGGCAGTCTCCGGCGGCGATCCCATTCGAACCGGTTTCCAGGCGTTCTATTACAGCCTTCGTACCGCTGCGCTGCCGTTTCTGTTTATCTTCAATACCGATCTGCTACTCATCGATGTGACCTTCCTTCAGGGAGTGCTGATCTTTGTGGTGTCGACCATCGCCATGTTGATCTTCGCCGCCGCGACCCAGGGCTTTATGATTACGCGCAACCGCTGGTATGAGTCTATCGTACTGCTGCTGATTGCGTTCACGCTGTTCCGGCCCGGTTTCTGGATGGACATGATTCATGATCCCTATGAATCCATCCCGCCCGCGCAATTCGTCGAAGCGCTGGGTGATGTGGACGAAGACTCCACTTTGCGCTTGCAGATTGCGGGTCTTGATGATTATGGCGATCCCATGACCACTTACATGACATTACCGGTACCTGAAGGCGAAACAGGTCAGGAGCGACTCGATAACCTGGGCATGGAGCTATTTATTGAGGGTGGTACGGCCACCGTTGATATGGTGACCTACGGCAGCCAAGCGGCAGAGCTCGGTTTCGACTTCGATCAAGAAATCATCGAGGTTCTGGCCCCCGTCGACCGCTGGACTAAGGAGCTAATGTGGATTCCTGCCTTCTTGGTCTTTGGGCTGATCGTATTGATGCAGCGTCGGCGTCGCGATAACATGCAAGCTGCCGCCACCGCATGAAGGAGAGTGTCATGTACAGCAAGATCATGTTGCCGGTGGATTTGAACGAGGAGTCTTCCTGGTCAAAGGCGCTGCCCACAGCCCTGACGCTATGTCGAACTTTTGGCGCCTCGCTTCATGTGGTGACGGTACTGCCGGACTATCGTATGCCCATGGTGGGCTCCTACTTCCCCAAGGATTTCACCAAGAAAGCGCATGCAGCGATCACCGATGCGCTTCATGACTTTATCAAGACGAATGTGCCCGACGACATTCAGGTACAAAGCGTCATTGTGGATGGCTCACCTTGGGAGGCCATTATCAAAGCCGGTAAGAAACTGGACGTCGATCTAATAGTCATGGCCTCCCACAATAAGCGTAAGTTTGTCGATTATGTGCTCGGCCCCAATGCAGAGCACGTTGTGCACCATGCCAAAATGTCGGTAATGATTGTGCGCTAGACATTCAGAGCGTCACGTAAGGAAAACCAAAACTCCGGGCAGTTGCTCGGAGTTTTTTTATAGGTGCCCGTCGCGAGTCTTGACTATATCGGTTTTTACTAACGCAGCAATTTAATTGGCGATTCGCAGCTATTTCGTGGATTTTTTGTACGCGCATCTCAAAGCGTAGCCCCCAAAGAGCGTTGGTCAGCTACATTAAGAGTGTATTAACAAAGAATGTTAAGCCATTATTTAGTGTTAATACCGTCAACGGGTAATGAGTGTTGATGCCTTAGAGGTAAATCCTGAATTCAGGGTCTATATCAGGAACAACAGGAGTGATGCCATGAATGCGGCTACAACAAAAACAAACCACCATTCGGATCAACCCAGCGTTAAAATCACTATTAACAAGGTGGGATTGGATCGACCCAGGGCGTGGTTGGCTGCTGGCGTAGAGGATTTCCGCCGGGCGACGGTAGTGAGCCTCTCTTATGGCATGTTTTGGGTGGGTTTGAGTATTGCCATTACTCTTGGCGCCTTCACCATGGGCTACTGGTACTGGCTGTTGCCCATGATTGCCGGGTTTATGTTTATTGGCCCGCTGGTGGCAGTAGGCTCTTATGGTATCAGCCGAGCGTTGGAGCGTGGACAAGTACCTAACCTAGGTGATGCGTTTGGAAGCTGGAAGCCCCATGCTGGCCAACTGGCGATGATGGGCGTCATGATGATGATCTTCTTCCTCGCTTGGATCCGTTTGGCCACGCTGCTGTTCGCACTCTTTTTCGGTTTTGAAGTGCCTAGCCCCGCGTCGCTCTATACTGCGCTGCTGACCACCTCAGAAGGCTTGGGTATGCTGGCAGTGGGCACCGTCGCAGGTGGAATTTTAGCCTTTGGCGCCTTCGCCATCAGCGTTGTAGCGATTCCCACCTTGATGGATCAAGACCTAACCTTTATGGAAGGGATAGAAGCTAGCGTACGCTGTGTCGCGCGTAATTTTCGCGTGATGCTGTTATGGGCGGTGATTCTTACCCTGTGCGTTCTGGTTGGGGTGATGACGTTTTATATTGGGCTCGCGCTTATTTTGCCCGTGCTAGGACATGCCAGTTGGCACGCCTACGAAGATTTGGTGCGCTTTGAACCCTTCGAGAAAATCAAATCGTAACCCAGGTGTGAACAGTAAATAACGCTTCAGTGACGAAAAAAACAGTATTTGCCCTGACCTGCTTAAGGAGATGGCGTAATCTTTACGCTGTCTTCTTTTATTGTTCCTGGGAGCTATAACCAGCGGGCAACCTTGCGTGAGGTGTTTACTGTGAAAGCGTGGTTAATGGGGTGGGCCGTGCTGATGTTCAGCACTCCCCTGGCGGGGCTTGCTGATTCAGTCGATGAACTAGACGTGCCTAACGGGCCCGTTATTTTGACCGTCAGCGGTAACATTGATCTTACCAACGTAGGGAGTGAAGCGCAGTTTGACAGGGCCATGTTAGCGGCTTTACCACAGTATGAATTTGATACCAGCACGCCGTGGACAGAGGGCAGCAGCCACTATAGTGGCCCTTTAATGCGTGATCTTTTGGCGCTATTAAGCTCCGACGGTGATGCGGTTCACGTTTCCGCGCTGAACGGTTACGAAGCCGAAATACCGGTCAGTGATTTTATTGCTCACGATGTCATTTTAGCCATCGAAAAAAACGGTGAGGCGATTCCGATTCGCGAATATGGCCCTTTGTGGGTGCTCTACCCCTTTGATCAAGATGAAGCGCTGTTAAGCGAAAAAATCCGCTTTAGAGCGGTATGGCAGGTTATGCATATTAATGTTCTCTAGCGCTCCTGGTGCGCAGGCTTCCAACCTACTGCGTTATCCTCGCCGTTTTAAGCTCGTTGCCATTGTCGCGGTGTTACTGTTCGCTGCGGCGTTGGTCGTCGCTACCTTGGCCGCTTGGCGGCAGGAAAATCTAACCCAAAGCCTGCGGGAAGATACCGCCTGGGTTGTCTATAAACTGGATCGTGATGCGGTACAGCTACTTAATCATTTATTGGCAGCAACCCGTGAGCCGATAACTCCGACCGCTCATGAGGAGCTAAATCTTCGCTTTGAGCTACTTTATAGCCGTATAACGCTGCTTAACGACGGCGAAGTCAGCAACTTGCTGCAGCAGATCGATACCGCCCGTGAGCTACTGGAAGAAATTCAGCAGCAGCTTGATGTGCTGGACATCATATTCGAACCCTACGGCGTGTTTGATCAACTGCCGATAGCAGCGCTGGAAGATGAACTCCAGGCACTAACGCAACTGACTGAACGCCTGGTTATTGCTATTAACGGCTATTTAGCCGAATCGGCGACGGAGGAGCGTGCCCAGCTCAGTCTGCTTTACAAGTTGCTGATGAGCCTGATTATTGGCATGAGCTTAGCGGCGTTTCTGGTGATTGCTTTTTTGGTGCGTGAAATGCGTGAGAGTGCGGCGATAAGGCGGAGTCAGGAACAGCTTGGCCGGCAGCTGGAAGTCACCGCCAAACAGGCTCAGGCGGCGAATCAGGCAAAGTCAGACTTTTTAGCCATGGTCAGCCATGAAATTCGCACGCCGCTGAACGGTGTTATTGGCATGAGTGAGCTGCTGCGCGAATCCGCAAGCCCCGCTCAGGTAGAAGATTACGCTCATACGATCCATGACAGCGCCAACCAATTGCTGGCGATGATCAATGAAATTCTCGATTTCTCAAAAATCGAAGCAGGGCACTTAACCCTTGAAACATCGCCTACGGAACTCAAGCCGCTGATCGATAGTGTTGTCGTGCTATTTGCGCCCCGAGCAAAAATGAAAGGGTTAACGCTATCGGTCAATGTCGATGCACTGGTGCCTACCTGGGTGCTTGTCGATGCAGGTCGGCTGAGGCAAATCCTGCTTAATCTTATTGCCAATGCGATCAAATTCACCGATCACGGTGATGTCAGCGTACGAGTCTCTTCGACGGTGGAGCAGTTACTGTTTGAGGTCTGTGATACGGGCTGTGGTCTAAGCGAACAGCAACAGCAGCGTCTATTTGAGCCTTTCCAGCAGGCAGATGAATCGGTGGCACGTCGATTTGGTGGCACCGGGCTAGGGCTGGCAATTTGCAAACGGTTAAGCGAAGCCATGCAGGGGCGATTAGGGGTAAAAAGCCAATTAGGCCAAGGTAGCACTTTCTGGTGTGAGTTGCCCTTGATCGCCGCTGACCCCGTATCCAGAACGCTGCCCCCATCCCCCAAACGGGACTTTACCGGCACAACACTGCTGCTGGTAGAGGATAATGCCGTTAATCGCAAAGTCGCGATGGGCTTGTTGGTGCGCTTAGGTTGCGATGTCGTCTGGGCCGAGAACGGCCATGATGCCTTGGCCATGGCTGAATCCCAACAGGTGCATTTGATCTTTATGGATATTCAACTGCCCGATATGGATGGCCTGACGGTCACCCAGCGTTTGCGGGAACAGGGTGGCTGGCTGGCCAGTGTGCCGATTGTTGCCATGACGGCTGGAGGTGCTGAAGATGACCGTAAACGCTGCCTGGCGGCGGGTATGGATGATTACATCACAAAGCCACTGTCACTGTCGGCGTTAAGTAACGTGTTGGCGTTACAACTTTTTGCGACCCCAGACGCAACGCCTTTACAGGCATTAGCGGTTTCTCCTCCGTTAACCAAGCAGCAATCACTCCTTAACAGCGATACCCTTGGCATGCTGAAAACGACGCTAGGGGAGGCGAGCGTGACACAGCTGATCATGCTATATCATCAGCAAGTAAGCGATTACTCCGCTCAGTTGGCTGCGTGTTTGGCCGCTACTCCCCTAACGTCAGAGCAGACACAGCAGGTTGTGCGGCTTGCCCACCAACTGCGCGGCGAGTCATTGAGTATGGGGGCCGACCAGCTTGCCGAATTGGCGCAGCAGCTTGAAAAATTAGCTGAAACGCAACATGCGACATCCAAGCAGCTTGATGATGCGTTCTGCGCGTTAAGGCTTGCAGCGGCGCATACATATGCCGCACTAGAGAGGTGGTGCCGTGACCACTTATCAGGTTGAGCAGGGCATTCTTACTGCGGCCAGTCAGCAGGCTAATGCTTGCCAGGCAGCGGCGGAGTTAGCCGACGCTTTACGGCACGAGCACTTGGGGTTCGTGCTGTTCTTCTGCAGCGCGGAGTATGATTTAGCCGCCCTGGCAGACGCGCTGGAAAGTAGTTTTCCCACCACGCCGCTAAGTGGCTGTACGACGGCTGGGGAAATAACCCCGGGAGGCTATGACCGCGGTTCTATCGTGGCGATTGGGTTTGATCGCCGACTGTTTGCCATTGAAACGGCGCTGATCGATGACCTGGAGCATTTTGAACTAGCCAACGCTCAACCGCTGGTCGATACGCTGTTGGAGCAGTGCCGCCAACAAACCATCGCGCCGATTAATGAACACAGCTTTGCGCTGACCCTATTGGATGGCTTATCCAGCCGTGAAGAGCAGGTGCTCGCTACCTTAGATGCCGCCCTAGGCCGCATCCCCAGTTTCGGCGGCTCGGCGGGTGACGACAATCACCTTAGCCATACCCATGTATATACCGCTGGGCGCTTTTATACCCGTGCAGCAGTGGTGGTAATGATCAACACCCGGCTGCCTTTTGAAGTGTTTTCAACCCACCACTTAATGCCATTGGCCCACAAACTCGTAGTGACCGAGGCTGACCGCGAACAGCGGCGGGTGATAGAACTCAACGGGTTGCCCGCCGCCCAGGTATACGCCGAACTGGTAGGTAGTTCACCTGCACAGCTCAACGCTGGCATTTTTGCCCGTCATCCATTGGCCGTACGTATCGGCGGACAGCACTACGTGCGCTCTATTCAGCGTGTTAATAGCGACAGTAGTTTGAGCTTTTACTGCGCGGTGGAAAACGGCATTGTACTGACCGCCATGCAGCCCACGCCGCTATTGGATAATCTCAGCGTGATGCTTGCTGGAGTAGGTGCCCGCCTAGGCGCGCCGAGCATGATTATTGGCTGCGACTGTTTTCTACGTAGAATGGAGCTCGAGGCGTTACAACAGCTGGATCAGGCATCGCAGTTGCTGCGCCAGGCAGGTGTAGTGGGGTTCAATACGTACGGTGAACAGCATCATGGTATGCATGTGAATCAAACGTTTACGGGGGTGGCGTTTGGATCTCTTCCAGCTAACCACAAACACTGACGCAACTCATCGCACTGAAGCGTCCAATAGCAATGATGCGGCGAGCGCTGAGGCGTTGCGGGAAGAGAACCGTCGCCTGCGTAAAGTTTGCCACGCGCTGATGGAGCGGGTGGAAACGGGGGGCGGCGCCGACCCCGCGCCCTATGCCGCGTTTGAGCGCTCAGTGTTACTTGCCGAACAGGTGCGAGAGCGCACTGATGCGCTGCACCGCACCTTAGACGAACTGAGCCAGGTCAATACGCGCCTACTGGCCGCGAAAGCCGAAGCCGAAGCCGCTAACCTCTCCAAAACGAAATTTCTGGCGGCGGTCAGTCACGATTTGCTTCAGCCACTCAATGCCGCCCGGCTGTTTGCCAGTGCGTTAGAAACCCACTCGCTTCCTGATACCTCACAAGCCCTGGTCGGCCATATTGGCCGCTCGCTGAAAGATGTTGAAGGCTTGATAGGAACGCTAGTGGATATCTCACGTTTGGACGCAGGCGTACTCCACGCCGATAAAGCGCCTTTCGCGGTGAGCACGCTGCTAGATGCGCTGGCAGAGGAGTATCGCCAAGTGGCCGGGGTGCGGGGGCTGACACTGCACTACGTGCCTTCTAGTGCGGTGGTCGAGTCGGATCTAGCGTTGCTGGCGCGAGTGATCCGCAACTTCTTAAGCAACGCGGTGCGCTATACCGAGCAGGGGCGCGTACTGCTGGGCTGTCGGCGGAGACGAGATGGCCTGGAAATTATGGTGGGCGATACCGGCCCTGGGATCCCTGAGCAGCAGCGGGAAGCGATCTTTCTGGAGTTTCGCCGCGCTAATCAGTCCAATAGCGCTCACAGCCGCGGTTTGGGGTTAGGTCTAGCCATCGTTGACCGGATCAGCGCTATGCTGGGACAACCGATCTTGCTCGCTTCTCGCCCTGGTGCGGGTGCACTATTTTCGATCACCGTGCCTTACGCGACGGTCGCGCCCCCCGCAGTGGCGCGCACTCATTACACTCCGTTGCCTGACATTGCCGAGGATCCATTAAGCGGCTGTGTCATTTGGGTGATTGATGATGACCTGGCGATTATAGAAGGTATGCAGGCGCTACTGGGCAGTTGGGGGTGCCGAGTGCGCGCCGCCGCCACGGTGAGTGCGTTGGAGGCCGCCAGCGACGGTGAGCGACCGGCAGTGTTGCTGGTGGATTACCATTTGGGCGATCACCGCGAAACCGGCATTGAGTTGGCCGCACGACAGCAGCGCCGTTATCCAGGCTTGGCAGCGGTGGTGATTACTGCCAATCACGAGGCGGAGATTAAGCGCGCAACCCGCGAAGCGGGCATGTACTGCCTGCTCAAACCGTTAAAGCCCCTCCGGCTGCGCATGCTGCTAGCCACACTGCTCAATAAAGCCTAACGCGTGCGGTTGGCGCGGTGAAAGCTTAGATCTTCCTCACCGGCAATAACAATGGCGTGAACCCGGCTCGTGGCATTCAGCTTGCGCAGAATTGCCGAAACATGGGTTTTGACGGTCGTCTCGGCAATCAACAACTCCCGGGCAATATGCTTGTTCGACATGCCTGTCGTCATGCAAGCCAATACCTCTAGCTGCTTATCGGTTAAACGCGCCAACCGCTCGCTGGTCGATGCAGCATTTACGATGGGTGGCTCCGCAGAACTGCGCGGTGCTGGGCGACGCATGATATCGGGCGGCAGGTAGAGCTGGCCTTCAAGAATCTGCGTTAACGCCGCCAGCAGCGCTTCCCGAGGTGTGGATTTGGGAATATAGCCCACCGCGCCGAGGGTTATGGCATCGAGTACCAGCTGGCGCTCTTGATGTGCAGAAACAATCGCCACCGGCAACCAGGGAAATGCCTCCCGCAGTGCTGTCAGCCCCTCTAAGCCTTCCGCATCTGGAAGACTTAAATCCAGCAGCAGTAGATCTAACTCTGTTTGCGCTTCAATCAGCGTTATTGCATCAGCAAGGCTCTCTGCTTCCAATAGCAGGCTGCCTGCCAAGCCCCCGCTAATCACGGTTTGTAGCGCGTCTCGGAACAGCGGATGGTCATCCGCCACCACCAGGGAATACATGGCGTCTCCTACCAAGGGATGAGGGCTAATCCTGCCATCGGGCTATATCGCCATTTGCTTTAGTGAACAACACTGTCAATGCATCTTTAATAATCATAATACTCAGGAGCAATACAATGATCTACGCCAACCCTGGTGATACCGGTTCTGTGGTGTCATTTGAAAAACGCTATGGCAACTATATCGGCGGCGAATTTGTTGCCCCGGTGAAAGGCCAATACTTCGATAATATTAGCCCCGTCAATGGTCACGTCTTCTGCGAAATCCCCCGCTCAACGGCAGAGGATATCGATAAAGCGCTGGATGCGGCCCACAAAGCGGCACCTGCCTGGGGGAAAACATCCGCCCAAGAGCGCAGCAATATCCTGCTGAAAATCGCCGATCGTATTGAGCAAAATCTTGAAGTCCTCGCGGTGGCTGAAACCTGGGATAACGGTAAAGCCGTACGCGAAACCCTCAATGCGGATATACCGCTGGCCGTTGACCATTTCCGCTACTTTGCGGGCTGCTTGCGTTCGCAAGAAGGCACCGCGGCAGATATCGACGCCAACACCGTCTCCTATCATTTCCACGAGCCGCTGGGCGTGGTGGGGCAGATTATTCCCTGGAATTTCCCAATCCTAATGGCTGCCTGGAAGCTGGCACCTGCACTGGCGGCGGGTAACTGCGTGGTCTTGAAGCCTGCAGAGCAAACGCCTGCCTCGATTCTGAAGGTGATGGAAGTGATTGGTGATCTACTGCCGCCTGGCGTGCTAAATGTCGTCAACGGCTTTGGCGCTGAAGCAGGGCAGGCGTTGGCAAGCAGCAAGCGTATTGCCAAGATCGCCTTTACCGGCTCTACGCCTGTCGGTTCGCATATCCTGAAATGCGCGGCGGAAAACATCATTCCCTCTACCGTGGAGCTGGGCGGCAAATCCCCCAACATCTACTTTGCCGACATCATGAACGCTGAACCGACCTTTATTGATAAAGCAGTCGAAGGCTTGGTGCTGGCGTTCTTTAACCAAGGCGAAGTGTGCACTTGCCCGTCACGTGCGCTGATCCAAGAGAGCATGTACGAGGAGTTCATGGCCAAGGTCATCGAGCGTACTAAAACCATCAAACGCGGTAATCCATTGGATACCGACGTGCAGGTAGGGGCCCAGGCCTCTCAAGAGCAGTTCGATAAAATCATGTCCTACATGGATGTCGCCCGGGATGAAGGTGCTGAATTCCTCACCGGCGGTAATAAAGAGACCATGGATGATAGCATCAACAGCGGTTACTACATTCAGCCCACGCTGCTGAAGGGTAACAACCAGATGCGCGTCTTCCAGGAAGAAATCTTTGGCCCGGTAGTGGCAGTCACTACCTTCAAGGATGAAGAAGAAGCGCTGGCGATTGCCAACGACACCGAGTTTGGTTTGGGCGCAGGCGTATGGAGCCGCGATATCAACGTTGCCTTCCGTATGGGTCGAGGCATTCAAGCCGGACGCGTATGGACCAACTGCTACCACCAGTATCCCGCCCATGCGGCCTTCGGTGGCTATAAAAAATCCGGTGTTGGCCGTGAAACTCACAAGGTGGCGCTTGAGCACTACCAGCAAACCAAAAACCTGCTGGTCAGCTACGATATCAATCCGCTGGGCTTCTTCTAACCCGCCACGTTTTTCTATGTATAGCTAGCCCACACCGCCCAGCATCAGCCGGGCGGTATTGTCAGTCCCCCTGACGCTGACTTTACCGATAAGAGCAGTGCTTAAACTGCCTATCGTAAACTATTAGGAGTTGCATCATGGATAGCACAATGCGCGCGGCGGTCGTTCGTGAGTTCGGCCAGCCGTTGGTCATAGAAGAAGTTGACGTACCTCGCCCCAAGCAGGGCGAAGTATTGATGAAAGTGGCGGCCTCTGGTGTTTGCCATACCGATTTACACGCTGCTCACGGCGATTGGCCGGTCAAACCCTCGCCGCCGTTTATTCCAGGGCACGAAGGGGTTGGTCATATCGTGGCGGTGGGCGAAGGTGTCTCCCACGTCAAAGAGGGCGATCGTATCGGTGTGCCCTGGCTCTATTCGGCCTGCGGCTACTGTGAGCACTGTTTAGGCGGTTGGGAGACGCTGTGCGAGTCCCAGCAGAATACCGGCTACAGCGTTAACGGCGGGTTCGCGGACTACACCTTAGCGGATGCCGGCTATGTGGGGAGGTTGCCGGATGCCATTGATTTTATTGAAATAGCCCCGGTGCTGTGTGCTGGGGTAACGGTTTATAAAGGCCTGAAGATGACCGATACCCGCCCCGGCCAGTGGGTGGTGATTTCGGGCATTGGTGGCCTGGGCCATATGGCGGTGCAGTACGCCAAAGCGATGGGGTTGAACGTGGCGGCTGTCGATATTGATGACGGTAAGCTAGCCCTGGCCGAGCGTTTAGGTGCCACGGTAACTGTTAACGCCATGAAAACCGACCCAGCGGCCTACCTGAAGAAAACCATTGGTGGCGCTCACGGTGCCTTGGTGACAGCGGTGTCGCCGAAGGCGTTTGATCAAGCGCAGAATATGCTACGCCGTGGCGGCACACTGGTGCTTAATGGCCTACCACCGGGTGACTTCCCGCTGCCAATCTTTAGCACAGTGCTCAACGGTATTACCATACGCGGCTCCATCGTTGGCACACGCAGCGACCTGCAGGAAGCGCTGGACTTCGCCGCCGAAGGCAAGGTTAAGGCCACGGTCGCAACCGATACGCTGGACAATATCAACGATGTCTTCCAGCGCATGATCGACGGCAAGATCGAAGGCCGCATCGTGTTGGATATGGCTAGCTGACATCGTTTTAGTGACGTATTTTAGGGGGAGGAAACTCCCCTTTTTAATTCCGACAGTGTCACTGCACAGGCGTGATTTAATTCTCGCCGTTCTCCAGTCAGCCCAGCCAACGGCGCGCCATTCGCTCTGCGTGGGCAAGGTTGCTGACGACCGCTAACTTACCCGCTTCGCGTTGAATGCCTGCACGCTTTATTTTCAGCGCCAGGCGCGGCGCCAGCCCTACAAATATTACCCCCACCTCATGCTCGCCCAGCTCGCGGCGCAGTGTATCCAGCGCCACCATGGCGGTGGTATCCAGGCTGGGGACATCGCGCATATCCAGAACGACGATTTTTACGCTGTGGTCAATCACTCTGAGTGTGGCAATGGCCTTTTCTGCTGCGCCAAAAAACAGCGGCCCGCTTATCTTATAAAGTGCCACTTCCGGCGGGAAGTTCTCGCCAGTGTTGGGTGCCGCTAAGCGTTGGGTATGAGTCAGCTGTGCCATTCGACGAATAAACAGCGCGGCGGCTAGGCCAATACCCACGGCCACGGCAATCACCATGTCGAAAACAACCGTGAGTGCGAAGCAGATCACCAATACCCAAACATCGCTGGCGGGGGCGCTTTTCAGCGTATGCATAAAGTGGCTCGCCTCGCTCATGTTCCAGGCGATGATAAAGAGCAGGGCGGCCAGAGCGGCCATGGGTACATATCCCAGCACTCCCGCGAGCACGACCACGGCAAGTAGCACCACGACTGAATGCACCACCGCAGCGAGAGGTGAAAAGGCACCGCTTTTGATATTAGTCGCAGTGCGGGCAAGGGCCGCCGTGGCGGTAATGCCGCCGAAGAAGGGCACCACCATATTGCCCAGCCCCTGGCCAATTAGCTCGGCATTAGGATCATGGCGGGTGCGAGTTAAACCATCTGCCACCACGGCACACAGCAGCGACTCAATGGCCGCCAGCAGCGCAATCGCCAGTGCCGGGCCAAGCAGTGCCTGAATCAGTGCAAAGTCGATCTCAAGCGGCGTGCCATCGGCCCCAGGGAAATGCCACGGTGCGCTAAAGCCAGGCGCGAAGGGTGGAATGCCGCTGCCGCTTTCGCCCTGATACTCCCAGCTAAAGCGCGAGGCGATAGTATCGACCTCGACGCCACCCACCAGCAGCAAGGTGGCCGCCAGGGTGCCCACCGCCAAGCCAACCAGCGGGGCTGGAACTGGGGTATTCATACGGGGCCAGATTAACAGCGTTGCCAAGGTCACAAGCCCGACGCTGATTTCAGCCAGTGACAGAGTGGGCAGTGCTCGACCAATCAGCAGTAGGTTATACAGAGTGCTGTCACCTAGTTCCACGCCGGCCAAGCCAAGAAAATCAGGCAGTTGCAGCAACGCAATGACGACGCCAATGCCCGCTGTAAAGCCAAGAATGACCGGGTAGGGGACGTACTGAATCAGACTGCCCAGCCGCGACAGCCCCAGCGCGACCAAAATGGCGCCTGCCATAAAGGTAGCAATCAGCAGCCCGCCCAAACCATGATTGGCCACAATGGGAAATAGGATCACCACAAAGGCGGCGGTAGGGCCAGATATATTAAACCGCGAACCGCCGGTTAAGGCGATCACCGCGCCCGCCACGATGGCAGTGTACAACCCGTGCTGAGGTGGTACGCCAGTGGCGATGGCCAGCGCCATGGAAAGCGGTACCGCCACCACGCCAATCGTCAGACCTGCCATTACATCCCGCTTGAATTTGGCCAGCGTATAGCCTTCACGCCAGGCGTTTACTAACGCGCGGCCAGGCAGCGGGAAAACGTATCCCGAAGGTCGATGGACACGGGACATAGGGTCAGCCTCCTAAAAACAGGGAAAACAAGCCATTACGCTACGCCTGCGCTGAAATTTGCACAACAAGTCGTTAGTCGCGGAGCCGTTCGCGCACAAAAAATCCCGGCACGTGGCCGGGATTCGTCTTTTAGGCTAAGCGCAGACGCTTACTTATATCTGCGAGTCTTCCGGTGGTTCGCCGATGGTGCCAGGCATCGCCTGGACATGGCCCATCTGCTCACCGGCCAAGGTGAGGAAGTGTAAGTGGCGCTCATACTCAGCCACCAAATCACCAATCACTTGGCCACGGGTATAACCGTTAAGGTCTTTATCTTGTCCACCTTCCGCCAGATAGACATCCAGACGTACATAGAAGTCATCATCGGCAGGGATGAAGCTTGGTGTGCGCATACGGTGCGGACACACTTGGTAGACAAAGCTGGTGGCGTCACCGAAGTCGACCTGAAGCATCAGGTTTGGTAGCGTCTCGCCCTCAACGTGTTCTTCGGTCACATTGGCGGTTTGGCCACGGCTTTCAAGCTCCTGAGCAAACTGGGTCATCGCTGGGCGAATGGAGTGTTCAATCGTCGCAGCGGCACCCGCACGATTCGAGGTATCCAGGGCGCGATCCAGGCGCTCTCGCCAGTCGCCGCCGGGGGCTCCACCGGCAATCATACGGCGGGCATCGGCTTTTTTGCCTTCCAGTTTCAGCGCTTTATACATCCCCACCATCACTGCGAAAATAACTAATGAGAAGGGCAGTGCGGTGATAACGACGGCGCTCTGAAGCGCGTTCAAGCCACCGGCCATCAGCAGAGCTATAGTGATCAATCCGATCGTTGCAGACCAGAAAATACGCAGCTTTACCGGCGCATCGTGGTTCACGTCGCTCAAAATAGAGGTGAAGTTGGCCAGAACCAGCGCGCCGGAGTCCGCTGAGGTAATAAAGAAGACGATGCCCAGCACGGTGACAACTGCCGCGGTTAGGCCAACGTAAGGGTAGTACTCAAGCAGTGTGTAAAGCGTGGTTTGCGGTGTGTTAAGGGCCTGCTCACCCAGCTCGGCCACGCCTTGGTTGGCGACCAGCTCGATGCCGCTGTTACCAAATACCGACATCCACACCATCATAAAGGCCAGCGGAATGAACAAGGCGCCTGCGACAAACTCACGAATGGTACGGCCACGAGAAATACGCGCCAGGAACAGACCGACGAAAGGCGTCCAGGCAATCCACCAGCCCCAGAAGAAGATCGTCCACCACATCTTCCACTCTTGGGCGCCCTCATCGGCAAAGGCGTAGGTATCAAAACTTGCACCGACAAAACCGGATAGATAATCACCGGCGTTATTGACCACTTTATCCAGCAGTACCAGGGTGTCGCCTGCAAAGAGCACAAACAGCATCAGCGCCAATGCCAGCAGCATATTGAACTCAGAGAGGCGGCGAATGCCTTTCTCAACGCCGGTCACCACAGATATTGTTGCTAATACCACCACCAGTACAATCAAAATCACCTGCACTGTGAGCGTTTCCGGTACACCGAACATATAGGTGAGGCCGTAGTTGAGCTGCATCACCCCGATACCCAGGCTGGTAGCAATGCCGAACACGGTAGAAATGACCGCGGTAATGTCCACCGCGTTGCCAATGGGGCCGTGGATACGCTTCCCTAGAATTGGGTAGAGCGCACTACGTATCGCCAGCGGCAAGCGATGACGATAGCTAAAGTAGGCCAGCGCCATACCCATCAACACGTACAGCCCCCAGCCAGAGAGCCCCCAGTGCAGATAGGTTTGAACGACGGCGTTACGCATCGCGGCCTGGCTTTCCGGGGCTAAATCCGGCGGTGCCAAATAGTGGGCCACTGGCTCGGCAACGCTGAAGAACAGCAGGTCGATACCGATACCCGCGGCAAACAGCATGGCTGACCAGGAGAGTAGCGAAAACTCGGGGCGTGAGTGATCGGGCCCTAGGCGAATACTGCCAAAGCGTGACATGCCAATAGCAACCACAAAGACCAGGTAGGCAACAATCGCCAGCATGTAGTACCAGCCAAAGGTTTTACTGACCCAGGCAAGCCCGGCATCAAAAAAAGCACCGGCTTGCTCGGTGAACAGCATGGTGAGTACTAAAAAGATAACGATACCCGCCACACTGCCGTGGAAAACCACGGGATTGAGGCGGTCGCGGGAGGGGAGGATAGGGTTGTCTTTCGCCATGCAGGCGGACTCCTGTTGTTGAAAGATAGACTTTTATTTTGAATGAACGTTCAAATAAAATACGCGATTATGCATCCCCCTTCAAGTTAACCCCCCTTCGTTGGGTTGAATTAGCGTGGAGTTAGCAGTGTGCTGACGAAAGTACAGACACAAAAACGCCCGGAAAAACCGGGCGATGGATCTTGGTTTGAGGCTTGGCCTGCGTTTATTCGCTATCGGCGTTCTCATCACTATTACCCTCGTGATGACCACGTTTACCGTGCTTACCACGATACTCTTCATGGGCTTCTTGCATAGCGTTGCGCAGTGATTGCTGCTCTTCTTCGGTAAGAATTTCAGCTACCCGTTCGTGATGCTCTTCACGCAGGGCCTGCATGGCTTCGCGATGTTCAGCATGTGCTTCGTTAAGCTCAGCCTGTTTCTCTGCTGAGATATCAGCGTGCTCGTACACTTCCTGGCGACGCTCCTCCATGCGCTCTTCCATGCGTTCGCGATCAGGGCCTTGCCCTTCATGGTCACCGTGGCTATGTGCTTGAGCGGTAAACGCTAATGGAGCAATGGCGATAGCCAGCAGGGCGGGGGCAAACAGTTGGCGAATTGACATTTTCCTAACTCCTGAAATCTGTTTAGCACTTGAAATGTTCATAGCATCTCTCCTGGTGAGTTGACGATGACAGTATCGCTAGGCGGCGTGCAAACCGTTTGCAGATAGTGTGCAACAATCATGATCTTATTGGCTTGTTGTAGGTCGTAGTCGTTAGGTGAGGGGCCACCTACTTTTCAGGGAGAAGCATCATGTTGCGAACCGAGCAACTTCGCGTATGGCAGCAGCGTTGGGCGTTAACCTCTCTGCGCCGCGTGACTGGCCTGGGGGCCATTGCCTTAATGCTGAGTGCTTGTAGCGCTGCCCAACACGTTAGCCATGGTGAGCCCGCGATTGAAAGCAATGCGCTGCGCGACCCCCAGCCTTTTACGCGCTTGTCACCTGCCACTTATACGCCCGAAGAGTGGCCCCAGGCGTTAACAGCTGATGTTTATCTACCCGACGACTCTCTCGGTGGGTTGCGACCTGCTGCCTTAGTGGTGCATGGCGGCGGCTGGCGTAATCGTAAACCGGAAGATATGCAGGGCATTGCTGAGCGCTTAGCAGGGCAAGGCTATGTGGCGGTTAATATTGAGCACCGCTTTGCACCGGAGTATCGCTTCCCCAGTCAACTGCACGACTTGCAACAGGCGATGGCCTGGATTCACGCCAATGCCGATGAGTGGCAGGTGGATACGAGCCGTATTGTCGGGGTGGGGTTTTCATCGGGGGCGCATTTAGTGAGTTTGCTGGCAGTGGCGGGAGTAGAGGGGCCGCTGGCTGAACCTTACGGCGGTGAGCAGAGCCGTTTGGCTGCGGTATTGGCTGGAGGACTACCTAGTGATTTGCTTAAGTTTGACGATGGACGCTTAGTCGTCGACTTTATCGGTGGTACCCGCTCTGAAGAAAACGAAGCGTATCGCCTAGCCTCTCCCGCACGGCAAATTACCCCACAGTCGCCGCCATTTTTTCTGTTTCACGGCAAGTGGGATCAACTGGTGCCGGTGGATCACGCCACGGACTTCTATCAAGCCCTGCAGAATAATAACATCGAGAGCGAGTTATATCTGCAGCGCTGGCGCGGCCACTTTGCCAGCTTTCTACTCAGCAGCGGCGCCATTGATGCAGGTATTGCGTTTCTTAATCGGCAGGTAAAACTTTATCCCTCCGGCTGATACTTATAGCCGACGCCATACACCGAACGGATGATTTCCAGTTCTGGCAGCGCTTCGTGGATCTTCTTGCGCAGCTTTTTGATGTGGCTGTCTACGGTGCGTTCCGAGACGATGCGGTTGTCGCGATACATATGATCCATTAGCTGCTCGCGGCTGAAAATTCGGCCCGGCGCCTGCATCATTACCCGCAATAGCTGGAACTCCACCGCCGTTAGGCCTAAATCCTGCCCGTGGGCGAGCGCCTGCCAGCCATCTTCGTTTAATACCACTGGTGCGTTTTGCACCTTGGCTGGGGCATCGGCCGCCGCTTGGCTACGGCGTAGTACCGCTTTGACCCGTGCGACGACTTCCCGGGGGCTAAACGGCTTGCAGATATAGTCATCGGCACCTAGTTCCAGCCCTAGCAAGCGGTCGACCTCTTCTACCTTGGCGGTGACCATGATGATGGCAATGGCAGGCCACTGCTGGCGTATTTCCCGACTGAGGGTGAGGCCATCTTTTCCTGGCAGCATGATATCGAGGAGTACCAACGCAGGGGAGTGCTGCTCCAGCCACGGTATCACCTCATCGCCATGGCCCAGGGTGGTGACCTCAAAACCGTGGGTGGTTAAGTAGTCCGCCATTAGGCGGGCAATCTTCGGTTCATCCTCGACAATCAGTAAAGAGGCAGCATGAGACATAAAGGTAGACTCGCTTAACAGTGAACGTGAAAGCATGGCTTAACGGTTCTTGTCATATCAGTTATTGAAATATTAATCCCGGAAATACTAATCAGCAGCCAACAGAGGGAAACGCAGTGTCCAACGTAGCCCCCCTAGCGTTGAGATAGAGGGCGTTAGCGTTGCACCATGGGCATTGACCAGGGCGCTCGCAATGGAGAGCCCCAAGCCGCTGCCGCCGCTGGCACGGCTGCGCGAGCCTTCCACACGATAGAGCCGCTCGGTTAAGCGTACTAGTTCTTCCTCTGGCACGCCCGGCGTGCTGTCTTCCCAGGTGACCACTGCCATCCCTTGCTGGGCGGTGAGCGTGACACGCAGCTCGCCCGGGGGTTGGGTGTAGGCGCAGCTGTTATCCAACAGGTTGTTCCACAGCTGGCGCAGGCGTTGGGCATCGCCACGAATCATAATGCCAGTCTCGATCTGTTCGGTCAGCGTTAAACCGCTTTCGACTAACCAGCGGTCAGCGTCGGTCAGACGGCAGGCAAGGCAGTCGCTAAGATCCATCGGCGCCAACTGAATATCCAGCGCGCCAGCATCGCTTTGCGATAGCAAACGTAAATCCGCCACTAAGCGCTCTAGCTGCCCCACTTCCTGGGCGAGGGAGCTAAGGTTCTCCTGATTCAATGGACGAATCCCATCCTGCATGGCTTCGATCTCGCCGCGCAGCACCGCCAGCGGCGTGCGCAGCTCGTGGGCGGTATCAGAAACCCAGCGAGCGCGGGCATCGCGGCTGGCTTCCAGCGTTGCCGCTAATACGTTGAAGTCGCGTGCCAAGCGCGATAGCTCATCACGGCCACGCTCAGGCAGTCGAGCGCGATAGTCGCCCTCGGTAAGCCGCAGCGTGGCACCCGCCAGTGCCCGAGTGCGTCGCCCCAGCCACCAGGAGAGCCCGCCTGCCAGCAGCAGTGAGGCAACGCAGAGTGATATCACGATAAGCACCAAGTTACGCTGTTGGCGCTCAAGGAAGCGGCTCTCCATACGCTCCATCATTTCTCGCGGCGGCCGAAAACCCAGCGAGCCGATATCGGTATCGCCGCTGCGAAGGGTGAGCCAATGCCAACTGCCCGAACCTTCGCGCCCGCTCTTGGGCGGTACCACAAAACGGCCATCCGTCGCGCGCAGGGTGAAGTCCCGCGCCTCACCGAGTGGCGAGGGGCGGTCACTATGCTCCTGACCCAGTTCAAAGCGAACAATAAATGGCCAGCGTTCCGGTGACTGCTCCAGCCATCCCCAGCTCTGCTGGGTTTCCCAGCGAGTCACGAGGCCGTCAGCCAGCAGTGTGGCACGACGCTCTTGGGCCTGGTTGAGGTAGTCGAGAAAGCCGCGATCAATACTGTACGAGACAGCAAGAAACATACTGGCTGAGATCGCTACATTGACGCTGAGAATTATGACGAACAGCTTTAGCCCCAGCCGAGAGGGGCGCCATTGACGTATGGCTGTGAGCAAGGCCATCAGTGGGCTCCTTCTTCTTGGCTAGGCTTTTTATCTAGTGTGGGTTGGCGTGGCGCGCTGAGTCGCTCGCGAACATTCTCCATGCCTAGATAGAGGCAGGGCACCAGGATCAGCAGTATCACGGTGGCGAAAAGCATACCGAAGCCGAGCGAGATCGCCATGGGGATCATAAAGCGCGCCTGTCTGGACGTTTCCAAGATCATCGGTGCCAGACCTAAAAAGGTCGTCAGCGTGGTCATCATTATCGGGCGTAAGCGGCGGGTGGCTGCTGCCACAATGGCTTCCCGGGCGGCCATGCCCTCACGGCGTTTGCGGTTGGCGTAATCAATCAGCACCAAGGCGTCGTTAATGACCACGCCTGAGAGAGCCAGCATACCCAGCAGGCTAATGATGGATAGCCCGAAGCCCATGATCATATGTCCAGCGACGGCACCAACAATGCCAAAGGGGATCGCGGCCAGCACCAGCAGCGGCTGCAGGTAGCTTCTAAACGGGATCGCCAGCAGTGCATAAAGCGCGGCAATCATTAACCACATTGAGGTTTTCAGGGTCGCTAGGTTGTCGGCGGTGTCTTGCTGGCGCCCGCCCATGCTGACTTCCAGCCCCGGCCACGTGGAGGTGAGGTTGGGAAACGCCTCTTCCTGGAGCGTGGAGAGCACTTGATTGATGGCCACATCGCTTTCCGAGTCAGCGGTGACGGTAATAATTCGCCGCCCGTTAATGCGTTCAAGGCTGCTAGAGGCTTGGCTGATGGTAATGTCGGCCACTCGCGATAGCGGTACACTCAACCCATCGGGCGTGCGCACCGGCATGCGGTAGAGCTCATTCAAACTGTCGCGGTTGTCGTTGGGTAAACGTACCTCAACGCTGATTTCGCTACGTCCCACGTACTGTTCAAGCGCAGTGGCGCCCTGGAGTGGCCCGCGCAGGGCTTGGGCCAGATTATTACCCGTGAGCCCCAAGGCGCGGCCCTCAGCAGAAAGGCGCATTTCCAGCTGCGGTTTACCGTCTCCCAGGCCGCTGTCGATATCCGTGAGGCCATAGCCGCCCAACGTTTCCGCTAAGCGTTCGGCGGCGGCTTCCAGCACCTGAGTATCCGGGTGCGAAAGACGTAGGCTGAGGGCCGCGCCGCTACCGGGTCCGCCGACATCGGCTTCAAAACGAACCGACTGGGCGCCGAGTAAATCGCCAGTGAGATCACGCCACTCCCGGGCGATACGCGAGGGTGGCCACGCTTCCAGGCTCTCGCTAGCAATATCCAAACGCACTTCCAAACTTTCGCCATCTAAGCGGCTGCGTGAGCTGCTGAAGCTTAGCGTCTCTTCGCGATCGCTGAGGGCATCGGCGGCGTTGAGCAACTGCTGGCTAAGCTCGCGGCTAACGTTGATATTGCTACCAATGGGCAGGGTGACCGTGGCCTGCACCTGATCCGATTCGACCCGTGGCATCAGGGAAAAGCCCAGACGCCCACTCATCGCCCAGGAGAGCGCGATCAACAGAATCGCGATGCCCAGCGAAATACTGAGCAGGCGCTGATTGAGGGCGCGTTGCAAAAACGGCTCAAACTGGCGATAGGTGAAGTGATGCAAGCCGCCCTGGAGGCGTTGACGAAGTGATTCAAGTGGGCGTTGCCACACCGGGGTTTGGCGCGGTTTTCGGCTATGCGCCAGGTGAGCAGGCAGAATCACCAAGGCTTCCAGCCAGGAGATCAAGAATACCGTCACTACTACCACCGGCACGGTGGCAAAAATCAACCCCAAAAAGCCGGGTAAAAATAGCAGCGGCAGGAAGGCGACGATATTGGACAGAATCGCGAAGGTTAGCGGGGTGGCAATTTCGCTGGCACCTTTGACCGCCGCATCGCGCAGTGAGTAACCCTCCTCCCGGTAGCTGTAGATATTCTCGCCAACGATAATGGCGTCATCTACCACGATCCCCAGGGCGATAATAAAGGCGAACATCGACATCATGTTGAGCGAGACGCCGATCCAGGGTAGAAACAGCATGGCACCCAGAAACGCCGTTGGGATGCCCAGGGTGACCCAGAACGCCAACCGCGCTTCCAAAAATAGCGCCATGAGTACTAATACCAGCGCTAACCCCATCCAGGCGTTTTTTAACAGCAGGCTAAGTCGATCTTCGTAAACTTCTGAGCTATCGCGGGAAATATCCAGGCTAACGCCTTCCGGCATACCTGCGCGTAGGCGCTCAAGCTCACCGTTGACCGCTTCTGAAATACTGGTTGGGGTTTGATCACCAATCTGGTAAACATCCACAGAGAGGCCGGGCTGGCCATTATAAAACTCCTCTCGGTCGGTTTCGGCAAAGCCATCGCTGACCCTGGCGATCTCGCCCAGTGTAATCGGTGCCCCCTGGGTGCTGGTCAGAATCGGCAGCTCGGCAAAGGCCTCGGCGCTGTTACGCCGCCCCTGATAGCGAATCAGCCATTCACCTTCTTCCGTTGTGAGCTGGCCACTAGCGAGATCAAGGGCTTCTTCGGCAATGCGGCTGGCAAGTTCCTGGTGATCGAGGCCATAGCGCTCGATGGACTCTTCGTCCAAGTGGACTTGAATCTCTCGCTCGCGGTTGCCGGATAGCTCCGCACGGGAGATGCCGGAAGTGGCTTGCAGTTCACCGCGCACGTCTTCGGCCGCGTTGTGCAGTGCCTCCAGACCGACTTGGCCGTAAACCTGTAGGCTCAACACGCTGCGGGAGCGCCCCGCGAGGGTAAAGCGCGGTGGATCGGCAGCGCTGGGTAGGGTAGTGATGGCGTTCACCGCCTGCTGGATATCCTGATAGGCGCGCATCACATCCACACCATCAATCAGCGTTGCGTTGACGCTGGCGCTGCCTTCACTGGCCGTGGCGGTCAGCTCGTCGATGCCCTCTACATCGGCAATCGCGGCTTCCACCGGTAGCAGCAGGCTCTGTTCCACATCCTCCGGCGTGGCGCCAGGGTAGCTGATAGTGACTTGCACGACTTCGATGTCGAATTCAGGAAACACTTCCTTTTTAATCGCTAGCGACGCCATTAGGCCGCCGACGATAAACAGCACCATCAATAAGTTGGGGGCAACCCCGTGATCCACCATCCAAGCCAATGGGCCGCGTGGTACCTTCATGATTCATCTCCCGGTTCATCTCCTGCTTGAGCCGGGGTGTCATTGGGGCGACGAATGCGCACTAGCTGGCCTTCTCTGGGCTGGGCCAAGCCCGCGGTGACGACCTGCTGGCCGGTTTCCAAGCCGTCACGAATCAAAGCATCATCTTCCCCGCGATAAGCCAGGGTAACCGGCGTCCGGCGTAAACGATTCTCTTCATCTACCCGCCACGCGACGTCACCCGGGCGGAGAGCCGCTGAAGGTAGTGAAATAAGCTGCTCCTGAATAGCCGGTTGAAAAGAGGCGCGCAGGACATCGCCCAAACGCAGGGCAGGGCCGTCGGTCTCTAGGGCGAGCGGGTCGTTAACCGCAATCAACAGCTGTGCCTGCAAGCCATTCTCTTCAAGGCTGGGTAGCATCGAGACCAGGATTCCTTCGCGTGTGGCGCCTTCGGGCCAGCCGCGGCTGGTTAACGTAACGCTACTACCCGCTTCCAGCCACTCCGTCCACTCTCCGGGAAGCGAGGCGCGCACCCAAAACTGCTCAACGCCCACCAAGTGGACTACTTCTGTACCCTGGCTGAGCAGGCTGCCAGCGCCGAGCAGGCGCTCTTGCACCATGGCCCGCCAGGGAGCCGTGAGAGTGGCGCGTTCTACATTCAGCGCCGCTTGGTCGCGGGCCACTCGTGCTTGGGTGACTTGGGCCTGTGCTTGGCGCAGCTGCGGTTCGCGTAGTACCAGAGACCGCCGCTCTGCTGAGAGCTGACGACCAAAAGATTCGTACTCGCTGCGGGCGCGTTGCTGCTCCGCCTGCTCTAGCGCCAGTTGCGCTTGAGCATTGGCTAGTTGCGCCTCAGCATCTTCAAGGCTCAGGGCCAAGTCGGCTTGATCAATATAGGCCACCGGGGCTTGCTGCTCGACCACCTGACCGGGCACAACGTTATCAGCAAAACGCTCCAACTGGCCCGCTACACGGCTGGCCAGCATCGTCTCCTGCTCTGCTTCAACGCGCCCAAAAGCGTACAGGTTGGGTGCCTGGGAACTAGCATTCACCGTGACAACGTCTACCACACTAGGCAGAGACTCCGGCGGTGGGGTACGCTCTATGCGAGGTGGTTGAGTCATGATCCACCAAGCAAGGGCCAATGTGGTAATAAGAATCAATAATGCAGCCACAGCACCCAAACGAATGCGGCCATGTTGATTCGTAGCGTAATAGCGAGAAAGAGTCATTACCGCGCGTCATCCATTGGGAGCGAAAATTCCAGAAAAATAAGCGTATGATGCTAGCATCGCGCATTGTTAAGCAGCCATTAATCAAACAATGTGCAAATAACATGCAACTGCTACTTAACTAGGCTTTCTTACAGCTAGGTTTTCTTACAATTGGGTTCTCTTACAAATTGGTTTTCATTCACTTGGCTTTCTCTCATTTGAAAGCACTAGACTGACTGGTCTACTTTAAGCATATGAAAAATACCGCAACGCGTGACAAATTAATCGATAGCGGCGCCCAGCTGATTAGTCAGCAAGGCTACAACGCAACGGGCATTAATGCTGTTTTAAAAACCTGCGGTGTGCCTAAAGGCTCTTTCTATCACTACTTTTCTAGCAAAGAAGATTTCGGGCTGGCGGTGATCGAGCGCTTTGCCGCCAGCTATGATGAAACGTTGGTGGTGCTGCTGGAAGATAATGACACGCCGCCGCTTGAGCGTCTAAAACGCTACTTCGCGGCTGGCCGTGAGCATATGCACGAGTGCGACCACGCCACGGGCTGTTTGATCGGCAACCTTGGCCAAGAACTTTCGGGTCAGAGCGATACCTTCCGCGATGCGCTAAATCTGGTGTTTCAGCGCTGGGAGCAGCGTTTTGTGCGTTGCCTGCAAGATGCCCAGGCGCGGGGTGATATTGCCACCCATTCGGTACCAGAAGCGCTGGCCAGCTTTATTCTTACCGGCTGGGAAGGCGCTATTCTGCGCGCCAAGACGTTGAAATCCGTCGAGCCCATGGAACACTTTGAAAAGATTCTGTTCCAGCAGGTGCTGGTGCCTGCCACTTAACGTCTGCTTGAACACTCGCGCCCTAGTGGCGAGCTCGAAAGTGATGCTCATCAGCGGCCACATCATTTAGGGTTGCAGCTATTAGTGCGTCATCAAGTGAAGGGTCGTCCAGTGTTATTAAACCGCACTGTGCCAGCGCTTCGCGCAGGCTGACTTGCTCATCCAGGCGCTGATACACCACCCGCACACAGCAGGGCATACGCTCGCTGTTATCCGCCACGCCCATTTTTAAGCCGGTTAAACGCGTCACCTGGCTCTGAAAACTCGGAAACAGAATTGTCTGAGTGATCTCATGGCCGTTAAGGGTTTCGTGATCCATTAAGAACAACCGATCTGCAAGTTTAACCGCGGTGCCCACATAGCGATTGTGACATGAGCGGACGCCGGGCATGGTTTGCATCCGCTCGGTGCGCTGATAGACCACGCCACCTTCCCGTGCTTCCAGGCACACCAAAGTTCGCATTAACTGCCCCGGTCGCGACATTGAGTGATAAAGCTCAAAGTAACGGCCAATATAGCGCTCCATGCCTTCGCTGCCGCGCTGAACCAGTGCGTTCGGCCAAGGCAATGCTGCTGGGGTTGCTTCTGATATTAGTTGGCCGGTTTGCACCAGGGCACGAAAATCGTGGTGAGGAAGCGCGATATCCTCAGTGGTGACGCCAAAAAAGTGGCAAATTCGCTGAAGTGCCGCGTGGCTGGGACGGTAACGCCCACGCAGGTAGCGGTTAAACTGAGCACGGTTGATCGTTAAACGCCGACAAACCTCTGCAATAGACGGGTAGTAGCTGCAGAGCAGGCGCAGGTTGGCCACAAAATCGTCATGCATGGGGTGACTCGATTCTCTTGGTGTCGTGGCTGCCTAATGTGATGGTTCACGCCTCAGAGTGCAACGGCCCTGTGCCAGGGCCGTCGCGTCTATCAAGCGATACCTTGTTTAAAAACCTTCCAAGACCAGTTTGCCGATCGTGCGGTTGCTCTCAATAAGGGCGTGAGCGCGTTTTAGATTTTCGGCATTGATAGGGCCTAATACCTCGCCTAATGTGGTCTTTAGTCGGCCGTCATCGATCATGGCCGCTACCTCTCCAAGCAGGTCATGCTGTTTGGCGATATCTTCGGTGGTGAATAACGGGCGGGTAAACATCAGCTCCCAATGCAGTGACAGGCTTTTCATTTTGAGCTTCCGCACATCGATCAGCTCGGGGTCATCGATTAGCGCCAGTTTACCCTGGGGCTTAAGGGCTTCAATAATAGCATCGAAGTGATGATCGCTCTGGTTAAGGCTGATCACCATATCCACCCCGTCAAAGCCCGCCGCTTTAAGCGCCTGATCAAGTGGTTGGCGGTGGTCAATCACTGCGTCCGCGCCTAGCGACTTCACCCAGGATTGGCTTTCGGGCCGAGACGCCGTACCAATGACGGTAATATCGGTGAGCTGTTTGGCAAGTTGTACCAGGATTGAGCCCACACCCCCTGCTGCGCCAATCACCAACAGGCTTTTGCCTTGGGTATCGCGCATGCCCAGCTCTAGCCGGTCAAATAGCAGTTCCCAAGCGGTAATGGCGGTGAGCGGCAATGCAGCGGCCTCAGTGTCAGAGAGGCTTTTTGGCGCTAGGCTGGCGATGCGCTCATCGACCAACTGATACTCGGCGTTAGAGCCCTGGCGGGCAATATTGCCCGCATACCACACCCGGTCACCTGGCTGAAAACGCGTAACGGCGCTGCCAACGGCATCCACAATGCCCACAGAATCGTACCCCAGCACTCGCGGCTCGCCGATTTCCGGCAAGGCGCTGTTGCGTACTTTGGCATCAACGGGGTTTACGGAAATGGCGCTAACCGCAACACGAATATCGTGAACTTCTGGTGTTGGGATCGGTAACTCAATCTCTTGAAGTGCATCAGGATGATCAATAGGCAGGCTTTGGGTAAAGGCAATCGCTTTCATAATGGGGAGTCTCGTGAGTTTAGGTTGCGCCATCATGCCTGGATGTTGTTTTGCTAAAAAGAGGGGTAATCTTGCTAACAGTTTCTAATAAATTTTGAAGATAGCAGGCGCCAGGGGTTTTAATGCGTGTCGATGATTTAAAAGTGCTGACCTATGCCGCCGAGCACGGTAGCCTTTCTGCCGCTGCGCGGGAGTTAGCGATTACGCCAGCGGTGGCCAGTGTGGCCATCAAACGTTTGGAAGACGCGCTAGGCACGCGGCTATTGGTGCGCTCTACCCGCAGTTTGCGATTAACCACCGCAGGCGCGCACTACCTTGTGCACGCTAAAGCGGCGCTCAATGCTCTCAACCAAGGCGAGAAAGAACTTCACCGCGAGCGCCAAGAGATCGCTGGAGAGCTCAGTCTTGCCATGCCTTCCGACCTGGGTCGCAATGTGCTGCTGGGCTGGTTGGACACCTTTATGGCCCAGCACCCACAGTTGCATTTACGCCTGCGAGTAAGTGACCGCGTGAGTGACCTGTTCCGCCAACCCGTAGAAATCGCCCTGCGATACGGCGTTCCAGAAGACTCCAGCCTCGTCGCATTGCCGCTTAAAAGCGATAACTATCGCGTGGTATGTGCCTCTCCAGACTATATTACGCGTCATGGCCGTCCTGCTTACCCTGACGATTTACATAAGCACAACTGCCTCTGTTTCGTACTTGGCGAGCGTGTCCATAACCAGTGGAAGTTCGGCAGTGACAACATCAACGTAAAAGGCAATCGGGTGAGCGACGATGCCGAGTGTGTGCGGCGCTGGGCATTGGCTGGCGAGGGCATTGCTTACAAGTCACGGCTAGACGTTGAAGAAGATCTTCGAAATGGTCGCCTAGTGACAATGCTGGAAGACTTTCCCAGCGAGCCAACGCCGCTCTACCTTGTGTGCCCGCATCGTCTCTCATTGACGCCTGCCGTGATAGCGTTAAAAGACTTTCTTATCCAGCAGTTAAAAGGTTACAGCCGCTAGCGACTGAGGTCAGGGTTTAACATCAACTTGTATTGCGAATCACTGATATAGGCGTTTATAAAAGGGGGGGCGCGATTACGTTGTGTTAGTTACATTGCCAGCAGACCAGGAGAACACCATGTTTCATGGGTTTGAAAAACAGACACGCCACGTTAATGGCGTCGAGATCACTTTTCGAATGGGTGGCAGAGGCCCGGCACTGCTCCTGCTTCATGGCCACCCTCAGACCCACGTGATTTGGCACAAAGTCGCGGAGGAGCTTGCCCAGCACTTCACCGTTATCGCCGCGGATTTGCGCGGATACGGTGACAGCAGTAAACCCGACGATGATCCTGAGCATCTAAATTACTCCAAGCGCGCTATGGCACAGGATATGGCTGAGCTGATGAGCGCGCTGGGTTTCGAGCGTTTTAAAGTGCTGGCCCATGATCGCGGCGCGCGGGTCGCCCACCGTTTAGGTGTTGACCACGCTGCGCAAGTAGAGCGCATGGTGTTGCTGGATATCGCCCCGACGCTGGCGATGTATCGCGGCACCAACGAGGCCTTTGCACGCAGTTACTGGCACTGGTTCTTCTTGATTCGTCCCCAGCCGCTGCCGGAAATGCTGATCCAGAGCGATCCCGCCCAATATCTGAAAAGCGTAATGGGCGCCCGCAGTGCCGGTATGGCGCCTTTCTCCTCAGAAGCCCTGGCCGAATATGAGCGCTGCTTGTCGCTCCCCGGTACCGCCACCGGTATTTGCGGCGATTACCGTGCCAGTGCCACGATTGATTTAGCGCACGATCAGGCAGATATCGACGCCGGCGTAAAACTCACCTGCCCTATCAAAGTGATGTGGGGCGCGGAAGGCGCCGTTGAAGCCTGCTTCGATGCTTCAAGCGAGTGGCAGAAAGTCGCCACCGATGTAGAAGGCAAAGCGCTGCCTTGCGGCCACTACATCGCCGAGGAAATCCCCGAAATACTGCTTGAGGAAGCGCTGCCGTTTCTAGGTAAGGTAGATTGATGGCAGAAAGGTTTATCTACTGCCTCTTTAACGTTCAATACTGCTGACGATAAGCGCCGCATTAACGCCACCAAAACCGAACCCGTTGCACAATACATGCTTGGTGATGTGCTTATGATGAGTCGCCGTGACGAAGGTTAGATCCTGCATATCATCATCGCAGTGCTCAAGATTGATGGTGGGCGGAAGCTGCTGCGTATTGGCGGCGAATACAGAAAAAATACTCTCAATGCCCCCCGCTGCGCCTAATAGATGACCTGTGGCGGCCTTCGTTGCCGAAATAGGGATGGCGGGCAAGCGCTCACCAAATACGTTACGCAAGGAGGCAATTTCAGCCCGGTCGCCAACGGGTGTCGAGGTGGCGTGGGCATTGATATGGTCAATAGCATCAGTAGATAGGTTCGCCATCCCTAGCGCTGCTTGAATAGCTGCTGCTGCGCCAGCCCCATCTTTTGGGCCTGCCGTCAGGTGGTAGGCATCCGCGCTGGTACCGTAGCCGCTGATCACCGCTAACGGCGTTGCACCCCGCGCGAGGGCATGCTCAAGCGTTTCGATCACCATAACGCCAGCGCCTTCTCCCATCACAAAACCGTTACGGGCTTTATCAAAGGGCCTGGACGCGCGTTCAGGGTTGTCTGCTTCTGTGGAAACGGCCTTTAGAGCGTTGAAGCTGGTGAGTGAAAGAGGGTCAATACAAGCCTCGGCGCCGCCTACAACGGCAATATCGGCTTCTCCGTTGCGTATGATGCGCATACCGTCACCAATGGCCTGTAGGCCTGCCGCGCAAGCTGTAACCGGGCATCCCAGAGGGCCTTGAAAGCCATAGCGAATGGAGAGATTGCCAGCCGCCAAATTGGCCAGAAAGGCGGGCACAGTAAAGGGGGAGAGTTTGCGATAGCCGCGCTCAGCAAGGGTTTTTTGAGCTTGTGTAATGGTAGGGAAGCCGCCAATGCCAGAGCCAATAATGGTGGCCGTTCTGCGTTTTTGAGCCTGCCCAACGGGGAACCAGTTGGCCTGTGACAGTGCCTCATGGGCTGCTGCTAACGCATAAAGGCTGAACAGATCCATTTTGCGCTGCTCTTTGGGGTCGGCTATCTCATTCAGGTCAATACCGCCGGTGGGGTCGTGGTTAATGCTCGGCACCACCCCGGCAATTTTGATCGGGATATTGCTGGTGTCAAATCGGTCAATGGTGCTGATGCCAGACTGGCCGTCAACCAGTCGCTGCCAACTTTTATTGACGCTGTTGCCTAGCGGGCTGACCATACCCATGCCGGTAATCACGATAGGTGAGTGCATAGTGGCTCCTAATTTATTGATATGGTCACCCTAGCAATGGGCAGTATATGATCAAGATAATATTTAGCTGACGAGGTAGATATGCCTTATCCCAAGAGCCATAAATCGAAAACCAAAGAGCGCATTTTGGCTTCGGCGACGGAGCTATTTAGCCGCAATGGGTTTCAAAAGGTATCGATTGGCCAGATAATGAAGTTAGCGAAGATGACCCACGGCGCCTTTTACGCCCATTTCGCTTCAAAAGAGGCCCTTTACAATGAGTCTGTTCGCCTGACCATTGATAACAGCCGGGCGGCTAGACTGGTAAAAGGCCCGCTTTCGTTACAGCATTTAACCGAATTAGTCGCCAACTACTGCAATCTCCAAGAGTTGGAGGCTAAGCATAGGCCGGGGCCTGAAGCGGTACTGTTCAACGAAATAGGCAGTGAAAAAGCAGAAATCCGCACCCTGTTTGAAGCGTCTTATATGAGTATGAAAAAGATGCTTGAAACCCGTTTAATAGCACTGAGCAAGTTGAAACAACTCCCTTTTGCCAATGACCGCAACGCGATTGCTGATAAATCCCGGGTTATATTGGCTTCCCTGGTAGGGGCCGTCGCCATTGCCAAAAGTCTGCCGGGAGAAGTGGAGCGCAAGCAGGTGTTGATAGCCACACAACGCCAGATTTTACTAATGCTCGGGGTCAGCGAAACCGAGGCAGAGCGTATGCTGCAAGCACAGTAATTCCTTCCTCTCCTGGAGAGATCGCCAAGATGCTGCTGTAGCAAGCACTGCCGTTTTCGCACGACGAGTGGTGGATGATTTGGACAATGGCCCAAGACGAAGCGGGTGAAAAACTGGATAATGGCTGCCATTCGCCTACCGGCTTAAGTATTTAACGGCCCAGGCACACTCATTACCCCGGACGCCCGCTCATGGAAATCAAAGTTAACTATCTCGACAACCTCCGCCTGGAGGCCAAGTTCGACGATTTTACGGTCATCTCTGACCAGCCGATTCGCTATAAGGGCGACGGCTCGGCGCCTGGGCCGTTTGACTACTTCCTGGCTTCATCGGCCATGTGCGCTGCCTACTTCGTCAAGGTGTACTGCAACGCACGGAATATTCCTACCGAGAATATTCGTCTTTCCCAGAACAATATTGTCGACCCAGAAGATCGCTATAAGCAGATTTTCAAAATCCAGGTCGAACTGCCTGAAGATATTTCTGAAAAAGATCGCCAGGGCATTCTACGCTCCATCGACCGCTGCACGGTTAAGAAGGTGGTGCAAACCGGCCCTGATTTCCAGATCGAGACGGTAGAAAACATCGACGAAGACGCCCAGGCGCTATTGATGGGCGCCCCGGAAGGCGGCAGCACCTATATCGAGGGCAAAGACCTACCGTTAGAGCAGACCATCGCCAATATGAGCGCGATCCTTGCTAATCTCGGCATGAAGATCGAGATCGCCTCCTGGCGTAATATCGTGCCTCATGTTTGGTCGCTGCATATCCGCGATGCGGCTGCCCCCATGTGCTTTACCAACGGCAAAGGCGCGACCAAAGAGAGCGCACTGTGCTCGGCATTGGGCGAATTTATCGAGCGCCTGAGCTGCAACTTCTTCTATAACGACCAGTTCTTCGGCGAAGAGATGGCGAACAGCGCCTTTGTTCACTACCCCAATGAGAAGTGGTTCAAGCCAGGGCCGAATGACGAGCTGCCCGAAGGGATTCTCGATGAGCACTGCCTGGACATCTACAACCCGGAAGGCGAGCTGTGTGGCTCAAACCTGATTGATACCAACTCCGGCCGCGAAGATCGGGGCATCGTCTCACTGCCGTTTGTGCGTCAAAGCGATGGCGAGACGGTCTACTTTCCCTCCAACCTGATCGAAAACCTGTTCCTCAGCAACGGCATGAGCGCGGGGAACACCCTGGTGGAAGCCCAGGTGCAGTGCCTGTCGGAAATTTTCGAGCGAGCGGTAAAGCGCGAAATCCTCGAACAGGAGTTAACCCTGCCGGATGTGCCGCAGGAAGTGTTAGCAAAGTACCCAAGCATAGTAGAGGGTATTAACGCTCTGGAAGCTCAGGGGTTCCCAGTGTTAGTTAAAGATGCCTCCATGGGCGGGCAGTTCCCGGTGATGTGCGTCACCTTGATGAACCCGCGCACCGGCGGCGTGTTCGCCTCCTTTGGTGCCCACCCAAGCTTTGAAGTGGCGCTGGAACGCAGCTTGACCGAGCTGCTACAAGGCAGAAGTTTCGAAGGCCTGAACGATCTGCCACTGCCCACTTTTAATTCACAGACGGTTTCCGAGCCCAACAACTTTGTTGAGCACTTTATCGACTCGGTAGGCGTAGTTTCCTGGCGCTTCTTTAGTGCCAAGCCCGATTTTGAATTCAGCGAGTGGGACTTCTCCGGCAGCAACGAGGAAGAAGCCGAGACACTGTTTGGTATCTTTGAAGAGCTGGGTGCCGAAGTGTATATGGCGGTACACGAAGACTTGGGCGCGCCGGTGTGCCGAATTCTGGTACCGGGTTACTCGGAGGTGTATCCCATCGAAGATCTGATCTGGGATAACACCAATAAGGCGTTGGATTACCGCGAAGATATTCTCAACCTGCACCGCCTCGACGACGATCAGCTCACCGACCTGGTCGAGCGGCTGGAAGAGAGCCAGATGGATGATCACGCCGATATCATCACGCTAATCGGTATCGAATTTGATGAGAATACCGAGTGGGGGCAACTGACGATTCTGGAGCTGAAGCTTTTAGTCTATCTGGCACTGCAGCGCCACGAAGAGGCATTGGACTGCGTGCAGATGTTCCTGCAGTACAACGACAACACCGTCGAGCGTGGCCTGTTCTACCAAGCGGTGAACGCGGTACTGGAAATTGTGCTGGATGATGAACTGAAGCTTGAAGATTATCTGCAGAACTTCCAGCGCATGTTCGGCGAAGCCACCATGGCGGCGGTGGTTGGTTCAGTGAGTGGCGAGGTACGTTTCCACGGCCTAACGCCCACTAACATGCAGTTAGAAGGCCTAGAGCGCCACCAGCGCTTGATTGAAAGCTATAAAAAGCTCCATGCTGCTCGGGCGGCAAAAGCGGGCATCTAAGCATTATCCAAAAGTGATGATCGTTAACTGCTGGCGTTACGGCGCCAGTAGAGAACGTTCGGTGCAGCCGGCTGGTCTAATCAGCAGAGTGGAACCAGGATTGGTGGCTGAGGAATTCGATTAGCTCGCTGCGAAACAGCTTGGCCCGCGCTGAAAGGCTTCGCCGGTAGGGCCATACCAAGAAGATCTCTCTGTGGCGCCCCTGCCACTCGGGGAGCACCCGTATTAACTCGCCCGTTTGTAAGCGGCTCGCCACCATACTGGCGGGCATCAATGCGATACCAGCGCCCGATAGAGTGAGATTGAGCACAATACTCATGTCGTTACTGATATGAAAATGATTCTTGTGACAAGCATACTGGCTTCCCTCTTGGTGGAACAGCTGCCACTCGCTAAACATCTTTGCTGCCACGCTGGGGCAAGCCTGGAGTTCCTCCACCGTGCTGGGAAGAGAGTGCTTCATCGTCGGTGAAGCCACCAAAATCGGTTCTATATAGCCCAGATACTTTTGTATCAGTGTCGAATCTTTTTGTGGTCCAGAGCGTAGAGCAATATCCGCTTGGTGATCGCGAATATCGACCACGTTGTTATCTAACTCGATAGTGAGTGCAATCTCAGGATAGCGGTGGATAAAGTGACGCCAAAATGCATCTAGCGGCCCGCTGCCCAAATTGACCGGCGCCATAATTTTCAACGGACCGCTTAGGCTATGCAGCGTTTGATCCAGATCCAAAATGCGCTGATCTAGTGCGAGCACCAATTCCTCACATTCGCGGTAGTAGGATTCGCCGTGAGGCGTCAACGTCAACCCCTTGGTTGAGCGATAGAGCAACTCAACGCCTAGCGTGGCTTCTAATGCGCTTATACGCCTCGACACAGTGGCAATAGTCATCTTCAACGATGCCGCCGCAGCCGTGAGGCTGCGTTGATTAGCGGCCACGATAAAGATATTCAGGTCATCTAAAGAGGGTTTGCGCATTTTGCAATTCTGTAAAATTGATTCTTATAATTTGGCATATATTACCGTTATAGACGTTTGTTAATCTGCCTGCACTTATACATCATCCTTAGGTACTCCCATGAAACATAGAATTATCTTCGCTATTCTCATGTCGTTTACGCTATCGCTAATTATGTCTGCCTGGGTGACCTACGTGAATATCGGGATGCATGCTGATTTTGTTGGCATCTGGATGCACGCTTGGTTTCTTGCTTGGCCAGCAGCTGGGATCATTGCGTTTATCAGCGGCCCCTTTATCCATAAGTTAGCCCACCGCATTGCCGAGAAGGTCTGACGGCTTGCCTGATGCATTATGGTGCACCCACTGATGCAGCGAGTGCACACAACTGCACCGCTGCGCCAAATTTAATCCTGCCCCACACTTGGTAAAACGTTCTCCGTGGCGCGAATTCCACATGTGCGATAACAAACGACGCGAATTCAAACATAACGTTAATACAAAAACGCGGAGAGAATCACATGCTCGATATGCTCAATGACCTCCTGTGGGGGAAGGTTCTATTAGTGCTGCTGGTGGGCGTTGGCATCGGTTTTACCGTTGCGTCCCGCTTTGTGCAGTTTCGCTATTTCGGTGAGATGTTTCGCATCCTCGGTTCCGGCCAAGCCTTTAAGCGCAATAAACACGGCCATTTAAGCTCGTTTCAGGCGCTGGTACTTTCAGTTGCCGGGCGCGTCGGTGGCGGTAACATCGCCGGCGTAGCGGTTGCGATTACGCTGGGGGGCCCAGGGGCGATTTTTTGGATGTGGTTGGTGGGCTTGATGGGCATGGCCACCAGCTTTTTGGAATGCACCCTGGCACAGACCTATAAAGAAGCCGAAGGTGACGGCACCTATCGCGGCGGCCCGGCGTACTACATTGTGAAAGGGCTGGGTAAACAGTGGCGCTGGCTGGCTGCGTTCTACTCGGTGCTGCTGCTGTTGACCTTCGGCTTTGCCTTTACCGCACTGCAATCCTATGCCGTGGCAACCTCTTTCGGTGACGCCTTTGGCGTGCCAGTGCTGTATAGCGGTATTGGTCTTGCGATGCTGGTAGGGCTGATTATCTTCGGCGGCATTAAGCGTATCGCACGTATTTCCGAGGTTTTGGTGCCCTTTATGGCGGTGAGCTATATCGCCATTGCGCTGCTGGTCATCGCCATGAATATTACCGAAATCCCTGGCGTGATAGCGCTGATTGTCAAGAGCGCTTTCGGCCTTGAACCGCTGATTGGCGGCGGTATTGGCGCGGCAATTATGATGGGCCTGAAGCGTGGCTTGTTCTCTAATGAAGCGGGCTTGGGTAGTGCGCCTAACGTCGCGGCGGTGGCCTATGTGCCGCACCCTGCCAACCAGGGCATCGTGCAGGCGTTTTCGGTATTTATCGATACCGTGATTATCTGTTCCGCCACGGCGTTTGTGATTCTGCTCAGTGGTGCTTATGACCCGACCGTAGGCGCTGGTGTTGAAGGCATCGCCCTAACCCAGGCAGCGCTGGCCGACCATGTGGGCGAATGGGGTCGCACTTTTGTCAGCTTGGCACTGTTGCTGTTTGCGTTTAGCACCATTCTCTACAACTACTACTTGGGTGAGAACAGCCTCAACTTTTTTAGCCGCGACAACCAGAACCTGTTTAACGCCTTCCGCGTCGCCATCGTGTTGTTGGTTTGCTGGGGTGCGACGACTGATTTGGGCACCGTGTTCGGCTTTGCTGATGTCACCATGGGCCTGCTGGCGGTGGTCAACCTGATTGCGTTGATCATGCTGTTCAAGTGCGGCCTACGCATTTTGAAAGACTTCGATGTGCAACGCCGACAGGGGATCAAACAGCCGATTTTTGATACCAACCAGCATCCCGATCTCGATCTGGATCCGAAAGCCTGGGAGCTAGAGCCCAAGGAGGCTGAAGCGTTAAAACAGCGCCTTGAAGGCGCGCCTGCGAAGTAAGTTGTCATCTAAAATGGATCGATAGGAAAGGAGTGCCTATGCCCCGCGTACTGATGCTCTATACCGGCGGGACGATTGGTATGCAGCCATCCCCACAAGGTTATATACCCTGCGCGGGGCTGGCCGAACGCCTGGCGGCGCATTTGGCCCTAGCCGATCCTTACCGGCTGCCAGCGTTTGATGTGCTGGAAATGCAGCCGCTGATTGATAGCGCCGAGTTAATGCCCGAGACATGGAATCGTTTGGTGGCAGTATTGGAGACGCACTGGCAGGCTTACGATGCCTTTGTGGTACTCCACGGCACCGATACCATGGCGTACAGCGCCGCAGCGCTCTCGTTTGTGCTCGGTGCGTTGAATAAGCCGGTGATCTTCACCGGCTCCCAAATTCCACTGGGTGAGCCAAGAAGCGATGCGTTGAACAGTGTGGTCAGCGCGCTGCAGCTTGCTGCTCACCCAGCAACACCTTGTGAAGTAAGCCTGGCATTTCACGACCGGCTGTTGCGCGGTAACCGAGCCCGCAAGATGCGCACTCAAGGCTTAGATGCCTTCGATTCACCCAACTTCCCTTGGCTTGCCGAGCTTGGTATTGGCATTAGTTTTCCCCAACCCTCGGCGCTGCTGAGCGGTAAACCGAATTTTGCACCTATTGAGGTGGACGACGAGGCGGTGGCGGTGCTGCCGCTGCATCCAGGAATGTCGCTGCGCCGCGCAAAGGCGTTGCTGGCGGATAAAACGCTAAAAGGGCTAGTGCTTTATAGCTACGGGGTTGGCAACCCGCTTAGCTTTGAAGGCGAGCTGCTTGACGCCTTGAAGGCGGCCAGCGAGAGAGGCGTAGCGCTGCTTAACGTTACCCAGTGTGCCCAAGGCGAGGTAGTGCAGGGGGCCTACGCCACCGGTGCCGCACTCAATCAAGCGGGCGTGATTGCCGGAAGCGATATCACCCTGGAAGCCGCTATCGCGAAGCTAACCGTGCTAATTGGACAAGGGCTGTTGGGGGCAACGCTGCGCAAGGCATTGAGTGCGCCCATGCGCGGTGAGTGTAGCCGTTAAGCCAATCAGCGGGAAGAAACGCTCAGTGCGGTGACGGTTAGCAAGATGATTCCCATACCTGCCATTTGAATAACGCCCAGACTTTCGTTTAACACCGCTACGCCAAACAGGGTAGCGGTGATCGGCTCGACCATGGCAATCATGGAGGCTAGCGCAGGTGCCGCATGCTTGATACCTACCACGTATAGCAGAAAAGATAGCCCAGCGCCGAGAATGCCCAGCGCTACAAACAGCGGCAGCTCCGGTGCGCTGACGACGCAGACAGCCTGGTTAATGTCCGTTGGCAACAGCAATGCGATGGCCAGCACGGTGAGGGCAACCGAAAGAATTGCCTGGGGACTGCCATGGGGCGCGGCATATTTGAAACCAAAAATGAACACGGCGTAGGAGAACCCGGCAAGCAACCCGGTGCCCACGCCAATTAACGAGAGACCACTGGCGCTGATGGCATACAACTTGGTTAACAGCACAATACCCACCATAACCAGCGCAATGGCCAGCCACTTGGCAGTGGTGGGGCGCTCAAGTTTGAGAGCAAATGAGACGAGATAGACAAAGACAGGGGCGCAGTACATCAAGGTAGCAGCGACCGCAACGTTGCCATACTCAATACTAAGAAAATAGAACGTAAAGTTGCCAGCTACGCCTAGGCCTGCAATCACCGACCAGAACCAAAGCTGCCTGCTGTTCAAGCCGCTATGACGGCGTTGAAGCAGCAGCCACCCAAGTGCGAAGAGAAGTCCTATAACCCCCCGATAAAATGATACGACGGCTGCATCCCAGCCGTCGTCTAGCAAAATGCCTGCGATTCCCCCGGATATCCCCCAGCAGAAGGCCGCCAGCGCTATCAACATACTGCTTGCGCCTGCCATATTTCACCTATCGTCCTTGAACGGTAAACACCCGGGAGCAACGAATGTTTAAACGCCTTTCTACTGCTTAACGATGGCACCTGATCTACTTGCCTGTAGAGCTTAATGCGGCTCCCCTGAAAGGTAGACGCTGAGCCTAGTGAACGAAAGCCCGCTAACGTCAGCTATCCAAAAAACCAGTAGCACACCGCAATCGCAGTAGTGACTCCCGCCACATCGGCGATCAGCGCACAGCCTAAGCCGTGGCGAATCCGAGTGATACCCACGGCGCCAAAGTAGACGGCCAGCACATAGAAGGTGGTTTCAGTGCTGCCTTGCATGGTGGCCGCGAGTAGCCCGGCGAAGCTGTCTACGCCGAAGGTATCCATGGTTTCGATCATCATGGCGCGGGCGCCGCTGCCAGAAAGTGGCTTCACGAAAGCGGTGGGGAGGGCATCGACAAAGCGGGTGTCCCAGCCGAAGCCTTCTACTATCCAACGGATGCCGCCTAACCCTGCGTCCAAGACGCCGCTTGCGCGCAGCACGCCGACTGCTACCAGCATGGCGATCAAGTAGGGCAGCAGCGTGATGGTAAAGCTCAGCCCCTCTTTTGCGCCTTCGATAAAGGCGTCATACACCCTCACCCCGCGTAGCGCCCCTACCACTAAAAACATCATCACAATGCTAAATAGCGTCAGGTTGCCCACTAGCGTAGAGGCCGCCGCCAGCGCCTGGGTGGACATACCTGCCAACATGGTGATCAGTAGCCCCAATGCAAGCGCAGCAATCGCTAAATAGGCTAGTACCACGGGCTGCCACAGTTTTAAGCGCTGCATCACCGCCACCGCCAAAAGCCCCGCCAGGCTGGAGGCGGTTGTTGCCAGCAGAATAGGTAAAAAGACCAGCGTGGGGTCGGCAGCGCCTTGTTGGGCGCGATACATAAAAATCGTTACCGGCAATAGCGTGAGAGAAGAAGTATTGAGCACCAAAAACAGAATTTGCGCGTTGCTGGCGGTCTCACTGCTGGGGTTAAGGCTCTGCAGCGAGTGCATCGCCTTGATGCCAATCGGTGTGGCGGCGTTATCCAGCCCCAGGATATTCGCCGCGAAGTTCATACTGATCAGCCCCATGGCCGGGTGGCCACGGGGAACCTCTGGCATTAAGCGGCAGAACAGCGGGTCGAGCACCCGCCCAAGCAGGCGAATCAAGCCGGCTTTTTCGGCAATCGAGAGAAACCCCAGCCACAGCGTCATGGTGCCCAGCAGCACCAGGATAATATCAACGCTCACTTCCGCCATATCGAACAGTGACTGCACCAAGCGAGCAAATACCTCGCTATCGCCGCCTACCAACCACTGCCAGAGTGAGGCCGCGAAGGCAGCGATAAAGAAGCTTAACCAAATTCCGTTGAGCATGGGGAGAGGGCATCCTGGCAGCGAAACGTGCGATGACGCCAATCCTACCGAATTCAGGTCGCTACAACACTAGTGGGGTTAAGACGCCTAGGCTTTGCCATCACGAATAGTCACAAAATAGCTTTCACTGCCGATCTGTCCGCCTTTTAAGGCGACTTCCAAGCCATCAAAGGCTGGCTGGTTGCTATGGGCGGTGCAGAGCGGCGAGCCCGGCGTTTCCGGCAGCGGCAGGCGCGTGGTGAGGGCGTGTACGCCAAGTTGGCTAAGCGCATGGCTGGAAGTGTCGCCCCCAGCGATCACTACGCGCTTAAGCCCATGGGCTTCTACCATCTGACGTAATAATTGACCTAGCGAGCGACCAATAAGATGGCGTGCCTTTTCCCCGCCCTGATGCACAGCATCCGCATCGCTGTTTGGCCCCAGGGCAGAGTACACTATGACGCTTTTGCCATGATTGAGTGCTTCGATAGCCTCTTTCAATGCCTTGTTCATGGTGTCGGCATGCGTCCGATCGTCGATAAGTTTGACGACATCAATGGCAACGACGCGAAATTCGTTGGTTTCCGCATGTCGAATTTGCCGGGCAGTTACTTCAGAGCAACTGCCCGACACCACGGCAATTTTTTCAACCGCCCCAGGAGAGGAGAACAGCGGTGGGTTTTCGGGAATGAGCGCCTGCTTTCGCCAAGTATCTACTAACGCATACTCTACGGCGGATGAACCCACCACGTAGCTGCCATCAGGTAATCGCGTTCGCCATAGCTGTGTGCCCACTTTTGCCTGATGGTTGCGGTTCAGTGTGTCGTAGAGCAATACGTCATTCGAGCGACTTAGTTGGTCAACCTGGGAATCGGTATTGGCTGATTCGATGCACAGTACGTCGGCTAAACCGATAGAGAGTTGGGTTTGTTTAGCCAAATGAAGCCTTAAATCGGCCTCTGCCATGGGCGTTACTGGATGGCGGCTCATTACTGGGTGGCGGTCAATACGGTGAACCTCGCCATCGAAGGCGGCAAAATGTTGGCCAAAAACGGTATAGCGCTTTAGCTGAGGGGCACCTACCACCAGCGGCACGCAGCTTTGCGCAAACAGGGCTTTGCCTATTTCCAGCGCTTTGCCGATATTGCCAATATCTGGCGCGCTATCGAAGGTGGAACACACCTTGTAGTGACACATAGAAGCGTTAAGGGATTGCAACCATGCCAGGGCGTTGTTTAGGTGTGTTTCCATCCAGTCTGGGGACTCGCTGCGGCTGGTACCTGCTAGGCCAATCGCTGGAAAATCGGCAAATGGAGCTAATTGCTCTTCGCTGGGCGGTGCCAGAAAAAGCACTGTTTCCACCCCGTTCAGGCTTAACGCTTCCATCACATCGGTCGAACCAGTGAGGTCATCGCCGTAATAGGAGAGAAGAAGAGGCGTGCTCATACGCTAAAGGTCTCCATGGCCTGGGCAAGTTCTCGGTGCTCACGGGCATAGGTTGCCAGCGGAATATTCGCCATGGCTGCTTGCCACGCCTGGCGCAGGCTTGCTACCCCACCGGCAATACCGCCAGGGTGAGCCATGATGCCGCCGCCACAGCAGTAAATCAGATCGCTATTGCCAAGTGCCTGATAGGTATCAGCCACTTGGGCGGCGCTTTGCCCCGACGAGAAGACCGGCATAATCTGATAACCCGCTGCAGGTGCCTCAAACATCGCTGTTTGGCAGGCGCGAGCGCTATTGATTACGCTAGCGTCCTCTTCGCTGAATTTATTGCGCAGGCCATTGACGTGAATATGATCCACTCCCGCTAGCCGCCACAGTTTATGGTAAGCGTCAAACGCCATTCCCAAGTGAGGTGAACGGCTTAACATGCCCCAGCCTGCACGGTGACCATGCAGCGCTACCTGGGAGTGGCGGCGTAAGTGCGCGACACCTGCTAAGCCAATGCTGTTAACAGCGACCATGACGCAGGTGCCGCCAGCAGCCACCACGTAGTCATGCTGCGCGCGCATTTCGTCGATATCACCACTGATATTAAAGGCGTACATCACCTTTTTGCCGGTGCGCTCCGCATGGGCGTTGATAATCGGCATGATGGCATCGACGCGCGCTCGCAGTGGGTTATGGGGGCCGTTAGCCTGCAGCTCGTCGTCTTTAATAAAATCAATACCTCCCGCCACGAGTTGCGTCACCATGTCAGCGGTTTCAGCTGGGGATAAGCCTACGCTGGGCTTAATAATGGTGCCTAACAGCGGGCCGCTGGTAATGCCGGTTAGCTGACGTGTGCCCGACATTCCAAATTGTGGGCCAGGGTAGGCGTCTGCGAAGGCGCTGGGTAAGTCGATATCCAGTAATTTCAGTGCGGAAAACTCCTTGAGTTCAAACAGGTTGCCCGCAACGGTAGACACTAGATTCGGTAGAGAAGGGCCCATGTTTTCCAGCGGCCAGGAGAGCTCCACTAGTGCGCGCTGAAACAAAGCGTGGCCTTGCGGCGCCAAATCAGCGCGCATGGGCAGCGAAGGTGCCTCAACCGCCTCCAGTGTCTCAATGTTTTCGACGACCGCCCCATGGGCTTCCCGCAAGGCATCGGTTTCATTGGCTAAGCGAGTAAAGGTGCCGGACGATTGCTCACCGGCCATGACTTGAGCCGCGTGTTCAACCGGGTAGGGCGTCTCAATCAGGTAGCGGGCGTGAATACGTGTGCTCATCAATTAGACTCCGGCAGTTCAAAAAAGGAGATCGCGCAGAAACAGCGAGATCATCGGCACATAGGTAATCAGCATCAGGCAGGTAATGATGGTGAGTACCGGCGGCAACAAAAATCGAAATAGCTGTTCAACGGGCAGCTTGGCTACTTGCGCGGCGGCAAAAAGATTCACTCCTAGAGGCGGGGTAAACATACCCAACGCTAAATTCACGACGATCACGATGCCGAAATGCACTGGGTCAATGCCGAACCCAATCGCAATGGGGGCCAAAATGGGGGCAAGAATTAAAATAGCGGCGGAGGTTTCGATAAACATTCCGACCACCAGTAGCAACATATTGATGGCTAGTAGGAAGGTGTAGCGATTATCAAAAGTGTTTTGTGCCCAGGCGCCAATATCACTGGCCAAACCTGAACGTCCAATCACAAAACTCAGAATAGAGGCCGCGGCAATAATCAGCATGATTGACCCTGCCGAAAGGGCGCTTTCGCGGAAAATACGCGGCAAATCATTTAGTTTGATAGTGCGATAAACCACCATACCTAAAAACAGCCCATACAACACTGCCACCGTGGAGGCCTCAGTGGGGGTAAAGATGCCACCGTAAATCCCTCCAATGATAATGACCGGCATTAGTAGAGCGAGAAAGGCACTGCGAAATGCGGGCCAAATCGGCGAGCGTAAATCACCATCCTGGGTGCCATAGCCTTTTAAGCGGCACCAAATAACGACCATTACAATCAAGGCTAGCCCGATCATTAGACCGGGGCCAAAGCCAGCGAGAAATAGTTGTGTAATGGACGTTTCTGTGCTGACACCGTAGAGAATCAATGGCACTGACGGGGGGATAATAATGCCCAGTTCCGCAGAAGAGGCCTGAATAGAGGCGGCCATCGGCGCCGGGTAGCCACGGGCTACCATGGCAGGAATCAAAATGGCGCCAATGGCAAAGGTAGTTGCCACACTGGAGCCCGAGATGGCGGCAAACATCATGCAGGTAACCACGCAGGTGCAGGCCAGGCCGCCCTGAATGCCGCCTACCAGTGAGCGGGCAAACTCGACCATGCGGGTGGCAATGCCCCCGCTGCTCATTATATGGCCGGCTAGAATAAAGAACGGCACTGCCATGAGAGGAAAGCTATCCAACCCCACGAACATGCGCTGTGGGACGACCATAAGTGGAACGCTGCTGAAGAAATAAAGACCAATCACCGCGGTTAAGGCGATAGCAACCGCAATCGGTATCGACAAGGCAAACAGCGCGATCAACGCTGAGCTGATTGCCAGGTTCATAGTGTTTCTCCTACATCAGTGCGGAGAGGACTCGTCTTGTGCTGCCCGTGATGATGCTGATATTCGGCACAGAGCTGGCGCGCAACCACTGCGACAATGGCGACGGCACAGCCAGTGGGTATAGCGGCATAAAACCAGGACATAGGGATTTCGAGCATGGCGATTTGCTGTCCAGATACGCGCAAGGTGATCAGGTACCCTTGCCAGACAAGAATTGTGAGTAGTGTTAATACGGCGGCGCATACCAAACGCTGACCATAAATGCGCAAACGCGGCGGCAAGCGATCAAGGAAAAGGTCAATGGAAATCATGGCCCCGTACCAGAAAGCCGCAGCACTGACTAAAAACACGCTCCAGACAATTAATCCTCGCGCCAGGATTTCTGACCAGGCAGCGGGGTCGCCGAGAATAAAACGGGTGAAGACTTGGAAGGAGACTAAAACCACCGCAATGGCGAGGAGTATTGCAGCGAGATTATGGCTGAGCTTGATGAGCCCCTGGGCCAAGCTATTCAGTAGCGACAACATAAGCGTAAACCTCATCGTCGGGGGGGGGGGATGCCTCCCGTAAGGGAGGCGTGCAGCTGAGGATGGCTCACTCGGTTGCGCGGATACGCTCTAGTAGTTCACTGCCATACTGGTCGGCGTAGCGTTCGTAGGCAGGTTCGGCGGCGGCACGGAACTGCTCGTAGTCGATCTCAGTCACCACTTCCATGCCGTTACTGCGCAGCAGATCAACGCCTTCCTCTTCGATACGCTGGACGGCATCACGTGAGGTTTGAGCGGCTACCTGGGCGGCCTCTCGGAACCAGCCCTGCTGCTCTTCACTCAGGTCATCCCAGTAGATCTTGGACATCACTAGGGCAGTGGGGGAGTAAACGTGCCCAGTCAGTGTCAGGTAATCCTGGATCTCCCACATATTATTCACGGTCAAAATGGGTATCGGGTTTTCTTGGCCGTCGATGGTGCCTTGCTGAAGGGCCGTAATGACTTCTGTCCAAGAAATGGGCGTTGGTGCGGCGCCCAAGGCTTTGAAGGTTTCCAGATGCACCTGGTTCTCCATGGTGCGAATCTTCATGCCTTCCATATCTTCGGGCGTTTTGACCGGGCGCACACTATTGGTGAGGTGCCGAAAACCGTTTTCCGCCCAGGCTAAACCAATTAAGCCTTCGTCTTCGAATTCCTCCAGTAACGATTGGCCAATCTCGCCATCCAGTACTTTATGGGCGTGATCGTAGTCGCGGAACAAGAACGGGAAATCGAGGGCGTAAACTGAGGGTACGAAATTACCAATAGGGCCGGTGGAGGTTAGTGTCAGCTCTACTGAACCGATCTGAAGACCTTCAAGCACGTCGCGTTCGCCGCCTAATGCACTGGCAGGGCGCAGATTGATTTTAAATTCACCGTCGCTAAGCCGATCAATCTCTTCGGCAAACGCTTGGCCTGCCTCACCATAGTGGGAGTTGAGCGGCGGTGTGAAAGCTAGATTCATCTCTTGAACGGCAAACGCTGAGGTGCTGGCGGTTAGTGCAAGAGCTGAGGCGAGGGTAGCCGCAATGCTGACTGAGATTTTGTTGAGCTTGTAAGAGGTCATGTTCTACTCCAGTTTGTTGTAATTAGCGTTAGAGCTGAGGTTTTTATGGCACCTTCGTCTTAGGTAATACGCCGAATGCTTTCGGCAATTTCCTCTGGCTCAAATACGCGTTTCCAGTCATCGCGCATCAACTGGGGTTTGCCATTCTCAATCGCTTTATTGCAGGCATCGGAGAATACGCCGGGGTGCTCATCAAAAATGACCGCCGCCAGAATATTCAAATGGCCGAGCAAAAAGTCGCGCGCGCACTCTTGATCAACGCCGCGGGCGACGACTTCATCCATCGCTTCGCGCATCACCACCAGCAGCGTGGCGCACACCGTTTCAGAAAGGCCGGGCTCCAGCAGTGCCATCTGCTCAACCGACACTCGGTGCGAGCGAACCACAGGGGCATAAATGGTTTTCGCGATCGCTTCGCCTAATGCATAAAGCTCTTCAGGGCCCTGCATCAATGCATTGACGATGTGTTGCTTAGCTTTGGCGCCGCCAAAGTAGTCACGCTTGGCATCCAGATTCGTTTCATCATTAAAGATCGGAGGGTGGCAAGGGTGCGTCACGAAGTAGACCAAGTCGTCACGGCTGGGCAGGTGGCCGGCAAAAGGGGCGGCGGCATCCAGTGTGATCACCATGGTGCCGCTGGCCATTAGTGGCGATAGCTCATCGGCAACGCGGCCCACTAGTGTGTCGGGAACCGCTAGTATCACTACATGAGCCTCGGGAACCGCCTGTTTGGCATCTACACAGTTGAGCCCGAGGCCTTCTGATAGGCGCTGGCGGCCTGCATCACTCAATTCAACGTGGCTGACGTTATAATCTGACTGTTGCAGGTTGCTCGACAGGCGATAACCCATTTTTCCGCCTGCGCCGATAAGGGCAATGTTTGTCATATCAGACTCCAATGAAGGGGTTGCATGGCGCTAGCCATGTGTTGGCCGAGGGGCTAAAGAGAAAGAGCTGATTGCTCGACAACTGGTATGATGACATAATATCTATATCAGTATGTCAAATGCTGCTTTGGTCGTACTTAAGTAAATTTCGCTCAATTTATAACGCTTCAAAGCTAGGCTAGACTGCTAAAGCTCATTGGATAACCAAGCCGCTGTTTGGCTTGTGAGGAGAAATCGCCGTGCAACCAGCCCCTAAAATTACTCGGCGCAAGCTTTCAGATGAGGTGTTTGATCGACTGTATAAAATGATTGAGGCGGGCCAATACAAGCCGGGTGATACGCTGCCTTCTGAGCGCGAGCTGATGGATAGCTATGGCGTGGGAAGACCGGCAATCCGTGAGGCGATGCAAACGCTTGAACGTATTGGACTTGTCGAGATAAATCATGGTCAGCGCCCTAAAGTACTGCAGCCGACGGCGGTAGGATTGATGTCGCAGATCGATTTAACCGCTCGTCATATGCTCGCTAGCTCGCCACAGTCGCTTGAACAACTTAAAGAAGCGCGCACCTTCTTTGAGCTGGGAATGGTAGAGAAGGCGACAGGTCAGGCTTCTGCGGCAGACATTGCTCACTTGAGAGAGCTGTTAGAGAAGCAGCGCGGACACTTAAATGGCGATGCCCAAGCCTTTATAGAGGTCGATATGGCCTTTCATACTGCCATTGCCGGGATAACCCGCAATCCGATTTTTATGGCAACTAGCCAAGCCATGCTGGGTTGGTTAGCGCGTTTTCACGCCAGTTTGCTGCACTGGGAAGGGAATGAAGATATTACCCTGCTGGAGCACGCCAAAATTATTGACTGCCTCGAGCAGGGAGATAAGGAGGCTGCCGTAGAGGAGATGCGCAAACATTTAGAGCGCGCACGCCTGCTTTATAGCCTGAACAATTAGGGCCTGTTGACGTTTCATCGCGGCCGCGAGTGAAACGTCAACAGGCCCTAGTCCGAATTTCTCACAGGGGATAATAGAAAGCGGCTGAAAGTGTTATTATTTCAGTATGTTACACCAGAAAACACACCAACAGCCGCTATCCAAAGTGGTACCTGAAGGCAGTTGGCGGCATTATGACCTATTTATGCAGCTCATTGAGGTGCAGTGAGAAATCCGGGCTAGCCCGATAGCGAAAGAAAGAACAGAATTAGCGGCGGTGAGAGCAGTGAAAGGATAAATCCGCTGACCACGGCAATGGGCACGCAGGCCACACCGCCGTGTTGCTGAATGACGGGCAGGGTGAAATCCATGGAGGTGGCGCCACCATAACCAATCGCCAGGGCGGTATGGCGGTGGATCACCAGCGGAATCAATATAAACGCCAGCAGTTCCCGGGTCAGGTCGTTGAAGAACGCCACACCGCCCATCAGTGGGCCTAGCTGGTCGCCGATCAAGATGGCCGAAAGAGAGTACCAGCCAAAGCCTGACGCCATCGCCAGGCCTTCGTTCCAGCTTAATGAGAGCAGCGGGGCGGCAGCTAAGCCTGCCAGCAGCGAACTTATTGCCAACGTCACCGCAATCGCCAGCCCCATGCGGTTAAGTAAGATCTGCCTGAGTGGCATGCCGGAGTTACGCAGTTGGCAGCCAATCAGTGCCAGCAGCAGGTAGAGTACCCATTCGGCCAGTAAATCTGCGCTGTTGAAAAGCCTTTCACCCAAGTATGGCCCCAGCAGCAGGCCAGCGATAACGCCCCCAGCCACCACGACGACCAGTAACAGCGACCCCCGCATGGCCGCCAGCTTACTGGTAGGAGCATTTTTCACCACTGGTGAGCTACCGGCCTTGAGCGTTAAACGGCGCGATAGCCACCATAGCGCTGCTAAGTTAAACAGCGTGGTAATGCTAAATAACAGCAAGGCGTTGCCACCCAAGCGCGAAAGCTGGCTAGTCAGGTTTTCAAGCCCGGCAAGGCTTATGCCCATGAATAGCAGAATCAGGTAAACCGAGCCATTAACCGCTCGGTTGATCAGGTTCTGTAACTGTATGGAACGGACGCGAACCAGATAGCCAAGAAAAAGCGGTAGTAGAACAATCAATAAACCGGAAAACATTTAGGGCGTCGCGCCACCGTTTGGGTTGAAGTTAGTTAATGTCAGCTGCGTTTCGCGGCGACCCTCTTTTCGATACACTGCCGAAAGAATCAGCCCGGGCCAGTCAGGGTGAAAGCTAATGGTTAGCAGGCGGTCGGGCTTCTCGATATCAATGAGCGATACGTTCAGTGCTTCAAACTCTCCTGCGGGAACCTCAATGCTGCCTGGGTCGGTAACATAATATTGAAAGTGCTCATCGCGGCCTTTTTGATCGACAAACTCAATCGCGCAGGGCGTACTCTGTGTACAGTTTTCGTGTCCCGCCCGGCGGGAGAGATCAAATAGCGCCGCTTGGCGATCTAAAGTGGGGATCTCACCTTCGTTCAGCTGATAGCTATCACCCACGCCCAGCACCGAATAGCTGCTGCTAAAGAGCAGAGCGTTGGTGTCATCGCCATTGAGCGAAAAACGGCTGAACTCCTGGCCGCGCGCCACGGTGATTGAAAAGCGCATATCGCTTAACCAGTGATTTCCTTCGTTAGAGAGGCGGTGGGTAATGGTAGCCCCAGGCCAACCGCGAACCTCCAGCCTGTACTGTGCTTCAAAGGGCTTAGGGGCTTCAAAGGGCTGCGGCTCTTCGAATGTCTCAGTTGCTAATGCCATGCTACTTGAGCAGGAAATAGCAAAACCCAACCCCACACACCTGAGCGCGTGGCCAGGCAGTTGTGCGAAAACATTGACCAAGGACCTTTCCTCCATAAAGGGTATCTTCCTAAGAGCCTTTAGCCACTGCTTGGTTCCCAGCGCGCTAGTATAGTCTGGGCGGGGGGGGAGCGTCAGTAACCTGCCTCCGGGTTGATGGTTGAGAGTTTTTCACCCGATTCAAAGGCATGCAAGTAAGCGATCACTTGGTCGATGGCATCATTCAGCGGAGTAGGCGCCGCCATATGGGGGGTGACGATTACCTTAGGATGCTGCCAGAGCGGGTGGTCAGCGGGCAGCGGCTCTTCCTGGAATACGTCCAATAGCGCACCCCGCAGGTGACCGCTACCCAGTGCTTCCAATAGCGCCTGCTCATCAATCAAACTACCCCGGCCAGGGTTAATCACATTAGCCCCTTGGGGCAGTTGGGCCAGCCGCTCGGCGTTGAGAATATGTTGAGTGGCGCTCGTATCGGGCAGAATGGTGATCAGGCTCTGCACTTGGCCGAGCAGTTCGCTTAATCCATCATCGCCATGAAAGCAGTGCACGCCACTGATCTGCTTGGGGGAGCGGCTCCAGCCCAGTACAGGGAAACCTGCTTGCTGCAAGGCGCTGGCCACAAAGCTGCCAATGGCGCCCAGGCCTAATACACCCACTGGCCACTGGGATTTTTCCACCACCTCTTGCGGCTCCCAAGTGGCGCTTTTTTGCTGCTCTGAGTAACGATCCATGCTGCGGTAAAAGTGCAGTACGCCATAGAGTGCGTAATCGGCCATCAGCTCACCCATGCCCGCATCGCGCAATTTTACAATTGGCACGTCGCTGGGCAGGCCTGGGGTTTTCAGCAGATAATCCACCCCTGCGCCTAAATTGATGATGCCTTTGAGCTGGGTTTGCTCTTGCAGCAAATGGGCAGGGGCTTTCCAGACGGCGAGATAGTCAGCATCTTTACGCTCATCCGCTGGCGCCTCGCTGGTGAGTACGGTGGCTTGGGGTAACGCTTCCTCGAGCGCTGCTTGCCACTGCGCCGCCTCATCAATATGCACGACAATTTTCATTTCGTTTCCTCTCGCTAAACGTGTTTCCAATGCAGGTTATCATGGTGAGCGATAGGAGCCGTTGCAAGCTCGCTTAGTGCAAATAATGATGCAGTATGCACTTTTTGTCATAAAGCCTTTGACCGCTAACCAAGGGTCGGTGCTAGTATCGGCTTAAGACGACATTGGCGGGCCTGCTGCAAGTGCGGCAGATGCAACCCCGACGCCTGATCGGTGGTGGCCAGGTCGATCCTGTGGCCCAGCGTTGCGTGCCGATAGTAGGCAGTGCGCTGGTTCTTGGTGATCTTTAATGGCGAGTTGCCCGATGACTCAGGTTTCCCTGCCTTTCACGCGCGAAGAGTACGCTACCCGCCTGTGGAAAGTGCGTGCTGAAATGGCCAGTCGTGGCATTGACGTACTGATCGTCAGTGACCCTTCCAATATGGCTTGGCTAACCGGCTACGACGGTTGGTCGTTTTATGTGCATCAGTGTGTGCTGGTGGGCCTTGAAGGCGAGCCGGTATGGTTCGGTCGGCGCATGGATGCCAACGGTGCCTTGCGTACCTGCTGGATCGATCCCGAAAACATTACCTACTATCCGGATTACTACGTGCAGAATCCGGACATGCATCCCATGGAGTACCTGGCCCAGTCGATCATGCCGGATCGCGGCTGGCATCTGGGTGTGGTGGGCATGGAAATGGATAACTACTACTTCTCTGCCAAGGCATATTTGAGCCTGCTAAAAGAGCTGCCTCACGCGCGCTTTATGGATGCCAATTCGCTGGTGAACTGGTGCCGGGCAATCAAGTCGCCGCAAGAAATTGCCTATATGCGCATTGCCGCCAAGATCGTGGAAGGCATGCATACGCGTATTCTTGAGGTGATTGAGCCAGGCTTGCCCAAGAGCAAGCTGGTGTCAGAGATTTACCGCGTTGGCATAGAAGGTTTTGTGGATGAGAATGGCAAGGTATTTGGTGGCGACTATCCCGCTATTGTGCCCATGCTGCCCACCGGTAAAGATGCGGCCGCGCCGCACCTGACTTGGGACGACACGCCGTTTCGCAAAGGTGAAGGCACTTTCTTTGAGATTGCCGGGGTGTTTAAGCGCTATCATGCGCCGATGTCGCGCACCGTGTTTCTGGGCACACCGCCGATGGATTTTATTCGTGCGGAATCCGCTCTGCTGGAAGGCATTGAAAACGGCTTGGCAGTGGCCAAACCCGGTAACCGCACGGCGGATATTGCCATGGCGCTGGGGGCGGCGATGGATAAATACGGGTTTGACCGCGGCGGCGCCCGCTGTGGTTATCCCATCGGTATTTCGTACCCGCCCGACTGGGGTGAGCGCACCATGAGCCTACGCCCCTCCGATGACACTATTCTGGAGCCAGGCATGACGTTCCACTTTATGCCGGGGCTCTGGGAAGAAAACTGGGGCTTGGAAATTACCGAAAGCATCTTGATTACCGAAGATGGTTGCGAAACCCTGGCCAATTTTCCGCGCCAGCTGTTTGTGAAGTAGTGCTGATATAGCTGCCCGTAACATAAAGGAATTTTTCATGACGACGATGCGACCAAGTCCCATTTCCGCCACCGTTGATTTTGATGCCGATGGCGTTCAGCACGGCTTTTTAAAGCTACCGATTTCTACCGATGAGTCTGCCTGGGGCGCGGTGATGATTCCCGTGACCGTGGTCAAGAACGGTGAAGGCCCCACGGCACTGCTGACCGGCGGCAACCACGGCGATGAATATGAAGGCATCACCTCGCTACTGAAACTCTCTTCAACGCTGAAGGCAGAGGACGTGACTGGGCGGGTGATTATCGTGCCGTGCATGAATACTCCAGCGGTCATTGCAGGCAAGCGTACCTCGCCGATGGACAAGGGCAACCTTAATCGAAGTTTTCCCGGCGACCCCAACGGCAGTGTCACGCCGCAAATTGCCGACTACTTCACCCGCGTGTTGGTGCCGATGAGCGACGTGGTACTCGACCTTCACTCGGGCGGCCGCACGCTGGATATTCTGCCCTTTGGCGCGTCTCACGTGCTGGATAATAAAGAGCAGCAGCAGGCCGCTCTTGAAGGTGCCAAAGCATTCGGCGCCCCCTATGCCATGGTGATGTTTGAGCTGGATGCGGAAAAACTCTTCGATACCGCCTGCGAGCGCCAGAGCAAAGTCTTTGTGGCCACCGAGCTTGGCGGCGGCGGCACTTCCACTCCACAAAGCATTGCCATTGCCGAGCGCGGCGTGCGCAATTTCCTGATTCACTACGGCCTGATAGCAGGCAAAGTGGAAATGCCTACAGGTGGGCAGCTGTATCTCGATATGCCCGACGCCAGTTGCTACGTTCAGAGCCAGCACTCTGGCGTGTTAGAGCTATTGGTGGCCCTGGGTGATGAGGTGAAAAAAGGCCAAACCATCGCCTACGTGTACGATATGACCCGCAGCGGCACCGATCCGGTTGCCTATAAAGCAGAGCGCGACGGCATTCTAATGGCTCGCCGTGCACCCTCACTGATCAATATGGGGGATACCCTGGCGGTGATTGCCGATGTTGTTGAACGCCTGGAGGCGTAATCCTCGGCATGATGAAACTTGACCGTTATGATCTAAAAATTCTCGATATCCTCTCCCGCGATGGGCGAATCACCAAGTCGAAGCTGGCCGAGGCGATCAACCTCTCGGTCAGTCCCTGCTGGGAGCGGGTAAAGCGCCTGGAGAAAGCCGGCATTATTGAAGGGTATACTGCGCGCATCAACGCGGACGTGTTAGTGCCGCGCAATCCTGTCTGGGTGCAGATTGAGCTCAAGCAGCACAACGCCGAAAGCTTCACTCGTTTTGAAGCGCTAGTGATGCAAACCCCGGAAGTAACCGAGTGTGTGGCGGTGGGCGGTGGGGTGGATTACCTAGTGAAGTTTGAAGCGCGCACCATCGATAGCTATCAACGCCTGATGGATAGATGGCTGGTCTCTGAAGCCGGTATCGAGCGCTATTTCACCTATATCGTGACCAAAACCGTTAAGCGCGTTCCTATAGGCATCGATACCGACGACATTCTTTAATGCAGTTTTGGCCCCTATCGTAAGCCCACCAAAAAAAAGCACTGCCAAACGCCCTCTGACAAAAAAAGTCGCGTGATAAGTCTCGGTTTTCAAAAACACTTCGTGGCTCCTCTCCGTTAACCTTGGGGCATTCGATGGCAAGGCTAATGAGCGCTTGCTGACAATGCCACACAGTGACTGCAGCGCTCGGTTAGCCAGACTGCATTTGAGGAGAGGTTCCCATGACCACACTATCGACCACGCTCGCCAAGCGCCTGGAAGATCCGCGTCTGTTTCGGCAGTACGCCTACGTGAACGGTAAGTGGACTCACGGGGAAGGTGGCCGCGAAGAGGCTGTCTATGACCCCGCCACCAATGAAGCCATTGGTCATATCCCGTTGCTGGAATCCGAGCAGGTCACTGCCGCCGTGGATGCCGCAGAAGCGGCGTTTGTGCACTGGCGGGCGCTGCGTGCTGATGAGCGCTGTGAGCGTTTGCTGGCTTGGTACGACCTGATTCAAACCAACCGTGAAGACCTCGCCACCATCATGACGCTGGAGCAGGGCAAGCCGCTGCCCGACGCCCGTGGCGAAGTAGAGTACGGTGCCAGCTTCGTGCGCTGGTTCGCGGAAGAGGGCAAGCGTACTTATGGCGAAACTATTCCCAGTCATATCCCGAATGCGTCGCTCGGTACCATTAAAGAGCCGGTCGGCATTGCCGCGATGATAACGCCGTGGAACTTCCCGCTGGCAATGATTACCCGCAAGGCGGCCGCGGCGCTGGCGGCGGGTTGCCCGGTGATTGTGAAGCCTGCCAACGAAACGCCGTTCTCTGCGCTGGCGCTGGCGGAGCTTGCCGAGCGGGCAGGGATTCCGGCAGGGATTTTCAACGTAGTGCTGGGTGACCCCGCGGAAGTCTCAAAAATTCTCTGCGGTGAGTCGCGTATTCGGGCGTTGTCGTTCACCGGTTCTACCCGCGTGGGCCGTCTGTTGATTGAGCAGAGCGCTAATACCGTCAAGCGGCTCTCCCTGGAGTTGGGTGGCAATGCTCCGTTTATTGTTGGGCCCGATATGGATCCCAAAGAGGCGGCCTTTGCGGCCATTGACGCCAAGTTCCAAACCGCTGGGCAGGACTGCCTGGCTGCTAATCGCATCCTGGTGCACGAATCTATCCATGATGAATTCGTAGAGCATTTCAGCGAGCGTATGGCGGCGCTTACCGTGGGAAATGGCCTCCACAGTGAGATAGACCTTGGCCCGCTGATTCACCGTCAGGCGGTAGAAAAGGCGGCCGCGATTGTCGATGACGCCATTTCCAAAGGCGCCAAGATGGTGGGTGGTGATCAAAGCCAGGCACCGGGGGAAAACTTCTTTATGCCGGTGATGCTGACCGGCGTGACGGCGCAGATGAAGGTGTGGCGGGAGGAGAACTTCGCGCCTGTGGCCGGTATCACCGCCTACAGCACCGACGACGAAGTGATTGAAATGGCCAACGACACCGAGTACGGCCTGGCGGCGTATATCTATACCCACGATATTCGCCGCATCTGGAAGCTGATGCGCGCCCTGGAGTACGGCATGGTCAGCGTTAACTCGGTTAAGATGACCGGCCCGCCGGTTCCCTTTGGTGGCGTGAAGCAGTCTGGCCTTGGCCGTGAAGGCGGTGCCACGGGTATCGATGAATACCTGGAAACAAAGTATTACTGCCTGGGCGCGCTGGGCTCAGTATCGGGTAGTTAAGCCCGGGAACTTGAGTTGGCCCTGTGGGAGCCCGGCTTGGCCGGGCGAAGGCACCGCTAGGTGCCCAAAGTCTAGTCAGTCATCAAAGATAAAACACCTCCCCCAACAGCGGGTGGGTTACCGTACAGAGAGAACACTATGAGCTTGCATCAGGATTTGATCGAACGCGACCGTAAAGTCACTTTCCACGCCTCTACCCACTTGCGCGATTTCGCCCATGGCGATGCGCCGGGCCGCGTGATTACCGGCGGCAACGGCATCAATATCGTGGATAAGGACGGCCGCGAATTTATCGACGGCTTTGCCGGGCTTTACTGCGTCAACATCGGATACGGGCGCACCGAAGTCGCCGAGGCGATCTATAAGCAGGCACTTGAACTCTCTTACTACCATACCTACGTAGGTCACTCCAACGAGCCGCAGATCGAGCTTTCCGAGCGTATTCTCAAAATCGCCGGGATGAATATGTCCAAGGTCTACTACGGCATGTCTGGTTCTGACGCCAACGAAACCCAGCTCAAGATCGTGCGTTACTACAACAACGTGCTGGGCCGCCCGCAGAAGAAAAAGGTCATCTCACGCATGCGTGGTTACCATGGTTCGGGCATTGCCTCGGGCTCGCTGACCGGCCTGAAAGCGTTCCACGACCACTTCGATCTGCCCATCGATACCATTCGCCATACCGAAGCGCCGCACTACTACCTGCGTGCCGCCGAACAGCAAGGCATGACCGAGCTTGAGTTCTCTGCGTATTGCGCCGACAAGCTGGAAGCGATGATTCTGGAAGAGGGCCCAGATACCGTGGCCGCCTTTATCGGTGAGCCGGTACTAGGTACTGGTGGTATCGTACCGCCGCCGGAAGGCTACTGGGATGCCATTCAAAGCGTGCTGGCGAAGTATGACGTGCTGCTGATTGCCGATGAAGTGGTCTGTGGCTTTGGCCGTACCGGTTCTGACTTCGGCAGTCACCACTACAACATGAAGCCAGATCTGGTCACCATCGCCAAAGGCCTGACCAGCGCCTACCAACCGCTTTCCGGCGTCATCGTTGGTGAAAAAGTCTGGCAAGTGCTTGAGCAAGGCACCGGCGAATACGGCCCCATCGGTCACGGCTGGACTTATTCAGGCCACGCTCTGGGCTGTGCGGCAGGGCTTGCCAACCTGGATATCATCGAGCGTGAAAACCTGGTGGGTAACGCGTCGGAAACCGGTGCTTACTTCCAGCAGCAGCTAAAAGCCAATTTCGAAGGTCATCCGCTGCTGGGCGACGTTCGCGGTGTAGGCCTGATGGCGGCACTGGAGTTCTCCCCGGATGCCAAGCAGCGCCTGCACTTCGACCCGGCACTCAAAGTCGGCCCCCGCGTGGCAGCTGCCGCTATGGAAGAGAACCTGATTGCTCGCGCCATGCCCCAAGGCGATATTCTCGGCTTTGCGCCGCCGCTAACCATTAACCGTGGTGAGGTGGATGAGATGATTGGTCGCGCCAAGCGGGCCATTGACCGGGTTACCGATGAACTAGTGCGCTCTGGGGACCTGAAAAGCGGTGAAAAAGAGGCCGCGTTTACGGTCTGATCGAGTGTTGTAGCCTTTTAAGCGCCGCTGCCTGTGCAGCGGCGCTTTTGTTATTGAAGGTGTCGTCTATGCTAAAGATATAAGCTGAACTCAGGTCACAATTAATTGAAAGTTAAGGAGTAGCCAACGATGCAACCGGTCTTAGCCTTCGATGTATACGGTACGCTGATCGATACCCAAGGCGTTACCGTTGAGCTTGAGCATCGCCTAACGGATGCTTCCAAAGCTGGCGAATTTGCTCGCCGCTGGCGCGATAAGCAGCTTGAGTACAGCTTTCGCCACGGCCTGATGGGGGCTTACGTGCCGTTCTCGGAGTGCACCCGCGAAGCACTGGTGTTTATTGACCGAGCACTGCAAACCGGGCTTTCGGATAATGACCAAGATCATCTGATGGCGGTGTACGCTGAACTGCCCGCGTTTGACGATGTAGTGCCTGCGCTCGATCAGCTTCGCGAAGCGGGCATACGCTGCGTGGCGTTTTCGAACGGTACAGCAGATGCCGTGTCCAAGTTGCTCACCCGAGCAGGCGTTGAGAGCCATATGGACGATGTAATCAGCGCCGATGAGGTAAAACGCTTTAAGCCAGACCCCGCAGTGTACGCGCATTTGCGTAACCGCTTAGAGACACGCCCCGAGCACACATGGTTGGCTTCCAGTAACCCTTTTGATGTGATTGGTGCCACCTATGCAGGCCTACGCAGTGCCTGGATACGGCGCAGTTCCGATGCCCCTTTCGATCCTTGGGGTGTCGAGCCGGATATGACGGTTACCGATCTAGAGGCATTGGCAGAGCGCATAATCCGCTAGGTTGTTAACCTACGTCGACAAGCCGCATAATGACGTACGCTTAACGACTTAGGGGATGACCATGTCAGAAAAAATTTACTGTGTTGCCGGTTTTAAGCCCAAACCCGGCAAAGAAGAAGCGGTATTCAAAGCGCTTCAGTCGTTAGAGCCGAACACCCACCGGGAAGATGCGTGCATTCACTACACCGTAACCCGGCAGATTGATAACCCCTTCGCCCAGGGCTCCAGTTATCCGATTGTTTTTCATGAAATCTGGGCCAGTCGCGAAGAGTTTGAAGCCCATTGTCAGCGTAAAGAGATTCAAGACTTCTTTGCCAAGCACGTTGAAGCGCCGGATGGCGATATCGAAGATGCCAACGTGTGTGTTTATACCGACGAACCATGGAATTTTGACGCGCCCAAGGTTTAAGCGAAAAAGGAGCCAACATGACCGATAAAAAGATGAACGTCGAGAGCTTTAATCTGGATCACACCAAGGTAAAAGCCCCGTACGTTCGGTTAGCCGATATTAAAGAAGGCCAGAACGGCGACCGTATTCATAAATATGACTTGCGTATCTGCCAGCCCAATAAAGAGCATATGGAGATGCCGGCGCTGCACTCACTTGAGCACTTGATGGCTGAGCTGTCGCGCAATCACACCGATAAAGTGGTCGATATCAGCCCCATGGGCTGCCAAACCGGCTTCTACATCGCGATGATCAACCACGACGACTACGACGGTGTGATCACTATCATCGAACAAACCCTGAACGACGTGCTCGAAGCCACTGAAGTACCTGCCTGCAACGAAATGCAGTGCGGCTGGGCCGCCAGCCACAGCCTGGAAGGCGCTAAAGAATTGGCCAAAGGCCTACTGGCCAAGCGTAGCGAGTGGACTGAAGTGTTCGCCTAAGCGTTATGTGGCAGTAAAAGGGTTATTAGACGGCGCCTCCCCCATGTTACATGTAGCAAAGGGAAGGCGTTCTTATTGAGCGTACTTTAACGAATGGAAAACGCCAACCAACAGTGACATGCTGGCTCATTAAAGGCTTTTTTTCATGGGGGAGGCGTTGCTATGCTGTTGGACACTTGGCTGTTATACCTAATCGCCTGCCTTGGCCTTTCGCTTTCGCCTGGGCCAAACGGCCTGCTAGCACTAACCCACGGCGCGCTACATGGCAGCCGTAGAACCCTATTTACCATCGTAGGCGGCGCCACAGGATTTATGCTGATTATTGCCCTGTGCATGTTTGGCATTGGTGCGCTGCTCAAGTCGTCGGTAGTGTGGTTAACAGTGCTGAAATGGGTCGGCGGGGGGTATCTTATTTGGTTGGGTATCCAGGTATGGCGCTCACCACCGATTACGGGTGAGGTGGATGTGAGCGCAAGCCCAGCGAGCGGGTGGCATCTGTACCGCCAGGGGGTACTGGCATCGGTTACCAACCCCAAGGTGTTGTTGTTTTTTAGCGCTTTTCTCCCCCAGTTTATCGATCCACAGCGCAGCTTGATGCTGCAATATTTCGTGCTGGCAGGCACGTTTGTGGCTATCGAATGTATGGTGGAAGGCCTGCTTGCCAATATGGCTAACCGCATTCGCCACTGGCTGAAACGAGTTGGCCGCGGCTTCAACCGCACTTGCGGCGGCATCTTTGTTGCCATTGGTGCCGCGTTGCCGCTGAGGACATAAGGCGCCAGGAAGCGACGCTTTTTTGCACTTCCCCCACTTACCTGTATCAACGTCATTTGCTGCCGGTATTCAGTTGTAAAGGCGGCGCATCCCTGTGCATGAAAATTGATGTTGCTAGATATGCGTATCTGCAGCGAGCAGTTCGATAGAGCTGGAAACGTTGCGTGCATCGTGAAGAATTCTGTTCACGATGGCATCAATTTCACTGACGCTGGTTTGGCTGGCCTTGCCTTGTTCGATGACCTGTTGCATGGCTTGGGACGTGCGTTCCACCAGACTGCTATTGTCGTTCAGTACTTGGGTTATTTGAGCCACCGCCTCAGTGGCTCCCTTGGCGAGCTGTCGTACCTCGTTGGCAACCACCGCAAAACCACGCCCCTGTTCGCCCGCACGGGCGGCTTCCACTGCAGCGTTAAGCGAGAGCAGGTTGGTTTGGCTGGCAATTTTCGCAATTGATGCGGTAATGGTATTGATGCTTTGAGACTGCTTATGCAGGGCATCAATCAGTTCCTGAGCTTTGGACAGGGTTAGCGCTGCCTGTTCAGACCCTTTCACCATTTCATCCAGATGATCGAGACTATCTTTTGCGGTTTGCTCAATTTGTGATGTACTGCTCTGTGCAGAGCTGATTGTGCCGGATGTCGCAGTGGCTTTTTCGACCAGAGGCGTGATATTGCTGGCGAATTTGACGACTTCAATGACATTTCCCTCTGCGTCCGTGACAGGGTTATAGGTTGCTTCAAGCCATACTGACTTGCCTTGTGCATCCACTCTTTCAAAGCGCCCGCTGGTAAATTCACCGCTGGCAAGGTTCTGCCAAAAGTGAGGCTGTTGGCGATAGAAATCGGGTCGACAAAACATCTTGTGATGCTTGCCGATCAGCGCTTCCCTACGGTAGCCCATGACTTTCTCGAAGTTGTTGTTCAAATCCAGGATATAGCCTTCAGGGGAGAACTCGATCACGGCCATGGAACGGTGGAGCGCATGTAACAGCGCATCCTGATGCCTGGCTTCCTGATGGCTGGCGGTGACTTCATTCGCCACCTTGATGATCTCAGTCACCTTCCCCGTGCGAGTACAGATAGGCAGATAGGTTGCTTCAAGCCATACCTCTTCGCCATTCTCTTTGAAGCGACGAAAACGCCCATGGTGGCTTTTACCAGCGGCAAGCGAAAGCCAAAATGACTGGTACGCTGGGCGTTGTGTTTCGGTATGATCGCAGAAGATACGGTGATGTTGTCCCTTGATGTCCTGCAGACGGTAACCCATAACCTCCAGAAACCGCTGGCTGGCGTGCTTGATAGCTCCCTGTGGTGTAAAAAAATACAGGCTGTATGATTTAGTAATGCTTCATAGAGAGATGCATTAAGAAAATGGTTGTACATTTGACCTTCTCTGTATTTTTAGCTGGATTATGCATGTTCAGGCAGAGGTGGTGAACTAAAATTAACTATGGCATGTTTTAAAAAAATTTCTACTTTTTTAGATTTCCTGATAGCAGCATGAAAAATTCTTTATGTTTTCTATCAGCTTGTGTGTTTTAGTTTCGTATAAATTTCAATTGGTGCCTTTAGGTTTGATAGATAACTCTCCCTGAGAGGCTTTAGCCTTTGTAGGTAAAAATTAAATTATTGATTTATATTTGCGATGGCAAATATTGATTAGCTACTTGATAAAGTATAGCTTGGTAGGTAATGGGAGATGACCCAAGGCGGCGGAGGAAAGCATTGTCATGTTAAACAAACGATGGCAATACATCAGTCAATACAAACTTACCTATGGTGTTGACACAGATGCGCTTGACAGGCTGGTCGCCTCTGTAGCCGATTTCTTTGAATTCCCCATCGCACTGATTTCGATTATTGGTCAACAGCAGTGGTTTATTGCAAAAGCAGGCTTGGATGTCGACATTACCTCGTTAGAGGATGCTTTTTGCCGCCACGTAGTGGCACTGGGTTCACCGCTTGTCATTGAAGATGCAAGCCTGCATCCGGATTTCCGTGACAATCCGCTGGTCGTTGCGGAGCCGAAGATCCGTTTTTATGCGGGAGTACCGCTGATGGCTGGTGGCCGAGAGGTTGGCGCTGTCTGTTTGCTGGATAACCAACCCAATACGCTTTCCCCCAAGGATCTACGCTTTCTGGAATCGCTTGGTTATTTTATAAGTGACTATATCCGTCTCAACGGGGAGCCGGGGGCCGGGCTCCGGAGTGCCGATTTTGCAATGATGATTGAGTCCGCTGATGTAGGCGTCTGGGACTGGGAGATTGTCAACGATTACAATGTGTTCAACCAGCATTGGTGCGAGCTTCTAGGACTGCGGCTGGACGAGGTCGAAAGTCGTTCCCGCTTCTGGAAAAGCCTGGTGCATGATGAGGATACCGCTCGACTCAACAGGGAGATTAGCGCTCCTCTAGCCGAGGAGGGCTCGGTGCTCAATGTGGAATATCGCATGCGTCATGCCCAGGGCCACTGGGTATGGGTCAGCACCTGTGGTCGCGTGGTGGCTAACGACAGTAACGGGCGTCCGCTGCGAATGACCTGTGTGACGCGCGATATTTCAGAAAGGAAGAGGGCTGAGCTGCGTGAACAAAAGCAGGTACAGCTACTGGATTTTATGAATCGGGCGCAAAGCGTTTTTCTTCATGAAAAGAATATTCGCCACTCCTGCGAGCTTATTTTCGATGAGCTCCTTTCGCTTGCAGAGAGCCAGTTTGGGTTGATCGGTCAAGTAGTAATGCAAGAAACAGGCGAAAAATCACTGTTTATACACGCACTTTCCAATATCAGCTGGAGTGCAGAAACAAATGAGCAGTATCGTGCCTACCAGCGTGGTGAACTGTTCTTCAACAGCCTGGATAACCTTTTTGGCCATGTCATCACTAGCGGTGGTGTGGTAATGGCGAACCAGCCTCGGTGTCACCACGCGTCTAGAGGAACGCCGGCAGGGCATCCGCCGTTACTTCGCTTTTTAGGGCTGCCTATCAAGATTGGTGATGAAACGGTAGGGATGATTGGGCTGGCAAATAAAGAAGAGGATTACACAGACGAAGACGCCCAGTTTCTTCACCCCTTGTTAGATACATTGGGGGCACTGTTTTATGCATTGGAAGTTGAGAAATCAAGATTGAATGCAGAACAGAAGTTACGCTACTTAGCTGAAACGGATGTGTTGACGAAACTGCCTAACCGTCGAGCCTTTATAGAACGTGTACATGGTTTCTATTCTCAATCATCATTAACCTTTACTATTGCCATTATTGATATTGACTATTTTAAGTCGATTAATGACAAGTATGGGCATCAAGTGGGGGACGAGGTGTTGCAAGAAGTCGCTTTTCGCTTAAGTAGCTATCTGCGATCTGATGATCTCGTTGCCCGCATGGGCGGAGAAGAGTTCGGTGTTTGCCTGTATGATACCCAAGGTGCGCCGACGCTTGAGGCATTGCGAAAAGCGATAGCTGCAGAGCCTGTATGGACGAGTGAAGGGGCAGTCAATGTGACCGTCAGTATTGGCGCGGGCCAAGTGAGGCCCAGCGACTGCACCGATCATTGGGAGGCTGATTTACGCTATGCCGACCTTGCGTTGTATCGCGCAAAAAATGAGGGGCGCAATCGTGTTAAGTGGCATATGCCAAGCGTGATGACGAGTCTTACATGAGCATCCCTTTTTTCACTAAGCCTTGACCGTTTGTTGAAGGGCAGTCTGGGTCATTGACAGCCGAGAGACTTACCCCTATAAACGCCTGACAACCCACCACCCTAGGCGACCATGTTCCTCCTAATCACGATTGCTACCCTTTCAATCGCGTTCTCGTTTTTATGTTCCATCCTTGAAGCGGCGCTTCTTTCAATTACGCCCAGCTACATTGCTAAACAGAAAGAAGATAACCCCAAGCTGCACGCCTCGCTTACGCGCCTGAAGGCTAATATCGACCGGCCCCTAGCCGCTATTTTGACGCTCAATACGATTGCTCATACCGTGGGTGCAACTGCAGTGGGTGCTCAGGCGGCGGTCGTGTTTGGCGAAGCCTCTATTGCCATCGTTTCGGCGGTAATGACAATGGCGATTTTAATACTGTCGGAAATTATTCCGAAGACCATAGGCGCGACGTACTGGCGCGGCTTGTCCCCGTATTTGCCACGCTTGTTAACCCCGATGATCATTGGCTTGCTGCCTTTTATCTGGATGTCGGAGCAGATCACCCGCCGGCTAGGTAAGTCAGAGCATGATGTCGATCTGCGTGATGAAATTAAAGTACTTGCCCGCGTCGGCCTGGAAGAGAAGGTGCTGGACGCGGACGAGTCGCGCACCATTATCAATATGCTCAACTTGCACGATATTGTCGTCAGCAAAGCGATGACGCCGCGCACGGTGTGTGAAACCGTTTTGCCTGACATGACCGTAAAAACGTTCGATGAGCAGTATGGCAAAGCGCCGTTCACGCGCTTCCCAGTGATGGACAACGGTGAGCAGGCCTTTGGTTATGTGCATAAAGCAGATATGTATCACGCCGACGATGCCAAAACGATGCGCGAGTTGATGCATCCGATTAGCAGCGTGGACGTCTCACATAACATCGAGCAGGTATTCACCTCTATGCTAAAAGATCACCTGCACATGCGGGTTGTCTACGATGAGCACGGCACCTTTGTAGGTTTAATCACTTTAGAAGACATTATCGAAACCATTCTGGGGCAAGATATTGTCGATGAGACCGACAATGTGGCCAATCTACGCCACTATGCTAAACAGCAGTGGATAAAGCGGGTTAAGCGGGAAGATAAAGACGCCAAAACAGCCGAGTAATCCCCAAGAAGGTACTCACTGTTTGTTGGTCTAAAGCGGCGCCTTCGGGCGCCGTTCTGCTTTTACAGGCATTTATATTCAGGCTTTTACGCCGTTAGACTACGCTTGGCAGAGCGAGTGAACGTTGTGCTACGACTCGCTGTCTTAGCGCTGAATGATCTATAGTGAAGGTGTTGAAAGTCAAATAAGCTATTAGGGCGTCTAACGCCCATTGAGGAGGAAAGCATGTCATTACGTATTAATGCCGTCGTGCCCGATTTCGAAGCGGAGACGAGCCAAGGGCCGATTCGTTTTCATGACTGGATTGGCGACAGCTGGGCGATCCTGTTTTCGCATCCTAAAGATTTTACCCCGGTTTGCACGACAGAATTCGGTGCCGTCGCGCAGCTGAGCGCAGAGTGGAAGAAACGCGGTACCAAAGTGATCGGTGTTTCCGTGGATGGCGTTGAAGACCACAAACGCTGGGGCAATGACATCCAAACCGTCAGCGGTAGCGAAGTCGATTTTCCGATCATCGCCGACGACGGCCTTACGGTGTCAAAGCTTTATGACATGCTGCCGGAAGACGCCTACCTGCCCGATGGCCGCACGCCAGCAGACAGCGCAACGGTGCGCTCGGTGTTTATTATCGGGCCCGATAAGCAGTTGAAGCTTTCCATGACCTATCCAATGACCGTAGGGCGAAACTTTGCGGAAATCCTACGCGCCCTAGATGCGCTGCAAACCACGTCGAAGCACGGTGTTGCCACCCCAGCCGATTGGACGATAGGTCAGGATGTAATTATTCCGCCTAGCGTTTCTGACGCGGATGCCAAGCAAAAGTATGGCGAGTACGAAACGGTTCTGCCTTACCTGCGCAAGACGCCACTACGTTAATAGAGTGATGTAAAAAGCGAAAAGCCAGCGCCTATGCGCTGGCTTTTGTATGGGCCATTAAATGGACTCTATACAATGTTTTTGTTGGGCATACGTAGGAATTCGCTGACGAAGAAGCGAAGCAGGAGAGAGTAATGGTTTGCTGTATCTAGCCGAAAAAGCTAATCGTCTAGCGTTTTGCGGGAAGAGAGTCGCGAGGCGGGGTGGTGGTCGCTAATGTTGTGCAACAGATCGAATTGGCGGGCGCAGTGACGGCAATCCCGGCACATCGATAGGTGAAGACGAAGAGCCATCTTCTCACGCAATGTTAATATTTTGTCCTGTTTTAAAGACATCAACTCCGTGGCTTCGCGGCACATAAGCATATCAGGCTCCCCTCAGCTAATTTAACCAACCATGATCCAAGCACTCTCTTAGCCGTAAACGCGCACGGTGTAAGATAACCCAACAGTTGGTTTCAGTAATGCCGATTTCCTTACAGATCTCTGTGGTGGAAAGCCCCATGAGTTCACGCAAGGTAAATACGCGTGCGATACTCTCCGGTAAGGCTATCAAGCAGGCATCAAATACTTGCCAAAAACGCTGGTTTTCTAACACCTGCTCAGGTTCTCCCCAGTGGCTGGGGCGGGCAGCGCTCTGCCAGTGTCCATCCTGTTGAAATAGACGGTCAAGGGTGTCCTCATCTAAGCCCAGGCCTAACGGTTGCCAGGTTCCTTGACGGCGCTGTTGACGCAGTTGATCCAGAATTTTGTATTTTAAAATGCCAAATACCCACGTCTCGAACTCGGAGCGCCCTTCAAAGGTGGCGCTTTTCTCAAAGGCGGTGAGGAGGGTCTCCTGTACAGCATCTTCAGCGGCGGTAGCATCGCGTAACTGCAGGCGCGCAAAGGCCACTAAGCGGGGTCGTAGCTGCGTAAAGTGGGCGGCGGCGAACGTAGCGGAATGAGGCACGAGAATCCCTTTTTAATGTTCCCAAGGCGCACTAATGGCATCGTGCTAATGAAGACCATCGTTATTTATTCATTAGGCATTAATGCGTTAAAGTACGTGTTGATACCACGTTAGACAACAACGTGTCGTTCTCATTGATGCCTTTCTGATTGCCAACCGAGTTTATGCTGTCCATGGAAAATACGTTGTTATTAGGGTTTTTGGGCAGCTTAATTGCTGGATTGTTGACGGCGGTGGGTGCGCTACCGGTGCTGCTGGGTAAAACGCCTAGCCGTGGCTTTCGCGATTTGGCGTTAGGTTTTGCGGCAGGGGTAATGCTGGCAGCGTCGTTCTTTTCGCTGATTATTCCAGCGCTCGACGCTGCGGAAATCTATTATTCCGGTGGCCCCGTGCCCGCCGCAATTGTCTGTGCAGCTATTTTGTTAGGGATGGGCGCGATTGCGCTGCTTAACGAGCATCTGCCCCATGAGCATTTTGCCCAGGGCCGTGAAGGGCCGGAGGCTGCATCGCTTCGACGGGTGTGGCTGTTTGTGTTTGCGATTACTATCCACAACCTGCCGGAAGGCATGGCAGTGGGCGTCGGCTTTGGGGCCAATGGGTTAGAGGGCGGTATGCCGCTGGCGATCGGTATTGGCCTACAGAATATGCCAGAAGGGCTCGCCGTTGCGGTAGCCTTAATGGGCGAGGGCTACTCAAAGTGGCGCTCCTGGTCGATTGCAGCTTTAACTGGCCTAATTGAGCCCGTTGGTGGGCTATTTGGTGCCAGTATTGTCAGCGTTTCCCAAATACTGCTGCCTTGGGGCCTGGCCTTTGCCGCTGGCGCGATGCTGTATGTGATCAGCCACGAAATCATTCCCGAAACTCATCGCTGCGGCCACCAGAAAAAAGCCACCTTTGGCTTGGCGATGGGTCTGGTGATTATGCTGTTCTTAGATGTGTGGCTGGGTTAACCGATGACATCGGCGCCACCGTGAGGCCCCGTTTGGTGGCACAGGCGGTGGTCGCTGAGCACGTCAATAATATAGCACTGGCCAACACTGCCTCCCGCACACTGATTGATCATGCGTTTGAGCTCATCGCGTACAGAGGTGAGGCGCGCGAGTCGAGCCTCGACCTCGGCAAGATGACGCTTTGCCAATCTATCGATCTCCTCGCAGGGCATGTCGGGGTAATCCGCCATTTGTAAAAGCTCTCGTACCGCCTCCACCGAAAAGCCAAAATCCCGCGCATGACGAATAAACGTCAAACGGCGGATGGAGGCTGTGGTGTAGCGCCGCTGGTTACCTTCGTTGCGCGGTGCTGAAGGCAGCAGCCCAATTTGTTCGTAGTAGCGCACCGTTTCTGGCTTGCAGCCGGACTCGCGTGCCAGTTCGCCAATGCCGATATAGCGCTCAGTAGTGGCTAGCTCAGGATTTTGATCTTTCATTACTTGAACCTCTAGTGACTATAGGTATTACGCTGCTCTTAAGATAGACGAACTTGGAGCGAAGAGCGATGAGTGACACCACACCTGCTAAAACGACACAACACCAGACGCCACAAGCGGCGAACGCATCTACCACCTTGCGCGTGCAGGGCATGGACTGCGGCGGCTGCGAACGTAAGGTAGAAACGGCGCTAAAGCGCTTAAGTCACGTTGAACAAGTTTCAGCGAGTTCTGTCGCCGGCTCGGTGCGATTAACCGCACCGCCTGGTAAAAACCTGCCACATTCCGATATTGAGTCAACGATCACGGCCCTGGGCTACCAGGTAATTGATGAGTCGGTGAACACAGCTGAATCGAAAAAGCCGTCCTCATGGTGGCAGTCGTCTAAAGGACGTTTGGTGATTATCAGTGGTGTATTGCTGGCGCTTGCCTTGGGGCTGAAATTCGTCTGGCCCACCCTGGGCAGTTGGCCATTCATCGCCGCAACGGTCGTTGGCCTTGTGCCGGTTATTCAGCGTGCTTGGCAGGCGCTAAAGATGGGTAACCCCTTCACCATTGAAATGCTGATGAGCATCGCAGCCCTAGGGGCGCTGGCGATAAACGCCGCCGCTGAAGCGGCAGTGGTGGTGTTTCTATTTGCGGTGGGGGAGATGCTGGAAGGCGTCGCTGCCGCTCAAGCACGCCGCAGTATTTCGGCGCTTTCCAAGCTGACTCCCTCTACTGCGCGGTTACTGGAACAGGGCGAAACTCGGGAAGTCGCTGCCGCGTCTCTGATGCCGGGGCAACGGGTGCAGGTACGCCCCGGTGACCGGCTGCCCTGTGATGGGCAAATTATTGCTGGTCACTCCTCAATCGATGAATCGCCGGTCAACGGCGAGTCGGTGCCGCGGGAGCGTGGCGAAGGCGAGACAGTGTTTGCAGGCACCGTCAACCTGGATGGGGTGCTTGAGGTCGAGGTAACCCGTAGTGCTGAAAACAACACCATCGCCCGGGTGATTAAGCTAGTGGAAGAGGCTCAGGCGGCGAAAGCACCGGTGGCGCGTTTTATTGACCGCTTCGCGTTTTACTATATGCCTGCGGTCGTCGGGGTAGCACTTCTGGTCGCTGTCATACCGCCTCTGGTGTCGACGATGCTGTGGTCTGAGTCCATCTACCGCGCCCTAGCGTTACTGCTCATTGCTTGCCCCTGTGCGCTGGTGATCTCGACACCCGCGGCCATTGCGGCTGGGTTATCGGTGGGCGCTCGCAATGGTCTGCTGATGAAAGGCGGCGCGGTATTAGAGCAATTAGGCAAACTCAAGCGGGTCGCGCTGGATAAAACCGGTACGCTAACCGCGGGCAAACCCACGGTGACGGATGTGGAGAGCCTTGAAGCTGGTAGCCATCTTGATAAAAGCCGTTGCGCTGAGATAGTGCGTCTTTCTGCCGCTCTGGAGCAGGGCTCGAGCCACCCCCTAGCTGTGGCGATCAGTAACTATTATGACCAGCAGAAGGGAGCTCCGGTGCCTACTGTGCAAGGTGCCCGTGCGCTAGCAGGGCAGGGCGTTGCCGGGCGCGTCGAAGGACGCGAGTTAATGCTGGTGAGCCCGCGCTATTTACAATCTTTCACCCAGCAAACCGGTGAGATAGAAACCCGTATTGCGGCGTTGGAAGCGCAGGGCAAAAGCTTGGCCGTATTGCTAGAAAGAGGGATAGAAACAGGGATAGAAAGAGAGGACGGGATAGAAAGTGAGCGCCTTTTAGGACTAATCGCACTGCGTGATGAACCCCGTGAAGATGCTCGCGAAGGGCTTCAAGCGTTAGAGCGCCTAGGCGTGCAGGCCGTGATGCTTAGCGGAGACAACGCCCGCACCGTTGCTGCCATCGCTGAGCAGCTTGGGATTGAAGCAGAAGGGGAGCTAATGCCGGAAGATAAAGCCCAGCGCGTGCGCGATTGGCAGGCGCAAGGGCTTGGGCCGGTGGGTAAAGTGGGCGATGGTATTAACGATGCACCGGCACTCGCAGCGGCAGAAGTGGGCATAGCCATGGGTAGCGGTACCGATGTGGCGCTTGAAACCGCCGACGCCGCGCTGCTTAAAAACCGCGTAGGCGGAATAGCCGAGATGATCGCACTTTCCCAGGCGACCATGCGCAATGTAAAAACCAACGTGGCCTTGGCGCTTGGCTTCAAAGCACTGTTTTTGGTCTCTACGGCGCTGGGGATTACGGGGATGTGGGTCGCGGTAATGGCGGATACTGGGGCGACCGTGCTGGTCACCCTCAATGCGTTGCACTTGTTGCGTTACCGTTTTAACAATGTTTAAGCCAAACCAAACCGTTAGCTTTGTACGTACTCAACCAACGCCTGGGCGAAGGAGTCGGTAGAGCCAGTGCCGCCCATATCGGGGGTGACCATATCGCGGCGGGTTTCCAGCACGGTACGGATACCCTGGCGGATGGCGGTGCCTTTCTCTGTCATGCCCAGGTGATCAAGCATTTGTGCTGCGGCGAGCAGCAAGGCGCAGGGGTTGGCGATGTTTTTGCCTTCGATATCCGGCGCTGAGCCATGCACTGCTTCAAAGATCGCAGCCTTTTCGCCGATGTTCGCTCCCGGGGCTAAACCTAAACCGCCGACTAAGCCAGCGCAAAGGTCAGAGAGAATATCGCCAAACAGGTTGGTAGTGACCACCACATCAAACTGATGTGGGTTCATTACCAGTTGCATACAGGCGTTATCGACGATCATCTCTTGGAATTCGATCTCGGGATACTCTTTGGCAATTTCCCGCGCTACGTCCAGGAACAAACCCGAGCTGGTTTTGATAATGTTGGCTTTGTGTACCGCGGTGACTTTTTTGCGACCGTTGTTTTTGGCCAGCTCAAAGGCGTAGCGCATAATGCGCTCGGAGCCTTTGCGAGTTACTTTGATCACCGAAATGCCTGTATCGCCGTCGTCGATCATCTCCTGGCCGGCGGAAAGGTACGCGCCTTCGGTATTTTCGCGCACGGTGATCATGTCGATGCCGTCGTAACGTGAGCGGGTGCCGGGGAAGCTAATCGCCGGGCGCACGTTAGCGTAAAGATCAAAGTGACGGCGCAGCTGTACGTTAATAGAGGAGAAGCCTTTGCCAATCGGCGTGGTTAGCGGGCCCTTCAGCGCAATGCCGTATTTCTCGATGGCATCCAACGACTCCTGGGGAATCAGCGTGCCATGCTTTTCAAGGGCGCCTAAACCAGCATCGATGTGGTGGTAGGTTAAGCCGCAATCTAAGGCGTCGAGTACTCGCAGCGTGGCCTCCATAATTTCGGGGCCGATACCGTCGCCCTTGATGACTGCAATAGATTGGCTCATGTGCTGCTCCTCTTTGATCGACAAGTGTGTTGCGTATGCCGCTTCAACGTAAATAGTTGGGACTTGATAAGACATCATTTTCGAGCGCAATGGTACGCCAAATTCAATCTAGAGGGCACCCTGCAAAGGATGTAGCAAGAATGCAAAGAGCGCTAATTGCTGCTAGAATGCCGCGGCTTATGGCACCACGCTTTAACTTTGCGTTCTTCTTACAGCAAGGCATAACGGTAATGACCCTCTCAAATGCAACACAAGCACTATCCACTTCAGGGCTGATGACTCCGCCCTAGGTTTTCCCCTCCTCAAGCGATACGTCTAGACACGTTAATTGCGTTGTCATGGCGTTACGGCATGCTATTGCCATTCTTCCGCCGATTGGCGGGCCGAACCTTTGATTGCTCCAGCACTGGCTTATTAGTCTGATATCGCGCGTCTTACGTGCGCCACTGTCTCGCGTCGAGGGTTTGTCATATTTTAACCTGCAGCCATGGACTCCCTGAATGTCTCTCTATAGTAAGCAAGAGTGGTTTTCCAACATTAAAGGCGACACGCTCTCGGGAATCGTGGTCGCCCTTGCACTGATTCCCGAGGCGATAGCCTTTTCAATCATTGCAGGCGTTGACCCCAAAGTTGGTCTTTACGCTTCATTCTGTATCGCGGTGATCATTGCGTTCACGGGGGGGCGCCCTGGCATGATTTCGGCAGCGACTGGTGCTATGGCGTTACTGATGGTGACGCTGGTGAGAGAGCATGGGCTTGAATATCTGCTGGCCGCCACGCTGTTGACTGGTGTACTCCAGATTATTGCTGGTTACCTGAAACTCGCGGATTTGATGCGCTTCGTGTCGCGTTCAGTGGTTACCGGGTTTGTTAATGCGCTGGCGATTTTGATTTTCATGGCACAGCTACCGGAGTTGACCGATGTGACTTGGCATGTCTATGCCATGACGTTGGCCGGATTGGGCATTATCTACCTGTTCCCCTATTTACCTGTCATCGGTAAGTCCATCCCCTCACCGCTGGTCTGCATTGTGGTGCTTACCGCGGTCTATATGATCAGCGGTATGGATATCCGCAGCGTCGGTGATATGGGGGAACTGCCTGATACGCTGCCTGTATTCCTGTGGCCCAATGTGCCGCTGAACCTGGAAACGCTATGGATCATTCTGCCTTACGCGTTGATGCTGACTGTGGTGGGCCTGCTTGAGTCGATGATGACCGCAACCATTGTCGATGACCTGACCGATACGCCGAGTAATAAAAATCGCGAATGTAAGGGGCAGGGGCTTGCCAATATTGGCTCTGGCCTACTGGGTGGCATGGCGGGCTGCGCCATGATTGGTCAGTCGGTGATCAATATTAAATCCGGTGGACGTACGCGCCTTTCGACACTAATAGCAGGTGTGGTGTTGCTGATGATGGTGGTCTTCCTGTCGGATTGGGTGTCGCAGATACCCATGGCGGCGCTGGTGGCGGTAATGATCATGGTATCAATCGGCACCTTTAGCTGGGAATCGATCCGAGACCTGAAAAAACACCCCCTAAGCACCAATATCGTCATGTTGGCTACCGTGGCGGTCACGGTCAGTACGCACAATCTGGCGATCGGTGTGTTTGTCGGTGTGCTGCTTGCCGCGCTGTTCTTCGCTAACAAAGTGGGCAACATTCTCTACATCGGTTCACGAGAGATCGAAGCTGGCAAAGAGCGTGAATATCAAGTAGTGGGCCAAGTGTTCTTCGCCTCTTCTGAGCGTTTCACGGCCGCTTTCGATCTCAAGGAAAGTATCGAGAAAGTGACGATTGATCTTTCCCGAGCACACTTCTGGGATGTGACTGCCGTACAGGCGCTGGATCGGATCGTGATTAAATTCCGCCGTGAAGGTACCGAAGTAGAGATGGTCGGTTTGAGTGAAGCCAGCGCAACGGTAGTGGATCGCTATGCGGTACACAATGACCCCGAAGCAGTTGAAAAGCTGATGGGCGGTCACTAACCAACGCAAGGAGCGCAACATGACAGATCAGGTATTAGCCGCTATTGACGGCTCCCAGTTTTCTGAAGGCGTCTGCGATTACGCTGCCTGGGCAAGCTTGGCTATGGATGCACCGTTAACCTTTGTGCATGTGGTCGACAACCACTCAGAAGTACCCGAAGAGCAGAATCTTTCCGGTAACCTGCGCTTCGGTGCCCGTGAACGGCTGATGAAAGAGCTTTCCGAGCTTGATGAGCAGCGCGCTAAAGTGAATCGCGCGCAGGGCAAGCTGATGCTGGAAGCCGCCAAAGAGCGCGCAATAGAGGATGGGGTCAGTGAGCCCGCCACGCGCCAGCGCAATGGCACCCTGGTGGAAAGCCTGTTAGAGCTTGAGAAAGATATCCGTTTGCTGGTGGTAGGCAAGCGCGGTGAAACCGCCCACCAAGCCAGCGGTCATCTTGGCTCTAACCTTGAGCGGGTGGTGCGTGAATTGCACCGGCCGATCCTGATGGTGCCGAAAACCTTCACACGGCCTGAAAAAATATTAATGGCCTTTGACGGCAGCAAAACCTCCCGTAAGGGCGTCGAGATGCTGGCCCGCTCGCCGCTTTTTGCGGGCACCGAGTGTCATGTGCTGATCGTGGGTGCGGAAACGGCTGAGCGTCGTTCCGAGATTGAATGGGCGTTAAGCACATTGCGTGAAGCGGGCCATCAAGCAGAAGGCGCTATTCGTGCTGGCGAGGTAGATGAAGCCCTACAAGCCTACGAAACAGAGCACAGCATTGACCTGCTGGTGATGGGCGCCTACGGCCACTCGCGTATTCGCCACTTACTGGTAGGTAGCACCACAACGGCCATGCTACGTGGTAGCCGCATACCGGTGCTGATTTTGCGCTAGGGCTCAATAAGCTAAAACTCAAAAAAGCAGCAGCGCATAACCGTTTAGCTCGCTTTGCGTATTACCTTCGCAGCCGGCCCTCTTTCTTGAGTGAGCCGGCTTTTTAACCTCTGCAGTGAATAAATTATTTCCATCAAATGATGCTAATGTTGCAATGCGCTTCTATGCTAGTAGTCAGGTTGTGACCTATTCACCCACTGGAATAGCGTAAGGAGCCTGCTGTGAACATGCCTATGTTGGAAAAAAAGCCTGTTGGCTTCGACGAAGCCTCTACTTCCCACCGTTTTGTTGCTGAGCTACTGGCCCAAGCCAATATTCATTTCGATGGGCACCGCCCCTGGGATATCCAATTGAATGCCCCTGGCGTTATTGATAGCGCTCTTACGCGAGGCAATCTTGGGTTTGGTGAAAGCTACATGAAAGGTGACTGGGACGCCGATCGGCTTGATGAGTTGTTTTACCGCTTAATGCGTGCCCAGCTCGGGCAGCGTATCAAGCCCACTCAATTGATTTATCACTCTCTGCGTTCGCGCCTATTGAATCGTCAAACGGCGAAGCGTGCCTGGGAAGTGGGCGAAAAGCATTACGATCTGGGTAATGACTTCTATGCGGCCATGCTCGATCAGCGCATGACCTACACCTGCGGCTACTGGAAAGATGCCAAAACCCTAGACGAGGCCCAGGAAGCCAAGCTCGATCTCGTCTGCCGTAAATTGCAATTAAGGCCAGGCATGCGGGTGCTGGATATTGGCTGCGGATGGGGGAGCTTCATGGCCTACGCGGCCGAGCACTATGGAGTTGAGTGCGTGGGCCTGACTATCTCCAAAGAGCAAGCGGAGTTTGGGCAGCGATTGATCAAAAAGGGCTTGCCGGTAGAGTTTCGACTGCAGGATTATCGAAATGAAAGCGAGCAGTTTGATCGTATTGTCAGCATCGGCATGTTTGAGCATGTGGGGCATAAAAATTATCGCGAGTATATGAGCGTGGTTAACCGCTGCTTAAAGGATGACGGCCTGTTTTTGCTGCATACCATCGGCAAAAACTTGAGCAACACGGTGACTGACCCTTGGATTGATAAATATATTTTCCCCAATGGTGAATTGCCCACCTTGGGGCAAATAGCTGATGCCGCCGAGGCACTGTTTGTGGTGGAGGATGTGCATAACTTTGGGGCTGATTACGACCGTACCCTGATGGCATGGCACAATAACTTTGAGAGGCACTGGCCCACCTTTGAAAGCCAGTATGGCGAGCGTTTCTATCGTATGTGGCGATACTACTTGCTATGTTGCGCCGGTGCTTTCCGAGCCAGAGAAATTCATCTTTGGCAACTGGTGATGAGTAAGCAGGGGGTGCTGGGCGGTTATTCCCGCGTTAGCTAATCGCTATCTAACACAAGCTAGGGTTCCGGCAGTAAGCTATTTGGCACCCAGCGTAGGAATGCCACCATGCCGAATAGCTCTACCAGTGATTGAAATACCACCACCACGACTGCTGCCTGCCAGGCGTTGGGTAGCGTCAGGGCGATGGGCAGCATCACAAAGGAGTTTCGTGTGCCGAAACTAAACGCTAGCGTTCTCGCGCTGGCGGTGGGCAGTTTGAACAGCTTGCCAAGCCCCTTACCCAATAGAGCCGCGAAGAGTAAAAAGCCAATAAAAATAAACACCACCTGAACCAACACTTGGCTAAGGCCGAACACGGTGTTGACCTGGGAGGCGGCAATCATAAACACCACCAAGGCCAGTAAGGGTACTGGTAGTATTCCCAGGTAATACGCGGTGCGTTTAACTGCCTTGTGGCGCGAGGCTATGTACTCGGTTAACCAGGCAAGTGCTAAAGGTGTGAGAATAAGCCCTGCAAAAGCGCTCAATAGTTCTTTAGAGAGCGTTAGTTGAAACCATTCGCTGCCCAGAAACAGCCACAAATAAACAGGTAACGCGACTAACTGCACCAGCAGCAGTAGTGGGGCGGCGGCAACTGCCCGAGCGCTATCGCCTTTGCCTAAATGTGTGAAGGTGATAAACCAATCGGTGCAGGGCACCAGCAGTACCAGTAAAACGCCTGCCAGCACGGCGGGGGAGAGTGGTAGCCAAATAACGGTAAGGGCTAAAAAGGCCGGAATGGCAATAAAGTTACCGACCATCAGTGCGGCCATAAAGCGTGTGTCAGCGAAGCTACGGGCAATGTGCAGCAAAGGAATTTGCGTAAAGGTGGCGTAAAGCAGTACCGCTAACAGTGGCCATAAAAAATGCGCTAGCGGCTCAGCGAATTTCGGTGCTCCGATGCCTAACGCTAGGCCTAAGCCAATGAAAATCAGGTAGAGCCAAGACTGATGCTTTTCCATCTGATCGCGCATGCTGGCATATCCTGTCGCTAACGGTTTTGCAATCGGGGCTATTTGCTAACGAAAAAGCGCCATGCGCTCACCCACCACGGCAGCGCCCAGCCAAAGGGGTAGGCTAACCACAATATAAATCAGTGCAGCCCCCGGTCGTCCTAACTGCACCAGATGCAGCGTCTCTAAGCTAAATAGCGAAAAGGTGGTAAAACCGCCGCAAAAACCGGCCACCAGTAATGGCTGAAAACGCGCTAGTTGGCCGCGGGGAGCGCTCGCGAGGGTGGCGGCCAACCAGCCGATTAAGCACGAACCCAGTACGTTTACGATAAGTGTTCCCCAGGGGAAATACCCCCCTAGCGCTGCCTGGGATAATAGCGAAACGCCGTAGCGCAGCGCGCTGCCAATGCCACTGCCGACACCCACCGCAAGGTAAGCCTTCCAGGCGCTCATAAGGTCGCTCCTGACAGAGAAGCGCCTGATGATAACCAGCCCAGGGTGACCATGGCTAAACCAAGCAGCAGCGTGGTACCCACATTAATGCCTGCACGGAGTTGTTGGCCGCCCTGCCATAGCTCAATGGTCTGCAAGCTAAAAGAGGAGATAGTGGTGTAGCCTCCCAGCACACCGGCGACAGTGAACAGCCATACAGGAGAGGGGGCGCTGGCGATACCTAGGCTGCCGAGCAGCCAGCCCGCTAGAAAGGCTCCGCTGGCGTTCACCGCCAGGGTTCCCCAGGGGAAGGCTTTGCCGAGATAGCGGGCGAGTAGATTGGAAACCGCAAATCGTCCCATCCCGCCCAGCGCGCCGCCTAACGCGACTAACAGTACGCTTGTTAAGCCATGCCCCATGCCTTCCTCCGAGTCGCCAATTTCAATAGGCCGCTAAGTTTAGCATGTGCGTTTTATAACGTCCGAAGCACGTAAGAACGTTTTAGGGTTTGTACGAAAAGTCGGCGAGCGAAGGCTAGACAAGGCAAAAATCAACGAACAAAGGATCGGACTCGCGCACGAGATGATTTTTAACGCCGTATAGGCGAGCGTAGGCAGTTTTTGTACAAAGCCTAGGGTGTCGCGGGTCAGTGAGTTCGTGTAGAAAAGGATGAGAATATAAAAACAATGTTGATGCTCAAGGAGAAGTACCTCATGTCAGATCGCGTGTTGGCAGCTATTGATAGTTCTCAGTTTTCAGAGGGCGTGTGTGATTATGCGGCTTGGGCCGCCCAAGCCCTGGATGCTCCGCTCAGTTTTATTCATACCGTGGATAACCATGCCCAAGTCGCCGAGCCGGATTTAACCGGTAACTTAGGATTAGGTACCCGAGAGCACCTGCTGGAAAAGCTGTGATGATAAAGACCAGCATGCCCAATAGAAGTGCATGAAAAGGTGCGCCTGCGCTGATGGCTGGCAGGCGCGATGCCGGAGGAAAACACCATGGCACCGCTAAGCGCGGAACGTACCCGGCCTAGATGTTCAGCTCCCCAAAGCTGAATCAGCAGACCTGAAACAATGAGTTCTTGCGCGCCCATGGCCAGTCCGCCGCCGACCATTAGTACCCAAATAGTGATATTCCCGCCGATGGTTAGCACCATTAGCATAGCGATGGCGCGTGTTACCCAAGTGGGTCAACATGCCCTGTCAGCACGTTCACGAGAGTTATATTTCTAACTGCAATAACTTTTAGCAGCTTACGCTTCGGCGGCAGCTTCTTTCTGCTGATGTTGCTCAGATGCCTGGGCTGCGTTAATACCTGATAACAGCGCCTTGAGCGATGCACTTACGGTGTCGCTATCCTCGGCAACCGCGCAAAGCCGCTGGCCATCGATATTGAGCTGGACAAAGGCAATGGCATTGGCCTCACTGCTGGCACCGAGGGAGTGCTCGCTGTAATCGATAATCCCTACACTGCTGCCGGAGTGGCGTTGCCACGCATCGGTAAACGCAGACATCGCGCCGTTGCCCTTGCCAGAAAGGCGCAGCGTTTCGTCACCCTGGTTCAGCGTCAGCTCAATGCCTTCCTGCTGGCCTTTGGAGAGCTGATAATCCACGAGAGATAAGGGCGCTTCCTGGGTGAAATTGTCGAACATCACCTGGCGAATCATTTCACTGGAGAGTTCGCTGGCGCGCCGCTCGCTCTCTTGCTGAACAAAGGGTGCCAAGGCCAGCATCATCCAGCGCGGCAGGTTAATGCCGTAATCCCGCTCAAGCAGGAAAGCCATGCCGCCCTTGCCGGACTGACTATTGACGCGAATCACCGCCTGATAGTCGCGGCCGATATCGTGGGGGTCGATGGGCAGATAAGCCACTTGCCAAGGCTCGTCGGGCTTTTGATGCTTGAGGGATTTACGAATCGCATCCTGGTGGCTGCCCGAGAAAGCGGTGTAGACCATCTCGCCCACCCAGGGGTGACGCGGATGTATAGCGATACCGGTGCACTCGTTGACCACCTGAATGATTTCATCAGGGTTGGATAGATCCAGTTCAGGATCGATGCCCTGGCTGTAGAGATTCATCGCCAGGGTGACGATATCCATATTGCCCGTACGCTCGCCATTTCCCAGCAGGGTGCCTTCTACTCGCTCGGCGCCGGCCAGCAGGGCGAGTTCAGCAGAGGCTACCGCGCCACCGCGGTCATTATGGGTGTGCACCGAGATAATCACGCTGTCACGGCGACTGATGTGCTGGCAGAAGTACTCAATCTGATCGGCGTGATGGTGCGGCCCGGCCACTTCCACCGTGGTGGGCAGGTTGAGAATGCATTTGTTCTCTGGCGTTGGCTGCCACACATCCATCACTGCTTCGCAGATATCCAGCGAAAAATCGATCTCGGTGCTGGAGAAACTTTCCGGGGTGTACTCGAAACACCACTCAATCTCGGGGTATTGGTCGGCGTAGGTTTTGACCCAGGTAGCCCCTTGTACCGCGATATCGACAATCCCGGCACGATCCATCTCAAACACCCGCTCGCGCTGAATGGTGGAGGTGGAGTTATATAGGTGAACAATGGCGCGCTTGGCACCCACCAGCGAGGCAAAGGTTTTCTCAATCAGGTGTTCACGGCACTGCACCAGTACCGCAATGGTGACGTCATCGGGAATTTGATTCTCTTCGATCAGCCAACGCACGAAGTCGTAGTCGGGCTGGCTGGCCGAAGGAAAGCCTACCATGACTTCTTTAATGCCCACTTTAACGATCTGCTGCCAGAAGCGTTGCTTTTGCTCAACGGTCATCGGCTCAAGCAGCGCCTGATTGCCGTCGCGTAGGTCTTCGCTCACCCAGATCGGGGCATGATCTAGATCACGATCTGGCCATTGGCGATTGAAGGCAGGTACGCGGGGCGCAGGGCGGTATTTGCGATGATCAAAAGCAGACATGGTGAGCTTCCTATAGGCGATGAGTTGTTAAAAGCGGCCGCTTGTGGCGTATGCCGCATTGCTGCAGTGCCAGGGTGAGGCACCTTAAGGGGCTGCTTGTGGCAATGACTCTTGTGGTACTGAGCTATCTGTTACTAGCTATCTCGTACTGGACATAGTGTATGCGGAGAGCGACGAAAGGTTATTGCGAAAATGTAGTGTTATCGCCAATAATTGACATTAAATATCGCATAATTTTCTTTTATTGGTAGGAGCTGCTTTCTATGGCCGTAATACCACTGTCGCTTGATCGATTTGATCGCCATATTCTGGATATTGTGCAGCAGGAGGGGCGCATCAGTAATCAGGAGTTGGCTGATCGAATCGGGCTTTCGCCTTCTCCCTGCTTGCGCCGGGTGCGGGCTCTGGAGGAGCACGGCCTAATACTACGCTACCGTGCGGAGGTCGATTCCCGCCAACTGGGCTATCAGTTAATGGCGCTGCTGCATATTTCCATGGATCAGCATACACCGGAGCGCTTCGATAATTTTGAGCGCCATATTCGAGAGATACCCAACGTCATCGAGTGCCTGATCATTACCGGTCAGGCGGCGGATTTTCAGCTCAAAATCCTGGTACGCGACATGGATGACTACCAACACCTGCTGTTGCATGTGATTAACCGCATCGAGGGTGTTACCGGCGCGCATACCAGCTTTGTGCTGCGGCGGGTCTTTGAGCATCGGCCGGTACCTACGGATCGGCTTTGATAACAAGGCATAGTCAAGGATAAGCCAAGCGGTTTAGACTGCTTTTCTTAAACCTACTAGGAACTTTCCCTATGACTATTCAACGCCACGATACAAAAGCCCGTATGAGCCGTGCGGTAATTCACCTGAGTGTGGCCTATCTGTGCGGCCAAGTGGCTGGCCCGGAGGCCCGCGAGGGCGACATTACTGCCCAAACGGAAAGCATGCTGGCGCGGGTGGATGCGCTACTGAAAGAGATTGGTTCAAGTCGTGAGCAGCTGCTTAGCGCAACGATCTACCTGAAAGAGGGCGGTGACTTTGCCGCTATGAACGAGGTATGGGATGTCTGGATGCCCGCAGGCTACGCTCCGGCGCGCACCTGCGTCTGCGCGCCCATGCCCGCCGATGAGCTTAAAGTGGAAATTACGGTGACTGCCGCGGTGAGCTAACTGCTTTCTATTCGCTCCTCACCATTCACCCCTCACTATTTTCCATTCACTTCCCAGGCTTTTCTACCGGAAAGCGGGTGTCGCGCAGGCTGTCTTTGATTTTCTTAAGGTGGGGTAAGAAGTCTTCACCACGCCTTAAGGTCACTCCAGTGGCCAGTGCATCAATCAGCGTTAATTGAATTACCCGCGAGGTCATCGGCATGTAATGGTCGGTGTCTTCGGGGGTAGCGACATCCAGGGTGGAGGTGCATTCGTTGGCCAGTGGCGAGTTTGGCGCGGTTATACCAAGAACGACGGCCCCTGCATCCCTCGCCAAACGGGCGATATCCACCAGCTCCCGGGTGCGCCCGGTGTAGGAGATAATCACCACCACATCCCCCGTATGGCAAGCGGCGGCGACCATACGCTGCATCAGCACATCAATGTAGGCCATCACCGGCAGGTTAAAACGGAAGAACTTATGTTGGGCATCCTGGGCCACCGCGCCAGAGGCACCCAAGCCAAAAATGTGGATCTGCTTGGCCTGGGTCAGATAGTCGACCATTCGCTCGACGGCATTCATATCGATGTCGCGCTGGGCTTCATCGAGGGCGGCGATGGTGGCGCCAAAAATTTTGTGTGTGTACTGGGTGGCGGAGTCGCCAGGCTCCACTGCGCGGGTCACATAGGGCGTTCCGCCAGCTAAACTCTGGGCCAATTTGATTTTAAAATCGGGATACCCCTTGGCGCCAAAGTTACGGCAAAACCGGTTAACCGTGGGTTCGCTGACGCTAGCCGCCTGGGCCAGACTGGCAATGCTTAGGCTGGTGGCGACCGTTGGGTCTTCAAGAATTACATTGGCGACTTTACGCTCTGAGCGGTTGAGTTCTTCTAAACGTTCGCGTAAGCGGTCAAGTAAGTCATGAGCCATTAACGGTCTCCGTGTCGTGTATGGAAAGCAGCAAATTTCCTATGCTTACAAAAGTTCTCCCACGAGTTTCAGTAAGCTGTTGCAAATGCTCAGGGCAGTTTCTGCTGTGCTTACGTGGGCTTTGTAGATAATTCCAACGTAGAGCGTATGTGAAATATATCATAAGGGCATTGTGAAAATTTGTTATTAGCAAACGATCATCAGCTCTTAAGCTTTAACCGACTCCTAAAAATTTCATTAGCCAGCGCCGGTAAGGTGGGTAAAGCAGTCGGCTAGTGGTTCTTTTGGCTTGATAAAAAACGCTGCGTAAGTGGCTAAAACGCTCAAAGCCGTGACGGCCATGGTAGGCACCCATGCCGCTCTCGCCGACACCGCCAAAGGGCAGTGAAGGGACGGCGTGATGAAGCAGCGTGGCATTAAACACCAGTGCGCCAGAGCGTGTCGTTTGCAGCAACTGCCGCTGTAAGCCCTTATCATGTGTGAAGGCATACAGCGCCAACGGGTGAGGGCGAGCATTCACATAACGTATTGCGTCTGACATATCGCTAATGCCAATTACCGGTAGACAGCGGCCAAAAATCTCTTCGCGCATCACCTGGAGCCCCTGGTGGGGGTCGATAATCAGCGCTGGGGCATGAGCACCGTGATCAATGACTCTGCAGCCGTGGTCGTGGGCTTCTTGTAGCATGGCATCGAGCCGCTGCTGGTGGGCCGCGTTAATCGCATGGGTGGCCGCATGATCATCGGGGCGCTGATGTTGAATGGCTTCGCTCAACGCTTTAACCAAGGCACTAATATGGCGGCTCTCAACCAGTACGTAGTCGGGGGCGATACAGGTTTGCCCGGCGTTCATGCCTTTTCCAAAAATAATATCTGCTGCCGCTTTGTCGAAATCTGCATCGCCTGCCACGATCGCGGGCGACTTGCCGCCCAGTTCAAGCGTCGTTGGGGTCAAATTCGCCGCGGCTGCTTGGGCCACTTGTCGACCTACCGCGCTGGAGCCGGTGAACACCAGGTGATCGAACGGCAAACCGCTAAAACGACGCGCCACCTCTACATCGCCTGCTACTACCTTGAGTTCCTCAGGGGTGAAGTATTGCGGCACCAGTCGCTGCAGTAGAGTGCTGGTAGCGGGGGAGTGCTCGCTGGGTTTAAGCATCACCACATTGCCCGCTGCAAATGCATCCACTATCGGCATTAACGCCAAACTCCAAGGGTAATTCCAGGGTGACATCACACCGACAACGCCCAGCGGCTGCGGCGCGATGCGTGCCCGGGCAGGCACCAATCGCCACGGCATGCTGACCGACCAAGGGCGCATCCAGCGCCATAGATGCAGTCTGGTATGGCGAATGGCGTGGAGCACCGCGCTGATTTCAGCCATGCGTATTTCCACCTCGCTGCGCTGACCAAAATCCGTTTGAATCGCGCGGATAATCTCAAGCTGGTGATGCTTGGTCATACGCGCGAGGCGGGCCAGCCGGTCACGACGCACCGTTAACGTCGGGTAGGGCATTTGATCGACAGCGTGGCGCTGCGTTTGAAAGTCACCCGTCATATCGCGCGTCATGGACTCTCCTCATAGGCCGTTACCGGCGTGGCGTTAATGTTAAATACTGCAGTTCAATCGCCGTATCTGCTTTCGTTGGCATAGCCCGGTGATTTAGCCAGTTGATTTAGACATCGGTGTAGATGGTTAGTGTAAACGGTTTATATAAACAGTTAGTGTAAAGTGACCTTTTAGCCCCCACACGTTCGGGAAGGTGCTATGCCGTTACCCCCACTATCGATCACCATTCTACCCACCATCGAGGCCGTTACGGCAAGCCAGTGGGATTCACTGGTCGATAATGATCAGCCCTTTTTGCGTCACGCGTTTTTACACGCCCTGGAGGCAAGCGGCTCGGTCAGTGAGGCCACGGGCTGGGAACCGTGCCATCTGAGCGTATGGCAAGGCGGTCAGTTGGTAGCGGCGCTGCCGATGTACCGCAAGCACCACTCTTACGGTGAGTATGTGTTTGATTGGGGCTGGGCGGAAGCGCTAGAGCGTGCCGGTGGCCGCTACTATCCAAAAGCCCTCAGTGCGATACCGTTTACGCCAGTGCCTGGCGCGCGCACGTTAATCGCCAGGCATGTCGATGCCCGCGCCGTCCGTGGGCTGCTGGCTGGCGCATGGCGTGAGCAGTGTGAAAATCTCGGTCTGTCTAGCTGGCACCTGCTATTTGCCGACGAGGCGGATGTCACCGCCTGGCAGGCGCAGTGTCCTGAACTTATTACGCGTGAAGGTGTACAGTTTCAGTGGTGTGATCGCGGCTTCGGTGATTTTGAGGGCTTTCTAGCCAGCCTGACCTCGAAACGGCGCAAGATGATCAAGCGCGAGCGACGCTTGGTCGCCGAGCAGGGGCTACAGGTAGCGCACCTTGAGGGTGATGCGATTACATCAGCGGATATGGCGCATTTCTATCGCTGCTATGCAATTACCTACCATGAGCGCGGCAGACCGCCTTACTTAAACTATGACTTTTTTGAGCGCCTGCGCCAAACCATGCCCGAGGCGCTGGTGCTGGTGCAGGCTTACATTGAAGGGCGCCCGGTGGCGGCAGCACTCTATTTTCGTGGCAGTAGCACGCTCTATGGGCGCTACTGGGGGAGCGAAGTCGTCGCCGATTGCCTGCATTTTGAGGCATGTTACTACCAAGGTATCGAGTACTGTTTGCAGCGCGGCTTAACGCTATTTGATCCGGGCACCCAGGGCGAGCACAAGCTGGTACGCGGGTTTGCCCCCCAGCGTGTGCGCTCGCTGCACTATATTAGCCACCCGGGGCTTGCCGCAGGTATTGCCCAGTTTTGTCATGAAGAGGGCGAGCAGGTCAGCACCTACCGCAATGCGGCCCATCAAGCGCTGCCATTTAAGTAGTTATTTAAGCTGTCATTTTAACGATGTGCGGCTCGCTGGTGCTGCCCCTTAATGGCATAATACGCGCCGATAAGCACTTTTTAGTGAATCAACGCTGCTTTTGATCAAAACAGGGCTTTGAATAAATCCAGCCGATATTTCCAAGGAGTGCCGTGATGCGTAAATGGTTAGTGATGACATTGCTCGCTGTCTTGGCGCTGCTTCAGTACGAGCTGTGGTTGGGCAACGGCGGCTGGCACGATTTGCAGCAAGTGGAGCAGCGGGTCGCGGTGCAAGAGGCGGCCAATGTGCCCATGCGCGAGCGCAATGCGCGGCTGGCGGCCGAAGTGACGGATTTAAAAAACGGTTTAGACGCCATTGAGGAGCGGGCACGTAGCGATATGGGCATGGTGCGCACCGATGAGCAGTTCTTCTGGGTGCCTGGTGTAGCGATTGAGAATGAGCTTATCGGTATTAATGCGGGTCTGGTCGCTCCCCAGGAGCCGCCACAGTGAGTCAAATCTGGTTAATTGTTCCCGCGGCGGGTCAAGGGCGCCGTATGGGGGCCGATAAGCCCAAACAGTACTTAACCTTGGCCAATGAGCAACCAGTGTTGGCACATACCTTGGCACGCCTTCATAGCGCCTTTCCTAGCGCCCGCTTGGTGCTCTGTTTAGATGCCGATGACCGCTGGTTCTCACCCCGCTGGGTGCCTTTTACTGACTGGCAGCGCGTGACCGGGGGCAATGAGCGAATGGATAGCGTCTTAAATGCCCTGCACGCAATGGCTGCCGATGATAATGACGTAGTGATGGTGCATGATGTGGCCCGCCCCTGTATCACTGTGGATGATCTTCAGGCGCTGTACCAAGCTGCCGCGACCCACCCCGCAGGCGCGCTTTTGGCGATGCCGGTGGCGGATACCATGAAGCGTGCTGATGATCAGTGCCAAAGCGCGCGAACCGAACCGCGGGATGACTTGTGGCACGCGCTAACGCCTCAAGGGTTTCGCTATGCGCTACTGCGGCGAGCCTTAGAAACCGCCCGCCAGCAGAGAACCTTGGTAACCGATGAAGCCTCGGCGGTTGAAGCCTTGGGCGAATGCCCACAGTTGGTAAGCGGACGGCGCGACAACCTGAAAATTACTCACCCGGATGACTTAGCGCTGGCAGCCGCGATTATGGCGGCACAAACCCGCTAACACGCCTGACAGGCTTTAATCACTAGGAGCTTATAATGCGTATCGGCCACGGATTCGATGTACACCGCTTCGGCCCCGGCGATCATTTGATGATCGGCGGCGTTAAGCTGCCGTTTGAACACGGTTTCGTAGCCCACTCCGACGGCGATGTACTGCTTCACGCAATTAGCGATGCACTGTTGGGCGCCTGTGCGCTGGGTGATATTGGCCGCCACTTCCCCGATACTGACCCGGCGTGGGCGGGGGCTGATAGCCGCGAGCTGCTGCGTCATGTAGTCACGCTAATTCAAGGTCAGGGCTATGGGGTGGTCAATATCGACGCCACGCTAATGGCTCAAGCACCTAAAATGGCACCGCATATTGAGGCAATGCGAGAAGTCATTGCTGCCGATCTAGGCGTCGCGCTTGGTCAAGTCAACGTTAAAGCCACCACCACCGAACGATTAGGTTTCACTGGGCGCGGTGAAGGTATTGCCGCGGAGGCGGTGGTGCTGCTTAACCGTGCTGAGGCGCTTAATGATTAATATGCCTGAGTGGCAGCGCTGTCTCGATGCACAGTTCGGTTCTCCCAAACCGGGCCAGTATCGTGCCCAGCCGGAAGATTTTTGGGTCGACGAGCAGCTGGATTTTACCCCTGAAGCATACGGGGAACATCTGTGGTTGCGAGTTGAAAAGCGTAATCAAACCACGTTAGATGTCGTCAATACATTAAGTCGGCTTTGTGGCGTAACGCCCCGTGATATTGGTTACTCCGGCATGAAAGACCGCATTGCCGTCACGCGCCAGTGGCTGAGCGTGCATCTGCCCGGCCGTGACGCGCCCCCGGAGCTTGAGCAGTCGCTTAATGCGCTGGGGATCACTGTCGTTGAGCAGGCGCGCCACCCACGTAAGCTGAAGCGTGGCGTTCACCGCACTAACCGTTTTGTATTGCGCCTGAGCGGTGAGGCCATTGAAAACGAAGATTTTGTCAGCCGCTGGGAAGCCCTTTGTCAGCATGGCGTGCCTAACTATTTTGGCCCCCAGCGCTTTGGGCCCGAAGGACGTAATCTTCAGCGTGCCGAAGCATTACTTAACCGAGGTTGGCGAAAACGCGACGATCGCCAGGGTATGATGCTCTCCACGGCGCGCAGTTTTTTGTTTAACGAATTGCTCAGCGCGCGCATTGCGGATGGCACCTGGTCGCAGCCGCTGGCGGGAGACACGTTGATGTTGGACGGCACCCAAAGTGTGTTTCGTATCGATGCCTCCGACCATACGCTTCAGGCCCGCGCCGTTGAACTGGATGTGCATCCCACTGGGGTGCTTTGGGGCGTTGGTGAAGCTGGCCAGGGCGACGCTGCTGGCTATGAAGCCCGTTTGCTGGAGCACTACCCTGGGCTATGCAGTGGCTTACAACGCAGCGGAGTAAAGCAGGCGCGCCGTGCACTTCGTATGCGGCTGCTGGAACCTCAGTATGCCAGGGAGCCAGGCGCTGCCCGGCTTTCGTTTTCGCTGCCGCGGGGCAGTTTTGCCACCGCCGTGCTGGGTGAGCTGATGTTAGCGAACTGATTTAGCTATTAGATTTGAGATTAGCATACAGAAAAGTTAGTAAAAGAGAGGGATATGAGCGGCCGCGTTTCGTGCATATGCTTTTGTGCTCACGTCTCTTGTGGCTATAACTCTTGGCTTACGACTCTTGTGCTTATAACTTTTGTGTTTAAGAACAGGGAGACCCACTATGCGGCGACTGCTGCTTTCCAATGATGATGGTGTGCACGCGCCTGGACTGCGTGCGCTGCACGATGCGCTGTTGGCCCATGCCAATATTCGTGTAGTGGCGCCTGATCGAGACCGCAGCGGTGCTAGCAACTCGCTTACTCTGTCACGGCCTCTCTCGTTGACGCCTCTGGATAACGGCTTTTATAGCGTCGATGGCACACCCGCGGACTGCGTCTATTTGGGTGTTCACGGCGTATGGGATGAAAAACCCGATTTAGTCATCTCCGGCATCAATCACGGCAGTAACCTGGGTGATGACGTGCTCTATTCAGGCACTGTCGCGGCGGCAATGGAGGGGCGTAATTTAGGCATGACGGCGATTGCCATGTCGCTGTGCGGCGAGCGTCATTTCGCCACCGCTGCCAGGGTCGCTGCCACCTTGATTGGTGCTGCCGATCAGCTCTCACTTCCGCCGAGAACGCTGCTGAATGTCAATGTGCCCGATGTGCCCTGGGAGGAGATTAAAGGCGTAAAAGTGACCCGTTTAGGCTATCGTGGGCCAGCCGAGAAACCGTTAGCGGTAAAAGACCCACGGGGGCGTACGCGCTACTGGATTGCGCCGGTAGCGGCCAATGCCGATGACGGTGATGATACCGATTTTGCTGCCGTCGAGACGGGCTATGTGTCGATTACTCCCCTACAAACAGATCTAACGCGGCACCCCGCGCTTAACGATGTGCAGGAATGGTTGGATGTTTTTGCCTGATATCTCTCCAGGAGAGCTGCGCGGTCGCGGTATGACCTCCCAGCGTACCCGTGACCGCATGGTCGAGCGCCTCATGCAGCAGGGCATCAGCGATGCCCGGGTGCTGGAAGTCATGGCCAGAGAGCCGCGTCATCTATTTGTTGATGAAGCGCTGGCCCATCGCGCTTACGAAGATACCGCGCTACCGATTGGCTTTAGCCAAACGCTGTCGCAGCCGTTCATCGTGGCGCGCATGACGGAGCTTGTGCTGCGCGCCGAGCCGTGCAGGGTATTGGAACTGGGGACAGGGTCTGGCTATCAGACGTTAATACTGTCGCGCTTGATCGAAGAGCTCTACTCCATTGAGCGCATCAGTGCGCTACACGAGCGTGCGGCGGAGCGGTTAAGACGGCTAGCAGCACCTGCCAGACTAGCGGTGGCAGACGGCGGCTATGGTTGGCCAGACGTTGCGCCGTTTGACGTTATTTTGCTAACTGCCTGTGCCCAGACGCTACCCACACCGCTACTAGAGCAATTGAGCCACGACGGGGTGCTGATTGCTCCGTTGGAAGAGCCCGATGGCAACCAGTGGCTTACTCAGGTAAAGCGCATTGGCAGTGCCTTTGAAAAACGTCGGCTTGAGCCCGTGCGTTTTGTACCCTTACTGCAAGGAGTAGTGGATTGAAGCGGCAACCCTTGGGAATATTTTTACGAGGCGCAGGGATGGGCGCCGCCGACGCGGTGCCCGGCGTGTCGGGAGGAACGATTGCATTTATTAGCGGTATTTATGAAGAGCTGATCAATACGATCAAACAGTTTGGCCCCGGTGCCATCGGCGCTTGGCACCGCGGTGGCTGGGGGGCTCTTAGCAATCATTTGAATCTCGCCTTTCTGGTGCCGCTATTGGCGGGGGTCGCGGTTAGCCTGTTTAGCGTAGCGCATTTAGCGCTTTGGTTGATGGAAGCGCACCCGCTGCTGCTGGATGGCTTCTTTTTTGGCCTGGTGGCAGCCTCTGCTCTGGTGGTCGGGCAGGCGAGTAACGGCTGGAAGCTGTGGTATCTATTGCCGCTACTGGTGGGACTAGTGCTCGCCCAGGCGTTACCGGGCATGATGCCGCTGGTGTTATTAATTGGTAATGAAGCGCTGGTAGTCATGGTGGCAGGCAGCATCGCGATTAGCGCCATGCTGCTACCGGGCGTGTCAGGTAGCTTTCTATTGCTGACTATGGGCCTCTACGGCACCATTATGGGCGCAATTCGCAGTTTGGATCTGGGCATTATCGTGCTATTTGGCATGGGCTGCATAGTCGGCTTAGCGCTGTTTTCACGGCTGCTGTCCTGGCTGTTACGGCGCCACCATACTCCAACGATGCAACTGCTATTGGGGTTTATTGTCGGTTCGCTGCCGGTTCTCTGGCCATGGCGCGAGCTGTTACGCTACCAAATCGGGCCAGAAGGGCAAATGATTCCTCTGGAGTACCGCTATTTATTGCCCGCTGACTATGCCGTGTTGACCGGCGCTTCGGCACAAGTGGCCGGTGTTGTTGCGCTAATGGCCGTGGGTGCCCTCATTGTCGTGTTACTCAACCGGCATGCGGATCGTCGGCCAATCGATACCCAGCTTGGCGCTGAAAAGGAGTAGGTTTGAATGCGTAAAGGTCATATACCTAAAGTACTCATGATGTCGGCGCTGGCCTTAGCCATTGCTGGCTGTGCCAGCCAGCAAGGCGGAAGCCCTCAGGTGCGCGATTTAAGCCAAGCACGCCAGGCGGTGGAAAACTCGCCCCAGTATACGGTGAAAGCGGGCGATACCTTGTATGGCATTGCTTGGCAGCACAATTTGGATTATCGCCAGCTCGCGGCAATCAATAACATCGATCCGCCCTACCAAATTCGGCCGGGGCAAACGATTGCACTGCGTGAAGGCGCTGCGTCGGCATCCACGGCCAGTAACCAACCCACGACGAATACCTCAAGTGGCGCAGTGGCGACCGGGCTGAGCCCACAGACGGCCTCAGTGGCCGGTGACGACCAGGAGTTGGATTGGCTACTGCCCGATGAATCTGCGATTCAACGTAACCAGCGCCTTACCGCTGAACGCAATGCAGCGGAGCAAGAGACTGATGAACCGTCCTCAACACCTCAGCCTGAAGTCGTCGCGGCGGCTGAGCCTGAGCCCGCCGAGCAACCTGAGCCACAGCCATCATCAGAACCCGAACAAGCTGAGCCCGAGCAAGCGCCGGCACCGCAGCCCGAAGCTGAGCCCGAACCACAGCCCGAACCACAGTCTGAAGCAGCGCCTGCCACACAAAGTGACAGCGTAGACCGCTCATCGCGTACCTATACGCCCGCCGAAAACATCGACTGGCAGTGGCCTGCCGATGGTAATGTGGTCGGGGCATTTGGTCAGGGTGATAGCATCACCGCTGGGATTGATATCGCTGGTGAAAAGGGGCAACCTGTTAAAGCGGCAGGCCCCGGTATTGTGGTCTATGCGGGCAGTGGCGTCAGGGGGTACGGCAACCTCATCCTTCTTAAGCACAACGATCAGTTCCTGAGTGCGTATGCTCATAACGACAGCTTACGGGTCAGTGAAAATGACGTAGTAGAGGCTGGTGAGGTGATTGCCACAATGGGGGATAGCGATGCTGAAAACGTCAGATTACACTTTGAAGTTCGCCGTGATGGGCAGCCGCAAGATCCCATGGACTTTCTGCCTTCTCGCTAATGCACTCACCGGGAGAGTGAGCAGTCAGCGCATAACTTGGACGTTGCCCGAATCGCAGCATTCGAGCGTCATATAACAATCGTCACATAACAATATGGTGTGCGTCCTAGAACGCACCCTTTGACTTTCTAAATGGCGGGTAGGCGACAAACGAGGGGTAAGGCCATGAGTATGTTGGAGAAAGATCTACAGGAGGTTGACCTGGACGCTGCTGAGGAGGCACTTGATGATACCGATGACGATGTCACGATAGAAGAAGATGCCTTCGAGAAAGCGCTAGGGCGTGAGGATCGTCAATCGACCCAAAGCTTGGATGCGACGCAAATCTACCTCAACGAAATCGGCTTTTCGCCACTGTTAACGCCAGAAGAGGAAGTTTACTACGGCCGCTTAGCGCGTAAAGGCGACCCCTTGGGTCGCTCACGAATGATTGAATCCAACCTGCGGCTGGTAGTGAAAATTGCCCGCCGCTACCTAAACCGCGGCTTGACGTTGCTGGATTTGATCGAAGAGGGCAATTTAGGTTTGATTCGCGCGGTAGAGAAGTTTGACCCCGAACGGGGCTTCCGTTTCTCGACCTACGCCACCTGGTGGATCCGTCAAACCATCGAGCGGGCGTTGATGAACCAGACGCGGACGATCCGCTTGCCCATTCATGTGGTCAAAGAGCTCAATATTTACCTGCGTGCGGCGCGTGAATTGACTCAAAAGTTTGACCATGAAGCCACCGCCGAAGAGATCGCTGATCACCTTGATAAACCGGTCGATGTGGTCAAAAAGATGCTCGGTCTTAATGAGCGCGTATCGTCTGTCGATTACCCCATGGGTGGTGAGAGTGATAAACCGCTGATCGATACATTGGCTGACGATGAAGTGCAGGGGCCTGAGGCGCGGCTAGTGGATGGTGACGTTAAAGAGCATGTGGATCTTTGGCTGGATGAGCTGAGCGAAAAACAGCGCGAAGTGGTTGTGCGCCGTTTTGGCTTACGCGGCCACGAGTCGGCCACCCTGGAAGAAGTGGGCGCCGAAATCGGTTTAACCCGCGAGCGAGTTCGCCAGATCCAGGTCGAAGCACTCAAAAAACTGCGCCGTTCGCTGGAAAAACAGGGCCTTTCTCTGGAAGCACTGTTTGAAACCTAAGTGAAGCTTAGGCGAACGTAAATCGCGTTATCTCTCTAAGCCGGGCGAGCGCCAGTGAGCGCTTACTCGGCTTTTTATTGCTGGCAGTTTTATTAATAAACTTTTATTGCTAAATCAGGTAAGTGAGAAAGCACATGCGCCCCCTTGTGGCCGATATTGATCTGGACGCGCTGCGTCACAACTATCAATTGGCGTGCCGCTGCGCGCCGCAAAGCCGCTCAGTGGCAGTTATCAAAGCCGATGGGTATGGGCATGGCGCACTGGCCTGCGCTCGGGCGCTGGAAAGTCAGGCTCCCGCGTTTGCCGTTGCCTGTATCGAAGAGGCCCTTACCCTGCGCCAAGGCGGCATTACCCAACCCATTATCCTGTTGGAAGGCATCTTTAGCGCCGACGAGCTGGCGCTGGTGGATTCCCACGGCTTCTGGATTACGGTGCACAGCCAATGGCAGGTCGATGCCCTGCTAGCCGCTTCTCCTAAAAAGCCAATTCCTGTCTGGTTGAAAGTTGACTCCGGCATGCATCGCCTGGGGTTTGCCATCGACGAGGCCGCCGCCATCTGGCGTCAGCTAAGTACCGCGCCAAGCGTGGCCTCGCTCCACCTTATGAGTCACTTTGCCAGCGCCGATTCCCGCGATAACCGCTACTTCAACCAGCAAATGACCCGGCTGGAAGGTCTTGCCAGTGAGCTGGCAGCGCCGCTGTGCCTGGCCAACTCACCGGCTACCCTGGCGTGGCCGGTGGCCCATGGTGACTGGAACCGGCCAGGTGTGATGCTCTACGGCAGCGACCCCTTGGAAGATGCCAACGAAATCACTCAGCAGCTGCAGCCGGTGATGACCCTGCGCTCGGAAATAATTGCCCTGAGGGAGCTGGAAGAGGGCGAGCCCGTGGGCTATAGCGGGCGCTGGCGCGCACCGCGGCGTTCACGCATTGCCGTGGTCGCCTGCGGCTACGGCGATGGCTATGACCGTCATGCTCGCGATGGCACGCCGGTACTGGTCAACGGCCAGCGCTGTGCGATTGCCGGGAAAGTCTCCATGGATATGTTGACCGTTGATGTGACGGACGTACCCGACGCTGCGATTGGAAGCGACGTTGTATTGTGGGGCAGGGCCAGCAACGGCGAGGTGCTGTCGGTGGATGAAGTGGCCCGCTACTGCGATACCATCAGCTATACGCTGCTAACAGGGGTACTGCCTCGGGCGCCGCGGCGTTATCATGGACGTTCTGCTTAAACGGTTGTTTGCATGTCGAAATCACGTTATCCGCGCTCATTCGCCCACCCGCGGTATTGGCCCACATGGCTGGCTATTGGTGCCATGTATATCGCTGCCTGGTTGCCTTGGCGATTAAAAATGGCCATTGGCAAAGGGCTTGGACTGCTCGCCTGGCGCTTTGCCAAACGGCGGCGCCATATTACCGAAACCAATATAGCGCTCTGTTTCCGCGAAAAGAGTCCCGAACAACAGTATCAGCTCGTCAAAGATACCTTTATTGCCAATGGCATTGGTCTGATTGAAACCGCAACCGGCTGGTGTCGCGATGGTGAAAGCCTGCGCCACCGGGTCGCTTACATCGGCGAAGAGCATATGGCCCTCGCCGAGGCCCGGGGTAAAGGCGTGATCATTGTGGGGGTTCACTTCTCTTCCCTCGATTTAGGGGGTGCCCTGCACGCGCTGTTTTTCTCTGCCGATGCGGTCTATCGACCGCATAATAACCCGCTGTTTGAGCGTTTTATGACCCGCGCCCGCGGGCGCAATTTTGGTGTTGCACTCGACCGTTATGACCTGCGCGGTGCGGTGCGTCAGCTCAAGGCTGGCCGTATGGTGTGGTACTCACCGGATCAGGATTTTGGCCGCGATGTGAGCGTATTTGCGCCGCTATTTGGCCAGCAGGCCGCGACTATTCGCTTAACGGCCAAGCTTGCGCGTATGACCGGCGCGTCGGTGGTGCCGATGATGTTTCACCGCAACCCGGATAACGCCACCTATACCATTGAAAGCCTGCCTGCCCTGAAAGGGTTTCCCAGCGGTGATGAAGTGGCCGATGCCACGCAGGTCAACCAGTTTATTGAGCTGGCCATTAGTAAGCACCCAGAGCAGTACCTCTGGCTACACCGACGTTTTAAGACTCGCCCTGAAGGCGAGCCAAGCGTTTATTAACCATTCGAGGAAGCCATAAAAAAGCCAGTTCATTATGAACTGGCTTTTTGGTGTCCTGGTGCTGCGTTGAGTCCAGTTTGGGGGCTTAATCCAGATTGCGGGAGTAGAAAATTTCCAGCATTTCTTTACGCAGACGGCCCTCGATATCCCGGGCTTCTTCAAAGGTAATATCGCGACGCGACGTGCCGAATAGGTAGTTATCCAGTTCGAAGTCTTTGAGCAGCATCTTGGTGTGGAACATGTTCTCCTGATACACGTTGACGTCCATCATCTGGTACGCATTCTTGGTGTCTTCAGCGAGGTAGTCTTGAATGGAAGTAATACCGTGATCGATAAACAGTTTTTTGCCATCCACATCGCGGGTAAAGCCACGCACCCGGTAATCCATGGTGACGATATCGGAGTCGAAGCTGTGGATCAGGTAGTTCAGCGCTTTTAATGGGCTGATATGACCACAGGTGGAGACATCGATATCCAGGCGGAAGGTGCTAATACCGTTGTCGGGGTGCGACTCGGGGTAGCTGTGCACCGTAACGTGGCTTTTATCCAGGTGGCCAACCACCGTCTCTGGTAGCGGGCCGGGACCTGGCTCAATTTGCTCAGGCGCCGCCTCATCAAGCTCATGTTCGGCAATCAAAATCGTCACGCTCGCGCCGTGGGGCTCGTAATCCTGACGGGCGATATTGAGAACATGGGCGCCGATGATATTGGTGACGTCTTTAAGAATCTGCGTCAAACGTTCGGCGTTATACAGCTCATCGATATAGTCGATGTAAGCCGCCGTCTGCTCTTCGGTTTTGGCATAACAGATATCGTAAATGTTGAAGCTCAGCGAGCTGGTCAGGTTGTTAAACCCGTGGAGTCGGAGATTGTCTGTCACGTCCGAGCCTCCTCAATAATCTCAAAGGAATGGGTGATCTCAACGCCGCCGTTAACGAGCATGATCGAGGCACTGCAGTATTTTTCAGCGGAGAGCTCAACCGCGCGGGCCACCTGTTTCTCTTTCAGCGCACGACCGGTCACCACGAAATGGACGTGGATCTTGGTAAAAACGGCGGGCACTTCATCGGCGCGTTGAGCATCTAGCTCAGCAACGCAGTCGGTCACATCGGCACGCGCTTTATCAAGAATATTCAAGATATCAAAAGCGGTGCAACTGCCCATGCCCATTAGCAGCATTTCCATTGGGCGAGGCCCTGTGTTACGACCGCCGTGGTCGGGCGGGCCGTCGATCACAACGCTGTGCCCGCTACCGGATTCCGCCACGAATTGGCGGCCTTCTGTCCATTTTACCCGTGCTTTCACGTTGCTCTCCTCATCTAGGCGACGAAAGGTAAGTCGCGCAGCATAACATTTCTTGGCCTGCGCGCCTCTTCTCAGCGCCGCTGTTGAACATTGCTAATGTTCGGCATGCGCCAGCCACCCTCATAAATGGCTGTTTTACCTGTCACACTCGGATTGTAAAGATAGACCCAGGCGAGGCCAAAACAGGTGGTTATCTGCTGGCGGTCATACTCACCCTCTGACGGCGCATCAATGCGGTAATCCTCTAGCCGGTCTAGCTGGGCCAAGTGGTCAATACTGATCTGATAGACTTCAATCGTCACCCCTTTTGACCGCTGCCATTTGGCGCCGGGGTAGGGGCCAATATCGTACAGCGTGAGCGCTGGGGTAACGTCGCTCCCGAGCAGAGTGGCTCCGTTTAGCCAGTAGGCATTGTTGAAACCTTGTTTGAGCGTGCCGTAGACCGCTACCCGTGGAGTGGTGGCGATCGCTTCACGTAAGTAGTGCGGATGCATAGGCTAACCCCTGTCGACCTGTAGCTGGCGTTCCAGCGCAGCCAGTCGTTCAGGGGTTCCGACGTCGACCCAATGCCCCTTATAGTGCTCGCCGCTTACCCGGTTGTTATCGATAGCAGTTCTCAGCAGTGGCGCCAAGGCAAAGGCGCCCTGGGGCTGCCCGGCGAGCACCTCAGGGTGAATCACGCTGATGCCTGAGTAGGTTAAACGCTGAGTGCTGGTTTGATTCACGCGCCTTCCTGCTAGTCCAAAATCCCCACTGGCGTGGTGAAAAGGGTTTTCTACCAGCATCAGGTGAGCCAGATCATCGCCTTGCAGCGCGTGCTGGGCAGGGAGCGCTGCGCACCAAACGTCGCCGTTAATCAACAGAAACGGCGCCTCGCCAAGCATCGGCAGCGCTTGCTGAATACCGCCTCCGGTTTCCAATGGTTCGGTTTCGCGACTCCAGTGAATGTGCAGTCCATAGGCGTCACCATCGCCGAGCGCTGCGATAATCTGCTCTGCACGGTAGCTGACATTGATGACGACCTCATGAATACCTGCCTGGCGAAGACGCGCCAGGTGGTGCACGATCAGCGGCTTGCCCGCCACGGGCAGCAGCGGCTTGGGGCAGTGGTCGGTGAGCGGGCGCATTCGCTTGCCTAGGCCTGCGGCTAAAATCATCGCTTTCATGACGGTATTTCCGCTAGTCGTTTCATAATGGCAGGCCGTAAGGTGAGTTGGAGCCACTCAGCGAACTCAGCCTGCTCGGTCAGAAACGAAAAACTATCTTCCAGATGATCCAGAAAGTGGGGTAAGCGCCCAAGATAGCCACTTTTTTGATCGCGCAGGGTTAAGCGGCAGAAAATCCCTAGCACTTTTAGTGAGCGCTGGGCGGCCATCGCGTGGCACTGGAGCAGAAAAGTGGCAAAATCGACACTGCTGGGCAGTCGGCCATCGTTGCGGGCCTGGTGATAAAAAACCTCGACAAAGCCTGCGAACTGCTCATTGCTAAAGCGGCAGTAGCGCCCCCGTAGCAGCGAGATCACATCGTAGCTGAGCGGTCCAGCCACGGCGTCCTGAAAGTCGATCATAAACAGGCGCTGATCGTGCATCATCAGGTTCATGGCATCAAAATCACGGTGCACAGTCACTACCGGCTGCGCTAAGGCATGCTGGATAAGCTGCTCACGAACGACGTGCCAGCTCTCTGGCGATGGCAGCGTTAACCAAGCGCTGAGACACCACTCTGGGAACAGATCGAGCTCGCGGCCCAACAACGCCGTATCATACGCGGGCAGCGAGTCTGGGCCTGCGCGATTTTGCAGCTCGGCGATCAGCGTGAGAGCCTGCTTATGGTAAGCCTGTGTGGTAGCGTCATCGCTAAACAAACACTGCAGGGGGGTGTTACCCAAGTCTTCAAGTAGCAGAAAGCCGTCCGCCAGGTTGGTGGCGTGCACCTTGGGTACCGGCAGTCCGGCGCTTCGCCAGCGCTTGGCAATGGTTACAAACGGCTGGGAGTCCTCTTGCTCAGGCGGGGCATCCATGACTACCTGGGTGGTGCCATCGGGTAGTGTGAGGCGAAAATAGCGCCGAAAACTTGCATCGCCCACGGCGGATGAAAGCGAAATATCGGTCTCAGAGAGACCGTTTTGTTGGGCGGCCCACATGGTGAGGGCGTTAATCCGATATGAGAACATGCAAGCTCCTTGCTGGTCGGGCATCATGCGGGCTGTATAATACCGATTCTGGATGCCAAGGATAACGAACATGGGCAAGCGATTTTCGCGCACGTTGCCGGTTGCGCATACGCTGATGGGCAGTTTGCTTGCTGGCGCCTCGTTTACAGCGGTGGCTCAGGGTCAAACCATGTCCGCTGAAGCGCTGGATTGGCAACCCTGGGGAGAAGAGGAAGCGGCTAACCAACTGTGCCGGGGCCGCTATGTAATGCCCAGCTACCGTTTGCCAGCGGAAGATAACCCGGAAACCGTCTCGTTGGAGGCCCGGGAAGTCGATTACGCTGCCGATGGCGAGGCATTGCTACGCGGTGATGTGGTACTGCGTCGCGGCAATGAAGAAGTTGAAGCGGAGCGTATCTTTTTACCCGCCGACCGTCAGCAGGTCGATGCAGAAGGTAATATCGCCATCCGCGATGGGCGCGCTTTGGTGCGTGGCGAACAGGCGATGCTCAGGCTAAACGAAGATCGGGCCACCCTGGGTGACAGCCACTATGTGCTCTACGAGCAGCATCTGCGCGGTCAGGCTAGTCAGCTAGAGCAGACCGGGGAGGGCGAATACCGCCTGCAAGACGCAAGCTTCACCACCTGTGACCCAGGCACTAATAGCTGGCAACTGGTCAGCAGCGATATTCGCTTGAACCAGGCCGAAGGCTTTGGTACTGCGCGTCACGCCCGTTTACAGGTAAAGGATGTGCCAGTATTTTACTGGCCATGGCTGCGTTTCCCCATCGATGACCGCCGCCATACCGGGCTGCTTTCCCCATCAATTGGCTTCTCATCGGACGGCTTTGATTACGCCCAGCCGTTTTATTGGAATATCGCCGCTAATCACGATGCCACCATCACGCCGCGCTGGATGAGCGACCACGGGCTGTTGATGAACGGTGAGTACCGCTACCTGTTTGAGGAGAGCTCGGGCATCGTTGAAGGCGGCTATTTAAACAGTGATGACGGTGGCTCTGGGGGCGGAGAAAATCGCTTTGAGGGTGATGATCGCTGGTATGTGGATGCCCGCCATGCCGGGCGGGTAAACGAGCGCAGTAATTATCGGCTGCGCTACGGGGCGGCCAGTGACGGACGCTATTTCGATGACTTCGGCGGTGAGTTTGGCGAGAGTGATCGCGCCAGTATGGAGCGTTTGGCTCAGGTCGATTACCGCGGCCAGCGCTGGCAGTTGGATGCCCGCGCCCAGGGTTTTCAGCGCTTGGAAGACCCACTTAGCGATAGCGATAAACCTTTTTATCAACTGCCGAGTCTGAGCGCGAATGCCAACTGGCAGTTCGACAATGGCCTATACACCCAGTGGCGGTCGAACGCGACCTATTTTTGGCGCGACGTGGATGAGCGCCGCGTACCGGAGCGCGAAGCGGCCACCGGTAGCCGTTTGCACCTAATGCCTGCGGTTGGCTGGCGTTTCGAGCGCCCTTGGGGCTACCTGGAGCCGCGTACCGAACTGTGGAACACTGCTTACGAACTGGATTACGGCGAGCGCGATACGCAGCGTAGCGACTCACCCAGCCGCAGTGTTGCGCTGACCTCCATCGACAGCGGGCTCGTCTTTGAGCGTGAACTTGCCTTGGGAGGGCGGGACTACCGCCAAACCCTAGAGCCGCGTCTGAACTACGCCTATGTGCCGCGTACCGATCAGAGCGAACTGCCTGACTTTGATAGTCGCGAACGCGCTTTCTCATGGGATCAGCTTTGGTCAGCCCAGCGCTTTTCCGGCACTGACCGCGTTGGCGATCTCAACCGGCTCTCTTACGGCGTGCAGTCGCGCTTATTGGAAGACGCCTCCGGTCGTGACCGGCTCTCGTTTGGGGTAGGTCAGAGCGTTTACTTTGATGACCGCCGCATCGATAGCGAGGGCGATGCCGATACGCTGCCGGATCGGCCGGAAGATAACCCAAGCGTCAATCCGGAAAGCCGCTATCAGGCCACCCGTGATCGTTCGCCGCTGGTTACCCGCCTTGACTGGGAGATCAATGATCGCTGGAGCAGCGGAGCAGAATGGCTCTACGATGACCACCGGGAACGCACCGAACGATCAAGTGTTGATGTTGGTTACCGGCATCCCGAAGGGCACGTAGTGAACCTTGGCTACCGTTGGGAGATCGAAGGATTCGACCCAGGTGTATTGCCGGGCGATGATGGCTTCCGCGACTATAACCGCGAAGAGTGGGATCTCTCATTTGCCTGGAAAGCCAGTACCAACATTGATTTGATTGGCCGCTACCTGCACGATCAAACCAATGAACGCTCACTGGAGCAATTGGCAGGCGTGCAGTGGAACAACTGCTGTTACGGTCTGCAGTTGGTGTGGCGCGAATGGGTAGATGACAATGACACCGCACCCATTGATGATGACTTTAATGATCGCGGGCTATTTTTACGCTTCGTATTCCGTGGCTTAGGCGGCGTTGGTCAGGATGCGGATAGCTATTTTGAACAGACCATTCCTGGCTATCGTCCGACTGCCCTGTAAATGACTTCCATAGAATGGCTAATGAAAGAGACGTTTGTTATGAAAATGAGAAAGCCCCTGCTAGGCCGTATGAAACAGCTATCTGCTGGTAGCCTGCTCGCTTTGTGTGTAGGCGCAGGCCTTGCATTGGCCCCGCTAGCCCTTCAGGCGCAGAACTTCCAGTCCACTCAGCGCCAAGTGCTGGACAGCGTCGTGGCCGTGGTCAATAACGATGTAATTATGCGCAGCGAACTAGACGATCGTATGGCGAAAGTCGAGCAGCAGGCCCAGGCCCAGGGCGGTAACCTTCCCCCGCGCTCCCAGTTGGAGCGGCAGGTGCTTGAGCGCATGGTGATGGAAGAGATTCAACTGCAAATGGCGAAAGATGCCAATTTAAGCATTGATGATACCGAACTCAATGGGCAGGTGCGCTCGATTGCCGAATCCAACGGCATGACGCTTGATGGGTTTGCCGATGCCGTGGAAGCTGATGGTATGACGCTGGCCAGCGTGCGCGAAGATATTCGCCGCGAAATGCTGATGCGCCAGGTGCAGCAGCGTCAAATTAGCAATCGCGTATCGGTTAGCGACCGTGACGTTGAACGCTTTTTAGACCAGCAGCCAAGCCAGTCCGGTGAGCAGAACTTTATTGAAGAGACCCGTGCCCGCCACGTGCTGATTACGCTGACCCCGAACCGCGATGAAAACCAGGCCCGTTCACGAGCGGAAGAGGTGCGCCAGCGGCTGATGCAAGGCGAAGATTTTGCCTCGGTGGCACGTGAGTATAGCGATGATAGCGGTACTGCCCTCAACGGCGGTGAGCTGGGCTGGGTTCGCCCAGGGCAAACTGTACCCGCCTTTGAAGAAGCGATGCGCGAACTGGATGTTAACCAGGTATCTCAGCCGGTGCGCTCTCAGTTTGGCTACCACGTCATTGAAGTAGAAGAACGTCGTCGTCAAAACGTTACCCAAGAGAGCCAGCGTGAGCAGGTGCGCCAAGCGATCTTCCAGCGCCGTGCGAACGAAGAGCTAGAGACCTGGCAGCAAGAGGTGCGCTCTCAGGCCTTTGTTGATATTCGACTCTAATGGTAGTGGGCACTTTATCTTCCGATAGCGAGCTGCCGGTAGTGGTGACCACCGGCGAGCCGTCGGGCATTGGCCCCGAGTTAATGCTGATGTTAGCGGCCCAGGGCATCCTCCCCGCTGGAACCGTAGCGATTGGCGACCCGGATATGTTGCGCCAGCGTGCAGCAGCGCTGGGAATAAGTGTCACGGTGATTGAGTGTTCGCCTGGCGAGTGCCCAAGTGGCGCCCATAGTTTGCCGGTCTGGCCGGTTGCTCTGAACGAACCGGCCACGCCGGGCGTTCTCAATCCGGCCAACGCTGACTATGTGCTGGCTACCTTGGCGTTGGCGGTGGATGCCTGCCAAAAAGGTCAGGCGGCCGCTATGGTTACGGCGCCACTCCATAAAGGCGTCATCATCGAAGGTGGTCACCCAGCCTTTACCGGCCACACTGAGTGGTTGCGAGATGCCTGCGGTGTCAATGAGGTGGTAATGATGCTCGCCACCGATACGGCGCTGCATGCGGCGTCACCAAGCTGGCAGGGTAGTGGCGATCTTCGTGTGGCGCTGGTGACTACCCATTTGCCGCTGCGCAATGTTGCCGACGCCATTACCTTTGAGCGGGTAACCCGTATTAGCCGACTGCTGGCGGCTGATTTGCAGCGCCAGTTTGGGATTGCCCAGCCACGTATTGCGGTATGTGGCTTAAATCCCCACGCCGGTGAAGATGGTCACCTGGGGCGCGAAGAGCTGGATATAATTATTCCTGCGCTTGATGCACTGCGCGCTGAAGGAGTGGATATACTTGGCCCCTTGCCCGCCGACACGCTGTTTACCCCCAGGCATTTGGCAGGTGTCGATGCGGTGCTGGCGATGTACCATGACCAGGGGTTAGCGGTATTAAAATACGCAGGTTTTGGTCAGGCCGCTAATATTACTTTGGGCTTGCCATTGGTACGCACTTCGGTTGACCATGGCACCGCGCTGGATCTGGCAGGCAAAGGCGTGGCAAACCCCGGCAGCCTAAACGTCGCTATCGCCCTTGCGCGCCGTTTAGCCGCAAGGCGGTTGTCTGCTGCTGAAATTTAATCCGGTGCCAGGATAGGTTGCAGCGAGGGTCTTTTTCCAGGGCCGGAAAATGTTCCTGACAATTCCGGCATTTACGCCATCCATGGCGGTCAGATGGAAAAAGTAGCGCCCAAGGACGGGTTCACAGCGCCCTCGCGGAAACCTACTCTGGTACTGATGCAAGCAGACGACCAGTTGCAACAGTACTGGCTACTACATACTCCCGATTGAATCCGCACCCCAAGGAACACCGTTTGATGTCTACTGTGCCCCAACACCGCGCTCGTAAACGCTTTGGTCAGAATTTTTTACGCGACCTCGGCATTATCTCGCGGATCGTTCGCGCTGTTGGCCCGCGCTCGACGGATCGCCTCGTCGAAATTGGCCCAGGCCAGGGAGCGCTGACCGAGCCGCTGCTGGAAGCCGCGGGGCACTTGGAAGTGATCGAGTTGGATCGCGACCTAATTCCCGGTCTGCGGGTACAGTTTTTCAACTATCCCGATTTTGTGATTCATGAAGGAGACGCACTGAAGTTCGATTTTGCCGCGCTGAAAGGCGATGGCCCCTCGCTACGCGTGGTAGGCAACCTACCCTACAACATCTCCACACCGCTGATAATACATCTGCTGGCTGCAGGAAGTGCCATAGAAGACATGCACTTTATGCTGCAAAAAGAGGTGGTTGAGCGCTTAGCCGCAGAGCCCGGTGGCGCTGATTGGGGACGTCTATCTGTTATGGCTCAGTACTACTGCCAGGTCGAACAGCTGTTTATTGTGCCGCCGGAAGCCTTTGTGCCACGACCCAAAGTCGACTCTGCCATTGTGCGCTTAACCCCCCATGAAACGCTGCCTCATACGGCGGATGATCCAGAGATGCTGTTTCAGCTGGTGAAACTCGCCTTTGGCCAGCGGCGCAAAACGCTGCGCAATAACTTCAAAGGGCGGGTGAGTGCCGACACTCTGGAAGACCTGGGCATTGACCCCATCCGCCGTCCGCAAACGTTGACCGTGGCGGAGTACGTGGCGATTGCTAACCGTGTTGCCGCCGATGAGCAGGCAAGCGGTGAGCGGGGCAGCCAAACGTGAGTAGCCTAGCAATCAAAGTCAGCGTCGTCCCTAGCTACCGCGCTGACGAGTCTAATGATGACGAGTCGCGCTATGTGTTTAGCTACACCGTGACTGTCCACAATCAGAGTCCCCATAGCGTTCAGCTGATGGCGCGCTACTGGAAAATCACCCAGGGTAGCGGCGACTGCCAGGAAGTGCGCGGCAAAGGGGTCGTCGGCCAACAGCCGCTGGTTGGCCCCGGTCAGAGTTTTCGTTACACCAGTCGCGCTATTCTACAAACCCCAGTGGGGGTAATGGAGGGTGCCTATACGCTGTTAGATACCTCTACTCAACGTGTTTTTGAGGTAGCCATTAGCCCCTTTAGGTTAGCCGTGCCGCTTCAGCTCCATTAGGGCCTGTTGACGTTAGCCTACTCTCTAGATGGTCGCAAAGCCGCAGGGCCAGCTGCACAAGCGTTAACGTAGGGTTGGCGTGTCCGGCGCTGGCAAAAACGCTGGAACCCGCCACGTAGAAGTTATCCTGGGCAAACAGTCGGCAATCTGGATTAACGATGCCTTGCTCGGCATTAAGGCTCATGCGCGTGCCGCCCATATGGTGACGGCCAGCCAGCTCGCCCTCGGTGGGCAGCTGTACCGGCGTATCGGCGAGCCAGTCAGCCAGTTGTAGCCTACCTACCTCATTGTCGCGCAGATACTCCCCCAATAGCAGCATGCTCTCGCGGATAGTATGACGATCCAGCTCGGACTGCTGCCACATCAATCGGCCGCGGGGTACGCCCAGCTCATCCAGCTCTTCGCTTAACTCTATGCGATTGTCAAAGCGAGGTTCTTGCTCCCAGGCAGCTCTTAGCACCGCGCCGTGTATCACCCGCCCCTGGGCCTGCCAGATACGCAGCCGTCCCGCCAGCGTGGGGGCCTGATTCGCGAGCTCGTCAATCAGTTCCTGGGTGGCTTCAGCGCTCATGCGGTGCAAGCGCAGTCCACAATTCAGTATTTGGCGTGAGCTAACGGATTGAGCGGTGGGGGAGAGGAACACGTTATAATCCTCGTCCAGGCCCAGGGCCGCTGGCTCAAAAATTAGCGCCTGACCCACCGTGGCGTGGGGATGCTCCATCCAGTAGCGCCCTAGGGTGTTAGCTTGAGGTATAAGCTGGCCATTTAACTGCTGGTTGCACCATAACAGCAGGCGCGAGTTTTCGATGCCGCCACAGGCCAGCACAAAGTAGCGCGCCTGAACCTTGCGGTAATCGCCTTGGTAGTTTTTGAAAGTAGCGCCGGTGACTTTGCCCTCCTGGCTTTCCAGCGCCACCAAGTTGGCCGTTAGGCAGCACTCCAGCGTGGTCGATTCGCTTAGCGTGGTGGCATATTTCTCCTTCAGGCGCGTCGGATGGCCCAGTGAGAAATAGATGCGCTTGAGCCCAGAGTCCGTGATCGCTTGATCAGCAGGCGTAGGCGCCAAGTCGAGCACGTTAGCGGCGGCGCGGTAGTAGGGCGATAACGCATCCTGGCCAATAGGCCAGGCCGTCTCACTGGCAGCTCTTTTGGCGGTAAAGTCATAGCGATCAAGTGGCCGGCAGATGCCGCCCCAGTGGTTGGTCGACCCGCCCAAATGGCGCAGGCGTGCGCCATAGAGTGGAATATAAGGGTCGCCGATGACTTCGCCCCGGTAGCACTCCTGTGAGCGTTCGCTGTAGTCCGCATCGCCCCCTTCGCAGAGCAGTACGCGGTGCCCCCGCTCCGCCAGTGTAGCGGCCATGGAAATGCCCGCCGCACCCGCGCCGATAATGCAGACATCCACAGCATCGCTGTGTTCGTTGATATCCTCAAAAGCGATATACATCAGCGGTCATTGCTGCCCAGTAGCCAACCATTAACCGTTACCGCAGCGGGCGGTGGGTCAAGCTTGGGAGCGGCGGCTCGTGCGGCTGGAAGAAGCGTTGTGCCGGGGAGTATAAGTGCGCCAAGACCTGCCAGCGTTGCTGCTCGCAGCAGCCCGCGTCGAGAGTAATCCATTGTCATAAGCGTACCGTTTTCCTTAACAGTTGTTGCGAGGTGGCTATTCGATTGACCAACTACTCAATTGACCAACTACGCGATTGAGTGGCTAAGCTAGCGAGAGGCTTAAGAGGGTCAGAGCGTACTTTTTATAGTGATCCAGGTTTGCCTTTTTTACCAGTGTTAATCATCAACATAAACTGCCAACAACAGGCAGAGGGTGTTGGTGAAGTGGTAGTATTTAGCCCACTCATTTTATTAAAAAGGCCTCGCGCATGAGTACCTATGCGATCGGCGATCTGCATGGCTGTCACGCTGAATTTGTAGCCCTTCTTGAGAAGCTCAGCTTCAACCCCGCGCGGGATACGCTATGGCTGGTGGGCGATTTGATTAATCGTGGGCCTAGTTCATTGGAGTGTCTGCGAGAAGTGCGCACGCTGGGTAGCTCGGCACGCAGCGTATTGGGCAACCACGATTTTCATTTGCTGGTCGTGGCGCGCGGCGGCGGCAAGCTGAAAAAAAACGATACCCTGAGCGATATTCTTGGTGCGCCTGATCGCGAAGTACTGCTGGATTGGCTGCAGAGCCAACCGCTTAGCGTGTTTGAAAACAGTACGCTAATGACCCACGCTGGGCTGCCTCCCCAATGGAGCGTAGCCCAGACCGAGTCCCTGGGGCGTGAAGTGCAGGCGGCGCTTTCGAGTGAAGCATCCGGTGAGTTTTTAACCCAGCTATTTGGCAATCAGCCGGATAGCTGGCACGACGATTTAGACGGCATGGATCGGCTGCGCCTGACTGTCAATGTGCTGACTCGGATGCGCTTTATTGATGCCCAGGGCCGTTTGGACTTTGCTGCCAAGGAGGGGCTGGATAGCGCGCCAGAGGGCTTCCTGCCTTGGTTTCAATACCCGCGTGACGATGACACCCGGCTGCTCTTCGGTCACTGGGCGGCACTCAAGGGGAGCACACCCCAGGCGCGGGTACCCGTTGAGGCGCTGGATACAGGCTGTGTTTGGGGTGGTCGACTGACCGCGCTCAATCTGGACAGCGGTGAGCGAACCAGTGTAGCTAGCCTTCCGCGGGGAAAACGACAGTGAAAGAGACAGACAGTGATCCCCGCCTAGCGGGCTTGAACGTGTACAGAGTGGGCGGCGCCGTACGTGATGAGTTACTTGGCTGGCCGGTATATGACAATGACTGGGTCGTGGTGGGCGCTACGCCAGACGCCATGCGCAAGCGTGGTTTTAAGCCCGTGGGGCGCGACTTTCCGGTTTTTCTGCATCCTGAAACCGCTGAGGAGTACGCACTGGCCCGCACCGAACGCAAGTCGGGACACGGCTATGCCGGGTTCGAGGTACATGCCAGCCCCGATGTCAGCCTGGAAGAGGATCTGTTGCGGCGTGATTTAACCATTAATGCCATTGCCCAGAGTACCAAGGGCGAATTAACCGATCCATTTAATGGTCAAGGCGATATCGAACGGCGTGTGTTGCGACATATCTCTGCGGCATTTAGCGAAGACCCGCTGCGAGTACTGCGTACCGCACGTTTTCTGGCCCGCTATGCGTCACTGGGCTTTACTATTGCCCCTGAAACCCTGACGCTAATGCGTAAGGTGAGCCGCAGCGGCGAACTTGAGCACCTGGCCGCCGAGCGGGTGTGGGTCGAAACGGAAAAAGCGCTGGGTGAGCCAAGCCCAGAGGTCTATTTCACCACCCTTGAACGTTGCGACGCGCTCAACGTCTGGTGGCCAGAATTGGCGGGCGAAGTGTTAGTGAAGGGCTTGGCAGCGATGGCTCAGGTGCCAGATAGCGACATGTTCCCATTGGCTCATTGGCGCCATGCTCAGTTGGTATCGCCGCTAAGCGATGAGCAGCGCGATGCCTTATCGGAACGACTCAAATTACCCAATGCCGTTGCCCAATTAGCTCGCCATACCGCGCTTACCTATTCTTTAATAAACCATTCGCTAACAAACCATGCGCTGCCTGCCGACGCATTAGAGGGCGCCAGCGTGTTGCGGTGGCTGGAGCGTTTGGATGGTTGGCGTAAGCCAGAGCAGGTCGAGGGACAGCTGGCGTTAGTCAAGGTGCTGGCGCCTGAGCAGGTTGGCCCGCTTGAAAGCGCCTGGAAAGCTGCTCGGGAGGTAAGCCCCCAAGCACTGATAGCCGAGGGGTATCAAGGGGCGGCGCTGGGAGAGGCCTTGCGCGAGCGCCGAGAGCAGGCCGTGGAAGCTGCGCTAACCTAGCAGCTTACCGGCGTGCCGCCGCCAGCAGGGGCTGTTCGTCAGCTTGGGAGATCCAGCGGCCGCGCCAGCTGAAATCCACCGCCCAGAGGCGTTGGCTGCCTAACTCGAAGGCACTCCATAGCGCGGCATAGGGCGTGCCACAGCGGGGGTGACGCTGATTGGGCAGCAGCTCAGCAAGCGGCTGTAGCACGAACGCATTATGGGTAATTTCGCTACGCGGTAAGGCGATTTCGTCAACCGTGCCGCAAAGGCTGCCCACGGTGAGCAAGTCGATATCCAGCGCGCGGGGGCTAAATTTGGCAAGACCAGGCAGGCGGCCATGCTCTATTTCCAGCTGCTTCCCCCACGCCTGAAGTTCGCCGGGTGTCCAGGCGCTGTGAAACGCCACCACCAGGTTATAGAAATTGCGGCTGTCGGCGAAACCTACCGGCTCGCTTTCAAACACACGGGAGATTTGCAGGGGGCCGAAGGTATCAGCAAGCGCATCGAGGCAGCAGCGAATATGCCGAGTAGGGTGAATATTGCTGCCTAAGCTGACGGTCACCAGGTTCATGCGCTGATCTCCTGGGTTGCCTCCGGCAGGTTGCCGCGGGTGATTTCCAGGCCGACGCTAACGGCGTTGGCAACCGCGCCCGGTTTACGTACCGTCAAGCGTAGCCAAGTGATAGGGAATTCCGTCCGTAGGCACTCAGCGAGGCGTTCGGCGAAAGTCTCTACCAGAGCGAATTGATGGGCATCGGCAAACTGCTGAATGCGCTGGCAGATAGCAGCGTAATCCAGGGTGAGGCGTAAATCGTCGGTGGCAGCCGCCGAGCGAATATCGGTCGCCAACACCAAGTCTAAGCTTAGCGACTGTTGAATCGAGCGCTCCCAGTCGTAGACACCAATCACGGTATCGACGCTTAACGCTTCAATCAAAATACGATCCATCCAGCTTCCCTCTACGGTAACAAGCGGGCGATTGTACGTTAGGATGGGGCTAAACGACAGCGGGCCGGGCTAACGAGACGGTCTACAACGCGAGTAGAGCGCCATGCTATGGATAGTGGTGGGGTATTTAAGCGGCAGTTGGCTGGCAGCGCTGAGCGTCTGCCGCTTGGCGGGCGTGGGCGACCCCCGCCAACATGGCTCATTGAATCCCGGCTTTTCCAACGTACTGCGCCTATATGGCCCCCGCTTGGCGGCAGCGACACTGCTGTTAGACGCCTTAAAAGCCATGCCTGCTGTTTTGGGTGCAAAGCTGATGGGCTGCCCGGTCTGGCTGCAGGGAGTAGTGGGGTTGGCAGTATTATTAGGTCACAGCTTTCCACTGTGGCATGGCTTTCGTGGCGGTAAAGCGGTCGCCAGTGCCTTCGGTGTGTTGTTGGTGTTGGTGCCCCAGGTGGCGCTACTGAGTGCAGCGATATGGGTACTGCTGGCGTGGCGATTAAAAACGGCGGCATTGGCTTCGTTAGTGAGCGCACTCGTGGCGCCGCTGGCCTGTGGCTGGCTAGCACCGGAGTACGTCATGGTAGTGGGTGGATTCAGCCTGTTGGTGCTGGCCCGTCACGGGCTTAATATTCGCCGACTGCGACGCGGTGAAGAGCCGCCGTTTCGTGGTTCTTAGCGTGAGGCAGGCGGTGTCAACTGATCCAGCGGCCAGCGGGGCGTCGCCTGCATGATTCCAGGGGTGTCGCACTCTCCCTCTGCCAGGCGTTGAGCACCGACATAAGCAATCATGGCGCCATTGTCAGTACAGAACCGCCCGCGTGGGTAGTAGGCGCAGGCTTGGCGTTTTTCACACTCAGCCTGCAGTCGTTCGCGCAGGCGATGGTTGGCGCTGACTCCGCCCGCCACCACTAAGCGCTTCAAGCCGGTTTGATCCAGCGCTCGACGGCACTTAATCACCAGCGTATCGACAACGGCCTCTTCAAAGGCGCGGGCAACGTCGGCGCGGGCCTGGGCGTCGAATTCGTCGGCTATATCCAGCTGGCGAATGGCCGTCATGGTGTGGGTTTTTAGGCCCGAAAAACTGAAGTCTAGCCCTGGCCGGTCGGTCATGGGGCGCGGGAAGCGAAAGCGCTTTGGGTCACCCTGTTCCGCCAGCTTGGCGACCTGAGGGCCGCCTGGGTAGGCCAGTCCGAGCATCTTGGCGGCTTTATCAAACGCTTCACCAGCCGCGTCATCCACCGATTCGCCGAGCAGTTGATAGCGACCCAGCCCCTGAACTTCTACGAGCTGGGTATGGCCGCCGGATACCAGCAGCGCCACGAAAGGGAACTCGGGTGGCTCGTCTTCCAGCATCGGTGCCAGTAAATGGCCTTCCATATGGTGTACGCCGAGCACGGGGATGTTCAAGGCGCGAGCCATTCCGTGTGCCGTACTGGCACCCACCATTAATGCGCCGACCAAGCCGGGGCCTGCGGTGTAAGTGATGCCATCCAGGTCGCCGCGCGTTAGCTTGGCGTCGCCGAGCACTTGCTCGATCAGCGGCAGCAGTTTGCGGGTGTGATCGCGAGAGGCGAGTTCGGGCACTACGCCGCCAAATTCTGCATGCATGGCGATTTGGCTATACAGCGCATCGGCAAGTAGCCCCTTGCCGCCGGTTGACGAGGTGTCGTAAAGCGCGACACCCGTTTCGTCGCAGGATGTTTCAATGCCCAGAACTCGCATAAAAAGGGACTCTCAAAGGCTATTCAAAAGATGTAAAGGTGAAAAACACAAGAGCACTAGTCTAGCATTGTCGTCCTGGGTCAGCGTAAGCATTTGCAAAGATGGCCAACGGCGACTAAACTACTGTGCGCTGTAAAACTGGGTCGTACACCGCGTTCTAAATGTAATATCGCAGTGTACGTACTATCCGAACTCAAGACTCCTTAAGGTAGGTGAGTGCTTAATGCCTTCTGTAAAAGTACGTGATAACGAGCCGTTTGACGTCGCCCTGCGTCGCTTCAAGCGTTCTTGCGAAAAAGCCGGTGTTCTTTCTGAAGTACGCCGTCGCGAGCACTATGAGAAGCCGACTGCTGAGCGTAAACGCAAAGCGGCAGCTGCCGTAAAACGCCACGCTAAGAAAGTTCAGCGTGAGCAAAAGCGTTTCGAACGGCTCTATTGATCCGTACCCGAGGGGGCCGGAGCAGTTAGCTGGTCGTCTCAAGAGGGATGCCAAGCGGCCGCCACTAGGTGGCCGTTTGTTTTTGACTGTTGTTCTTCAAAGCTATCGTTTTTCAAGGCTGTCCTTCAAGACCGTCGTTGCTAAAGAACGTCGCTGTTTATGATGATCTGATCTGGCAATGGGTCTGATGACTTTAAGCAGTGCCTTAAAAAACTGGTTTTGAAAACAGTCTCGAAAGTTAGCGCTTTGCGCGAGGATGCCCGTAGTTCATGGCAGGCCAAATTCCACAGCGTTTCATTGATGATCTGTTAGGCCGCGTTGACGTGGTCGAGGTGGTTGGTGAGCGCGTGCAGCTTAAAAAGGCTGGCCGTAACTACTCTGGGCTGTGTCCCTTCCATCAAGAGAAAACCCCATCGTTTACCGTCAGTGCTGATAAGCAGTTTTATCACTGCTTTGGCTGCGGAGCTAATGGTAATGCACTACGCTTCTTGATGGAGTACGACAAACTACCGTTTCCTGAGGCGGTAGAGCAGTTGGCCGGTCGCCTGGGTATTGAAGTGCCGCGTGAAGGCGCTGATGACCCGCGTGCCCAGCAGCGTGAAAAGAAGCGCAAAGAGGGCGTTAACCTGCTCGAACTCGCCGCCAGTTTTTATCGCGAGCGATTAAAGATGCAGGAGGGTCAGTCTGCCCAACGCTATTTGTCGGGCCGTGGGCTCTCGGACGAGGTGATCAAGACCTATGGCATTGGCTATGCCCCGGCGGGTTGGGAGGCGCTAAAACAGCACCTCAGCGAGCGCGGTATTGGTGAGCCAGTGCAGGTGGAATACGGCCTGCTGATTCACCGTGAGGATACCGGGCGTACCTACGACCGTTTTCGTGATCGGGTAATGTTCCCCATTCGCGATTTGCGCGGTCGTACGATTGCCTTTGGTGGTCGAGTGATGGGCGATGATCAGCCCAAATATCTCAACTCGCCGGAAACGCCTGTATTCCATAAAGGTCGTGAGCTTTACGGCTTGTATGAGGCGCGCCAAGCCTCGAACAAGCTTGAGCAGTTGGTCATGGTCGAAGGCTATATGGATGTGGTGGCACTGGCGCAATACGGTATTCATAATGCTGTGGCGACGCTGGGTACCGCCACCACGGAAGACCATTTGACCCGCCTGTTTCGACTGGTAAGTCGCGTAGTGTTCTGTTTCGACGGTGATCGTGCAGGGAGGCAGGCGGCTAGCCGGGCGTTGGAAACTGCACTGCCGCAAATGATAGATGGCCGTGAAGCGCGCTTTCTGTTTCTGCCCGAAGGTGATGACCCGGACACCCTGGTGCGCCGTGAAGGCACCCAGGCATTTCAGGATCGCGTGACCTGCGCCATGCCGCTGTCGGAGTTTCTATTCGAACAGGCAGCCCAAGGGCGCGACTTGAATACCGTGGAAGGACGCGAGAGGTTTGCCAGTCAGGTGCTCGAAGCATTGAACAAAGTGCCTGAAGGCATGCTCAAATCGCTATTGCTGGAGTCATTGGCAAAGCGTAGTGGGCTATCGCAAGAGCAGTTGAAAGTGCTGCTCGAAAGGCGTGCCCAGGCGTCGCAGCGATCCGTCACCCAAGGTGATGTTTCGCAAGAGCCGGCAGAGCAGTTGGAGTCCGAATCGGCCTCATCCGCCATGAATGGCGCTGTTTTGGCAGCGCCAGCCCGCTCGTCGCGCTCACGTTCTCAGGCGCTCCCCCCGGTTGGGCGTATCGTGCAGTTGTTATTGCATGAGCCCAACTTGGTGGCCACGCTCCCTGAACATTTGGAATGGTTGCCGGAAGATGACGATGCACCGCTATGCCGCGAGCTGATTGAGTTGCTCAAGGCGGGGCGCTACCGCAGTCCACAAGTGGTGTTGGCGCATTTTCAAGGCAGCCAGCAGGGGCAGGCCTTGGCGGCTTTCGCCAAGCGCGAGCTGTTGATTCCCAAAGCAGATCGGGAAGCAGAGCTGAAGGGGTTGGTTGAACACTTGCAGTACGTTCAGCGCCAGCGTTCTCCCCAAGAGGAGTACACGGCGTTGCTGGCGCAGGAACGCGCCGGACAAAAGTTAGATAAGGAGCAGCGCCAGCGTTTGGCAAGCTTGGTAATGGAGCTTGCTCAGCGCCAATGAGGCGGTGTCTTGGGCGATGGGGGTTGAATTCCTAGCGTTTCAGCACCAGATATAGGGTCAGCCACCAAACGTTGGCCTAACCGAACAAACTAACACACCTGAATTGCCGCGCAAATACGTCGAGCTGGAAAATTTCCTGCTTTTTACGCTATACTGTACGGCTTGTTGAGTTTAATCGATTCAGCGCTCCAGGTGTTTCATTCTTCTTCGTCGAGATAGGGTTTCTATGGCTGGAAATGCGCAGCAGCAGTCGCGTCTGAAGGAGTTGATCGCTCGAGGCAAGGAACAGGGTTACCTGACCTATGCCGAGGTCAACGACCATCTACCCGAGGATATCGCCGACCCGGATCAAGTGGAAGACATCATTGGCATGATCAACGACATGGGTATAAGTGTCGCTGAAGAAGCGCCAGATGAAGACACTTTGATGATGTCGGATCAATCCACGGACGAGTCCGCTGCGGAAGAGGCCGTAGCGGCCCTTGCCGCCGTGGAAAGCGATGTAGGCCGCACCACTGATCCCGTACGCATGTATATGCGTGAAATGGGCACGGTTGAGCTTTTGACCCGTGAAGGCGAAATTGAAATCGCCAAACGGATCGAAGAGGGTACCCGTGAAGTGATGTCGTCTCTGGCCTATTTGCCGGGTGCCGTCGCGTCTATTTTGGACGCCTATGACGCTACCCAGGATGAAGAAGCGCCGGGGCGTCTTTCGGATCTGTTTTCTGGTTTCATCGATCCCGATGAGGGTATCCCCGGCGTTGCCGAAGCAGAGGTGCCCGAGCCGGAGCCTGAAGCCGAGATTGACGACGACGTTGAGAGCGACGGCGACGATGAGGATGAGGATTCTACGGCCAGCGAGGGCGGTCCGGATCCCGAAGAGGCGCGTGCGCGTTTCGAGCAGATTCGCGAGCAGAACGCTTTGGTGGAAGAGGCGTTTGCCAAGCATGGCCGCGGCAGTGCTGAGTTAAAAGCCGAGCAAGCCCGCTTGGCTGTGCTTTTCTCGCCTATCAAGCTGGTGCCTAAGCACTTCGAGCGCTTGGTCGGTCAGGTGCGTATCAGCGTTGAGCAAGTGCGTGCCCAAGAGAAAGCGGTCATGCAGCTGTGCGTGAAAAAAGCCAAGGTGCCGCGTAAGACGTTTATCAAGTCGTTTCCTGGTAATGAATCGAGCAAAACATGGCTGGATGAATTCCAGGCAGCGCAGAGCAAGTACGCAGATCGCCTTGAGCCGCTGCGCGCCGATATTGCTCGTGCCCAGCGCAAGATCGCCTTCGAAGAGGATATGGTGCAGCTCTCGGTTGCCGACCTTAAAGAGGTGAATCGCAAGCTCTCGATTGGTGAGGCGAAAGCTCGCCGTGCCAAGAAAGAGATGGTTGAGGCTAACCTGCGCTTGGTGATTTCGATCGCCAAGAAGTATACCAACCGGGGTTTGCAGTTCTTGGATCTCATCCAGGAAGGCAACATCGGCTTGATGAAAGCGGTCGATAAGTTCGAATACCGCCGTGGTTATAAGTTCTCGACCTATGCCACTTGGTGGATTCGTCAGGCAATTACCCGTTCGATTGCCGACCAGGCGCGCACCATCCGTATTCCGGTGCATATGATTGAGACGATCAACAAGCTCAATCGCGTATCACGCCAGATGTTGCAGGAAATGGGCCGTGAGCCAACGCCGGAAGAACTCGGCGAGCGTTTGGAAATGCCGGAAGATAAAGTTCGCAAGGTGCTCAAAATTGCCAAAGAACCGATCTCCATGGAGACGCCGATTGGTGACGACGATGATTCACACCTGGGTGACTTTATCGAAGACGGTACCATGCTGCTGCCCATTGATATGGCTACCGGTGAAGGTCTTATCGAAGCAACGCGTAACGTGTTAGGCGGCTTGACCGCCCGCGAAGCGAAGGTGCTGCGCATGCGTTTCGGTATCGATATGAACACCGACCATACGCTGGAAGAGGTGGGCAAGCAGTTTGACGTAACCCGTGAGCGAATTCGTCAGATTGAAGCCAAAGCGCTGCGTAAGCTGCGTCACCCTAGCCGCTCCGAGCCGCTGCGTTCGTTCCTCGACGAGTGAATGTCGTAAGTAGTGAGTGGTAAATAGAAAGTCGTAAGTGGTAAATAGCAAGTGGCAAGAAGATAGTAGCCGCTAAGATCAAAAACCCCGCCGTTAAGAGAACGGCGGGGTTTTTTGTGTGGGTGATGTTGGAGGCGATCATTGCTGCGCTTAAGCGCAGCAATTGGATGCCGTAACCATATAGTTTAAATAGTTGTCTGCCGGGCTTTGTAAATGCGGCGCGCTAGTAGCAATAGCTCCAGGGTGGCGATCAGAATTAGGCTATAACCGAGTAGTTCGACGACTTCTTCAGCAACACTCTTAAAGGTTCCTGAATAGCTGTCTTCAAGAACGGCTTGCCAGAACTCTTGTCGCCCATACAGGCGCGAAAATATATAAGTGGTCAGCACGCCTGCCGTAAACAAACCAAAGGCAAAGGTATTGCTGTAATGAGTGAACTCCGCAAGAAAACGTTGGCGCTGCTTCACCACCCAAAAAAGCGATGGGAGAATAATCAGTGCAACGAGTACCTTCCAGGTATTCTCAGCCACATAGTTATCTAAAAAGTGATCCTGTTCGCGCACTAGAGAGGCGGCCACAAAGGCTAGCAGCAGCAGCATAACGGTGGGCCACACTTTAAGTACATAGCGAATGTAAATCAGCATTGCACAGCAGGTGGCCAACACCAGCGTTTGGGTAAATTCGGTAAAACCCAGCTCAGAAAAACGTACTGAGGGAAGATAAAGCGCTTCAAAATAGGCGCCTTGGGTAATCGCACCTATAAACAGTACGTACAGCACTGCACGTACTAAAATGGTTTGAAATCCGATAGGCCAGGCAGGGGGGGAAGACATACCAACATCCTTTGTGGGTAAGCAGCGTCGCTATTCGCATATTAAAACATGCATGAGTGAATGTTCATTATATCGTCACACTTATGTGCGCGCACGTCGATATTGCGGTTAATCGCTCGACGTTTGGTCTTCGACGCTGCAAAGTGTCTAATAGGCATGTAATAACAGCGTTGTGAGGCGTAATAGGCATGGCTATTAGTGTGTTTGATCTTTTCCGAATTGGCATTGGGCCCTCGAGCTCCCATACGGTGGGTCCGATGCGCGCAGCCCGTGATTTCGCCCTGGCGCTTGGCGATACCCGCGTTACCCGGTTGATGGTGAGGCTGCATGGTTCGCTTGCCGCCACCGGGGTGGGGCACGGTACTGACCAGGCGGTGATCATGGGGCTAATGGGCGAAGCGCCTGAAAGTATCGATCCGGACACGATTGCCGCGCGGTTAAAATACCTTGAAGAGGGTGAGTCGCTGGTACTTGCCAATGGCCAATCAATCGCCTTTGAAGCCCGTAATGATGTCGAGTGGGATGAGACGTGTCTGCCGTTTCATCCCAATGCCATGGTGCTGAGTGCCTATTGCGATGACGTACTGGTGGCGACCAATACGTTTTACTCCCTCGGCGGCGGTTTTTATGTCGATCAAGCGAAGGCAGATCAAGGCGAGGTTGGTGAAGATGCTACTGAACTGACTTACCCCTTCAATACGGCGGCCGAACTGCTCGCACTATGTCAGCAGCATCAACTGCGTATTAGCCAGCTCATGTTAGAAAACGAGAAGGCCTGGCGTAGCGAATCGGCCATTCGTGAAGAGCTGCTGGCCATTTGGCATGCCATGAGCGATAGCATTGAGAATGGCCTACGCGCGACAGGCCATTTGCCCGGTGGATTAAATGTACGCCGCCGTGCGCAGTTGCTCCACCAGCAGTTGCTTCATCCACCGGAAAATCAGCGTTTGATTGTGTCGAGTTTTACCGTAATGGATTGGGTTAACGTGTTTGCGTTGGCAGTGAATGAAGAGAACGCCGCCGGGCGGCGGATGGTCACTGCGCCGACCAACGGCGCAGCGGGCATCGTGCCCGCCGTATTAGCGTATTACTTGAAGTTTGAACCCGACGCTAGCGAAGCTGATGTGGTGGATTTTCTGCTTACCGCCGCAGCAGTAGGCATTTTATGTAAAAAGAACGCCTCCATTTCCGGTGCCGAAGTAGGCTGTCAGGGTGAAGTGGGCTCCGCTTGCGCTATGGCGGCCGCAGGGCTTGCCGAAGTGCTAGGCGGCTCACCTGGGCAGGTGGAAAATGCCGCTGAGATCGGCTTGGAACATAACCTCGGTTTGACCTGCGACCCGGTCGGCGGGCTTGTCCAAGTGCCCTGCATCGAGCGCAATGCGATCGCCTCCGTCAAAGCTATAAACGCTGCAAGAATGGCGCTGCACGGCGATGGCGAGCACTTTATATCGCTGGATAAAGTGATCCGTACCATGCGCGATACTGGCCGTGACATGCAGGATAAGTATAAAGAGACCTCCAAGGGCGGGCTCGCTGTCAATGCCATCGAGTGCTAGCCATCAAGTGCTAGGCCAGCGGATTGGGAGGCAGTAAGCTGTCAATATTGGCGACTAGGTAGTCGACCAACTGGCGGATTTTGGGTGACAGGTGACGGTGGCGAGGGTATACCGCCCAGACAGCGGTATCGTGGTGCTGAAAAGGCTCAAGCACGGCCACCAGCTCACCGCTAGCCAAGTAGGGCGCTACATAATAGTCGGGCAGTTGTGCTAGGCCAAGCCCCTTGCGTGCTGCGTCTAGCAGCGCCGGTCCAGAGTTGCCCGTCCAGCATCCCTCGACACGTGCCTCGCGTCGTTGTCCGTTGACTTCAAACAGCCAGTTGGGCCGTGATCCAATCAAGCAGCGGTGCTGGCTAAGTTCCGCCAAGGTGTGTGGACGTGGCGCTTGGCGAAAATAGCCCTGTGAGCCGACGATATACTCGCGGCGGTCGCATAACCGTCTGGCGATCAGGCTGGAATCCTTTAATACCCCCATCCGTATGGCAATATCGTAGCCCTCTTCAATTAGCTCCACCGGTCGGTTAGTGAAGTGCATGTGGACATCCAACTGCGGATGCAAACACTGAAAGTCATTAACCAGCGGTGCGATAAAGCGCTCGCCGAAGGTAGTGGCTGAGGTGAGCTTAAGCAGCCCATTGGGGGTAGCCTGAAGTTCGCTAAGCGCCTGCTCTGCATCGCGCAGCCCATCAAATAGATGGCGGCAGTGTTCCACGTAGGTAGTGCCCGCATCGGTTAAGCGGATCTGGCGGGTGGTACGATAGAGCAATTGTACGCCCAGCTGGTTTTCGAGTTGACTGACCAAACGGCTAATATGCGAGGTCGATACCTTTAGGTGGCGGGCCGCAGCAGAGAACGTGCCTAAACGCACCACCTCAACAAAGGCTTCGATACGGCTCCAGTGCTGCATGCTAACTCCCTGGGTTGATAGCGATTGTTGCTGTATGGCAATAATCTTATGAGTGTATCCCGGTTTATCAAGAGCGCCTAGCTGGCCTACACTGCCAGCATCGCTAGCCTATGAATGGAGCCTTTTGCTTATGTCTATATCTTTATCTCAGTGGTCTCGCGGGGCGCTAGCAGTGGCCGTGAGCGCTGGCTGGGCAGTTAGTGCTCAGGCAGAGCTACCCACCCAGCAGCAGGAGCAGGCGCCAGGCTGGTTTCGCATGATGGTTGGGGAATATGAGGTAACCGCGCTGTACGATGGCCATACGGCTATTGATACCTCCTTGTTAAAAGGCATGGAGCAAGAAGAGATTCTCCGCCACTTGGATGCGCTATTTATCGATGCAGAGAGTGGCATGCAAACTGCGGTTAATGCCTTTCTTATTCACACTGGCGAGAACCTTGTGCTGGTCGATGCCGGCTCGGCTGCCTGCTTTGGCCCCTCATTAGGTCAGGTGGAGAGTAACCTGCGCGCTTCTGGCTACTCGCCGGAGGATGTCGACACGGTGTTGATGACTCACCTGCATCCTGACCACGTGTGTGGTTTGGCCAATGAGGAGGGCGAAGCGGTTTATCCCAATGCTGAACTGCGTGCCAGCCAAGCTGATGCCGATTTTTGGCTGGATGAGGAGCGTGCAGCAGCGGCCCCCGAATCTGCCCAACCCTTTTTTACCATGGCCCAGGATTCGGTAGCGCCTTATCAGGAAGCTGATCGTTTCAACCCCTTCACGGCTGGTGATGAAGTTTTGATGGGCATTGTTGCCCAAGATACCCATGGCCACACCGCTGGGCACTCAAGCTTTATGCTCAACAGCGATGATGACGCCATGCTGGTATGGGGGGACGTAGTACACAGCTACGGCGTTCAATTTGCTGACCCCACTGTCGCCATCGAGTTTGACTCTGACCCCGAGCAAGCCGTCCGTACGCGGCAGAGCGTGCTCGAAAGCGCGGTTGAAGATAAGCACTGGGTAGCCGGTGCCCATATGCCATTTCCTGGCATTGGTCATATCGTAAAAGATGAAGAAGGCTATCGCTGGCTGCCGATTGAATTTGGCCCAGTCACAGTTGACGAGTAACGGCTTAGTTTCTGTTGTTGAAGTAATGAACATTTAGGAGTCAATATGAAATCACGCGCAGCTGTAGCCCTGGAAGCGGGTAAGCCGCTTGAACTGGTTGAGATCGATGTTGAAGGCCCGAAGGCGGGGGAAGTGTTGGTTAAGATGGCTGCGACAAGCGTTTGCCATACCGATGCTTATACGCTCTCCGGTGCTGATCCCGAAGGTAACTTCCCAGCGGTGCTGGGCCATGAAGGTGCTGGCGTTGTTCAGGAAGTCGGCGAGGGCGTTACCAGCCTTAAGCCGGGCGACCATGTCATCCCGCTTTACACCGCCGAGTGCGGCAAGTGTAAATTCTGTCTGTCGGGTAAAACCAACCTGTGTGGCAGTGTGCGTGCTACCCAAGGTAAAGGGGTCATGCCCGACGGTACCTCACGTTTCTCACTCGATGGGAAGATGCTTCATCACTATATGGGCACCTCCACGTTCAGCGAGTACACCGTGTTGCCTGAAGTCTCTCTGGCAGTGGTTTCTAAGGAAGCGCCCATGGATAAAATCTGCCTACTGGGCTGCGGTGTGACTACCGGCATCGGTGCAGTGCTGAATACCGCAAAAGTAGAGCCGGGCGCTACGGTGGCGGTGTTTGGTCTCGGAGCAATCGGTTTGGCCGTCATTCAAGGCGCGGTAATGGCCAAGGTGGGGCGTATTATTGCTATCGACGTCAACGCCGATAAATTTGAGCTGGCCAAGCAATTTGGCGCCACTGATTTTGTGAACCCCAAAGAGTACTCAGATCCAATCCAGCAGGTCATTGTCGATTTGACCGATGGAGGCGTTGACTACTCCTTTGAGTGTATCGGCAACGTCAATGTGATGCGCTCGGCGCTGGAGTGCTGCCACAAGGGCTGGGGTGAATCGATTATCATTGGTGTCGCTGGAGCCGGTGAAGAGATCTCCACACGGCCATTTCAATTAGTCACTGGGCGGGTCTGGAAAGGCTCCGCCTTTGGTGGCGTAAAAGGACGCAGCGAGCTGCCGGGCTACGTTGATCGTTATATGAACGGCGAAATCAATATCGACGATTTCATTACCCACGATATGCCGTTCGAAAAGATCAACGAAGCGTTTGAGTTACTGCACGCGGGAAAGAGCATTCGTACCGTGCTGCATTACTAGGCCCAGCATTAGTAAGTAGTATAGAAAGCACGTTTGAAACGCTAAAACGCGGTAGGGTAGACCTACCGCGTTTGCTGCATTTAAAGGAACCTGCCCATGAGCATGAGTGAAACTCTAGAACTGGTGTCTGCCAACCGTAGTTTCGGTGGCTGGCATAAGCGCTACCGCCACTATTCCCGTGCGCTGGACTGCGACATGATCTTCGCCGTTTACTTGCCACCCCAGGCGGAAAACGAGCGCGTACCGCTGCTGTGGTGGCTCTCGGGGCTGACCTGTAATGACGAAAATTTCATGCAAAAAGCGGGTGCTCACCGTATTGCCGCTGAGCTAGGCGTGGCGATTGTTTGCCCTGATACCAGCCCACGGGGTACCGATTTGCCCGGTGAGCATGAAAGCTTTGATTTAGGTTCAGGGGCCGGATTTTACGTCAATGCCACCGAGTCACCCTGGAAGCCCCACTATCGCATGTACGACTATGTGATTGAGGAGCTGCCTTCCGTGGTGCGTCAGCACTTCCCGGTCAATGGACGCGAATCTATTAGCGGGCACTCGATGGGTGGGCATGGGGCATTGATCTTGGCGCTACGTCATCCAGGTCGTTTCCGCTCTGTGTCGGCCTTCTCACCGGTGGTTAACCCGATGAACTGCGCTTGGGGGCAGCAGGCGTTTAACGCCTACTTGGGTGACGATCAGTCCCGCTGGCGTCAGTACGATGCCTGTGAGCTGGTGGCCAACGGGGCATCACGCCAGCGCCTGTTTATCGACCAGGGCGAAGCAGATCAATTCCTGGAGGAGCAGCTTAAGCCTGAGCGTTTAGAAGCCGTTTGCGAAGAGCACGATCATCCGTTAACGCTGCGCCGCCAGCCGGGCTACGATCACAGTTACTTCTTCATTGCCTCGTTCATTGAGGATCATCTGCGCTATCATGCAGATCATCTCATGAAGCGTTAAGGATAACTGGATGCTCAATCGCTCGCTGCGCCGTTTTATGCGTCTGCTATGGCGGATTGTTTGGCGCGGCGTTTTAGCGTTTGTGCTGCTGTCGGTCGCGCTGGTCTTGCTGTTTCGGGTCGTTCCACCGCCGGGGTCGATGGTGATGGTCGAGCGCAAGATACAGAGCTGGATCCATAGCGATCCGATTCGTATACAGCGCGAGTGGCGAGGCTGGGACTCGCTCTCGGTGAATGCCAAACTGGCAGTGATTGCCGCGGAGGATCAACGCTTTCCGCATCACCGCGGGTTTGATCTGGTCGAATTGCGCCGCGCATTGCAGGCCAGCCAAGACGGTGGACGACTGCGTGGTGCAAGCACCTTGAGTCAACAAACGGCTAAAAACGTTTTTCTGTGGACAGGTCGCAGCTGGACGCGGAAGGGGCTTGAAGCATGGTTTACGCTACTGATCGAGATACTCTGGAGCAAGCAGCGTATTTTAGAGGTCTATCTCAACGTTGCAGAATGGGATCGTGGTGTATTTGGACTAGAAGCCGCTGCTCAGCACTATTTTGGCGTCTCTTCAACTTCGTTAACTGAGCGTCAGGCAAGTCTTCTCGCGGCTATCTTACCCAGCCCCCTGACGCGCAGCGCCGCACGGCCCGATGCCCAGGTTGAGCGGCGAAGCCAGTGGATTCGCCAGCAGATGCGTAACTTAGGTGGGGCTGATTATTTGCAACATCTATAGCTATTTTTTAGCCACGCTAGTCGTATTTAGCGTCGTCAATTTCCGCCAGTGCTTCCAGATTGGGGTAGGAGAAGTAATAGCCCTGCTGCATGGGAATGCCCAAGGCCAGCAGGCAGCGTGACTCCTCGCGGGTTTCAACACCTTCAGCAATTAGCTGAGTTCCCAGGGTTTTTGCTAGTGCCACCAGGCTACGCAGTATGGCTTGGCGGCGCTTGTCGCTATCGCAACCCATCACCAGGTCGCGGTCAATTTTCAGCGTATCGGGCCGCAGGTCGGTCAATAGATCGAGATTGGCATAACCGTTCCCAAAGTCATCCAGCGAAGTGGTAAAGCCCATCTCACGGTAGCTCTCAATAATCGAACGCATATGCATGCGGTCATTGACTCGCTCGGTTTCGGTAATTTCGAAATTGAGCTGCTTGGGGGGCCAGCCAACACGGTGCGCTGTTTCCAAGGTGGCTTGAATGCATGCTTGCGGCTCATAAACTGCATTGGGTAAAAAGTTGATAGAGAGCCGCTCCCGCATGCCCATTTCGCTGGCTAGCTCAATCGCTTTGATTCGGCACGCCTGGTCAAATCGGTACATCAACTCATCGGTTACCTGTTCCAGTATTGAAAAAGCGGACTCACCGTTGGGGCCGCGTACTAATGCCTCATAATAAATAACTTGTCGCTGACTGACATTGACGATCGGTTGAAACGCCATCGTAAATGCAAAAGGTACCGGAGAATCGCAACGGTTACAGTGTTCGTTCACCCTGGCACAGTGGTGTTGTGCTGACATGTTTATCCAAGCCCTGGAATAAAATTATCGATCATTATAAAAATCGGGTCATCGTCTAATAGCCTTAGGGCCGGATTTCCGTATAACCATCACTACCCCAGTGATGGCCACCAACATCCCCACAAGCCCTAACAAGGGAAGGTGTTCGTCGAAGAGCCACCACGCCTGAAGCGCCGTGACCGGTGGCACAAGATAAAAAAGACTCGCAACCCGCGAGGCTTCCCCCTTTTTAATCAAGGCCATGAGTAACAGAATAGCGGCAATTGAGAGAATCAACACCAACCAGCCCAGGGTCAGCACAAAGGTGCTGCTCCATTCCACTTGGCGGGACTCAAAAAGCAGGGCACCAACGCCCAGTAGGGCACCCGCTGCTAAGTATTGAATCACCGCCCCTGAAAGCAGCGGCATGCTGGTGCAGTATCTTTTCTGATAGAGCGTACCCAGCGAAATCCCCATTAACGCGGCGGTGACACACAGCAGAGCACTAATCCCGAAGCCGTCAAACAGCGACTCACCCAGCTCAAGCTTACTGCCGAGGACTAAACTAATGCCAATCAGGCCCAGCGCTAGACCTGTCCATTGGCGCCAAGAGAGCTGCTCACCCAGCAGTGGGCCAGCGAAGGCGGCGGTCAGAAGCGGCTGCAGTCCCACCAGTAAGGCCGCTAAACCGGCGGGCATGCCTAGGTAAATGCCATAGAAGACGCCACCTAAGTAAGCACCATGGACTAGAAAACCTGATATCGCGATATGTGTCCATAACCTGGGTGATGAAGGCCATGGAATCCGCATCACTACGACCAGCGGAATCAGTAGCAGTAGCGTGAGTAAAAAGCGAATAAACAGAAACGTAAAAGGTTCTGCGTAAGGCAGGCCGAACTTCGCACCAATAAAGCCAGTGCTCCAAAGTAGAACAAAAAGTGCTGGCATGGCGGCAAGCCCTGCTGAAGGCAGGTCGTTGGTACGTAACTTATTGAATATGCTAGGCATGTTATTTCCGTGGTGGCGTGTATAATTTGGTTTTTAGATACGTTTTGTTCTTTTTGTTACTAACTTTTACATAATAAATTGAACCTGCTTGAGCAGCGCGCGTCACAGTGGGCACATACACAACGCAATATTGAGGTTTCTTCTATGCAACGTATGACTGCTCTGTTCTCCGCTGCCCTGCTCGCGACCGGCCTGATGACGGCTACTGCCCACGCCCAGCAAGAGCAAGGCGCTGCGCAGGATCCAATGGCAACCCAGCAAGCGCCTGCCCAGGATTTTTCTGACGATCAGCTCCAGCAGTTTGCCGATGCTTCTCAAGAAATCGCGGTTATTTCTCAGGAATATACCCAGCGTCTGCAGGAAGCGGAAGATGAATCAGCACAACAGGAAGTGCGCACTGAAGCTAACGACCGCATGATCGAAGTGGTTGAAGATAGCGGCCTAGATGTTGATACCTTCAACGCCATTGGTCAATCCATTCAGCAAGACCCGGAAATGATGCAGCGTGTGCAGGAAATGGCTAACCAGTCGTAAGTCATATTGCTAAAAGTGGCTGATGTGTTTTTGCTAATTTGGTCTGGCTAATATAGCAACCCTCATTTAGCAACGTTAATATTAGTATGGTTTCGGCCACCAAAGCCCGGTGCATAACTGCACCGGGCTTTTTTTGTGAGCCGATTGGCCTACGAGTAGTTTTATTATCCTGAGTGGGGTTTACCTAACTTAGCCTTCCCGCCACACTTTAGATTATGCGTTGATTATCCAGCCTATTGACCGGCAACACCAAGGAGTCCGTATGGATGTCGAACTGTTAGAAATACGCCAACATATGGGACGATTTCCCCCTTTTGATGGGCTGTCGGATGACCTCCTTGATGCCATTGCTGAGCAGGTGGAAGTGAGCTACTTCAAAACAGGTAGCAGCATATTAACGCTTAACGAGATGCTCAATGATCTTTGCTATATCCGCAGTGGCGCCGTGGAGGTTTATCGTAGTCAGGGCGAGCTGTATAACCGCCTGGGCGAAGGCGATATTTTTGGTCACTTCAGCCTCTTACGTAACCATAAAGTGCGCTTTCCAGCCCAGGCGATCGAAGATACCCTGATCTATTTTATTCCCAAGGCGGTCTTCCTGCGATTGTGCGAGGAGGATGACCATTTTGCCGATTTTGTTGAGTTGGAGCGACCGCGGCTTGAGAGCGCTGCTGAACAGCAGAAGAAGTCCAACGACATGATGGTGACAAGGATACGCAAGCTGCTAACCCGCTATCCAGTAATGGTGGAAACGTCTACCAGCGTTCAGCTCGCCGCCCAGCAAATGAGCGAAGCCCAAGCCTCGGCGCTGCTAGTGTTAAAAGAGGGTAGCGACAATCCTCGCTATAGTTTTAAAGATAGCGAAGGGCAAACCTGGCAGATGTGCGGAATTTTAACCGATAGTGATTTTCGTACCCGCGTAGTTGCCGAAGGGTTATCGCCACAAACTCCAGTAGGTGAGGTGATCTCCTCCCGGTTGATTACTATTCAGTCTGACGCCTCTGTTTATGAAGCTATGCTGACGATGTTGCGCAGTAACGTGCATCACCTGCCTGTGCTCTATCGTCAGCGCCCTGTAGGTGTAGTGCATCTCTCCGATATTATTCGCTACGAGACCCATAGCGGCCTCTATTTGGTCAGCAATATTTTTAATCAGTCCAGCGCCGAAGGGCTGGCACGTTTAGCCCCGGATGTGCGCGCGGCGTTTGTGCGTATGGTGCAAGAGGACGCCAACTCACAGATGGTTGGCAGCGCACTCTCTACCATTGGGCGCAGCTTTACGCAGCGATTGCTGGAAATGGCTGAAGCGGAACTTGGCCCACCGCCGGTGCCTTACTGTTTTATGGTGAATGGCTCGATGGCCCGCAATGAGCAGAGCATCGTCACTGACCAGGATAATGCGCTAATCCTTTCCGACAAGTTTAATCCTGAAGAGCATGACGACTACTTTTACGCCCTGGCAAAAATTGTCAGCGATGGCTTAGATGCCTGCGGTTACACCTACTGCAAAGGTGACGTTATGGCAACCAACGTTCAGTGGCGCCAGCCGCTCAGCGTTTGGAAGGGGTATTTTCAGGATTGGATGGCCAATCCCACGCCTGAACGGCTGCTGCACAGCTCGATTTTCTTTGACCTGGATAGTTGCTACGGTGAAGACCTCTATGTGGAAACGCTGCAAGATTTGATTGCCGAGACAGCGCCAAAATCACCGCTGTTTTTAGCCGCCATGGCGCGCAATGCCTTAAACCGTACGCCACCGCTGGGGTTTTTCCGTACCTTTGTGATGGAGCAAGATGGCAAGCACAACAACTCGATCAACCTGAAGCGCCGGGGAACGGCGCCGATGGTGGATTTGGTGCGTATTCACGCTTTGGCCTGCGGTTCCAAAGCGCAGAACTCCTTTCAGCGCTTGAATGACATCAGTAAGACTCAACTATTGGCGACCGGCATGAGCGACAAGCTAAGTTATGCGTTTGAGTTTTTATGCATGTCACGGATTCGCCATCAAATGATCGATCTGCAAGAGGATCGCCTGCCGGATAACAATATCGAGCCCGAAAACGTGGCGGACAGCGAACGCCACACCCTGAAAGACGCTTTCCAGGTGCTTAGCAACGCGCAAAAATTCCTCAAGTTCCGCTACCCGATGCCCGCTAAGCGGCAGGGGCGATAAGATGTACGGTATACGCCCACGTCAAAAGGTTACCCAGGCTGACTGGAACGGGTATATGGCCCAGCGAGCGCAAGAGACGGGTAATTCTGCCATTCAGCAATTTTTTGGTACGCCGTTGCCTGACCCCGACACCCCGATTTCCGAGGTGCCCATGGTAGCGCTGGATATGGAGACCACGGGGCTAGATGAGCGGCGCCATGCGATTGTCAGTATTGGCCTCGTGCCCTTCACGTTAAATCGTATCAAATTGGCTGAGCGGCGCTACTGGGTGGTGAACCCTTCGCGACCGCTAGCAGAAGCCTCAATTACCTACCACCATATTACCCATTCAGAGATCGCCCAGGCACCGGACTTAGACGAGATACTGGACGAACTGTTGGCCCAGCTAGCAGGTCGCCTAGTGGTGGTACATTTTCGTAATATCGAACGACCCTTTTTGGATGCGGCTGTCAATGCCCGACGTGGGGAAGGGGTACTGTTTCCGATGATTGACACCATGTCGCTGGAAGCGCGGCTGCACCGCCAGACCCTTTGGGCACGGTTTCGCCGCTGGCTGGGCCGTCCACCGGTTTCCATCCGCCTGCATGCAAGCCGCGAACGCTATGGCCTACCCATTTATCAAGGACATCATGCCTTGGTGGATGCATTGGCCACCGCAGAGCTGTTGCAGGCGCAAATTGCCACCCACTATCGACCCGAGACGCCATTGAAAGATATTTGGTGTTGATACCTGTCTAGCAAAATAGCAAAAAAAACGGGCAACCAATGTTGCCCGTTTACTGCTAGCTAGCTTTAAAACTATGGCCGGCTTAATAAAGCAGCGCTAGACGGCTTTAGGTTCGCTCATCAAGCCTTTGATAATGGCATAGCAGGCCACTAGCAATATGATGGTGAACGGGAAGCCGGTAGAAACCGCCATGGTTTGTAGCGCAGTCAGGCCACCGCCTAGCAGCAGTGCAATGGCAATCGCGCCTTCGATGATCGCCCAGAACACGCGCTGTGGTTTCGGCGCATCGACCTTGCCGCCCGCCGTAATCGAGTCGATTACCAGTGAGCCGGAGTCAGAAGAGGTCACAAAGAAGATAATCACCAGCACAATCGCGATGAACGAGGTGATCTGTGACAGCGGTAATTGCTCCAGCATGACGAAGAGCTGCAGATCCACCCCAGCATCACGCACGGCTTCAATGCCCTGGCTTACGTATTGATCAATGGCTGTGCCGCCGAAAGTGGTCATCCATAGAACTGATACGAAAAAGGGCACCAGCATAACGGATATCAGAAATTCGCGTACGGTACGGCCACGGGATACCCGGGCGATAAACATACCAACGTACGGTGACCAGGAGATCCACCACGCCCAGTAGAAGGCTGTCCAGCCCTGACTGAAGTTGGCATCTTCACGGCCAAAGGGGTTCGACAGCGCAGGTAGGTGCACCGCATAGTTCCACAGGTTCTCAAAGAAGCCGGTGGCAATCAGCAAGGTAGGGCCAACTGCAATCACAAAGAACAGTAGGGCTGCTGCCATGGCGATGTTGATTTTGGAGAGTAGCTGAACACCTTTATCGACGCCCGCAAGAATCGAGCCGATGGCAATAACCGTAATACCGATGATCAACAGGATCATGGTGATATCGCTTTCCGGCGCGTCAAACAAGTAGGTGAGGCCCGCTGCAGCCTGGGTAGCCCCTAGGCCGAGTGAGGTAGCCAAACCGAAAAGTGTGGCAAACACCGCCAGAATATCAATCACATGGCCTGGCCAACCCCAAACGCGCTCACCCAGGATCGGGTAGAAAACGGAACGCATGGAGAGCGGTAGGCCCTTATTGAACGAGAAAAGCGCCAGCGAAAGCGCCACAACGGCATAAATTGCCCAGGGGTGTAGGCCCCAATGAAAGATGGTTGCCGCCATGGCCAACGCTTCCGCACCGGCAGCATTACCTTCTGCACCCGCTAGCGGCGCCCAACTGCCTCCGTCAAACGAAGTGCCGAAGTGGGTCAATGGCTCATTAACGCCGAAGAACATCAAGCCAATGCCCATGCCTGCAGCAAACAGCATTGAGAACCAGCCGATATAGGTAAAGTCAGGTTTGGCTTCGGCACCACCGATACGTATTTTACCTAACGGGGAAAAGATCAGGCCAACACATAAAATGACGAAGATATTCGCCGCTAAGATAAAGAACCACGCCAGATTGCCGGTTAAAAAACTGAAGATGGCATCATAAATAGGCGCAATAGTGTCTTGCAGCGCGAGCGTCAGCACCACAAACAGCAGCACGACAACGGCTGATATACTGAATACCTTGCCGTGGAGGTCAAGATTGAGACCCATGGTGCTAGTGGTGATGTTGTCTTGACCGATAACGTAATCGGTATCAATTAGATTGGCCGCACCCTCTGGGGCGGGTATGCCCTCAGAGACCGGCTCTTCAGGGGGGCGTTTATCGTCGTGGTTATCCACAGGAGCCTCTCTATTTCGATCAAGAAGTGTCGATCAAAAAGGTTGAAAAGAAACCAAAATGTGGTCATCAACCCACATTGCATGGCACGCGTTTAGGCGCTCACAATACCAAATTTGTTAACACGGTATTCAACGTAGTGTGAACTGTGGCGCTTAACACAGTACTTAATAACAGTACTTAATAACAGTACTTACAACGACAACAGAGGGCCGAAGCCCCCTGCTATCGTCACTGCTTTGGCTCGTTTAGCTATCGAGCCATTCTGCTACTACATCTTGGTTATCTTCGACCCACTGCTTCGCGTTCTCATAGGGGTCGCTGCCATCTTCCTGGTTCATCAGCATGACTTCACCCATCTGCTCAGGCGTCCACTCGAAAGCGTCGAGAATGGCATAAGCTTCTGGCATGTCATCTTCCAGGCCTTGGCGAACCGCGGTGTGAATCTGTTCTGCACCGCCATAGACGTTTTCAGGGTCTTCTAGATATTTGAGATCAAAGCGGGCAAACATCCAGTGGGGCGTCCAGCCAGTAACAACGACATCTTCCTCGTTATTAATTGCACTCGACAGTGCCGCCGTCATGGTGGCACCGCTGCCACTACGCAGATCCAGCTCAAGGTCATAGGTATCCACGACCTCTTCGGAGAGCGCCATTAGGCCTGCACCGGGGTCAATACCGATGATCTCGCCGTTAAAGCTGTCGGCGTTATCGTTAAGGTCTGCAATCGAGTCGACGTCGGTATACTCTGGAACCACAAGGCCTAGCTTGGTGCCGTCCAGGTTGGGGCCAAGGTCTTCAATACTCTCGCCCAGGCGTTCCATGTAATCGGCGTGAGTGGTCGGCAGCCAAGCAGCGACGATGGCATCCGCATCGCCAGTGGAGAGCGCTTGGAACATAGCCGCCGCAGAGAGTGAGGTTAGGTCGACCTCATAGCCCGCTTGCTCAAGTACTGCAGCAACCACGTTAGTTGAAGCGACTTCGGAAGACCACTCTACGTAGGCCAGGTTAACCGTGCCTTTCTCTTCTTCGGCCTGCGCCGCGCTGCTGACGGCCACACCAGCACCTGCTAGCAGTGCCAGCGAAGCAAGACGGATACGGAGGTTCAATGTGCGATGTTTCATTCACTTTCTCCCTTGAGTATTAAAATATAAGTGTACTGGTTATTAACATGCATGATGCTTAACGAGCACGGTTGCTGCAAAACACAGCATGGTGAGCAAAAGGCGACTTAGCAAGCAAATGGCTCAACGCAGCCGCTTCTGCCGTTTTGCGCTATCGTGTGTTTTCGCTATTGCCGGGTTTTTCTAAGCGATTGCGTCAGGCGGTCAAGCAGCATGGCCAGTATGACTACTGCGATGCCTGCTTCAAAGCCGTCGCCAGGGCGCAAGCGTTGAATTGCGCGCCATACTTCGCTGCCCAAACCATCTGCACCAATCATGGCGGCGATGACTACCATGGAGAGCGCGAGCATTATCGTTTGGTTGATACCCGCCATTACTGTGGGCAGTGACAGCGGTAGTTGTACTTTGAATAACTTTTGACCACGGGTAGCGCCGTAGGCATCGGCGGCTTCAATCAGCTCCACCGGTACTTGACGAATCCCCAGGGTAGTAAAACGAATGGCCGGGGGCATCGAGAAGATCACCGTGGCGAAAATTGCCGACACCGAGCCAATACCGAAAAATGGAATGGCCGGGATCAAATAGACGAACGCTGGCATGGTCTGCATAAAGTCGAGAATTGGCATAATGACCCGGTAGAGCCGATTAGACAGCGCCGCGGCAATACCCACAGGTAACGCGATGACGACTGCCACCATGGTAGCGAACACTACCAGTGTGAGCGTTTCAATCATCGGGTTCCAGAGACCCAGGTTCCAGATCAGTGCTAAGCCCGCAGCAGCGCCTATGGCTAAGCGAGTGCCCGCCAGCTTCCAGCAGAGCAGGGCGATCAAGCCAAGCAGCGCCCACTCGGGTAACCACATCAAGCTGTCATTTAAAACATCGATACCGGTTTGAGTGAAACGAGAGATGCCGCGGGTAACCAAAGAGTATTCGCTGGTCAACCAAGTTAGGCCGCCTTCAATCCAATCACCTAGCGGGATGCGTGGGATATCCATTATTGCTCTCCTGCTCGTGCCAGTTCGTCGAGTACCGCGCCTTTAACCACCACGCCTAGCAGCTGCTCTTGCTTATCAATAACGGCGATAGGGAAACTCTTTTCACTAAACATGGCAAACAGGTTATGCAGTGGCTCATCCATGGGGACTTTGCGGAAATCCTGGGTTAAGTAGGGAATAATCGAATCGGCACCCTCTTCAGTGGCCCGGCTGGCAGCATCGGCCTCGAGTAGCCCGATCAGGCGGCGGTCGCGATCAACCACATAAATAGAGTCAATAGCGTGGTCGCGCATGCGGTGTAGCGACGTGCGTGGGCCATCACTTTCCCGAGCGGTGGAGCGCAGTGGTCGCATGGCGCTCTCGGCGGTCAAGATGCGTGCCCGATCAACGCCTTCGATAAAGCGACGCACGTAGTCATCCGCAGGCTTGGTCAGAATCTCTTCCGGCGTGCCGATCTGTACCACTTCGCCATCCTTCAGCAGCACGATACGGTCGCCAATGTTGAGCGCCTCATCCAAATCGTGGGTGATGAAGACCGTGGTTTTTTGCATTTTGGATTGCAACTGCAAAAGCTCTTGCTGCATGTCTTTGCGAATTAGCGGGTCAAGCGCTGAGAAGGCTTCATCCATTAACAGCACGGTGGCATCGTTTGCCAGAGCACGGGCTAGGCCAACGCGCTGCTGCATACCGCCGGAAAGCTGATTCGGGTAGGCGTCTTCCCAGCCCTCCAGGCCCACTTGCTTCAGAGAATCATGGGCAATTTTATGGCGCTCTGTTTTCTCTACGCCGCGAATTTCCAAACCGAACTCGGCATTTTGCTGCACAGTGCGGTGGGGAAATAGCGCGAAATTTTGAAATACCATAGAGAAGTGGCGGCGACGGCACTCCAGCAACGCTTTCTCTTTTAGCGTCGGGATGTTTTCTCCGTCGATAATGATCTCACCTTCGGTGGTCTCAATTAGACGGTTAAGGCAGCGGATCAAGGTCGATTTACCTGACCCCGAGAGTCCCATGATGACCAGCAGTTCGCCTTCATAGACATCAAACGAAATATTGGATAGCCCCAGTGTCTGGCCGGATTTCTCCAAAATTTCGGGGCGCTTCATTCCCTGATTACGTAGCTCAATGGCTTTTTGTGGGTGCTTACCAAAGACTTTGCTTAATCCGCGCACTTTAATTTTGACGGGTCGTGTCTCGTCCATCGGCGATGCCTTTTTGTTGAGCTGAATGGGCGTGTGTCGTTATTACGCCATTCATAAAGAAATAAGAGCTTGAGTCGGATAATTTATTAAAAATTATTATACATAGGTAGGGCCTGTGTGTCACAACGGCTCGCTCAACGGGGCAATTAACGCTACATGTGTCATTTTTTACCCACTCGCGCGGGCTGCCTATAAGTGCATAATGGCATCGCTGATATTTTATAAGATATTGATTATTAGATGTTTATGTTATTTTTTATATTTTTGGCACGTAAAGTGAATATAGTTTAGTAAGAGCGTTATGAATAATTTGTATATGAGTACGAAAAGCTGACTGTCAATTGTCCAGTGAAATGTTTGGAAACAAATGTTTGGAAACAAGCAGCGTAAGTAATGGAGGTGGGTATTATGGATAAGCAACACGACCACATTGAGAGCAAGCAAATTTCCAATCGCCCACGCTGGTTAACGCTGTGCATGATGGCGACAGCGGCAAGTGTAATTGTGTTAGCTGGTTGCGGCGATAACGAAGAGACAGCGCCACCTGCTGAAGAGCCTTCGCCATTAGAGCAAGATGCCACCACTCAGCCGGAACCGGGTATGAGTGAAGAGCCAGCGATGGAGCAGGATCCAGGCTTAAGTGAGGAGCCTGCAGGAGAAAATAGCATGACGCAATCTGAAGAGCCCATGTCAGAAGAGTCCATGCCAGATGACACCATGGACGAGCCCGCAGAGGGCACTATGAACCCTGACGAAGAGCCTGGCTTTGGTGAAGGAACCGAACCTATGCCTGGCGCTGAGGAAGAGGATGAAAATTCGACCAGCAACTAGTCATTAGCAACTGTTTATTAATCAGTTACTCGTATTGAGCCAGTTTTAAGCAAGTGTACCGCTCCCTACGATGGTAAATCGCCTCAGCTGTTTGTTCCCTGCGGCTGCTCCACACGATTTGCCATCCTTTCCACCCCCGCGCCCGCGGGGGTTTTTTTGTCTGCTTTCTAGCTAGCGCATCCCGCTTTATCAGTAGTTACTCTTCACTATCTTCCAGGCGACGATAGAGCGTCCGACGAGCAATTCCCAGCACTTCTGCGGTGCGTCGCTTGTTGCCACCCGTTGCTTCCAATACCTTGTTAATATAGCGCTTTTCAACTTCTTCTAGGCTAGGCCAGCGGATTGGCGTTGGCGAGGGTACCTGGCTTCCTGCCAGCACTTCGCCGCTGACGGCAGGCACCAGTGGGGTGCCGCTTTCCACCGTTGATTGTTCGCGCAGCCGTTCGGGCAGATCTTTATGGCTAAGCGAGCCATCTTCGCTCAGGGTAACTGCCCGCATAATGGCGTTTTCCAGTTCGCGAACGTTACCGGGGTAGGCATAGTTGAGCAGGTTGTTGAGCGCTTCAGGCTCGATTTGCTCAATCTGTTTGCCCTGGGCTTCGGAGTGCTTGTCGATAAGTGCAAAAACAAGGTGCTCGATATCGGTACCGCGCTCGCGCAGCGGGGGAATACGCAGCGAGAACGTTTCCAAACGGTAGAACAAGTCGCTGCGGAAATTCTCCTGCTCAATTTCCTTCTCTAGGTTGCGGTGAGTCGCAGCGATGATGCGCACATCTACTGGTTCTTCGCGCTCGCCGCCCACCGGGCGAACGGTTCTCTCCTGCAAGGCCCGCAGTAGTTTAGCCTGCAGATTGATGGGCATTTCACCAATCTCATCTAAAAACAGGCTGCCGCCCTGAGCGCTTTGAAAGAGTCCTTTGCGCGCGTCATTAGCCCCGGTAAAGGCGCCTTTTACATGGCCAAAGAACTCACTCTCCATCAAATCTGCGGGAATACTCGCACAGTTAATCGGCACAAAGGGCTGGTCATTGCGAGGGCTTTCCTGGTGAATGGCGCGGGCGAGTAGTTCTTTGCCGGTGCCGCTTTCCCCTAAGATCAAAATGGGGGCATCGCTTTTGGCAAGGCGAGAGGCGTCATGAAACAGTGTCTGCATGACCTGGCTTTTACCCACAATGCCGTGAAAATGGCTGATATCCGTGTCGTGGAAAACCGCCAGGCGTTGGCGTTCCAGCACACGAAATACGGCATCGCGGATGGCATCAAGATCTAACGGCTTGGTTAAAAAGTCGTCAGCCCCTAGCTTAAGTGCCTCAACCGCCTGATCGATGGTACCGAAAGCGGTAATCACAATAATGCCCAGCTCACTGCCTGCTTGGCGGAGCTGCTGGAGTAGCTGAATGCCAGTCATACCCGGCAGTCGCACATCGGTAATTACCAGAGAGACGGTGGTGTGGCTTAGTAACGCGATCGCCTCTTCGGCGCTAGGTACGCCGAGCGTTGTGTAGCCTGCATCCTGCAGTTCTTCTTCTAATAACTCACGTATAGCGGCGTCATCTTCCACCACCAACAAAGGTAAAAGGGGGTCCTGTTGGGTCACAAACGTTTTCCTCACGCGGATGCGGTTTCACTAATAGGTAGCGTAATTTCAAATCCAGCGCCGCCAAGGGCGCTGTCAAACACGCCGATCGTACCGCCGTGGTCGTTAATAATGCGATGTACCATAGAGAGTCCCAAACCGCTGCCTTGACCGACCGGTTTGGTGGTGAAAAATGGGTCGAACACTTTGTGATGATGGGAGTTGGGTATCCCAGGGCCATCATCTTCCACCCACAGTATTAATTCGTGCTCTTGCTGCTGGGCGTGCACTCTGATTCTGCTCACTTCGGGGGCTTGCGCTGCATTGCGCAGCAAATTGGTCAGCACCTGCACAATTTGTTGGCCGTTGGCGAGTAAGTTGGGTGTCGGCGACGGTAATTCAATGTCTAAACGAATATTGCGTGGCTCTAGCTCATCTTCCACTAAACCACTGGCACTCATAATAAGCTGATCAAGCGCCAGTTCGCCTTTCTCTACGTTATGTTGGCGGCCTAATTCCATTAATTGGCGCACAATTTCAACGATACGCTCGACTTCGCCACGAATACGCCCTAGCCGTGCGCGTTCGTCATCGCCAATAACATCGCGTCGAGCCAAGCGCTGGGCCTGGCCATTAATCACTGTTAATGGCGCACCTATCTCATGGGCAACGCCGGCTGCCAAGACGCCCAGTTCAGCCAGCTTTTTTGATTTGCGCAGGCGCTTTTCGAGTTCTATTTCGCGCCGTTGGCGATTTTCGATCTCTTGGTCTTTCTCGGCCATCGCATCCAGCATGCCATTCAAACCGGAGGCAAGGTGGCGATATTCGATAGGGCCGTCTTCGGTGGCGCGTTGGCTACGGTCACCTTTTTCTACCAACTGCATTACGTGCAGCAGCCGGTTAAGCGGGCGCTCAATATGGCGGCGAAACCCCCACCAAATACTAAACACGATCCCAGCGGCGCCAATCACGAACACCAACACGGCCACAATACTGATAAAACCCGTGTAATTCTCAATACCGGTATTTAGCCGATTAACCTGGAGTACGCCATATACAGTGCCATCTTGTGAGCGCAAAGGTGTCAACGCAGAGTAGTAATTCCACCCGTCGTGTTGGCGATAGTTGCTATATAAGTCATCGCGCTCGATGATTTGCTGAATCTCTTCACGGCTGAAAATATCTTTGCCAAGGCCCAGCCCGTAAATATCGCGACCTTCGGTATCAAATACATAGGCGCCGTAAATACGGTGGAATGAGAACGCCGACTGTAACGCTTCTTCAAGCGGCGTATTGCTATCTGGCGTAACCGCGTAGCTGAGCGAAGAGCTCAGCGTTCGGGTAATAATCTCAACTTCCGTTTGCAGCTTTGAGCGCACGTTATCTTCGAGCGATTTGATCGCCACTAGGCTAAATACCACCAGGATGACAAATAGCGGCACAATCACCGTTAAAATAATCAAATTGCGTAGTCGCATGGGGCATCCATGGTGGTTTTAATACGTTTTAGTATCAGCCAATGAATAAAGCGCTACTGGTTCGTTGGCGCTAGGCGATACAAGCCGCCCTGGGGGGCGTCAGTGAGTAAGTAAATGGCGTCATCAGGGCCTTGGCGGACATCGCGAATGCGGCCAACTTCGCCTTGTAAAATCAGCTCTTCCTCGGCAACATGACCCTCTTCCAAACGCAGGCGGAGCAGTTTCTCGCTACCTAGCCCACCGGCTAATAAGTTGCCCTGCCACTCACCAAAGGCGTCGCTAGTTACTTCGGCCAGCCCGGCGGGGGCGAATCGGCCTTCAAATACATACACTGGGTCAACCATGCCGGGGAGCGAATCTGCGCCAATCGGCTCATTGGTTGCGTAGTCATTGCCTTGGCTGACTTCTGGCCAGCCATAATTATTGCCCGCTTGGATATGATTCAGCTCGTCGCCGGTGCGGGGGCCATGCTCTGACGCCCAGGCTTCGCCGTTAATGAGCACGGTCATGCCTTGAATATTGCGATTACCCATGGAGTAAATTTCATCCAGGGTGGTGTCATCACCGACAAAAGGATTGTCATCGGGAACGTCGCCAGTAGCGGTAAGACGCAGGGTAGAGCCCGCGTGGTCATCGCTTGCCTGGGCGCGGGGCGGGTCACTGCCGCGATCACCAATACTCATTAGTAGAGTACCGTCGGGCAGCCACGCCAGCCGCGAGCCGTAATGGCGACCTGGCCCAGAGGCGCGATCTTGTTCAAATAAGTGTTCGACCTCACCTAACTGACCATTCTGCCATTTTACACGGGATAGTGCCGAACGGCTGTTATTGCCCTCGGGCTTGCTCCAGGTGAAATAGATCCAATCGTTATCACCCTCGCCATTTTCGCCTTCAAAATCAGGATGTAACGCTACGTCTAGCAAACCGCCCTGGCCCTGAGTACTCACTTCGGGCATGCCTTCCAGCGTACTGGCTTCACCGCTTTCGGGGTCGACAAGTTTCAGTTGCCCGCTACGTTCGCTCACCAAGTAGCGGCCATCGGGTAAAAACGCCACCGCCCAAGGGTGCTCAAAACCGTCGGCGATACGCTCAATAGAAAGGTTTAAATGATCGGTTTCCAGCGATTCCTGGACGGTTTCAGCATTTGCCGTGTTGATAGCGCTCGCCAGCATTAGCCCACTGATCCCTGCCCAAACCGCAGGGGGCAATGGGCGTTGGGTATGGTTGTTCATGTGAAGCATAGCGTGCCCTCTGGTGACGTTAATCGTTGGCATCCTTGCCAAGTAGTCTAGCAGTGACCTTTTAGCCACGTGTGGGTTCCACTATTACATGAGCAGGGCGAGTAGCACGGGTAGGTAAAATAGCGCTAATAACGTTGAGCAGAAGACCAAACTGGCGACATAAACGGGTTCGCGCTGGGCACGCTGAGCAAAGAGATAATTGAATACCGCCACTGGCATACACATTTGCAGCACTAAAATGCTCTGTGCCAGTGGTGGAAGGCCCACCCAGCCAGCGATCAACCAGGCGACTACGGCAGCGAGAGGTACGCGCACTAAGCTAAATCCGAGCCCTGAACGCAGGTTCTTCACCTGAATGCTGGCCAGCGATACGCCCAGGGTAATGAGCATGAGCGGTACCGTGAACCCCGACATTAAGTCCACCGTATTCGCCAACCAGAGCGGCAGGGAGGTGTTCGTCAGTAGCAGCGCCATGGAAACCGCAATAGCGTAAACCGTGGGCGTTTTGGCAAGCGTTTTGAGCGGGTTGCCCTGGCTATTAAGCACCGCGCCTAAGGTGAACTGAAACAGCGAGACGGTCACCATCACCGTGATGCCGTAGGCAAACCCGGCACTGCCAAATGCGTAAAGCACCACCGGTAAGCCCATGTTGCCGGTATTGGGGTACATCATGGGGGCAAGCAGCACTCGCCAACTGCGGCGCAATAGTTTTGCCACCACAAAGGTAGCGGCCCCCATGGTGAGAATTACCAGCGCAGCGGCCAGCATCGTCTGACCAAAGGTGGTGGCATCGATATCGGCACCCGCCAAGGAAGCCAACACCAACGAAGGTGTGCCAATGTTAAACACTAGCCGGGTAATGAAGTCGACCGGGTAGGGGTGGCCTAAGCGTACCCATAGGTAGCCGAGCCCTGCACCCGCCAGCACGGGTGCCATGACGGCGAAAAGTTCGGCAAGCATTGACTATCCTTGGCAATCAGAGAGTTCTTAGAGGCCTATTGTCGTTAATAAGCGGGCTAACTGGCAAGGTAAACACTCGAATTAACTTACACCGTCGCGGCTGACGTGCGCCACTGGGCGGGCACTTGGCTACGCAAAAACTCTAACAGCGCATGGGTGCGGCGTGATTGGTGACCGTAGGCGTAGAGCAACGTGATGGGGAGAGGCACTGGCTCCCAGCCCGGCAGGCAGTTAACCAGTTCGCCTGGATGGTGCTGTTCGCGTTTGGCGGTAAACCAGTGTGAGAGCAAGCCAATCCCCTGGCTGCGTGCAATGGCATCGATATGTAGGGCAGTGAGGTCTACCCGCAGCCGTGAGCGGGGCGGATTAAAGGTGTACTGGCCATGTTCTTGGTGAATGAGCAGCAGCCCATCAGAGGCAGAGCCCAACAGGTCTATCCAGGCGTGCTGGTTGAGTTCGTCGGGATGGTGGGGCGTGCCAGCCGCCGCTAAATAGCGTGGGCTAGCATAAAGCCCGCGAGTTAAGTGCCCCAAGCGCTCCTGATTTAGCCCGCACTCGTGAGTGGGGCCAAGCCAGACATGTACGCTATTGCTGTGCATTTTAGTTGGCGGGGTTTCCCTAGTGTGTAGCGTTAGTTCCGCCTTGGGATGGCGATTTAAGAACGCATCAATAGCGCTGGCTAACCAACTGCGCGCTAGGGCACCGTGCACCTCAAGCGTTATTTCCCCACTAATCTCCTCACGTAGCTCTGCTAGTGCCTCCTGGCTATGAGCCGCCATTGCCAAAAGCTCGGTGCAATAGTTGTGAAATAGCAGCCCCGCTTCGGTTGGAATTAAGCGATTGGCCTGGCGCCGCAGCAACGGCTGGTTAAGCCGGGTTTCAAGCTGGCTGATGCGGCGGCTAAGGGTCGATTTGGCTAATCCGAGCTTTTGAGCGCTGCGTGTCAAACTGCCCGTGGTCATTACATCGGCAAAGGCGGTAAGTTCGTCAAAGTCATACATGGTCAGGCCCACGGGAAAAGGGTGAATGTTAATTGTGCCATTTTTCGGTGCGAATGAAAATAATAGGCATTTGTGTTCCTCTTCTTTGAACGTACCGTCTCACCTGATAGAGCAGAGAGTGTGTAAGTATATAAATGCTAACAATTCGCATTTATAAAGCGATTGATCACACACTATGAAGGATTTTGCTATGTCTCCCTGTTTGCGTCGCACGCTGCTGGCCAGCACCGTTTCAAGCCTTGCCAGCGGCGCTTTGTGGGCACAAGAAGCGCCACGGCTAGATGATATGGTCGTGACGGCCTCCGGCTTTGAACAGCAGATTGCTAATGCGCCTGCCTCTATCAGCGTGGTTTCCCGTGAAGAGTTAGAGCGAGGCCACTATCAAAGTCTCACCGATGCACTGCGCAATGTGCCCGGTGTGATCGTGACCGGTGGCGGTGCCGGGGACAATGGCCACGATATTTCGATCCGCGGCATGCCCTCCCAGTACACGCTAATATTAGTGGATGGACGCCCGCAGAATACCCGCGAATCTCGGCCCAATGGTAGCGCCGGGTTTGAGCAAGACTGGCTGCCGCCGCTACAGGCCATTGAGCGTATTGAAGTAGTGCGTGGGCCAATGTCGACGCTCTACGGCTCCGATGCCATCGGCGGGGTCATTAACGTGATTACCCGCAAGGTTGCGCAGGAGTGGCACGGTAATGTTCAACTCGACACCGTGCTTCAGGAAGACAGCGACTCTGGCGACAGCCGCCAAGCCAATTTTTATCTGAGTGGCCCGCTGGTAGGGGGTCGTTTAGGACTTCAGCTCTATGGTCGCGCCTCTCAGCGCGATGAAGACAATATCCTTAACGGCTACGAAGATAAAAGTCTGCAAAGCCTGACGGCGCGATTCACGCTTGCCGCCTCGGATAACCACGACTTTACCGCTGAAGCCGGGGTTACCGAGCAGGAGCGCCAATCGCTGATGGGCAACTCGGCGCCGTCAGAGGGCTGCCGCGGCGGTTGCACAGACAGCTACAACGACTATACCCAGCGCCACGTAGCGCTCACCCATAGCGGGCGCTTTGATATTGGCACCAGTGAAAGCTTTGTCCAGCGGGAAACCAGCGAAAACCCATCGCGGGAAATTGAGATCACCAACACCACTGCTAAAACCAGTTTGGTGATGCCGTTGGGTGCACATATGCTCACCCTGGGTGCAAGTTACGAGGAGGAGTCGCTGGATGATGGCACCACCAACCAGGTTTCCGATCGTACTCACATAGAGCAGCAGCAGTGGGCTCTGTTTGCAGAAGATGAGTGGCTGTTGACCGACACCTGGGCATTGACTGGCGGCATGCGGCTAGACGATGCCGAAAACTACGGCAGCCATATCAGCCCGCGGCTCTACAGCGTGTGGAACATGACCTCTGACTGGACGTTAAAAGGCGGTGTCTCCACCGGTTTCCGTTCGCCCAATCTGCGCGAAGTCACCGCTGACTGGGGGCAGACCAGCCGAGGCGGCGATGTTTACGGTAACCCCGATCTGGAGCCAGAAACCTCGCTTAATAAAGAGTTTGCGCTGCTATACGCCAACGATGCCGGGCTAAGTGGTGGTCTCACGCTATTCCATAATGACTTTAAAGATAAAATCACCCGCATTGCCTGCCCTGAAGGTGTGTGTGCCGATGAGCCCAACCAGTTCGGCAGTGATCCGACTTATCGCATCAACATCGATGAAGCGGTTACTCAAGGCGTAGAAGCCAGCGTAGCGGCACCGCTAAACGAGGCGATTGAACTCACGGCCAGCTACACCTTTACCGACAGTGAACAGAAAAGCGGCGAGTATGCAGGCGAGCCGCTCACACAGCTACCGCGCCACCAGATATCGGCCACGCTGGATTGGCAGGTGTCGCCCAAGCTGCGCCAGTGGACCAAAGTGACCTACCGCGGCGAAGAGAGCCAACCCAACACCGGCCCTTCGCAAAGCGCGATCGTAGCGCCTTCCTACACCTTTGTGGATGCAGGCGTTGGCTACCAACTTAATGAAATGACGCAACTCAATGCGGGTATTTACAACCTGTTTGACGAAGCGATCGACTACGACGAGTACGGCTATGTGGAAGATGGCCGTCGGGTTTGGCTGGGTCTTAATGTCGCTTTCTAGATGTTACGTTTAAAAAAATCAACGCACTACTGCAGCGGCTATCCAGCGATAGCCGCTTTTTTTGGCTAAGTAAATAGCGCATTAATAAACAAAAAGGCCCCGGCGCATGGCCGGGGCAGATGTCAGCATTGAAACAGTAGCGAGCTGAAACGGGTTAGAACTCGTAGGTGGCCGAGATCCAGAAACTGCGGCCATCTAACGCCACGCCATCAGTAGAGCGGCCAGTTTGGGTGAAGTTGTAAGCACGCAGGGTTTCACCGTTATGCTCAAAGGTATCTGAACTGGTGAAGTCCTTATCGAACAAGTTATAAATCGTGCCGGTTAGACGTACGTTGTCAGAAACTCGGTAGGAACTGCGTAGATTAAACAGCTCATAGCCATCCAACTTGTTACCTAACTGCTCATAAAGCGATAGAGACTCACCTGATGTAGGTAGACCTGCAGCGAAGCGCTCACGTGAAGAGTAGTATTCGCCCTCAAGGGTAGTACTCCAACGCTCATTAATGGCCCATGTTAAATCGGCGGTGAGTTTGTGGTCAGGTGTGTTGGTTAGCACCATTCCCTCATTATCGCCTGAGGTAATTTCAGAGTCCGTAAAGGTATAACCGCCGCTAATGCGCCAAGCAGGTGCAATTTGATAGTTTGCAGTTAGCTCTATACCACGCGTTTCAGCTTCATCAATATTAGTTAGCTGGCCAAAGCTTTCTTGCTGTGTAAAGTTACCCACGCTCAGGCAGTTTGCCAATCCTGAATTAGGGGTATCACCATTACTATCGGTAAACTGACAGTTAGGTAGATCGTTAGCGCTAGCAATACGGTCAGTAAAGAGATTGTAGAAGACCGTCGCCCCCGCTGAAAAACTGCCCTGGTTATCATAGATAGCACCAATTTCATAGTTGGTGCTTTTTTCTGGTTCAAGGTCCGGTGAACCAATATTAACCGTAGTGCCTTGGCCCCCAAAGCCATTAATGCCATCGTGCAGGTCGTTTAGCGAAGGTGTTTTGTAACCCCGGCTCACGCCGCCTTTTAACGTCCAGTTAGGCGTTGTGTTCCAGACGAGATAACCACGCGGGCTAAAGTTACCGCCGAAGGCGTCGTGATGTTCATAGCGGCCGCCTAGAGTTAGCGCTAAATCGTCACGAAGCAGCCACTCATCCTCGGCAAATAATGCCCAGCTGTTTTGTTGAAAGGTCTCGTTGCCAGCAATCGCATCTTCTAACTCGGCATCTATATATTGTCCGCCAATCGTGGCCATATGATCACCTAGAGGCGCGACAAACTTGGTATCGACGATAATATCGCGGTTCTCAAGAATACGATCTTCGCCACCTTGGGCTTCATAGCCATAATCAGGTGCGCTGCCTGCTGGAAGAGTGCGGCCTAAGGTTTCAGTGGTGCTGTGAGTGATGCTGCTTTCCCAAGTGCCCTGCGCATAGTGCCCAGCGTGGCCCACCGCAAGTTGATCACGGTTAAAGCGAAGCTCATCTTTATAGCCGTTAAAGGTACCAGGTGAAGGATTCCCGCTTCGGTCAGTGCCGTCCTGAGTGCCTAGACGGTTATCGTCGTTGGAGTAGCTTTGGCGTGAGCGCTCAGCATCAACCCATAGTTCATTATTGTCATCTGGCGTAAGGTTTAGGCGGCCACCGATTGAGTAAATGCGCGCTTCAGAAGGGCGTGGGTCACGCCCAGCGCTATCTTCGATTATGCGTTCGGAGCTGTCTCGGTCGTATAGGCGGCCACGTAGCTGTAAACCGAGGGTATCTTCGATTAATGGGCCAGAAGTGTAGAGGTTAATGGCTGAGCTATTACCTGCATCACTATCTTCTTGGAACGTGTTTTCGACCGACACCGAGCCAGCCCAATCCTTGCCTACGCGACGAGTGATAATATTGATAACCCCGCCCATAGCGTCGGACCCGTAGAGCGTCGACATTGGTCCGCGAATTACCTCAATGCGCTCAATAGCGGAAAGTGGTGGCATAAAGCCGGTTGAGGTTTCACCAAACCCATTTGGTGTGACGCTGCCTGAGGTGTTTTGGCGGCGTCCGTCGATCAAGATCAGCGTGTACTCGCTGGGCATGCCGCGAATGGAAATATTTAATCCACCCGTTTTACCTGTGCCAGAGCGAACATCAACGCCAGGAACATTGGCAATTGCTTCGGCAATGTTGGAAAACTGCTTTAGCTCCAATTCTTCACGGGATACCACTGAAATGCTGGCGGGTGCATTTTTCAGCGTTTGCTCATAACCGGCAGCAGTGACCACCATATTATCCATTTGGGTACTTTCTTGCGCATAAGCACCTGAAGAGAAAGCGGCTAGTGCAATGGCACTGGTTAAAGTGCGACGAGTAAAGTCTTGCATGGGGGCTCCTTGGTAATACGATTCTCTTGCTAATGATATTTATTATCAAATAGGGGTGTGAGTCTAAAAAGAAAAGTTCCTATTTGCGATGCAAAATTTAGGAACGTTCCGTTGCTTAAAATGAAACCTTTAGTCCCTCAAAACGTTGCGTTAAATGGAACGCTCTATTCGCTCAAATAATAGTGCAAGTGCTTTTGAGAATCGTTACTATCTTTTTCTGTCTTCTTTGTTCGAGAGAAATCAATGCTGGCTCAAATCACATCGTTAGCTTTCGCCCGACCCAAGCGCGGGCGTCTGAGCATGGCTGCCGCGTTATTCAATGTGTTATTCATCAGTGCATTGGGCGTGTCTGCCGCGCACGCGCGAACGCTGGAAACGGCGTTTGGCGACGTAGAGATTGAAGGAACCCCCGAGCGGGTGGTGACGCTTTACGAAGGCGCACTGGATGCTGCCGTGGCAGCGGGTGTGAAACCGCTAGGCGCGGTTACCTCCCGCGGTGGCGACAATGTCGCCCGTTATATAGAGGCGCATCTGGGAGATGACCGCCCCGCGATTATGGGCGTGGTGCGCGAGATTAATATTGAAGCCGTGCTGGCGCAGCAGCCGGACCTGATTCTGGCGCCTGCGCAACTGGCTGATGAGCAGTATCAGTTGCTTTCCCGCATTGCGCCCACGGTGGTGCCACCCACTCAGCCGCTGGCGCCTGATAACTGGAAAGCCGAAGCGCGCCTTTATGGCGAAGCGCTTAATCGTCAGGCCGCAATAGATGACGCCATTGCAGCCGTGGAACAGCGTGCCGCTGAGGTTAGTCAAACAGTGGACGAAGCCGGTGTAGCGGGTAGTACTTTTCTCATTCGCTGGATGCCCGGCGGCCCCATGGTGATGTCGGAAAACCTTTTTTCTGCAGGTTTGTTAGCTCAAGCGGGTCTGGATGTTCAGGACGCTGGCCTAGTGGGCGAGCGCGGCGTACATAGCGATGTGCTCAGCCTGGAAAACCTTTCCCAAGTGGACGGCGACTGGCTATTCCTGGCAACGCTCAACGAAGATGGTCAAGCGGCGTTGGAGTCGGCGAAGCAGAGCAGCGCCTTTACGCGCTTAAACGTGGTGCAGCAAGAGCGCGTCGTCCCTGTGGATGGCCAGCTCTGGACAAGCGCCAACGGCCCACTGGCCGCACAAGCCATTCTTGATGAGATTGAGGCTGCGCTGTTGCCGTGAGGGTTTCACATTTTGCAACCTTAGCCATTAACAGAGCTAACCCGCACACGTTAATGCTGCTCCTGCTCACCGCCCTTGTGGCGGTGAGCCTCGTTAGCCTGCTGATCGGCGCGGGCAGTGTTGGCCCCGGTAGAGCCATAGCGCTCTTAAGCGGCGCCCAAGACAGTGAAGCACACTTTATTGTATGGGAACTGCGCGCACCGCGTACGTTAATCGGCATTGTGGTGGGTATGGCGTTAGGCGTGGCGGGTGCGCTGTTACAAGCGGTGGCGCGTAACCCGCTGGCTGAGCCAGGCTTATTAGGGGTGAGCGCAGGCGCGGCCTTTGCCGTGGCGCTGGCCTTGGTGCTGGGGGCCAGTGCGGCCACGCTGCGCATTTCTGTTGCCCAACTGGGCGCCTTGATGGGCTGCGTGTGCGTATTGAGCGTGGCGCGCTTTCGGGGTGTGGGTAACGACCCTATACGGCTAGTGCTTGCGGGCGCTGCGTTTTCGGGGCTGCTGGCGTCACTCACCTCGTTGATACTGCTTTATGACCAGCGCGCCGCTGATGAAATTCGGTTCTGGGTCATTGGCAGTTTGGCTGGTCGCCGCTTGGATGATCTGCTTTCGGTGCTGCCCAGTATGCTGGTCGCTTCCATTATCGTATTACTGATCGCCCGGCCGTTAGCCGCGTTAGCACTGGGGGAGCGGGTTGCTTCGGGGTTGGGTCACCACCCCAACCTTATTCGTTGGTTGGTGGTCGCCTGTGTGGCGCTTTTGGTCGGTGCGGCTACCGCTATTGCAGGGCCCATCGCGTTCGTTGGGCTGGTCGTGCCGTTTGTTGCGCGCGCATTTGCCGGGCCGGATATTCGTCGCACGCTATGGTTCTGCCTTCCCATTGGCCCTTTGATGGTGTTGTCGGCGGATATTGTGTCTCGTGTCGTTGTTGCCCCTTCAGAACTGCCGCTGGGCGTGCTCACCGCGCTATGCGGTGCGCCCGTGCTTATAGCGGTAGTGCGTGCACGCCGTTTACCGATGCTATGAGTGGAACAATGAAACCTACCCCAGTCCGCTCATCAGTCCTGAATGCCGCTTCTGCGCGACCGAATCGTATCCCCATTGCGCCACCCCAAGGCTATTGGCGCTTAGCCTGGCGAAGCCGCCATGGCGACCAGAGTGTGCTGCTGGAGCGGCGTGCGGTAACGGTCAATGTAGGCTTGTTGGGCGCATTTCTGCTTGCCAGCGTGCTCTACCTGAGCCTGGGTAGCGTCAACGTCGCCCCGATGGCGGTATTGCACGCGCTGTTTGGCAAGGCGGATGTAATGGCGAACTTCGTGGTGCAGGAGCTACGCCTGCCGCGGTTAGCCGCCGCCGCATGCACCGGTGCGGCCTTTGCCCTGGCTGGCATTTTGATGCAAACATTAGCGCGCAATCGCCTGGCGACCCCCGGTATTATCGGTATTGATAATGGCGCGACGGCGTTTGCGGTGGCCTCTATTGTGGGCATCGGCGTTTCCATTGCGCCCCCCGCCATGGCATTAGCGGGGGCGACCACCGCCGCGGTACTCACGTTTGGTTTGGCGGCAGGCAGCGGTACCCAAGGCTACCGCTTTATCGTCGCGGGCATTGGCGTTGGCGCGGTGTTTGGTGCCGTCACTCAACTGCTACTCGCTCGCGTGGCGATCGACACCGCCAATGCCGCCTACCCCTGGACCGTAGGTTCGCTCAATGCCCGTCCCAGCGGCGCGCTGCAGTTGCTAATTCTTGGGTTAGTGCTAGGTTTGATCACTGCGCTGATGTTAGCTCGTTCGCTTACGCTGCTGCGTTTTAAGGATGCCACTGCCAGCGGGTTAGGGATCAATGTTAAACGCCGCCGATTAGAAGTGTTGCTGCTTTCGGTTGCGCTGACCGGTCTGGCCGTTGCCGTGGCAGGGCCTGTCGGTATGGTGGGGTTGATTGGCCCAGAGATTGCCCGCTCGCTGTCGAGTTCACGCGGTGTGCCTATTACGGCGGCAGCGCTGGCAGGGGCTTTAGTGATGGTGCTGGCTGACCTGGCCGGGCGCACACTGCTGGCGCCAATTGAGATTCCCGTCGGTATTGTCACGGCCGTGGTCGGCGGGCCGTGGTTACTTTGGATTTTAATGCGCCCGCAACGGAGCTTTACATGAGCCAACCTTCCAACTCCGCGTTACCGTCACTGTCGACCCAATCACTCGGCATGAGCTATGGCGCCCGGCAGGTGATCAATGGCTTGGATATTGCTCTGCCCAGCGGCAAAGTGACCGCGATTGTGGGCCCCAATGGCTGCGGAAAATCGACGCTACTGGCCGGGCTTGCGCGCCTGCATAAACCTGATAGCGGAACGGTGTTGCTGGACGGTGCCGATATTCAGCGCCTGCCCACTCGCCAGTTAGCGACTCAGCTGGCGCTGCTGCCCCAAGAGGCGGTGGCGCCGGAAGGCTTGACCGTGACCGAACTAATCCGCTTTGGCCGCCAGCCCCACCAGGGCTGGCTGCGCCAGTGGTCCCTGGAAGATCAGCGTGTGGTTCAGCATGCATTGGCAGCCGCAGGGCTTGAGCAGCTTGCGGACAGGTCAATTGATGCGCTTTCCGGCGGCCAGCGGCAGCGCGCCTGGATCGCCATGACCATCGCCCAACAAACCCCACTGCTGCTGTTGGACGAACCCACCTCGGCACTGGATCTAGGCCATCAGATTGAAGTGTTTGAGTTGGTCAAACACCTTGCTCACCATGGCCGTACCGTCGTGATGGTGTTGCATGACCTCGCCAGTGCCTGCCGCTATGCCGACCATTTAATTGCTATGCGAGAAGGGCAGATTGTTGCGGAAGGGCCGCCCGCCACCGTGGTCACTCAAGATTTAGTACGCACGCTTTATCAAGTAGAGTGCACACTATTAACCGACCCCGATACCGGCAGCCCACTGCTTGCCAATGTACGGCGCTCATCGGTGAGTGGCTAGCTTAGGTTCTGTCTGAAAACTGGCTGCGCTCGACCATACGGCGTTAAAAATCGGCTCAAAGTACTCATTTACACCACGTAAACTCCGTCTTTTCGCCGATTTTTGCCTTGCCTGGCCTTCGCTCGCCGACTTTTCAGACAAAACCTAGACCTACAACAATCTTAGAAAGGTAACCTTGTGTCCTCTCCTGCACACAGTTTTCAAGCCTTGGTGCGCCTGCTGCGCTATGCCAAAGGCTATCGGCGGCGCATCATGGCGGCCACCGCCTGCTCCGTTATCAATAAGCTGTTCGATATTGCCCCCGAGATTTTGATTGGCGTCGCCATTGATGTGGTGGTGAATCAAGAGCAGAGCTTTGTGGCGAGTTTGGGGTTTGAAACGCCCCAGCAGCAGATCACCATGTTGGCGGTGCTGACGTTCGTTATCTGGGCGGGGGAGTCACTATTTGAGTACCTTTTTCAAATCCTATGGCGCAACTTAGCCCAACGTTTACAGGCAGATATGCGCCAGGATACCTACGAGCATGCCCAGCGGCTCGATATGGCGTTCTTTGAATCGAAAAGCTCCGGCCAGCTCGTGGCCACCATGAACGATGACGTCAATCAGCTAGAGCGTTTTCTGGACGGTGGTGCCAACGCCTTGATTCAAGTGGTTGTCACGGTAATAGCGGTGGGCGCGGTGTTCTTTGTGCTTTCACCGCTGATTGCGCTGTTGGCGTTTACCCCGATTCCTTTGATTATATGGGGCGCGTTCTTCTTCCAGCGCAAAGCGGGGCCGCTGTATAGCGATGTGCGTGAGAAGGTCGGTGATTTGGCCAGCCGGTTAACTAATAACCTAAGCGGCATCGCAACGATTAAAAGCTTTACCAGCGAAGACCGCGAAGCCGAGCGCCTACGCGAGGCCAGCGAAGCCTACGTAGAAGCCAATCGAAGAGCGATCAAGGTTAGCTCTGCGTTTATTCCAGTCATCCGCATGGCGATTTTGGCGGGCTTTCTCGCCACCTTCACCGTGGGCGGCATGATGGCGCTCAACGGCTCGCTGAATGTGGGTGCTTACGGCGTTTTGGTGTTTCTAACCCAGCGACTGCTCTGGCCACTCACCGGCCTGGCTCAGGTGATTGATCTATTCGAGCGGGCCATGGCCAGCACGCGGCGCATTCTAGACCTGCTCGAAGTGCCGATTACGGTCAAAGATGACAGCACCACATCGCTTACCCAGCCAGTACGCGGCGAAGTAACGATTGATAATGTGAGTTTTCACTACGCTACTAGCCTTGTCGGGGTCGATGGCATTCACCTGCACGTGCCTGCGGGTAATACCTTAGCGCTGGTAGGGGCGACCGGCTCGGGGAAATCCACCCTAATCAAACTGCTGCTGAGGTTTTACGACCCGGAAAGCGGGCGCGTACTGATCGACGGACAACCGATTACCAACGTCAGTATGAACTCGCTACGCCAGTCGATTGGCTTGGTCAGCCAGGATGTTTATCTATTTGAAGGCAGCATTCGCGACAATATCGCCTACGGTAAGCCCGATGCCGAGGAAGCGGCGATTATCGACGCCGCCAAAACCGCCGAGGCGTGGAGCTTTATCGAAACGCTGCCCCAAGGGTTGGATACGCCGGTAGGGGAGCGGGGCGTGCGGCTTTCCGGCGGCCAACGCCAGCGGCTTTCTTTAGCGCGGGCGCTACTTAAAGACCCGCCTATTTTGGTGCTGGATGAAGCCACCAGCGCAGTGGACAACGAAACTGAAGCGGCCATTCAGCGTTCGCTCAAGCGTATTGCCCATGGTCGCACGGTGATTATGATTGCTCATCGGCTTTCGACCATCGTGCATGCCGATGAGATAGTAGTGATCGAGAAAGGCCAGGTGGCCGAGCGGGGCACCCATTCCAGCCTCTTGGTAGCTAACGGCCACTACACCGCCCAGTGGCGGGTACAGACCGGCGAAGCCCAAGCGGGGGATGTGGAAGCAGTTAGTAGCCTTTAACGACTACCGATTAACTATTGCCTATTAACCAGGAGCGCATTGAGGGTGACGGGCACATGCTCGTCAATCTCCTGGTAGCCCAGTAACGACATCACGGTGCGCACCGTGGTGTTGGCCATCAGCGCTCGACCGTCCATCGCCATCGGCTCGGCGTGGGTCACGCGTATCTCATTCAGGCCTTCGCGGGTAAACCGCAGCGGCACGGATTCCTGTTGGTTAACCATGTCTGATTGAACGCTAAAAGTCAGCGTCTCCACCAGTGATTCGCCAATATCCAAACCGTCCAACCGCTCTGGTGGCATTTGCGCCTCTAGCGTCACCAAGGTGGTGTTCGCCAGCAAACCTATCCACGGCGGCAGCTCACCAAAGCGTTCAAGTACATCCGTTTGGCTGAGCTTTAACGGCAAGCGCAGGGTGCCATCGCTGGAGATATCACCCTGCAGATCGCGCACCTGGTGGTGATGAGTTTGCGGTGTTTCGCCGTTCAACTGAGTAATCGACGCCTGCACTCGCGACTGGCCAGGATCAAGCTGCCAGTCAGCGTGCACGGGCAGCGCCAACAGTAATGGGAATAGAGCAATCAATGCTTTCACAGCGCGTCTCCGCATAAAGAACTACTCACCAGACTGCCCAATCCACATAAAGTGCCGCAATGACATCAAGATAGCGCAAAGGGACTAGCCTCACCCGGCCACATTCGCTATGATATGCACGCTTTTCGGGCCTATAGCTCAGTTGGTTAGAGCAGGGGACTCATAATCCCTTGGTCGTAGGTTCAAGTCCTACTGGGCCCACCAATTAAATCAATTGGTTACAGAGATTAGAGCTTCTTTTTGTCAGTGCTTGGTTGCCATTTGGTTGCCGATGCGCGGCAATCTGGCGATCACACTATCCCATCGTGTCGGATCAGCGTGAGCATACCGGCTGGTCACTGTCAGCGATGAATGCCCCAGCAAATCCCTGATACTCGTTAGTGACTCCCCCTTGCTGGCGAGCAATGAAGCGTAGCAGTGGCGCATATCGTGAAAACGGATGTCTGGACGCCCAATGGCTTCTCGAGCTCTTTCGAACGCTCCCCTGACTCGATCTCGCGTTGTTGCAAACGGTAAGCTTTCAAGCAGCGGTATTGCTTCTTCAGACAGAGGAATGACCCTGGGTTTACCGTTTTTCGTCTGGTTTGGTTTGAGCACGATTCGACCGTTGTAGAGATTTCTCGGCTCCAGTGCCATCAGCTCTCCGCGCCTCATCCCTGTCAGCATGGCTAACAAAATCACCTTCCGTTCGACCTGATACCGCTCGGGTACGGCTTCTAGTAACTCAGCAAGCTCCAATTCGGAAAGATAAACATGGCGTTCATTTTTAGGCGAGGGCTTACGTAGCTTTCCGTCGAGCGGTAAGTCGATCCAGTCCCATTCGCGATACGACAGCGACAGCACTCGCTTAACGACCTGAATCCGGTTGTTAATGGTTGACTGCGCCAACCCCTTCTCTTTAAGAGCCTTCTGCATCCTTCGTGTGGCATCCAGTAGTTCCTGGCCAATAATGATGCCTGGGGCATGCTCATCCATCCATCTAGCGACCAGTAGTATGTGCTGCTTCTGGGAGCGAACGTCGTATTCGCTGACCATCCGCTGCAATCCCTCTGAAAAAGTGTATTTGGGCTTGCGGCCCATAACACCATTGAACTCATCTTCTTGGCGTTGGGCTTCTGCCTTTAGTGCATACTGCCTTGCCTCTCCTTCTGTGCGAAAAGTTCTTTGAGTGCGCTGGCCGTTGACCCTTGCGCGGACAATCCACGTTTCACGGTCCTTTCTTTTTGAAACGGTGTATCCCATTTTCGATCCCCTTTTAACTGAGGATCGCGTCTGCATCCTCTAGCGTACTCCTCAACGGCCTCATGCTCAAAGCGAACGGCTTTGCCAAACTGGATGAACCCGATGTTGTGTTTTTTGCTGTAGACCCAGCTGAGGCTCATTCCTAGTTTTTCTGCAACGTCTTCTGGTTTTAGCAATTTGTTTGACATGGGAAACCTCTGTTGCCTCATGGAGCTGGTCATAAGGCTATAATACTAAAACGCATTAGATAGTCAATTCGTTTTCGTATTAAAGAGGGCAAGCCTGGTTTGTGGAGAACCTGAGGTATGCACTAGGGAAGTTACAACTTGATCCTAGCTTCGATAGCTACCGCCAATATGTGACAGTTATCGTCTAATGAAATCAGTGGGTAGGCTGGGTTAAGTGGTTTCAAGTAGCGCCGACCACTCTCTTCTATCAGCATGCGGAGCGTTGGCGTCGGGCTGTCAGGGAGTTCGACAAGGACCAGCTTTCCGGGCACCGCCTGTAGACCTGTGTCTAATAGCACAAGCGTCCCCGCAGGCAGGCTAGGAGAGGCCCCGATCGGCGCAGCCATGGCATCACCACACATCTTGAGCCAGAAAGCCACTCCGATCTTTAAGTAGTCACATGATTCAAATTGATTTTTCTCGCCGGGTGCACTTGCATCCAGCCGATTAGCTTGCATAGCTTCGGACCAGGTGAGAATTGGGTACGACCAAAAGCGCGGGGGAGGGGCCGCTCTATCGGGCCGTGCAGGTACGGCTGAAGCAGTTGCTGCTCCTACTCCTGCTCCTATCCCCATCCACGGTATTCCCCTGTTCGGCAACCCAACGACACCTTGGCTTCCGTCGCCATGGGCAAGAAAACTAGCAGTAGTCCCTAACGAGGCTGCTAGCTTCTCTAAGTTATTAATTCTTGGAGAGTTGCTTACACCCTTGAGTATGCGATGTATGGTTGGCTGTGGCACCTTGGAGCGCCTAGCCAACTCATTTTCACCAATGCCCTGCTCTTCCATGAGCTGGCGTAGCCTCTCTCCGATCGTTATTGCTGTACTCATGCAGGGCTGCCTATCTATGTGGTGACTTTCTCAATACGCAAATGTATTGATTTTTCAGTCATTCGTCCATGCCAATAGCCAGATTTGCGGTCAAGTCCCAGAGCTGATAACAGAAACCTACTTCCGCTGGATGACGACAGAGCAGCAAGCGAAGGAATAGGGCATCCTGTAATCTACGAAAATTTTATTTCTCCCCGCCAGTTATTCGACCCATATTCTTCCTGCGCAAGTGCGTAACATGATTTGATGTTGTTAACCTTGCAGCATACGTTCGATCGTCTGGCCTCTATGACAACCAATAGAACCCTCGGTATTTTCTTGATGTTAGTAAGTATCCAAGCTGGTAAGTAGTGGTGAATTAGTGGCCGAAGCAGCCAGAAGTAAAGGTGTTCAAGGAAACGGCGCTCAATAACCACTTCGTTCATGGCAATTGAGAGGCTTTCGATGAGATTCAATGGAACGCACACCAGTTTAGGAAAGAACTACTGAATGCAGGGTCTCCTGGTGCCAACGGATGTCGGTTTCCTGTGGATGCGAGGCTTCGCCCATACGGTGGTGGTGTGGAAGGTTAGTATGGAAAAGAATATTTCGCTTCTTACATGCTGAAATTGTTTTTGGGTGGCTCGGATTAGAGATAGAACGTGGAGGGATTCGGTGATTTTCAACCCAGTTGTCCAAATGGCTGCACTTAAGCAGCCTTTTTATTACGCTCGATTTCCTGCACTTTCCCTGGGTTAAGCGACACTGAACCAGTGACCTCCCAGTTTCGGGTGCTGCCCGACCAGCGTTTCGGATAGCGACGCTTAGCGCTTTCATAAACCGCTTTACGACGTTCAAGGCGTTTTCGATCAACGCCACGATGCCGGTCAGCTGGCGTGACATATTGGATGCCACTGTGAAGGTGCTGTTCGTTGTAAGCCCGCTCGAACACCAACATCCATTCTCGTACCGCGCTCAGCGATGCAAAGCCCTTGGTGGGCCATGCTGGGCAGTATTTGACGGTACGGAACAGCGCTTCCGAGTAAGGGTTGTCGTTGCTTACTCTCGGTCGACTGTAAGACATCAACATCCCTAGTTCGGTTAACCTCGCTTTGAGCGTATAGGACGTCATCGGCGCGCCATTATCCGAGTGCAACACCGGCGGCTGACGCCAGCATTTCTCACGCAATAAGGCACGCTCCATCAGCTGTTTAGCCAAGTCGCCCGATTCCGTCTCATGAACTTCCCAGGCAATGATTTTGCGGCTGTAGATATCTATGATCAGGTAGAGATACCAGTGCTGGCCTCGTACAACGGAGGCGCAATAGCTAATATCCCAGCTCCAAATCTGGTTCGGCCCTGTCGCCGTAAAACTGGTCGGCGCGGGTACTGTGCGGCGTGCTTTCGTACGGCCACGATGATGCTGCTGGTGATGCTTTTTCAAGACCCGATAAAACGACGATTCGGAGGCCAGATAGACGCCGTTGTCTGCCAGTAAGGGCACGATTTGAGACGGCGGCAAGCTCTGATACTCGGGACGATGACACGTGTTCAAAATGGTCTGCTCTTCCTCATGCGTCAGCTGATGCGGCTGCCTGCCTTGTGCCGCCTGTGGACGCTGATCCTCAACAACAGTGCCACACTCAGATCGCCAACGCTTTAGTGTGCGCTCGCTTACATCGATAATATCGGCTGCTTGATAGCGGGAAGCGCCCCCCACAACCGCTTCGTCAAATAGCGCGATAAGCCTTGCACGTTCGTCGAGCGGCGTTAGTCGTCCTCGCCGCTGTCGGGATCTTCGCTGTACAAGGCGTCGAGCTTTTTTGAGAGCACCAGTAACGACGTCGTCTCTGCCACTACCTTGTCTTTGCGTCGCACTTCCGCTTTGAGTTGCTTGATGGTCTTACGGTCTTCTTTACGTTGCTTTTGCGCCGCTTTTTCCTGATCTTCTTGCCGACCAGCGCCTTCGAGGCAAGCCGCTTTCCACTGCTGAATTTGCTCGGGATAAAGGCCTTTTTCGCGACAGTAAGCGCCAAGCTCTGCCTCTGACAGGGTGGCGGTTTCGATGACCACGGCGAGCTTGGCGTCGGGCGACCATTCGCTGTCGCCTGGGGTGTAACCTGGCACAGGCACTCCTTTTACTCGACACTGTTTTAACCAACTATACAGCGTCGCATCAGAGATGCCTTCCTCTGTTGCTACCGATGCCACACTGTGATTATGGGGTGGTAACAACTTCTTCAGGACGGCTGCTTTACGCTCTGCAGAATAACGTGGCACAAGGACTCCATGCCGCTCCCTCTGGATTAGATTTAGGCGATATCACCAACCGGACAACAAGGCTGACAGAGGGGGGATTTGCGGCGGATGTTTTTTTATTTTAACTTTTAAATATCTGATTATTATAAATAATAATAAATTTTATTTTTTCATAGTGTCGTGTTTTTGTGTTTGTCAGTCTGAAGGTATAGAGTAACTATTGTCATTGTCCAGCTACTGGAGGTGTTACATGACTACTCAAACGCTTGAGTCACGCATTCGTGACAAAATTCGCAAAAGTCGGCGAATGGTATTTCTACGTGATGATTTCGCTGCACTGGGTGGTTATGACCAAGTTGGCCGTGTGCTTCGGCAATTAGAAGCGCAGGGAAGATTAGTACGTATTGGTAAGGGGCTATACGCTAAAGCGCGCCCAAATCGTATCACGGGTAAACCAATGATTGCGGCGCCCGGTGGCTTTGATCAAGCCGCCAAAGAGGCATTGAATCGCCTAGGGGTGCAGTGGGAGCCAGCCAGTGCAGAAAAGGCTTATCAGGCGGGCCGCACACAAATTCCGGCGCGAGTGATGGTCAGAGTCAAAGGCCCGTTTCATCGTCAGATTGCCTACGGCAAATATCGCTTGGGTATTGAGCGTGTTTCTGCATGAACATCGATCCGGGACTGTTTCCCGATGTGGCGGATGCGCTGGGCATTGATAGCCCTGCTATCGTGGAAAAAGATGTGTATGCCGTCCAGTTATTGAGTCTGCTTTCTGAGCTGCATTCGGAAACGTTTGAGCTGGTATTCGCAGGGGGTACCAGCCTAGCAAAAGCCCACCATAAGCTTTTCCGTATGTCCGAAGATATCGATATCAAGCTTGTTCCTCGCGATGGGATTGCAACGGGCATGTCTAGAACAGCACTGAAGGCAGCACGAAAGGCGGTGCTGACCGAAATAGAAACAATCATCAGCCGTTCTCAGATCTTAGAGATTGATCCCGATGATGGTATCGTCAAGCGTAACGAGTACCGGTATGCGGAGTTTACCATTCGCTATCCCCGAACCCAGGATAGCATTTCTGCGCTTCGACCTGACTTGAAGCTAGATGTCACAGCATCAGAACTTTATGAGCCCGCCGTGGTTTGCTCTGTCAGCTCCTTGTATGCCGAGGCTCTTAAGTTACCCCCAGAGGTAGGTTCCTTTCCGGTGGTTAGCCTGCCTGCCACGATCAGCGAGAAGCTGGTGGCATTACTGCGTCGCACAGCTCACGTGAATCGTGATCCTTCCCGAAAAGACGACGAAACGTTGGTGAGGCACGTCTACGATCTTCACATGGCGACATCCGGCGGATATGACATGGCCGCATTACGCACGCTAGTACAGGCAGTAATACAGACGGACGTGGCTCAGTTCGGGAATCAGCATGCGCAATTTGTCACTAGCCCAGCAGATGAACTGCAATATGGCCTCGGGTGCTTACAGACCAATCCTATCCATCAGGATCGCTACGAGCGTTTTATCGGCCCGCTGGTTTATCACGATGAACCCGCGTCCTGGCATGAAGCCTTGCAGACTGTGGACGAATTGGCCAAGCAGCTGCTGCTGGATGCTAGTGCTGAGCGCTGAAGCTTGCTTTTACCCATAATGCCATCTGTTGTTCGCCTATCACGTCGTACCTAGAATAACGGCCTTAGCCGCTTTGGGCGGCTTTCTATGCCGTTACCTGGCTACCTATTAGCTTTATGGAATAAAGCCTGGGAGGCGTGGGGTATCGTTTTTGGATAAACTACTAATCTTTTAGGCATTTTAGTGGCTATGAAAATTTCTTCTGCCCCCGTCAGCTATCAGACCCACGTTCGTCCGGCGCAAGTGCGTGACATGATTCGCTGCTGTGAGGATCTACAGCAGACGTTCAACCGTCTGGCCGATGCGACGACCAAAAACCTTGGCCATTTTCAAGATATTAGTAAAGAACCCGACTGGAAAGCAGTAGCGCTTCAGTGGCCGCAGCAGCCAGCAGTACGAGAATTCAAGGAAGCGGCGCTCAATAATCACTTCGTATGTGCCAATTGGAAGGCTTTCGATGAGCTTCAAGGTGAAGCGCATCGGTCACGCGAAGAATTACTGACGGCACGGTCTTTGGTGCCTGTGGATGCTGGTTTCATGTGGCTACGCCGTTTCATTCATTCAGTTGTGACGTGGGAGGGGCAGACCCGCAATAGCGTGTCGCCGTCGCTACAGGTAGCCGCAAATAATAGTGGCTGGATGATAATTGCTAGATTGCTTCAGCGTGAGCTGGATCAGGCTGAAGAAGTTTTGCTGGAAGACAGCAATGATAGAGGGAGAAGCTGGGATGGCGGATAACAGAGACCAAAAGGAGCCAAGCTGGCAAAAAAGGCTTAAAAAGCTCGCGAGGCAAGTCGCGGAAAATGATGAAGCTGTGAATGCGGCATACGGTGTTAACGAGCCGGACTCGATTGATGACTTTGTTAATACACTGCCAACGGACCATAGCAATGAGGCAATAGCGCCCGTCAATTCGGCTCCCCAGTCACCTATGACCAAGCCCTTCGATAACGTTTCTAGCGATTGGGGCTTAGTGGAACCTCCTCCCTTAACGCGAGTGAGTAACGAACCGCCTAAAAGTATCTTTTCCGATCCTTCCTGGCTAGAAAATGCGACGAAACCTATACGGGAAAAGCAATCGATACAGCCTCAGCTAACCAAACCTGCACAAGACTATCGCCAGCGCCGTGTTGATCGTGTTTCCAAGTTGCTACAGGATCGCTACCGGCGTATTACCAACGAAGCCAATAGCCCTTTGCTGGTGGATGTCTACACTGGTGACGTCTTGCCCGATAGGCTTGATGCCATTTCCTCAGCAGTGGCAGCTGACTATAGGCACCATTATCAAGCAGAAGTCCCTAATGCGGATATCAAGCGAGCTTTTAGTCACCTCAGTGCGCTCGTAGCGCCTTGGGAGGCTACAGTGTTTTTTGGCAGGGCAGGCTACGACCCACATCATCGAGAGCGCTATATCGATGCGGGACCGGGAAGGTGCTTCGTATTTACACCCGGTGCATCTTATTATCAGCCTCTAGTCGGCCAGCCGTGTATTCGACCACTCCAAAGTCGCCCCCTAGCTATTCCCGCTGAGATGGGAAATGTAAATCCCCGTTTAATAGATCCGTTGTTTGCTCTAACGGTGCTGCCCCAAGACTCGAATTTACTGGTCATTGCTTGGATGATTCTTTGTTGGATGCCGGACAGAAAGCAAGTCATGTTGGAGCTGCTTGGCACGCCTTCTAGTTCGCTAGAGCAAAGCCATACCCTCATCAAAAACGTGGTCGATCCGGCCACGGTGGCGTTGCATAACGAGCTGCCGAACCATGTTAAGCAGTTTAATAACTTGGCGCTCAAGCACTACCTGCTGAGCTTCAACCAGGTCGATGCCCTTACCCCTACCCAGCAAAATCATCTCTCTACCCTCATGCGGGGTAAACAGATTCCTTGGCAATGGCAGGGTAAAACGGTGGATGCGTCGATTACCGTCCAATGCCCCGTGATACTCAATAGCCTTGAAAGCGTTGTCACTACCTCCAAGCTTGCTGATGCAACCTTGAGCGTTGAGGTAGAGGAAAAAGATCAATCAAAGGGGCTTCCTGCCATGTTTCCCTCGGCAGCGAGTCTCACGGTGGGCCTGCTGATGATCTTTGGTCAGGTACATAGTGACTGGGAAACAGTGAGTTATGATTCCCGCTTTGAGCGGTATGGTGATCTCGCCGATCTCTGTCGTGTGGGAGAACTGGTGGCCGTTAGCCTTGGCCGTGGTCGGTCAATGTTCTGGGAGCAGTTTGACCGTAACCAGCAGGGGCGACGTGGCTTCGAACTGGAAGAGACGCCCGTGGCACAAGCGGTTGCGCATGCCCTCGACGATGTCCCTGGTGGCGTAATTGAACTGCCGGTCAAGCAGTGGCTGGCTCACCTTAAACCGTACCGCCCAGACGTCACACGCCCCGAGCAATGGCCCACCAGTTCAAGGGGCCTTGGGGCAGCATTCAAGCGGATAAAGCCCTTGTTACGAGACGTAGGGATCACCCTGACCTCGACCGGTCAGCGAGGGCCTTTCTGCTATTGGCGAGCCGAAAAGACCACTTCGCATTCCGCCGAGTAAAGAATGGCAATGCCTACTCAAGCGTGACGTTGTGATATATAAATGGCAGAAAATGGAAAATGCGCGATTTTATAGTGCACCATTATCCTTTTTGTATTCTCGACGTCACGATATCTTGTTTTGGTAGGCCTCCAACCAGCGCCTTAACAAGGTCGTGCCGGGGGCCTTGGGCATTCGCCGAAACTGCAGCCACTCTTCCAACGTTCGGCATGGCACCCCGACCTCCTCGGCCATTTGCGCCTGAGTAATCTTGCGCATCTTGTACAGCGCTTTGGCGTCCCGAATAAGCCGTCGCTTGGGTTCGTCACGCTCCATGGCTGTCAAGCGCTTGTCGGCGTCATCCTCGGCCATCGCGTTGCTTGCCCAAGGCAAGGCAGCGGGTGTCGAGCGGCGCGTCTGTGAGAACGCCTGTGGCGCTTGCTGCGGTTTATCTTGAGGGAAAGGAAAGTTAAACATCGTGCTGCTCCTTAGGATTCAACGAAAAAGGCCTGCTCCCAGAAGGGCAGGCCGTTAGATCGAAGGGTGAATGGTTTCCGGCGTTTGCCGTCGGCGGGCGTATTACGCGGCTTTAATCCGTGTAAGCGGGAAAGTCGTTATATCATAGGCAAGAGGACGTTCAGTTTTTGGTTCAGGGGAAGTCGACATCACCGAATGACCTGTAGGCAGGGAACAAACGTGGACGCCCAGGGCGAGGTCCTTCAGGCACATCACGCATGGCGCTGGTTTGGAACTTACGCCCTGTTACCAGCATCTCAGCATACTCGTCGATCTTGGTCAGGTAGCGGGCGATGTACTCCAGCCCGCGTTGCTTCTCAAAGTCGTGATAGTCGATGCAACCCAAAGCATTGTAGTGATACACGTTCTCTGCGTTTTTATTGCAGTTACGGTAAACACCCTGGCTACCGGTGATTGAGTGTACCCATAGCTCACCGATGCGTTTGGCATGGGGAACGTCTTCTTGTACATGGTGGCCATGGAAAAAAAACAGGAAGTGGTAATGAAAGCCCTTTTGGGGTTTCCACTCTAGCTTCCAAGCGTAGCCGAGCAGGTGAACGAACAGCTCATGCCTGTGGAACGTCTCACACAGCTGTTCACGATGGTAGCGTGCTGTCTCGTAGTCGATATAAGGGCCATCCATTTTGCTATAGCTCAGATCCACTCGCAGTACCGTCAGACGGCCGTAGCGCTTAAAGAGCGCATCGATCAGCTTACGCAGGCTCTGGTAGTTGTTGCGACTGTTTCGGCGGCTCCTATAGCACTCGCGTGCAAAAGCAGGTTCCTTAAGAAACTGGTGCCAGGCCATCAATCGCTGGTTGAGTTCCAGAACTGTTTGCTCAGCTACTTGTCTGCTCATGGTGGGTGGCTGATAAAATCCTGCCTCGCGCAGGTAGGCACAGCTCGAAAATGCCCATAGAAAACTAGTGGCGTAGGGGCTCGGTCGATAGTGCTGCCCAATATCAGTTTCATGGAACATCGTCACCAGCACTGTATAGATCGTGGTCAGTGTCTCCAGTAAGGCATCCGGGGCCAACACCACCACATCACTTCCATAGCTATTTGGCAGTATCAGCCGGTCACTGTTCAGAAGCGCTTCCACCCTCGCCAATTCTTTGAGTTGGCGATCTATCTCAATCAGGTCCTGCCGCCACAGGTGATGGGAAAGCGTAACGATATCTTGCCCTAAGGCCGAGGTCTCCAACACGGTGTCGCTCATGCCTAGGCACATGGCCAGCATGTCCGCTTCGCTCAGGGTATCGTCGTAAACATCATCGTACATGGGAAATGCCTCTGTTGATGGTATCGGAGTGTTTCGCTCGTACCATCGCCAAGGCATGTAAGAAATTACCTCACCACCGGGAGACGGGGCAGGTCACTTTCAAGAGACCTGGCACCTTGTTGGTCTCGTTGGTCTCCATCCAAAATTGGGAATCGGTTCGATCCATTGAGCAATCTTCCCTGTTGGCCTATGGCCTATTGAGTACCTCTTAATGGGTGCTGACTACGTGCACCCATTGCCTCTCTATTGCTATTGAAACCCCCATTAGAACTACTGGTTACTTCTAATAACATACAAAGCCAAATAGCTCAGAACGGTTAGTGGGTGCATGACCAAACAAAAGGTACCGGTTAATCGGTGTATACTGGAAAGTTGGGCTATAAGTGATTGAAAAAGTTAGTGTAAAAGACATGGCTTGCTACTGAGTAGCTGGCTGCCCGCCAACCGTGTCAATTCAAAAAAATCTCAGCCACATACTACCCCCATGAAGCTATCAGGAATGGCTTGATACGCATCCATTCACTGTTCATGGAGGAAAATTATCATGACGATCCATTGCCCTAGCTGTGGTTCACCACACGTTATATCCCGCAATGTCGGAAGAAAGGTAGGCGGTGCCACTGGAGCGGCTGCCGGTGCTGCCTCTGGGGCAGCCGGTGCCCTTAGTGGTGCCAAAGCAGGTGCGCTGGTCGGTGCGATGGTCGGGCCCGCAGGTATTACGATTGGCGGCCTATCAGGTGCTGTATTTGGTGGGTTGTTAGGCGGCACGACCTTTGGTGTTGCCGGTGCCAAGCTAGGGCATGAACTTGATCAGAAAATGCTCGATAACTACGCCTGCTGTGCCTGTGACTGCACCTTTCGTCCTCACGCTGAATAACCGCCTATCAGCGGCCCTATCTACCGCTTAATACGACGACTACCTCAACACGCATTCGCTTGCCCGCCTTACTTAGGGCGGGCCGCTATGCCGTGCGCGCTCATTAATACTGAAAATCCTAAAGGAGTTTGTAATGGCTCATCTCGTTGAACAAATGGCTTATGTTGGCAATACCCCTTGGCATGGCCTGGGGCAGCAACTTTCTCGTCATCAACCGCTGGAAGTCTGGCAGCAACAGGCCGGTATGAACTGGCACATTGAAGAAGCCCCGGTCCGCTTTATTGCCGAAGGCGCAAGCCACCTGGGCAGCATTCACTCATTTCCCGAACAGAAGGTGCTCTATCGCTCCGATACGAAGGTACCGCTATCGGTGGTGTCCCAGCGCTATAAGGTGGTGCAACCCGAAGAAATATTGGAATTCTATCGAGACCTCACCGAGTACGCTGGCTATGAGCTGGAAACCGCTGGGGTATTAAAAGGCGGTCGTAAGTTCTGGGCTTTGGCACGTAGTGGCTTAAGTACCTCGCTTAAAGGCCAGGATGAGGTCAACGACTACTTACTACTGGCAACCTCGTGTGACGGCACCTTGGCGACGATGGCCACACCTACCACGGTAAGGGTGGTGTGTAATAACACGCTGCAGATTGCAGTGGATGGCACCTCACAAGCCGTGAAAGTACCCCATCGCTCGGAGTTTGATCCCCGAGCGGTGAAGAGCCAACTGGGCATTTCTGTTTCCCAGTGGAACGACTTCATGTACCGGATGAAGACATTGGCAGAACGCAAGATTGATCACCATGAAGCCCAGCACTATTTTCAGTCAGTGATTTGTGGGGCTGAGAAGCCGTTAGATGATCCCTCTAAGCTGCCCAACTACCGGGCCCTGAATAAAGTGCAGAAGCTCTACCACGGTGAAGGCCGAGGTTCGCACTTGGTTACCGCCAAAGACACCGCCTGGGGCCTGCTTAATGCCGTGACCGAGTACGTGGATCACGACAAACGGGCACGCAGTAACGACACCCGGATGGATTCGGCGTGGTTCGGCCAAGGCGCCCAACTCAAGCAGGAAGCCCTGGATGCCGCGCTAACGCTAGTGTCTTAACCAACCCATCTGCTGGGCTTCGTTCTACCCCTTACTGTGATCTTCCCAATCCAATGATATCCACCATCTCCCCGGCATAGACGCCCAGCCCCTCAAAGGCTGGGCGTTTTGCTGTGGGGCTTATGCCGCGAGGTACTGCCATGACGTTTATTTCCCATGCCATTGAAGTTGCTTTGACACGTCTGACTGAAGAGCTAATAGCCAACCATGCCCACCGCGCTGACACCGTGGTCTGCGCTCAAGGCACGTTTTATCGAGCTGAGGTACGGCTAGTGCCTATTAAAGCCAATGAGCTAGCCCAGCATTTAGCGGAGTAATGCCGCGATCACTTCATAACGATGCCTGCCGACACGGCATCACCACTATTTCTTGTTTCAATGGAGGTGCCCCATGGCACGATCATCTAATGTGGTAAATTCTTCCTCCCGTCCGGTCACTCCCCCAACCAAAGCCAACGCCGCTGCCGTCACAGCTGTGCCTGCATCCCCCGTGGAGTCGACCTCTACAGCAGAAAGCACCGCGATCATCCAGGTAATCGAGCGTGCTGCCCTCAATCCCGATGTCGATATCGACAAAATGGAGCGTCTCCTACAAATGCAGGAACGCGTCATGGATCGACAGGCCATGATGGCCTATAGCGCTGCCATGGCGGCCATGCAGACCGAACTGCCTAGCATTGAAGAGCGTGGGCAAACCAACAACGGTTGCTACGCCACGTTGGAAGATATCGTTGATACCGTGCGGCCGATCATGCAGAAGCATGGCTTTGCGGTGAGCTTTCGTATGCAGACGCAGGAGCGCGGTATCCAAGTAACGGGGGTGCTGATGCACAAGGATGGCCACCGCGAAGAGACCAGCATGCTATTGCCTGCGGATATGAGTGGTAACAAAAATGCCGTGCAGGCGTTTGGTTCCTCTACCAGCTACGGCAAGCGTTATGTACTTTCCGCACTGCTTAACATCACCACACGTGGCCAAGACGATAATGGCAACGCTGCCGGTGGGGTTAGGCTCGTGACACCGTTTCAGGCAGGCCAGATTCAGCGGCTGATCAGCCAATGCCCAGCCACGACCCAGGAATGGTTCAGCGGCAAGTATGGTTCCGCCGTTCAGGTGCCTCAGGCTGACTTTGACAAGCTACGGGCGTCTCTTACCAAGCGGGCTGTTAAGTAATCGCGTTATCCCCCTGAATTTTTAAGGAGACATCTATGCAAATACTCAACATGGAGCAAGGCTCCCCTGAATGGCTGGCGGCGCGCTTAGGGCGCGTCACCATGTCGGAGCTAAAGTCATTGCTGGTTAAAGGCAAAGGCCGTGGTGGATTGGGTGCCGGGGCCATTACCTACATGCACCAATTGATCGGCGAGCGCATAACCGGCGAGCTGGCCGAGCCGTTTCAGGGTAACGCGCATACCCGTCGTGGCCATGAGTTGGAAGGCGTGGCACGTGCGCTTTATTGCGATGCCACCGGCGAACCCGAGCCCCAGGAAGTGGGCTTGATCCTCAATCACGAGGTGGGCTACTCGCCAGACAGCTTGGTAGACGCTAACGGCCTGCTAGAAATCAAAACCAAACTGCCCAAGTTCCAAATTGAAGTGCTGTTGAATGGAGAAATACCCGATGAGCACATTCCCCAATGCCAGGGTGGCTTATGGGTCAGCGAGCGGGAATGGATCGACTTTGTGAGCTACTGGCCGGGCATGCCGCTGTTTATTAAGCGCGCTTACCGTGACGACACCATGATTCGCACCATTGCTGAACGGGTCGAAGCATTCCATGAGGAGATGGAGCGACGCATTAGCCAAGTGATGGCTGCGTGACGGAACTCATACCTCAAAACTCAATACGCTACCTAACGACATAGATGCCGGGGTTACCACCCCGGCATTTTTTATTTTTTGGAGGCAACCATGACACACGCCAAACTCAAAGCCGGGGAAGTGGCAGGCACCTACCATGTAACATCGCCCGTGACCGAAACCGACATCATCACCATGGCCAAGCGCTTTGCGCGGCGTAAGCTCGCCAAAGGCCGCAAGATCACCCAGCCCTCGCAGGCCTTTGAGCATATGCAACTACTGTTTCAGGACTACGAACATGAAGTTTTCAGCGTGCTGTTTCTGAATGGCCAGCATCGGGCGATCCGTTTTGAGGAGCTATCTCGAAGCACCATCGACAACGCCAGTGTTTACCCGCGTGAACCTTAGAGGGTGGCTTTGCCATGTTTACTTGCTTTTTTTTTGCAAAAATTGGTAAAGGTGTATTGATAGCATGGCACACACTATATCAAGCCAAGCTTAGTAGTAGGCTGATGAGCGTATCAATTTGTCAATATAGTCTGGGGATTCATAAAAGAGGTCCCTATCTCGCTAGAAAAAGCTTGTTGTATCGAGCATTATGGAAGCTAGCACATTTTGCTCACTATATTTTGGTAGGTAAATCATTGGCGGAGCAGAAGAAGCCCATGGATTTCATGGTTCAGTCGCCGTTTTGAGTTTCTAGCAGTAAAAGAGATGCCTGATGATAAGCAAAAACAGAAAGGACAAACGGGATCGTAAGTCGATATCATCAGACGTGCCCTTGCTTTCTCAGGTTAATCAACTTGTTAGCCATGGTTTACGCCAAGCAGCTATTGATTTGCTTGATGAGGCCATTTCATCATCCCCAAATGATACCTCGCTGCTAAGCGCGCTGGGGCGTGTCTACCTCCTGGATAGGCAACCGGACAAAGCAGTCATTTATTTACGCCGTTCTCACGTTCAGTCAAATTCGCATTCCGCACAGGAGAATTACTACGCTTCAGAGGCGTTTACAGATGAAGACGCCGCTTACCTTGATGAAAGGTCTGAAGAACTATCGAATGAAGAATTCTCTATGCAAGATGAAGTGTCTACTAGAGAGCCAGATGATAGTAAGCCGCAAGCTGAAAGCCCTCGTAGGACACTACATTTGAAATGCAGTCGAATCAAAAGACGTCAAGCAATTACCAAAGGGGATTCTGGACCTAAAATTACTGTGATCAAACGGCGCTCGAAGGGAAATCAGGCTGAGCAAGGCGTAGATTTCGAGGAAGAGTTAAAACCAGTGGAGTGGGTAAATGAACTTCCGGAAATCAAAAAAGGTAACGACCTTGCGTCGGTTGCATCGAGAAATATAGAAGGATCATTGCCGGTTACCTCAACTTTTGGCGAATCACTTTCAAATGTCGACGTAAATTCTTCGAAATACGATGATCTACATAGGGACAATCATTTAACTACCTTATTTGATGAGTGTCTTGATGATTTAGAGGAAGATTTAGATCTTGATGACCTTTCTAGTAGTGCTCTTTCTTTTAATAAAATCGTCGATGACTTTGATGATGACCAGAACGAAGTCGATTTAGAGCTTGAGCAACTGGAGAAAGTCCCTTCAGTAGATGACTTCGACTTCAACTCCGAAGATTTCGGATGGGAAGACCTTGACGATTTTGAGGAATCTGCCAGTAGAGAAAATGAAGATGAAGACTTAGCTTTAATAGGAATAACGAGGACAGAGCGGGCCCGCCAGGTTGCCGTTGTTGTGTTGGGACAAACTGAGTGGGATCCAGAATATTTAACGTTGCTTCAGACAATCTTTACGGAGAGTGGTTGGGGGGCAACCCGCATCGCGATTGAGGGCCTGATTGAGAGAGGCGCAGTCCCTGAGGAGATCATTCTGGCTCGTCAGATCCGATCGATATGGTTTAACAATGAACACCTTTGGACCAGTTTCAGAATGAAGTCCAACGCGCCTTTCATGCAGGCTGAGGCTGTTTACAAAAATTTTAGTTGGGCAGATGCCTTGAGACTGATTCATTGTTTTCCGTCGATTCCTGACGGAACAGAGATAGAAGCTTTTATCGATCATATTTATGACGAGTGGTACTCCAATGACCGTTTAAGACGGCATTTCAAAGCATTTCTAAAGTATTTCCGGTATCGGATTGTCGAGACGAAAAGAACTCTACCCGGGGATATTGGCTTTCTGTTCAGCTCGCCGCTAGAGGCAGAGTGGGGCGCAGATAACCCAGAGCTAATGAGCGCAATCTCTGACATGAGATCGGAACTGAGGGAGCTCGGTGCAGATAGCGGATTTGAGATGCCTGGAACTGATAATAAATTCAATATCCTTCTGAAGGAAACATTTGACGAAGAAAAGGAAAGCAAGTGAGTAAAGCCGCTAATCGTCTCTTGCCTGTCAAAAACTGCTGGGTTAAGAAAGTGTCTCGCGCAGGCGAAGATATTGTAGGGCGTGTCGTCGACTCAGTGGATCGGGGGGATGACATCATCGTCACTGTGAAGTGGCGAAAAACTGGTCAAATTTCCACTGAATCCTTAAGCGATCTTAGAAGCGGGTTAAAACTGCAGATGGAAGTTCAGGATCTTCCATACTCTCGAGTCAGGACATCTCTTGGTGAAGGTGTGATCCAGCGATTGCGAACCATTGGTGATCGGGATCAGGCGTTGGTGGATTTCTTCCAGTTGGGGCGGCAAGTTTGGTTGCCTTATGAGAATCTGCGTCAAATAAAGGGTGCACGCCACCGCTTTATTCTTGGTGATACCGGACCAGAAGACAGTGCGGAACGGTTCCGACTGAAGTCCTTGGCGCACGCTCTGGAAATGTGGAATGAGAACACAGGGTCGCTGTCTCATTTAGAAATTGATCCACTCCCACACCAGATTCATTTGGTACACCACATTCTCGCTTCCGGGCATTTGAACTGGTTGATCGCGGACGATGTGGGTCTTGGTAAGACTATAGAAACCGGCATGCTTTTGGCCGCCTTGAAACAAAGAGGCCACCTGAAGCGAGTTCTTCTGGTCACCCCAGCGGGCCTAACGAAGCAGTGGCAAGAAGAGCTGAATTATAAGTTCAAAATGGGCGAATTCCAGATCTACGGAGAGGATTTCATCATCAATGAGCCTCGCCATTGGAAAATGTTTGATTTTGTCATTGCCTCCATCGACCGGTTGAAAAACCCTGAGAACCTAGAGCAGGTTCAGCAAGCGGGCAAATGGGACATGGTTATTTTTGATGAAGCCCATAGGCTGAGTCGTCGTCAATACGGAATGAAGCTGGATGCGTCCCAAAGGTTCCAGCTGGCAGCTAACCTGCGCCGCCATACCGACGCTCTAATTTTGTTGAGTGCGACTCCCCACCAGGGCATGCAAGACAAGTTTCAGGCTCTTTTAGAGCTACTGCATCCTGAACGAAAAGAAGAGATCACCACGCTTGCATTGAACCCCGAAATCATTGGAGACATGGTGTTTAGAAATAACAAAGCCGATGTTACTGATGCTGAAGGTAACTTCCTCTTCAAGGGAAAGACGACTAGCTCTGTACCCATTCACGTTTCTGATGAAGCTAAGGATTTCGATAAGAATCTCCAGGATTACCTCCGGAAAGGATATACAGCCGGAGCCGCTCTGGGCTTCAAGGGCAATGCTATCGGCTTTGTGATGACCGTTTATCGAAAGCTGGCGGCCTCAAGTGTCGCAGCTATACATCAAGCGCTATTGAATCGAAAGGCGAGACTTGAAGGTGAGATGATTAAAGGCTTTAGCTCTGAAGAAGTTGAGTCACAGGATCAGCGCTTTGTTGGTGAGTGGGAGGAGCAGTTAGTCACCGATGCAAGAGAGTTCTTCGAGGGTGAGCTAGAACTTCTGAACGAGCTAATCTTAGAAGCTGATGCCCTTCGCGACGACGATAAAAAACTGAAAGGTTTCTCCAATAAGGTGATATCTCAGATTCTTACGAGCAATCCGAATGAGAAAGTTCTGATCTTTACAGAGTATCGAACAACTCAGGCCTATATCCGCCAGACTTTGGAAGATCAGTACGGTGAGGGCTCTGTTGAATTGATCAACGGCTCGATGCCTCATGCCAAACGTAGAGAGGCCATTGCACGATTTGAGGAAAAAGTGAACTTCTTGGTTTCGACAGAAGCCGGCGGGGAGGGGATCAACCTTCAACGAAAGTGCCACATCATGGTGAATTACGATCTGCCTTGGAATCCGATGAGACTCGTGCAAAGAATCGGCCGTTTATACCGTTATGGTCAAAAAAAGCGGGTCGTTGTGTTTAATCTTCACTCCCCAGAAACAGCCGATGAGCAGGTTATGAATCTAATGTATACCCGCATTGAGCAAGTGGTGGATGACCTGGCAGGGGTGAGTACCGAATACAATGAGCAGCTCCGCGACGATATCTTAGGTGAGTTGGCGGACTTACTCGACATCAACCAAATTCTGGAAGATGCAACGGTTGCAGGGATAACACGAACCCAAGAACGAATATCTGATGCTCTGGAGCGGGCAAAGACCTCCACAGAAAAGCAGAGAGAACTTTTTGAACATGCGGCAGGCTTTGATCCCAATGAAACCAGAAGCAGTTTACGCATTGACCATGAGCACGGTGTAGCATTTGTGATCGGCATGTTTCAGATGCTGGGTGTGGAGGTTGTTGAAACAACACATGATGGAAGGCTATTCCATATCCGTTTGTCTGAATCTGTGCAGCAAGAGTTGGGAATCGAGCGCAGCCGCTATGAGGTTACCTTGGACCGTGAGTTGGTTGTGAACCGGCCAAACACGCATATGCTCGATCTTGACTCATTCTTGATGCAATACCTGCTCAGTAAGGCCAAAGGCTACGACTTCATGGGATTGAGTGCAGTCATACAAGCCCCGTCTTTTGGGCACGGAGTCCTGCTAACTAGCCTCCTTCATTGGCAGAACGACCAGGGGGGGCGAATGAGACAAGAGTATACAGCCTACTGGGTAAAGCAGAATGGTGATGTCCAAACAAATCCTGATGCTTTTACTAACTGGTTAAAGACACCTGCTCTAACCGGAACGCTGAGTGTAGACCGAAACGAAAATCAGGTCTTGTTTAAGCGGGCTGAAATAGCTGCCGACGATAGACTGAGGGTTGTAAGTAATATGAATTTACACCCGGAGAATAACCAATGGGTGTCTGGTGCTTGGCTCGTGTGACGCGTTGAAGAAAAAATTACACCTGGATTGGAGTAGATATGAAGTTGGACGGACCGTTTTACCAATCATTCGTTGAACAGGGCGACCGCTATACAGCTGATGATAGGCAATGTATCGAGCGGACTGTGAGCCGTTTGAGCGATATTCAGACGAGTGAAGAGCGACCCGGAATGCTGTTGGGAAAAATTCAGTCCGGTAAGACAAAAACGTTCCTCGCGATCATGGCACTTGCGTTCGACAATAACTTTGATGTGACAGTCGTACTTACCAAGGGCACTAAGGCGCTTGCCAAGCAGACCTATGAGCGAATCCTATCCGAGTTTAAAAGGCATGACCAAGACGACCGATTGAAGGTTTTCGACATCATGACGATGCCTAACCAACTCACAGGTTTCGAAATGAACCAGAAGTTGGTTCTGGTTGTTAAGAAACAAAAAGATAACCTAAATAGGCTGATTGATCTCTTCAGTAACAAGCACCCTCAATTAAGCAAAAAGCGCATTTTAGTTGTGGATGATGAGGCCGACTACGCAAGCGTTGGTTTTAAGAAAGACCAAGGTGAAATGGACATTAATACGACTGCTCTGCAGCTTGAAAAATTGCGTCAGGTGGCTGAGAGAACGTCTTTCTTGCAGGTAACCGCTACACCGTATGCACTCTATCTCCAGCCTGACAAAATTGAAATCAAAGGTGAAACATTCAAACCTATAAGGCCTGCCTTCACCGAGCTAGTCCCTGTGAATGAGGCATATATTGGCAGCGATTATTATTTTTCGGAGGATCACGAAGAAATCGAACTGGCGGATTATCTCTATTGCCCGGTTTCATATGAGGAACTTCTGCGTTTGCGAAAGAAGGATGGTCGTCGCCTCAAGCTAGAAGAGGTTCTAACCAGCAATAGTATTCCTGCGCTAAGAGCGGCAGTTGTTAATTTTATTGTTGGGGGGTGCATTCGCCGGATTCAAGAAGAAGAAAAAGGACAAGCAAAGAAGTTCAGCTTTCTTATTCATACCGAATCTGGAAAAGCCGCCCATGCTTGGCAAGAAGAGTTAGTTGATGCGATCAAAACACAGCTTACTGAAGCAGCGCAAAAAAATGATCCAGTGCTTCATGCGCTAGTCGAAACCTCTTACGAGGAGCTGCAGCCATCAATCCAGCTAAAAGGTTTCCATTGCCCCAGCCTACCTGTAGTTGTTGAGTCAGTCAAAAAGGCCTTGGCAGATGACTGGGTGATGATTTCCAGAGTTAACTCTGAAAGGCAAGTAGAAGAGTTGCTGGATGAGACTGGCCAACTTCGATTAAGAACCCCGCTCAATATTTTCATTGGGGGGCAGATTCTCGACCGAGGTGTCACAATTGCTAATCTCATTGGATTTTACTACGGGCGGAGTCCCAATGTGTTCCAGCAGGACACTGTACTGCAGCACTCTCGCATGTTTGGCTTCCGACCAGTCGCGGACCTTACCGTGACCCGTTTCTACACAGAACCTACCATCCATAAGGCCATGCAACGAATGCATGAAAGCGATATTGCGCTACGGGATGCGATCGAGAAAGATGCGGAGCAGCCTGTTGTCTTTATACAGAAGGCCGCTAATGGCGCGGTGGTTCCCTGTAGCCCGAACAAGATTGCACTCTCCAAGACGACAACATTAAAGCCCTTCAAACGCTTGTTGCCAATAGGTTTTCAAACGGATTACAAGAGCTATTTGCGACCTGTGACGGAGAATATCGATGAAATATTACGCGCTTTTGCTCCAGCAGATAGTTTTGATGAGCCATTCTTAATCACTAAAGAGCAAGCGAATTGGCTACTTAGTGAAATCCAGCCAACGCTGAAGATGGAGACTGAAGAAGGCTATGATTTTGACTGGGAAGCAACAAAATCGGCATTGAATTACCTGGCGAACCTGGGCAGTGACCACAACGGCGGAAAGGTGTGGTGTTTGGTTCGCACAGGTAGAAAACTCTCCCGAACCGTTGCTGTCGGGTCTCATGCCAAATACGCGGATGCTCCAGACTCTACCAAAACAGAAGGCGAAATCAGAAAGCATTATGCAATCCATAACCCAATGCTTATTTTGATTCGCCAAAATGGCGATGTTGAGCAAGGCTGGCGCGGATGTCCATTCTATTGGCCAGTCATCTCTGCGCAAAAGAACATCTCTCCAGCGATTTTTGCAGAGCAAACACTGAATTAATTCATCAGATAAACAAGTTATTAGCGTTCTACCTTTTGTAGTACGTAACTTGGCAAACTATTTTTAAGGTTTTTTATGGCACACGGAAAGCAGGATTCAAAAAACGCACAGCAATCGGGCACATATAGCCATCAGCAGGATGCTGTGCAGCGCCCGGATGTGGGTGTTCAGCCTGAATTTAATGTCAGAAAACCACCGAAAAACTACCGCTATGACTCCTCTTTAGCCCCAGAGCTAGTGTGGGATGAAAATGCAGAGCGCGATATGGCGGAATGGTTGTTGAGCCTGGTAGAAAAAACTGCCGACAAAGGCGAACAGGCCTTATTCTCTGAGCCACAAGTGTGGCTCGGCACTGGTGAGAAATTCCATTCGCTGGCGGAATGTATCGCTCGCCTTCGAAGCCTCACCAAGCCTTTCCTTAATTGGGCGGGTAAGGCAGAAAGACAGCAAATTAGCGTGCCGACTATTCCCTTATTCGTGCATGAACGGCATTCCACACAAGCAATTCTTGAGACGCTGGAAAGCTACAAGTCTTCGGGTAGCACCTTGGACCTTTTTGGGGATCCTGAACTTGATGTTACGGACAAGTTGGATGCCTACGAGCACAAGGGCCCTTGGACCAATCGAATGGTCTTGGGCGACTCTCTCCAAGTAATGAACTCACTTCTGGAATATGAGGGGCTTGGCGGGCAGGTCCAGATGATTTATGTAGATCCGCCTTATGGCGTTAAATTTGGATCCAACTTCCAGCCTTTTGTGCGAAAACGAGATGTGAAGCATGGCAAAGACGATGAAATGATTCGTGAGCCAGAGATGGTCAAGGCGTATAGGGATACATGGGAGCTTGGATCTCACTCGTATCTTACTTACATTCGTGACCGGGTTTTAATGGCGCGAGAATTGTTAACACAAAGCGGTAGCATATTCGTCCAGATTTCAGATGAAAATCTAGACTCTGTAAAAGCTGTTTTGTCAGAGGTTTTTGGAAAGGATAACTTCATGGCAATAATCTCGTATAGGGTTAAAAGCCCTCTCGGGGTTAATCATTTAGGCCGAGTAAATGACTTTATAATTTGGTTTGCGAAAGACAAAGAAAAGGTCCGATACAATCAGCTTTATATTCCAAAATCTCTTCAGTCAAATTCTGAGTTCGATCGTGTGGAGTTAGATAATGGGGATGAGTACACGATTGCAGAGTATTTAAAAAAGCATGATGAGCTGCCGGAAAACGCAAGATTTTATACTGGTCAGAACCTTGCTTCATCTGGACGAACAGAGTCCTGTCTTTACGATTATGAGCTAGATGGAACTATATATAAGTCGCCTCGAGGCAAGAGTTGGAAAACAACAAAGAAAGGAATGAGGAAGCTCGAAGAGAAGAATAGGCTACTTGGTTTAAAGTCGAGCTTGCGATGGAAATATTATCTCGATGACTTCTCGGTTCAGGAAATATCAAATGTATGGAATGACACGTTTGCTGAGCCAAAACGTGCTTATGCAGTCCAAACTGCGATGCTTCCCATTCAACGTTGTATGCTAATGACCACTGATCCTGGGGATCTTGTGTTTGATCCAACATGTGGCTCAGGAACAACTGCTTATGTTGCCGAACAATGGGGCAGACGTTGGATTTCGTGCGACACCTCCCGAGTTCCATTGGCGCTGGCCAGACAAAGGCTGCTAACCGCGACTTTCCCATGGTACGAGTTAAAAGAGCCAGACAGAGGCCTTAGCGCGGGATTTAAATATACTCGCAAGCAAAACAAAAAGGGTGAAGAGGTCGGAGGACTGGTTCCCCGAATTACGCTGAAGTCTATTGCAAATGACGAAAGCCCAGTAACCGCAACGCTTGTCGACAAACCTGATGTTAATAAGACAATAACTCGCGTCTGCGGGCCATTTACCGTCGAAGCCACGATACAGGCCACCGGCACGCTCCTGGAAGATACCAAAGGGATTAAGGAAAAAAATGATAGTCAGGATGAACCACGAAAATACTTGGATCGCATGATTGAGGTACTACGCCAGAGTAGAACGCTGCGTCTGCCTGGCAATAAGTCTCTTGAGTTTGATCGTGTACGTCCACTTGGTACCGAGTATGAGCACTTGCATGCGGAGGGCGTTGAACAGAATGGTGAAGACCGTCGAATTGCAGTGATGTTTGGCCCTCAAGATGGCGCTATTGATTCTGGAATTGTACTTGAGGCTGCTAGGGAAGCATGGTTTGCGAAGTTTGATGCTATTTATTTCTTCGGCTTCGCCATTCAGGCGAAGGCCAGAGAACTGATTGAGAATCGCGGCAAATTAAAGCTGCCATGCACTTATGTCTCAGTAACACCGGATGTTGTTATGTCCGACCTTCTAAAAACCAGTAAGTCGTCTGAGGTTTTCTCCATTACTGGTCTGCCAGACCTTGAGCTTCGCCTCACGGGTGATAGTTCAACGGATAGTAATCAGCTCTTCGAGGTAGAGCTGCTAGGTCTCGATATTTTCCGGCCACAGGATTTGGAGACGGAGTCTATAGAGGCAGATAACCTGCCATGTTGGATGCTGGATACGGATTATAACGGAATGGCTTTTATCGCCCGCCAAGTGTTTTTTCCGAAAACCTCAGCTTGGGACAATCTTCAGAGGTCGTTGAAAGCCAAGTTTGACGCCTCGGTCTGGGAGCATCTTGCAGGAACGATTTCTGAGCCTTTTGTGCTTGGTCGCAATAAGCGAATTGCAGTAAAGGTTATCGATGATCGTGGTAACGAGCTGATGGTTGTGCGAGAAGCATCGGAGGCAAACTCATGAGTCAGCCGAAAGTTTCTGCCCCGATCGCTTCGAATGAGATTGAATCGCCAATTATAAACTCGCCCTTCAGAGAGCCTGAATTTTTCTGGCAGATTGAAAAGGGTAATCAGCCGCTTAAAGCTTCAGGCCGGCGGCCTGCCAGTTATTTCTATCGCGTTCCTGAAAGTAGTGGTCGGAATCGTAAGGTTAAAGACCAATTGAGCCTGGAGGGTGACCTGGGCATAGGTCAGCAGGAAGATATCCCTTTGGTGAACTGGCTCCGGCAACGCATTAAAGAGTGGCGTGCAGGAGGGTTTACGGGTATTCCTTATGACGGCGCTTCATCAGTCAGTAAGGAATTAATGGAGCTCTGGCAGGGTGATGGAACTCTTCGAAAACAACGTCTGTTTTATGCGCAAATAGAAGCCGCCGAAGCAATTATCTTTCTTGTTGAAGCAAACCCGGTATACCTAAAAGGGTTACCTGAAATTCCAGTTGATCACCCCGGCGAATCTACAAGAGAAGCTGGTTTTCGTGCGTTTACTCGTTATGCCTGCAAAATGGCGACCGGTACTGGGAAAACCACCGTTATGGGGATGCTCTCTGCTTGGTCAATATTGAACTATGTTGCTTCACCAACGGACGAGCGTTTCTCCGATACTATTTTGATCGTATGTCCGAACGTGACGATAAGGGAGCGTTTGCAGGAGCTCAATCCGTCTTTAGGAGACAACAGTCTTTACCGGACCAGGCAATTGGTGCCGCCGCACCGGATGGAGGAGCTCCGTAGAGGTGAGGTAATGATCGCCAATTGGCATCGATTGGCGAAAAAAGAGACCAGTACTGTTAACGGCACATCAGCCAAGGTTGTGAAAACTGGTGAGCCGGTGGAAGTGGTCAAGAATGCGGGTAAGGCCAACGAGGAAGTCGAAGTTAAGTACTTCGAATCTGACCAAGCCTGGTTCAAAAGGATGCGCCAGGAACTCGGCTCCGGCAAGGGGCGTAGTCCCCACTGGCTTATTTTTAATGATGAGGCTCACCACGCGTACCGTCGTGGCGAGTCGAGTGCTGAATTAGACCTTGAAGATGACGCGACTCTCGCGAAGAAAAATGCCAAGGAAGCAACGATCTGGATTGAGGGTCTGGACCGGATTAATAAGCTGGCAGGTGGCCGTAAAAAAGGCATTCGCTTCTGTATCGATTTGTCTGCCACGCCCTTTTATATCCAAGGCTCCGGAAATGAGGTCGGTAAGCCATTCCCATGGATCGTGTCCGATTTTGGGTTGCTGGATGCAATCGAGTCTGGCTTAGTAAAAATTCCCCAATTGCCGACTCGTGACATTACCGGGGAAGAAGATGCAGGTTATTTTAATGTCTGGCGTTGGGTCGAGTCGATGGCCGAAAAAGACGGGCTAGGCACTAAGCTCAATCCGCAGATTGTAATGACCTATGCGGCTGCGCCTATTACTACCCTTGCCCAGGATTGGCACATGCGCTTCCAGCAGTGGCAAGAAGACAGCAAGGAAGATTTACACCCTGTTCCTCCCGTTTTTATTGTTGTTTGTAGAGATACCAAGGTAGCCGCTGAGGTATTTAATTGGCTGGCTGACAATGATGGTAATTACGGTCAGGCTCCAGACTGGTTCAGGAACCAGAAGGGTGAGGAAGTCACTGTCCGTGTTGACTCTAAAGTGGTGGAGGATCTTGAAGAGGGTGGGACTAAAGATGAAACCCGCCGGTTACGGTTTATCTTAGACACCATTGGCAAGAAGACTTGGCCAGGAGGTAAGGTGCCGGAAGAGTGGTCGGAACTTGTTCGAAAGAACAATGAGAAAGCGGCCAGTGACGATAATGATGGTGCGTATAAATGGATCGATGAACGTGTTCCTCCTGGCCGTAATATTCGATGCATTGTGTCTGTCTCGATGCTGGCAGAAGGCTGGGATGCCAATACTGTCACTCACATTGTTGGGTTGAGGCCGTTCGGATCACAACTGCTCTGCGAGCAGGTGATTGGACGTGCGCTTAGGCGTCGCAGCTACGCGCTCAACGAAGAAACTGATCAGTTCGAGGAAGAAACGGCCAAGGTGTTCGGTGTTCCTTTTGAACTGGTTCCTTTCAAAGTGTCCGACACCAAAGATCCAAAGCCACCAAAAGAGCCGAATCACATTTTTAGCGATCCGGAAAAAGAAAAGTACGAGATCGAATTCCCTCTAGTGGAGGGGTATTACAGCCCACAGACATTCGAGGTACACGTAAGCTGGGATCAAATTCCGCAGCTTACGATCGACCCCAAAGAAGTGCCGGATCAGGTCGAGATGAACTCAATGACATCGCCGGAAGGTAGCCTGGCTAAATACGGGCCAGGACAGAGGCCCGTATTGAACTTGTCTACTTGGCGGAAGCAATTTAGAAATCAGCAGGTAGCTTTCCGGTTAGCGCAGCAGGTTTGCAAGCGCTGGCAGGCTGAACAGGGGGATTCTGAGGCTGAGACCGTGCCAGTACACGTCCTGTTTCCAAAGGTAGCGTTTGCAGCTAAGCGATTCCTACACGAGAAAATCAACTGCAAGGGCAGCGCAGAACCATGCGACGTGCTACTGGTCGGCAAATACCAACAGCAAGCCGTAGACAACTTGTTCGAGGCCGTGCGAAAGGGCTCTGGCGGTTTAGTAGATAGCCCGGAATTACCGCGAATTCCAAAGGGTGCATCCGGCCGGGGCAGTACCCACTACGTTGACTATCATACAACTAAGTCTGTCTATTCAGTCACTAAATGCCATCTAAATGCCATGGTCGCTGATACCAAGAAATGGGAGCAAAGTGCGGGCTTCGCGCTGGATGTCCATCCAGGTGTCGTTAGGTGGGTAAAAAATGAGCACTTGGGCTTCTACGTTCCATACCGTAAGCACGGCGTTCCGTCTCGTTATATTCCTGATTTCATCGCTCAGCTTGATATTGGGCTGAATCTCGTTTTGGAGATAAAAGGTCAGTACGGCGACGACGCAGATCTCAAGGTGAAAGCCGCTGAACGTTGGGTAAATGCTGTAAACGAAGATGGTGGTTGGGGAATGTGGCTCTATCGAGTCGTTACGGAGCCTACCGACCTACCTAACCTGATCAATGAATTTGCGCTTGCCAAGTGGGATGATGAATCGCTAATTTTGGGTGGTAATGAAGATCTGCTTTCGCATACGAAAGAACGAGGTAATAACGATAATCAACACCTATCTGAGTCAGAGTTCATTCATTGGCTGAAAGCTCATGATATTTGGTCTGAGGAGGTTAGCCCTAGTACCTCTCGTCGCATTGGGAGACAAAATGCTGACGAAATGATGGATATGATGATCTCCGTAACTTCGGGAGATTTATCTGAGGCAAAGGTTACAAGAATTAATCTGAAGCGCTTATTGAGCCTTCCCCCACTTTCAGTGGGTTCCGTATCTATTAGCGGTGATGTTTATGCGATGACCGATGCATCATCAGATGCTATTTCGATAGGCTTGTTTGCACTGGCAACGCTGCTTTGTGGTGCAGTAAGTGCAAAGGAATTAATTACTGATACGTTTGATAGCCAGTACGCAGCTGTCCTGATCAGTTTGAAAGGAGTGGAGGCGCCTAATTCTATTTCAAAGAGTGCCCTCTTCGAAAAAGTAAACCAGTTACTGGCGGATGATGGAGAGGCAAATATAACTGAGAAGAAATTTGAAAAAATCCTAGGCAGACTGGAAAAAGATCTAAAATGTATAGAAGCTAATGTTCAAGGAGTTTGCCTGAAATCAAATGTGAAGTATAAATAATTAGATTTTGGTGCCAAGGAGAAGTAATGTATTTCTAGCAACTTTAAAGGTATGGTTGATAATGAGCTATTAATAGATAAAAAATTGCGAAGCTGTTAAATTATTTTGGTGGGCTGGGTGTCACTTCTAGCCTGCTGAAATAGATCGAGATGTCTGTTTTAAATGCTATTAATTTGGTGGCGAGACTAGACGCATTCGCAAAGTTATAAACCTTACATTCAGCGCAGCTGATGCTGGGGTCTTTAAGTGATCCGTAGTTGAATGTATTTTCATGATGCTCCATCTGACGTTTTCAGATTTACGTTTTGTGCAATCGAAACGGCGTTAGCTGGGCTATAACGCTTACGTTTACAAGTACAACATGGTAATACCTTATCAACCGAATTCCTAACACATCAAGCACTGGGCAAGCATGGTCACGCTCCGGTCCCTTATGCTCTCAATCCAACAGATGATCACCCGGCCCGTTGAAGAGGTGGGATGGCGAAACGCACCAATCAGCCTTTGTCATAGCACCAGGGCCTGCATCAGGGCCAGGATACGCTTGCGGCGAGTGGACTTCTTCTTATTCTGGTGCTCAGCTTAGGCGAACGAGATCTGCTTCATTGGATGGCTCTGTCAGACGGTGTGTAGTGGTAAGATTCTACCCGCCGCTGGTGATCAGGCAGCTACGACAGGGTTTGTGCAGCGTTTCCTTAACAACGCTCCTTGCACCACGAAAGGAAATATTTTCCGTACCAGAAAAAAACTATGTAAACGCCAGCGGCTACGAGCCCATGATCAAGGAGAAAGAATAGAGAAAGAGCAATCGTTGGAACTGCAAAGTGAAAGGCTAAAATTGCTTTGGATACGGCTGAATCTCGATCTGAGTGCCATTTTTGAACCATAGCTTTATGTTGCACATCGATAACATTATCCAGCTGCTCCGCACAGTACAGCATTTGAGCGCTAACGGCTTTAATCATCGATACCAGCAAAAGCGCTCCCGCGCCCACGCATGAAAGAGAAACTAGAATACGACGTGGAACCGATACAGAAAACTTAAAATGCTCGGAAAAAACAAGCGGCCAAGCTTCATACGTGCTTTCCAGCTTAGGCCATGTTCCGAGAGTAACAGCTACAAAATATGCTCCCACAAAACCTAATAAAACACCGCATAGTCCTGGGAAAGAAGAAACCACTGCTTCGTATGCATTGGGGGCGGCGGGATACTCTTTGGCCCTTGCATTCATTGAACCCTACCCCCGCAAAGTGGGCATTTATAAAGCTTATGCTTACCACAAAAAAATTCAAAACAGCTACTATTTTGACATTGAACAGCTGCAGACCGAGAAACTATTTCTAGATTATTCGGAAGTGCACAGACGACATTCTTGCTATTCCCGTCAACTCCTGACGGGAAACACTTCCAAAGGCTGTTCGTTACATATGCCGATATCTGCATTTCGAGATGAGCCCACTCGTCCTGCGAAAGGTGTTCTAGTAAGGAATCAGCATGTTCTGAACCAAGATTCTCTTTCGCAAGCTTGGCGATCAACTCTCTAATAATTTCTTCATAATTTTCCATATTTTACCCCCACCGAGACCGTTCTAACAGTTGCTAGGCTGATTAGATAACGATTAGAGTAACTTAACGGTTGCATTTTCTGAAACGGCCAATGGTTCGAGTTTTTCACGGCCATCTTGTACAGATTTAATATAGCAGAATTCGAAAAGTTAGCTAAATTGAGATGGTAAAGGCGGATAGATTTTGTAGAGACGGTTTTTAATATGCGAAAATTTCTCATTTAAGTACGATTAACATAAAGCGATGAGATTTCTTCTGTAATTTTTATTGGTTTTTTAATAATAAGAGGGGGAGATATGCCATCCATTCATGACTATGAAGGAAAGCTTGAGAAGTCTCTAATTGATGCTGCATCATTACCAGATTTAAGAAAATTCATGGAGCCAAGTGATATTGAGCAAAAAGTAATAGACTATGATGGCGGTTTACAAGCCCGTGTCGATTCATTAAATGCTTTATCAGTGAGAAAGTTCATTGAAAGAATAATAAGCGAAGCTCGACAAAAAGGGGTTGACCTTAAAGAATGGATATGTGGAAAAAAACAGTTTAACCTTTGCGAAAAATTAGATAGCCCTTTAGGGGATGTGATGCGTAGACTTGACGAGTTTATAAAAAATAAGATTTCTCAGGGTGGAAAAGAGATTATTGCCTTGGCCGCAGCTTTCAGTACAAAACTCGCGTCGCTAGAGCCATTGCTGGTTTTGTTTGGGGCTATTGGGTTCTTTAATAATGTCTTTATAAATTTGTGTGATTGTGAAGTTAACGGAAAAAATAGAGAAAAAGAAAAGAAAATTTTTTAATTATCTGATTTAATATTCACTTTATTAATTAATGTAAATTTTTTTACACAAATAAAATCATGGGATAAGTTATATCAATATAACTATGGTAGTTTTATTACTATAGTGGTCAAGTTGAACTGGCCACTGGTTTATAGTTATTCCACAAGTCTTTATCTCCTTATTTGAACTTATCCATTTATTGTGCTTATGTGTTTGAAGGGGGTAGTAATCCGATCAAATACTTCACGACGTAATGCTATGGCCGGGCGAGTGAGCTGAATAATAGATGCTAATGCGAAGCAAGTTCGTTGAAAAAAGCTGGGTTGTCCTGAATCGTCGCCAGTACCTTGGCGGCTAGCCCTGTAGGGTTACGGCGCTTGGTTTCCCAGCTTTTGATGGTGTCCACACTGGTTCCCATAGCCTCGGCAAACTCGGCTTGAGAGACGTGTAGTTTTGCTCGGATAGCTTTTACATCAGCCAACTCATGGCGTGTGATGCGGCTGGCTTGGGCTTTGCCTTGTTTGATTTCAACGGCTTCCTGCAGCGATGTTTGCAGTTCGTCAAAAATGCTCATTTGGAAACCTCCCCCTTCAATTGGTGGGTAAGTATTTTCAGTGCGGCCTTTTCAGCAGGCGTTAAGCTGTCCTTCACGCTCTTGGGGTAGGCCAGTATCAGATAGATTCTCTCTGCCGTTGCCAAAAAGTAGATAACCCTGGCGCCGCCGCTTTTGCCTTGGTTGCCCAACGCCATGCGTATTTTGCGCAACCCACCTGTGCCCTGAATTAGGTCACCTTTGTTGGGTTGAGCAATCAGGGTGCGTTGTAGTTCCTTTAATTCGTCGTCTGTGGCAATGGCATGGATCTGGCGTGTGAACGTTGGGGTTTCGATAAATTCAATCGCATGACTCACTTTGAGGCACTTCCTTTAGCCATTGCGTATTTTAGTGTACATAGTACATTTTGGGTTATCAATTATCGACTCTGCATTTTGCTGTAGCTGGCTGTAATTTGGTTGCCAACTGGTCGCCGCCTGGTTGTTATTTGGCTGTTAACAGGGTGAAAATCATGTGAGTAATGTAAACCATGGAAAACCTTAACTCATTGAAAAACCTTTGTTTCCGCATTGCAGGCGCGATCCCGAAATTTGTTTGGTTGCACTCATAATCCCTTGGTCGTAGGTTCAAGTCCTACTGGGCCCACCATTTCTATATTTACCTATTTCAAATGCAGGGAGTAATTAGTCCCTGGAGCTGCGGTATATCTGATTCTAGTTATCCCCTGCGTACTTCTGAGACTTTCAAGCCCGCCGTTTTTTACGATATTACCCAAACCACCAGCGCCAACCAGCAGCACAAAGCATACCCATTGCAATTGATACCAACGGATTCCTCATCACTACCGCCACCGTACCCGCCGCAATGGCAGCGAGCCGAACGCCACCGTCACCATGCACGATGATAGGTGTAATGACGGCAATCAGGACTGAACTAGACATGGCATCGACGAATCGCCGCACGCGTGGGCCTAGCGGCACCCGCGACATGATTAGTAGTCCCAGCACTCTGGATCCATATGCAATCACCACCATTAGCATGATGGCTATCAACGACTGCCACACGGGTGATGAGCTCATGAGGCGCTTTCCCTTAACCAGCGTCCGGGTAACAATACCGCCACCACGCCACCAGTAATCGCGCCCACCATCACATGTAGGTAAGGCGGCAGCCACCAGTACGCCATTAATGCACTCGCCGCTGCTGCCAGCCAGGGTAGGGCCATTGCTGCTCGTGGGTTTCCACCGACAACGATCATCAGCAGAAAGCACAGCATGATCACATCAAGGCCAAAGCGTTCAGGCTCGGTAATGCCCCCACCAAAGGCTAGCCCTATCGCAGTACCTCCGACCCAGGCGCCCCACAGCGCGATACCGCCACCTAGAAGAATGCCCAGGTTTCGCTCGCCGCGCTGATACTCTCCCAGTGCCATTGCCCAGTTGGAGTCGGTTAGCAGAATCACCATAGCGAATTGCTGGCGTTGAGGTAACGCCTTGAGCCAGGGATAAAGCGCCGCACTCATCAGCATATGCCGGGTATGAATCGCGAGTGTGACCGCTGCCAGAGCAAGCAGTGGCAGAGGCGAATGCCACATCTCAAGGGCAGCAAATTGCGATGGCGCCGCGAAGACAAACAGGCTCATTAGCATCGCTTCCCAGCCGGCCAACCCTTGGTGCACAGCGGCTACGCCAAACGCCAACCCAAAAGCGATCGTAAAAACCGCCAAAGGTAGCATCATACGAATCCCTTGCCAGGTACCCGCAATATCCAGCCGAGTAGGATTTTCTTTTATTTTCATTGCTTAACCTTTCTATGCGAAGCAGGTCGTATCAAAAACAAACAGACCTGCTTGTTTTTTTATTATTTGAAGTCTAGATTGAATTATGTACACGCGCCACATCGGGTGACGTGTCAACAATACAAAGTGATACAACAGAAAAAACAGCCGATTAAATCGGCCCGGGAAACTATATGAACTTCACTCGTAATACGCTGACACTCGCCGTTGGAGCGCTGGTCTTGCCTGTCGTTGCTTCTTCGGCCCATGCCGCAACATCCTTTATTGCCAATTCGTTTTATGACCAACAACACCCCCACTCCCGCTACGGTTACATCGAGTGGGCAGAAATGGTCAAGGAGCTCTCGAACGGTGAACTGCAACCCGAGGTTTATACCGGTACCGTACTGCTGGCACCACGCGCTAACCTGCAGGGTATCCAGGATAACGTGGTTCAGGTTGCTCACCATGCGGCTATTTACACACCTTCTGAAATGCCGGTAGCGAATGCCGTGCAGGAGTTAGGGTTTAACTATGATGACCCACTGATAGGCATACTGGCGGTGACAGACTTCAGCCTTAATAATCCGACTCAGCTAGCCGAGTGGGAGGAACTGGATATTGTCTACCTGGGCGCCTATAACACGCCTTCCTATGTGCTGTTCTGCCGCGAGCCAGTCCGCAATCTTGAAGAGCTGCGGGGTAAGCGTATTCGTACCGCAGGCTCGACTGTTTCTGCCTGGGTCGAGCAAGCCGGGGGAACGCCCGTCAATGTGCCTTCCAGTGAGATGTATAGCGGTCTCGATCGTGGCTCGTTGGACTGCGCCTCTAATGCGGCTAACGACTTGATTGACCGCTCATTGTGGGAGGTTGCCGAGCACACCACGCTGCTGCCTACCGGCATGTATTGGTCTGGCCCTCAGTGGGGTTTCAATTCAGGTTTTTGGGCTAGTCTCAACGATGAGGAGCGTGATGTCTTCAAAGAAGCGACTGCCAAGGCAATGACACGCATGATTGTCCAGTATCTGGGCGCTTCTGAAGCTGCACTGGAAGAAGCCGCCTCCCACGGCAACAACATCTACGAGCCCGAAAAGGATCTGATGGCTTCCGTGGAAGCTTTCCGCAATGAAGCGTTGGCAAACGTCTACGATAAGGCTCGTGATGAGTATGGCGTTGAAGACCCCGAAGCGCTGATTGATGATTTCATCGCGACCTACGAAAAGTGGGATGCCTTAATTAGCGAGATTGATCGCGAAGACGAAGAGGCACTGGCCGAACTGGCCATGCAAGAAATCTACAATAAGCTTCCTGCAGACTACGGAATTTATTAACGCTGCGACTCTTAGGCCGTCGCATTGAGGCGGCCTAGGCCAAATAAGGGTTCGCTATGACGAAGCGACAGAATCAAGAAGAACGCTCACGCCAAACCCAGGCCAGGGTCACGCAAGCGACTATCGAATGCATTCTCGAGAAGGGCATTCGTGCCACTTCAACCGTGGATGTCGCACGTCTGGCGGGCGTTTCCCGTGGCGCTTTAGTTCACCACTACCCTTCTAAGACATTATTGATGCAGGCGGCGTTGGAGGACTTGCTGAGTCGCGAAGTCGAAAGCGTAAGAGAGATGGCCGTGAAGGTTAAAGCAGGCGAGCTTAACTTTGACAACCTGCTTAAAGCACTGCATGAGCACTTCAAGGGTGACCTTTATATGGTGACCCTCGAATACCTCACTAACGCACGTACCGACCCCGACATCATGAGAGTGCTAGTGCCGCTGGCAGCCAATTTCAATGACTCTTTGGAGCAGATTTGGGAGCAACTGGTTGCCAGCGCCAACCACACGTCACATCAGAATCGCGTCGCCCTGAATGCCACCTTGTGCATGATGCGGGGTATGGGAGCGCAAAGTATTTGGCGAGATGACCCTGAACTCTACCGCGATATGTTGCTGTTCTGGAAAGAGACGCTTCTGGAGCTGGGTTTTTCTGCCTCAGATGCGAAGAGGAGTGAGCCTGTATGATCGCTAAACACGTAGAGTCGTTGAGCCAGTGGATCGCCAAAAGTGCCATGGTGCTGGCGGCCCTCTTTCTGGTGCTTATGGCGCTGCATGTCTCACTCGATGTTGGGCTGCGCTACTTATTCGGAAAGTCGTTTACCGGCACCCTGGAATTTGTGTCTTTTTACTACATGGTCGCCGTCGTCTTTCTGCCTCTTGCCTATGTGGAGCTTCAGCGGGAACACATCAGCGTGGATGTGCTGGTGGGAAGGCTTCCGCCTAGCGCCCAACTGGTGCTTTACCTGTTTGCCAGCACCCTGGGGCTCCTCTATTTCGGCATGCTCTGCTACCAGAGCTATCTAGATGCAGTGCGCGCTACGGTTCGAATGGAAACGGCCATGGCCAATTTCACCTTCTATCTATGGCCCAGTCGCTGGGCGTTACCGGTTGGCTTCGCAGCCATGTGCCTGGCCATCCTCGCCAACATGATTAAGGCGCTGCAACAACGCCAAGCCCTGTAGGAGTTTCCTAATGAGTAATATCGAGATAGGCGTGGCAGGCATTGCCATCGCCTTGGCCCTTATCGCCCTGCGCGTACCAATCGGCGTGGCACTGGGGTTAGTGTCGATTATCGGCATTGGTGAAATGACCAGCATGCGTGTGGCCTGGGGGATGATTTCGGCCACTCCGTTCGACTTTGCAGGCACCTGGGAGCTGACCGCGGCACCTATGTTCCTGTTTATGGGCTATTTGTGTACTAGCACTAATATGACCCAAGGCCTGTTTCATGCCATGCGCCTTTATCTGGCGCGCCTGCCTGGCGGTCTGGCCGTTTCCAGCGTAATGGCCTCTGCCTTCTTTGCCGCAGCCTCCGGCTCTAGCGTCGCAACATCGGCGGCCATGTCGCGTATTGCCGTGCCCGAAATGCTCAAGCATAACTACGACAAGGGGTTGGCCACAGGTACCGTGGCAGCATCTGGAACACTCGGCTCGCTGATTCCCCCAAGCGTGCTGCTGGTGCTCTATGGTGTTTATGCCCAGGTGTCGGTGGGCCAGCTGTTTATGGCGGGTTTCATTCCCGGTGTGCTTTCAGCGCTGCTTTACATCGCCATGATCATGGTGCGAACCAAGCTTAACCCCAGCCTGGCGGGCAACACCGATGTGCGCTCTAGCTGGGACGAAAAATGGGATGCCTTTAAGCATATCTGGCCGTTGCCACTGCTGATCGGCTCAGTCCTTGGTGGGATTTTTCTGGGTATTTTCTCGCCTACCGAAGCGGGAGCAGTGGGTACTTCCATTGCAGCTCTGATCGCCTTGTCACGGCGCACGCTAACCTTTTCAGCCATTCGGGAAGCGCTGATTCGCACAGCGGTGAGCACGGCAAGCATCTTTATTATTCTCATTGGGTCGCTGTTTTTCACCCGTTTTCTAGCCATGAGTGGCGTGCCCGCTGCTTTCTCCGAAATAATCCTCGGCGTCAGCACCGAGACCTGGTGGATCATTCTCGCTGTGGCACTGATCTATCTTGTGCTGGGCATGTTCATCGACTCCATTGGCTTACTGCTGCTCACTCTGCCGCTAATCCTGCCCTTAGTAGAAGGCGCAGACCTTAACTTGATCTGGTTCGGCATCATCGTCGTCAAGCTGCTTGAAGTGGGGCTGGTCACCCCGCCTATCGGGCTCAATGTTTATGTCATCAAAGGAGCCCTGGGCAATAGCGTCACCTTGTCTGAAGTGTTCAAGGGCGTCACCTGGTTCATCGTCATGGATATTGTTGCCCTGTTGCTGATCGTGCTGATTCCAGCGCTTTCGCTCTACCTCCCTCAAAAAATGTTTTAACGCCACTCTCACCTGGAATACCCACAAGGAACACTCATGACAACGACACGTTTTATTAATGCCAACGTCATCGACACGCGCAACGGAAAGGTACTCGCCAACCAGCAGGTGCGTATTCAGGATGGCCGTATCGTCGATGTGAGCGATTCGCCGCTAGAGGGCAGTGATGATCACGTCATCGATATTCAAGGCTACTTCCTGATGCCCGGTCTGGTTGATTCGCATGTACACGTCACGGCAATTACACCCAATTTTGCATTGCTTGAGACGCTCTCGCCTTTCTATGTCGGTGCCAAATCAAGCGAGCTGTTGGAAGCCATGTTGATGCGCGGATTCACGACCGTGCGTGACGCTGGTGGTGCAGATTACGGGCTAGCCAAGGCTGTAGACGAAGGCGCTCTGGTCGGCCCGCGCATCATGTACGCCGGGAATGCACTCTCTCAGACAGGTGGCCATGCCGACATGCGTGGCCCAGGTCAGCAAACCTTTGAAGGCTGCTTCTGCTGCGCTGGTCTAGGTCGTGTTTGCGACGGTGTTAGTGAAGTACGACGAGCCGCCCGGGACGAGATTAGAAAAGGTGCCACTCAGATCAAGATTATGGCCTCTGGCGGCGTTTCTTCACCTACCGACCGTATAGACAGCACTCAGTTCTCGCTTGAGGAAATTGATGCCATTGTGGAAGAAGCCACCGCCGCTAATATTCACACCATGGCACATGCTTATACGGCGCGCGCTATCAACCGGCTTATCCCAAGAGGCGTCAAGACCATAGAGCACGGCAACCTCATGGACGAGGAGAGCTGTCGGCTATTCCTTGAGTACGACGCTTATCTTACTCCGACCCTCTGCACTTACGATGCCCTGGCGAAGGAAGGTGTAGAGGCGGGTATGGCTGAGCACCTACAACGCAAGGTTTATGATGTGCTGGATGCTGGCGGTAAGGCACTGGAAATGGCTCAACGCCATGGGGTTAAAATGCTATATGGCTCTGACTTACTCGGTCGGATGCAGCGCCATCAGCTTAATGAGTTTAATTTGCGTAAGGATGTAGTGCCCACCGATGAACTGATTCGTGCAGCGACAAGCCACGCCGCCGACGCTTATGGCCATACCGGTGATTTTGGCGAGATTATTCCAGGCGCAAGGGGAGACGTCATCGTGCTTCAAAACAATCCTTTGGACGACATTAATGTGCTTACTCAGCCGGATGAGCAGCTTATGCTGATTATGAAAGGGGGAGTGGCTTACAAAAACGTACTTTAGTCAGGCTTAATGCTGCTTAATAAAACGCTGCGTAATGAAGAGGCCAACCAATGGCCTCTTTACGTAGCCCGTTGGCGTTGCAGAGGAGGGGCTTATTAAACGCTTGATCAAGCGTTACGCATTCTTCCTCTATAACACCGGCAACATTTTGGCGTATAACGCGCAATCATCGCTATAGCACTCGCAGGAGGCCTCGATTAGGCCTAGTCGATCAAGCACCGTGATGGTTCCACGCTGGTAACGGATTAGACCACGCGTCTGCATGGCTATCGCTGCCAGGGTAATGCCTGCACGTCTAACCCCGAGCATCATAGCCAGAAACTCATGAGTCAGATTCAACTGATCAGTACCAGCGCGATCCTGAGTCATCAGCAGCCAGCGGGCGAGGCGCTCTTCAATTCGATGAAAATGATTACACGCCGCAGATGTCGCCAGCTGCTTCATCACGACATAGATATATCGCTTTAGTCGCTGATGTAATACCGGAGTGCTAAGGAGTAGTTGTTGAAAGGCTCCAGCGTCAATGCGTAGGGCCGAACCTGCCCCTTGAACCAGCGCGAGTAGTGGCGCCTCATCAATGCCTAACACTAAGGAGCTGCCCAGCATTCCTTCCCGGCCCGCCATCGCGACTTCCAGCTGTTTTTCCGTATCGATGACGACAATCAGTGAAATGAAGCTATCGATGGGAAAATAGACGTGGGTAAATGTCTCTGTGGGCTGTAACAGCACTTCACCAAAGCTAAGCTCCACGGTGTCGCAGGCAGCCATAAAGGCATTTCGCTCGACTTCCGGCAACTCAACAAGGAGTTGATTGGCAGCGGGAACGTTTAAAATAGACGTCATGTGCCTCTCCGGTTATAAGAACCTGGCAAACGGCACAATGAAGGTGTAAATCATTTTGATGTCGGCTGCAGATAGGCCATCATCAGCGTTATTGACGGACTATGCGTACATTACATTGGGTAAATCAAGCGTCGGCACGCTAGCGTACATAACGCTGGAAGGGTGTTTACGGGTAGATGGATAGTAGGGATTGAAGGATTACATTACGTCATGGTGGTTGAGTAGGCGGTCGTACTCGCGCTTAACCACCGCGTAACACTCGCAGACCCGCTTCTCTAGCCCAGGCCTGTCAATGACGGTGATATGCCCGCGGTTGTAGGAAATCAGCCCTGCTCGCTGGAGTTTCCCTGCGGACTCGGTCACGCCTTCACGCCGCACGCCCAGCATATTGGCAATTAGCTCTTGGGTCATAATCAGTTTGTCGCCCGGTAGCCGGTCGAGGCTGAGCAGCAGCCAGCGGCATAGCTGCTGATCGACGCTGTGATGGCGGTTGCATACCGCTGTCTGTGCCATCTGCGTCAGCAAGGCCTGGGTATAGCGCAGAAGTAGTCGCTGCATGGGGCCCGCGCGATAGAATTCGTTTTTGAGTAATTGCCCCTTAAGGCGGTAAGCCGTCCCTGCACTCTGCACAATCGCTCGGCTGGGGGTGGTCTCACCACCCATGAACAGAGAGACACCAACGATCCCTTCATAACCCACTACTGCGATTTCGGTCGAGGCACCATCCTCCATCACGCAAAGCAGCGAAACGATGGCATCAAGAGGAAAGTAGACGTGGCTCATTTGCCGGCCGGATTCGCTGAGTGACTGACCCAAGGACAATGTAACCTGCTCAAGATGAGGCAACAGATGCGCAAGGTCTTCTTCGGGTAATAAGCCAAGCAGAGCGTTCTGCTGGGGTTCTAGCATCGCACCTCTCCCCCTGTTGTTGGCTATCGCGCAGCTTTTGATCACAACTGTCTGAGTAAGATGTTATTTTCTAATGCTTTTTACTGTTATCACAAATTTTTATACAGACATCGTTTTAGTATAGGCTATCGGCAGGCCAACTCAGCACGCTAACGCACATAAGCCTCTTGGAACAGGCTTAGAAACAACGCGTTGTATAAGAGAGAATAGTTGGAGAGGGATAGTTATTGCAGGAGTTTTCACCCCCGTGTTCGCCAGCGCACAGCCAACAGATAGCTAACTGTTTAATGTACCCATAAGTGTGGCAACGGAAATGCCTAAACAGGACGTTGCACTTTGCGCTGCAGGGAACGCAGCGCTTCTCTTCTCAAATCTCAACTGCTAAAGCATCTAAGCAGTTGAGATGCATTGGGTACAGTCTGTTGGTGTCGAGCTCAGTCAGCGTTGAAAAACCCCGCATTAGGCCATTGAAAGCATCTATTCAAAAGCGCTATCATGAATGCTAATAACAACGATTATCATGATGCTTATTTCTCTGCTTCCTCTTTGCTCCTAATTCCAACTGAGACTCTATCATGCCTCGTCTGCCGTTTGCCCGTCGTCCTTTGGCGCGCTCAATTTCCGCACTGATCCCCGTCACTGCGGCGCTCTTTTGCGCATCTGCCTATGCTCAGGAAGAAACCACTTCCAACGATACCGTGGTGGTTACCGCCACGGCGCTAAAAGTCGATACCCCGCTAGTAGAGACGCCACGTCCGGTCTCAAGCGTTGACCGTGAAGAACTGGAAGCCCGTAACGTCCAACAGCTAGATGAAACGTTCCGCTATCGTGCGGGCGTGCTGTCGGGCCATTACGGTAGCGATAACAATACCGATTGGCTCAAGGTGCGCGGTTTTGATCAATCGACTTACCAAGATGGTCTGCGTATCTACCGCGAAGGGTTTTATCAGTGGCTACCCGAGCCTTATGGTTTGGAGCGTATCGAGGTATTTAAAGGGCCTTCATCGATTCTTTACGGTGAGGCGCCTCCTGGGGGCTTGATCAATGCGGTCAGTAAGCGTCCGACTGAGACGCCTCAAGGGGAGTTTAATTTACAGATTGGCAATCGCAACCATCGCCAAGTTGGCATTGACACCAGCGGGCCGCTGGGAGAGTCAGACGATGTGCGCTATCGCTTGGTGGGATTATACAAAGAGCGCGACGGCGATTTAAACGCCACGGATAACGAGCGCTACTATTTTGCGCCGAGCCTGGCGGTTGATCTTAGTGAAGACACTACCGTTACCTTTTTAGCCAGCGTGCAAAAAGATGATGGCGTTCCCGTTAATGGCTTTAAGCTGCCCTATGGCACTGTGGAAAACACCCCCTTTGGCCACATCGACCCACAGACCAACTTGAGTGAACCTGGATATGACCAGGATAAACGCACTCAGTGGGGGCTTGGTTATGAGCTTCGCCACGCTATTAACGATACCTGGTCGTTTGAGCAAGATCTGCGCTACAGCGAACTGGACTTAGAGCTGCGCAGCACCTACGCGCTCTCCATGGTTGATGATCGACGCGCATCCCGTGGATTGGTTTATCGCGATGGTTCCATTGATAGCTGGACGATTGATAACCGCATGGTGGGTACTTGGTACGGTGATCGCACCGAGAATACGCTGCTGCTGGGTGTTGATTACCAAAACTTGAGCCTTAGTGGCCAGGAAGGGGATAACTATGCGTTCGGCGAGCCGATTGATATCTTTAATCCAACCTACGGTAACTTTACGCCGATTGCGGAAGAAGATCTGCAAACTCGGGAAATCGATAAAGAGCAGACCGGACTGTATGCCCAAAACCAGCTGCGTATTGATGACCGCTGGGTGCTGTTGGGCGGCGTACGCTACGACCAGGCGGAAACGGATAACCGTAATCAAACCGCAGGAACCACTCAGCGCTCAGATGACGACCAAGTGTCTTGGTCAGGTGGCGCAATGTACCTGGGTGAAAACGGCGTTAATCCTTACGTTAGCTACACCGAGTCATTTGACCCAGTGGGTAGAGTAGACGATGCGGGCGACCTGTATGATCCCCGTGAAGGTCGTCAGTGGGAAATAGGCGCTAAGTTGGCGCCGTTCGACTGGGATGGCTATGTAACGGCGGCAGTTTTTGATCTAGAAGAGACCAATACTCTAGTGACCTCTCCAGCAGGCTTCCAGGTACAAGAGGGCAAGCGAACCTCTCAAGGCTTTGAGCTGGAAGGGGTTGGTTATATTACCGATGCGTTAAAAGTCACCGCGGCTTACACCTACACCGATGCCCGCCTGGAAGGCGATGAGCGTGCGCCGTTAATCCCGCGCCACCAAGCATCAACATGGTTGGATTACGCCTTCACCGGCGGCGCGTTAAATGGCGTGACGCTGGGTGGTGGTGTTCGTTATGTGGGCAGCACCGTTGATACCAGCGTCGCCGACAACACAGCAGTGGATAGCTACACCCTGGTCGATGCCATGGTGGGCTATGAGTTTGCTGACGGCTGGCAGGCTCAGGTCAACGTCAACAACCTTACCGATAAAGAGTACGTGGCCAGCTGTGAATACTGGTGCTACTACGGTGAATCCCGCAGTGTGATTGGCAGTGTGAAATATAGTTGGTAAAGGGCTATCTCGAACTAAAACCCTTATTTAATGAGTGTCCACTATCTGCGGATGACGCAGGTAGTGGACGAGTTTATGACTAACAATTTTTGGATGTTTCAGTCTATTTTAAATCTCTCGGCCAAGTGTCTGAAAGTTGATAACCCTCTGGCCATGGGTCGCTGGGATCGAGTAAATGCTGGTGAGTTCCAGTAATCCAGGCGCGTCCGGCTAGACTAGGAATAATTGCTGGGCGACCCGCTATATCGCATGGGCTTACGATTCGACATTCAAACTCCGAACCGATAATAGATCGACCGATAAAGGGCTCCCCAACTTTCAATTGACCCTTCGCGTGCAGCACCGCCATGCGTGCAGAACAGCCTGTGCCGCAAGGGGAACGATCAATCTTACCAGGACGAATCACCACCGCATTCGTGGCGGTTGCTACGCCGCTTTCGTGGCTCACCGGTGCCGCTATTTGGCAAAAAGATATATGTGACCATTGTGGATTCAATGGATGCGTAAACCCCAGCTGTTCATTGGCAGCATGGGTGATCTTAAGGCCGGTGGCGACTAGATCGGCTGCTTCATCAGCATGCAGTGAAAACCCCAGCTGTTGGGGGTCGGCAATGACAAAGCTATCGCCCCCGTAGGCGGTATCGACTTGCAGCGATCCTACCCCTTCAACCTCGATCCAGCGGTCAATTTTGTCGGCAAAGGACGGTACGTTATGCACTTCAACTTTCTCGGCTTTGCCGTCTCGGCACTGCGCGGTAATCTCAACCAGCCCCCCCGGCGCTTCCAGTACCAAATGGGTAACAGGCTCCGTCATAGGCAGAATGCCGCTATCGAGCAGCACAGTTGCGACACAGAGCGAATTAGAACCGGACATCGGTGGTGTATCGGCGGGCTCCATGATGATCCATGCCATCTGGGCGCGAGGGTCTTTTGACGGCACCAGTAGATTGACGTGTCGAAATACGCCCCCACGTGGCTCATTGAGCATAAAGTTGCGCAGGGTTTCATCGCGTGCAATCCAGCGCGATTGCTCCCATAACGTATCGCCAGGTGGTGGGGCGACGCCACCTACGATGACATCTCCGACTTCTCCCTCGGCATGACAGCTGACAACATGAATGACTTTGCTTGAACGCATGTGAACCTCTAGACCACTGATTTGAGAAAGGCGGCTGTTTCCGGCTTCTGCGGGTTATCTATCACTTGATCGGGAGGGCCAATCTCATGAATGAGGCCTTCACGGAAAAAGGCCACGCGATCTGATACGTCTCGTGCGAACGGGATCTCATGGGTAACCAGAATCATCGTCATGCCGTCTTCAGCCAGTAGGCGCATGGTGTCGAGTACTTCACCTACCAGTTGTGGGTCTAGCGCAGAAGTGGCTTCGTCGAAGAGCATATAATCTGGCGTCATAGCCAGCGCCCGGGCAATCGCCATGCGCTGCTGCTGGCCACCAGAGAGCTTGCCGGGAAACACTTTGAGCTTATCAGCAAGGCCCACATGGGTGAGTTGCTTTACAGCTAACTCTTCGGCTTCAGCACGACTTTTGCCCTGAACTTTGCGCGGTGCCAACATAACGTTCTCTAATACATTCAAGTGGGGAAAGGCGTTCCACTGCTGGAAGACAATGCCAATTTTCTGGCGTAACTGATTGATGTCGGTGCCCTTAGCATGCACCTCGGTGCCGTCGACTTTAATCGATCCACTTTGGATATTTTCCAAGCCGTTGATGCACATCAGCAAGGTTGATTTCCCCGAGCCGGAGCCTCCCACTATGGAGACCACCTCGCCTTTTTGTACCGTCAGGTCAACCCCTTTGATCACTTCTAAATCTTTAAATGATTTATGTACTTTTTCGATCTCAATCATTCTGCTGCCACCTTTTTTCCACTTGGGCACCTAGGCGGGATACCACCAAGCTAATGAGGTAATAAATAAGCCCTGCGATGCACAGCACCAGTAATGGCTCCTGAATGCGCGTGACGATGGCCTGGGAGGCGCGGAGCAATTCAATGATGCCGATCCACATGACCAGCGCGGTATCTTTCATGGCCGAAAGCGATAGGTTGAGCCAGCCGGGAAAGGCGACCCGGGTCGCTAGTGGTATTACCACATAACGCAGGTCTTGCCAGTAGGTCATGCCCAGCGAGCGACTGGCCAAACGCAGGTTCTGGGGCACCGACAGCACGCCGCTGCGAACAATCTCGGTGCAGAAAGCGGCTACATACACGCCAAGGACCACACAGCCCACGGTGAAAGCGCTCCAATCCAGGCCCACAATGCTCTTGAGCGAATTGAACAGCACAAATTGGATCAGCAGCGGCACGCTGCGAAAGATATCCAGAAACCACCCCAGCGGAATCGTTGCTCTGGGCAGTAGCGCGCGGAGTAGCCCACAAGAGACGCCAAGAAAGGTACCGAGTAGCATCGACCAAAACGTCAGTAACAGAGTGACCCAGGCCCCTTGAAGCAGAAACAGCAGGTCGTTCCAGGTAAAGCTAGTTGAAAACATGGTCAGGCCCTCAATAGCGGAATAAGCGCCAGGCCAACAGCCGGGCTATCGCTACGATTAGTTTGGCGATCAGGTAATAGATCACCGCTGCCAGCGCAAACAGCTCAAAAGTGCGGAACGTTCTGACGTTGTAATCCTGGGTCACCCCGGTGAGGTCGTTATTTAGGCCAACGATTACCCCTAACGACGTCATTAATACCGCCCACACCATCTGGTTGGTGATGGGGTAAAACACGATCCGCAGTAGTTGCGGCACCACCACCAGGCGATACGCCTGGAAGCTGCTCATTCCCAAGGAGCGGGCCGCACGGACTTGGGTATCGGGTATTGCTTTGAGGCCGCCACGAAAATTTTCAGCCAAGTAGCCAGCGTTATTGAAGGTGATACCGGCTAACAGGGCAGCCCAGGAACTGACATGCAAACCGATGGCGCCTAGGCCGAAATAGACGATGTAGATCTGGAACAGAGCAGGGGTGTTGCGAGCGATTGACACCCAGGTACCTGCCAATGCCCGCGTAGCAAGGTTGGGGGTCTCCCGCATCGCCAGCAAGGCAAGAGCGATTAAGACACCGAAGATCATCGATAGCGCCGCGGTCTCAAAGGTGACAACAGCGCCTTCGAGCATATCCGGCAGGGCTCTTAAGGCAGTACGCCACTGGAAGGTGTAATCAAACATGGCTCAGTGTGCTCCTTGACGAGTTGCAACGCCTGTTAGCCAGGTAGGTAGCCGGCCACTGGCCTCTCCGCTGCAGGCGGTTTCGACACACTCAGCAAGGTTGCCGAAGTGCACCTGACGACCGACTAACCCAGGGGCGTAGTGGGCATATTTCCCCGAGTTAGTCATTAGGGTGCGCGCCGTTGGCGGCACCACAGGCTCACCCAGCATGCACCAGCAGGTATCGTTGATAAGCTGGGCACCGAAACGCTCCAGGGTAGTGACGTACCCCGCCGCGCTAGCGTCGGCATAAACTGCCCGCCCGAGCGTTACTGCCATGGCGACATCCGGATGTTTATGGCGTCCAGTACAGAGCTTCGCCAGTGCCGCGCATTCGCTTAGCGAAAAGTGCGGATTGCCCAAGGAGACAAGGCCGACTTGACGCGCCTCAGCGTGATCCAGTTCATACCAGCTAGTGAGTAGATCCGCGGGTTCAACCGTTAGCTGGCGTAAAGGCGGTAGTTCCCCCAGGGCCCGGGATTCACTCATCGCTTCAGGGGTAATCTTGCTGATGTGGAACATCGGTGCAGCGGAGGTAGTAGCGAAGGCCGCACCGAATGCTTTGAGATCATCGCGGCTGGGAGCTGTCTCTTCCAGTCCGCAAAGCAAGGGAATCTCACTGCCGCAGAGCAGTCCGACGTGATACCCCAACAACGGCCAGAAAGCGTCATCCAGTGTATCGAGTGGCTTAATGTCAATACGCAGCGTGGCAATACGCCCCTGGTCTCGATGAGCGCCAATATAGGGAGCCCGCCCCGTTAAGGCGATGCAAATATCCAGATAATCAGGGTATTTCAGCGTTCGTGCCGCGAGCACACTGTTGGCATAAACGACGGCGTTAGACTCGGCCCAGACGATCTGTTCGCCTGCCTTAGGGGCGCTGTCGAGTAAATAGGGCGCGCAGGTGTAACTGAGTTGCGCGCCCATGGCCATATAGGCGTTGCCTAGCGCACTGGCAGGTTCGCCGAAAGCGGGGTCGATGCCCTGGGCCCGCCAGCGGCACTGGTCAACAGAAATAGCATTGAGGGTGGTGGGAACACTCACCTGTGCCCCCCATTCAACTAGCTGTTCAGCGAAACGCAAACTGGCGGGGCCGGTGTAAATACAGCCGTCTATATGCGCTTGGCTGATGTCTATCAGTTGGTCTGCGCCCTGAAGCTCAGCCATTCGTAACACGATGCGCATCGCCTCCTGAGCCGCTTTACCATGATGACCACTAAGGAACGCCTGGTCGCTTTCGCTGAGCGATACGCGGGAGAGGGTTGGCCTGACGGGCGCTGGTGTAGAGTCGGTGTTGTTCACCTTTGCCGCCCAATCTCCTAAGGGAGGAGTATCGAAAAAGCTTATTGTTTCATTTTCAATACGCGCAAAGCGCCTTTGGCGCAGCGTGGTAAACAGTTCTGGGCCGACGCACACTACTGGAATCGAGGATTTAAACAGTGTTTCGGCGATGATGACCCCTAGGGTCAGGATCTCTTCTTGATCGGCGAATATTAGCGCGGCGGGGGCGTTGTCGCCGGTAAGCAGTTCAAGTAGCACGCTGCTACCAGTGCAGGAGCCGCGTCCACTAGGCAGTGCGAGTATGCGCCCGGCAATACACTGGCCTCTCAACGGGTGATGACAGTCAATAATCTCGCCACTGAACGGATCGACACCACCCCAAAAGCTCAAGCCAACGTCGGTATACAGTAGTTCGCCCTGGGCTGAACCACAAACCAAACTACGACCGGTGAGCGAAATATCAGACATAGCGTCATCTCGTTCGTTGGAAAGGGCGCGCCGCTCGGGCGGCGCGCGATACATGGTTGTGATTGGATTTGTGTTACGTGGCTATTAGTAATAAACGCCGGGTACGGTCAGGTCGACGGGTTCGCCGCCCACCCACTTGTCGTAGAGTTCCGCATAACGCCCAGTGCGTACTTGCTGGTTGACGAATAGATTTAGGTAATTCAGTAGGCCGTATTCGGTGCGATTGGCTGCCAGTGATACGTAATCAATGACATAGGGCGCTTCGCCAGCAATTTTAAGACCTTCATATTTGCCGGATTCAAGGGTCGAGGATGCCACTGTGTTGGTGACCACGGTTGCATCAATATGGCCTTGGGCGACAGCGAGAATAGTATCGTTCTGGGTTTGATAAGCACGGAAGCTGCCATCACCCCACTCATCAACATCTTTCTCCAGTGCCATGGCTTCGTAGGTACCGCTGGTATTGCCAACAGGGCGACCCTGCAAATCATCATATTGATCGATACCAGTGTCGTCACGGGTTAGGACGACCATCTGGAAAGCGAAGTAGGGAATGGACATGCCAACGGTTTTGGCGCGCCCCAAGGTGTCAGAAGTGGAGGCCACGATCACATCAGCGCGCCCGGAGACCAGCGCAGGAATGCGGTCAGGGAAGGGGGTTTCAACGATTTCAGCATCGACTTCGAGGACATTGGCCAGATCGTTACAGTAGTCGACATCGAAGCCGGCAGGCTGGTTGTCATCGTCTCGAAATCCCATGGGGGGAAAATCCAGGGTGACAGCACAACGTAGGGTGCCAGAGCTAATTATTTCATCGAGTTTGTCAGCCTGCGCCTGACCGATGACGGATACACTCAAGATAGCGGAAAGCGCTAATGGGGCTGTCTTGTTTATCATTCTTGACCTCCTAGGTGGGCTTTGCTTGGCTGTAAGAAACAGCAAACTTAGTATTTATTATTTCGGATACGATTTGCAAGTTTTGCAGTCATTAATTCTTATTTATAACTAAGGTGTTGTTTTCTTCGTTTTAAATAGAAATTTCGAGTAACGGTGCAAGGTGGGGTGATCATAATAATGAGGGAATAGACCGCTATATCACCGCTTTAGAGCCGCAGCGTTGAAACAGATCACGCAAGAACAAACACAAGATACTGCCGGGTTGGGCAGCGAGAGTATCGCTGCCCTGCGGATTAAGAGGGCGAGTGTTTGTGATCTAAGCCTGGCTGAAAAGTCAGCGGCTATTTGGCAAGTCGGTTAGGCAGGTGATCGTAAAGTGTCCGACACACACCGATGATATGGCGCTCAACCAGTGCCGCTGCTTCGTCGGCGTCGCCTGTACGGCAAGCGGCAATAATCGCGCGATGCTCAGTGTCGGCACGAGCCTTTCCCTGGGATAAGCTTAGCTGTAAGCGAAGGTAGCGCTCCACCTTATCGTGGATAGATCGAATCAAACTCATCATAAAGGGGCGCTGCGCAGGCTCGTAGAGACAGGCGTGGAACTCCCAATTTAAGGCGGCCCAGCGGCCCACGTCGTCCTCACGGTTGAACTCGTCGCAGATGCGTTCGGCATTATCGAAGGTTGCCAAGCCCATGTTGGGTACCGCGAGGCGGATGGCCTCTACTTCCAGCAATACACGTACTTCGAACATCTGGGCAAGCTCGGGTTCGGAGATTTTGGTTACCACGGCGCCTTTGTTGCGCTGGAACAGTACCAAGCCCTCCGCTTCCAGGCGTTTGAGCGCCTCCCGTACCGGGATTTTGCTAACATTGAACTTGTTGGCTATGTCATCCTGGCGAATCGGCTCCCCCTCTTCGATTTGGCCAGCAATAATGGCTTCGCGCAGGTGTTTGACGATCACCTCTGAAGTTGAAGGGGTAATGCCAAGGTTAGGTGCGTTAAACATGGTAAATGACAACTATAAGAATCCGTAGGTGAGAGAAATATATGAGATATTGTATACCAACTTAGCATTTTGCAATTCTTTTTCGCCTCAACTGCGTAGCTTAATATTTAAGCTGTTTGGCATGTTGACGATTTTTCCTGTCAGGTAAAACGGCTTAACCGGTAGGGCGATAAGTTAGCCACCGGCTGAGAGTGAGAGCACGCTGCCAGGTCGGCAATAATCTCTGCAGTCAGCGCTGCCTGGGTCAAGCCAAGGTGGTGATGCCCGAAGGCCAGTAAAACCTTGCCATCTTTGACACTGTCGATAATCGGCAGGGAATCGGGCAGAGAGGGGCGAAAGCCCATCCAGGGTTTGGCCCCAGTGGCATCCAGCTCATTTCTAAATAGCCCTTGGCTGAGCTTATGTAGCTGCCAAGCGCGCTGCATATTGGCTGGCCGTTGAAGCCCAGCAAACTCAACTGTCCCTGCCAAACGTAGCCCTTCATCCATTGGCGTCATGATAAAGCGACGCTCCAACGACGTAACCGCCACCGGTAGGCGTCCTCGTTCATTTGGCAGCATCAGGTGGTAGCCCCGCTCGGTATCCATCGGAATACGTATACCCGTTAGCGCGGCGGCCAACTTGGCCGAGTGGGCGCCGCAGGCTAACACTACTTTGCTGGCCGTCATGGGCGATGCGTTGTCAGTCTGTAGAGTGACGCCTTGATCATTGACATATCCCGTTAGCACCGTGGACTGCCTGAACTCTACCCCGTTCGTTTCAGCGGCCCGCACCAGCGAGTTAACTACCTGCCAGGGGTTGATAACATGGGCGGTACCTGGGAAAAACAGCCCCCCTTGAATGGTGTTAGACAACTCGGGGGCAACGTCTCGAATGGCACTGCCTGACCATCTTTCTACCGGGACTTTCTGCTCGGCCATCCGTGCCCGCAGCACCTCCAGTTCGTGGGCAGCGTCGGCCTTTTCGTATACCAGGAAAGAGCCTTCTTCTTTCAATAAGTGTCTGCCATTGATGCTGTCGAGAAGTCGCTGCCAGGCAGTCAAACTGTGTTCATTCAGGGCGCTAATGCCCGCCACGCTAGTTTGATAAGGGGCTTGGCGTAGATTCCAGAGTAACCGAGTGAACCAGGGCAGCGCTTTAGGCATATAGCGCCAATCCAGCCGCAATGGCCCCATGGGGTCGAGCAGCATCTTAGGCAGCTGTTTTACGATGGCGGCATCGGCAATGGGGAAGACCTGCTCCGTTGCCATATGCCCAGCATTCCCATAGGAGGCTCCCATCCCAGGGAGCTGGCTATCCAGCACCACGACGCGCAAGCCTTGTTGACTTAAAGCCAAAGCGCAAGCGGTGCCGATAATACCAGCACCAATAACGACGATATCAGCCGCTATATTGGGATGGCTTACTGCCTGTGGGTTTGTTTCCATGGAAATTCCCGGTTTTTACAAAAGAGCGCTTCGGCTGGATACACAGCCAACGTGTAGCTAGGTTATTAGCGATTATCTAGCGAAGCAGACCAGCTCGAATACCAACTACGGAAGAGCGCGTACTGGGACTCCACATAGTGACGTTGTGAATCGCTGAGCGCGTCGGTTTCATTAAAGTGCAGGGCGTATTCGCTATCGCCATTGAGCACCATCAGGTGCTTGTAGTAGAGAACCAGGTCGCCGCCTTCGTCAAAAGAGGAGAGCACGCCTAGTGCTTCCTCTAGCTCCATGGCCAAACGCCGTGCTTTGACGTCCCCTTTCGCGGCCTGTTGGCTGAGCGAGACAAGTTGCAATACCTCTCGGGGCAGCGCATTGCCGATACCGGTTATAGCGCCCGTGGCGCCACAGTTGACGAAACCATGATAAACAGTGGTGTCGACACCGACCATCAGAGTGACATCTTCGTCTTGAGAGGTAATGTTTTCCGCCGCATAGCGGAGATCATCAGCGCCGCCAAACTCTTTGAAGCCAATCAGGTTGGGGTACTTGCGGCGTAGCTCAAAGAATAAGTCGGCACGTGTGGCGAAGCCGTAATAGGGGCTATTATAAATCACCGCCGGTAGCTTGGGCGCCGCGTCCAAAATGGCCGAAAAGTGTGACTTCTGCGCAGCCGCCGAGGTGCCTCGTGAAAGCACACGCGGAATCACCATCAGCCCTTTGGCACCTACTTTAGCGGCGTGAGCCGCATGGGAAACAGCCTCCCGTGTGTTGATTGCACCGGTACCCACAATCGTCGGAACGTCAGCCTCAACGAGGCGTGCGACGCCTTCCTGGCGCTGCGATTCGCTGAGTAACGGCCAGTCGCCCATGGAGCCACAATACACCACACCGCTCATACCCAGATCTACCAATGAACGGCCTTTAGCTACCAGGGCGTCGAAATCAGGTTGACGGTTAGCGCTGCAAGGCGTCATTAGTGCCGGTATGCAGCCGGTAAAAATGTTATCGCTCATTGTTGTTCCTCTTCGTTTGGTGGTATTGGCCGTGGGAGTTAGTGTTGCGTTCAAGAGCAGGGTGGCCGGTATAGAATGATTACGAGGCAGTAATTCCCCAGGCGAACGGATCTTGCTCATCAATCAACAGAGTGGTGTCGGCGCTTAAATAAGCACGACCTTTAATGTAGGGGCGAACACGGTCACCTTCCCATTCGTAGTGTGCTTCGAACTGACTGCCGCAAATACTCGCCTGTACCCAGGGTGTGCTGGGTGCAAGTTTGCCATCCGCCGCTAGGCACGCCAGCTTGGCGCTGGTGCCGGTACCGCAGGGGGAACGGTCATAGGCCTTGCCGGGGCAGAGTACGAAATTACGGCTATCGGCCACAGCGTCGTCAGCAAATAGTTCGATATGGTCAATCTCGCCACCGTCATCCCCGGTGATGGCCGCCGCTTCTAGCGCCTGGCGAACGGCCCAGGTGAAATTCATCAGCGCCTCGACGTTATCCAGGGTCAATGATTGGCCATGGTCACTAATCAGGAAAAACCAGTTGCCGCCCCAAGCAATATCGCCGTGTACCCGCCCGAAGCCGGGTACCTCAAGGGGAACGTGCTGACGGAAGCGATAGGCGGCTACATTACGAACGGTAACCGCCCCATCATCATGGAGCGTTGCACTGATTGGGCCGACCGGGGTGTCGATCTTATGATTACCGGGGCCGATCAAACCCAAGTGATGCAGAGAGGCCACTAGGCCGATGGTGCCGTGGCCGCACATGCCCAGATACCCCGTATTATTAAAAAAGACCACCCCGCAGGTCGCATCCGGCGACTCGGGTGCGCAGTAAAGCGCACCTACCAGTACATCATGGCCCCGTGGCTCTAACATGCAGGCGCGTCGCCACTGATCATGGGAGGTGCGTAGTGCATCGCGCTTCTCCGCCATGGTGGTGCCAGGGAGGTCGGGGAAGCCCTCTATGACCAGCCTTGTCGGTTCCCCCCCCGTATGAGAGTCGATGACGCGTACCTGTTTCATGGGACACCTTTGGTTTATGCCATGTGTTTTATGTCATGGGTTACTAATGCTGAAAATAGCAGTCTGCCTAATCATGCCTGATTTTTTATATCTTATACAATATCCAAAAAACTTTGTGAAGCTACCCATGTTCCCTCTATGAGGATTGTCGGTATAGCTAGGACGTCGCATTGGTTTGGTTTTTATCTCAAGAAAATCTTGCAATGCACTTTGGTATATCTTATACCAAAAAGAGAGGCGAAAACTGATTAGAGAATTTAGTGAGCTGGTGGCTTACCCGGTTTTGGTAGCGTCCAGCCTGTCTCAGGGAGAGATGAATAAAACCAACACACAGCAGGGGTGATTGATCATGAATATTATGAAAAGTAATTTAAAAACAACGAAGTGGATTCCATCAGTGCTAGCAACAATAGCGCTTTACTCTCCCTTATATGCAGCAGAAGTCGAGTGGCGAGTGCCTACTTCAGTGCCAGGAGGTTCTCCTTTTTATGAAAACTTTCTTGAGAGGTTCGCTGATAATGCAGAGAGGCTAACAGCAGGCAGAGTGGAGATTAGCCCTTTCGGCGCAGGCGTTATTGTGCCTGCATTGCAGGTTTATGATGCGGTAAAAGAGGGCACCGTTGAGGCTGGCCATTCCACTCCTAGCTACTTAGTTAACCAAAATCCCATCAATGCTATTTTTGCTGGGTTTCCGGGAGGCATGGGATCGCAGTCATATATTAACTGGATTTACGAAGGGGGTGGCCAACAAGCGCTGCAAGAAGTTCGAGCTAGCGAAGGGTTGCACTCACTCATTGTGGGGATTGGGTCTACTGAAATATTTGCTCACTCCAATGTGCCCATTAATGGTCCAGATGACCTTGATGGCTTGAAGTATCGAACTTCTGGGCCTTGGGCTGAAGTTGTGCGCGAGTATTACAATGCGGTGCCCACTGTGGTGCCACCCGGTGATATTTATACGTTACTACAACGCAAGGGTGTTGATGCCATTGAGTGGGCAACCCCTTCCAGTAACTATCCAGAAGGCTTTCATGAAGCAGCCCGCTACATCATCGTGCCCGGCGTGCACCAACCCACCTTTCTCTGGGAAGTGGTTGTCCGTCAGGACACTTGGGATCAAGTCCCTGACGATCTAAAGCAACTTATTGAGTCCGCTGCTAAGTTAACCACTTACGAAGGACTTACCAATTTTTATCATAACGATCTAATCGCTATGGAAAATTATCGCGCCGGTAGAAACGAAGTGATCAGTTTGGACGAAGCGTTTGTTGAACAGCTAGCGGAAAATGGCCGTGCTTGGATCGCGGCCCGAGCAGCGGCAGAGAGTGATGCAGGCAACCCAGCCATGGAAGAAATTTTAGAAGATTACCAAGCTTATCAAGCGCGTTGGAATGCTCAGAAAGACTATCTCATCACTGACTAATATAAACCTGCCAAGGGAAGGCGCCTAAGCCTTCCCAGGTAGTTATACCTATGAGCAATGTACCGATATGAGTGATGCCTATCATGTTTTTTAATTTAGTGGATCAGCTGGCTAAAATATCGGCTTGGCTAAGTAAGCTGGCGCTCATCGTCTTGGCAGGTGCGATGTTATACGAAGTAGTAGCGCGCTACGTTTTTAATGCCTCCACCATCTGGGCTTTTGATATCTCCTATATGGCCACTGGCGTTGCTTTTATGCTGGGTGTCGCCTGGACAGCGCAGGTGGATGGTCACGTCAAAGTAGATGTTCTGAGTAGTCTTATGCCAGTTCGCCTCTCACGTATTATAACGGGAGTGGCTTATACCTTTGTGTTGTTCCCAACTCTTTCGATGGTTGCTTTGTATGGCTGGAAGAAATCTCTGTCGGCCTTTACAACAAGTGAAGTTGAAATGGTCAGTACATGGGCGCCGAAAATGTTGCCCTTTTATACCTGTATTGCTGTTGGACTCACGCTTCTTGCGCTTCAAGTTCTGGTCATTGGACTGCGATCTTTTCTTGTTAATACTCATTCTAATAGGGCTAACTAAATGGATACCATGACGGCTGCCCTGATGTTCCCAGGGCTGTTCTTGTTGATCTTTATGGGTATTCCTGTTGCTTTCTCACTGATTACCGTCTCATTGGTGGCTGGCTGGTTTGCCTTCGGGCCTATTATCTTTCAGCAACTTTACGGCAGTATTTATAGCGCTTCATCTAATTACGTTCTTTCCTCAATTCCACTCTTTGTGCTTATGGGCGCGATACTTGAGAAGTCGGGCATCGCCAAAAACCTCTTCGATGCTATTCAGATGTGGATCGGCCGACTGCCAGGCGGGTTGGCACTGACCACGATCGCCATGGCAGCAATATTTGCGGCTGCCTCTGGGGTCGTTGGCGCGGTGGAAATAATGATTGGGTTAATGGCTATCCCTGCCATGCGAGCTTACCGCTATAACAATTCGCTGATTGCGGGGACTATTTGTGCGGGCGGATCCTTAGGCACGATCATTCCTCCTACCGTTATAGTGGTCGTCTACGCGGCTCTTGCCCAACTATCTATCGGTGCACTTTTCGCTGCGATTATTCTTCCCGGCATCTTAATGTTGTCTCTTTTCGCCCTTTATATCGTCGGGCGTTGTTGGTTGCGTCCTCAAGATGGCCCTGCTGCTAAAGCCACCAATGATAAAACGCTGGGAAGGAAAATCAGCATTACGCTGAGAGCGTTACTGCCCCCTCTGCTATTAATGTTTGCGGTACTTGGATCGCTCTTGGGCGGCATCGCTTCACCTACAGAAGCTGCTGCCGTTGGCGTGGCAGGCGCAGTAATCTTAGCGGTCATCAATGGCGGCATCACCCTGCCTTCATTGGTTGATTCTCTGTCACTGACGGTGCGTATTACAGCGATGATTCTGCTGATTGTAGCCGGGGGCACGATGTTTACTGGCATCTTCGCAGTCAATGGTGGCGGTGAGATGGTGTCCGCAATAGCTAGTGGCTTGGGTGGTGGTACAACAGGCGTCATCCTATTTTTTCTAGCCGTCACATTCTTACTGGGGTTTGTACTTGACTGGACATCGATTGTTTTGATCTGCGTGCCAATATTTACCCCTATCATCAAACAGCTGGGTATTGATCCTATTTGGTTTGCCACGCTCGTGTTGGTAACTATCCAAACCAGCTACCTGACGCCGCCTATGGCATCGTCAATCTTTTATTTAAAGTCGATTGCACCCAGCGATATTACCTATGGGCAAATGTGTAGAGGTGTCTTGCCATTTATCGCGGTGCAATTGCTAACGTTGGCGGTGGTGGCGTTATTCCCTGCAATGGCTACATGGCTGCCTGACAAGATAGTGGGTTTTTAAGGAAACACTATTGGTAATAAATGGTGGGTTGCCTATTTCATGGTGTGCTATCAATGTTATTAGCGAAGAGGATAGATGAATAGCGACTATTACAGTGCGTAATGTAGATGATGAACTCCTGAATTCAAACATTAAGCGCAGCTCCGCATTTAAGCGGCGAGCCATGGTCACTTTATGGAGGAAGAGGTGCGGCTTATTCTTTCTCGATCCGCAGCGTTATTGCACAACTGTTTCCGTTTTCGCAATGGATTGGCTGCGTTTCCGCGGTACGCAAATAGGGCTGCCGCTTTCAGGGTCGTGGAGCACATGAGCATCAAGGTCAAAGACGCGCTTGAGATTGGTCGTGGTAAAGACTTCGCTAGGCGCGCCGCTGGTGACGATACGACCATTGGACATCATCACTAAATGATCAGCGTAGGCGGCGGCCAGGTTTAGATCGTGGAGCACCAGTAGCAGGGTGCGGCCTTTCTCATGGGCCAGGCGCGAAAGCAGTTCCAGCAAATCAACCTGTACCTTCAGATCCAGAAAAGTAGTGGGCTCATCAAGCAGAATCAGATCGGTTTGTTGAGCCAGCACCATGGCAATCCAACAGCGCTGGCGCTGGCCGCCTGAGAGCGCATCGATATTGCGCTCGGCAAACTCTGTCACGTGGGTATAAGCCATGGCTTCACGAATAGCAGCGGCGTCCTGCTGAGCATTTTTCTGCCACAACCCCTGATGTGGAAAACGCCCCATCCCCACTAGCTGCTTTACGCTCAGCCCCTCAGGCGCTACCGGACCTTGGGGCAGAATCCCCAGGCGCTTGGCGACCTCCCGCGTCTTGCTGCGATGGATATCCTTGCCGTCCAAATACACATGCCCGCCACTAGGCGTAAGCGTGCGCGCGAGGGTTTTCAGCAGCGTCGACTTGCCACTTCCATTCGGCCCCAAAAGCACCGTGAGCTTGCCTTCCTCAATCGAAATGTCGACACCATCCAGTACACGTCGAGTGTCATAGCCCGCTTGCAGGGCTTCGCCCGTCAAGCGAGGTGGCTGATGAGAAGGGTGGGCCATGAATGTGCTCATTGGGGTTGTTTAGGCAGGCAAAACCGTAAGACAAAATATTCTCATTTTCAATACTTGCCATTGCTCAGCAAGTAATTGCTCACTGCCTCTAAGCGTCAGCCGTAGAAGAAATGTGGGATAAGAGAGGTGAGGAGTCGTGTCGTTATCCTGAACAGTTCGTTCTGCTTGAGTAGACCTCTGTGATTTATATGCATAAAATAATCATTATTATTTAGATGTAGATTACGTTTTCAGAGTGGGGTTCACTCAAAAGCAGGGGGGATAAAAACTAGATGTACATTAAGAAACGCCAGGTATTTTGGCCTACGGTGACGCTTGCCGGTTTGGTAGCTGCCAGCCACGCGTATGGACAGGAGCCTGCTGCCACAGGATCGCAAAGCGGTGCCAGTGATGCCGACTCGACCATGGTGGTGACTGCCACCCGCAGCCATAGCGAAGCGGGCCAAACGCCGCAGCGGGTAACGATCATTACCCGTGAACAGATCGAGCAGCAGCTAGCGATTACTGATGATCCGGGCCAGGTGCTCAGTAATCTTATTCCCTCTTACTCCCCCAGCCGCCAAAAGCTCTCCAACGCGGGCGAGACATTCCGCGGCCGTGATGCCCTGTTCCTGATTGACGGAGTGCCGCAGTCCAACCCCCTGCGCGACAGCTCGCGGGATAGCTATACCATTGACCTTTCCATGGTAGAGCGTATTGAAGTGATCCATGGCGCCAGCGCCGAGCACGGATTAGGTGCTACGGGGGGCTTGATCAACCTGGTGACCCGGCGTGCCGAAGGCGGAGGCATTAGCCAGCACGCAGGTATTAGCCTGACCACGGACGATGATTTTCAATCCGGTGGGCTAGGCCACAAGTTGGACTACCGCATTAGCGGTCAGCAAGGCGACTGGGATTTCGTTGCTGCAGCGACGCGTCAGGCGCGCGGGGTCTTTTACGATGGCAACGATGAGGTGGTCGGTATCGCCTACCCAGGCGAGCTGCAAAACTCGGAAAGCTATGATCTTTTCGGCAAGCTGGGCTACTGGATCGACGACAACCAGAATATTGAGTTCTCGCTGAACCACTTCGATTTGGAAGAGGGCAACGACTACGTACCGGTAACAGGAGACCGCTCCGCAGGTGTTCCCACCACGGCGCGCAAAGGCAGTCGTGACGGCGAGCCTGGATTTAATGAAGTGACCTCTGCGCGGCTTTCCTACTCCCACGCTGATTGGTTTGGCAACGAGCTGGATGCCCAGGTTTATCACCAGCGCTTTCGTGCGCGCTTCGCCACCACGCCGTTTTTCCCCTATGTGGATAGTGCGGGGGCTACCCAATACGACCAAACGCGGAATGAATCTGATAAAACGGGCGCCAAGTTCACCTTGAACCGTGACGGCATGCTGGGCGACCGTTTGGGTGTGACGGTTGGTTTGGACGTGCTGGAAGACGAAACAAGCCAGATGTTGGTGCATACCGGGCGTACCTACGTGCCGGAAAGCGGTTATCGTAATTTGGCGCCTTTTCTGCAGGGCCAGTTTAAGCTCGCGGATCCTCTCACGCTGCATGCCGGGGTGCGTCACGAATATGCCGAACTTGAGGTAGATACCTTTCAGACCATCGATCGCAGCAATGTTACTCAAGACAACGTTACCGTTGATGGCGGTAATCCCAGCTTCGATGAGACGTTGTATAACGTCGGCTTAACCTACCAAGCCACCGATTGGGCTCAGCTGTATGCCAACTACTCGGAAGGATTTGGCATGCCCGACGTGGGCCGAGTGCTGCGCGGTATTGGCACGTCGGGCCAGGATGTGGATACCCTGCTGCAACTTCAGCCTATTGTTACCGATAACCGGGAAATCGGCGCGCGTTTTGACTGGGATGGCTACGGGCTAGAGATTAGCTACTACGAATCCAATTCGGATTACGGCCAGCGGCTTACCGAACAGAATGGCTCCTGGGTAGGCAGCCGGGAGAAGACCGAGATTCAAGGTGTTGAGATTACCGGCGACATGCAAGTGGCGGACAAGCACGATCTATCGCTCTCCTATGCCCACACCGAGGGCAAGTCAGATCAGGATGGCGATGGCAGTGTGGATACCAAACTCACCGGTATCAATATCGCCCCGGATACGCTCAAACTGGGCTGGAGTGCTACCTGGAACGACCGCGTTTCCACGCGCTTGCAGGGTAGTTACTACTTCGATCGCAGCGTCGATAATCCTGAGCTTGATTTTGACGGTTACGGCTTAGTGGATGCTTCTCTAGCTTATCGCCTGCCCACCGGCAGGGTGTCAGTGGGTATCGAAAACCTCACCGATGAGGATTACCTCACTTACTACTCTCAAGCCGCACGCATCAGCGATGAGTACTACTTCACTGGGCGTGGTCGTACTTTCACGCTGGGGTATCAACTGGATTTCTAGTCAGCCGCTTTCTATTTTCTATGTTTTGTGCTCGATACTGTTTGGCGGCGCCTTTGGGGTGCCGCTTTTTTTTGTCAATTCGCGCTAAAAGCGAGCTCGCGATCTATGCAGTAAATAAACGAAGAAGGGCGCGCCTATCCCGGCAACAAAGATGCCAGCAGGTAAATCTTTGGGCAAAAACGCTACCCGGCCCAGCAGGTCGGCGTAAAGCACAATCAAGGCGCCAACCAGCGCTGATGTAGGCACCAGGTGTGCCATGTTCCGCCCCACCAGCTTGGCCGCCAAGTGGGGCGCAATTAAGCCCACAAAGCTCAAACCACCTGCAAACGCCACCGCGGCGCCTGCCAGCGCCACGCTGCAGGCCAGCAATACCAATCGGCTGCGCAAAATCGCCACGCCAAGCCCTTCGGCAACGCTATCACCCAGGGCCATGGCATCCGCATGGCGGGCGAAGAGTAGGCTTATAGGCACCGCGACGACTAACCACGGTAATAGACCCCACACATCGTCCCATTGCGCCGCGTAAAGGCTGCCGGTTAGCCATACATAGGCGGTCATGGCGGCAGAGTCATCGCTGATCACGATTAACAGGGTGGTGCCAGCGCCCATGGCCGCCGCCAGGCCAATGCCGACTAGCACCATGCGCGATGGGCTAATACCGTTTTTCCAGGCCAAGCTAACCACCAGCAGTGCAGAAACCAGTGCTCCCAGCATGGCTGCAACAGGCAGCCAGTGAATGCTAAGGGTCGAACTCAATAGGGATAGGAACACCACCGCCGCCAGCGCCGCACCGCTGGTAATGCCGATGACATCTGGGGAGGCCAGCGGGTTACGCACAATGCTTTGCAGAATCGCTCCCGCTATTGCCAGGGCAGCGCCGACCAGTATCGCTAGCGTAATGCGGGGCAGCCGAAGCTCCCAAATAATAAAGGCGATATCGCTACTTTTTGGGGCCGCCAGCGCGTTTAGCACCTGCAGAGGCGGCGTGGGAAAACTGCCTAAACAAAGCGATAGCCCGGCGCTTGCTAGCAATAAAAGGCTTAGCATCAGCAGGCGACGTGGTAAGCGATTACTGTCGCTTTTTGCTTCGCTATTGATGGTTAACGTGGCGTCTGTTCTCATTGGCCAGCTATCTTGCGTCGTGCCAGATAGATAAAGAAGGGCGTGCCGATCAGCGCGGTCATCACTCCGACTGGGACCTCCTGGGGTGGCATTAAAAAGCGCGAGCCCAGATCGGCCAGCAGCAGCAAACAGGCACCCAATAGCGCGCAGGCCGGCAGCAGCCAGCGATGGTCGATGCCAAATATTCCCCGCGCCATGTGGGGCACAATCAGGCCGACAAAACCGATCATGCCCGCCAGCGCCACGGAGCTACCCGCTAGCACAATCACAATTAAGCCCAGCAGTAGCTTGATGGTGGTGGCCTGCATGCCGAGTCCAGTGACCATATCATCGTCCAGTAACAGCGCATTGACGTGACGTACCAGAAGTGCGCTGAGCAGCAGTGCTCCGCCGAAAAGCGGCAGTAAGGGCGTTACCAATGAAAGATCGCGTCCCGACACTGAGCCCGCCAGCCAGTAAAGCACGCTTTCAAAACTTTGCTGATCAATCACCAAAAGTCCTTGGCTAAACGACACAAACATTGCCGTTACCGCAACGCCTGCCAGCACAACCCGTAGTGGGGAAAGCTCACCGTGGCGGCCGCGGCTAAGTACTACCACCAGTATGGCCGCAACGAGTGCCCCTAATAGCGCGGCCCATACGTAGTGAGCGGGGGTATGTAGCGGTAATAGCGAAACCGCAACCACCACAAAAAACATCGCGCCGGCGTTAATGCCCAAAATGCCCGGCGACGCCAGCGGGTTGCGCGTCAAGGTCTGCATCAGGGCGCCGGCAATCGCTAAGCTGGCGCCCACCAGAGCGGCAATCACCGCACGGGGTAAGCGCTCAGTTAAAAGAATGATGTGGGAGATGTTGGTAGGATCGTAATGGGCGAGCGAGCCGTACAGAGAGGAGAGGGCGATCTCAGTTGTGCCTAACATCACGCTGGCGAAAAAGGCGCCTAGTGCCACCAGCACGCCAAGTAGCAGGCCAATACTTTTTGCGGCAGTACTGTTTAGCATGAAGTAGGCTCCCCACGGCCACCGGCGTGAGGCAGGCAAGCCTGATGCGCCGCCGCTTCGGGTTGCAACAGCCCATAGTGGCTATACAGATCATCGAGCATGGCGTTGGCCGCCAGTATGCCGCCCCCCATCATCCAACTGACCGGATCAACTTCAAATACGCGCCCGCTCTGTACCGCTGACAGCTGTTGCCAGAGAGGGTGGGAGGCCCAGTGTTGGTAATTATCTGCAATAGCAGGGTCATCGGGTTCAAGCAGAATAAAGAGGGCATCGGCATCCAGCATCGGAATGTTTTCGGTACTGGAAAGCTTCATTCCCCAACTCTGGCTTTGCAGTGTCTCCGGCTGAGCAAAGCCCAGCTCATCAAGAATCGCGCCCGCAAAGCCACTGGTATAGATACGCACGTGGTCGCTTTTAAACCGTACCACGGCCACTTTTTGCGGCCATTCGCTGCTCAACTTGGCGGCGATCTGCTGGCGAAAGTCGGCGACACGATCATCCCATTGCTCAAGCAGCTCATTTGCCTGCGCTTCGCGGCCAGTGGCATTAGCCACCATCGTGAGCGTGGTTTTGAAGTTAAACACCGTAGGTGCTGATACCGTGGGGGCGATAGCGTTGAGTAGCGGCGCTATTCGCGCATGGCGAAAGTCGCTGGCAATCACGAGGTCTGGATCAAGCCAGGCGATCTTTTCCAGATTGGGTTGGGTTTCCAGCCCCACATGCTCGACGCTATCAAGCGCATCGCGCAGATAGCGGTACATGGGCTTTTCCAGCCAGGAATCGACTACGCCAATAGGCATTAGTCCAAGGGCGACTGCGCTGTCGGTAGCCCCCTGGTAAAGCGTCACAATGTGTGGTGATTCCGGTGGGCTGCTCGGCGTGTTAGCGGCTGCCGTTAAGGGCATTAGCGCCGCCTGCGTTAACAGCAACACACTCATAAAAACCTTCTTGCGATGAGTGAGTGCTTTTAACATTAATGTCACTTTACGATTGGCTCGGAGTTAAGAGCCAGGATGATGGCATGACGTAAAAGTTAATGCAAAGCATTACCAAATGAAGGCCGCGACCTCTACTATCCCAAATACCGCGACCCCGGCCGCTACCGGCCAGCCCAGTGAGCGTACCCGCGACCACACCAGCAGCGTGACGGAAAGCCCGATGGCGGTGGCGATCCAGGATACAGCGCTTGGGTTAACCGGCACAATGGACACCCCCAGCACGGCAGCAATCATCAGCGGGCCGAGAATACCCAGCCACTGGGGCATGTTATTAAGGCCGCTTTCGCTGTTGAGGCGGCGTTGCATCCATAAAAATGGCACTACCCTCATCAGCAACGTGCCAATGGCAGAAACCGCTACCGCTATCCAAAGAGCAGTGCTCATGATGCACGCCTCCTGTTGGTGGCGAATCTTTTTGTATAGAACTGCATGGAGTAGAAGCACAGCGCGCCGCAGGCGGCGGCTAGGGGAATCGCCACGTTGCTCCAGCCGAACAAGGCCAAACACAGTGCCGCTAAAATGGTGCAGCCCATGGCGACTGCCCAGCGCTTGTCGGTAAAGCGCGGCGCCACCATGGTCAAAAACAGCGCGGGCAGCGCAAAGGGCATAATCTCACCCAGCAGTGGCCAACGGGCGGTAAAGGCCTCACCGGCGGTAGCACCCACCGCGGTGCCAATTATCCAGGCACCCCAGGCCAACAACGATGCACCAACAAACCAACTAAAACGCTTTACCTCAGGCAGTTGGGGCAGCCGGGTTAGGGCCAGTGCAAACACCTGGTCGGTGAGGCCGTGCATTAGCCAGGGCCAGTGGCGGCTGCGCGGCAGTAACGCCGCCAGGTTAGGGCCGTACACCACATGGCGCACGTTAATCAGCAGCGTCATCGCTATCACCAGCCACAGCGGGGCGCCGGTGGCGATCATACCGACAAATAGAAATTGCGAAGCACCGGCGTAAATCAGCGCTGAAATAGCCGTGGCCTCCAGCGTGCTGAAGCCGGCCTGGGTGGCGACTAAGCCAAATGACAGCGCCACGGGAATGTAGCCGCCCAGTAGTGGGATGGCTTCTCGCACACCCTGCAGCGCGCTACGAACGGGATAGTGGCTGGCAGCTTGGCTCATGGTGTTTGGCCTTCCAAACCATAGGTGATGGTCATCATCAAAGTGGCCTCCGCTGCGTGGGTACGGTAAAGGTGCGGTTGGTCGGCGGCGAAGGTGATGGCCTCTCCCGGTGTCAGTACCGTGGTTGCCCCTTCGGGCCCTGCTTCCAGACAGCCGCTAATCAGCGTGAGCGATTCACGGGTGCCAGGTGTATGGGCTTCAGCATGGCGCAATGTATGCGGTGCGCAGCGCATCCAGTAGGCGTCCACTTGGGGGGAATCCTTGCCTTGATCGATTAAACGCACCTGTACGCCATCTTCACCCAGCGGCACGCTGATGGGCGCCACCAGGGTGCCGAAGGGCACATTGAGCTGCACCGCCAGCCGCCAAAGGGTATCCAGGGTCGGATTGCCGTTGCCCTGTTCAAGGCGACATAGGTTGGATTTGGCAATCCCCGCCTCATTGGCTAACTGCGACAGCGACCAGCCCCGCTCAAGGCGAAGTGTTTGCAGGTGTTGGCCCAGCGTGTTGAGTGAGAGCTTATCCATTTTGTCATCTCGTGTTCCTTTTATAGAACGTTCTATATAAAGAACGCTAGCCTGTCAATGATTGTGGCAAGCGCTTTCAGTGGCACTCTTTATGCATGACCTTTAGGTTGGCTGCTGCGAGGAAGCGCAATGCGATCATTGGCAATGCTCAAACCGGTTAAATCGATCCTATACAGCGTGGCGTTACTGCTGCTGGGTAACGGCTTACTGAATACGCTGCTAACCCTGCGTGGTACGGGGGAGGGCTTTTCCAGCGCAGTGCTGGGGATGATTATGTCCGGCTACTTTGTTGGTTTCATCTGCGGCACCTGGGTGAGCGGACGCTTAATTCGGCGCATGGGGCATATCCGTACCTTTGGCTTCTGCGCCTCTATTTGTGCATCGGTGGCGCTACTGCACCTGGTGTTTATCAGCCCCTGGGTATGGCTACCGTTGCGGGTGATCTATGGGCTTTCGTTTATCACTTTAGTGACCGTGATAGAGAGCTGGCTGAATAGCCAAGCCGCCAGCCATGAGCGGGGACGTATTTTTGCGGTATACATGGTGGTTAACTTAGGCGCTCTGGCCACGGCCCAGCAGTTGCTGCGGCTCTCTTCACCCGACGGGTTTTTACTCTTTGTGGTGATCGCCATTTTGATCAGTTGGGCGCTGCTACCCATCACCATGACCCGTCGTGTGCAGCCCAAAATACCTGAGCGGCCCAAAAGTAGCCTGCGCGCGTTGTTAGGCTTTGCGCCCTTGGCGGTGGCTTCCGCCGCGTTGTCGGGGCTTGCCATGGGCGCGTTCTGGTCGATGACCCCGGTCTACGCCACTCAACTGGGGTTTGATATTGGCGGGGTCGGGTTGGTGATGAGCGTGGCGATTATTGGAGGGGCGCTGCTGCAGATTCCCATCGGGCGCTTCTCCGATAAACACGACCGCCCCAAGGTCATGATCTGGGTGGTGCTGCTTGCGGCCTTGATAGCAGCGGCCATGCCTTTTGCGCCTAGCCACGAGGTGCTGCTGGGGCTCTATTTTATCTGGGGTGGCTTGGCATTTTCGCTCTATCCGCTAGCCGTGGCGCAGTTAATTGACCAGCTTCACCCGGATGAAATTGTCTCCGGCTCGGCGGATATGCTGGTAATGCACGGCGCGGGCTGTGCCGTGGCGCCGATAGCGGCGGGGGCACTGATGAGCGCAGTGGGAGGTCATGGCTTGCCGCTCTATATTGCTTGCGTGTTTACCTTGCTGGGTATCTACGCCCTCTATCGCCGCCGCCGCGTCAGGGCAGTGGTCACTCATACCGCACACTTTGAGCCGATGGTGCAAAGTAGTGCAGAGGTGTTGGAAATGATCTTCGATGATACTCAGCGCGACTTATTTGATGACCCGAATTTTTATGAAGAGGATGAACGGGAGCGTTTGGCGGGGCTTGTTAAAATATCCACTCGTTAATGCGGGAAAGTACTGGGGGCAAGCACTGGGGAAAAACACTGGGGGAAAGTGCTGAGGGAGCGGCTGTTATAAGCAGCCACCCCCCAGGGTGAACGCTTAAGAGCGCTTCGCCTCTTGAGACTGGCAGGCGGCAGCAGTGAACAGCACATCGGTAGAGGAGTTGAGGGCGGTTTCGGTGGAGTCCTGTACCACGCTGATCACAAAGCCAATCGCCACCGCTTGCATGGCCACTTCCGTGGGAATACCGAACAGGTTGGCTGCCATGGGAATCAGCATGAGCGAACCGCCCGCCACGCCTGAAACGCCGCAGGCCGCCAGCGCTGAAACCACGCAAAGTAGCAGCGCCGTGGGGAAGTCGACGCTAATGCCCAGCGTATGAGTGGTCGCCAGAGTGATGACGGTAATGGTGATGGCCGCACCGCACATATTGATCGTCGCGCCTAGCGGAATGGAAATGGAGTAGGTGTCAGGGTCGAGCTTCAGGCGGCGGCAAAGCTCCAGGTTCACGGGGATATTCGCGGCCGAACTGCGGGTAAAAAAGGCTGTAATTGCACTGCCGCGCAGGCATGTAAACACCAGGGGATAAGGGTTTTGCCGGGTGGTGAAGTAAACCAGCAGCGGGTTGCTAACCAGCGCGACAAACAGCATGCAGCCCACAATGACACCTAGCAATTGGGCGTAGTTGAGCAGTGCCTCAACGCCGGACTCTGCCAGTGTGCCTGCTACCAAACCAAAGATACCCAGCGGCGCTAAACGAATCACCAGTGTCACAATGCGTGTGATTGCTGCGGACAAATCGCTCAATGCTTGGCGGGTGGTCGCGCTGGCTTGGCGCAGCGTTAAACCCAGGCCGATAGCCCAGACCAAAATAGCGATAAAGTTAGCCTCCATCAGTGCACTAACCGGGTTGGCCACCGCATTCAACAGCAGGTCGCGTAGAACGCTAAAAATATCCCCGGGCGGGTTACCGTCAACTTGGCCTGCATTCAATGTCAGCTCGGTGGGAAACAAGAAGCTGGCTGCCACCGCAATGAGCGCGGCGATCAGCGTGCCCACCACATATAGCACCAGCACGGGACGAATGTGGGTGGGTTGGCCTTTTTGATGAGCAGAGATTGCTGCGGCTACCAGTACAAACACCAAAATGGGCGCCACCGCCTGCAATGCGGCGATAAAAAGCTGGCCAAGCAGGGCCACGTCGCTTGCAATGCCCGGTGAAAACAGGGCGAGCACTACCCCAGCAACGATACCGATTAAAATCTGCGGGATAAGGCCCAGCCGAATAAGTGGCCGGAAAACGGTGCGGGCGGTGGCGATCATTGCGCAACTCTCAGGTAGTAAAAGGTGGGTGGCGTGGCGGCGTTTAGCCGCTAACGCGCCTGAAAGGGGCGGTATTCTATCAGCTACGACTTGCCTTCGTTACTTTTCAGCGACTGTGTTTGGCTTGACAAAGACCTCTAACTGGTGCTGTTTGCCATCCAGCGGAATGCGCACTTCACCTCGTTGACGCGTCAGTATTCGGCCATCGAGCTGTGAGCTGGGCGCTTTATCGGTGGTGATGACCTTAACCTTGTAGTGGGTGGCGGCAATGGTTAACGTTGCGCTAAAACCTGGCCAATCCTGAGGTAGACAGGGAGCAATCACCAGCCAGCCACCTTCTCGGCGAATGCCCAGAATGCCCTCCACCCCGGCGCGGTACATCCAGCCCGCTGAGCCTGTGTACCATGTCCAGCCGCCGCGTCCGGTATGAGGCGCAACCGAATAGACATCCGCGGCCAGCACATAGGGCTCTACGTGATAACGAGCGACCTCCTCGGCGGTGCGGGCATGATTGATTGGGTTGAGGAGCGCAAAAAGCCCATGCGCTTTACTGCCCTCGCCGAGCTTGGCAAAGGCGAGAATTGCCCACATTGCGGCGTGGCTATATTGCCCACCGTTCTCGCGCATGCCGGGCGGGTAGCCGCCGATATAGCCAGGATCGCGCTGGGGCTGATCGAAGGGGGGCCAGAACAGCAGTGCAAGTTGCTCATCGTGCCTGACCAGCTCGCGCTCCAGTGACGCCATGGCAAGGGCTGCGCGGAGGGGGGCTGCTGCTCCTGAGAGTACCGCCCAAGTCTGGGCAATCGAATCAATTTGGCAGGCATCGCTCTCTTTGCTACCCAGCCAACTGCCGTCATCGAAGGTTGCCCGTCGGTACCACTGGCCGTCCCAGGCGTTGCTTTCCAGAGCAATACGCAGCGCAGTGATATGGGCGCGCCAACGCTCGGCGCGGGGAGTGTTCATTGTGGCTGAGTCCAGTGCGGTTGAGTCCTTAGCCGCTGAAGGCGCTTGCTTTTCGCGCTGTTGGGCAAAGGGCAGAAACAGCTCCAGGGTATGCACCAGCAGCCAGCCAAGCCACACACTTTCACCTTCGCCCGCTTCGCCAACGCGGTTCATGCCATCGTTCCAATCACCGCCACCGATCAGCGGCAAGCCGTGCTCGCCGGAAAGCGATATGCTCTGATCCAAGCCTCGGGCGCAGTGCTCAAATAGCGAGGCGGTTTCCCCTGCGATCATCGGCTGAAAAAAACAGTCGTGCTCTTCAGGCGCTAATTCGGCCCCTTCCAGAAAGCTCACCGGCTCGTCGAGCACGGCGGCGTCGTGGGAGGTGGCGATATAGCGGGCGCAGGCATAGGCCAGCCATACCCGGTCATCGGAAATACGCGTACGCACACCTTGGCCGGAATGGGGCAGCCACCAGTGCTGGACATCGCCTTCGACAAACTGGCGTGAGGCGGCGCGCAGCAGGTGTTGGCGAGTGGTTTCGGGGCTGGTGAAGGTTAACGCCATGCCATCCTGTAACTGGTCGCGGAAGCCATAGGCACCGCTGGCCTGGTAGAACCCGGAGCGTGCGGTAATTCGGCAGGCAATGGTTTGGTACATCAGCCAGCCGTTGAGCATGATGTCCATGGCGCGGTCAGGGGTGGTCACTTGTACCGCGTTAAGCTGCGTTTGCCAGTGCGCAGTAACCAGCGCGAGCTCCGCGTCAATATCCGCCTGGCGATACCGCGCGATCAGCGATTTGGCTTCAGTATTTGAGCTGCTCTGACCCATCAATACAACGATATCGACGCTTTCACCTGCCCCTAGCGTTACGCCGCGGTTAAGCGCGGCGCAAGGATCCAACCCCGCACCGTGGGCTCCAGAAAGCGGAGCGTGACTGCGCAGCCCCGCTGGCGCTGCCAGGCTACCGCCGTGGCCGATAAATTCGCAGCGGTCAGCCGTCCAGGAAGTTGGTTGGGTGCCGATATCCAGAAACGCTACCCGGCCAGGGAAATTCATATTCCAGGGATTCTCCACCAGCAGCGCGCCGCTATCGGCGTCTGGGTGCGAGATCAGAAAAGGCGCTGAGCCGCTGCGTGAAGTCCCCAGCACCCACTCGGCATAAGCCGTTACAGAGAGTTTGCGTGGCCGCCCGGAGTGATTGCTAAGGCGTAGCCGCGAAATTCTTAGCGGGGCCTCTAGCGGCACGAAGTGCAGCAGCTCCAGGGCGATCCCGTCCGCTTGATGCTCGAACTGGCTATAGCCGAAGCCGTGTCGTGCCAAGTAGCGGCCATGATCACGCAAAGGGCGGGCAGTAGCGGTGAAGAACGTCATCGTCTCTTCATCGCGGACATAGATCATATCGCCACTTGGATCCACCACGGGGTCGTTTGACCAGGCCGTGAGCTGGTTTTCGCGGCTGTTATCCGCCCATACATAGCCTGCGCCTTCTGCTGATACCTGAAAGCCGAAGCCTGCATTGGCGACCACGTTGATCCACGGCGCTGGCGTTGAACTCCCTGCCTCAAGTACCGTCACGTACTCACGACCATCCTGAGCAAAGCCGCCCAGGCCATTAAAAAACTCAAGCACTGGGAGTGGCGTTTCGCTGGCATGGAGCGGGGTGTGCCTGGGTAGAGGACGTTTAATCAACGCTTGGGGCGGTGTTGTGGAGAGGCGTGTGGGCAGCGTCAAGGCTAATTGATTCGCTATGCTGCCGCGATGGGCCATTAATGCAACGCAGGCGATCGACTGAAGCTGCATTCGTACTTCCAAGCTCATCAGGTCGGCACGCAATGCAATCACGACGCCCTGAGCGAAATCCTTTTTAAGACGAGGCTGTGTTTGGCTGCTAAGCACCGCGGTTTCGATGGCCTGCTGCAGATCCTGAATATAGGAGGATGAGCGCTCATTGATAATCACCACATCCACGCCTAGCCGCTTCATGCGCCAATATTCGTGGGCGCGCAGCAGTTGGCGTACCTGGCCAATGTCATCAATGCTATCGATGCGCATCAGAATAATCGGCAGGTCACCGGAAATGCCGTGTTGCCAGAGGCGTGACTGCGGGCCGGCACCACGCTCAATGGCCTCGGCGGGTGCCCTAAACCGAGCATCAGGGTAAAGAATTGGCGCGGCAAGACGCTGAAAGTCGGCGGCTTCTTCAGGCTGAATGCCTAAATGGCGAAGCTGCACCTGAGCTTGTGTCCAGGCGAGGGTTTTGGCCCGCACAAACGCACTGCGGTCGTGGTGTTTATCAATTAGATCCATCAGCGCCTCACGGGAGGAGGCGACCACAGTCCAGTAAGCGATGCGGGCCGCTTTACCGGGGGCCACGCGCAGGCAGTAGCGCAGCGCAAAAATAGGATCCAGTACGCTACCAACACTACTCGAAAGGCGCTGCCCCCCCGCCAGCGCTGAGGCGTGCAGCGTACTTCGGCCGCGGCCTAAAAACCGGGCCCGGTCAGTCTCGAACTCCAGCTCGCCCACGGTGTCACCCTCTACCACCGCAAAGTGAGCCGCCCACACCTGCTCTTCATCGGGTGAGCGCCGCCGCCTTGTGGCGATCAAAGCGTTGAATGCTTCCAGATACTCGGTGACCACAAACATCTTGGCAAACGCAGGGTGCGCATTGTCGGCACTGGGAGCGGTCAAAACTAATTCTAGATAGGAGGTGATCGTGATGTCCCGGGCGTGACGACCGCTGTTGCTGAGCGAAAGGTGGCGAACTTCGCTATCGTCCTCGCCGGAAACCAGCACTTCCATATGGCTGGTGATGTCGTCATGACGGTGGCTGTAGCGAGCATAATCCTCGGCAAATATCGCATGGCTATGCTCATCGTTAGCGCCAGTTGGGTGCGTCGCCGTTTGCCCGGTGGCTGTCCACACACCGGGGAGCTTGGCATCGCGCAGAAAAATAAAGCTACCTAAGTGGTCGCGGGTGGCATCTGGCTGCCAGCGGCTAATGGCGACGTTGCGCCATCTGCTATAACCCCCGCCGGTGGCCGTTAGCATCACCGAGTAGAAGCCGTTGGAGAGTAAATGGGTAACGGGTGGGCCGCTGGCGGTTGTTGAAGCACGGCGAATGGTTTGTGCTTCGTTAATCATTTGACTCGCGTTTGACTTCACCTCTTCTGCGCGGGGGTGGGCAATCGCCACGTTACGCGGCACCCGCTCTTGAAGCAGCAGTTCGCTGGCTTGAATCATCGGTTCGCGGTGAAAGCGGGCACGCATTTGGCCGTGGTGGAGGGTGTTAGCGATGGCCGCGATAGTCATGCCCTGGTGGTGTGCCATAAAGCTGCGCACAATCACCACCTTCTCCCCTGCGGGTAGCCGCGAACGGGTGAAATCGAGCGCTTCATAAAAGCCATAGCGGCCTAGTGCGCCCATCTCCGCCAAGCGCTTGAAGTTACGACAGGCACCACTGGGGTCAACCATGGCGGCTAATCCAGTGGCGTAGGGTGCGATCACCAGATCAGCAGAGAGCCCACGTTTGAGCCCCAACCCCGGCACCCCAAAATTAGAGTATTGATAGGTGAACTCCCTGTCACGGGCGTTATAAGCAGATTCTGAAATACCCCAAGGGGCAGAGAGCTGGGCAGCGTAGGTCTCTTGACGCTTGACCACTAGCCGGTTGGTTTGCTCCAGAAGGCTGCCCCCAGGGGCGCGCATCACCAGCGAGGGCATCAGGTATTCGAACATCGACCCCGACCAAGAGATCAACGCCGAGCCAAAAGTGACCGGGGTGGCAGCACGGCCGAGTTTGAACCAGTGGCGAGTGGGAATATCGCCTTTGGCAATCGCAAACAGGCTAGCCAGGCGCGCCTCAGAGGCCAGCAGGTCGTAGCAGCTGGTATCCAGGCAGTTGTCGTCCAGCGAATAACCAATCGACAGCAGCTGGCGCTCGCTATCGAGTAGAAAAGCGAAATCCATGCCCAGTGCCAGGCGTCGCGCAGAGTCCGCAAGCTGCTGTAGACGTGGGGCGAGTGCACCCTCTTCAATGCTTGGTTGGGTTTCCCGGTCATGGCGGTGTTGCGCCACTGAGGCATGAAGTGCTTGCAACCAAAACAGCAGGTCTTCGCTGTATGGGTCGCTATGCTCGTTGGGAGGAGTGCACACCAGCGTTAACGTACTATCCGTCAATGCGGCGAGATTTGCCAAGCATCCCGCCGACATCACTTTGCCTTTCAACTGAGCGTCTATGGCCTCCAACTGCACGCTAAGCTGAGCTGTGAACTCTTTCGACAAAGTGGATGCTTGTTTAAGTGTCTGACGGGCCAGATTTAGGGTGTCGGCGATGCCTACGCCTGGGTCAGCTAAATAGCCTGTCGTCTGCCAGGTTTCGCAGGCATTGGCGATAGCGATAAGGTGCCCTGCAAGGTTGCCGCTATCCACCGTTGACACATACCGGGGGTTTAGCGGGCGCAGGTCGTGGGTGGCGTACCAGTTATAGAAGTGCCCCCGGTAGCGAGGTAGCCCCAGCATTACACCCAGGGTGGTTTCAAGCCGTTCAAGCGTCTCATGGGTACCCATCCAGCCGAAATCCCGTGCCGCCAGGGTGGAGAGTAGATAGAGCCCCATATTGGTCGGCGAGGTGCGCTGGGCGAGGGCGGGCTGAGGATCCTCCTGAAAGTTATCCGGCGGTAAGCGGTTATCGGTGGCGGTCACGAATGTTTCGAAAAAGCGCCAGGTTCGCCGAGCAATAACCCTTAGCTCAAGGGCTTCTTCTTCTGAGATGGTGGGTTGGACAACGACGCTTGTGCTGCTGCTTAACCAAGAAGCAACTGCTGGTGCCGCCAACCAAAGCAGCGCCATGGGCAGTGTGATTGGCCATGTGTGGCTGGCTGTCCAGAGCGCACTGATAACCACCGCTAGCCCCAGTGCAGTGCCTGGGGCCATGCGCTGATAGAACCCTAGAACCGTCAGTGGCGGGCTTTTCATCGACTGGGCGGCAGATGTCCACTCCAGTAGACGCCGGTGGGTGACCAGAACACGGACGAGCGTTCTGGCGATGGCATCCAGCATGCGCCACGCCTGGTCAGGCAAAAACAGGATCAGTAGCAGCATTTGTGCGCTACCCAGCTTTAGCTCGTCAAACCAAAGGTGGTAGTGGTGGCGTAGTCTAGACCACGCCCGGAAGGGAACGAATGAGGCCGTTAGGGAGAGCAACACCGGTGCCCCGACAACGGCCAGTAGTAGCAGTGTACTGGTGATAGCCATGCTCAGCGGCAACTGCCAGCTAACCGCAAGGCTTGCCAGCACTAATGGCAGCGTTACCGAGCGGCGCAGGTTGCCGAGCATTTTCATCCGCCCAGTGAGCGGCAGCGCCGGGGCGATTAGCCAGGGGAGCAGTTGCCAATCACCGCGTGTCCAGCGGTGCTGACGCTTGGCGGCTACATCATAGCGGGCCGGGAAGTCTTCAATCACTTCGATATCGGAGGCGAGCCCCGCACGGGCAAATACACCCTCGAACAAATCGTGGCTGAGCAGGCTATTGTCAGGCACCCGGCCAGCCAGCGACGCTTCAAAGGCATCGATCGCGTAAATACCTTTACCGGCGAACGAGCCTTCACCGACTAGATCCTGATAGAGGTCTGAAATAGCGGCGGCGTAAGGGTCGATGCCCCCAGGTGCGGAGAATAGCCGCTGGTAGATGGAGCCTTCGCCCCCTGTGGGCAGCGACGGAGTCACCCGAGGCTGCAGTATTGCATACCCCTCCACGACCCGGCGTAGCTGTTGATCCAGTCGTGGCTGGTTTAACGGATGCGCCATTTTACCGATCAACCGGCTGGCTGCGCCCCGGGGCAGGCGAGTGTCGGCATCCAGAGTGATGACATAGCGCACGTCACTGGGCAGTGGCGGCGGCTCGATAAAGGTGGTGTCCGTGGCGCCACGAAGCAAGCGGTTTAGCTCGTGCAGCTTGCCCCGCTTACGCTCCCACCCCATCCAGGTATTTTCGCTGGCGTTAAATACCCGCCGCCGATGGAGCAAAAAGAAGCGTTTATCGCTATCGAGGGCGAGAGGACAATAACGTTTATTTAACTGCTCCACCGCTGCTTGGGCAGCCGTTAACAGCGCGACCTCATGGGGTAGTTCCGCTTGTGTGGCATCCACGCCGTCAAGCAGCAGCGCATAGCCAAGCGCCCCCTCACCGCTGGACAAGTGGTGCACTTCAAGACGCTCAATCTGTTCGCGGAGATCTTCTTCGCTGGTCAGCAGCGTAGGCACCGCCACCAGGGTTCTTAACTGGGGCGGAACGCCTTTGGCAAGGTCGAGCGCTGGCAGCGGCTGAGCGTCAATAGCGTAGATAATCAGGCGGTTCACGATCAGCGTCGCGACTTCCATAATGGGCAGGAAACCGAACACCCCTAGTAGCATGAGCCAAAGTAACGGTACGTCGCCGATCGCCAGCGGTAACGAAAGCAGTAGCCCACCGGCCAGCGCCATCAGGCTCAGCGTCACCACGGGCATCAGTACGATATAGCTGCGAATACCGTGGTGAATGAGTGTCCGGCGCAGCCATTGGCGAGAGGAGGGGGTAAATCGTATCTGCTGCTCAAGGGTTATCCGGCCAGAGCCTACCAAGAAGTAGCCAGGGTCTCCCTGGCGTGCTGCTTCGGCCGGGTCGCTGGTGGCGCCCCCTGCCTGCTGGGAGAGTGAGAGTGCCGCTTCGACTACCTCAATCTCGCTGAAACGAGAGCCACGGGCGAGTTGTTCTATGGCGCTGCGATACTGATTGCGGGTGGGGAAATCGAGCTGGCTGAAGTGGCTCTGCTGGCGTAACCGCCTATCCACCAAACTAACACTCTCAAACAGCTCCGCCCAGTCGATGCTCGAAACGAAGCGCATGCTGGTGATGATATTGCGCACGGTTACGTTGGCGGCGCCTTGGCGCTGCTGGGCGTGCTGAACCATGTCGTCAATGCTTTCACCCTGCTGGCTAAGCTGCTCATCTAGCCAGCCTACCAGCGGGCTACAGCGGGGGTCTAAGCCGCGTAGCCGCTTAGCGAGCTGTGCGGTGAACGGCTCTGCTAATGGCCCTTTATGAATATTGAGCGTGCTGGTTTCCAGGTGAAAGGTATGACGCTCCTGGGAGGTTTGCCGGTCGGTGGGCGTTAGCCATTTAGCGGCCAATGCATCGGCTTCGTCCCTTGCGGTTTGTTCGCTGATAATTTGGTCGGCAAGGCGTCGCAGGTTCTCGATCAGTACAATGCGTAGCGTGATCGCCACTGCCCATAGTTCGCCAATGGTCAGTGGCTGAACGCGCTGATAAGCGGTAATAAAGTTCTGTAAATTATCCAGGTCGATATGGCTGTCGGTATGCGCCACAAAGGCCCAGGCGATACCGAATACCCGCGGGTAGCCTGCAAAAGGCCCGTTGGCTAACTTCGGTAACTGGCGGTAATAACCGGGGGGGAGGTCGCTGCGTATTTCACGAATTTGAGCTTCAATCAGGTGGTAATTATCGAGCAGCCAAGCGGCGGCAGGTACAATTTCTAGCCCACCTGCCAGCGCTGTGGCACTGGCACGGTAAACGTCTAGCAGGGCGAGTGCGTTATCGTTGAGCCGTCGTGTTAACGATACTACTTTGGGTGGCGTGCTGGTCACTGCTTGGTTAAGCGCCAAGCTGCCTGCGTGCTGTTCAAGTCGCTCTGCGCTGAAGAGCTCTTCCCTGACGGGGCTAGTCGAGTTCCACGGCGCTGCAAACGTAGGGTGCGGACGCACAAAACGGAGAAGTTGTTTCACAGATTCCATCCTGGTGAGAGTGCACCTCGGTGCACAAACGTTGCTTCCTTACCAGAACAATGGTCGTGCTGTGAGATTCCGTCCGTGCGCTAGCGCACATTGCGCTTATGTCACTGTTAGTATTTGCGCATAGTTAAACTAAAGTTGTTAGACTTTGGTTGTAATTAATGGCAAATCACTGGACTAATTGCCTATTGCAGTTAATAAAGGGCGCCAAAGGAGGTTCCGTATCGCCCATCGTGCGGCATATATCGGAATGTTGATCCTCGATTTGTTCTTTTCACTCTGACCGTAAGTGGCGCAAACTGTATGCATAAAACTGCCCTGATGACGGTATGGGATCAGCTATGGCATTCCCATTACCAAGCCAAAAACCTATTGATGTGCGCGCTACCTACGGGCGGGGCCGCCAACGCCGCGGCTTCGAATACCAAGCGTAATCCTTCCCCTCAACCTAAGCCGCCTGCCTACACCACGCCGCAGAAGATTGGTCTGTTGCTTGGCCCGCTGCTGTTCGCCTTTGTAGTGATGTTCTTTCACCCTGAAGACTTAAGCTTTGAAGGGCGTATGGTGCTCGCTACCACTCTGTGGGTGGCCGTATGGTGGATCACCGAAGCTATTCCTATTCCCGCGACCTCGTTGCTACCCATTGTGCTTTTACCGATTACCGGCGCGTTGGATGGCAATACCGTTACGGCCGCCTACGGTAATCCGATCATTTTCCTGTTCCTGGGCGGTTTTATGATCGCGCTGGCAATGGAGCGATGGGATCTCCACAAGCGTATCGCGCTGTCGATTATTGCCGTGTTGGGCACCAGTATTAATAGCATCGTCTTTGGTTTTATGGCCGCGACGGGGTTTTTGTCCATGTGGGTCTCCAATACCGCGTCGGTCATGATGATGCTGCCGATCGGTACCGCTATCGTCTACCAGGTTAGCCAAGAGCTGGCGAAAAGTGATGGCGACCACAGTGCCGAAATCGATAAGTTCAGCAAAGCGCTGATTTTTGGTATCGGTTACGGCGGTACCATCGGGGGGCTGGGCACGCTAATTGGTACGCCACCGAATATTATTCTCGCCGCTATTGTAAATCAGCTGTTTGGCATCGAGATATCCTTTGCCGGTTGGCTCATGTTTGCATTTCCCATTGTGTGTGTCCTGCTTTTTATCACCTGGCTGCTACTTACGCGGGTGTTTTTCCGCATTGACTTTAGTCACCTACCAGGTGGCCGAGAGTTGATTAACAAAGAAAAAGCGGCGCTGGGTAACACCAGCTTCGAAGAGAAAGCGGTGCTGGCGGTGTTTTTGTTCGCTGCCTTTATGTGGATCACCCGCTCGTTCTTATGGCAGGGGCAGATCATCAATATCCCTGGTATCAATGACACCATGATCGCGATTGTCGCTGCGCTGCTGCTGTTTTTGATTCCCTCCAAAAACAAAGGTGGCTGCCTGCTGGGTTGGGACGTTGCGAAAGACGTACCCTGGGGCATTCTGCTGCTGTTCGGGGGTGGTTTGGCGATTGCCGCAGGCTTCGGCTCTTCCGGTCTGGCGGAGTGGATTGGTGGGCAAATGAGCGTGCTGGAAGGCGCCAACTTCTTGCTGGTCATCCTGCTGGCGACCGGCATGGTGCTGTTCTTGACCGAAATCACCTCGAATACCGCTACGGCCACCATGATTCTACCGGTGTTGGCATCGCTGGCGCTGGCGCTGGATATCCACCCCTTCGTGCTGATGGTGCCCGCCGCCATGGCCGCCAACTGTGCCTTTATGCTGCCAGTAGGTACGCCGCCCAACGCAATCATCTTCGCCACTGGCAAATTGAAAATTATCGAGATGGTGCGCACCGGTTTCTGGATCAACATCATCGCCATGCTGCTGATTGTGGCGGCGGTTTACTTCCTACTGCCGGTTATGTGGGGAGTTGATCTCACCAGCTACCCAGATGCCTTCCGTCGCTAGCGCTTGTTGAACCTAGAACTTTTTGAGAAACGACCAGCCCCGCCATTGAGCGGGGCTTTTTGTCGGTCGTTTATGTAGGTGGGGAGTTTTGTGGGTAGATTGAGTATCGGGTTGTTATCATGCCGCTACACTATTTTTTTGCTGAGCCCGTTATGCGTCTACTTCATACCGCCGATTGGCACCTGGGGCGGCTGTTCCACAACCTGTCGTTGCTGGATGATCAGCGCCATGTGCTCGACCAGCTTATCGAGATTATCGACCGGGAAAACGTCGATGCGGTGCTGATCGCGGGCGATATCTACGACCGTTCGGTGCCGCCTGCGGCGGCGGTAACGCTGTTGGATGAGGTGCTCCACGCGCTCTGCGAGGAGCGCAAGCTGCCGGTGATCATGATCTCGGGCAATCACGACGGTGCCGAGCGGCTTCGTTTCGGCGCGCGTCACCTGCGCAAAGCAGGGTTGCATATTCTTTCCGACCTAGTCGATTTTGTCACACCTGTAACGCTGACGATTAAGGGCGCTGAGATGGATGTGTTTGGCATTCCCTACGCTGACCCTGAGCATGTGCGCAGCCAGTTTAACGTGGAGGTGCGCGATTTTGACAGTGCCCACCGCTACCTGGTTGAGCGCATCGAAGAGCAGCGTCACCCTACACGCCCCTGCATATTGATGAGCCACTGCTTTGTGGATGGCGGCAGCGCCTCTGATTCTGAACGCCCGCTGACCCTGGGCGGCGCCGAAAGCGTCGCCTGGGAGCCTATGCAAGGCTTTGACTATGTGGCGCTTGGCCACCTTCACGGCCCCCAGTACCGTGGCGGCGAGCATATTCGCTACAGCGGCTCGCTGCTCAAATATAGTTTTTCCGAAGCCAGCCAGCGTAAAGGCGTGACGCTGGTGGATATTGATGCGAGCGGCGTCACCAAGATCGAGCAGATACCCCTCATACCCAGTCGTGAAGTTCGCGTATTAGAGGGCAAGATCGATGCGTTGATTGCCGAGGGGCGAACAGACGCAAATGCCGACGACTACCTGCTGGTGCGGCTTACCGATCGCCACGCCATTCTCGACCCCATGGGCAAGCTGCGTGAGGTGTATCCCAACGTGCTACATATCGAGAAGCCCGGCATGCTGGATGCCCAGGGTAATCAGCAGCTTGACCGTGAGCGGCTGAAGTTCAGCGCACTGGATATGTTCAGTGACTTTTTCGCCCAAACCAGCGGTGAACCCATGACCGGCCAACAAGCCGAGGCGATAAGCGAACTGATAGGTGAGCTTAGCCGTGACGAAGAGGTTCAGGGATGACACCGCTAACTCTTACCATGCAGGCGTTTGGACCCTTTGCAGGTAGTGAGACCATTGACTTCACCGCGCTGGGAAGAAGCCCACTGTTTTTGATTAATGGCCCTACCGGCGCCGGTAAAAGCTCGATTCTCGATGCCATCTGTTTTGCACTTTACGGGCAAACCACGGGCAATGAACGTGATCCGGCGCAGATGCGCTGCGACCAGGCTGACGCTTCGCTGCTAACGGAAGTGACGCTGGATTTTCGTCTGCGAGGCGTGGATTACCGGGTTCGCCGCGTGCCCCAGCAGGAGCGTCCCAAGGTGCGCGGCGAAGGGACGACCACTCATAACGCTGAAGCCCAGCTGTGGCGATTAAAGGCAGAGGGTGAAGTGGAATCTTGCCTGGTAGCACGCAGGGTCAATGATGCTACTGCGGAGTTGCAAACCCTGATCGGCTTGGATGCCAACCAGTTTCGTCAGGTGATGGTGCTACCCCAGGGCAAGTTCCGTGAACTGCTGCTGGCAGGCTCCAAAGAGCGCGAAGTGATTTTTTCCCAGCTGTTTCAAACCCAGATTTTTCAGCGAATCGAAGAGCGCCTGCGCACCCAGGCCAATCAAATCGAGCGGGCAGTGAGTGATCATCGCCAGCATATCAGCGGCATCCTCGTCGGTGGGGAGCTTGAGAGCGAAGCCGCGTTAGCGCAAGAGCTTGAAGGGCTGACACCCCAGGTAGACCAAGCGCGGCAACGCTTTGAAACCGCGCAGCAGCAGCGCCGTAGCGCCGAAAAACAGCGCGATGAGGCCTTGGCGCTACAGCGTCAATTTGAGGCCCGCGATCGGCTGGCGGCGGATAAAGCCCGTCATCTTGAGCAGCATAAACAGATAGAAAGCACTAAGGAGCGCTTAGCGCAAAGCACTCACGCCCAGGCGCTGCGCCCCCAGAGGGCTGCCTTAGACCAAGCGCAGCAGACGCTGACCACCGCCCAGGCCGATCAGCGGCAGGCGCAAGCCGCGTTAGCCACTCAACGTACTAACGCCGAACAGGCGCAGCAGGCGTTAGAAATGGCCCGCCAGCGTCAGGCAGAGCTCCCCGCGCTCCGGGAACGGCATCGCCAATTAGGCGAATTTATTCATAAAAGCCAGCAATTAAGCGAGTTGCAGGCGCTTTTCCAAACGGCGCAGGCCTCCTGGCAACAAGCCGATGGTGCGCTCAAGCGTGATGAGGCGCAGCTAGATAACATTCGTCAGCAGGGCGAAGCGATAAGCGTTAATTTGGAACGCTTACAGACAGAATTTCAGCAACTGGCCAGTGCCCCCGCTGAGCTAAGCCGCCATAACGACCTGCTGACCCAGCGCCAAGAGCTGGATGAACTCACCCGGCAAGCGCATGAGTTAACCAGGCAACAGCAGCAGGCGACGGAGGCACTCAACCGCCAGCAAAGAGAAGCAGAACGAGCGCAGCGCCACGCCACTGAGCAAGAGATGCGCTGGCACCAGGGGCAGGCCGCGCTGTTAGCGCTCACCCTTGAACAGGATGTCCCTTGCCCGGTGTGCGGCAGCTTGGAGCATCCAGCCCCAGCGGTTAACAGTGCCGACGTGGTCAGCCAAGCGCAGGTTGAAGAAGCCAGGGCGGCGCAAGAGCAGGTTCGTCAAGCACAGCAGAGCGTCGAGCGTCACCACCATCAGCTCACTCAGCAGATTAACTACAATACAGAGCAGGCCCAGCGGCTTACCCAACAGCTAGGTGAGTGGGCTAGCCAACCGCTGGCTGAGCTGCAAAATGCCTGCGAGGGCTTGCGCCGCCAAGTGCAGCGCCGGGAAAACGTTGAGGGTGAGATTAGCCAGCAAACCGCCGCTCGCGAAGCGCTGCGTCGCGAGTGGGGCGCGCAGGATAAGCAGCTTAAAACCCAGCGGCCTGCGGTGGAAAAGGCGAAAGAGGACGCGTTGCGCCTGGAGAGTCAGCGCGATCAGCTTAGCCAATCGCTGCCGGAAGATGCCCGCGACCCTGAGGCGATGCGCCGAACCCTCACTGAGCTTGAACACCAGATCGCACAACTTGAAAAAGCCTGGGAGAGCGCCCAGCAGATGCTCTCGACCAGCCAAACCCAACTGGCACGGGCGGAAGAGCAGCTACGCGGAGCGAACGAACGAATCGGACGCAGCGAGCAGTCGCTACAGCAGGTGCAAGCTGAGTGGCAAGCCGCCTTGCAGACCAGCCCCTTTGAAGATGAAGCGGCGTTTCAGGCTGCGCGGTTGGATGATACCCAGCGGCAAGAGTTGACTCACAAAGTAGAGGCGTACCAACGCCGCCTGGCCGAGCTTGAAGGCGCGCTGGAGAACTACCAAACCCAGCTTACGGAAAAAACGCCGCCGAATATGGCCGCGCTGACCAGCCTAACCGAGGCCGCCCAAGTAGAAGAGAACACCCAGCTAGAGGCGTGGCGGGGACTGGATGGAAGACTGACCACGCTTCGCGGCATTCGTCAAAAGCTTGCGACTGCCCACACGGCGCAGGCAGAGCTCGAAGCCCAGTATCAGCTGTGGGGCACGCTCAGCGAGGTCGCTAATGGCCGTACGGGGCACCGTATTAGCCTGCAGCGCTTTGTGCTGGGTGTGCTGCTGGATGACGTATTGATTCAAGCTTCGGAGCGTTTGGTGCGCATGAGCCGCGGGCGTTATCAGTTGGTGCGTCGGGAAGATCCCTCCAAAGGTAACAGAGCGTCGGGTCTGGAGCTTGATGTGGCCGACACCTACACCGGCAAGAACCGTTCGGTAGCGACACTCTCTGGCGGGGAGTCGTTTATGGCCGCGCTCTCGCTGGCGCTAGGGCTCTCGGATGTAGTACAGGCGTACGCTGGCGGTATTCAACTGGATACGCTATTTATCGATGAGGGCTTTGGCAGCCTGGATCAGGATGCGCTGGATCAAGCGATTGCCATGCTCAGCGAACTGCAAATGGGCGGGCGCATGATCGGGGTGATCTCCCATGTCAGCGAACTCAAAGAGCAAATGCCAGTCCGTATAGACGTAAGTGCCAGCCGCCACGGGAGCTCGGTGGAAGTGAAGGGCGTACTTCTCTAACGCCGCATGGCCGAGAGCCAGCAGTTTTCTTACAAGGCCTGGTTCATGCTGCGTTCATATAGCGTGTTTTATAAAGTGAATGAATCGTCAAACGAGCCCTAAAGATACTATCTACTTAGGAGTACAAGAATGAACGCAAGCAAAATTTTACAGCAACTGATGCAGCAAGCCGGCGGAAGTCAGAAGGGCGGCAGTAGCAGTGGCGTCGATGTTAAAGGCATGCTGAGCGGGCTCTCTAAGCAGCTAGGTGGTGGCAGTAGCAGCGGTCAAGGTGGCGGCTCCTCCAGTGGCTTTGATGTTAAGAGCCTGCTCGGCGGCGGTGCCATGGGAATGTTGGTTGGCTCCAAGCGCGGCCGCAGCATGGGTGGCAAAGCGCTGAAATACGGCGCCATTGCTGGGGTGGGCGTGCTGGCATGGAAAGCGTGGCAGAGTTCTCAGGCGGCAAAAAATGGCAATGCCCAGCAAAATACGGCCCAGAATGCGCCAGAGGGCGAGCGAGTAGAAGTGCTTAGCGGTGAGTACCAGGAACGACGCAGCCTGGAACTATTGCAGGCGATGATCATGGCTGCCCGAGCCGATGGCCATATTGATGAGCAGGAGCAGGCGCTGATTACCGAGCAGATTGACGCCCTAGGCGCCGACCAGGAGATGCATAATTGGGTGGAGCAGCAGTTAAAAGCACCGCTGGATGCCCAAGCGCTGGCCCGCGAAGCGGACTCCCCACAAGCGGCCCGTGAAATGTACCTGATCAGCGTGGCCGTGACCGATGATCAAAACCCCATGGAGCGCGCCTGGCTCGACCAGCTAGCCAGTGCACTTAACTTGCCCAAAGAGATGACCGACGAACTTGAGCTTCAAGCGCAGCAGGCGGGTTAATGCTGGATACGGTTAATTTTTGGCTAGCTACCGGCTTTGGGCTGGGGCTAGCGCCGATGGCGCCGGGTACCTTTGGTTCACTTTTAGGTATCCCACTAGCATGGTGGCTGCTGAGCCGCCCGCTGGTTCAGCAGGGCGCTATCATCGCTGCTCTGCTGGTACTTGCAGTGCCGGTTTGCCACGTCGCCGCATGGCACTATGACGGTTTGGATCATGGCAGCATCGTCGCTGATGAGTATGTGGCGTTCCCGCTGGCGGTAATCGGTTTGCAGGCAGCACGCCAGCCGCTGGTCATGGCACTGGCATTCGGTGTTTTCCGTTTTTTCGATGCGCTGAAACCGATGCCGATTCATCTGGCAGAGTATGTTCATGGCGGTTTTGGCATTGTTTTGGATGATGTTATCGCGGCGTTGGTGACATGGGTGGTCATGGTGATTGGGCTAAAGCTTTGGCAGCGTCGAACCTCGGGGCAGCAGTTAAACTCGTAATAGGACTCGCAACGAAAAAAGCGCCGCTAGTCTAATAAAAAGCTAGCGGCGCTCTATGTTATCTATCGCTCACGATTGTGAGAGATTATAGCTTTACTCTTGTACGACAATCACCGACTTGGCATTGACGAACTCGTGCATGCCGAAGCCACCGTGCTCGCGACCATAACCGGAGTTTTTAACACCGCCGAAAGGCATTTCCGGGGTAGCGACACCAAAGCCATTGATAAACACCATGCCGGTATCAAAGTACTTGCTGGCAAGCTCGGTGGCGCGTTTCACATCTTTAGAGATGATACCGCCGCCCAGGCCGTAACGGCTGTCGTTAGCAATGCGCATGGCGTCTTCATCATCTTTGGCACGAATCAGCGCAGCGACGGGGCCAAACAACTCGTCGTCGTAAGCGGGCTGGCCGGGGGTGACGTTGTCCAGCACAGTGACCGGGTAAAACGCGCCCTTACCGGATGGCTTTTCGCCACCGCAGAGAATCTTCGCGCCTTTACGCACGCTCTCTTCCACTTGTTCGTGGAGGCCATCGCGCAGATCCACACGAGCCATGGGGCCCAGGTCGCTGCCTTCTTGAGTCGGGTCACCCGCTTTAAGCGACTGCATGCGTTCTACATAGCGCTTTTTAAACGTTTCGTAGTTCTTTTCAGTGACCACAAAACGCTTGGCCGCGACGCAGGTTTGACCGCCGTTGTAGACCCGCCCCTGGACGCAGGTATCGATGGCGACATCCATATCGGCGTCATCGAGCACCAGGTAGGCGTCGTTAGAGCCCAGCTCAAGCACGGTCTTTTTAAGATGCTCAGCCGCTTTACCGGCGACTTTACGGCCTGCGCCATTGCTACCCGTTAGCGTTACGCCACGTACCGCAGAATGAGCAATCACTTCATCAGAAACATCGTGAGAGATCACCAGCGTACGGAAGACGTTTTCCGGAAGACCTGCTTCGCGGTAGATTTTTTCCAACAGCAAGCCGCTACCGGTTACGTTTTCAGCGTGTTTTAGCAGTACGCCGTTACCCGCCATGATATTGGCGATGGAGTAACGTACCACCTGATACGCTGGGAAGTTCCAGGGCTGAATGCCGTAGATTACACCCATCGGTGAGTAGGTCACGAAACCGCGTTCGCCGTTGCCAGGCTGACGCTCATCGTCGGCTAGCTTTTTGGGGCCATGCTCAGCGGTGTAGTCACAGATGCCGGTGCAAAGATCGACTTCCTGGCGGGCCTCAGAGGGCAGTTTACCCATCTCTTTGACCATCAGATCGGCAAGCTCGTCTTTATGCTTTTGCAGTGCTTGGCCAATGGCTTTGACCGTTTTAGCGCGGCTTTCCAGCGATTCTAGGCGCCAATCGAGAAACGCCTCGTAGCAGGCATCCCCTATCTGCTTGGCTTCCGCGCTGCTCATTAGCGTATAGGTTTCGAGGGTTTCACCATTGGTGGGATTGATCGTCTTGATACTGTTGCTCATAAGATCTCCTATCTATTGATCAACGTGGGGTCAAAGCGTCCAGCTCCAGGGCGCCTAATCGACCGGTCTACTTCTGTTGCTCAGCAACCTTAGTACAAAATGAGTGCCTCTGCATAATGAAGCCTTCACTGTCCGGCAGTGACACGATCAATCAGTTCCTTTAATTGCTCAAAGAATTTGTGTGGGCCTGTTTGTGTTGCTCTGAAGTGTAATAAAAACTCGGCTTAATCACTACCATCAGCTACGCATGCGAGCGGCTTTGGTAATGGCGCGGGCGCACTCCATTAACAAGGGCGCGAGCTGTTCCAGGGCCCGCTCAAGGTTCCAGCGGCTGCTGGGCGTGGTGATGTGTACGGCGGCCACCGGCAAACCGGCGGCATTACGGATCGGTGCGGCAATGTTGATGTCGCCGAGAAAGTATTCGGCATCGTTCCAGGCGACCCCGCGTGAACGGCATTCGCGGATCAGCTCGCTGAGAGTGTCGATATCGGTAATCGTATTAGGCGTGTGGGCCTTTAGCTCGCAGGCGGTTAAATATTCGTGAACGCGGGTGTCGTCCAGCGCCGATAAATACGCTCTGCCAGAGGCGGAGCAGTACATCGGTACACTGCTGCCCACCGGCATATGAATGGGAATGTAATGGCGGCTGGTAAAACGGGCCATGTAGATCATATCGAGCCCGCAGGGCTCGGTTAGCGACACGGTTTCCAGGCAGCTGTTGCTCAATTCCGAGAGGTAGGGGTTGGCGCAATCGACCAGTAAGTCGGCTTCTAGATAGTTGGCGGAAAGTGTCATCAAGCGGATGCCGAGCCGGTATTTGCGGCTGGCGGGTGCTTTGACCAGGTAGCCGAGTTGTTCGAGCGTGTGGGTGATGCGCTGCACCGAGCCCATGCTTAGCGCTGAAAACTTGGCGATTTCCGAGAGGCTGAGTTCGCTGTGTTGAGCATCAAACAGCTCAAGCAAAGCAAATGCTTTCTCCAGCGATTGATTGAACTGTGGCGAGCGTGGTTCGTTGGTGTGCTTCATGCTTTTATAGGGTTCCTTACGTGCTCCTCTTGGGTGGCGATACCGCAAGGGGAGCGTATCAACATCGAGCGTGTTGGCGTGGAAGCATCTGGGGCGTTTAGCGCTCCAGCCAGTCCCTGGCCCGATAATAATTGACCACCGCTTCTACATACAGCCTTTGTAGGCCGTGCATGGGAATCGGCTTAATGGGCGTGAGCGAAAAGGGCAGGGCTGCATCCATCGAGTGCTGCCCTAGCTGTTCTCCCAGCAACTTGCCAAGGTGGGTTCCCATGGCAACGCCACGGCCGTTATAGCCTAGCGCCACGGTGAGCCCTGGCTGGGGTTCGTGTACGTGGGGAAGCGAATCCTGGGTGATGGCGATGCGTCCTGCCCAGCGAAAGGCGATCTCAATGTCCTTTAGCTGCGGGTAGAGTTTGATGATGGCGTTTTCGAGATGCCGAAAGTCGCTGGGCTTCTGCGGGTCGTTGAAGGAGCCACGGCCGCCCATCAGCAGGCGGCCACCCTGGTCGCGGCGGAAGTAGAGCAGCAGCTTGCGGGCATCTGACGCCACTTCGCCACCGGGCAGAATATGATTGCCTTCCTCTGCCGTAAGGGGGCGGGTGGCGATCTGATAGCTATTGGCGGCGATTAGGCTGCTGGCGAGTTTAGGTTGCAGATTGTCACTGTAGCCGTTGGTGCAGAGCAGAACCCGCTCTGCCTGAATTTCCGCACCGCCTTCCGCCGTGACGCGCCAACGACCTTCGGCACGGGTAAGCGAGCTTACGCGAGTGTGTTCATGCAGCGTTGCTCCACTATCGTGCGCTGCCTGTGCCAGCCCGCGGGCGTAGGCTAGCGGATTCAACCCGCCAGCCCTAGGGTCTACCCAGCCGCCAAGATACTCTGAAGTGCCGAGACGCTCGGCGCACTGCTGCTGATCTAGCCAGGCGATATTTACGCCACGCGTTTGCCATTGGCGGGCACGGTATTCAATCGCTTTCAGGCTGGCATGGGTAGCAGCGGGTTGAATCCAGCCGCGCTGCTGTGCGTCGCAATCAATGTTGTGCTGCTTTATAAGGTCAAACACCACATCGGCATTGCGGGCAGAGAGCTCTATCATGCGTTGGCCGCGCTCTTCGCCATAGCGTGTGATGAGTTCATCTGGGTCGTATTTGAGGCCGGGAATGACTTGGCCGCCGTTACGGCCTGACGCGCCCCAGCCGATGCTCTCGGCTTCCAGTAAGGCGGTGCTTATGCCGCGTTTGGCGAGTGCCAGGGCGGCGGAAAGGCCGGTAAATCCGCCGCCGATAATCACCACATCGCTGTGCTGGGCACTCTGCAGTGCTGGGTAGTCTCTGCCCGCGGGGGCTGTGTCAGCCCACAGGGAGGGGGGCATATGAGATGAGATTGCCATCCTTGGTCTCCGTTAATGGTTTAGCACGCGGCGCAGAAAATCCTGGGTGCGCTCGTGGGAAGGCTGGGTAAGCAGCGTGTGGGCATCGCCGGATTCGACAATCTGTCCGCCATACAAAAAGCAGACGCGGTCGGCGACTTCCTTGGCAAAGCCCATTTCATGGGTGACGACCACCATGGTCATGCCTTCGTTGGCCAGATCACGCATGACGGTTAACACATCGCCCACCAGTTCGGGGTCGAGGGCGGAGGTGGGTTCATCGAACAGAATGGCTTCCGGTTGCATGGCCAGGGCGCGGGCAATGGCGACACGCTGCTGTTGGCCGCCGGATAGCTGCTGTGGGTAGGCTTCGACTTTGTCGCCTAGCCCGACTTTCTCCAACAGCGCGATGGCGTTGGCGTGGGCGGTTTCACGGGGTTCGTTTTTGACGAAGATCGGCCCTTCCATCACGTTTTCGACCACCGTGCGGTGGGGGAATAGGTTGAAGCGCTGGAAGACCATGCCGACTTGAGTACGCAGGTCGTTAATATCTTTGCTGGCCACATCGACCTGGCGGTCGTTGATCGTAATGCTACCCTGATCATAGGACTCCAGGCCGTTGATACAGCGAAGGACGGTCGACTTGCCAGAGCCCGAGGGGCCAATCAGACACACCACTTCCCCCTTGGCGACCGTTAGGCTGACCCCTTTGAGCACTTCTACATCGCCGAAGGATTTGTGAATAGCGTTGATGTTGATCATGAATTGCCTCCTTTCGCCGACTTTCCGAAATAGCGCTCTAAGCGGTTAACCCCAAATATCAGCGGTAGGCTAAGGCAGAGGTAGAGCAGGGCCACCAGGGTGTAGACCGTGGTGTTCTGAAAGGTGGAGGCGGCAATTAGCTGCCCGGCCCGGGTCATTTCGGCCACGGTGATGGTGGAGGCTAGCGATGAGTCTTTCAGAATCATGACGGCCGTATTGCCATAGGGAGGCAGCGCAATGCGTATCGCCTGGGGCAGTACAACGCGGCGCATGATGAGCTTGCTTTTCATGCCGATGGATCTGGCGGCTTCAATTTGGCCGGCTTCAATCGCTTCTATACCGGCGCGGAAGTTTTCCGCTTGGTAGGCACTATAGGCGACGCCGAGCCCGATAATACTTGCCTGGAAGGCGCTAAGTTGTATGCCGAGTTCGGGGAGTACGAAGTAGATATAAAACAGTTGAACGATAATCGGTAGGCCGCGCACCACATTGATGAAGGTGCCTGCGGTGAGCGACAGCGCCCGCACGGGTGAGAGCTTCATCAGGGCTAAGAGCAGGCCGAGCAGGGTGCTTAGTAGTAGGGCGCCAATGGTGATCTGCACCGTAATCAGAGCACCTTTTAATAGAATGGGTAGAAAGGCGGTGATGTCCGAAAACTCCATGGGAAGCCTTTATTTTGCATGCACTTCTTCAACTACCCCCGAAGGGGCAGGGAAGCGGTGCTGGGGTGATCATTAGCAGGCTGTTTGGTTAACGCTGCCGGTGGGTTACCTGGGAGTGGTTTACAACCCCCACTCTTCGAAGATGGCATCGAGAGTGCCATTCTCTTTCAGTTGAGCTAGTGAGGTGTTCACTTGTTTCAGCAGTTCGGTGTTTTCCTGGTCAACCGCAAAGCCAATATGGCCAACCATTTGTTGCTCGTAGTTGTCTGCTAGCTGGAGCTCTGGAAAGCGGTCTTGGCTGAGGTGATAGCTCATGATGGGGGCATCACCGACACCCGCCACAATGCGGCCTAACGAGATGTCGCGCATCATGTCTGCCAGGGAGTCGTAATTACGGATTTCGGGAAAAATGCCCATGTTGTTGAGCTGTTCAACGTAGGTGGTGCCTACCTGGGCGCCAATCACTTCGCCTGAAAGGTCTTCCAGTGTGTTGATCTTGCCATCGTAGTCCTGGCGGGTAACGACCCCTTCGCCATAGGGGTAGACATCATCGCTGAACGCGACTTGTTTGGCGCGCTCTTCGGTCTTCAGCATCGCGGCGGAAATGATGTCGATATGCCCAGCGGTCAGCGAGGGTATTAAAGCGTTGAACTGCGATTCCTGAACAGTAACCTCATAGCCCATATCTTCGCCCAGTGCATTGACCAGATCGACCATCGCGCCGGTGATCTCATTGGTTTGCACGTCCAGGAACGTAAACGGAATCCCGCTTGGCGTTCCGCCTGCTTTTAGCACTTCCTGTGCGTTTGCCGTGGCACCAAGCGATAAGGCTGCGCCCAGTATGGCCGGTAACAGCATCGCTTTTTTAAAGTGAAGAAGAGGTTGGCTGTCGGATGTAGGTTTCATTGGGTCACCATTGAGAGTGTTGGGGGTTGTTATTTACGCCTTGTTAAAAGCTATTCGGTAACGTCACTTCAGAGCCTAGGTGAGTTTTTATTTATCGGCAAGAGTTATTATTTATCGCAATGCGATAAATTGGCAAGGCGTGTTTGTTTTACGCGCGTAGTTACCGTGCTTGGGCCAGCATGCGAATACGTTGTTGAATTAAGTCATCAAAATGTCGATGTTCGATGATTTTTTGCTTCCCATCTACCTATATGGTTTTATCTTCAATTTTTTTTATCAATTAAATCAGCTGGTTGTTTGTTTTTTTAGGTTGGCATGGCGTTTGTTAAGTAAAAAGTGGCCAGCGTTATTCTCTGTTTGATAATCGAGCTGGTAAAACAACCAATAAAAGCTAATAGGAAGCGCCATATGCAGTTAAGTAGCTTTAATCAAGTGAGTAGCTTTAAAAGTGCCGGTAAGCTGATTACCGGCCATGGGGCCGCACAGCAGTTGCAGCCTTATGTTCAATCGTTGGGTATGCAGCGCCCCTTAATCGTTACCGATAGCGGTGTAGTGGCTTCTGGCACGCTGGATATGATTATTGAGCAGCTCACGGCACTAAAGGTGAGCTATGAGGTGTTTGATCAGGTAACGCCCGAGCCTGAAGTGGAAATAGTCGAAATGTGTACCCGCGCTTTTAATGCTGGCAAGCACGACAGCGTTATTGCCGTCGGCGGCGGGAGTGCCATGGGCATCGCTAAGTGTGTGGCGGTATATGCGCACTATGAAGGTCCGCTGGAGGCGTTGTTTGGCGAGAACATGGTTGATCAACGCGCACTACCTTTGATCGCCATGCCCACCACGGCGGGCAACGGTTCTGAAGTGACCAATATCGCGATTCTGTCGGATAAAGCCCAACAGATGAAAGTTGCCCACGTTCTGTGACGGCGGCCAGCGGGGTGGATGCGTTGGTCCATGCAGTAGAGGCGTATCTATCTAACTTTGCCACGCCGATTACCGATGCATTGGCGGTTAAGGCAATGAACCTCATTGTGCATGCGCTCCCCAAGGCGTTTGCCCCTCCCAACAATCTCCAGGCCCGTGAAGATATGGCCACCGGTAGCCTGCTGGCAGGCCTGGCCTTTGGTAATGCCGGCGTGGGCGCAGTCCATGCGTTGGCGTATCCTTTAGGTGGGCGCTACCACTTGGCCAATGGGGTGACGAATGCGCTGTTACTGCCCTTCGTCATGGAGTGGAACAAGCTGGCCTGCGTCGAGCGCTTTCGTGGCATTGCGGTGGCCTTTCATGAACCCGTGGCTGGGCTTTCGGATGATGCAGCCGCTCATGCGGTTATCCAGCGCATGCATAAGCTGTGTGCTGATGTGGAGATTCCTTCCGGTTTACGCTCGTTTGATATTTCTGAATCCGCCATTTCTGAACTGCCCGCCGAGGCCATTAAAGTGGAACGTTTGCTGCGTAATAACTCGCGGGTGTTAACCCTTGAGCGTTACAAGCAGGGCAAAGCGGCGATGAACTCTATCTTCGGCGGCTCTGGTTCGTTTCGTTGGGGTACGAATACGGGTTTGTTGTTGCTACCGATTGTGAGCCTGGTGGAACCTATCCTGGGAATTGCGCTGGCCCTGACGTTGTTCATTCAAGGCTATGTCAGTGTGCGCATCGGCATTATGGAAGCGCGCAGCCAGCGGGACTTAGGTATCGCAGGGATTATTGCTGCCATGCTGGTGATAAAGGGCGCTACCTGGGCCTTTGGGGTGGGTATTTTGCTTTGCGCGTTAATTTACGGCAAACGCTTCTTCTCTGGAGAGGTGGATAAAACCTTCGTTAAGGATTGGGATGAGGCAGCGCAGCCAGTAGCTGACTTTGAGCCGGCAGTCCCGTTACGCAAATAACAGTCTCAGCCCCTATAGTGGCTTAACCGCCAATACAGTTGGAAAACTAGTACCCACCGCTTAGGCGGTGGGCCTGGCTTAGCAGAGGAACTGTTATGCAACGTATCGAAGAAGGGCTTTCACTCGAAACTGCACTGCCGTTATTTGATTTACACGGTACTGATGCGGTGGAAGTCTTTGATACCCAGGGGCAGGTAATTGGGGTGTTAACTCGCACCGATATCGAAAAGGCGCAGTGTGATGCGGCATTGGATTACCGCTACCCATCAGGATTTAAATGACCACGTTAAGAAAGGGAGCTTTCATGAGGATCTATTTTATCGCATAAGCGTGGTGCCGCTATGGTTACCCCTTTTGCGGCAACGTCGCGATGAGGTAATCCCATTACTGAACTATTATCTAGACCATTTCAATCAGTTACACGATGTTAATAGGCGCTGGAATCCCGAGGCGTTGGAATTACTTTCGAACTACTCATGGCCTGGTAATATCCGCGAGCTGATCAATTTAACCGAGCGCTTAGCCGTCACGGCTGTAGAGAACGAGATCACTACCACTACGCTGCCGAGTGAGATATTTCCCGCTCTGCCCCTTAGTTTAGAGTCCATGAATGGTGATCTTCGGCAGCAGGTTAAGCGGTTTGAACAGCTACTAATTCAACAAGCGCTTGCCAAGCATGTCACGACGCGCGCAGCGGCCGCTGTGCTGGGAATCGATCAGTCGACGTTGGTGAAAAAGCAGCGGCGCTGGCGTTAGATCATATTGTGCACCTGCTACTCAAACGTAGGCCCTCCGGCTTCATCGCCCCACACTTCTTCAAGGCGGCCGTCGCGACCACAGCTGTAGCGGTAGAACTTATAACGCACAGGGTTCTTTTGATAATAGTCCTGGTGGTACTCCTCAGCAGGCCAGAAGGTAGTGGCTGGTACTATTTGGGTGGCGATCTCCCGGTCGAAGCGCGCTTCCATTTCGGCTTTGGACGTTTCGGCCAGTTCACGCTGGACTTCGTCGTGATAGAAGATCGCCGAGCGGTATTGATCGCCTACATCGCAGAACTGACGGTCAACCGCAAAGGGGTCGATGTTGCGCCAGAAGATTTCTAATAGCTGCTCGTAGCTGATCTGCTCGGAGTCGTATTCGATTTGCACGACTTCAGCATGACCAGTACCGCCCTGGGAGATTTCTTCGTAGGTGGGGTTCTCTAGCTCGCCGCCGATATAGCCGGAAATGGTGGCGCTAACACCGGGCTGGTTATCGTAAGGGGGTTCCATACACCAGAAGCAGCCGCCTGCAAACGTGGCTTCTGCACTGCTCTGGGCTTGAAGCGAAGGGCTGGCTAGGCCAGCGGCAGCCAACACGCTAAGCGTGAATGGACGAAGAGGGGGCAGTCGGATCATTGCAAGCACTCCAGTAGCGGGGCGAGTTACTGTTCATTATGGAGTTGATTAGTCGTTTGGTGTTCCCTTTCCTTACAGCCCCTTTGTCACAACCCTTTTTTTATGACTTAGCCTAGACGATGGGGCCATACCTCATCCAGCGTACTGAGCGCAGCGTTGACGGTCGATTCGTTGGTACTTTCATGACGCCAGATAAAGCTTAGCGCGCAGGGCAGGCGAATATTCTCCGCCACTGCCAGACCGCTCTCCTGGCGCTCGGTCATCGCCAGGGCGTCCCGGGCCAGGCTTAAACCAACGCCTGCGCGCACCAGGTCAAGCATGCAGGCCTCCTGGTCAACTTGGGCCACCCGGTTGGGTACTGCGCCGCTCGGTGCCAGCGCCTGCTTTAACAGCCGATGGTGGGCGGAATCCTGTGGCGTAACAATCCAGGGCAGCGTGGCTAAGTGCTCCCAACGAGTATCAGTGAGTCGATTTTCCCAGCCTGCAGGGGCAATCACGTGATAATCAAAATGGGTTAGCTCACGCCAAGCAAGCGTCTCACGGCCTTTTCCAGGCCCTTTTTCAAGGCCTGACCCAGGGCCTTGACCGGGCGGTGCCAGATAAAAACCAACATCCAAGTCGCCTTGCTCAATGCGATTAAGCACGCTGCCGCTCATACCATGGTGTAGTTCGGTTTCTAACTGCGGCGCACGAGCCATCAAGCGGCTCAAAAAAGCACCTAGGCGGAGAAATTCGGGGTCGACAATGGTGCCGATCGAGAGCTTGCCGCGCAGCGTGCTGTGTAATGTCCCGGCGGTTTGCTCAAACGACAGGGCGCTGGCCAGGGCTTTTTCAGCGGCAGGCAGCAGCGCATGGCCGTCAGGCGTCAGCGCAAGGCCTTGAGGGCGTCGGCTAAACAGCGTGAGGCCTAAATTCGCCTGCAGCTGCTTCAACTTTAGGCTAATGGCTGGCTGAGTCAGGTGCAGCTGTTCTGCGGCGCGTGACACGCTGCCTGTTCGTGCAACGGCCACGAAGGCGCGCAGAGTGGCGTACTCTTGCATGATTAGCCTCAAATATTTGTCGTGATATTAGCAGAGCTTATAACTGGCTTTTAAATAACTCAATTGATCCGTTCGCTAGGCCCAGTAGGCTAGGCTGACATTAGGCTCTTGCTAGCAAGCGTTTTTTGGCAAGCTTTTCACACGTGTTATTAACATGCGTTTTTAAAAACAGGCACTCCCATGACAACAACAGCGATTCAGCACTTTATTAATGGCCAGGTCACCGCTGGTGAGTCTGCTCAATCCCAGGACGTATTTAACCCCGCCTCTGGCCGTGTTACCGGTCGTGTATCGCTCGCTTCTCAGGCGGACGTCAATACGGCGGTAGCGGCCGCACAAGCCGCTTTTCCCTCCTGGGCCGATACCCCGCCGATCCGCCGCGCCCGGGTGATGTTCAAGTTTTTAGAGCTGTTAAACGCTCATAAAGATGAGCTAGCCGAAGCAATTACCAAAGAGCACGGCAAGGTGTTCACCGATGCCCAGGGTGAAGTGGCCCGTGGTATCGATATTGTTGAATTTGCCTGTGGTATCCCGCAGTTGTTAAAGGGGGACTACACCGAGCAGGTGAGTACCGGGATCGATAATTGGACGATGCGCCAGCCGTTAGGCGTCGTTGCAGGTATAACGCCATTTAATTTCCCAGCCATGGTGCCGATGTGGATGTTCCCGCTGGCAATTGCGGCGGGTAATACGTTTATTTTGAAGCCAAGCCCGCTCGACCCCAGTGCCTCGCTGCTGATGGCTGACTTGCTAAAGCAGGCGGGCCTGCCCGATGGCGTGTTCAACGTTGTGCAGGGCGATAAAGACTCCGTGGAAGCGCTCATTGACCACCCTCACGTTAAGGCGTTGTCGTTTGTGGGCTCAACGCCGATTGCCAACCTGATCTACGAGCGTGGCGCGCGCAACGGCAAGCGCATTCAAGCCTTGGGCGGGGCCAAAAACCATATGGTAGTGATGCCTGATGCACATTTGGATAAAGCCGTCGATGCACTGATCGGTGCCGCCTATGGCTCAGCTGGCGAGCGTTGCATGGCGATTAGCGTAGCGGTGTTAGTCGGTGATGTGGCGGATAAAGTCGTGCCAGTATTGGCTGAGCGGGCTAAAGCGCTAAAAGTAAAAAACGGTATGCAGCTTGATGCGGAAATGGGCCCCATTGTGACCCGCCAAGCCCACCAGCGTATTACCGGCTATATCGAAAATGGCGTGGCTGAAGGCGCTGAATTGGTGGTCGACGGCCGCTCCTTTGACGCCTCTTCGGCGGGGGAGGAGTGTGCCGAAGGCTTCTGGATGGGCGGCACGCTTTTTGACAATGTCACTCCGGAGATGACGATCTACAAAGAAGAAATTTTTGGCCCAGTGCTGGTCTGCGTGCGAGTACCGGATATCGCCACTGCGATCCAATTGATTAACGACCATGAGTTCGGTAACGGGGTTAGCTGCTTTACCGAAAGCGGTACGGTAGCGCGGGAGTTTGGCCGCCGCATTCAGGTTGGCATGGTGGGTATCAATGTGCCCATTCCGGTGCCCATGGCATGGCACGGCTTTGGTGGTTGGAAGCGTTCGCTGTTTGGTGATACCCACGCCTACGGGGAAGAGGGCGTGCGTTTCCACACCAAGCAGAAGTCGATTATGCAGCGTTGGTCGGATTCGATTGATGCCGGGGCTGAATTTGTAATGCCCACGGCGAAGTAGCGACTAAACGTTACCGGAGCCAACCAATGTCAGAATCTACCCATAACAATGTCGACCATATCAGTTACTTCGACTATATCGTGATTGGCGCAGGCACCGCGGGGTGCCTTCTGGCTAATCGTTTGAGTGCCAATCCCAATAATAAGGTGCTGCTGATAGAGGCGGGCGGTCGCGATAACTACCACTGGATTCATATTCCGGTGGGCTATCTCTACTGCATAAATAACCCACGCACCGACTGGCTGTTTCGCACCGAGCCCGATAAGGGACTCAACGGCCGTTCGCTGATCTATCCGCGGGGGAAAACCCTGGGCGGCTGCTCTAGCATCAACGGCATGATCTATATGCGCGGCCAAGCGCGAGACTATGACCACTGGGCGGAAGTTACCGGCGACGACGCTTGGCGCTGGGAGAACTGCCTTCCCGACTTTATCAAACATGAAGATCACTATCGTCTGGATGAGGGGGGCGATGCAGATGCCCTGCACCGGGATTTTCACGGCCACGGTGGGGAGTGGCGGATCGAAAAGCAGCGCCTAAAGTGGCAGGTGCTGGATGATTTCGCCGAAGCTGCCGTGCAGGCGGGCATCCCGCGTACCGACGATTTTAACCGTGGCTCTAACGAAGGCGTGGCCTACTTTGAGGTCAATCAGCGCTCGGGCTGGCGCTGGAATACCGCCAAAGCGTTTTTGCGCCCTGCGCTCAAGCGCAAAAACCTCACGCTATGGCACTCCACCCAGGTAAATCGGCTGCTGTTCGAAAAAAGTGCCAACATGCTGCGCTGCACTGGGGTGGAGGTGGAGCGTGAGGGCAGCCCCCTTCACGTCATGGCGAACAGGGAAGTGGTGCTGTGCGCAGGGGCTATTGGTACGCCGCATCTGCTGCAGCTTTCCGGTGTGGGCCCCGCAGAGCCGTTGCGTGAGCATGGAGTTGAGGTAGTGCATGAGCTGCCGGGCGTCGGCGAGAACTTGCAGGATCACCTGCAGATTCGTTCGATATATCGGATTACTAATGGCAAAACCCTGAATGCCATGGCCAGTACGCTGTGGGGTAAAGCGGGAATTGGCCTTGAGTACCTGTTTAAGCGCTCTGGGCCGATGAGCATGGCACCTTCGCAGTTGGGGGCTTTTACCCGCAGTACGCAGGATCAACCGCACCCCAATATTGAGTACCACGTGCAGCCGCTAAGCCTGGAAGCCTTTGGCCAGCCGTTGCATCCGTACCCAGCGATTACCGCCAGCGTATGTAATTTGAACCCGACCAGCCGGGGCACCGTGCGGCTGAAAAGCAGCGACCCGCGCCAGGCACCAGCGATTTCTCCCAATTACTTGAGTACCCCAGAGGATCGCAAGGTGGCGGCGGACTCCCTGCGTGTGACTAGGCGCATCGCCGAGCAGGCTGCGTTTGCCAAATACGCGCCGGAAGAGGTGAAACCTGGCGTCGAGTACCAAAGCGACGATGAGCTAGCCCGGCTGGCCGGTGATATCGGCACGACTATTTTCCACCCAGTGGGCACTGCAAGGATGGGCCGCGAGGATGATGCGATGGCAGTGGTCGATGCCCGGCTACGAGTGCGTGGCGTAATGGGGCTAAGAGTGGCCGACGCAAGCGTTATGCCGACCATCACCAGCGGCAACACCAATTCTCCGACGCTGATGATTGCAGAGAAGGCCGCCGGTTGGATACTGACTGAGAGGCCCTAGTGGCAAGATCTATTAATCAACGTTTTATGAGGGTGTTGACGCGGGAGGGTGGTTGAGCGCAAAATGATTGGAGTTGGTTAGCAAGTCGAACGTTGTCAGCAGTATAGAAGCGCCTCTAGCGTTAAATCTGGTGAAAGTCTCTTGTTATACCCACTGCAATTCGGGTATTTCCCGGTTTAATTAGCAACATCGAGGATTTCGATCATGGCAACTGGTACCGTTAAGTGGTTTAACGACACTAAAGGTTTCGGCTTCATTTCTCCTGACGACAATGGCGACGATCTGTTCGCGCATTTCTCAGAAATTCAGGCAGAAGGCTTCAAATCTCTGCAAGACGGCCAGAAGGTTTCCTTCGACGTCACACAGGGTAAAAAAGGCCTTCAGGCTTCTAACATCAAAGTAGAAGGTTAATTCCTTTACTAAGGTGTTAACAATCACCGCCTAGCGTTGATTGACCAAAAAACCCCGCCGAGCGCGGGGTTTTTTGTATCTGTATAATTAAGGCAATCCTTATGCTTGCCTCACACCTCACACCTCACACCTCACACCTCACACCTCACACCTCACACCTCACACCTCACACCTCACACCTCACACCTCACACCATATTCCATTTCGATCTTTAAATGTTTCTAAAAATAACTTTTTAGAATATAAGATTGGCTTCACAATACCGCCATGCTTATTTGTTAAGGATGTCGTGGTTATGTCGCTGGATGCTTGGATAGCGGTCGGGGTGGTGCTCACCATCTTCCCGTTGATGGCCTTTTCACGCCTGGGGCCAGATATTATCTTGCTGGGCGCGGTTATTTTACTGATGACGCTGGGTGTGATTGACCCACAGCAGGCGCTGGGGGGCTTCTCCAATAGCGGCCTGTTTACCGTGGCGTTTATGTATGTGCTGGTGGCCAGCATTCGCGAAACCGGCGGCATCGATCTGATTATTCGCTATGTGCTCAAACGGCCAAAAAGCGAGCGAGGCGCGTTGGTTCGCCTGCTGCTCCCCGTGGCCACGCTTAGCGGTTTTGTCAATAATACCCCGGTTGTCGCTACCTATATTCCCGCGGTCATGAGCTGGAGCCGTCGGCTGCGCTTGTCTCCCCAGCGGCTGCTGATGCCGCTCAGTTTCGCCTCTATCCTCGGTGGCACCATCACGCTTTTTGGCACCAGCACTAACTTAGTGGTGCATGGGCTGCTGCTGGAGCGCTACCCTGAGCTTGGCATGGGCCTGTTGGATTTGGCCTGGGTAGGTGTACCCGTGGCAATCGCAGGACTTGCTTATCTAGTCTTGTTAGGGCCACGTTTGTTGCCCGCTAGGGAAGGGCTGGCCAATGCGTTTGCCAACCCACGTGAGTTCACTATCGAAATGGAAGTCGACCCGGCAGGAGTGCTGGTGGATCGCACTGTCGAAGAGGCGGGGCTACGCCACCTGCAGGAGTTGTTTCTGGTCGAGATTGAGCGCGCAGGCAACGTGGTCAGCGTTGTTGGGCCTGGCGAGCAGCTCAAAGGCGGCGATCGGCTGGTGTTTGCAGGTACCTCTGATGCGGCGGTGGAGTTGCAGCAAATTCGTGGCTTAATTCCCTCCCGAGACGACACCTCCAGTTTGGAGAAAGAGTTCAAAGAGCGCCGCTTGGTAGAGGCAGTGGTCTCAAATCAGTGCCAGTTTATTGGCCAGCGTATTCGCGATGGCCACTTTAGAACCCTTTATGGGGCAGCAGTGCTGGCGATCTGCCGTGGCGGCGAGCGGGTTAAGGGTAATCTTGGCCAAGTGCGGCTGCAGCCCGCCGACGTGCTGCTGCTGGAGGCGCGTCCCCCCTTTATTGAGCGGCACCGTCAGTCGCGGGATTTCCTGCTGATTAGTGAGTTGAATGGCGCGGCGCGGCCGATCCATGAGAAAGCGCCGCTAGCGTGGGGCTTGCTGTTAGGCGCCGTGCTGCTCGCCGCCTTCGGTGTGCTGAGTATGCTCAATGCTGCCATGTTGGGGGCGGCATTGGCGCTACTGACGGGCTGCTGCTCGGTGGGCGCCGCCAAGCGTGGCTTGGATACCCAGGTGTTGCTCACCATTGCCGCGTCGTTTGGGGTGGGGGCCGCGCTGCAAAGCTCTGGTGCTGCCGAAGTAATAGCCGGCGGGGTGCTCACTTTAGTGGCCGGGAACCCTTTGCTACTGTTAGTAGGCACTTACTGCGTGGTGGCGCTGCTCACCGAGCTGGTGACCAACAACGCAGCGGCAGTGATTATTTTTCCGGTGGTGATGAGCGCGGCCGAAAGCTTGGGCGTGAGCCCGATGCCCTATGTGGTGGCGGTAATGTTTGCCGCCTCAGCGAGCTTTTTAACCCCCATCGGCTATCAAACCAATCTGATGGTGTATGGCCCAGGTGGTTACCGGGTGAGCGATTTTCTACGTCTGGGCAGTGGATTAAATATACTGACGGGTGCCATAGCGCTCGTTTTGATTCCCCTTGTCTGGCCCTTTTAAACGTGGCGTGACCTTTTTAAACATGTCATGGCTCGCTGTTAACGCGGGTTTGCGCTAGGGTGGCCCTTTTTGAATAAGGAATACGATGTCATGACTGCTCCTGGCGAACTGATTATTGAGCCGAAAGATGGTCAACCCGCCGATGCCTGTGTGTTTATTATTCACGGCTTAGGCGCGGATGGGCACGATTTTGAACCCTTGGTACCCGCATTAGCGCTGCCTAAAGATTCCCACGTGCGCTTTATCATGCCCCATGCGCCACGCCTGCCGGTGACGATCAATGGCGGTATGGTAATGCCGGCTTGGTACGATATTTTGGCCATGGATTTGGGGCGTCGGGTCGATGAGATCCAGCTCAAGAAATCTGCTGAGCGAATCCAGGCGCTGATTCAAGAGCAGATCGACCAGGGCATCGATAGCCAACGCATTATTGTTGCGGGCTTTTCGCAGGGTGGTGCTGTTGCCTACCACGCCGCACTGACTTTCCCCGCGTCGCTAGGAGGTTTATTAGCCATGTCGACTTACTTCGCAACCGCCGACAATATCGACCTTGCGGAAGCCAATCGTCAAATCCCTATAGAAGTGCAGCACGGTAACTTTGACCCCATTGTGCCTGAAAGCCTGGGTCGTAGTGGTGCCGACCGCTTAAAAGAGATGGGCTACGCGGTCAACTACCGCCAATACCCTATGGCCCATTCGCTCTGCCCCCAGCAGGTGAATGATATCGGCAAATGGCTGAGTTCTCGCCTAAACTAAGCGCCTATTCGTGACCGATGCAAGGATGTAGCGAAAACGAATGACAGCCTCCTTTGATGCAATACACTCTCTTGACGCAATAGAAGTGCTGCTAGCGCTGTGCCTCACAGCGTCGGCGCTGGTGTGCCTGTTTGATCGTCACCTGGTGCGCGCCTGCTACTTTTTTGTGGCCTTTGCGGCTGCAATGACTGCGGCTTGGTTGCAGCTTGGTGCTCCCTGGCTGGCAGCTGTTGAGCTAGTGCTAGGGGTAGGGCTAACCGGGCCCTGTTTTTTTTATGCCCTGGGTCACGTTTTGCCCGGCGCTTCCTCCCCTCTCGAGCGCGATAAATTCAGCGAGCCTTGGTCGCGGGTGGCGATGCGGATGGTATTGGCGCTGGCTTGGGTTGTCATGGTCGGCGCAGCGATTCGCTATGTCGTCGCCGATATGGCGTATGCACCTTCAGAGCATCCGCTGCTCGTTGCTGGCGTGGTGATTGCCGCTACCGCCTTAGGGGCGTTTGCGCTACACCGCCATCTGCTGCGTCGCCTGCTGGCGTTTAATCTGCTCGGCTCGGCGGTATTTATGCTACTGGCTGGCGTGGCAGGCACCTCGGCGAATGCTCAGGCGTTAATTAGTGTAGGGCTGCTAGTCGCCTGGCTGGGGTCAATGCTGGGTGCGCTGTTGATTCGGCAGCTTTTGCATCTTGAAGGCGTCGAGGCCTTGGGGCGTGACGGTAAACCTGGGGAGGGCGCCACATGATTTGGCGCTTTGGCCTTTTCGATAGCACCTTTGAACCCCTGCTTCCTACTCACTGGGCGCTGCTAGTTGCACTTGGCTTACCTCTGCTGCTGGGCATGCTGGCGGCGCTATTTCCCCCTAAGCGGGCATGGCCCGTGGTGCTGGCGAGTGTGCCGGTATTGGCCTCTGGGCTAATGCTGCTATCTGCTTACGATCAAGCGGGACTACTGCGCTGGCATTGGGATATAGCAGGCGTTCAGCTGTCGCTGCGCTTAAACGGTCTGAGTGTTCTGTTGCTATTAATGACTCAGGTGATTGGCGGTGCGGCAGCGCTCTATACGCCAGGGTATCTGCGCTTAAGCGAAACCGGGCCGTTGGCACGCTGGCTGTGGCCGCTGATGGGCGTAGTGCTGAGCGCGCTTTCGTTAATTTGGTTGGCCACTGACCTGTTGACCCTCTATGCGGGGCTGGAGTTGATGGGCCTGGCGGCGGTCGGCATGCTGATGTTATCGGGCAAGGTAGCCGCGCTGGTGGCGGGAATGCGCTATTTGCTCTTGGCCCTGATGGGATCGTTAACCTATCTACTCGGGGTGGCGCTGATTTTGGGCCACTGGGGGCGATTGGATTTGCAGGGCTTGGCTGAGGTCGTAGAGCCTGGGCCGGTGGCGTGGTTTGCCGCCGCATTGATAGGCGCCGGGCTGGCCTTGAAAGCCGCGCTGTTTCCGCTGCATGCCTGGCTGACTCCTGTCCACGAGAATGCCTGGACACCGGTAAGCGCGTTACATGCGGCGCTGGTGATCAAAGCGTCGCTGTTTATATTGCTGCAGCTGTGGAGCATTCTGCTCCCTGATGCGTTCTACGCCCCGCGTGTTATTGCCTGGTTAGGTCTGCTGGCGATTGTATGGGGCGGGTTGCTGGCGTGGCGTACCGATTCACTTAAAACCCTGGTGGCTTCTTCTACCGTGGGTCAGTTGGGTTACCTGATGGTGGCTTTTCCGCTACTACTGGGGCCGGATATTGCCCCGCTACCCCGCGCTTTGGCTTGGGAAGGGTTCTGGCTGCAGCTAATGGGCCATGCCTTTGCTAAAGCCGCTATGTTCATGGCTGCAGGTAACCTGATATTGGCCACCGGGGAGAGCACACTCAAAGGCCTGGCCGGCACCAGTCGCCGCTTGCCGCTTTCGCTATTAGTGTTTGGTATTGCCTCCATTACTTTGATGGGACTGCCGCCCAGCTCGGGGTTTACCGCCAAGTGGCTGCTGCTACAGGCGATGGTGATATCCCAGCAGTGGTGGGCTGTGGCCGCGTTATTGATCGGTACGCTACTCACTGCCGCCTATATATTTCGACTGTTTCGCTACTGTTTTGATGAGACGGCTCCCCGCCATCGCTATCAACCCCTTGCGCCGGGCATGGATCTGATCGCACTAACGCTTGCTCTGATTGCGTTCGCCCTGGGGCTATTGGCGCATTTTCCGCTGGAATTGATGCATGGAGGTAGCCCATGAATGCCGCCTGGTTACCGCTGACCGCTCTGGCCACTTCGCTATTGGTAGTGGTGGTTATCTTTGCACTGCCGGAAGAAGCCCGGCGGCTGCGCACGACGATCAACCTTATGGCGGCGGTGGTTAAGATTATTCTGGTTACTCTTATGGTCAGGCGGGTTGCCGCGGGACATGAGGATATTTTTAGCTTTCAAGTGATCGGTGGCGTTGATTTTGTGCTGCGCAGCGATGCGCTGGGGGTGATGTTCGCCGGACTATCGTCACTGCTGTGGTTATGCACCACAATCTACGCCATTGGCTACTTGGAAGGTTCAGCTAATCGGAAGCGCTTTTTTGGCTTTTTTAGCCTCTGCGTTGCGAGTACGATCGGCATTGCGCTGGCTGATAACCTGTTTACCTTCCTGATTTTCTACGAAATGTTGACGCTCTCCACCTACCCCTTGGTGGTTCATAACGGTACCCAGCAAGCACTCGATGCGGGGCGCGTCTATTTGCGCTACACCTTAAGTGCCGGTGTGGTACTGCTGCTTGGCACCGTGCTGCTGTATAGCCTGACCGGGGATCAGTCATTCTCCTCTGAAGAGGGGTTGGGCGACTATTTAAACGATCATCGCGGTTTGCTAACGCTAATATTTGCCCTGCTCGTAGGTGGGCTGGCGGTAAAAACGGCCATGGTACCGCTGCATGGGTGGCTACCCAGGGCGATGGTTGCCCCCGCGCCGGTGAGTGCGCTGCTACACGCGGTAGCGGTGGTGAAGGCGGGGGCTTTCGGGATTCTGCGGGTCGTTTACGACCTGTTTGGCATTGAACTTAGCGTGGAGCTCGGCGTTATTACCGCGCTAGCGGTGGCTGCCTCATTTACGATTATTTATGGTTCATTAAGAGCCATTGCCCAAGAGGAGCTGAAGCCCCGCCTAGCGTACTCCACCGTCAGTCAGGTCTCCTATGTCATCCTCGGTATAGGCCTGTTTGGCCCTTTCGGCACCGTCGGTGCTTTAGCGCATTTGCTGCATCAGGGCCTAATGAAGGTCACGCTATTCTTCTGTGCGGGCAACTATGCCGAAGAGCTGGGGATTCATCGTATTGATGAAATGGACGGCGCCGGTAAACGTATGCCGTTGACCAGCATCGCGTTTACTATCGGCGCGTTTGGCATGATTGGCCTTCCGCCCGTGGCGGGGTTTATTACCAAGTGGTACCTCGGTGTTGGCGCGATTCAGGCCGAGATGTATTGGGTTGTCGCCGTGCTAGTGGCGAGCAGTACCCTCAATGCCATGTACTTTTTGCCCATTGTGCACCGCTTATGGTTCCGTTCAGGGCCTGCCCATGGCAAAGGCAGTTGGCCCAAAGAGCAGCGTCTAGGCCGTTTTGAAACTCATAGTTGGCTGCTGTTACCGATGGTGTTTACCGCCTTGGTGAGTTTGGGGGCCGGGTTGTTTGCCGGGCTCCCCTTTAGCCCCTTGGATTGGGCTGCTCGGGTAGCCAACGGGGAGTATCTGCCATGATGACCATGCTGCTTGCCCTGGCGCTACTTTGGCCGCTGGTCGTCATCGGTTGGACGCTATGGAGCGCCTACCGCGCTCCGGCTGCTTATCAGAGCTATTTTTCAGCACTATGGCTAAGCGCCGCTTGGCCAGCGCTGCTGCTAGCCTACGGCGGTGAAGCGCAGTGGACGATGGATGCCTGGATGCTGGGTGGTGAATGGGCGCTTAACTCGTTAAGTCGCCCCTGGCTTGCGTTTACCGCATTGCTCTGGGGGGTGGCAGCCATCCACGCAAGGGGCTATTTTGCGGCGGAACAGGCGAAGGCCCAGAAGGGTGATCAGGATACTCAGCGACGCCTGTTGCGCTTAGCGCTGCTTTGGCCGCTGACACTGCTCGGCAACGTATTACTGATTATTGCCCAGGATATCGCCAGTTTTTATCTAGGCTTTGCGCTGATGACCTTCGCCGCCTACGCCCTGGTGGTGCATAGCGGTACTGTGGAGGCACGGCTGGGGGCCAAGGCCTATTTGATGTTAGCCGTGGTGGGCGAAGGGCTCATTATAGGTGGCTTTCTATGGGCAGCCGGCGAAGCTGACACATTAACGCTGCAAGGTCTGCGTGAAGGCATTTTAGTCGCAGAGCAAGGCGCATGGATGGCCGCCTTGTTGTGCTTGGGCTTTGGCGTGAAAGCAGGGGTTATTGGCTTACACGTATGGCTACCGTTAGCCCACCCGGTGGCACCGGCACCAGCCAGCGCGGTGCTTAGCGGGGCGATGATTAAGGCGGGGCTGCTGGGCTGGATCAGTGTGCTGCCGTTAGGTGATGAGCAGGTTTCAGTTTCCTTAGCCCAGTTTGGCAACATCATGTTAATGGCAGGGCTGGCGGCAGCCTTTGGCGCCGCGCTGTATGGCGTTTTTCAGCGCCACCCTAAAGCCGTTTTAGCCTACTCCAGTATCAGCCAGATGGGCATGATGACCTCACTGGTGGCCATGGGGTTAGTTGCGCCAGACGTATGGCCGCTGCTATGGCCAGGCTTAGTACTGTTTGCCGCCCATCACGCGCTGGCCAAAGGTTCACTGTTTATGGGCACCAGTATCAGTGAACATCTACCCCGTTGGCCGCTGCCGTTGGTCTGGGCTTTGCTGGCGCTGCCAGGTATCTCGCTGGCGGGCGCCATTGGGGCGGGCATGATCAGCAAGTGGGGGGTGAAGAGTCCGCTCTACGAAATGCATCATGAATCGTTAATCAAACTACTCAGTTGGGCGGCTGTTGGCACGGCAGCTCTGGTAAGCGTTGCCCTATGGCGTCAGTGGCAGCAGCGCCATAAAGGAGGCAGTAACCGAGAGCAGTGGGGCGCCTGGTTAGTTGCCATAGCGGCAGCGCTGTTAACGCCATTTTGGCTCCCTCTTCCTGCTGGTAGTATCGAGATGCCGCCGTTTAAAGAGTGGTTGGGGATTATATGGCCATTCCCGGTAGGGGTTCTGTTCGCCGCGTTGGGCTGGCTATTAACGCGACCGCTTAAGGGTAAATCCCTCCCCGCTGGCGATCTATGGTGGCTCTATGCGGGAATGTTCGGCGCTGCATTGGTGCCGATACGACTGTTTGGGCACTACTGCGCCGAGCTTAAAGCGGCGAGCGTGGCAAGCGCACAAAAAACTGAAGAGATGTTGATGGGCGATTTAACACGCCTGTTGTCGACGGAGTCCTGGTTGCGCCACCATGCCAGTGGGCTGATGATGTTGCTTGCCGTGCTGCTTGCGGCGCTAATGATGTGGGAAGGTCAGCGATGAGACGACTGTGTGGACTGTACTTGTCAGGAGCCTGCTATGGGTAAGCTCCCGCGCGGTCGCCGTGCGCAGGTGCCCGGTGATATTCCCCAGCGGGGTTGGCACGATATCGCTTGGCGGGTAGTGCGCGCCGCTCGTCGTAACCGCCTTACCATGCTGGCCGCTGCTGTGGCTTTTTACGCATTGCTGGCGCTGTTTCCCACTATCGCGGCGGTCATTTCTCTCTGGGGATTACTGTTTGACCCTTATGAAGCCGGTCAGCAGTTGTATGAAATCAGCCGGTTCATGCCGCCGGATGCTGCCAAACTGATTGATCAGCAGGCTCAAAAGGTCGTGGAGAGTGCGGAATCGGGTAATTTTCTGGGTGCTTTAGCCGGGCTGCTGATTGCGATGTTTATCGCTTCCAAAGGGGTGGCAGTGCTGGTTATTGGCCTTAACGTGGTGTATGGGGAAACTGAAAAACGCAGCCTGTTACACCGTAGTACGGTATTGGTCGCGCTGACTTTTGGTTTGATTTTTATGACGCTGATCTCGCTAGCGTTTATCGCCATCGTACCGGTGGTGGTCAACTCCTTGGCGATTAACCCTCCGTTGGATCAAATCCTGCAATGGCTACGCTGGCCTGCACTGTTAGTGGTGATGAGCATGCTGATTGCGCTGCTCTACCGCTACGCTCCTTATCGGCGCTCGGCTCAGTGGAATTGGTTAAGTTATGGCACCCTGCTGGCGACGGGGATGTGGCTGTTAGGTTCCGGTGGGCTTTCGCTCTACGTACGCTACTTCTCTACCTTTAGCGAGCTTTATGGCTCACTGGGGGCGGTGGTGGCGCTTATGATCTGGTTCTGGCTCTCCGCCTTTGTGGTGCTGTTTGGGGCGGAAGTCAACTGTGAGATGGAACGCCAAACCTTCACCGACACCACCATTGGCGAGGCGCGCCCGCTAGGTGAGCGCGAGGCGTTTGCCGCGGACACCATTGGTGCCCCCCGGCCGTGGAAGGACATTGAGGAGAGTAACGATACTTGAGGGCGGAGAAGCACCTCCCACCAGCGGTGGGAGGCGGTTGGTTATAAAAAAGCAGGTTTAAAGAAGAAAGCTTAAAGCAGCTCTTCCGCCGCCAGGGCCAAGCGCGAGCGTTCAACGCTTTTCAGCGTAATATGCCCGGCATGGGGCCAATCACGGAAGCGCTCCACCACTGCGGCCATACCGCAGGTGTTGGCGGTGAGGTAGGGAGTGTCAATCTGCCCGACATTGCCCAGGCAGACGATTTTGGTATTGCGCCCCGCCCGTGTTACTAGCGATTTAAGCTGTTTGGGGGTGAAGTTTTGCGCCTCATCAATGATTAGAAAGGTGTCGTTTAGAGTGCGTCCGCGCATAAAGCTCGGCGAACGGATCTGTACCCGTGAGCCAATTAGCTGCCGCGTGGCACCGTTATCCCAACTGGTTTCGCCCTCCTCGTTGCGCAGCAGGTTATCCATATTGTCGTGGAAGGCACCCATCCACGGTGACATCTTCTCCTCTTCGGTGCCGGGTAGAAAGCCAATGTCTTCCCCCATGGGGATCGGCGCGCGGGTAAATACAATACGCTCAAATAGCTTGGCATCCAGAGTCTGTTGAAAGGCGGCGGCCAGGGTCATAAAGGTCTTACCCGTACCGGCATTACCCGCAATGGTGACCAGGTCAATATCGGGATCCATGAGTAGGTTTAGCGTGAAGTTTTGCCGGCTGTCGTGGGCGTGAACGCCCCACACGCCCGAGTGATGGCGGTAGTTAGTCAGCAGTTGAAGGCGTGCCGAAGAGGGCCCCAGTTCACGAACGATCGCTTCGAACTCCGCCCCGTTTTCGCTATCCGAGACCAGCATGCCCACGTGCCAGTGGCGGGGCATAGTGCCGGTGAGTTGGTAGAAAGTGTGGTGGTCGAGTCGTTCCACCGTGACATCTACATTCAACGCTTCCCACAGTGAAGCGCCATGCTGGCCGGCGGAGGCGTAGACCTGGGCGCCCTCAATCATGGCGTCGCTGTCGGAGAAGGCGCGGTCGTTGAGGTAATCCTCAACGGGCACTTTCAGCGCGGCGGCTTTAACGCGGAGGTTGATATCTTTGGTAATCAGAATGACCGAGGCGTCGGGACGTTCTTCGCGAAGGCGGCAGGTCTCCGCCAGTATGCGGTTATCGGGGCTATCGTCGAGGGCGTCAAAGAGCTTTAAATCGTTGTAGCATAAAAAGTGTAGGCGTCCTGTGTCGCCGCTGATACGGGGAATCGGAATACCGCGTTGGATCTCATCAAAGGTGACTTGGCTGGTAAGGTCAGAGAGCGTACGGCTGATTTGGCGAGCCGTGCGGGCAATTTCACGTACACCATTTTTGTGCTTATCAAGTTCCTCCAGGACGGTCATGGGAATAACAACGTCGTGCTCATCGAAGTGGTAGAGCGCGGTGGGGTCATGAATGAGGACATTGGTGTCCAACACATACAGCCGAGTGGCTTTCTTATCGAGTCGTACCATCGTTGGAATCACTCCTTGGTTGACGGCAACATCGACACTGGCAGGTGCGTATTACGCCCAGATGACACTTGCCAGTGTTCCTCACGTGGCGTGTCCTGGCGGCTCCTTATTTAGCTCTTTGTAATAGCGTGGAAGGCTTTGGTGTTTTTTTCCATAAAAAAGATTTCAACGATATGTCAGCAAGCCCTGGGTGTTAGCTTGGTATTCGCCCGGAGTCTCAGTTCTGGGAAGCTAAGAAGTGCGCCACCTTGTTTAATAAGGCGGTGGCCACCACGCCGCGGTTATCGCTCTCCACATAGCGGTAATAGTGGCTATCTAGCACTAGATCGTGATTTAGCGTGCAGAGCGTGCCAGCCTCTAGGGCGCCTTTAACCAGCGGGTAAGGCAGCAGCGCCCAGCCGGTCGCGTTGATGACGGCGTCGCGGATTACCTCAAACATGGTTAAACCCAGATAATTACCTGAAAACAGCGCCTCGCTTATCAGCTTATCATCCTGTACGTGGGTCAAACACACTTGGGTGTACTGGGCCAAGTCGTCGCGGTTAACGCTAGGGAGGCGACTTAAAGGGTGGTGGGGCGCTGCCACTAAACGCATGCTGACGGGAGCAAGGTTGGCCGCATTGGCATCAATGCCTTCAGCGGTATACAGACCGAAGGCAATATCCACCGTTTGGCGCTGCACAAACTGGGTGTGTTCCTGGGGTGGCACTAGGTACACCGAAATCGCGGTTAGCGGAAACTGCTGTTTTAAATCGTGCATTACCTGACGCCAAAACACCTCGGGCAGGGCGTCATCACGGGCGATGCCGAGCTGGCTTTCAACGCCCTGCAAATGCTGGTGGCAGTGTTTTTTGATTCGGCTAGCGCTGGTCAGCAGGCGGTAGCAGTCGGGAAGCACGCTATCGCCCACGGCGGTAAGCGTTAGGCTATTGCCCGAACGCTCAAATAGCGCCACGCCCAGGCTATCCTCAAGCGCATTGACGGCGGCACTCAGTGTGCTCCGTTTAAGGCCGGTATGTCTTGCTGCGGCGGCAAAGGAGCCATGCTCGGTGACATCAATAAAGGCCTGTACTTGTTCTGCACGCATAGTCGCCTCGTTTAACGCTTTTAGCGCCAGTTAATTTGGCGCTGAGCGATTCGTGATTGTCATAACTCTTCTCTATTATGGCGCATAATTCGCCTAATGTTATGGAGTTATCCGCGTGTCCCCCTTTGTTGCCGAGCGCCGTGCGCTAAGATTTTCAGCCATTTCAGCTAGCCTATTTGCGTTTACCGGGCTTGCGCTAGGGCTGACCAGCGGTTCCATAACGATTCTTTTTGACAGCGGCTACTCGCTGCTGAGCCTTGTGCTGGCATCGTTGTCTCTGTTTGCACTTCAGCAGGCGCGTAAACCTGCGGATGATCACTACCCTTTTGGGCGGCTGACGGTAGAGCCGCTTGCAGTGCTGCTCAAAGGCGTAGTGATCGCGATGGTGTGTATCGTGTCATTGGTTTCCGCGCTATGGAGCCTGCTCGATGGGGGGCGGTTGGTCACGTTGGATTTGGCGCTGATGTTTGGCGTGGTCAACGTCACGGGTTGTTTATTAACCTGGTGGTGGCTGGCGCGCTACGCCCGTGTAGCGCGCTCTTCGCTGTTGGACGCCGAGCTACGTCAGTGGCAGATGGATACCTGGCTGAGTGCCGCTGTCATGTTGGGGTTTGGACTTACCTGGCTGTTAACCCAGTCGCCCTGGGCCAGCTATGCGCGCTTTGCTGACCCGGTGATGGTGCTGATTATCGCGGGTTACTTCTTACCCATGCCGATTCGCATGGTGAAGGGAGCACTGCGTGAGCTGATGTTCGGCGGCTCATGCAGCAGCGTGCGACGCGATGTGGTGGAGGATGTCGCCGATTTTGATGTCACCGCCGACGATGTGCGACTGGCCCAGGTGGGCAGCTTTTTAATGGTCGATATCCAGCTCGACAAGCAGCAGTTCGACGACGCTCAAGAGATTGTAGAGAGCGTAGAGAAGCGCTGTAAACGGCTAAACCTGCGCCCTATTACCAGTCTTACCTTAGTCGCTGGCTGAGGCGGGTGAAAAAAGATTGACGTTCTGTTAGTGGCAGTGCTATTTAGCGCTACCGACAATAGGTGTCGGCTTAATAGTGCTACGTTGAGGGTTGTAAAAACATGCCACTGCGCCGCTGTTTACCCGTACTGCTACTGACCGCACTGGTCGCTGGCTGTGCAAGTTCTACCATTGCGCCAAGTTATACCACCGACAATCCTGATGTTATGCGGATTGGCGGCGAGCGCCCGGCTAACCGCGATGCAAGCGTTGAAAGCGCCGGATCGTTCTGTCTGGAAACCGCCGAACGCTGGAGTGAGCACGGCCGTACACCGGATGGCCAAACGTTATGGGCAAAAGACACCCTGCGTAAAGTGGTGCCTTGCAAGCAGTAGTCGTTAGCAAAACCAAAACCGCCAGCTTCGATAAGCTGGCGGTTTTATACGCAAAGAGGATAGTTAATCCTGTTTCTTTTCCGGTTTGCCTTTGCGCTTTGTACTCGCGAAATCTTCTAGCTCCTTCTCGCTCATGGAGTCATACATCTCTTTAGACGAACCATAAAGTTCACTGGGCTTGGTTTCTCCGCGCTTAGCGGATAGTGCCGCGCCCGCCGCTTTCTGTTGCGCTTTGGAGGTTGCTGGCATTGTTGAACTCCTTTCATTTAGCTTCCGTTTACCTACTGCACTATTGAGCATTGCATTTTTAAGCATAGTCACTGGTGCTCAGCTTTCCAGAAGCATCAATCAAACCTTCTACATGTGCCAATCAGTTGACTTCCATTTGCCTGTCGCGTTATTAACCTACCGGTCGAAGTGTGCCACTCAGTAACGTCATCGTATCAATGCTGTTAACGAAGAGAACGCCATGACACCGGCTATCAATAGTGCAAAGCATGCAGGCATTGCTTTTCAAATCCATGATTACGATCACGACGCCACCGCGCACTCCTATGGATTGGAGGCGGCGGAAAAACTGGGCGTCGCGGTGGAGCAGGTTTTTAAAACCTTAGTGGTGAAGCTGGATGGCAAACAGCTGGCAGTAGGCATTGTGCCGGTCAATGGGCAACTGGGGTTAAAGCAGATCGCCAAAGCCGCTGGCGCGAAGAAAGCGACCATGGCTGAACCGTCGGAAGTCGAGCGCACAACCGGCTATGTGCTGGGCGGTGTTAGCCCGTTGGGTCAGAAAAAGCGCTTGGCCACCTTTATTGATCACTCTGCCGAAAGCTTTGCCAGTATCTATGTAAGCGCCGGGCGTCGTGGACTTGAAATCGAGCTGGCCCCGGGGGATTTAGCCACGCTGAGTCAGGCTACCTTTGTACCCCTGGCCACCTGATGTCGATGTGATGGCGGCGCAGCCCGGGGCACTTTCTGGTATGGTGCGGTAATATTTGCGTGTGTCGTTTGTCTTGTAGGCAGCGAGCGCTGTTTTCCGATGGCCACCTACCTGTGGCCCAAGTAAGGTAATATCGTGTCTGACTCCTCTTTCTCCTCGTTAGCGTTGCCAAAAGCTCTGCTGAGCAACCTTGCGTCCCTTGGCTACCTCGAAATGTCGCCGGTGCAGGCAGAGAGCCTGCCGCCGATGCTGGCCGGACGCGATGTGCTGGCGCAGGCGAAAACCGGTTCAGGCAAAACGGCGGCGTTTGGTTTGGCACTGCTGGCTAAATTGAGAGTCGAGAGCTTTGCGGTGCAAGGCCTGGTGCTGTGTCCTACCCGGGAGCTCGCTGACCAAGTGGCTGAAGAGCTGCGCCGTTTAGCCCGCGGCATGGCTAATGTAAAAATACTGACCCTCTGCGGCGGTGCACCCTTTGGCCCGCAGCTCGGCTCTTTAGAGCACGGGGCACACATTGTCGTAGGCACACCAGGGCGTATTGACGAGCACTTGCGCAAAGGCTCGCTCACTCTGGAATCCCTCGCCATGCTGGTGTTAGATGAAGCGGATCGCATGCTGGATATGGGCTTCCAGGCAACCATTGATGACATCATTGCTGAGACCCCAACTGACCGCCAAACGCTGCTGTTCAGCGCAACCTTTCCGGATGAGCAGTCATCGGGCGGTCTAACCGAGATGACCCGCGGCGTCATGCGTGAACCGGTGATGGTAAAAATCGCCGAGGTGCACGACGCCACGACGATTCAACAGCACTTCTACAGTGTCGCCAATGAAGAGTCGCGATTTGACGCCCTGCGCCAACTGTTGCTGGTCTATCGGCCCGCGACCAGCGTGGTATTCTGCAACACTAAACGTGAAACCCAGGCAGTGGCTGAGCAACTAACCGATGTTGGTTTTAGCGCCGTAGCGCTCAATGGCGATTTAGAGCAGAAGGATCGTGATCGCATTCTGATTCTGTTCTCTAACCAGAGTGCGTCTATTCTGGTGGCCACGGACGTTGCCGCCCGCGGTCTGGATATTGCCCAGCTGGACGCGGTGTTTAACTACCAAATTGCTCGCGAGCTTGATGTTCACGTGCACCGGGTAGGTCGAACTGGGCGTGCCGGGGCCAGTGGCATTGCCTGCACGCTGGTGACTCCTAAAGAGAGTTATCGGCTGGAGCGACTGGAAGGGTTGCTGGAGCAGGCGATTAAAACTGAGCCCTTGCCTAAACCGCAGTACTCGGTGCCGTTCGAGCCGTTAATGGCGACACTGCAGTTAGCTGCTGGCAAAAAAGACAAGCTGCGCCCCGGCGATATTCTTGGCGCGCTGACCAGTGAAGGCGGCTTGCGCGGCGATCAAGTGGGTAAAATTAAAGTGCTCGCCCGCAGTGCCTATGTGGCCGTTGAGCGCGATGTGATTCAACAAGCTCAGGCCAAACTCGAGCGTGATAAATTAAAAGGGCGGGCTTTCCGTGTTCGCCGTATCCGTTATTGAACGCGTACCAAAGAGGAGCCGACGCAGCTAATCATGAAAATCCCTAAGCGATTACAGCCCCTGGTCGATGATGGAATGATCGACGAGGTGTTGGTGCAGTTAATGAGTGGCAAGGAAGCGCAGGTCTACGTGGTGCGCTGCGGTGAAGAAGTGCGCTGTGCCAAGGTATTTAAGGAGGCCAAACAGCGTAGCTTTAAACAGGCCGTTCAGTATCAAGAGGGACGTAAAGAGCGCAATAGCCGTCGTTCACGGGCGATGGCCAAAAAAACCCGTTACGGCCAGAAAGAGCAGGAACAGGCGTGGCTGAATGCCGAAGTCGACGCGCTCTACCGTCTTGCCTCGGCGGGTGTGCGGGTACCTGAGCCTCATGGTTTTGTTGATGGTGTATTGCTGATGGAGATGATCAGCGACGCTGAAGGCAACGTCGCGCCACGCTTGGACGAAGTGACGCTAACGCCAGAGCAAGCCGAGACCTACTACGCCAAGGTTATTCAAGACGTGGTTAAGATGCTGTGCGCGGGCCTTATTCATGGCGATTTGTCGGAATTTAATGTGCTGGTCGATGCCTCTGGCCCGGTGATTATCGATCTGCCCCAGGCCGTTGACGCTGCCGGTAATAACAGCGCAGCCGCGATGCTGTATCGCGATGTGGATAACATGCGCAATTACTTCGCCCAGTTTGCGCCAGAGCTTCTGAATACCGAATATGGCAGAGAGATGTGGGCGCTGTATGAAACCGGTGAACTGCATCCGGATAGCAAGCTCACCGGCCACTTCGATGCTGACACCCATATTGCTAACGTCGATGAGTTGATGGAAGTCATCGACGATGCCAAAGAGGAAGAGGCGGAACGTCAGGCGCGTATGCGCGACGATGATGACGACGGCGAGGTTCCGCAGCCTTACTGAACAGTCAGGCTCCTCTCGTTTTACAGCAAAGCGAGGAGCCTGGTTCGAGCTTTTGCCTGCTTTTAAGATTTAACCCAGCAGTTCATTCGCGTGCTTGACCACATTGTCGACGGTAAAGCCGAAGTGTTTGAACAGATC
>NZ_JACCGK010000049.1 GCF_013416325.1 Vreelandella sedimenti
CTAGCCCGGATTTCTCACAGGGTATAAAAGAAAGCGGCTGAAAGTGTTAACGTTTCAGGGCCTTACACCAAAAACCAACACCAACAGCCGCTTCCAAAATGGTACCTGAAAAGCTGACCTTCTCGCCACTCTCTCGCCGCCAAATTGAAGCCGACTTCTCCGGGGGCCACATTACGTCGGACGCCGGATTACTCCTGCTTCGTGAAGTCGATAAACAGCATCGCCTAACACGCCGCTTGGCCGCCGTGCTTCATGATCCCCGCTCACCGGAACAGGTTCGTCATAAGCTCGACACGTTGGTTCGTCAGCGAGTGTTCGGTGTCGCCGCTGGCTATGAAGATTTCAACGACCATGAGGCCCTGCGCTATGATCAGGCCCTTCAGACAGCGCTCGGTGAAGAGGATACGCTGGCAGGCAAGTCGACGCTGTGCCGGGTGGAGCAGAACGCCGATCGGCAAGCAATAGTGAAGGCCCATGAGTTGCTGTGGCATCACTTCATTGAACAGCATGACGAACCACCCAAGGAGATCGTGCTGGACTTTGATGGCACCGACATCCCCGTGCATGGCGAGCAACCCGGCAAGTTCTTTAACCGTTATTACGATCACCACTGCTACTTCCCACTGTATGTCTTCTGTGGGCGCCACTTACTGGTGAGCTATCTGCGCACCAGTGACCGCAGCGACAGCCGCCATAGCTGGGCGATCCTCGCCTTACTGGTACGCTTTATCCGTCAATACTGGCCCGATACGCGCATCGTGTTACGAGGTGATAGCCACTTTTGTCGTCCCCGGATGCTGAACTGGTGTGATCGGCATCACGTCGACTACATCGTGGGAATCGCAAAGAACAGCCGGCTGCTCAAGGAAGTGGACGTCCCCATGATGCTGGTGCGCAAGACCCAATGGCAGGTGGGAGGGAAAGTAGCGGGGACGTTCCGCTTCCAGTATCAAGCCCGCTCCTGGAAATACCCACGCTGGGTGGTGGCCCGCCTAGAAGAAGGTGAGTTAGGCTCTAATCCCCGGTTTATCATCAGCTCTCGTTACGATGACGGCTTCAAGCTTTACTACGAGCAGTACTGTGCCCGGGGTGACATGGAGAACCGGATCAAGGATCAACAACTGAGCCTGTTTGCTGACCGGACCTCCAGCACGCACTGGTGGGCCAATCAGTGGCGGCTGATCTTGTCGGGCTTCGCTTATACGCTGTTCGAGCGGTTACGGACTTACCTGAAGCACACGCCCTTCGCGCGCATGAGTCCAAGCAACCTGAGGCTCAAGCTCATCAAAGTAGGCGCGGTCATCCTCCGCAATACGCGCCGCATCCGGGTGTTGATGAGTGACAGCTACCCCTATAAAACGGCGCTATCCGATCTGGTCAGGCGGTTGGTGCCGAACTGACTGCTCGGGCGCCCCCGGCCCGACGCAATGGGGGAAAGGGGGAAGTGTGTCTGAAGGACGGAAAGTGGTTAAAAAGTAGCCGATGTAAGTCGAGCCAGTAGGTGTTTAGCGGTGTTACAGCCTGAGTGCGGTACTGGCTGAGGTACTATGAGAAATCCAGGCTAG
>NZ_JACCGK010000050.1 GCF_013416325.1 Vreelandella sedimenti
TTTTACCTCTGCCTCTTTAGCCTTTTCGACTATCGCATGAGCCAAGGGGTGCTCGCTGCCTCGCTCAAGACTAGCTGCCAAGCGCAAAAGCTCCGATTCAGCAATGCCTTCAGTGAGAATCACCTCGGTCACTCGTGGTTTGCCTTCAGTAAGCGTGCCGGTTTTGTCGACGACGACGGTGTCGACCTTCTCTAGACGTTCAAGAGCTTCGGCATCGCGAATCAACACGCCTAACTGGGCACCGCGCCCTACACCGACCATAATTGACATGGGGGTAGCAAGACCTAGCGCGCACGGGCAGGCAATGATCAGAACACTAACCGCCGCAATAAGGCCAAACGCCATCGGCGGGGTAGGGCCCCACAATGACCAGGCGATGAAAGCCACAACAGCAATGAGAATAACGACGGGTACAAAGATGCTGGCGACTTTGTCGGCAAGCCCTTGAATGGGTGCGCGGCTGCGCTGGGCGCTGGCGACCATTTGCACAATCTGCGACAGCATCGTGTCCTGGCCCACCTTGTCAGCGCGCATGACAAAGGATCCTTGACCATTGATGCTGCCGCCTATGACGCCATCGCCGACTTCCTTTTTCACCGCTAGTGGTTCGCCGGTAACCATGGATTCGTCAACGTTGGAGCGACCTTCCATCACTTCGCCATCTAATGGCACCTTATCGCCGGGGCGCACCCGGAGACGGTCTCCTACCTGAACTTGGTCAAGGGAGATATCTTCCTCATTGCCCTGATCATCAAGGCGTCGAGCGGTAGCAGGCGCCAAGTCGAGCAGAGCACGAATAGCGCCAGAGGTTTTTTCACGAGCGCGTAGCTCTAATACTTGTCCCAGTAAAACTAAAACGACAATCACTGCCGCTGCTTCGAAATAAACGGCCACCGAACCATCGGCTTGACGGAAGGCGTCGGGAAAGATGCCCGGTGTGAGTGTGGCCAGCAAACTGTAGATCAACGCGGTGCCGGTACCGATCGCGATTAGCGTGAACATATTAAGGCTGCGACGCACTAACGAGCGCCATCCGCGTACAAAGAACGGCCAGCCTGCCCAGGCGACTACCGGCGTTGCTAGCAGCAGTTGAATCCAGTTAGAGGTTTGCTGGGAAATAAAATGCATAAGGCCAAACACGTGGCCACCCATTTCTAGGGCAAACACGGGTAGGGTCAGTACTAGGCCGATCCAGAAACGTCGGGTCATGTCCTTGAGTTCGTCCGAAGGGCCGGTGTCGGCAGACACGGTCTCAGGTTCCAACGCCATGCCGCAGATTGGGCAGTCGCCTGGGCCTTCTCGTCGAACTTCTGGGTGCATCGGGCAAGTATAAATAGATCCCGAGGGTACTGACGTTTGTGACTGCTTGCTTGGCTCAATATATGCGTCAGGCTTGGCAGCAAACTTATCCTGACACTTTTCTGAACAGAAATACCACGTCTTACCCGCGTGATTGGCACG
>NZ_JACCGK010000007.1 GCF_013416325.1 Vreelandella sedimenti
TGCAGGGCGGCGAGATCGATATCGCCATTTCCCCCCAGCAGGCGACCATCGGCAGCCTGCTCACCCACGTGCGCCGGGGCGATATCGTCAACGTTCACTCGCTGCGCCGGGGCGCCGCCGAGGCCATCGAAGCCATTGCCCACGGCGATAAGCAGTCCTCCAAGGTAGTGGGCCGTACCATCCGAGAGATCGACCTGCCCGAGGGCACCACCATCGGTGCGATTGTGCGTGGCAAGGAAGTCATCATCGCCCACGGCGATGTGATGGTTGAAAGCGGCGACCACGTGATTCTATTCGTGATCGACAAGCGACGTATTCGCGATGTGGAGCGCCTGTTCCAAGTCGGCTTAACGTTCTTTTGATAACCCTCGAACCACGGCCACTGGCTGCTAATAACAGGAGCATGCGACAACCATGAGTTTGCGGGTTATTTTGCGTATTTTAGGGCTGCTGCTGATGCTCTTCAGCCTTACCATGCTCCCCCCAACGCTGATTTCACTCTGGTTTCGTGACGGCGTGTGGAGTGCCTTTATTAGCGGCATTGCGATTTCGGTGGCGACGGGATTACTGCTTTACCTGCCCAATCGACGCTCGCAAAAAGAGCTGCGTATCCGCGACGGTTTTATTATCGCCGCGATGTTCTGGACGGTGCTGGCACTGTTCGGCTCGCTGCCGCTGATGCTATTCGGCGAAGGCTCGCTCGGCATCACCGATGCGGTATTTGAGTCGTTCTCCGGTTTAACCACTACCGGCGCCACGGTAATTACCGGCATCGATTTTTTACCCGAATCGATTCTCTACTATCGCCAGCAGCTCCAGTGGCTGGGCGGCATGGGTATCGTCGTTCTGGCCGTCGCCATTTTGCCCACCCTAGGCGTGGGCGGTATGGCGCTGTATCGCACCGAGATTCCTGGGCCGCTGAAAGACTCCAAGCTCACCCCTCGCATCACCGAAACCGCCAAGGCGCTGTGGTATATCTACGCCACGCTCACCCTGGCCTGCATGATCGCCTATATGTTAGCGGGCATGAGCTGGTTCGATGCCTTGAGTCATAGCTTCTCAACCGTCGCCCTCGGCGGCTTTTCCACTTACGATGCCAGCATCGGTTATTTCGATAGCGCTACCATCGAGATGATATGTGTGGGCTTTATGCTGATTTCGGCATTCAGCTTTAGCCTGCACTTTATCGCCTGGCGTGAAAAAAGCCTGATGCACTACTTTCACGACCCCGAAGCGCGCTTTTTAATGCTATTTCTGCTCGCCCTGTCCGTGGTCACCGTGCTCTCCCTGTGGCTCACCGATACCTACGACACGCTACGCGGCCTGCGCCACGGGGTCTTCCAGGTGGTTTCCGTTGCCACCACGGCTGGTTACAGTGTCGCTGATTTTTCCATGTGGCCGGGCGCCCTGCCCTTCCTGCTATTTGTGGCGGCCTTCGTCGGTGGCTGTTCCGGCTCTACCGGTGGCGGCATGAAGGTGATAAGGATCATTCTGATCCTCAAGCAGGGCATGCGTGAAATCATGCGATTGATCCACCCCAATGCGGTGATTGCGGTCAAAGTGGGCAAAGTCAGTGTCCCCGACAGCATTGCTCAAGCGGTATGGGGGTTCTTTTCAGTCTACGTGATGCTGTTCTTTTTAATGCTGGTGGGCGTCATGGCGACCGGGGTTGACCAGGTTACCGCTTGGTCGACGGTGGGCTCGGCCCTCAACAATCTCGGCCCTGCACTGGGTGAATCCCACACTCACTATGGCGACATGCCCAGCTTGGCGAAATGGATACTGGTCATGGCCATGCTGCTCGGTCGCCTGGAAATTTTTACGGTGCTCGTGCTGTTTACCCCCGCTTTCTGGCGGCGTTAAGCACTTCACGCCTACCCCTTATTGATCGATTTGAGAGCTGTTAATGAACCACGAAGATACATCTCACGAAGAAACGCCCAACGCAGAAGCAGGGTCGCTGGCTGAAACACCGACTTCGCTGCCAGCCACCAGCGGGCCGTTAAAAACAATCACTGTCGGTGAAACCCGCTACACGCTGCTGGGCACGGCCCATGTGTCGGCGGAAAGTGCCGACGACGTGCATGCGCTATTGGCAAGCGGCGCCTTTGATGCAGTGGCCATTGAGTTATGTGACGCCCGCCACCACAGCATGTCCAACCCGGATGCCATGGGCGAGCAGGATCTGTTTCAAGTCTTTAAACAAGGTAAAGCGGGCATGGTGGCCGCAAGCCTGGCGCTGGGCGCTTTTCAGCAACGGATTGCCGATCAATCCGGCATTCAGCCTGGGGCCGAAATGCGCGCCGCCGTTGAAGAAGCCAGCCGCCGCCAGCTACCGCTACTGCTGGTTGATCGCGATGTTGGTATAACGCTGAAACGCATTTACAGCAATGTGCCCTGGTGGCAGCGCTTCTCGCTGTTTTCAGGCCTGCTTGGCAGCGTGTTATCGCGCCAGGATGTCTCCAAAGAGGACATCGAGAAGCTCAAAGAGGGCGATATGCTGGAAGCCACCTTCAGCGAATTCGCAGCCGAATCGGAAGCGCTCTATACCCCACTGATTCGCGAACGCGACCGTTACATGGCGTTGCGGCTGGCCGAGGACGCGCCGCCGGGACGCTACCAGCACGTGTTAGTGGTGCTCGGCGCAGGCCACCTCAAAGGCACCGGCGAGCATCTTGAAGCCCCACTGCCCGCCGAGCCAAAAGTAGAGCGCGAATCACTGGAAGCCACCCCACCGCCATCCAAGCTTTGGAAAGCGCTGCCGTGGCTGATTACCGCGTTGGTGCTTACCGGCTTTGCGATTGGTTTTTCACGTAACACCGACCTTGGCTGGCAATTGGTGCTTGAGTGGTTCTTGATTAACGGCATTCTCTCTGGCGGTGCGACGATTATCGCCATGGCGCATCCGGTGACCGTGATTGCCACCTTCTTTGCCGCCCCGCTCACCTCGCTGAACCCCACTATCGGTGCTGGCTTTGTGGCCGCTGGGGTTGAACTCTATATGCGCAAACCCAAAGTGCGCGATTTTTCATCGCTTCGCCACGATGTCACGCAGTTGAAAGGCTGGTGGAAAAACCGCGTATCGCGCACCCTGCTGGTATTTATTCTCGCCACGCTAGGCTCCGCGGTGGGCACCTGGGTGGCCGGGTTCAGAATCGCCGGCGCTCTGTTTGGCGGTTAGGCGCCGCATCGCTGCAGTAGGCGGGTCGATTTTGTGATGCAGTCGGCTCGCCGCGTAGCTATCGTTAAACACCTCAAAGTAGTCATCCAGCACGTCCGCAGCAACCATATCCCCGCCTTGGCGCAGCAGCTCGATCGCCACCTCGGCAGTGCATAAGTGCGCTTTCGACGCTGGCTTGCGCAGCCGGTAGCGTGTCTCACGCTCGGTTCTCAATGGCAGCACAGGCAATGCATCCAGATAGGCGCTTTTACGAAACATTCGCCGCGCCTGACGCCAGGTGCCATCCAGAATGATAAACACCGGAATGCGCGCCTGCTCTTTCGCCGAGTGAACCGCTTCGATATCCACCACACGATCCGCGTAGTCGGGTTGATCATCGGGAAAAATCACAAAGGGCGCGTAACGAGGGTCTTTTAGCAATCCTGCTAACTGGGCATCCGGCGCCGTGCGGTACCAGGTAAACACCTGGGTCGTCGTAATCACGTCACCAATCAAACGCCCGGTATTGGTCGGCTTGTAATGCTCCAAAGGATGGGTCAATAACCACACCTGAGCATGGCTCACCGCCTCCACCTGATAGGGGCATAGGCAGTTCAGTACGGGTAACTGGCAGTTATCGCAGCGCGTAACAAAACTGCCCCGCGCCTTGAACTCGCGCCGCGGCGGACGCGGATGTTCGGCGGCTGAATCATCATTCACAGAGCTCTCGTCAACAGAGCTATCAACATCAGACATCCGCGCTCCAGAATGTGGAAAAGGGTGCAGAGTATAAATGAGCGCGTCGTCTTTTGACGAATGTTTCCACCACCACCGTAAACCTAAAAAACCTCCAACGTTGACACCCAAAGCGCAACGCCGCTAAAGTCTCGTCAACTATTAAAAGTAAAAAGGTTTACACCATGACTGTGCATCACGAACAGCTTCTTCATGAGCAGCGCCACGACTGGACGCTGGATGAGATCAACGCGCTTTTCGCGCTGCCGTTCAATGACCTGCTGTTTCAAGCCCAGCAGGTTCACCGCGCCCACTTCGACGTTAACGCGGTGCAGGTCTCTACCCTGCTGTCGATCAAGACCGGCGCCTGCCCGGAGGATTGCAAATACTGTCCGCAGTCCGGCCACTACAACACCCAGCTTGAAAAAGAGAAACTGCTGGAAATTGAGAAGGTCGTCGAACAAGCCAAGGCAGCGAAAGAGGCAGGCGCCAGCCGGTTTTGCATGGGCGCGGCGTGGCGAAGCCCGCGGGATAAAGATCTACTGCTGGTCGAAGAGATGGTTCGTCAAGTGAAAGCCGTGGGCCTTGAAACCTGCATGACGCTGGGGATGGTCGACGGCGAACAGGCCAGTCGACTGGCCACAGCGGGGCTCGATTACTACAACCACAACCTGGATACCTCGCCGGAGTACTACGGCGAAATCATCACCACCCGCACCTACAGCGACCGGCTGGAAACGCTCTCCAACGTGCGTGATGCAGGCATGAAAGTGTGCTCCGGCGGGATTCTCGGCATGGGCGAAGATGCCAAAGATCGTAGTGCCCTGCTGCAACAGCTGGCCAAGCTCTCTCCGCACCCTGAATCCGTGCCGATCAATATGCTGGTGAAAGTGCCCGGCACACCGCTGGAAAATGTTGAAGATTTAGACCCGATCGAGTTCATACGCGCCATTGCGGTCGCCCGCATCATGATGCCGCAAAGCCATGTGCGGCTCTCCGCTGGCCGCGAGCAGATGAACGAATCGACCCAGGCGCTGGCGTTTTTGGCAGGCGCCAACTCGATCTTCTACGGCGATAAACTGCTGACCACCGGCAACCCCCAAGTGGATCGCGACCGTGCGCTGTTTGCCAAGCTGGGCCTGCACCCTGAAAAGCGCGAGACCTGCCAAAGCGAAGCTACCCAAGCGGCACGCCTTGCCCAACAGGCACAGCAGCAGGTGCACGCCGAAAGGGTTTCCGAGCTAGCGGTAGACGCCAGTGTCTGAAGCATGGCAACAGCTTCTGGCCGACGCCCGCGCTCATCGTCAACAGACGGAGCGCTGGCGAACTCGTCAGGTAGCCAAAAGCAATACCCTCAACTTTGCAGGTAATGACTACCTAGGCCTCGCTCAAGACCCGCGCGTTAGCGAGGCCCAGGCAGCGGGCGCTCGCCGTTACGGTGCAGGTGCAGGCGCTTCGCATTTAGTCAGCGGTCATCTGGAGATTCACGACGCCCTGGAAGAAACGTTAGCGCGCTGGACAGGCCGCGAACGTGCGCTGCTGTTTTCTACCGGCTATATGGCCAATCTCGGTGTGCTGCAAGCGCTGGCTGATCGCCATACCGCTATTTTCCAGGATCGCCTCAACCACGCATCGCTAATTGATGGCGCCGCATTAAGCGGTGCCCGCTCGCGGCGCTTTCATCACCGCGATGCCATTGATCTGAAAAGCCTGCTGGCGCGCAGTGAGTGCGCGCACAAGCTCGTGGTCAGCGATGGTGTTTTCAGTATGGATGGCGATATCGCCGACATCGCCACGCTGGTCGAAGTCAGTCAGCAGCACAGCGCCTGGCTGATGATCGATGATGCCCACGGCGTAGGCGTGCTAGGCGACAATGCCAGCGGCTGCGTGGGCAGCACCTGGAATAGTACGGACGTGCCGATTCTTGTCGGCACGTTAGGAAAAGCATTAGGCACCGCCGGGGCGTTTGTTGCTGGCGATACCGAGTTAATCGATCACCTGATCCAGTTTTCACGCAGCTATGTCTATACCACCGCCCAGCCTCCGGCCATCGCCGCCGCGACTATAAAAGCGCTGGAGATCGTTCAGGGCGAACCGGCACTCCGCGCTCAGCTAAACGCCAATATCGCTTACTTTCGCCATGAGGCGCTGCACTTGGGGCTACCTCTCAGCGATTCGGCCACCCCCATTCAGCCGCTGATCCTGGGCGATGAAACACGCACCCTAGGCTGGGCGTTGCAGCTCCAGCACAAAGGTATACAGGTGGGGGCGATTAGACCTCCAACGGTGCCCAAGGGTGAATCCCGTCTGCGTGTAACTTTAAGCGCGCGCCATCAGCACGACGATATTGATCAACTGTTAGCCGCGCTCCACCACTGCCAGCACCAAGAGGCGTTATGCAGCCCCTGCGCTTAATTCTGCTCTCCGGCTGGGGAATCGACCAGCGTATTTGGCAGCCACTCGAGGCGCACTGGCCCACCGACCTAGCCGCCCAGGCGGTAGAGTGGCCCGGCTACGGCGATACGCCCTCGCTTGAGGCCAACGCGACGCTGGAAGAGCTGGCCGACACTATGGCCGAGCCGTTAGCCAGCGATGCCGTCTGGGTCAGTTGGTCATTGGGCGGGCTACTTGCTACGGCGCTACTAGCGTATCTCACCCCACCACGAGGCCTGATTCTGCTCGGTGCGGGGGAGGCGTTTTGTGTCAAAGACGATGTGAGCGCCAAAGGGGGTGTCACTAGCGCCGAACTGAGCGCCTTCCAACGCGCCTTTCAACGCGACCCCACCGCGACCTGGCAACACTTTTTGCGCTGGCAGACCCAAGGGGAGCCCGGCCCCCGGCAGGCTTACCGGCAACTGCGTGATTTATTGGGCGATACACCGCCTGCCGACAGCCCCACCTTGGCTACCGGCCTACACTGGCTGGCAACCATTGATAATCGCCCACGCCTAGCGGCACCCCCTTGCCCAGTGGTACGTCTCATCGGCGACCATGATCCACTTATCAGCCCCGCCCAGCGCCGCATCAGCGCCCCCCTAAGCGATGTTGGACACTGTCCGATGCTCTCGCAGCCCCAGGCTCTCGCTACGGCACTTACCCATCATGCCAGACAGATGGCTAACGTCAGCACGGCGGCTTTATGAACGATCTAACGCTGAAGACTGAAGCAAACTGGCAGGCACGGGTCGCCCACGCTTTCTCCCGAGCGGCTCCCCGCTACGATGCGTTAGCCACAGCACAACGCCACATAGGCGAGCTGCTATGGGGGTCGTTACCTCCCCGCGCTTTTAACGTGCTGGATATGGGGTGCGGTACCGGTTATTGGACACATCGGTTGGATGAACGTTACCCCACTGCTCGTATAACGGGGTTAGATTTAGCCCCCGGCATGCTGGAACAGGCCCGCCAACGTCACGGCGAAAGTATCCGTTGGCAATTAGGCGATGCCGCAGCGCTACCGTTTGGTAACCATGCCTTTGACTTGGTGTTTTCCAATTTGGCAGTCCAGTGGTGTCGCGATATTGGCGCGGTGATGGCGGAGCTTTACCGGGTGCTCACGCCCGGCGGGCAGGCGCATATTACGACGCTGCTGCCCGACACCCTGGAAGAGATCGCCTTTGCCTGGCAGCGCCCCGAAGCGCTGCTGCAAACGCCTGATCGCACCAGCGTCGAGAGGGGCATCGGCGAAAGCGGCTTAGCCATCGTCCGCCAGACGGCCACCGTTGAGCGCTTCTATTACCCTGACTTGAAGGCGGTAATGGCGTCTATCAAAGGTGTTGGTGCCCAGATTGCCCGGCCACAAGCCATCCTCTGCAGAAAGGATATCGCCGCCGCACAAGTGCGCTTTGAGCAACTGCGTGAGTGGAAGGGCTTACCGGTGAGCTACCACTGCTTAACGCTGCACTTGGAAAAATCGCTATGAACGTCTGGTTCGTGACGGGCACCGATACCGATGCGGGTAAAACATTGGTAACCAGCGGCTTGCTATATACCGCCCGCCAACAGCAGTTGAACACGCTGGGCTTGAAACCCATCGCCTCGGGCAGCCTAGCGACGCCAGAAGGCCTGCAAAATAGTGATGCCCTCGCCCTTCAGCATCAAAGCGTGCCGCCGATCGACTACGCCAAGGTGAATCCCATCGCCTTTGCCCCCGCCATTGCGCCTCATCTTGCCGCGTTAGAGGCGGGCCAGCCGCTTGAGGTTAGCGCCATCGTTAGCTTGCTGAGCGAAACGCTTATCCAAACACCCAGAGACGTCACCCTGATTGAAGGTGCCGGTGGCTGGCGCGTACCGTTAAACGAGCAGGAAGATTTTGCCGACCTGGCGATGGCGCTTGAGTTGCCGGTGATTCTGGTGGTTGGCCTAAAGCTGGGCTGCTTGAATCATGCCCGCTTAACGGCGGAAGCCATTCGCACCGACGGTTTGGTAGTAGCCGGCTGGGCAGGCAGCGTGGTAGACCCCGCTTTTGCGACTGACACAGCCCGCTTTGAGGCCAATATTGCCCATCTAAACGCCAAACTCGCGGCCCCCTGTTTAGGCATTATTCCCCATCTTGATGCCCCCGACGCCGCGAATGCCGCCCCCTATCTCTCCCTGGAGCCGTTATGAAAACGCCAGTTTGGCACCCTTATGCTCACCTAAAAAACCAGACGCCCGCGCCCAAGGTGGTTGGCGGTGACGGCGCTCACTTTGTGCTAGAGAGCGGCGAGCGTCTGCTGGATGCCACCTGCTCCTGGTGGTGCATGATTCATGGCTACGGCCACCCACGCTTGGTGGCAGCCATTCGCGAACAGGCAGGCGAGCTGTGCCATGTGATGCTTGGCGGCTTGACGCATGAGCCCGCCGACCGGCTGGCCCGTGAACTGGTACGTATCACACCCGCTGGCCTGAACCACGTTTTCTATTCGGACAGCGGCTCGGTGGGCATGGAAGTGGCGATGAAAATGGCCCTTCAATACCAGGTACTCACCGGCCACCCCGGCAAGCAAAAGATGCTCTCGTTGATGAAGGCCTACCACGGCGACACTACCGGCTGCATGGCAGTGTGCGACCCTGAAGAAGGCATGCACAGCCTGTTTGCTAGCCTGTTGCCAAAGCACCATTTTGCCCCGGCCCCAACAGCCCCATTTGATGCTACCGCTGAACAGGTCGAGCACGACCTTCACGCCCTGCGTGACGCACTTGAACGCCACCATGATGAGATCGCTGCCCTGCTGATGGAGCCGCTTTTACAAGCAGCAGGCGGGCTCAATATGACCTCGCCGGACTATGTCACTGGCGCCAGGGAACTGTGCGATGAGTTTGGTGTGCTGTTGATTTTTGACGAAGTCGCCACCGGCTTTGGCCGCACCGGCAAACTGTTTGCCGCCGACCACGCGGGCATCACGCCAGATATCATGGTGCTCTCCAAAGGTTTGACCGGCGGCTATTTGGGTCACGCTGCGACGCTCGCCACGGATCGTGTCCATGATGCCTTTATCGGCGACACTCCCCAGCACGCCTTTATGCACGGGCCTACCTTTATGGGTAACCCGCTGGCCTGCCGCGTGGCGCTAGAAAGCCTGCGCGTGTTCGAAGAGGAAGACTATCTTGGCAAGATTGCGACACTCAGCCAGCAGCTACAGCGTGAGTTACTTGAAGACCAGGCGCTGAACGCACACCCGCCCGTAGCTGACGTTCGCGTGCTCGGCGCCACCGCTGTGATCGAAGCGCACTCCGCCGAGGCACTAAAGGGGGTAGGCGTTTTCGCCCGGGAGCGCGGCGTTTGGCTGCGCCCCATTGGCCGCTGGCTGTATACCATGCCCGCCTACATTACTTCTGAAACGGAAATCTCCCAGATTACCGATGTAATGAAGGCGTGGTTCTTAAGGCCTCAATAAAGCCACAATGATTACTAAACACGAGACCGGGATCAGCCTGTAGCGCGGGTCTTTTGTCATGACCGGAAAATGTTCCCAACAATTCCGGCATTTCCGCCATCCATGGCGGTCAGATGACAAAAGTAGCGCCCATGGACGGGTTTACAGCGCCCCCGCAGAAGGCTGTGCCGATCCGGTCTCGAATTTTCAAGACAACAGTAAATTACCCTGCTGCTTCCAGCGGTTTACCAACGCCGGAACGCCTTCTCCAGCGGTGGTGTTAATTGCCAATACGCCTGGCGGGCTGAGCATATCCGCCTCCGGGTCGACCAGTGCGCAGGGCGTGTCGTAGTCAATGTACGAGAGCAGCGAAGCGGCGGGCATGACTGCCAGCGACGTGCCGACGACCAGCAAAAAGTCAGCCTGGCTAACAAGGTCACAGGCCTCCGCAAACAGCGGCACCGACTCGCCAAACCAGACCACGTCGGGTCGCAGTTGGCTGCCCTTATCGCACACGCTGCCCAGTTCTATGCCACCTTTCAGCAGCGGGTAGCGCATGCGCTCATCGATTGACGAACGTGCTTTTAAAATCTCGCCGTGTAGATGTAATACATGGCGAGAGCCTGCACGTTCATGAAGGTCATCAATATTCTGGGTAATAATGCTGACGTTAAACCCCTCTTGCTCCAGGGCAGCCAGCGCCTTGTGCGCCGCGTTGGGCTTGGCGCGACGGATCTGATCACGCCGTTGATTGTAAAAATCCAACACTTGCTGCGGGTCACGTTGCCACGCCTCGGGAGTGGCAACATCCTCGACAGGATGGTTTTCCCATAGGCCGTCGCTGGCACGGAAGGTCTTGATACCACTCTCAGCACTAATCCCCGAGCCGGTAAACACCACCAAATGCGGGCTTGCTGCCATGATGACCTCGTTGTTTATGTTTCACTGTTTCTTAAGTAGGACACTAATATACTAGCTGGCCGATACTGCCCGCAAAACGCTGCTTATTGCGGTAAGGATAAACGTCGATGACACGGCCATCGATGATGGCCTGCTGCAGTTCAAGCCAGTATTCCGGATCAAATAACTCGGGGTGCTGCGCCATGAACATATCGCGCAGCACCTTATTAGCGAACATAAAAGGCCCAAACTCCTCTGGAAAAATATCGTTAGGGCCGATGGATAACGTATCCCCCCCCTGGAAGTCATTGCCCTGGGATTTGGGTATATGCCGAAAACGGCACTCGGTGAGATAGCAGACCTCATCGTAGTCGTAGAAGATCACCCTTCCATGGCGCGTCACGCCAAAGTTTTTCAGCAGCATATCGCCAGGGAAGATATTCGCCGCGGCCATTTGCTTAATGGCATTGCCGTAATCCTTCAGTACCATCTCCTTCTCTTGGTCGCTGCACTGTTCCAGGTAGATGTTCAGCGGCGTCATCATGCGCTCGGTATAGCAGTGTTTGATAATCACCTTATCGTCTTTCAACACAACGGTTGAAGGAGCCACTTCCAGTAAGTGCTCCAGACACTCCGGTGCAAAATGATCCTGGCGGACAATAAAATTGGAGAACTCTTGAGTATCGGCCATGCGCCCTACCCGGTCATGGCGCTTTACTAGCCGATACTTTTCGCGCACTACGGCGTGGGTTACGTCTTTGGCCGGGTCGAATTTATCTTTAATGATCTTAAAGACGGTGCGAAAACTGGGCAGCACAAACACTGCCATCACCATGCCACGCACGCCTGGGGCAATAATAAACTGATCTTCGCGCTTGGCGACCTGACGATTCAGCGCCCGGAAAAGCTCGGTTTTACCATGTTTGAAGAAGCCGATTGAAGCATAGAGCTCACCTTCTGGCTTATGCGGCATCAACTGCTGAAGGTAATCGACAAACTCCCTGGGTACCGCCACCTCGACTTGAAAGTAAGCGCGGGTGAAGGAGAAAATAATCGACACCTCGTCGGTTTCGATCAGTACCGTATCCAGGTGTAGGCTGGGATCGCCCCCCTGCTGCTCTCCAAAACCCTCGCCGTGGAGTACAGGCAGCACCAGTGGCACCTGCTCACCGCCGCCGATAATCCGCCCCACCAAATAAGCCCCTTTATTGCGATAAAAGACGCTATTCAACAGCTCGATTTCAGTATCATCAGCGTCCAGCATCGCCGAGGGTAAGTGCTGCTGTAAGAAGGTGGCGCCGAGCTGGGTATCCTGGTCTATTTCCGCAAAGCGATTTTCGAAGGGAGCGTCGCTAAGCGCCCATTTGAGCGCGGCCTGCCAGTCGCCGTTAACCTGTTTGCGACGGCATAGGTCAATTCCCGAGCGGTGGGCGGCATCCTCACGGGAGCTATACACAAACATCCAGTCGTTGCGGATATGGCGATGATGGAAAATCGCGCAGAATAGCGAGTTAAAAAAAGTCTCGGCTAGTTCGTAATCCAGCCGGTGGCTGATCAGTTCGGCGTAGTGGTTGCGTGCCTCGCGCCAGCACTCGCAGCGGAACACCACCTCAGGATCGACAGTGCGCTTCAGGCGCCCAAGCGTAACGTCGATCTTTTCCTGATAGAGATTGATTCGCTCCGCCGATGCCTGCTGCGTTTCACGCCACGCCGCGTCACGAAAACGACGGCTGGCATCAGCAGTGATCTCTTTAAAACGTGCACGGTACTCATCGAAGCCATGCAGGATCGTCGTCGCTAGTCGGGATGCAGGTGAGTGCTTCACGGGCCAGGCTCCTGTTCATTTACTAGCGTTGCCTAACGGCAAACTACATGCGAGACGACCTTGGTGGATACCCAACGCCAAGTTACGGAGTACCAGCGCTGCTGCTCGCTGGGACTATCAAATGTCAATGCCATGACGATTCCTTATCATTAGCCAAAAAAAGCCTCTTTGCCGCAGGGCAAAGAGGCTTGTTCAGCCTAGGCGATTAGTTTTGTGAATTACAGCTTCGCTGTCGTGACCACAGGATCTGAATCACTATCATCCAGCTCTTCAGGTGACGCGACCACCAGCGCAAACTCCTCCTCGGCGGTTTTCGCTACGAGGTGATTCTTGCTGTAGAGGAAGAAGTAGGCTGCGCCAACAATGAACAGCACGATGGTGTAGTTAAAGGCGCGTGGGTCGAAGGCGTATACCCCGGTGAGCGCAACCAGGGAAAGCACCAGTGCAATCCCTGAGGTGATGATACCGCCAGGCGTTTTATACGGACGCGGCAGGTCGGGCTGTTTTACCCGCAGTAGAATATGGCTGAGCGCCATGAGCGCATAAGAGATCGTCGCACCGACCACGGCCATTCCCAGCATCAGGTCGCCTTCGCCGCTCAACGACACCAGAAAGCCAAACACGCCGGGCACGATCAGTGCCAGATAAGGCACTTTACGGCCACTGGTCAGCGACAATGGCTTGGGGAGGTACCCTGCCCTTGAGAGCGCAAACACCAACCGGCTGTAGCCATAAATAATCGAGAAGAAGGAAGCAATCAGCCCCGCCAGACCCAGCACGTTCACCACGGTTGCCAGGGTCGGATTGCCCGCTGCGTTCAACGCATCCACCAGTGGCACGCCGCTTTGACCGATCATCTCGGCGCCCGCCGCACCCGCCAGCAGCACCACGACCAACAGCGCCGTGAACAGCAGGAACAACATCGCGCCGATAATGCCTTTGGGCATGTCCCGGGCAGGATCCTTAGCCTCCTCGGCAGCAAGCGGCACGCCTTCTACCGCCAGGAACAGCCACATACCAAAGGGTAGTGCCGCCCAGACGCCGTACCAGCCAAAGGGCATGAAGGTGCTCGCACCCGCCGCATCGGTAGGGGCAATATCAAACAGGTTGGCGGCATCAAAATCACCGATCAGTGCAACGGCAGTGGCCAGGATGGCAAACACTGCCAAGCCACTGATGACCATCATGACTTTTAGCGCTTCCCCCACACCCGCCAGGTGAATGCCGATAAACAGCGCGTAGAAAATAAGGTAAACCAGCGGGCCGTTGATACCCAGCAACGACTCTACGGCGGCGCCGATGAAGATCACAATGGCCGCCGGTGCCAGGGCATACTCGATCAGTACGGCCAGCCCGGTCAGATAGCCGCCGGCAGGCCCCATTGCCTGGCGGGCAAAGCTGTAGCCGCCCCCAGCCGCTGGAATCGCCGCCGACATTTCGGCAAGTGACAGCACCAGCGCCAGATACATTAACGCCATCAGACACGCGGCTATCGCAAAGCCACCCCAGCCAGCTTCAGCAATACCAAAGTTCCACCCGGCGAAATCACCGGAAATTACGTAGGAAACCCCCAATCCCGCCAGCAGCATCCAGCCAGCGGTGCCTTTGCGCAGTTGGCGTTTTGCCAGATACGCTTGATCTATCGTTGGTTGTGTCATCGTTTTACCCTTTCAGTGTGGAACGAAATCGTCGTCAGCGGCGTGCTGTGGTTTACCAACGTTGTTCCGTTTTGTTGTGTGATCGCTGTTATAGGGTGTCGCTTGTTGGGTGACGTTAATCCGCCACCAGGAAGTTACGCGTCGAGCCTGATGCTGAGTCACCTTCCAGCACATCGTCTTCACTGCGGTCTTTCAACTTAACGCCCGACAATTTGAGCTGACGGGCCTCTTTTAACAGCAGAAAGAAGCGTCTGGCGGCCTCTTCCACTTGCAAACCTGCCGGACGCACATTGGAAATGCAGTTGCGTCGATCATCCTTGAGCCCCGGCTCCGGCGCCCAGGTCATATACAACCCCAGGCTATCCGGCGAACTCAGCCCTGGTCGTTCGCCGATCATGACGAGCACGGCGTCGGCATTGAGCAGTGCGCCAATTTCGTCACCAATCGCCACCCGCCCCTGCTCGACAAGCGTCAGTGGTGCTAGCTGCCAATCAGCAGCATCGCTGCTCAGCATCTGATAAAGCGTGCCAAGAAACGGGGCACTGTTTTGCTGTACAGCCAACGCAGAAAGCCCATCGACCACGACGATCGCAAGGTCATAGCGCTGCTGGGACGCGGCGGCTTTCTGCAGGTGCTCACGGGTCTCGTCGTTAAGGCGACGGCCATAGTCGGGCCGCTGCAGGTACGTGGCGCGATCCTGGGCATGGCTGTGCAGGCGCAGCGGTGCCTCAGACAAATCCAGGGCTTGGGTCAGCTCGGAGGATAGTGCTTCCACATCCAGCGGACAGTGAACCGCATCCTGTGCTTGGGCGTGAGCCAACTGAAACGCCAGCAGTTTGCTGGTCGGCAGGCTGACCCCAGCGCGCCCCAGGCCAATTCGCGCGTCGGTAAAGGCATTCAGCCATTCCCAGGGGTTCTCCACCACGGGATCATGTGCCATGGCGCGGCTCCTTGGGCAGGTGGCGCAAGCTGTTGGCAAAGGCAGCCGGAAGCTGGTCGTTGAGCCGGTGGGTGCTGACATCCTGGAAAATCTGCATCTCTTCGAGCCAGCGCTCAAATTCCGGCGCGGCCTTCAGCCCCAGCACCCGCCGTGCATAGAGCGCGTCGTGGAAAGAGGTGGTCTGGTAGTTGAGCATGATGTCGTCAGAGCCAGGGATACCCATGATGAAGTTGCAGCCCGCCACGCCGAGCAGCGTGAGCAGGTTATCCATATCATTCTGGTCGGCTTCGGCGTGATTGGTGTAGCAGACATCGCAGCCCATGGGCACGCCCAACAACTTGCCGCAGAAGTGGTCTTCAAGGCCTGCACGGGTAATCTCTTTGCCGTCGAACAGGTACTCCGGGCCGATAAAGCCCACCACGGTGTTCACTAGCAAGGGCTTGAACTTGCGTGCGACGGCGTAGGCGCGGGCTTCGCAGGATTGCTGGTCGAGCCCGTGATGGGCGTCGGCGGAAAGCGAGCTGCCCTGGCCGGTTTCGAAATACATCACGTTGCGACCTACCGTGCCACGATTGAGCGACTGCGCCGCCGCTTCGGCTTCAGCGAGAGTGCTCAAGTCAAAGCCAAAGCTGCGGTTGGTGGCCTCGGTGCCGCCGATCGACTGGAAGACCAGATCGACCGGGGCGCCCTGCTCGATCGCTTCCAGTGTGTTCGTTACGTGGGTAAGCACGCAGGACTGGGTAGGGATTTGATACTTCTGGATCACTTCATCCATCAGGCGCATCAGCTTGACGCTCTGGGCAACATTATCGGTGGCAGGATTGATGCCAATGACCGCGTCGCCGCTGCCGTAGAGCAGGCCATCCAGGATGCTCGCCGCAATCCCGGTCACGTCGTCGGTAGGGTGATTGGGCTGCAGCCGGGTGGAAAGCCGCCCCGGAAGGCCAATCGTGTTGCGAAAAGCGGTGGTAACCCGGCACTTCTTGGCCACCAGAATCAAATCCTGATTGCGCATCAGCTTGCTGACGGCAGCGGCCATTTCGGGGGTTATCCCCGCTTTCAACTCCGTTAATACGTCACTAGTCGCGTGATCAGAGAGTAGCCAGTTACGAAAATCGCCCACGGTAAGGTGGCGAATGGGGGCGAAGGCATCTGCATCGTGATCATCAATGATCAGCCGGGTGATCTCATCCTCTTCGTATGGAATCAGGGCTTCATTCAAAAAAGTGGTAAGCGGGAGCTCGGCGAGTACCATCTGGGCGACCACCCTCTCTTCGGCACTCTCCGCCATTACTCCGGCCAAACGGTCGCCTGAACGGGGAGGCGTGGCTTTAGCCATCAGCTCTGCCAGGTTTGCAAAGCGATAACTGCGACTCCCCACCGTCGTGTGATAGGTCTGCGCCATGGGGCTATCCTTTTTTATTACGATGGCTGTTGTTGATCGCGTTGACATCGCGCTGAAGTACAAAACTTGCTTGTTTCCACCATAGCGTTATCAATAGAGAGGGAGTATCAAGTTTTGGCAAACTCACTAACTTTCGCTTAACTCAAGTAAATACAAAAAGTTAAGGCGTTACATAAATTATGATTAGCCAACTTATCACTGCGAGGGGCGCTTCATGACCACGCTCGAAAGCTCATTTGCACCAAAAAGGTGCATCCAAGAGGCCTTTGATGCCGATGAGCACGCGCAGAACCTAACGCGATGGCAACAGGAGTACGATCAGCTCAGCCCAGGGAGTTTCTACGGGCGGCTAGATGAGGTGGCACTGGAAACCATGCAGGTCTTCAAGGAGCATACCGGGCAAGCGCTACGTCAGGACTGCCGGGTATGGCCTGAGTCGCTGTGGATCGGTATTCCCACTACCCATCAAGGCTCGCGCATCAATGGACAAGCGCTCGGTGCGGGCGAGGTGATGTGCCGCCCGGGTGGACGTGATTTTGAACTGGTGACACCGGAACGATTCGACATCTATGGGCTGGTGATCCAGTTGCCCGCCTTGACGGCGGCGGCCAAGCGGCAGGGGTTCAGTCTGGATACACACTGGCACGCCATGCCCCGTCGCCAAGCGGCCGGTGACACCCTTCGCGCCGTGTCGTTCCTCATTGAACGTCTACTCACCAGTCAAACGCTGGCTATCGCCAGCCATATCCATCAAGACATTCTGCTGATGGCGCTACTGGAGTTATTGCAGGTCGAGCAGTCCAGTGCTGAGCTGCCACCCAGCTATGCCCATCGCAAGGAAGTGGTTGATCGCGTCAAGCGCTACGTGGATGAGCATCTGGAAGGCCCCGTGACAATGGAGGAGCTTTGTCAGCTTACCCACGTCAGCCGCCGCACACTGCAGTACAGCTTCACCACCATCCTGGGCATCAGCCCTCTGCAGTTCTTACGCCTGACTCGGCTGAACCGCGTGCGCCGGGCGCTGAGGGCGGCATCTCCGCAGCAATCGGTCACGGAAATAGCCACCTACTGGGGATTTTGGCACTTGGGTCAGTTCGCCCACGACTACAAACAGCAGTTCGGAGAGAGCCCATCACAAACGCTCAGTACGAAAACGTTATGAGCGAGTCAGTGATAGCGGCAAATACAAACCAGCCTCTCAGCCGGCCTGATTAAATGCGAGAGTAGCTAAAAAAGATCGTCTGCTTAGTTGAAGGTTGGGAGATGCTTGGATTCACGGCCTGGCAGACCACAGTCAAACCAACTGTGATGCGCCTTGCTGTCTTCCCAAACGTGGTAGTGCAGTTGCGACATCATCACCGGGTCATCTAGAAAATCCAAACGCTCCAGCTTACTCATTGCCGCTGGCCCCATCCTGGCTCCGCGTGCAACCCGCTCGACCCGACGTTTGCGTATTGGCTCGGCATCGGTATGCCGTGATGTGCCTAAAGCAGTAGCCAACGCATTCGGCACAGGATCTACCACCATTTGGGCAAAAGATGGCGCCGCCATTCCTGTATTCATGCGGGAAAGCAACCTCACCATGCGCCGCAGCACACGGGGCGGCTGTGTTTCTTCGGGAATCCGGAAAAGCCGCTTTTGAAAGCAGAACCACCCTAACGAGACACGGCTCGACAGTGCCGATACCGGGATAGACAGCATCAAAGCAACGACGATGGGCGAGAGCCACCAAAGAAATGTAGGCTCCATAACGTAAACACCCGCAGCCCAAACCGCCCCTATTAGGGTTTGACTCCAATGTGCACGGAAAGCATCCCCCCACGTCGTGTCGCTATTTTCACGTGATGGTGAGCGCCATTGAACCGCCCAGCCCATCAATGACGTCAGTACAAAGCGGGTGTGAAACAGCATCCTTACCGGCGCTAATAGCATCGAGAATAGCGACTCGAGAATCATACTTTCCAATACCTTGAGAGGCCCGCCAAATTGACGACTCCCCTGTATCCACACCAGCAACACGCTGAGCAGCTTAGGCAAGAAAAGGAGTAACGCCGTAACACCGAACAACCCCACCGCTAAGGTTGGATTCCATTGTGGCCAAACAGGAAACAACATTCCCGGCTCAGGAAAGTAGTCGGGAGTGCTAAAGGTATGCACTGCTAAAAGTGCAGTAGAAAGAACTAAAAAAAGACACCATAGCGGCGCTGAAAGATAAGACATTAAACCGGTCAGGAAAACGGCACGGTGGACGGGGTGGATGCCTTGCGAGAAAAACAGCCGGAAGTTCATCAAGTTTCCATGGCACCAGCGCCTGTCGCGATTGAGCTCATCGAGCAGGTTAGGTGGCATTTCTTCAAAGCTGCCTTCCAGTTTATAGGCAATCCATACCCCCCAACCCGCGCGCCGCATCAGTGCCGCCTCGACAAAATCATGGGATAATATCTCCCCCGACATCGAGCCTTTACCGGGCAGTGGCGCCAGGATGCAGTGCTGCATAAACGGAGCGAGTCGAATGATCGCGTTATGGCCCCAGTAATGCGACTCACCCAATTGCCAAAAATGCAGCCCAGCGGTAAACAGCGGTCCGTACACCCGTGTCGCAAACTGCTGCATCCGAGCGTACAGGTTGAGGCGCCCCGAAGCGCGTGGCGCTGTTTGGATAATGCCGACCCTGGAGTGCACCTCCATCATTTGCACCAGTCGGGTAAGGCATTTGCCGCTCATGACACTATCGGCATCCAACACCACCATATAACGATAGAGCGCCCCCCAGCGGCGGCAAAAATCGTCGAGATTACCGCTCTTGCGTTTGACTCGACGCTGTCGACGGCGATAGAAAACCTGACCGAAAGCATCCAGATCACGACACAACACCAGCCAGGCATAGGTTTCTTGAATGGCAGTATCGGGATCGGACGTATCGCTCAGAATAAAGATGTCGAAATGCCGGTCATTGCCCGTACTGCGCAGGGATTCCAGGGTGGCGCGCACCCCAGCAAAGACTCTGGCAACATCCTCGTTACAGATTGGCACCAATAGCGCTGTGCGTGCCTCATCATCAATCGGCTCGTCGCCCACCTCGCTGTCAATGGCGTAGCGGTCATGGCTTCGTAATAGCTGGAAAAACCCCATCAAGGCAGTCCAAAACCCGGCGGACACCCAGGCGAATAGCAATACAAACAACGACAGGATAGTTATCTCAAGCCACTGCAGGCCCTGGCCGGGGAGGACAGTACGCATCTGATTGGCGGCGATGATACTTTGGCCGAAAATCAGCACCAGCAAAACCCAGCGTCGCCTGGTGGCGACCCACTTCCAGGACGCGGAGGGTGACTCTCTTCTGCGCCGACGAAAATCACCATTTGCCCAGCGCTTGAAGCGGCGACCAATATTCACGAAGGGATTGGTCGACCACTGCTGAGGTGCCAACGGCGTTCGTTTCATCGGTGGCGCAGTTTGCAGGCGGGTAATGCCGGAGGTGTCCGTAGACAGCACGTCTGGAGGCGCTAGCGGCGGCTCTGCATAGGCAAGCGCCAGACGTCGACCTACTGACAGCGCAGCCGGATCATTATTGCCATCACTCTGCCAATTACCATACCCATCACTATCCTCGTTCAACGCAGCGTGTAGCGACGCCATATCGTGTTTATCAATATCACCGACCAGTAACTTGTAGCGCTCCTTACGATTCTGGGTCTCCAACGCCAAGCGCTCTAAATAAATATCCGTTGGCGTTGCCTGCGATAAAGACATCATTTCAGCCATTAGCGGGCAGCCTGTAGTACCAGGTTTCGGACATTTGCTTGCCATCGAGCATTAGCCTGGCCCTGATATCCAAGGGCTGGCTGCCATTATTCCGCTTCACATTGACAAATACACGCCAACCGTTGGTCGCTGGGTTATGAACAACTCGGCTAGTCGCCAATTCTCCATTATCGCCCACGCTTGCCTCAACGGTCATATTTGCATCGCTGCCGATACCGGAAAGCGAGGGGCCGACAAAATCGAGAACGAAAGCGAGTGTCCCATCGGGCTCACGTACCAGGTTGTCGCGAACTACCTCTCCGCGTGAGCGACGTGTCTCTTCAACCCACGCAAGCTGAGGGTCAAGATGACGGCTTTCATTGGTTGTGAACGTAATGCGGTAATCGAATGCCAGCGGTGTTCCCGGCTCATGCGCTTCATCAGCCAACCACATCGATACGATGTTGTCGTTGGTCTCGTTGTCTGTTGGAATCTGAATCAGCTCGACACTCCCGGCCCCCCATTCGTTTTGTGGCTCAATCCAGGCACTTGGGCGCAGATCATAGCGTGAGGCAATATCCTGATAATCGCTAAAATTGTGACCACGTTGCATCAAGCCATAACCGCGTAACTGAGGCGTTGCCTGTCTATTCATCATCAATCTGGCTGGATTGGCCAGCGGGCGCCACAGCCAGCCATTCTGTGCATCATTGATCAAGAGGCCATTAGAGTCGTGGATTGCCGGGATATAGTGTTGTGTCGAAGAGGGCTGTTCTGGGCCATAAAGGTACATGCTGGTTAGCGGCGCTATCCCTAGTTTCTCGACAGCCCGGCGCAAGTATAGGCGCGACTGTACGTCTACCAGGGTGTCTTCTCCGGGACGTAGCACGAAGCGGTATGCACCGGTCACGCTAGGTGAGTCAAGCAGTGCGAAAAGAGTCAAGTACTGGCTTTCCGGGCCAGGTTCGACGATCCACATTTCCTTGAAGCGAGGGAACTCCTCGCCCGAAGGTAGCCCTGTATCAACGGCAAGTCCTCGCCCGGAAAGCCCATAAACCTGCCCTTCGCCAATAGCGCGAAAATAGCTAGCCCCAAGAAAGACCATCACCTCATCTTTGCGATCACCCTCATTGAGTGCATGGTTGATCCTGACACCGGCAATACCCATGCCATCGCTATTCTTCACTTCGTCGGAGATGCCTAAATCACCGTAGGTAAAGTCATCGGGATTATAGGCAAAGCCATGTACCCCCCCCTCTTGATCAATGCTGTTTAATTGGACTGCACTGTCATAATGCATCCCTTCGTGGATAAAGCTCAGTGTGAAAGGTGCGCCTTTACCGCTCCACACATCGCGGTCTCGCTTGAACTGTATCTGTGAATACTCTGTATAGCTGAGTTCGCGTAGCTCATCAGGCAGAGCTGTTTCCGGGGCTCGGTAGCCCTGCTGGGCTAGCTCCTCTGCCTTTCTAGCGACATCATCAAAGCCAAATGCAAAGGCCTCAAGAGGAATGCTTCCAACCAGCAGGCCACCAAGAACGGCGACTGAAAAAAAACCTTTGCAGCTTGAAAATTTAGTTAACCGGGTCGATTCACTCATTTAGCGTCATGCTCCTGTACAATCCTTTGACTAAATTCAAATTCGCTTATTTGCCGAATCGACATACGATAGAGTCCATTCGATCAGCTAAATGCGTCCTTTTGATTTTCTCACCATCGCTAAAGCGCGCACCTTGAGCATATATGAAGATGAGGTTACGTTTTAGGTATAGCATGAGTCTAGACTACTTGGCACCCTGACTAACCGGGCTTTTTGAAAGGACTGAGGAAAAAATTAGAACTTGCTCAACATGTTGAGCAATTGTGATTAGGCGCTATAGTAAGGAGGTCGTCTACAGGCTTAAGCCTTTTCTCTGAAAACTATTGTAAGCCGGAGTAGCCATATTGGCATGCATAATCTTTCATGACCTAGCTGCCTAGGCTAACTGAGCCAACGCTGGGCAAACGGTGCAGCTGCCAATGGCCGATCAAAGTAGTAGCCTTGGCCCTGGGCACAGCCCATTGCGAGCAATGCGTTAATCTGGTTTTGGTTCTCAATCCCTTCCGCAATGGTTTCAAGGCCCAGCGTGTTCGCCATGGCAATGATCGTTGCCACAATGACACGGTCGTTGTCGCTGGTGAGCATATCGCGGACGAAGGAGATATCGATTTTAATTTTATCGGCGGCGAAGCGCTTTAGGTAGGCAAGCGACGAATACCCGGTGCCAAAGTCATCAATGGAAAGCCCTAACCCTTTGCTCTTTAAAACTTCGGTCATAGCAATCGCTTTTTCAGGATTCTCCATGATACCACTTTCGGTAATTTCCAGGCTAAGTTGTGACGCCTCAACGCCGAAGTGGGCACAGCAACCGAGCAGGCCAGTCATCAAGTCATCCTCTTCAAACTGTTGGGCGGCAATATTAATCGCTAACTGTCCAGGCATAGAGCACCCTTGCTCTCGCCATGCGGCAAGTTGCCTGCAGGCTTCCTCTATCACCCAACTGCCGAGCGCGACGATCATGCCGCGTTCCTCGGCAATAGGAATAAATTTACCCGGTGAAACGTCACCCAGCTCCTCATCCTGCCACCGACACAGCGCCTCAGCGCCAATCAACTGACCGGTGTGTAAATCTAACTGGGGCTGAAAGTGCAGGCTCAGCTGTTTTTCGGCAATGGCTGATGCCAGGCGTTTAGCGATATGCAGCTGTTCAGCCACGATGCGTCCCATCCAGGGCTCAAATACACATACGGGAAGCTTTTGCCGCTTGGCTTGATACATGGCAATGTCGGCGTGTTTCAACAGTTCTAATGGCGTTGCCGCATGCTGAGGATAAAGTGCCAGACCGATTCCCACAGAAAGTTCAAAGGAGTGTTGCTCAACAATAAACGGCTGCGCGATGCTGTCGCACAGTTGCTGAACTGTCACTAACGCGCTGCTTGCCTCAACACCCGGGCAAACCACCACAAACTCATCACCACCTAACCGTGCTAAATACTGCCCCTCCGTCAACGAAGCTGCAAAGCGCTCGGCCACGGCCTTAAGGACTAAATCGCCCAGGTCGTGCCCAGCGGTATCATTGATCTCTTTGAAATGATTAAGATCCAGTAGCAATAGCGCCAATTCAGTGGTCTGCGTATCGGCAACCACTCGCTCTAAGTAGCGCATAAAGGCAGCTCGATTGGGCAATTGAGTCCCCGAATCAGAAAAAGCCAATTGGCGAATGCGCACTTCGTCTTGTTGGCGTTCAAGCTCTGAAGCGGCCCGCGCAGCGAATATCTGCAATACATTACGCACAACATCCACATCGTCCAGCGGCTTCTTAAACATTACGCCAATAAGCCCCATCGGCTGACCATGGCTATCATCCAGCCGTCGTCCAACATAGCCGTTTACCCACGAAAGCGCCCCGTTGGTTTCAGCAGGTAGCATAATGGCGGCGCCCTCGTGAACGATACACTCTTGCTCCACCATTACCTTATGACAAGGAACGCCGGGAAGATAATAAGCAAAATTATCCTGGCACTGGCCATTTACATACAGCGTTAAAGTATGCGCGAAATCGGAATCCTGCTCGTCCAGTAGCGCAATAAACCCCACTTCAGCGGATAACGCTTCGGCCATATGGGCGGTTAGCTGGCGCAGAAACGCTTCGCCATTCTCCGCTGAGACAGCAGTTGCCACGCTAACAACGGCGTGTTGAAAGCGCTGCTGCTCATTAATGGTGTTGATCAAGGCGGTGTTGTGTCGGCCAATGCGTTTCAACGCCTGTTGTTTATGTAACAGACGTTCACGCGTTTGGCTTTCCGCTAACTGACGCGCCAACTCTGCGCCAGCCAACGCCGCAGAGATACGTAACACTGCATCGGCATAAGGAGGAAGCTCCAGGGCGGATGAGTGCATTAGCGCAATAGCCCCTAAAAAGCCGCCGCCAGGAGCGGCTATGGAGGTACCCAAATACCCCTCAACTCTCAGGGCGGCCAGCCGCTGATCATCTGGAAACTGCTGACGAGTATGAGAAGATATAAACAGCTGTGAGTGTTCCGCGACCTGTTGGCAAGGCGTGCTTTGTAGTGAATACGTAGCTGTCTCAATGAACTCACCCTGAGACCACGCTGCCAATGTGCTCACAGTGCCCTGGTGGCTATCGACATATTCTACAACGGCATGATCAACGCCAAGGATACCCGCCAGGGATCGCACAAGGTGTTGAAAAAAACCCTCTTGACTGATGCAGGACAACTTATCCGCTAACTGTCGAAAAATCTCTGGTGTAGAAGTAGGGAGCATGTTATTAAGCGCCTTCGGATTTACACATCAAGCTTCTCTCCCGCTCTTGCTGAACAGTATTTAAAAAACACACCGATCCGCCGCATAAACGCCACTCGGTAACCGATCAACGCCTAAAATCTATAAACGCCTAAAGCTTACAAAAGAAAACCACCCAACATTCAACACCACACAATCTTCTTTTATAAGCTTTTAAACAACTTTCAAACAAACAACAAACGCAACTTGAACATTAACACTGGAAACATATTGATAACTTATACCTCTAAAACCGCCCTCAGTTATATGTTTTATAGCTTTGGGCATGCCCACCGATCTACCTATGTTTTTTATTTTTTTGAATACCCAATTAAATTATTACCTCTTAATTACACATTGCACGGCGTAACCAAACGAAACAAAAAGTAACTACAGGCATCCAAATCAACCTTAGAAGATGATATTCAACCTAAACAGTCCTTCATGTCAATAGGTCGTTCCTCAACCATCTAGGTCTAATGGAGGACATTGTGAATAAAACAGAACAGAAACGGCTTGCGGGCAGTATTGGCCGGGCAATTGCCAAACAGCGGGTTCGTAGTCAATTGACCCAAGAGGAAGTTGCTGAGCGCCTAGGTGTTGGTAACGAAGCCGTTTCGCGCATCGAGCGCGGGCGAGTGATCCCCAATATTGTGCGCTTAATAGAGCTTGCTGAAATTTTCAACTGCGAGGCAGCTGAGTTATTTGGGCAAGCCAGTTTTCATATCGATGATCAGTCAAGCAGAATGAAACAGCTTTTAGAGCCTTTAAATCAAAATGATCGCCAGCTAGTTATCGATATTATTGAAAACTTAACTACACGTCTACAAAAAGGATAATCAAATACAATGACAAAACCTTATATCTACAACTTTAATATCAATCAAAATAACTACAAAAAATCAACAAAAAGATCATTACAACGTTTGCTATCTTATATAGCTCCACACAGTAAATTTGATAGGATAATAATATTAGATATATAAAATAAACCATCCAACATGAGCACGCTTTATTGGTTGAATGATTGTTTTCATGCTATAGGTAGTCTGATGTAAATAGTCGACACCCGGCATTCAGCAATCGCAGCGTTGAGCTGCAAAGAGGCGTTATGTTCAACACTACCGCGTGGAATCGCCTTCGCTATACCGTTTACGCGCCTTTCTACGATGCAGTCGCCGCCCGTACGTTTCGAAGGCCACGGCGTATTGCGCTTGGGCAGGTGGATTGGGAGCCCGGTATGCGGGTGCTGCTGGTAGGGGCTGGCACAGGATTAGACCTGCCTTTTCTGCCTCATGACATCGAGTTGCACGCCACCGATATCGCTCCGGCCATGGTGAAGCGCACGGCAAAAAGAGCCGAGGAGCTTCGCCACGATGTGGAGTGTAGTGTGATGGATGCCGAGGCGCTCAACTATCCCGATGAGCACTTTGAGGCCGTCATCATGCATCTGATTATTGCGGTAATGCCTGACCCTCAGCAAGGGCTTGCCGAAGCGTACCGCGTGCTAAAACCCGGTGGGCAGCTGTGCGTAATGGATAAGTTCCAGCCAGACGGTCAATCTGTGGGTGCAGGCCGACGTCTTTTGAATGGAGTCACCTCGGCACTTGCCACCGACATTACGCGCCAAGCACAGCCACTGCTCAGCGAAGCTGGGTTTCAGATTCGCCACGACGAACCGGTGCTAATGAATGGGCTGTTCCGTGCACTCCTGGCCGTCAAGCCCGCTTCTTCTAGCCGCTAAGCGTGTGACTTTTTACCGCTACGCACAGGCTAGCGGTTGCTAATTAAACTATCTAAGCTGTCTGACTAATTTACCGATATCACTCGGATTCAAGCCAATGACAGCCCACTCCTCTAACCGCACCGGCAAGCTGCTTTTTGCCCTGCTTAGCCGCTTACACCTGTATATTGGCCTCTTCATCGGCCCTTTTATCCTTATCGCGGCACTGTCTGGTATCGCTTACTTACTCAGCCCGCCACTTGAAGAGTGGTTCTACCATGACACCCTGTATGGCGTTACTCAGGGCGAACCTCATTCACTTGCCGAACAGATCACTATGGCCCAGCAATACCTGGGCGCACCAACCCTGCCCAGCGCAGTGCGCCCTGCACCGGCGTTAGGCGACACCACCCGACTCATGTTTAGCGAGCCAGGGCTGGGGGCTTCCGAACATCGGGCGCTGTTTATCGATCCCATTACCCTGAAAGTGATCGGTGATACAACGGTTTACGGCACTAGTGGCATCTTGCCATTACGCACCGCGATTGATCACTTTCACCGTCAACTGTTAATAGGCAACGTAGGGCGTCTCTACAGCGAGCTGACGGCCTCATGGCTATGGGTTGCCGCACTAGGCGGTATAACGCTGTGGAGTCGCCAACGCCGCGCACTGAAAGCCCTTTCAGGCGCCCAAGCCACACGCCGACGCCACGCAACACTAGGCTTAGTGCTTTCCCTAGGGCTGCTGTTCTTTTCGGCAACGGGGCTCACTTGGTCACAGTGGGCAGGAAGCAATATTGCGGAACTTCGTCATGCCTGGGGCTGGGGTACGCCAAGTGCTTCAACGGCACTGACCGATACCGATAGCCAGGTAGCCGATGAACATGCAGAGCATCACGGCCATATGGCAATGGTGGCCACGTCTATTACGCTAGAGGACTTTGACCGGGCGCTGAGCGCTGCCCGTAAGGCGGGACTCTGCGCAGCGCGCATCCAACTAACGCCTCCGCGCAGTTCCCAGGAGGCATGGCGGGTAGCGGAAATTGACCGCCAGTGGCCTACGCAGGTAGACCAAGTGGCGCTGCATCCGCAAAGCATGGCGGTGACCGATCAAACCGACTTTGCCACCTTCCCACTAGCCGCCAAGCTCACCCGCTGGGGGATTGATCTGCATATGGGCGTACTGTTTGGTATCGCTAATCAAATAGTGCTGGCGTTGATCGCCGCTGGGCTTGCGATGCTGATGGTGTGGGGTTACGTAATGGCATGGCGGCGGCTACGCACGGCGAGTGGTCAGCGCTTCCCAACGGTAACTGAACCCTGGCTAATGCTTCCGCTTACGGCCCAATTCAGCGTGCTGTTCGTCGCTATCGCGCTTGGCGTAGCAATGCCCGTACTGGGTGTAAGCTTGGCATGTTTCATCGTGATTGATGCGCTGCGCTGGTCTATTAAAAAGCGCTACTCTGCCCGCAGTCTTGATGCCCACCAATGACATACCTTGAGGTGAACGATGCCAAAAGCCCCCGTTAAGCGCTTTCGCCGCTTACCCAATGACGAACAATCACGCGTTATAGAAATGGCCTGGGAAGACCGCACGCCGTTTGAAGCAATCGAAACGCTGTTTGGCATGAGCGAGCCGGATGTGATTGAGGTGATGCGCCACCAGCTTAAGTCGGCCTCGTATCGGCTCTGGCGCATGCGTGTCACCGGCCGCGCCACCAAACACCAAGCCCTGCGCTCGCCGGATGTTCTACGTGGATATTGCCCAACGCAATATAAGCGCTGAAATCCACTAGTGGATACGAAACTGACTCGACTTCCTCTGAAACAAACCTTCCTCTAAGTGCCCTTATTGTTATATTATTACATAACATAGACCGCTTAGAGGTGTACTAGCAATGACTGCGTTTTCTCCCCTGCCCGTCACCGTGCTGTCGGGCTTTCTAGGTGCCGGTAAAACCACCGTCCTCAATCATATTCTCGCCAACCGTGAAGGCCGCCGGGTGGCGGTGATTATTAACGATATGAGTGAGGTGAATATCGACGGTGCACTGGTGCGCGGTGGCCCTGGTGAGTCGACGCTGGATGGCGATGTTGCATTGAACCGATCAGAAGAGCGCTTGGTAGAGATGAGTAACGGCTGCATCTGCTGCACATTGCGCGAAGACTTGCTGGAAGAAGTCAGCCAGTTGGCCCGAGAGGGCAAGTTCGATTACCTGGTCATTGAGTCCACCGGGATCTCCGAACCCCTTCCCGTGGCAGAAACCTTCACCTTTGCAGATGAAAGCGGCCAGAGCCTCTCCCACGTCGCCCGGCTGGATACGCTAGTGACCGTAGTGGATGGCGCCAACTTTCTTGAACAGTACCGCGAAGCGCAAAGCCTCGCTGAAGCGGGCGAAAGTTTAGGCGAAGACGACGAGCGCAATGTCGCCGACCTGCTGGTCGATCAAATCGAGTTTTGCGACGTGCTGTTGATCAGCAAAACGGACCTGATCAGTGCGAAAGAGTTGGAGGTGCTGAAGGCTATTCTGCTCTCGCTGAACCCCGACGCGGAACTGGTGCCGATCGCTCAAGGCGGCGTGCCACTCGATAAAGTACTGGATACCGGCAAGTTCAATTTCGAGCGCGCCCAGCTGGCACCGGGCTGGCTAAAAGAGATGCGCGGAGAGCATGTGCCAGAGACCGAAGAGTACGGGATTGGCAGCTTTGCTTATCATGCCCGTCGTCCCTTCCATCCGCAGAAATTCCACGACTTGCTCAACCAGGAGTGGTTCGGAAAAGGCTTATTACGCTCGAAGGGCTTCTTCTGGCTGGCTACTCGCCCACAGGCCGCTGGTCAGTGGAGCCAGGCAGGCGGCATCGCCCACCACGGCCCAGCAGGCGTGTTCTGGAAGGCAATTCCCGAAGAACGCTGGCCAACGGATCCTGAAACGCGTCAGTTTATTATGGAGAAGTGGCAGGAGCCGTTCGGGGATATGCGCCAGGAACTGGTCTTTATCGGCCAGAACCTGGATCAACCGCGGATGCACGCAGCGTTGGACGCCTGCCTTTTGAGCGAAGACGAGCTTGTGGAAGGCATAGAGGCGTGGAAACAGCTACCCGACCCCTTCCCTGCCTGGGAGTAAACCATTGTAGGGTGAACAAATTGTAGTGATGTATAAAATAGCAGAGAGAGGCCGTAGCCTCTCTTTGGTTACTCATTTTTAACCAGCAAAGACCTTACTGCAACATGCTGGGCAACCAAGTCGCCAAGCTTGGGAACACGATCAGTACCGCGACCAGCAGCATCGAACAGAGGATATAGGGAATCGCCGCCGAGTATATTTCTCTCATGGTAGTACCCGCGGGCGCGACACCTTTCATCACAAAAAGCAGCAGTCCTAACGGTGGCGTTGAGAAACTGATTTCCAGAGCCAATAAAACCACAATACCGAACCACACTAGATCAAACCCCAGCGCCTGGGCGAGTGGGAAAAAGATCGGCACGGTCAGCATCATGATAGAGATCTGTTCCATAAAGGTGCCCAGCACCAGTAGCACCGCAAACATCGCCAAAAGCATCAGAATCGGCGACAGATCAAAACTGGTCGCCCAGCCGATCAAGCCACCCGAAGCGCCAGAGAAGCCGAGCAACTGACTGAAGGTAGCCGAGCCAAACACGATCAGGTAGGCCATCAGCGTGACTTTTAATGCCCCGGTGACCGAAAGGTTAAACGCCTCCCAGGTCATGCAGCGGAAAATAAACGCCAGGATAATCACACCTAGCGCGCCAAAGGCTGCAGCCTCTGACGGCGTGGCAAACCCAATCAGCATTAGTGTGACGATAATCACCATCACGCTGAGCATGGGTAGAATATCGGTCACGATCAGTTTGAGCTTCGCGCTCAGCGGCACCGGCTCAAGCTCATAATTCGGGGCGGCCTGAGGATCCAGCTTGGTCTGAATAAAAATGGTCGCGATATAGAACCCCGCCAGCGTTAGCCCCGGCAATATACCGGCGATAAGCAGCGCGCCAATATCCACTTTTGCCAAGGTTGCTAACAGCACTGCCAGCGCAGAAGGCGGAATAATAATCGCCAGACCGCCGGTACCCAGAATCGGGCCAATCGCCATTTTCTTTTTATAGCCCCGCCGCTCCATTTCTGGGACCAGTAGCGAACCCATTAATGCCGTAGAGCCCATGGAGGAGCCACTTAGAGTGGAGAACGCCGTCCCACCCACCACTGTTACGTAAGATAAACGCCCCGGCACCTTGCCCATTAGCTGGTCAATAGCGTTGAACATTTTCATGCCTAGACCAGTGCGGAAAAACAGCTCGCCCATCAACAGAAAGAGCGGAATGGGCACCAAATTAAAACTGGATAGTGCGCCGAAACCGTTGTTGAGCATCTGCAAGATGCCGGTTTGGCCACCCATAAAGTGCCAGGCACCGATCACATTGGCGGCCAAAAAGGCCAGGGCAATGGGGGTGCCAATCGCCATAAAGATCAAAATCAACGAGAGTAGGAAAGCGAGCGCAAAGTACCATTCCATTATTCTTTAATCCCCGCTTCGCCGCTGTGAAGAATTTCATGGCCCACCACAAAGCGGCCAAATTCGATCGCCATCAGGGAAAAGCTGATGGGGAAGACGATGGTTAGTATCCATTTCGGCACAAAGAAAGCCCGCACGTCATAGTCAGTGCGCTCGATATTGAGCAGCACCAGATCAAGCCCCTTCCACGCCAGCACGCCGCACACCACGACACAGAGTAGCGACACCCCACGGCTGAGGATATTCAGCGCTGCTGGTGGCAACACCGAGGTCAGCAGCTCGATATGCACATGCCCTTTTTGGCGCACCAGCCAGGGAGCTCCGAGCAGAGTGAGGTAGAACATGGCGTATTCGGTGGAGAGGAAAAACCACGCAGAAGGCTGAAGGCCTAAGTTACGAATCACCACCGAAAGCACCACGGCCACCATCAGCCAGACCAGCATGATGGCGGCCAGCAGGGCCATGCCGTTGAGCAGCAGCAGATAGCCGCGTTGTGCGTAGCGCATAAAAAAACCCTAGAAAATAAGCCACACAAATAGGGCGCTCGATCGCTCGGCGCCCCTACGTTTCTATAGATCGTTGAATTTTTCGATCAGCGTATCGTAGTGCTCAAGCCCCATGGGGTGGCGCTCCATCTGGCCGCGCATACGTTCCCAGGTGGCATCCCGGGCAGCGTCTGAGAAGCGCTGTGCTGCTTCGCCTTCCAGGGTGATGACCTGCATGCCATCGGCCTCAAGCTGAGCCTGTTGCTCCTTGGCTAATTCAGCCAGTTGTTCGGCGCTATCGCGCTCATGCTCAATGGCGACTTCCTGAAGAATTTGCTGCGACTCTTCGCTGAGTTGGTTCCACTTATCCAGGTTAACGATCACCCCCATATCGGTAGAGAAGAAGGCAGGGTCAACCCGGTAGTTAAGAAAACGATCCCAATTGAGGTCTTTCAGGCCAATTTGAGTCCAGCCGGTCGCATTCACCACACCCCGCTCCAGGGCCGCGTAAACATCGGTGGTCGGCAGGCTGATTGGCTGTGCGCCCAGGTAGTCCTGGAAGAAGGCGTCATACACCGGGTTACTGCGTAGGCGAAGGCCCGAAACGTTTAGATTACCTTCGCCATCGACGCTGGGCCCATCAATGGTGTAGAAGTTGTAGCTGACCCCGCTGTCGAACCAGCCCAGATAGTAGGTGCCCATCTTCTCCTGATGAATTTCATTAAGCAGGTCGATACCGCCATTTTCGCGTGCGTAGATGGCATTAGTGTTCGAGGCAACCATGGCATCGCGCTCTGGTACGGTGCCTGCGTAGAAGCTCGCTGCGGTGTAGGCCATATCCACCACGCCGTTGCGCACTGCGTCGGGCTGCTCGGAAAGGCCAATCACTTCAGGGCCGCCGCGTACGTTAATTTGCACCACACCTTCACCGCGTTCGTTCACCTTATCGACGAACTCTAAAAAGCTCTGGGTATAGATCAACGAGGGGGGAAACGCATGCACTGCGTTAATTTGATCAACGGCCAGCACTTGAGTGGAAGCCAGGGCAGTTAGCACGCCCAGGGTAAGGGTTACTTTTTTCATTAGTTTGTCTCCTGCACAAGATAATTTGCGTTATAGCGTTTTTTGTTTCTAAACCGTTTTTATAAGCTGCTGTTTATTAACCCTTCTTATAAACGTCTGCTGCAAACGTGCGTGCTGTTGTTAGCAATATACTTCCAGGCCGTTTCTACCCCTTGCTGATAAGGGTACTCTCTGGCGGCTGAGCCGCTGTCCAGGGGAACTGTGCCGTGTACTGTGCTGAGAAATCGGTAATGGTGTCGGCATGCTGGCGAGTCATATCGATATCATCCCAACCGTTAAGCAGCTTGGTGCGCCAAACGGGGCTAATTGAAAAGCTGACTTCTACTTCGGCGACACGGATAGCCTGCTTGTCTAAGTCAACGTGTATCGCTGCCGGCGCATCGCCAAGCGCTGATAACAAACGCTCGGCGTCATCCTCTTCCACCATCGCAGGCAGTAAGCCATTATTGACGGCGTTAGAAGCAAAAATATCGCCAAAGCTCGGCGCCACCACACAGCGGAAGCCATAATCAACCAGCGCATAAACGGCTGCCTCACGGGATGACCCCGCTCCGAAGTTCCGGCGGCTAACCATTACTTCAGCATCCCCCGCGCCGGGACGATGAAGAATGAAACTTGCGTCCGGTGTGCCCTGCTCGTCGTGGCGAACGTCATAAAGTAAAAACTGACCGTAGCCGACGCTGCGCGGCTCTTTCATAAAGCGCGCGGGAATCAACTGATCGGTATCCACGTTAGCCGCGGCAAGGGCAACGCCAAGGGTGTCTAGGACGGTAATCGGTTGCATTAGTGCGCTCCTGAAGCCTGAACGGATGAATCAGCGCCCGCTGTTAACGTACGCACATCGGCTAGCCGCCCACTCACCGCCGCTGCGGCCACCATGGCGGGTGACATCAGATGAGTGCGTGCGCCTGGCCCTTGGCGGCCCTTGAAGTTGCGATTGGTGGTCGAGGCGCAGCGCTCGCCGCTGGCCACTAAATCACCGTTCATGCCTACGCACATAGAGCAGCCCGAGTGTCGCCACTCAAGCCCTGCGTCGATAAAGATACGGTCTAACCCTTCGGCTTCGGCCTGTGTTTTCACTTGCGTTGAGCCGGGAGATACCATGCCCGGCACACGACTTTTTTGCCCTGCCAGCACTGCTGCGGCAGCGCGCAAGTCTTCAATACGCGCGTTGGTACAAGAGCCAATAAACACCCGATCAATGTTGATATCAGTGAGCTTTTGCCCCGCCGTTAGTCCCATATAGGCCAAGCTATCCCGAGCCTGGCGAGCTTTCGCGGGATCGTTCAGTTGCTCAGGGTCGGGCACAGCGCGATCAATCGGCAGTGCCTCTTCAGGCGAGACACCCCAGGTCACCGTCGGCGCGATTTCGTCCGCATGCAGCGTCACTTCAAGATCAAAACGGGCGCCTGGGTCGCTGTAGAGCGTGGCCCAATAGGTGCAGGCTTGCTCGAAGGCTCTCCCTTTCGGACTCCAGGGGCGGTCACGCAGATAGTCGAAGGTGGTTTGGTCTGGAGCAATCATGCCGCAGCGGCCGCCGCCTTCAATGGAGAGATTACACAGCGTGAGACGCGCTTCCATGGAGAGCGAGCGGATCGCCTCGCCAGCGTACTCAATGGCATAACCCCGTGCGCCGTCGGCGCCTAGCCGCGCAATCCAGGTCAGCGCAATATCTTTGGCGGTGATGCCCTCGGCCAGTTGGCCCTCGACAGTAATCCGCATCACCTTGGGTTTGCTTTGCCACAAGGTTTGCGTGGCCAGCACGTGGGCCACTTCCGAGGCGCCAATGCCAAAGGCAATGCTGCCAAAGGCGCCATGGGTGGCGGTATGGCTATCGCCGCACACCATCACCATGCCGGGCTGAGTGAGTCCCTGCTCGGGCCCTAGCACATGCACAATGCCCTGACGCGGGTCATCGAGACCAAACAGCGTCACCCCATGCCGCTGGGTATTGTGGGAGAGCAGCTCAATCATCGAGCGCACTTTGGGGTCGGCAACACCTGCCAAGTCGCGAGTCAGCGTTGGTACGTAGTGGTCAGCAATACCAAAGGTTAAATCGGGCCGTGCAACGGGCAACTGGCGTTCAGCCAACTTATTGAACGCGTGGAAGGAGCCTTCGTGGACAAAGTGGCGGTCAATCCACAACAGGCTCTGACCGCTTTCACTGCGGTGAACCTCGTGGGCTCGCCAAACTTTGTCAAACAGCGTTGTTGGGGTACTCATGGTCGTCGCTCGTTGCCTCAGCCTTCGTTGGACTTATCATTCTCACCCAATACAACTAGCGCAATTCCACAACACAGGTCAAATGTATTTTTTGTAATTTTAAATCTGTATTAAATTTAATACATTAAAAAACAACTCAATTACACTACTCAGCCTTCCCGCTGGTCGGCACTCCACCCACCTTGGGCTCCCAGTAGCGGGAGTTACCGTCACCGTTACGCTCCAGGTCAATTTGAAAGCGATAACGATCAGGACGATAGAGCGCATCCAAGTGCTCGACGCCTCGGCCCTGCTCATCAAACACCACGCGGGTAAGTGAAATCAGCGGCGAGCCAACGGCAACATCCAGCGCTTCCGCGACCTCATGACTGGCCAGAGTGGCGGAAATCGATTGGGAAGCGTGATCAACTTTCACGCCGCTACGCTCCAGTAGTACAAACAGCGGCGTATTGGCTAAATCCATCTCGTTGTAGTGCAGGGCAATCGCTTCCGGTACATGGGTCACCAGGTGGGAAAATGGCTTATCGTCGACCATGCGGACACGCACCGAGCGTTGCACCTTACCGCCTTGCCCCATACCCAGCCGCTCACGAATCATTTCCGGCGGCAGCACATAGGCAAACTCCAGCAGCCGCACCTGGGAAGCCTGGCTCATCTTGACCATATTAGGCATTAGGTTCGAGACGCTGGCGGTCATCACCGTGGCGTCCAACGGCTGCTCCAACACCACTGTGCCCACGCCTGCTTTCCGCTCTACCAATCCTGTAGTTTGCAGCGCCTCCATCGCACGTCGAACGGTGACGCGTGACACGCCATGCTGCTCTGCCAGTTTATTTTCGCCTGGCAGTTTACTGCCCGCTGGCAGCCGCCCACTCAAAATAGCGTCTTTCAACAGCAGGTAGATGCGGTGTGATTTGGTGCCGCCCACCGCGGAGGGTTGTGCCTCACTCATCCACGCCTCTCTTTAGAAAATGGTTAAAAAATTCAAATCTGGCTTGACGTAGGGATAATAATAGACATAAAAATGTATTATATATAATACATATTGACAGCTAATCAATAACACAACTGCTGCTGCCCCTTGAGAGCCATTATTACAGAACCAGTGCCCTTAAGTATCACTAACTGGGTGGCCTCATAGTCGCCGCTGACGCTTACTTAAAATAGATGAGATCGCTATGTCACGCTCACACCGCTCTTCAAACCAGGCTTCACAGCAAGTTTCACAACAGTCCGGCCAGCTTAGACAGCAACTGAAAGATAGCTCCATTGTGGTCGCCCCCGGTGTGTTTGATGCGTTAGGCGCATCCCTAGCTGAGCAAGCGGGCTTCGATACGGCCTACCTTTCCGGCGCCAGCCTGGCCTATACCCAGCTTGGGCGACCGGATATTGGCCTGCTCAGCATTACTGAAATTTGCACCGCCATGTCGCATATTCGTGAGCGCACCAACTTATCCGTGGTCGTGGATTGCGATACCGGCTTTGGCAATGCCATGAATGTGATGCGCAGCGTTAGACTGCTGGAGCGCGCTGGCGCAAACGCCATTCAGCTTGAGGATCAAACCTACCCCAAGCGCTGCGGCCACTTGCGCGGTAAAACCCTGGTCTCCAAAAGCGAAATGGTCGGTAAGTTGCATGCCGCACTGGACGCCCGTGAAAATGACAACACGCTTATTATTGGCCGAACCGATGCGCTGGGGGTGGAAGGCACCGACAGCGCCATTGAGCGTGCCCAAGCCTATTATGAAGCTGGCGTGGATATGCTGTTTATCGAAGGTATCCGTAGTGACGAAGATATCAGCAAAATCATGACCCAGTTTAAAGGCAAGGTGCCCATCATGGCCAATATGGTCGAGGGGGGTGACACGCCGCTGCAGAACGCTCAGGCGCTTGAAGACCTAGGCTTCTCGCTGGTGATTTTCCCCGGCGCACTGGTGCGGGCGATTACCCATATGGCCAGCCGTTTCTTCGCCACACTTAAGCAGGATGGCACCACCGATGCCTTCCGCGACCAAATGCTCGATTTCAAACAGCTTAACGACTATTTAGGCACCCAGGCGATGCTGGAGCTCGGCGAGCAGTACGACAATCGCTAGCGCCTCTCATCAAACCGTGCCCAATATTTATAAGTGCGAATAAATAACTATTCAGGAGACGACGATGCAGACCACCGACAAAACGGCGAAAGAGATTTTTAACGACGTAATGGCCAACCCTCAGCGGGTACCCTTTGGCTTTGGCAAGAAAGCGGTGCTGGTGAATGTCGACCCACAAAAGGCTTATACCCGCACCGATCTCTTCAAAACCGCCTATGAAACCGACCCCAAGCAGTTGGAGTACACCAACCAATTGGTCCGCGGTTTTCGGGAGAAAGGCTGGCCGGTGGTTTGGACCCATGTGGCGTTTCTAGACTCCGCCGAAGACGCCGGGGTTTGGGGTACGCGTACCGATACGCCCGATTCGCTGCAAAACATTAAGTATGGCTCTGAGCGCGCCGAATTCGACGAACGCTGTGAAATCGATCACAGCCGAGATGTGATCTACACCAAGCGCATGCCCTCGGCGTTTTTTGAAACCCCGCTGCAATCGCTTTTAGTGTGGCATCAGGTCGATACGGTGATCATTACTGGCGGCTCTACCTCTGGCTGCATTCGCGCCACCGCCGTGGAGAGCCTTTCCCGGGGCTACCGCACCATCGTGCCCATGGAGTGCGTCGCGGATAAGCACGAAAGCTACCACTACGCCAACCTGACCGACCTGCATCTCAAGTATGCCGACGTTCTGCCAGTTGCCAATGTACTCGAATGGCTGAATGGCAACGCCTAAGGCCTACCAAGTTTCAAAGGAGCCGGTTATGAAAGAGTCACTAGGCGTTTACGACTACTGGGCCTACGACCAACGCCCTAAAATCGAGTGGCCAGGGGGCGCCAAGGTGGCCTTCTGGGTCGCACCCAATATCGAGTATTACGAACTCGACCCACCGCTGAACCCGCAGCGTAACCCTTGGCCGCATCCGCACCCTTCGGTGCCCGGCTACAGCATTCGCGACTACGGCAACCGGGTTGGCCACCAGCGCCAGATGGCTCTGCTGGATAAGTACGGCATTCGCGGCTCGGTGTCGCTGTCGGTGGCGCTGTGCGAGCACCACCCCGAGATTATCCAGATGTGCAAAGAGCGCGACTGGGAGTTTTTCAGCCACGGTATCTACAACACCCGCTACACCTATGGGTTGAGCGAAGCCCAGGAGCGGACAATGATCCGTGACAGCATGGAAACCATTCATCGCCATACCGGCCAGGCTTGTGCAGGTTATCTGGCGCCCGCGCTCTCCCACTCAGAGCGCACTCTGGATCTATTTGCCGAAGTGGGCGAAGAGTTATTCGGTGACAAAGGAGGGATTTACACCTGTGATCTCTTCCACGATGACCAACCGACGCCGGTCAGCGTTCGCTCCGGCAAACGTTTTATCTCCATGCCTTACTCGCTGGAGATGAACGACACCATCGTCTACGCGGTGAATAAAGTAGAGCCGCGCCAGTACGCCACCATGCTCAAGCGCCACTTTGACCGTCTGTATGCCGAGGGCGCGGAGTCCGGCACGGTGATGTGCATTCCCACTCACAACTATCAGGTGAGCTGCCCGCATCGTATCAAGGCGTTTGAAGAGGCGCTGGAGTACATCACCGACCACCCGGATGTGTGGGTCGCTACCGGGCGCGAGATTGCCGACTACTACTTGGCCAACTATTACGATGCCGCCCTCGACAGTATTGCGGCCCAGGCCGCCACCGCAGGCAAACAGGGGTAACGCTATGACGCTTAACGACGACTATCTCGACTACCCCCGCCGCCACCACGGCTACGATCACAAGCGCTATGAATGGTCGATGCTGAGCGAACGCGCTCCGGTCACCTGGCCTGAAGGCAAAAGCCTGGCGGTGTGGGTCAATATTTCGCTGCAGTTTTACCCGTTAAACCAGCGCGGCAAGCCGTTTAAAGTACCTAACGGCATGACAATGCCTTACCCGGACTTGCGCCACTTCTCACTGCGGGATTACGGCAACCGCGTGGGGATATATCGGGTGCTCAAAGCTCTGGCGGCGCACAACATCACGCCCACTTTTGCAATCAACGCCCAGCTCGCGGAGCAAACGCCCTATCTGGTGCAGCGCCTGAAAGAGCACGGCGGTGAATTTATCGCCCACGGCTGGAACATGGATCATCTGCACTACGGCGGCCAGCCAATCGAAGAGGAGGCCGAGCTGGTCAAACGCTCTGTTGACACTCTGCGTCGGGTGACCGGTCAACCCGTTCGCGGCTGGCTGAGCCCCGCCAAGCACCAGAGCTTCAAGACCCCTGACCTGCTGGCCGACAATGGCATCGAGTACTGCGCCGACTGGGTGAACGACGATATGCCCTATCGATGCTTCACACAAACAGGCCACACCCAAGCGGGCAACCTGACCATGATGCCCTTGGCTACAGAGATCGAAGATCAGTTCGTGATGAGCCAAAACCTGCACTCGGAAGATTCGTGGGTGACACAGGTAAAAGACGCCTTCGATTTCCTGCTGGAAGAGTCACGCGAACAAGGCGGGCGGCTGTTTGCGCTGAACCTGCACCCCTGGTTGGTGGGCCAGCCCCACCGCATTGCCTGCCTGGAAGAAGTGCTGGCCCATATCAGCGGGCATCCAGAAGTGTGGCAGGCACCGGCGGGCGAGATTCTGGATGCCTTTCACCATGCAACGGAGCAGGCGTAATGGCGATACTCCCTTATACTCATGATCGCCTTGATGCCCATTTACCTCTGCTAATTATCGGCGCGGGGGCCTGCGGGTTAGTGGCAGCGTTAGCGGCCCAGGAGGCGGGTGTTGAGCTGGCAGTGCTGGAGCGCGACGCACTGCCTCGCGGCAGCACGGCGATGTCGTCGGGCTTTATTCCCGCCGCCAATACGCGCTTTCAGCATGAACTAGGGGTCAGCGATTCCGCTGAGGCCATGGCTGAGGATATTCAAAAGAAGAATGGCTTTGAGGCAGACCCGGCCATTGTCGAACTACTTGCTACTCAATCAGGCCAAACCATCGAGTGGTTGGCGGATCAGCACGGCGTGCCTTTTGAGCTGGTAGAGGGCTTTCTCTACCCCGGCCACCGCCACCTGCGCATGCATGCTACGCCACGACGAACCGGTGAAGAGCTCATGGGGGCGCTGCTCAATGCCGCCGAAGCGGCAGGCATTGATATTTTGACCCAGGCGCGAGTAGTGGATTTGCACGTTGATGATACTCAGCGAGTGCGAGGCGTAACCCTTGAGCGCCCGGATGGCAGTCGCGAAAGCGTTGGCTGCGACGCGCTGATTCTGGCCTGCAACGGCTATGGCGGTAACGTAGAGCTGGTGGAGCGCTACCTGCCGACACTCAAACACGCGCTCTACTACGGCCATGAGGGAAACCAGGGCGATGCTCTGCTATGGGGCCAGGCCATGGGTGCCAGCACTAAGGATTTGGGTGCCTGCCAGGGGCACGGTTCACTGGCAACACCCCATCAGGTCTTGATCAGTTGGGCGCTGATGATGCAGGGCGGCATTCAGGTCAATCTAAACGGCAAGCGATTTTCTAATGAGCATGGGGGCTACTCCGAGCAGGCGGCCAAAGTCTTGGCCCAGCCGGAGAAAATTGCCTGGAATCTTTATGACGCCCGTATTCATGAATCCGCACAGGCGTTTGAAGATTACCGTAATGCCCAGGAGAGCGGCGCGTTGCGCAGCTTTGCCAGCATTGAAGAGATAGCGGCTGGTTTGAATCTGCCGCTAACAGCGCTGCAGGCTACCTTTGCGGAGATGCAGCAGCATGCCAAACAGCAAACGGTAGATACCTTTGGTCGCCGTTTTGAACCCGCCAACCTCCTCAAAGCTCCCTACTACGCCATTCGTGTCACGGGTGCGCTGTTTCACACCCAGGGCGGTTTAGAGGTCAACACCGCTGCACGGGTACTCAATACTCAGGGGCAGGCGCTACCCAACCTGTTTGCCGCAGGCGGTGCCGCCCGCGGTGTTTCGGGCTCCAACGACAGCGGCTATCTTTCTGGCAACGGCCTGCTTAGCGCCGTGGTGCTGGGTGCCGTAGCGGGTAAAAGTGCCGCGGAGTTGCTGCACTTAAAGTTAAGCTCAGCGGCACTCCCTTGAGCCACTACACCACTAAGTACAGGGCGCCACCCGTTGGCGCCCTGCCTGACAGGCGCGCCTTGAGCTGGGTAAAGGTCAGTTGCTAGCCAACTATTTTGAGGCTTTCGAAAATTTTCTGCTCGACTAACGCGATCAACTCAGCATTGATGTTGTTGATGGCGGGTTCAAGATCTTTTTCCAGCGGCAAAATAATTTGAAAGTCATAACGAATATCAAACGCGAGCGGGCGAACCACCACGCCCACTCGCTTTGCATCACAGGCCGATACGGCGTTTAACACGGCAAGACCGGCACCGTTAGCTACTAGTCGGATCGCCATCTCCCCCAGCGAGACTGTCCATATTTTTTTGGGCGAAACGGCATGTTTCCTCAGTCGCTGAGTAATCCGATTACGGCTTTGCTCATTAGGCTCACCACAAATCAGCGTTTCATTGGCGAAATCTTCAATGTTAATAAGCGCTTTAGCTTCCAGCGGATGCCCTGGCGGAATCAAGCACATGCCAGGTAGAGAGTACTGAAAGCTCTGGTAGCGCGGATCGATTCGAGTATCGGTGGTAATGCCAAAATCGAAGCGCTGGGCCACCATTTCCTCCGCTATCTGGCTGGATCGGTAGGAGTAGAGACTAATTTCAAGGTCGGGAAACTGCTCGGCAAGCAGCGTAGCGGCATCTGGCACCAGGCTCATGGCAAAAGACGGCATGCTGACCACTCTCAATTGGCCTGCCGCTCTCTCTTTTAGCCGTTCGGCAAACTGACGCAAATGCTGTAAGCCAATATAAACCCGCTCCACCTCGTCATAAAAAAGCGTGCCACGCCGGGTCGGCAGTAGGCGATTATTGTGGCGTTCGAACAGATCAAATCCAAGCCGCGCCTCCAACTGTTTTATCAAACGGCTAATCGCCGGTTGTGAAATCAGCATCTTACTGGCTGCTTCCGTAGCGCTACTGGTTTTCATAATCCACATGAAGGCTTCTATCTGGCTGTCCGTAAATCCTCGATAAGCCATAACATTTCGTCATCCTTCGATAAGCAAAAATCAATATATCTGACTAAAAAAGCCAGTATACAGTTAAAGGTAGCTAAAAGACTTCGTCCCAACACTCAAAGCATAATATTTAGCTATAGCTTAAGTGCTATCGTTTCAAGAAACCTAAAGGGCTACCTATGATCGATGAAATTGCGGGTAACAACGCACAGTTCACCGCTTGGCGACAGGATATTCATCAGCACCCGGAGCTGGGCTTTGAGGAGCAGCGCACCGCCAAGTTAGTGGCGGACAAGCTCACAGAGTGGGGATTTGACGAGGTTCATACCGGCATCGCTAAAACCGGGGTCGTCGGCGTACTGCGCGGCAAAACGCCCGTCGCTCGTGCCATCGGGCTGCGCGCCGATATGGATGCCCTCGCCATGACGGAAAACAATCAGTTCGCTCATGCGTCTCTTAACCAGGGCAAAATGCACGGCTGCGGCCACGACGGTCACACCACCATGCTGTTAGCCGCCGCATGGTATCTGGCTAAACATCGTGATTTTTCCGGCACCGTACACTTTATTTTTCAGCCCGCTGAGGAGGGCTTAGCCGGCGCTAAGGCGATGATCAATGATGGTTTGTTTGAACGCTTCCCCTGTGACCGCGTTTACGGTATCCACAATATGCCGGGCATTCCTCAAGGCGAATTCTGGCTGCGCGCAGGCCCCCTGCTGGCCAGCTCAGACCGCTTCACCATTGACGTTCACGGTAAAGGCGGCCATGCGGCAATGCCGCAGCACGCCGTTGATCCGATGCTGATCGTGAGCGCGATTATCAGCGGCGCGCAGTCTATCGTTAGCCGCAATACTGCCCCGCTCGATTCCGCCGTGCTGTCCTTTACCGACCTGCATGCCGGCACGGGCACCTTCAACGTCATTCCCGATACCGCCACCATGCGGGGCTGCATTCGCTCCTTTAATGACGCAGTACGAGAGCATGTGATTCAACGACTGGAACAACTGGTTGCCAGTACTGCCCAGGCCTACGGCGCCACGGCAACGCTCACCATTCGCCCCGGAAACTACCCGGCCACGGTCAACGACCCGCAAGCCACCCAACTCGCCACCGATGTTGCCCGCGCAGTCGTCGGCGATGCAAAAGTGAACTCTGATTGCTTACCGATTTCTGGCAGCGAAGACTTCTCCTTCATGCTGCAAGCCGTTCCGGGGTGCTATGTGTTTCTGGGCAATGGTGTTGAAGGCGAAACCGGTGGCGTGAGTGTTCACAACCCCAGCTATGACTTTAACGACAACATTATCCCGGTGGGCGCTTCTTATTTTGTTCAGCTAATACAGCGTGAACTCCCCTCTCCCTAAGCAGTTCAAGAAAGCACACTTCAATAAACAGCACTTCCAGATATAAAGCGGAGAACAACATGGAAGCGAACAAACTCTCAACGTCCGGTGGCAACACCGGATTAATGCACCGGATAGCGCGAATCGCCGATGCACTGCCCCACCCTTTTATTATGTTTTTTATACTTTTTGTCGTCACGCTAGGCCTGTCGGCATTGATGAGCGTTTGGGTCGAGCCTGTGCGCCACCCGGCCACCGACGAGTTCGTTCAGGTTCGTTCGCTGCTTAGCTGGGACGGGCTAAGATTTATGGTGACCGGGGCAGTCACTAACTTCACCAGTTTCCGCCCGCTAGGGCTGGTACTGGTGATGGTATTAGCACTGGGGCTAATTCAGAAAACTGGCCTCGCCGATGCCACCATTCGACGCATGTTGAGTAATGTGGCGCCGCGCTTTATTACCCCGGCGGTGGTCATCACCTCGATCATCGGCAATCTGGTTTCGGATGCGGCAGTTTTCCTGATTCCCCCTTTGGCCGCCATCATGTTTAAAACCGTTGGCCGAAACCCGATTGCCGGCATTATGGTGGCCTTTATCGCCGTTTTTGCTGGTTTTAGCGCCAATTTCTTTATTGCGGGCACGGATCTGCTGCTATCCGGTATCTCGACGGAAGTCGTTCAGAGCGTTAGCCCCGGCCACGAAGTCAGCGTGGTGGCCAACTGGTTCTTTATGTGTGCCTCGGTGCCGTTAATTACCCTAATTATCACCGTCATGAACGACAAGTATGTCGAGCCCATGCTGGCGCGCTTTCAGGATCAGAGTGATGATGAAGACAAAAGCCACGGCGTACAGTTAACCGACACGGAACGGCGTGCGCTGCGCTACACCGGCATAGCGGCACTGGCCTATATTGCGGTTATCCTGCTGCTTATTCTGCCAGCGGGTTCCGGTTTACGCAGTGCTGAAGGGGGTCTGTTACCTTCGCCCTTTATGAGTGGTTTGGTGCCCATCATCGTGCTGTTCTTTAGCCTGTGCGGCATTGTGTACGGCGTTTCGGTAGGTAAGATCAAACAATCCAGCGATGTACCACGCTTAATGGAAGCGGCGATGCGGGATATGTGTGGGTTTATTGTCATCGTCTTTATGGTGGCGCAATTTATTGCCATCTTTAACTGGTCAAACTTGGCGATTGTCAGCGCAGTGAATGGCGCTGACCTACTGCTACAAATCAATATGCCTACGGCGCTGGCTTTAGTGTGCTTTATTCTACTGGCCGCCGTCGTGAACCTATTTCTTTACAGCGGCTCGGCGCAGTGGGCGCTGATGGCGCCGATTTTTCTACCCATGCTGATGCTGTTGGGCCTTGAGCCAGAAGCCATCCAAGCGGCTTACCGGATAGCCGATTCATCGACTAACGTGATCTCGCCCATTAACCCCTACCTGCCGTTAGTGCTCGCGGTCATCCACCTGTACAACAAGTCGTTTACCCTCGGCCATCTACTGACCATGGCCATGCCCTACTCCCTCGCCGTGTTAACCGGCTGGAGCAGCCTGTTCTTTATTTGGTACTGGCTGGGGTTACCGTTCGGACTTTGATCGGCCTTTATTGTCCCAGCATCGCCTCCGCCCACTCACGCACTTCTGGATAGGCGCGCTGTTCAAAGACCGCGAAGCCGTTCAGGCTGCGGGCTTTGAGCGGGGTAAACACCGGCATGGTCAAGCCACACAAAAAGTGCGCCAGCCGCTGGGCATTGGGCGGCTGGCCGAGCTGTTCGCTGTGGTGCTCAATCAGCGGTGTGGCGTAGCGCTGAAAATCGGCCGCCGTTAGCGGTGGCTCGGGCGGCGCATCAGGTAGTTTTACCGGGTGGCCATAACACACCGAGCAATGTCCGCAGCGCCACTGTTCAGTATTGGATGGTGTATCAAAGGTGCTGTCACCAAAGGTACTATCACCAAAGTGCATGGTTAGCCGTCGTGTCAGGCAGTCCTCTGACTCGAACAGTGCCAGCATGGCCTGCAGCCGCTCAATCTCGATTCGCTCTCGATTCAGGCAATCGTCGTATAGCTGGCTCGCCAGCGCCTCAATGGTAAAATTCGGCTGGCAGATCTCGTAGACGTCGGTCATCCGCTTGCCTTCCAGGGTCAGCCAGCCCTTATCTTGAAAGTACTCAAGGGCGGTAATGACGCGAGCACGGGAAGCGTCAATCTGCTGCGCCTGCCCCGCCTGATTTAGACGGTCAAAATCTACCGTTCCCCAAATTCGCGCGATCGGAATATTGTCGATTATAAGGCGCACAAAGGCCGCCCGCTCGCCTTCAAAGCGGCTAACTAATTCACTAGGCTCAAGGTGGTAGCGCAGCCGGTACTCGGCTAGAAATGCGAAGCGCGGTGCGATAATGCCATGCATCTCTAGCCGCACCAGCAGCGTCTTTAGCGGCAGAGGACGGATATTGGTATCACGGGAAAGCGTGTTGAGCAGCACCTCCCACTGGCGATCTGGCGCTTGGCCTGCCGCCGCTATCTCTTCCAACAAACGATAGATGCCCGCGTATTCAGGGGTATCGCCGTAAACGAAGTTTTCCAGCACCCGCAAGCCATCCCGCCCGGCCAGGGTCAGGCACGTGGAAGGCAGGCCGTCGCGTCCCGCCCGGCCAATCTCCTGGCTGTAGTTCTCGATGGATTTGGGCAGGTCATAATGCACCACATTGCGGATATCGCCCTTATCAATGCCCATGCCAAAGGCGATAGTGGCCACGATGCAGGGCGACTCGCCGCTCATAAATTGCCGCTGAATCTCATCCCGTCGCTGGGAATCTAGCCCTGCATGGTAAGCCTGGGCAGCGATTCCCTGGGCCGCTAACGCCTTCGCCACCCGCTCGGCGGTTTGTTGCAGGGTGACGTAAATAATCGTCGGTGCTTCGCTACCCGGCTGCATCTGCGGTTTTAGCCAGTTGATCAGCTGCTGCGGGCGATCTTCCATGGCCGGAGATACCAGCAGTTCAAGATTTGAACGGTAAAAGCCGGTGGCAATCACGTTCTCCGGCGCAATGGCAAACTTCTCACCCATATCGGCAATTACTGCCGGGGTCGCCGTGGCGGTAAGCAGCAGCACCTGGGGAATGGCAAAGTCGCCCTGGTAGTCCGGCAGCTTGAGGTAGTCAGGGCGGAAGTTATGCCCCCACTCAGAGAGGCAGTGGGCTTCATCAACCACCATAAGTGAAATATGCACTTGGCGCAGAAAGTGGCGAAAGCGCTCATTCTTGAGCCGCTCCACCGAGACCATAAGGATTTTCAGCTCGCCGCTTTTAGCGCGCTCCATCACTTCCCGGGTAGCATCACGGTCTTGGGTGGAATCAATGCTTGCCGCTGCCACGCCGTGGCGGGCCAGAAACGCCAGTTGATCCTGCATCAGCGCCAGCAACGGTGACACCACCAGGGTTAAGTGCGGTAGGTGCAGCGCTGGAAGCTGGTAGCACAATGACTTCCCCGCGCCGGTAGCAAAAATCGCCGCCGTGGAGTGCCCCGCCAACACTTTGGTCACCACTGCCTGCTGGCCGCCACGAAAGTCGTCAAAACCAAATACGTCTTTCAGCGTTTGCTGCGGTGATATAGGGGGCATGAATACTCCTTGATAGCGAAATTCCGGCTAAAACGCCTTTTCCAGCGCAAAGCGCGGCTGGGTGTGGCCCTCTTTCGTCACTGTTTCCGTAAACATCTCAAGCGGACGCACCCAGAGGTCGTAGTCACCGTAAAGGGCACGATACACCACCAGCGGCTCTTGGTTTTCGCTGTGCTGGGCGGTGCCAAGCACTTCGTAAAGGCTGCCTTTGTAGTGGCGATAAATACCGGGAACGGGGGCAGTCATTGGCTCTCCTCTTGAGGTGCGTTTGTGGCGGCTGGCTGGTTGGCTTTTTTGGCGAGGCGTTCGAGCACTTTTGACGCGGCGACAAAGCCAAAGGTGCCGGTTAAAAAAGTCGCAGCACCGAAACCGGAAGCGCAGTCCAAGCGCGTGGCATCACCACTGCCAGGCTTTTGCAAGCACACTTCACCGTCGGTGCCGGGATACACCAATTGCTCGTCGGAGTAGACGCACTCTACCGAGAAGCGCCGTTTGGGGTTGCGGGAAAAGCCGTAATCCCGACGCAGCCGCGAGCGCACTTTGGATAGCAGCGGGTCGTGCTCGGTGCGGGTGAGGTCCGCGACCTGAATACGTGTGGGGTCAGTTTGCCCGCCCGCCGCGCCGGTCACGGTAATGGGGATTTTGCGCCGCTTGCACCAAGCAATCAGCGCGGCTTTGGCGATCACGCTGTCGATGGCATCCACCACGTGATCGGCATCATCGGGAATCCGCTCGGCCAGGTTGGTGGGTGTCACGAAGGCAGTGTCAGCCACAATCTCAATTTCCGGGGCAATCAAGCGGCAGCGCTCGGCCAGCACATCAACCTTGGGCTGACCGATAGTACCATCCAGCGCATGGAGCTGGCGGTTGACGTTGGAAACGCAGACGTCGTCCAGGTCAATCAACGTCAGCTTGCCAATGCCCGAGCGTGCCAGCGCCTCTACCGTCCAACTGCCTACCCCGCCGACACCCACCACCACCACGTGGGCATGACGAAACACCTCGGCTGCACGCTGGCCATAAAGACGGCGAATGCCGCCAAAGCGAAAATCATAATCTGCAGAAGGAGGTTTCACGTTAGCCGTAGGCACAGGCGAAGCGGACGGCATGCTCGATGGAGTAGCTGAGGACATCACAAACTCACTCATAACGCTTGAAGGGCGGAAGGCTTGGTGTGGGGCGGCGTGCGCACGCTATCCAGCGGTAAATGCCCCGCCCAGCCAAGCTGGTTAAACAGGGCGATCATGGTGTCATCCAAGGCACAGCTCAATTGTACACGCTTGTCTAGCAGCGGATGGTCAAAGGCCAAATAGGTCGCGGCGAGCAGCAAGCGCGGAGCACTCATCTGCTCAGCAAAAAAGCGATTGTGGACACTTTTACCGTGCTTGGCATCACCAATAATTGGGTAGCCACGCCGGGAAAGATGGCGGCGAATTTGATGGCGGCGCCCGGTCAGCGGCCGCGCCTCTACCAGGGAGTAGCGCGCCACCGGGTAGCGGTCGACCTGCACGGGCAGCTCGACGCTATCCAGGCGGCGAATATCGGTCATCGCGGGCATGGCGGGCATTTCCGCCTTGGGGCGCGTACCGTCCTCTTCCCTTAGCGGGTAATCCAAACGATCATTTTCCGGTGCTTTACCGCGCACCACTGCCAGGTAGCGCTTTTCCACCTGGCGCTCGCTAAACGCATCGCTGAGCAGACCAGCCACTGCCGACGAGAGAGCAAATACCATTACCCCCGAGGTCGGCCGATCCAGCCGGTGAACGGGATATACCCGCTTGCCAAGCTGGTCGCGTAAGCGCTGAAGCAGAAATTCGGTTTCACCGCGCGCCAACGCCGAGCGATGCACCAAAAGCCCTGACGGCTTATGCACCGCGACGAGATACTCATCCTGATAGAGGATGTTGAGTGGCGTCATAACGCTCCCCGGTTAAAGCTAACAATCTAAACAGGGCGCCATTGTCGCGGCTTGGCCGTGAGATGTCATCCGCGCAATACGCTATTCACGACAGCGCTTGCTAAGAAGGTAGGTGATCAGCAGTTCATTGTTGGTGGAGTAGGAAAAAGCGGCAGCTGCCCAGGCGGGATATGCTCTTTTAGAAACGCTAAAAATGCCTGCGTCGCCGTCGGCAATGTGCGCTTGGCTAGGGTCTGGACTTCAATAAAGCGGGAATCCATGCCCTGGTCTCGAATAGGAATCGCCACTAAGCGCTGTTGCTGAATGCGGTAGCGCACTGATATTTCCCCTGCCAGCGCCACACCGCCCCCGAGCATGGCGAAGTTAATCAAAGCCTCGGTGTAATCGCTGCTAAAAATGGATTCAAACGCCAGGTTTTGACGGCTACAGCAGATATCAAACAGCTGGCGCAGGGTCGTGTCTGGCGAGGGTAACGCCAGCGGATAGCCCTGAAGCTGCGCCAGCGAGATATGTTTTTTAACGGCAAGCTCATGGTGCGGAGAAACCAGCGCCATAATTGGCGCTGGCTGCCTAAGGGCAACGGTAATATCCGCCTCAGGCTTGAGGCTAAAGGTAATGCCGATATCTGCATCGCCTTCCCTGACATACCGAGTCGCTTGGGCGGGCGCCCCCACCATCAGGTGGAAATGAATACCGCTGTAACGCTTGCGAAAAGCCGCAATTGCCGCGGGTAAAAAATCCACGGCAAAGCCTTCCGAACTAGCCAAACGAACCTTGCCCCGCTGTAACCCACGCAAGGCCATTATTTCGCTGCCAATACGGTCTGCCTCAAGCTGCATATGGCGGGCATGCATCGCCAGTAACTCCCCTGCCGCGCTGGGCACCATACCCCGCGCACGGCGCTCAAACAGCAGCGTATCCAGCTCGCTTTCCAACCGGGCAATCTGACGGCTGATGGCTGAGGGCGCCACATTTAGCTTCCCTGAGGCTTCACTAATAGAGCCACAGCGAACCACTTCGAGAAAGTAGCGTAACGCCGTTTCTTGTAATACGCGTGGATTCATAGTGGCTCCCCCTTCGCCATAAGCATTGCCAAAACGGCAATGATAAGTTCTAAACATTGCACTTGTGGCACTCCTAAGCAATAGATTAGTTTTAATTCAAGGCGGCGGCTCATCTAACAAAATAACAGCCTCGCCGGTACGCCAAACGCTCATAACCTTCCTTTATTAAAAAAACGAGGTATGGCATGCAAACACCCAAAACTCTCTACTGCGTTACATCACTTGCTTTACTCAGCATCGCGACACCCGCCTTGGCTGGCAAAGCCAACGATACGTTGGTCTATGCATCTGACAGCGAACCCGAGAACGTTAGCCCCTACCACAACAATCTGCGTGAAGGGGTTATCCTTGCCCATTTGGCCTGGGACACGTTGATCTATCGCAACCCGCAAACCAACGAGTACGAGCCGCGTTTGGCAACCGAATGGGAGTGGACCGATGATAAGAGCCTGGATCTTGTGCTGCGCGAAGGAGTGACCTTTCACAACGGCGAGACCTTCAATGCCGACGATGTGGCATTCACCTTCAACTACGCGGTGTCCCCCGAATCACGGGTGGTGACGCGCCAAAATGTTGACTGGATCGAAAGCGTTGAGAAGCTTGATGAGTACCAAGTCCGCATTCACCTCAAAGAGCCTTTCCCCGCAGCCCTTGAGTACCTTTCCGGCCCAATGCCAATTTACCCCGATGAGTATTTCCAGGAAGTGGGTATCGAGGGTTTTAGTCGTGAGCCCGTAGGTACCGGCCCTTACCGGATTACCAACGTCCGCCCTGGGGATGGCGTTAGCCTAACGCGCTTTGATGACTACTTTGCCGACAGTCCTATTGGTCAGCCGGAGATCGCTAATATCGAGTTCAAGGCCATTGCCGATGCGGACTCACGTATGGCGCAATTAATGTCCGGTCAAGTCGATTGGATCTGGCGCGTGCCGTCGGATCAAGCTGAGTCGTTAAACGCTATGCCACAGCTTAGCGTGCTAGGCGGCGAAACCATGCGAGTCGGTTATATCGGCCTGGATGCCGCGACCCGAGAAGATTCACCGCTAAATGACATCCGCGTACGCCAAGCCATCAATCATGCGATGAACCGGGAAGGGCTCGCTAACGACCTAGTGCGCGGCGGCAGCCAGCCCCTCTACGCCCCCTGCTTCCCGACTCAGTTTGGCTGTGAAACACAAGACGTTATTGAGTATGAGTACGACCCTGAAAAAGCCCGTGAACTACTTGCTGAAGCCGGTTACGCCGATGGCTTCGACATTGACCTTCACGCCTACCGTGAACGGAATTACGCCGAAGCAATGATTGGCGACCTGCGTGCAGTGGGCATTAATGCCAATCTGCGCTTTATGACCTCCCCCGCGTTGCTGGAGCTTCAGCGCAACGGTCAAACCGATATGTCGTTCAAAGCCTGGGGCTCCTTCTCTATTAATGATGTCTCGGCTTTCGTTAGCGTCTATTTCACAGGCGGCATTGACGATCTCTGGCAGGACACTCAGGTGCAGGAGTGGCTGCAGGTCGCCGATACCTCGGTAGATCCTGATGTGCGCTTAGAGCACTACCAAAAAGCTTTCGCCCGCATTTCCGAGCAAGCGTACTGGGCACCGCTGTTCTCCTACTCCACCTACTACGCCCACACCGCTGATCTCGACTTCACTGCCTACCCTGATGAACTCCCCCGCTTCTACGAGGCGAGCTGGAAATAACGTTACCGATGGCATCTGATCGAGTTAACGGCAGCCGTGGAAATCACCACGGCTAGCCTTCCACAGCGAGGGAGTGATGCTTTATGTGGGCATTTGTTTTCAAGCGCACGCTGATAGCGCTTAGCGTCGCGCTAACTATTTCGGTGCTCTGCTTTAGTCTGCTGCAGCTCTCGGGTGACTTGGCACTCTCCATTGGCGGCCCCGAGGCCACCGCCGAACAGGTCGAGCAAATTCGTATTGAGTACGGCCTGGATCGCCCGGTGATTGAGCAATTTACGACGTGGATATGGGGAGCTGTGCAGCTCGACTTTGGACGCTCTTACTACTACCAGAGCGAGGTCATGGACTTAGTCGTTGAGCGCCTACCGGTAACGATGACCCTGGGAATGTTGGCCTTGGCGATTGCTCTGGGCGTTTCTATTCCGCTCGGCGTTGTGGCCGCGCTCAAGCGTGGCAGCTGGATAGACCGCGCGGCCATGGCGATTGCGGTCACCGGCCAGGCAATGCCCAACTTCTGGTTTGGCTTAACGCTGATCATCCTGTTTGCCGTCAAGTTGCAGTGGTTTCCCGCCGCAGGTAGTGATAGCTGGCAAGGCTTTGTGCTACCCGCCATTGCGCTGGGCTATTACGCCACCCCCGCCATGATGCGGCTAACCCGCAGCGGCATGCTGGAAGTACTGGAGGCAGATTACATTCGCACCGCCCGGGCAAAAGGGCTGCGCACCGGCACGGTGATTTTCAAACACGCGCTACGCAATGCGGTGATTCCAGTGGTGGCACTGGCCGCCGTGGAGCTGGGATTTATGCTCGGCGGCTCGGTGGTGATAGAGACTGTCTTTTCGCTGCGTGGGCTGGGGCAACTGGCCTGGAATGCGATTTCCCGTAACGACTATCCGGTGGTTCAAGCCATCGTTCTGATCATTGCGCTGTTCTATATCGTGCTGACGCTAATTGCCGACATTCTCAACGCAGTACTCGACCCACGATTACGTGCGCGCTAACGGAGAACACCATGGCACAACTACTTTCCTCACCGGTGGCGGCCACGCACCACCCGGCAAATACTTGGCTGTCGCGGCTGGTTCACAGCACGTTCAAAAACCGCAGCTTAGCCATCGGATTATTGATCATCACTTCACTAGGCATTGTGGCGCTTCTGGCCCCTTGGCTAGCCCCCCATGATCCCTATTTACAGAATACCGCTAACCGCATGGTGCCACCTATTTGGCACGAAACCGGTAGTTGGACTCATCCATTAGGCACTGACCGTCTTGGCCGTGACTATCTGAGCCGACTGATTTATGGCACCCGGATTTCACTCTTTATCGGGCTGGTGGTTGCGCTGATTTCAGGGTTGATTGGCACCACCCTTGGTGTGCTGGCAGGCTATTTCGGCGGTCGCGTCGATGCCGTAGTGAGTTATCTGCTCACCACTCGCCTAGCCATGCCCGTGGTGTTAGTGGCGCTGGCCATGGCTTCGCTGATGGGCGGCTCGATGCTGACCGTCACGCTACTGCTGGGGCTGCTGCTGTGGGATCGCTTTGCCGTCGTTGCCCGCTCGGCTACTCAGCAATTGCGCGATGCTGAGTATGTGCAGGCAGCCCAGGCACTGGGCTGCCCGCTGCCGTATATTTTGCTGCGCGAAGTGCTCCCTAATATTGCTGGCGCCCTCATTGTGGTGGCCACCCTCGAAGTCGCCAACGCTATTTTGCTCGAAGCAACGCTGTCGTTTCTGGGCATGGGCGTGCAGCCACCCTCACCCTCATGGGGGCTGATGATCGCCGAAGGCAAAGCCTATATGTTCTTTCAGCCCTGGGTGATTACGATTCCCGGCAGCGCGCTGTTTGTTCTGGTGCTGGCGATTAACTTGCTGGGTGACGGACTGCGCGACCTCAGCGCACCGGGAGGCCGCAATGAATAATCTATCTTCAACTGAGCGCTCAACAGCGCCAGCCTCACCGCTTCTCAGCGTTAAGCAGTTACGGGTTGATTTACCCGTAGCCAAGGGCACGCTACACGCCGTGCGGGGTATCGACTTTCACGTTGAGCGCGGTGAAATGCTCTGCCTGGTAGGCGAATCAGGGTGTGGTAAATCCATGACCTCGCTGGCATTAATGGGCCTACTGCCGCGCAAGGCGCAGGTAAACGCCGACTGCCTCAACTTTGACGGCGTTGATCTCCTTACGGTGCCAGAACGCGAGCGCAGCAACCTTCGCGGTGCACGCATGGCGATGATTTTCCAAGAGCCCATGACCGCCCTCAACCCCGCCTACACCCTGGGCAATCAGCTCTGCGAAGCCCTGCGCCGCCACCAGCAGGTATCTCGTAAAGCGGCCCACGACCGCGCCCTCTATTTGCTTAAACGAGTAGGCATCAGCGCCGCCGAAGAGCGTATGCGCCAATATCCTCACCAGCTTTCGGGCGGGCTGCGCCAACGGGTGATGATCGCCATGGCGCTAATGTGTGAGCCCGACCTGATCATCGCCGATGAACCCACCACGGCCCTGGACGTCACCATTCAGGCGCAAATTCTGCACCTGCTGCGCGACTTACAGCAGGAGTTTGGCACGGCGGTTATCTTCATCACCCACGACCTGGGCGTCGTGGCACGCATCGCCGACCGGGTCGCCGTGATGTATGCCGGCGAGGTCATTGAAACCGCCTCTGCACAGGCACTCTTTCAAGCCCCCAGCCATCCTTACACCCAAGGGTTACTGCGCTGCATACCAACACCCGGCAAAACGCTGCCAGGCAGCCGCTTGCAGGCAATTCCAGGGGTAGTACCCAACTTGGTAGAAAAGGTTGATGGCTGTGCCTTTTGTAATCGCTGCGACCAAGCGGCCGAGCTTTGTCGCACCACACCGCCCTTGCAAACCGTTGCAGATGGGCACTTGTCGCGCTGCCACTTTGCTCATCAGCTATCAAACCCAGCGCAGCTAAACGCTCAGGAGGTAACGCTATGAACAGTGCCGCCAGTAGTCGTGACCCTCTCGCGCTGGAACTCTGCGCGCTGTCCAAAACGTTCAAGCTGGGCGGCGGAATGCTGCATAAAAGCCGTACCTTAAAAGCAGTCAATGATGTATCCCTGCGCGTTCCCCGCGGCCAGGTGATGGGGCTGGTGGGTGAGTCAGGCTGTGGCAAGAGCACCTTGGCCAAAGTGCTACTAGGACTGACACCTCCTAGTGCGGGCGATGTACTGATCAATGGCAAAGCGATCGTTAACGCTAACCAAAAGGCACTCGCCCGCCATATACAACCAATTTTCCAAGACCCTTACTCGTCGCTTAACCCCCGCCAACGGATTGAACAGATCGTCGGTTTACCGCTGCGCATTCACGCCATGGGCACAGCCAAGGAGCAGGCAGCCAAGGTAGATGAGATGCTCGAGTTGGTCGGGTTGCCTAAACGCGCGGCCCAGCAATACCCGGGGCAAATGTCCGGTGGGCAGCGTCAGCGGGTAGCGATTGCACGGGCGCTGATTATGCGCCCTGACCTAGTGATCTGTGACGAACCCACCTCTGCGTTGGATGTGTCGGTTCAGGCCCAGATACTCAATTTACTGCTCGACCTGAAAGATGAGTTTGGCCTTACCTACCTGTTTATTAGTCACGACCTGGCCGTGGTTGAACACTTGGCGGACCGGATCGCGGTGATGTACCTGGGGCGGATTGTCGAAGAGGGTACCCGTGAGCAAATTTTCTCAGCTCCTCGCCACCCTTATACCCAAGCGCTGCTGGCTTCTGCGCTTACCCCAGAACCTGGTTTAGGCGTACCTGATATCGGCCTTGGGGCAGGCCAGCCCGACCCCACGCAGCCACCTTCAGGCTGCGCCTTCCACCCTCGCTGCCCGATAGCTCAGCCTGAGTGTGCCCAGCAAGCACCCGCACTGAGTCCTATAGCTCAGAGTGCTGGTCCAGGTACGTCTCAAGGTACGTCTCAAGGTACTTCTCAAGGCAATCCGACGCGTGTCGCCTGTCACTTTGCCTAAATACGGTGAACCAATACCTAACGTTAAAAAGGAATGTTTATGTCGCGCCAACACGCCTTAGACAATGCTAAAGCCTATTTTGATAGTGGCGAGTTTTATAATCAGCTTTCGCCGCGTATTGCCATTCGCAGCGAAAGCCAGGAACCCCATCGGCTGGAAGAGCTTCAACGCTACCTTACTGAACAGATTATTCCCGATATTGAGCAGCTCGGTTTCACATGGGAAATTGTCGATAATCCAGTGGCAGGGTTTGGGCCTTTTCTGATCGCTGAACGCCTTGAAACCGGGGCCATGTTCAGCGTATTGACCTACGGCCATGGCGATGTAATACGCGGCTATGACGACCAGTGGGCCGAAGGGCTGTCGCCATGGCAAATCACCCAGCGGGGAGATCGCTGGTATGGGCGCGGCACCGCTGATAACAAAGGCCAGCACACGATTAATTTAGCTGCGCTCGGCTGTGTGCTGAAAGCCAGCGGCGGGCACCTGGGCTATAACGTTAAGCTGGTGCTGGAGATGGGCGAAGAGACCGGTTCGCCGGGGCTAAAGGAGGTTTGCAACCGCTATCGGGAGCGTTTAGCGGCCGATGTGTTTATTGGTTCGGACGGGCCCCGCCTGGACGCCGAATCGCCGACGCTATTTTTAGGCTCACGGGGATCGTTCAACTTCGACCTAAAGCTGCAGGCCCGGGAAGGTGCCCACCACTCGGGCAACTGGGGCGGGGTATTGAAAAACCCGGCGGTGCGATTAACCAATGCCCTGGCCACGCTGGTGGATGCCAACGGCGTGATCCAGATTCAGGGGCTACGCCCTGAGCCGATTCCTGACGCCGTGCGCAGCGCTCTTGCCTCACTCGAGGTAGGCGTCGGTGACAATGCCCCGACGATTGACACTGACTGGGGCGAGCCAGGGCTCTCCCCCGCGGAGCGGTTATTCGGTTGGAACACCTTAGAAGTGCTGGCCATAAAGGCCGGAAACCCGGACGCCCCGGCCAATGCGATTCCGCCCTACGCCTACGCCCACTGCCAGCTGCGCTTTGTGGTGGGCAGCGATCAGGATAACTTTCTTGCCCATTTACGCCGCCATCTGGATCAACACGGCTATAGCGATATTGAAGTGAGCGCGGCGCGCATGTCACAGATGAATGCTACACGGCTTGACCCTGAAGACCCTTGGGTGAGCTGGGCATTAACCTCGATGCAACTCTCTACGCACAAACAACCCACGCTATTACCTAACTTAGGCGGATCATTACCCAATGATGTATTTGCCGAAACGCTGGGCTTACCTACCCTGTGGGTGCCGCACTCCTACCCCGCCTGTTCTCAGCATGCTCCTGACGAACACCTGCTGGGCAGCATCGCCGCCGAGGCACTGCTTTTGATGGCAGGGCTTTTCTGGGATCTTACGACTCAGGGCGCAGAGATTAATAAGGAGCGAGCGTCATGCAAGAGCCACTAATACAGCAAGCCTGTGATTGGCTGGATGGGCAGCAGCAAGCGATGGTTGACTGCTTAGCGGCCCTGGTCAATATCGATTCCAACAGCTACGACAAAGCAGGCACGGATGCGGTTGCCGATCAGATCACCCAATGGCTTGAGCAAGATGGCATCACCGTCATACGCCACCAACGCCCTGATTCAGGGGATATTTTAGAAGCACAACTGGGGAGAACTGACCAAGGTCATGTGCTCTTAATGGGGCACCGTGATACGGTTTTTCCGACCGGCACAGTGGCTAGCAGAGGTTATACCCAGCAAGACAACGTCGGCTTTGGCCCCGGCGTGGCCGATATGAAAAGTGGCCTAGTGATGAACTGCTTTGTTCTGCGCGCGCTAAGCCGCCTGCCCAATTGCCCACTGCCCGTTCGTGCCCTGTTTACCGCCGATGAGGAGATTGGCTCGCCAGATGGTCGGGCGTTCATCGAAGCCACCGCCCAGGGGGCACGTGCAGTCTTGAACGTCGAGCCTGGGCGCGTCAGCGGCAATGTGGTCACTGGCCGAAAAGGAGGTGCTGGCTTTTTGATCAACGTCACCGGCAAAGCCGCTCACTCCGGCGTGAGCCATGCCGATGGGGCCAGTGCGATCGAAGCAATTGCCCGAAAAATCATCAAACTGCATGCTTTGACCAATTACGAGGCAGGTATCACCACCAATGTGGGCACCATCACCGGCGGGGTATCACGCAACACTGTCGCGCCTTTCGCGTCTGCTCAGTTGGATATTCGCTTTGTAACCACAGTACAGCGTGAACAGCTGTATAAAGCCATTGAGGCGATTATCGCCGAATCCGATATTCCTGGCACCCAGGCAACCATTGAGCAGACATCGGAGTTCTACCCTCTCGAAGAGCGTATGAGCAGCGAACTGTTTGCTCTTTACCAGTCTCAGGCTAAAAACGTTGGCTTTGATGTTGATGGTGAATTCACCGGCGGCTGTTCTGATGCTGGCTGGACGGCCAGCTTGGGCATTCCCACCTTGTGTGGACTTGGCCCGGTCGGCGCCAAAATGCACACTGACGAGGAGTACTGCTTACTGACTACGCTGGTACCGCGCACTCAAGCACTCACTGCTACTTTATTAAGCTTAAAAGATTGAATTTAAAAGGATGCTTTTACACAACATCGTGGTTGCCTATCACTAGCCGGGTGGCGAAGAAGCAGCTCGGCAGCTACCTTAAATAAGCAACGCTACAGACGCGTTTCCATGGAGTAGGAAGGAGAGATCAATATGCGCTATACAACTGCACGCTATTCACTTACCGCTATGGCTGCCTCGCTGCTACTCGCCACCTCGGCGGCGCAAGCGAATGAAACGCTCGATGTGGAGATGCATAAAGTCAGCGCTGAAGGAGTCGAAGAGTCGATTGGTACCGTATCTCTGGAGCATACGGATCATGGCTTACTGCTGACACCCTCGCTGACGGATCTTGAGCCCGGTGTTTACGGTTTTCACGTCCACCAGAACGCCAGTTGCGACCCTGCCGAGAATGATAGTGGCGAAATGACCGCTGCGCTGTCAGCAGGTGGTCACTATGACCCCGAAGAAACCGGCACGCACCAAGGCCCTTACGGTGAAGGTCATTTAGGCGATCTGCCGGTGTTAACCGTTAATGAAGAGGGCGAAGCCAATCTACCCGTTCTAGCCCCACGCCTAAGCATGGAAGATATGCCGGGGCGCAGCCTGATGATTCATGAAGGTGGCGACACCTACAAAGATGAGCCCCACCTGGGCGGCGGCGGCACCCGGATGGCCTGCGGCGTCGTTGAGTCTTAACCTTTACCGTTGTTGTTAATCGACACAATGGGCAGCCACTCGGCTGTCCATTTTTTTGCTTACGGCCCACTAAAGTCTAGCTGTGATTTTATAGTGGTTATCTGTACATTCAGCCCTGCTAAAGAAGTGCCTGCTGCATGCTCTCCGGCATGCAAGCTCATCCTCCTCACTGCTCTAGGTACCTTAGATGATCACCTTTATCGTATCGATCCTGCTGCTGATAGCGGGCTACTTTACCTATGGGAAATTCGTTGAGCGTGTGTTTGTAACTGACCGCAAGCGTCAGACGCCCGCTTTCAGCATGCGCGACAACATCGACTATGTGCCGATGAACACTACGCGCAATTCACTCATTCAATTATTAAACATTGCCGGTGTCGGCCCTATTTTTGGCCCGATTCTCGGCGCGCTGTATGGGCCGGTGGCGTTTGTGTGGATTGTGATTGGCTGTATTTTTGCCGGTGCTGTTCACGATTACCTGACCGGCATGATCTCGATCCGCAACCATGGCGCTCACTTGCCGCAACTGGCCGGCAAGTTCCTGGGTAAAGCGATGAAGCATGTGGTCAATGGTTTCGCGATTCTGCTGCTGCTTTTAGTCGGTACGGTATTCGTCACCTCGCCTGCGGCGCTGCTGGCCAATATGACCTCGCTGTCGTTAACGCTGATCATCGTCGCTATCTTTATTTATTACTTGATTGCCACCCTGCTGCCGATTGATAAGGTCATTGGTCGTATCTACCCCTATTTTGGCGCCCTGCTGCTGTTCAGCGCGGCGGGTATCGGTATCGGCTTGATCATCACGGGCGCTCCGATCCCCGAGCTCTCGTTCCAGAACATGCACCCTGACGCTGCACCGATTTTCCCGCTGCTGTTTTTAACCATCTCCTGCGGCGCGCTTTCCGGTTTTCACGCCACCCAAACGCCGATTATTTCGCGCACCACTCAAAACGAAACCAATGGTCGCAAAATTTTCTACGGCATGATGATCACCGAAGGCATTATCGCGATGATCTGGGCGGCCGCCGCCATGAGCCTGTTCTATGGCGACCAGTCGCTTTCCGATGTGCTGGCGGCCGGTGGCCCTGCCGCGGTGGTAAGCGAAGTTTCTACCACCATGCTCGGCGCTATAGGCGGCACCCTGGCGGTACTTGGCGTTATTGTGCTGCCGATCACCTCGGGCGATACCGCTTTCCGCAGCGCGCGCATGATCATCGCCGACTACATTAAGATCGATCAAAAGCCGATTATGAAGCGCGTCATGGTCGCTCTACCGCTATTTGTGGTGTCTTACGCGTTAACGCACATGGACTTCACACTGCTGTGGCGCTACTTCTCCTGGGCGAACCAAACCACCGCCGTGATCGCGCTGTGGGTAGGCACCATGTACCTAGTGCTGTCGCGTAAGCCTCACTGGATTACCTCGATCCCAGCCACCTTTATGACCATGGCCACGTTTACCTACTTAGCCTACGCGCCGATCGGTTTTGGTCTACCGCTGCAGCTAAGCTATATGGTGGCCGCTCTAGGTACGCTTCTTTGCATTGCGCTGTTTATGAAGCGTGTCCGTCGCCTAAGCCGGGCAACTTTTGCCGTTGATGAGCCGCCGGTACCGAGCCAGTTTGTGGACAGCGGTGAGGCGATTGCAGCTAAATAGTTAGGCGCTCCATAACGTTACCGCCATACTCTCTTCACAGGACGCTCTTCACAGGACGCTCTTCACAGGACGCTCTCCACACAAGAGCCACGCTACAAAAAAGGGCACACATCAGCCACATAACCGTGTTTGATGCGTGCCCTCGCTTTTTCTCCTATCTCTTTTATCCTACCTTTTCTCCCCTACTCCTCATGTTTATCTCTTCCATGCTGCTGCGGTATAGACGAATACAGGCAGGGACTACTCCAGCGGTATCGACCAGAAGTAGGTCTCGCCGGAACTATCGTCCACACCGTCGTTGTCGCTGACCAGCCAGGCGTTGCCATTATCGTTGACCGCCATTCCTTCAACCTTGTCCACCACAAAGCCGTTGTAGCTGGCTAGGTCGGGAATCAGGTCGCGTACTAGCTGTTTCTCGACCACCGGCAGCTCACCGCCCAGCGGGGCGGGTTCCAGGCCGTCCAGGGCAATGCGGGTCACTTGCTTGACCTTCGCCTCGGCGCCGATCTGGTTGTCACGCTCAATCAAATACAGCCAATCGCCATGGGCGGTGATTTCGGAGAGGCCAATCCAACCCTGTTCCACGTTATCCAGCGGGTAGTGAACAGCGCCCCACTCGCCACTGTCGATATCAAAACGCAGCAGCTTGGCCATGCCTTCGGGGTCATCCTGCCAGGGGCGCTGTACCGCCAGCCAGAGCTGATTATCAATCCGCGTAACGCCTTCCAGCCCCCACTTCAGCGACTGCTGCGCGAGCACATCGGGCAACGCAATTCCCTGATCAATCTCGCCGTCGGCGTCAGCATGATAGAGGGTGTTGGCAAGGCCTTTAGCATTGCCTTCAGATGCGATCCAGAAGCCACCCTTGCCATCGGTGGTGATACCTTCCATATCCAGGCCCAAGGCAGACTCACCGTTGCGGGTCACATCCAGCGCCTGGGTAATTCGCGCTGGCGATGCTGATGGGTCGATTGTGAAGATGCGCGGCTGGGCGCTGTAGAAGCTATCGTTGACCGCATAAAGTACGTCGTCAGCGGCGACTAACCCGGAAAGCGCGCCCCAGCCGATCAGTTCATCGGCGCCCGCCGAGGTCAGGGTGGGGTAGACCGCTGGCGCATCCTGGTATTGGTAAATCATGACATGGGCGCGGGGGCCGCCGTCTTCGCCCAGATCCCCTTCATTGGCGGTGGCTAACAGGCCACGGCTGGGAATCGCCACGGCGCCTTCGGGAGACAGGCCCGAGGGCAGTAGCTGGGTGAGCTGCGGTTCGGCCAGGCTGCTAACGTCATAAACGCCCACCAGCGAGCCGCGCTCGGAAAGCAGGAAGACATAGGGCGTACCTTCGAACACCGCAAATTCCATCCCTTCCGGCTCGCTGCCTTTGGCATCCGAACGCTTATCGGGATAATGACCCGCTTCAATCACCGCGCGCTCGAATGAAGTACCTGACTCGTATACCACCTCGCCGCGCTTGTTGAAGATCGTCCAGCCGCGCGCGCCGCCATCCATATCGCCTTCGTTGGCAATAGCGAAGTGGTCGTTGTCGATCCACTGCAAAGCGTCCGGCTCGCGCAGGCGCTCGGCTTGCTGCTCGTTGAAAATCAGCGCACCGTCATCGCTGGCGTCAATGCCGTCCAGGTCGACAGTCCCGGCACTGAAATCAGCCACCACCTTTCCAGCGTAGTCGAGCACCACCAGGTGGTTGTTCTCCTGCACGGTGACGACGGTCTCACCCAGGGTGTTGATATCGACAAACTCCGGCTCTGGATCCTCGGGGGCGATCTCGGCGAGCCCGGTTACGTCAGCGTAGAGCAGGCTATCGCAGTTAACCAGCCCTTCCGCATTGATCGCCACCAGTGCCACGGAACCGCCGGGCATCTGCGGTACACGTCCATCACCCGCCTCTTCGTCGCGTTCGTTCTCAATGGCGACAGCGACAAAGCGCCCATCGGGGGCCGCAGCGGAAGCCACACTATCGGGCTGTCCGTCCAGCGGGCAGGAGGAGAGTATCTCGCCACTGGCTAAATCGACCGTGCGCAGCTCACCGGAAGGTTCGCTGTAGGAGGCCGATGTATTCACTCCGACATAGGCCATATTGCCGAGCACCGAGACGGCCGTAGGCTCGCCATCCATAACGATATTACCCAGCGGTTGCGGATTAGCCGGGTCGCTGATATCGATGCGTCCGATCACGCCCAGCGGGCTATCGGTATACACCAGCGTCATGCCATCACCGGAGGCCGCAATGATTTCAGGCGCGGTCTCGCGTGTACGATCCTCGCCCTCGGCCATATTATCGGGAACCGCGAAGCTGGCGATGCGGTTGAAATGTTTATCTGCCGCGCCTGCTGCTTGCGTGGCGGCCAGCACAGCAGCCAGCGCCAACAGGATTGGTCTGCGTTTGAGTATCATGATGGAGTTAATCCCTTGCTTAAGCTTAAGAAACGACTGATTAAGTTATTAAACTTGCTATGTCCGATTAACTATCCAACACCATGGCGATGTCAGGCTTATGACACTCACAGGCTAAGTTAGCGCCGTTGGCTATCGGCCACACCTCAGCGCTAAACGCAGGTTGCCGCGAAAATGTTAGATGGGTAAGCAGTGAAGGAACACATAGGGGAAAAGGGAAGCGGGGAAATCGATAGGTTAAAAGGGGCTTTAGAACAAAAGCAGCCAGTCAGCACTGACTGGCTGCTTTTTAGCTAGTTTTGGTTGCTAGCATGCTTCTATACATACGCTCGATAGGCGTTTTACTCGTCGCCTGCCATCTGCATTTGGCGTTGCATGTAATTCTGAATACCCACCTTGTCGATCAAACCAAGTTCCGTTTCGATGTGGTCGATATGCTCTTCTTCGTCGGCGAGCAGATCGCGGAGCATATCGCGGGTAACGTAATCTTTAACGCTTTCGCAATAGGTGATGGCTTCAATGTAGTCGTTGCGGCCATCGTGCTCAATTTTTAGATCGCTTTCGAGCATCTCTTTGACGTTTTCGCCAATGTGCAGTTTGCCCAGGTCTTGCAGGTTGGGAATGCCTTCCAGGAATAGAATGCGCTCGATGATCTTGTCAGCGTGCTGCATCTCTTCGATGGACTCATCGTATTCCCACTTGGCGAGTGCTTTTAGGCCCCAGTCTTTGTACATCTTGGCGTGCAAAAAGTACTGATTGATCGCAACCAGTTCGTTGCCAAGCGCTTTATTGAGATGCTCAATAACTTTCGTATCACCTTTCATGACGTCACCTTTTCTACTGTAATGCTGATGTTTAATCTAGTTTAGACAATACGATCAAGCAGTTACGTTTGGAGAAGAGTATAGGCACAAATAGCTATACCCCCAGCGTTTCTGAGAGTATAGATAAGATGACTAAAAGTTCAAGCAAATCAGTTATTTGCTAAAGATAACCCTAACAATAGTGATTCGCGTCACACGGCGTAGGCAAGGCCCATATCGGCTTCTTGACGTGCTTCCTGAACGGCATCGCGGGTAATTGATTTAGCGTAGCACGCGCACTTACCGCACTGCGTTGCGCAGCCGGTTGCCTCGCGTACTTCTCGCCAGCTGCGCGCTCCGTCGCTAACGTGCTGGCGAATTTGATGATCGGTTACTCCCTTGCACACGCAAACGTACATGGCGACACCTCATAAAAATCATGAGATGAATGTAAATGATTCGCATACATCTTATCAAGTAGAAATGACTGCTTTTTGCTATCCATTCGTCTTGGTAAGCAAGAGCATCAAAATAACGTACTGGCGTAAAAGCATTTTTTGCCCCATGCCAGCTGAAATTATTTTTTCGGCAAAACCACCGTTTGCGTGTTGGAAGCAATATCCGGCCAGCTACGCCGCTGTTGATCGAACAGCACCCATAAGTAGCCCAAACCAAACGCCAGCAGTGAGAGCCACGCCACCGCGCAGCGGATAAGACACTGCTTCAAGTTCAGTGAATACCCTTCTACCGTTTGCACACGTAATCGCCATGCCTGCATACCCAAGGTCATCCCACCGCGCGACCAGGAGAAAACAAAAAACAGCGTGACAAAAAACACCAGCATGAGGCGCAGGCTCCAGATATCGCTGGCCGTGGTGCCAATCTCTTCGGGCTGTTGACCAAGCACATAGCGGAAAAACAGCATATGCACGACGGTCACCGCAATCCAAATCGCGGTGACCAAAAAGCCGTCATACAGCATGGCGCCCAGTCGTCGGCCAAGGTCGGCTGGCCATACGCTGTCCAGCTGAGTAAAGCGTCGTGTTTGCATAGTTCTCTCGTGGTTGCTGGCTGTTTCTGGACGATACGAGGCTGTGATGGCTAACCATTGCGGCATTAACCATTGCGACGTAGAAAGTAGATCCCGACCCCGGCGCAGGCCAGAGTCGGCACCAGTACGGCCCAGACGGGTGAAAAGCCAAATATCGTCGAGGCGGGCGCCAGTAGATCCTGAACGTACTTAAAGCTCAGCCCAGTGACAACGCCATAAAACACCCGAGTACCAGCGGCCACGGTGCGCAGCGGGCCAAATACAAAGGAGGCGGCAATCAGCACCAGTGACCCCATGGTGAGCGGCATCAGCATCTTCTGCCAAAAATAGAGCAGTGCCTGATCATTCTGCAGGTTCTGCTCTTCAAGGAACTGGGCATAGGCCCAAAGCTCGCTGGGCGCCTGACTCTCAATATCGCGCAGCAGCCTCTCTAGCTGGGAGGGGGTGAAAGAGGTATCCCAACTCATGCTTGCCGTATGCTCAGACTCGGTGTGATCGTCAAAAATACGCGTGGTGGCGACGTTTTCCAAACGCCAGGCATCGTTTTCCCAGTGTGCGCGCTGAGCGTAAGTGGCTTCGACCAGTTGGCGGTCATCAAAGCGATAGCGGGTTAAATCGAGCACAACGTTATCCGCGCGAATCGCCCCAAAACGGTAGACGCTGTCGCCTTCTATCTGCCAGCCGCTGCGACTGGTCAACACGGCGCCTTCACCCTGGAGTTTTTCCAGCCGCCACGCCTCGGCATACTGTTCGGTGCGTGGGCTAACGTATTCGGCAACTAACAGCACCACGACCACGACCACCAGCACGGGCTTCATCACCCCCCATACAATGCGCGCCAGAGAACGCCCAGCGGCACGCATAACGGTGAGCTCATTGCTGGAAGCCATGCTGCCTAAACCAATCAGCGCGCCAATTAATACGGCTACCGGGGCGTACTGATAGAATCGCCAAGGCGTGCGCATTAGCAGGTAAAGCAGCGCATCGAAGGCGGTATAGCCCGCCTGCACATCGCCTAAATCATCGATATAAGCGATGGTAATATCCAACCCCAACAGCACGAACTGAACGACGATAATGGCTGCCAGCACGTTGCGGGCGATATAACGATCAAGACGGTCAAGCACCATTAGCGCATCCCCTTGCGTTGCGAGCGCCATAGCAATAATAGGCCCAGCCCTAAAAACAGCCCATGCACGGGCCACACGCCCAGCGTGGTGGACCAAGTGCCACTGCCAATCGCATCGACAACCGCGAGCAGCAGACTAAGATAAGCGACGTATAAAAATACCGCGGGCAGCAGTTTGCCAAAGCGCCCCTGGCGGGGATTAACCCGGGAAAGCGGCTGCGCCATCAAGGCCAGCACAAACACCATAAGCGGGAGCCCTGCCCGCCACTGCCACTGGGCTTGGGCACGGGGGCTTGGATTACTCCATAGCGCAGGCGTAGTGGCGTACTCCAGTGAATCCAGTTCCTGCCGGTCACGATTCAGCCCTAGTCGCAGTGTATAACGCTCAAACGTTAGCCGCTCGGCGCTCTTATCGCCCGGCGTCACCCCGTAACGTTCACCGTCATCCAACACCAGAAAACGGCTACCCGTTTCGAGGCGGGTTTCCTGATAGCCCGATGCCGCCCGGGTCACGTAGTCGTGAGTACCTTCGTCGCCCTGCTGGTTCTGCTCGTGCACCAGCACATCCTGCATTTCCGTTCCGTCGCTTGAGAAGCTGCCGATGTAAGCGGTACGGCCACCGCCGAACTCTTGAAAGCGCCCCGGCGCCAACACGGAAACATCCAGGCGACTGCGCTGTTCTTCCAGCAAGGTCTCGGTTTGCAGCGCCCCAAAAGGCGTTAGCCACAGGCTGCAGACACCGACCAGTACCGCCACCACGCTGGCAGGCAGCAACGTCACCTTCAATAGCCGCGTGGGACTCATCCCACAGGCGACCATTACAGTGATTTCGCTGTTCATATAGAGCTGCCCGTAGGCGAGCAGGATGCCTAAAAAAAACGACAGCGGTAGAATCAGTTCCATAAAGCCAGGCAGGTGAAACATCATCAGGCTACCTAGCATGGTAACGGGAATATCTCCCTCCGCCGCGTCCGAAAAATAGCGGATAAAGCGGCTGCCCATAATCACCAGCAGTAGAATGCCAGCGACTGCCGACATGGTGAGTAACACTTCGCGAGTTAGATATCGAAATAAAATCAACGCGCTCTCCGGCTAGTCGTGCAGGATGCCATGCAATAAGCGTATGGCTTGGGTACACTAATCAAACTATTTTCAGTCCCTTTTCAAAATCAAAAGCAACGGGGCATTATCCCGAATCCCTCGATGCTTGTCTTGTTGGAGACGTCATGGAATTTTCCGTTCAGACCGCGAACCCGGCCAAAGCTGAAACACCCTGCCTTTTGGTGCCGGTTTATAAAGGTGGTGACTTCCTGCCCACCGTTGCCAAACTGGACGACGCCAGCGAGCGCCTGATTGGCCAATTGCTCGAACGCGGCGACTTTGACGCAGCACTGAGTAACGTGCAACTGGTACCCTTTGCGCCAGGCCTGGGGGCCGAACGCATCTTGCTGGTGGGCTTGGGAGAGCGCGAAAAATGCCAGGAAGCAGCCTTCATCAAGGCGCTGGATGCGGCCATGGCGGCGCTAGTAAAACTGCCTATCGACGAAGCCAGCGTAGTATTTGGCGATGTTCCGTTGGCTGACCGCGATGCGGCCTGGAAAGCGCGCAAGGTAATGGAAGCTGCGGAGCGTGCTATCTATCGCTTTGACCAGTTCAAATCCTCGCCCGCGCCAGCCCCCAGCCTTGCCAAGCTGACGTTAATTATCACCGATGCCGACGCTGTCCCGCAGGTTAAGCAGGGTGCGTTAGTGGGCAACGCTATTGGCCAAGGCATCAACTACACCCGCACGCTGGGCAACCTGCCCGGTAACGTCTGTACGCCCAGCTATTTAGCCGAGCAGGCAGAGCAGCTGGGTCGCGACTCACAAGGCGCGCTCGAGGTCGAGATTCTCGATGAAGAAGCGCTGGAAGCTCTGGGCGCTGGCTCGCTATTATCCGTAGGCCGCGGCAGCAAAGAGCCGACACGCCTGATCGTTATGAAGTACCAGGGCGCCGAAGAAAGCGAAGAAGCGCCCCATGTATTGGTAGGCAAAGGCATTACCTTTGATACCGGCGGTATTTCGCTCAAGCCCGGCGAAAGCATGGACGAAATGAAGTTCGATATGTGCGGCGCCGCCAGCGTGTTCGGCACCGTCAAAGCGGTATTGGCGATTAAACCCAAGCTCAACCTGGTCTTTATCGTTGCCGCCGCGGAAAACATGCCAGACGGCAATGCCACCAAGCCCGGCGACATCATCAAAACCCTCAAAGGTCTGACCGTCGAAGTGCTTAACACCGACGCGGAAGGCCGCCTGGTGCTATGCGATGCACTCACCTACGCCGAGCGCTTTTCCCCGGCCAGCGTCGTAGATATCGCCACCCTCACCGGCGCGGTGATTATAGGCCTGGGCCATCACGCCACCGGCCTGCTCTCCAACGATGATGACTTGGCACTGGATCTGCTGGATGCGGGCGAAGCCGCCTGGGATCGCGCCTGGCACCTGCCGCTGTGGGATGAGTATCAAGAGCAGCTCGAGTCCAACTTTGCCGACCTGGCCAATATTGGTGGCCGCCCCGCGGGCACGATTACCGCTGCGTGCTTTTTATCGCGCTTTGCCGATCACTTCCCCTGGGCGCACCTGGATATCGCCGGAACCGCTTGGCACTCCGGCAAGCAAAAAGGCGCTACCGGGCGTCCCGTTGGGCTGTTAACCCAGTACCTGCTTGACCGTGAAGCAGACGCCCAAGTAGAAAATAGCGACGTCTAACAACACAATCAGGCAATCAACGGTTGCCTTTATTTGACGCAACCGTTACACCTAAACCCATTAGCGTGTGCCTTATCTCAAGGCACACGCTACGACCACTTTAACGCTTATATTACGACGCCTATATTTGCCCTTCAGGGCTTGGATCAAGTAGAGAGAACATGCCGTGCCCACTAACTTTGAGATTTTGCCATCCAACCAGCCGATAGCCGATGAGATCCGTGACAACATTCTCAAAAACCCCGGCTTTGGCAAACACTTTACCGATCACATGGCCCATGTGCGCTGGACCGTTGACGCCGACTGGCACGGCCACCAAGTGCGCCCTTACGGCCCGCTAACGCTGGATCCCGCCGCCTCTGTGCTGCATTACGGCCAGGAAATTTTTGAGGGCATCAAGGCCTATCGCCATGCCGACGGCTCTATCTGGACGTTCCGCCCCGAGAAAAACGCCGAGCGCTTCCGCCGCAGTGCCCGTCGTTTGGCGCTGCCGGAGCTGTCCGACGAAGACTTTATCGGCTCGCTGAAAGCGCTATTAGCGCAAGATCACGCCTGGGTGCCCACGCCTGCCAGCGCATCTGACGAGTGCAGCCTCTACCTGCGTCCGTTTATGATCGCCTCGGAAGCCTTCTTGGGCGTACGCCCCGCCCATGAGGTGGACTACTACGTGATCGCCTCCCCCGCGGCGGCGTACTTTAAAGGCGGCATTGCCCCGGTATCAATCTGGCTCTCGTCTAACTACAAGCGCGCAGCCCCCGGCGGCACCGGCTTCGCCAAGTGTGGCGGTAACTACGCCGCCTCATTGGCCGCGCAGAAAGAAGCCGAAGCCCACCAGTGTGGTCAGGTCGCGTTCCTCGATGCCGCTGAAAACAAGTGGGTGGAAGAACTCGGCGGCATGAACCTGTTCTTCGTCTTCAAAGACGGCCGCTTGGTGACCCCGCGCCTGACCGACACGATTTTGGAAGGCGTCACGCGCAACTCGGTGCTCATGCTGGCCAAAGATGAAGGCCTAACGCCGGAAGAGCGCGCTATCAGCATTGACGAGTGGCGTGAAGGCGCGGCGTCTGGCGAGATCACCGAGGTATTTGCCTGTGGTACCGCCGCGGTCATCACCCCGGTGGGCGAGCTGGTCACCGAGAACGAGCGTATCAAGCTAGCTGCCGGTGGCAATAATGAGATTGCCATGCGCATTCGTACCAAGCTGCTCGACCTGCAGTACGGTCGCAGCGAAGATAAGTACGGCTGGTTAACCCAGTTGGTTTAAGCGGTTTTAAAACCAGCGCTTATCCTTTCAGCACCGCCGCATTCTTGCGGCGGTGCTGTTTGCCATCGACGTATCTGAAATCGTTTTACCTGGAACCGCTATGGCGCGCATTGATTTCTACATTCTGCCCGATACCACCCTGGAAGCGCGCTTGCAGTTTGCTTGCAAACTGGCCGAGACCATCTGGCGCAAAGGCTACCGCCTGCATATGCACTGCGAAGACAAAGCCCTCGCCGAGCAGGCCGATAGCGCGCTGTGGAATTTCCGCCCAGACGCCTATTTACCCCATGCCCTGGAAGATAGCGAGATGGCCGCCAGCGTACCGATCACGCTAGGTTGGCAGCAGTTGCCGGTGCCCACGGAAGAAACCGCGCTGCTTAATCTACACCCGGAAATACCCGAAGGCGTAGAGCGCTACGCGCGAATTGCCGAGATTATTAATCAGCACCAACAGGTGCTGGTCGCCAAACGCGCCTGCTGGCAGCGCTATAAAGACATGGGTCATGAGGTCGTGCCGCATAAGTTGGGGTAAATGGCCGAGGAGACCATATGCCATACAGACGAGACCCCGCACTTGGCGGGGCCGTCAACAGAGTTGGGCAATCGCTGTCAGTGCGTCCCAGGCGTCTTTGCCTTAGCCACCCTGTTGCTGTTGCTGCATCTGCTCCTGCATCTGTTGTTGCATTTGCTCCTGCCGTTGAGCCATGGCCTCGTCAAGTTGTTCGCGCTGTTCTTGAGTGAATACGCCTTCGATCTGAGACTGTAAGATGATGCTATCCGCGGTCATCTCGGCCGTTAGGTCACCAAGGCGCTCCGCGTCCGCACGAATGGCAGCTTCATCGTAATCGGGCTGAACCTGCTCGCCGAGTTGCTGCTGCAACTGCTGGGCTTCCTGCTCCTTGCCACTGATTTTATCTTGCATCTGGGTCAAGAGGTTGCTCATCTCTGCTTTCTGCCCTTCATCCAGATCCACCATTTCGTCAAGTTGATCAACTTGGTCATCGACACTGGGGGTGCCACCAGGCATTTGCTGGGCCATGGCGGGAACACTGAATGCCAGTGCTGCAACTGCTGGAAGGCAAAGCTTGGCTACGTGCATAAAAACTCCAATTGCGAACAAATTTGTACTTCCTGCCCGACGAATCCTGACGGGCCTTGCGATCCGACACTGCTGTTTTTAAAAAATTCGTCGTAACGGTAAATTGTTGATTACCATTAGCGGGCTCTGGCCGCGCCCTTTGCCCTCATGGAGACGTAAACGTGTTCACGCGCTACCCGCTTGTTACGATTGTCATCGCCCAACTGTTCGGCACCTCGCTGTGGTTTAGCGTTAATGGCGTTGGCTTGGCGCTTCAGGAGTCTGTAGGCCTTAGCGAAAGCGATTTGGGTCTGCTCACCATCGCCGTTCAGGCCGGGTTTATTAGCGGCACGCTATTGATTGCCACCACCGGCCTTGCCGACCGCATTCGCGCCAGCCACCTGTTTGCGATTTCCGCTGTTCTCGGCGCACTGATCAACGCCGCCTTTATCGGCGTGGCTGAGAGCGTGACGCTCGCCGCTATGGCACGCTTTGCGACCGGGCTCTGTCTGGCGGGTATCTACCCGCTGGGTATGAAGCTGGTGGTGAGTTGGACACCCAGCCATGCCGGGGCGGCACTGGGCTGGCTGGTGGGCATGCTCACCTTGGGTATTGCCTCCCCGCATCTGCTACGCGGTTTAACGCTGGGTTTACCCTGGCAGTGGCCATTGCTGCTGGCCTCACTGCTGGCGCTGGTCGCTGCGCTAATGATTTTCAAACTGGGCGTTGGCCCCCACCTCCCGGCCACCGCCAAAAGCGGACGCCCCTGGGCAGGTCTGGCCGCTTTCAAACAGCCTCGTTTTCGTGCCGCCGCACTGGGTTATTTCGGCCACTGCTGGGAACTGTATGCGCTGTGGGCGCTGGTGCCGTTTCTGGTCGCCCGGGAGCTGGAGCGATTGGATGCTGCAAACAGCGCTCAGCCGTGGCTAAGTTTTGCGGTGATCGCCCTTGGCTTACCGGGTTGCGTGCTGGCAGGCAAATGGAGCCGCCAGATTGGCAGCGATCGAGTGGCCTGCGTGGCATTAGCTACCTCTGGTGCGCTGTGTTTGGTTTATCCCTTGTTGGGCAGCGCCTCGCCCTGGTTGCTGCTGGTGCTTCTCGGCTTATGGGGCGTTAGCGTTATTGCCGACTCAGCGCAGTTCTCTGCGCTGGCTAGCGCCACGGCTCCACCCGAGCGGCTAGGGGCGGCGCTGGCGATGATGAATGCTATCGGCTTTGGGCTGACCATTCCCTCCATCGCACTGGTTACCGCACTGTGGTCGAGCCAGTCGCTGGCGGTAATTTGGTGGCTGCTACCGGGGCCTATCCTCGGGCTAATCGCCATGCGCGGGTTTTCTGCCCATAAACAGTTTTCATAAACACATCACATACGTACGGTGCACCCACAATAGAGCGTGAGTAGCCCCTGACGACCACGGCCCTTACGCGGTATACTCACGCCCATTCATCTATGCACTTATACACATTTCTCGCCAGCCGTGAGCCAACTCTCCATGGAAAAGACCTACCAACCCGAACAGATCGAAACCCGCTGGTACGAGCGCTGGGAAGCCGACAACCGTTTTGCTCCCTCCGGCCAGGGCACGCCTTTTTCGATCATGATTCCACCGCCCAATGTGACCGGCAGCCTGCACATGGGCCACGCGTTCCAGGACACCATCATGGATACCCTGACGCGCTGGAAACGGATGCAGGGTAATAACACCCTGTGGCAGGTAGGCACCGACCACGCCGGTATCGCGACGCAGATGCTGGTGGAGCGCAAGATTGCGGCTGAAGAGGGCAAGACCCGCCACGACCTTGGCCGCGATGCGTTTATCGACAAGGTATGGGAGTGGAAACACGAATCCGGCGGCCATATTACCCGCCAGCTGCGCCGCATGGGCGCTAGCGTCGACTGGTCTCGCGAACGCTTCACCATGGACGACGGCTTCTACAAAGCGGTACAAGAAGTGTTTGTGCGCCTGCACGAAGAGAAGTTGATCTATCGTGGCAAGCGCTTGGTCAACTGGGATCCGACACTGCACACCGCCATTTCTGACCTGGAAGTGGAAAACAAAGAGCAGCAAGGCAGCTTCTGGCATTTCCGCTACCCGCTGGCGGACGGCGTTAAAACCACCGACGGCAAGGATTACCTCGTGGTTGCCACCACCCGTCCGGAAACCCTGCTGGGCGATACCGGCGTGGCAGTTAACCCGGAAGATGTGCGCTACGCCTCCCTGGTCGGCAAATTTATCGAGCTACCGTTGGTCGGTCGCCGAATTCCGGTGGTTGCTGACGAGCACGCCGATATGGAGAAAGGTTCAGGCTGCGTCAAGATCACCCCCGCCCACGACTTCAATGACTACGAAGTCGGCAAGCGCCAGAACCACCTGCTGATCAACGTCTTCTCCAAAGACGCGGCGATCCTTGAGCAGGCCGAGATCTTCGACCTGAAAGGACAACCCCAGCCCGATGTAGACGCCACTCTGCCTGCCAAGTACGCAGGTCTCGACCGCTTTGAAGCGCGCAAGCAGATCGTTGCCGACATGGATGCCCTGGGCCTGCTAGAGCAAGTTGAAGTTGTTAACAACACCCTGCCTTATGGTGACCGTTCGGGCGATGTCATCGAGCCGCTGCTCACCGACCAGTGGTTTGTAGCCGTGGAGTCTCTCGCCAAGCCCGCCATCGAAGCGGTGGAAAATGGCGATATCCAGTTCGTGCCCAAGAACTACGAGAACATGTACTTCGCCTGGATGCGCGACCTGCAGGATTGGTGTATCTCCCGCCAGCTATGGTGGGGCCACCGCATCCCGGCCTGGTACGACGAGGAAGGCAATGTCTACGTTGCTCGCAGCGAAGCCGAGGCTCGCGAGAAGCATGAGCTCGGCCCCGATGTCACCTTGACGCAAGATGAAGACGTACTCGATACCTGGTTCAGCTCGGGCCTGTGGACGTTCGGCACCCTCGGCTGGCCGGAAGAGACGCCAGAGCTGAAGACCTTCCACCCCAGCAGCGTGCTGGTCACCGGCTTTGACATCATCTTCTTCTGGGTTGCCCGGATGATCATGATGACCCTGAAGTTCACCAAGCAGGTACCGTTCAAGACGGTTTACGTACACGGTTTGGTGCGCGACGGCCAGGGGCAGAAGATGTCCAAATCCAAGGGCAACGTACTCGACCCCATCGACCTGATCGACGGCATCACGCTGGATGAGCTGCTCGAAAAGCGCACCGGCAATATGATGCAGCCGAAACAGGCCAAGGCGATTGCCAAAGCGACCAAGGACGAGTTCAAAGACGGTATTGAAGCCCACGGCACCGATGCGCTGCGCTTTACCTTCCTCTCCCAAGCCACCACCGGGCGTGATATCAAGTTTGATATGAGCCGCCTGGATGGCTACCGCAACTTCTGCAACAAGCTGTGGAACGCCTCGCGCTACGTGCTGATGAACGCCGAAGGCGAAGATTGCGGCACTGGTGGTGAAGAGGTTGAGCTTTCCCTGGCCGACCGTTGGATTATCTCGCAGTTGCAGAAAACCGAAGCCCAGGTCACCAAGGCGATGGACGAGTACCGCTTTGACCACGCCTCCCAGGCACTGTATGAGTTCGTCTGGAACGAATACTGCGACTGGTACCTGGAGCTTTCCAAGCCGGTGTTGTGGGATGAAAATGCCACGGCAGAAGCCAAGCGCGGTACCCGCCGCACGCTGGTACGCGTACTCGAAGCGATTCTGCGCCTTGCTCACCCGATGATGCCCTATATCACCGAGGAGATTTGGCAGCGCGTCTCGCCGCTGGCAGGCGTGTATATGGGTGACGATGCGTCGATCATGCTGCAAGCCTGGCCAGAAGCCGACGAAAGCAAAATCGACGACCAGGCCAGCCTGGATATCGAGTGGTTGAAAGGCGTCATCATCGCCGTGCGTAACATCCGCGCCGAGATGAACATCGCCCCCGGCAAGCCTCTTGACGTACTGCTCACCAAAGGCAAGCCTGAAGACGCCGAGCGCCTGGAGAGCAACCGTCGCTTCCTTTCCAAACTCGCCAAGCTGGAAAGCGTTACCTGGCTTGAAAAACCAGACGACGCCCCGCTCTCAGCCACGCAGTTGGTGGGTGATATGGAAGTGCTGGTACCGATGGCGGATCTGATCGACAAAGACGCCGAAATCGCCCGCCTCAGTAAAGAGATCGAGAAGCAGGACAAGCTGATCGGCGGCATCGAGAAGAAGCTTGGCAACGACGGTTTTATCGCCAAAGCCCCGGTAGCAGTGGTGGATAAAGAGCGCGGCAAGCTGGCTGAATTCCAAGCCACCAAGCAGTTGCTGGAAGAACAGCGCGCTAAAATCTCAGCGCTGTAAGTCCTCTCCCGGCGCCAGGCAACGCTGACGGCATGCTTGCCCGCTGATCGGATAGCGCCTATAACGGGTAAATGGACTCCCCCAGCACAGACAGCGTTTTGACCCGACACCCCCTGGCGGTGTTGCGCTTCCTTGGTTTGGTGCTTTTGGGCAGTGGCGTTGGAGGGGTGGCGGCTCTGGCCGCCGTAGGCTTCGTTAATGCGGTGGTATGGCTCAACGACCTGCTGTTGATCTCCCCCCGAGGCCAGATGATGGCTGCAGACACCACTCTGGTGATCCTGGCTACCCTGCTGGTGCCAACCCTTGGGGGGCTGCTCGTTGGTCAACTGCACCGCGGCCTGCCTGGGGGCCGCCCCCATACACCTGCCGACGCCATCGCTGCCGTCCAGACCCGCCGAGGTCGCCTACCCGCCAAGGCTGGTGCTCTCTCAGCGTTAAGCGGTTTGGTGTCGTTAGGCGCAGGCGCCTCGGTGGGTCAGTACGGCCCCCTGGTACACCTCGGCGCGACTCTCGGCTCGCTGATTACACGCTTGCTGCGCCTGGGGCGATCAGAGGACAATATCACTATCGCTTGCGGGGTAGCGGCAGCCATCGCTGCGGCCTTCAATGCACCACTGGCGGGCATTGTCTTCGCCCACGAAGTCGTGCTACGCCACTATGCCCTGCGCGCCTTCGCGCCAGTGGCTGCCGCCGCCATCGTCGGCTATGTGCTGGCCACTCAGTTGCTTGCTCAGGGGACGCTGTTCCATATCACTGAGCCTGGCGTGCCTCAACCTTGGGAATTCGCCCTTTTCCTAGCCTTGGGTGGCCTAGGCGCCTTGGTGGCTGGAGGCTATATGCATGCCATTCTTGCCATGGGCCAGCTGGCCAGGCGGCTACCACTGCCCACCAGCCTTCATCCCGCACTAGCCGGGGCTTTGCTCGGCCTAACGGCTCTTTGGGTACCCGATATTCTCGGCATGGGCCAAGAAACCCTGCGCTTCGCCACCTTGCCCGGGGCCTATAGCGGCGGCGAGCTGCTGATGGTACTGCTACTAAAGCTGGCCGCGACCGCTTTGTGCCTGGGGCTGGGCTTTGCTGGTGGTGTCTTCAGCCCAGCGCTGGTGATCGGCACCCTCTTCGGCGCCCTAGCCGGCACCCTGGTAGCGGAGCTGGGCGGTGGCCAGGAGACGTTTATCTTCTATGCGGTGTGCGGCATGGTCGCGGTCACCGCACCGGTCCTCGGCGCGCCTCTTACCACCCTGCTGATCGTCTTTGAACTCACCGGCAGTTATGCGTTGACCACCGCCGCCCTGGCCAGCGTCACGCTAGCCAATCCGCTGGCCGCCCAACTGTTCGGCCGCTCGCTATTCGATATTCAATTAGCCCGCCGTGGCTTGGATCTCTCCGCTGGCCGCAGTCGCGCCGTGCTCCAGGAGACGCGGTTGACCGAGTTGATTAGCCATGATGCCGTCACCTTGGCCCCCGCGACCCCACTGAAAGCGGCCATCTCACGCCTTAGTCAAGCGGGCCATGGCGAAGCTTATCGGGTAGACGGCCGAGGGCGTTACCAAGGCTGCGTGACGTTGGCGAGCCTGGAGAGCTTCCGCGAAGGCAGCGAGGCCACAACCCTGGCCGACTGTCCCGAAACACCCCGCCCAGTGCTAGATCCGCACGCCTCACTTTGGGAGGCAATGCAGCAGCTACAAAAGGTCACTGGCGAGGCCATCGCCGTCGTGGATGACGAACGGCGCTTCTTGGGGGTGGCCTATGAGTCGAGCATTGCTCGAGCCTTCTTGTATCACAGCGACGCCCTACGACGGGAGGAACACGGTGCTGGCTAGACGATTGATCCCAGGACTTCTGGCCGGGCTGCTCGTCCTGGCAACCCCCATCAGGGCGTAAGTGCCCGACGCTGCCGACTCTCTGACGGTATTGAGCTGGGGCGGTGCCTACGAGCACGCCCAGCGCCGTGCCCTCTTCACACCCTTCACCGAGGCCCATGATGTACCGGTGGCAGTGGACAACTATAACGGCGGCCTGACGGAACTCCGCCAGGCCGTGGCGGAGAACGATGTCCCCTGGGACGTACTCGATATGACCCGCAGCGAGGCCATGGCAGCCTGCGAAGAGGGGCTACTGGAACCGCTACCCCCCGAGCTAGCCGCCCCAGCGCCGGACGGCACTCCGGCATCCCAAGACTTCTTTCCTGGCGCCCTGGGGCGCTGTTTTATCAGCCATTCGATCTTTGCTACCGTCGTGGCCTATCGCCGTGATGCTTTCCCCGGGGAGCGCCCCACTCGCATCGCCGATCTCTTCGATCAACAGCGTTTCCCTGGCCCCCGGGCCTTACAGCGCACCCCCGCGGCTAATCTGGAGTGGGCGCTGCTCTCCTACCGGGTACCACGGGAAGAACTCTACCGTCTGCTCAGTACCCGCCGCGGCCTGGACTTGGCCTTCGCCCGGCTGCAAAGCATCGACAATATCCACTGGTGGGAGGCTGGCGAAACCCCGGTGCGCCTGCTAGAGGAGGGCCAGGTGGTCATGGCTTCCGGCTACAATGGCCGCTTCTTCGCTGCCATGGTGGAGCGCGACCTGCCCATTGAGATCCTCTGGGACGGCCAGCTCCAGGAACATGAGACCTGGGCGATCCCCCGCGGTGCCTCGAACCCCGAGGCAGCCCAAACGTTTATTCGTTTCGCCACTACCAGCGAGCGCCAAGTGGAGCTGGCCCGACATATCCCCTATGGTCCAGCGCGACGCTCTGCTGCTATGCAGGTCACCACCCACCGCGACAGTGGCCTGGACATGCGCCTGCATATTCCCACCCACCCCATCAACGCCCAGGGTGCGGTGACCAAGGACGAGACTTGGTATGCCCGTACCCAGGAACGCATTGAGGCCCTCTTTCGCGAGACCCTGTTTCGTGAAGCCCTGACGACACAAAAATGAATGCGCAGTGCGGTTTCAAAAAATGAGCGGTTACAGTTAACGTGGCAATGCTGATAACCGTACTACGACATTGGGAACGAGGTGATCGCACTCCCCATGGCCCAGCGCTGGCATTACTGCATATCGTTGCCAAGGAACCAAAGGCTGTACTGAGAGCATTGGGCTAACAGAAATGCTCTTTTAAATTCGATATTTTTGAATTTGAAGCTGTCGGCTACTATTTCGGTTCGCTCAGACTGAGTGTTATTGCGTATTACCCAACCGCTTGGTCCTCCAACTCAGCAATTAATAGCAGAGCGTCCAGGCCTCGCAATTTCAGATCCAAGCGTGTCTGCCACTCAGTGTCTGAGAGCGTTACTTCCTGCTCGTAAGTTGAGCCAAAAGAGTCAGGCGCATCCTCAAGAGAGTTCAACCGCGCCAACTGATAAAGCTGCCAATCTAGCGGGGTTAATACTCTGCTCTTTACGTCACTCATGATCGAGATCTTCCTACATGATGAGGGGCCCTGAGGTGCTAAAGATCCTGTGCGTAACGCGCAAGCATCTCTTCCTGTCTCTCGGGAGAGCAGCTACGACCTATTTGCTCGTGAATCATCTGCCCCATCGTCGGCAATACGGAACGCTCGCGACGGCTCTCATCTGCCCAAAGTTTGGAGCGCATAAAGGCTTTAGCGCAGTGAAGGTAAGCCTCCTCAACCGTCACCTCAATAACCACTTTTGGTGCTCGCTTCTCTGATGCAAAAAGCTGCAGCTTTTCCTCATCCACCGAGACATGCGCCGCACCATTTATGCGTAGTGTCTCATCGACCCCAGGGATTAAAAACAGCAATCCAGCCCGACCGCTCTCGACAATTTTTAAGTGAATCCAATCGGTTATTACCTGGAGAATCTGGAATCACCAAAGTAAGGTCATCAACCACCTTGATGAAACCTGACTCTCCTCCACGTGGCGACGCATCAAAGCCCGACGCGTTTCCAGTGGCGATGACCACAAAGGGAGAAAGCTCGATAAATCGCTGACAGTGCCGGTCAAGTCGCGATAGCTGCTTCTTCAGCGCTCTCTCCTTTGGCTCAGGATATAGCTGGTATAGCTCTTCGGTGGTGCGAATCATGATCCCTCAATACAAAAACTGCCGACTCAATAATAATGAAACAGGCAACAGCTATTGCTCACGCGTAAATGGCGATGGCTGTTAACGGTAAGCGATCCCGACAATGCCCGCTCTAATCCCACAAAATCTACTTAATCACAACGCTAGCAGAAAATACTCCGAAGATAATTAACTTATTAGTTATGACTCATAATATCTATGCAGCGCTAGCGCATGACATATTGGCCCCCTTACACCCCACTTTAACCACATTTTCTTACGAAACGTGTAAGGTTGGTACAAGAACGGCCACTAAGTGGCATCGCTGATTCAGCAACGACACGGACTGCTCTATGCCGACACCAACCGAAGCGCGTTTACAGGCGCTGGCAACCGAATTAAAGCGGGCCGGGACTGCATACCATGAGCTTACGCCGATGGCGGATACCGGGCTGGCCCATGATCATGTGTGGATTCATCGCAGCGAAGGCAATGACTGGGTGGCGCGACTGCCGAAGCAGAGTCAGATGAACCTGCCGCCTGAAGAGAACCTTGCCTATCAGACCGCCTGTTACCAGCGTTCTAGCCCTGGTGGGCACACGCCGAAACTTTATGACACCCTGCCACCGAGCGAGGCATTGCCCCGGGGAGGCCTGTTGGTCGAGGCTATCCGTGGCCGCTTGGCCAAGTTGCCGGAAGACCTGCCTGCCATCGCGGATGCTCTAGCCAGCTTGCATAGCCAACCGCTACCCAGTGTCGCGCAGCGGGCACCGCTGCTTGCCCCTGAAGACCCGTGGCAAGCGATGGTGGATGAAGTGCGCCAGCAGGCTAACTGGCTGAGCGATGCGCAACTTTCGAGCAAAGTCACTCAGCGAATTAAGCAGGAGCTGGATCTGCTCCCGCCACGACTACGCGATGCCACGCCGACACTGATTAGCTTTGACACCCACCCTGGCAACTTCTTAATTCGTGACGATGGCCGTGCAGTGTTGGTGGATTTAGAGAAGTGCCGCTACGGCCTGCCGGGTATCGACCTCGCCCACACCAGCCTCTACACCTCGACCACCTGGGACATAAGCAGCCAAGCGGTGCTATCGCTAAGTGACGTGATTAGCTTTTATCGCCGCTGGCAAGCCAACATGGATAAGTCGCCCGATACCGACACCCTGGTTGCCTGTCGCCGCGCTACCTGGCTCTGGTCGCTGACCTGGTGTGCCAAATGGCGTGCCCAGCATTTGAATACCAAGGATGCCCTGCAACGTGGCGAAGACTGGTCCGCAGAACTCACCGCCCCGGCAGTAATCGATCACGTACGTGACCGCGTTGAACACTACCTCTCGCTGCCGACGATTGATCACGTTCATAGCGAGCTTCAGTGCTTGCAAGCCACCCTATAACGTTTTTCTCCTACTGATATGAGGTGTGCGATGCCGAATATACGCAACTCCCTGGGTGCTACGATTGCCGTGACGATGCTGGCTTTCTCTTTACCGGTCATGGCAAACCCTGCCCCTAGTGATTGGCAAAGCGTCGTGGCAGAAGCCGAAGGCCAAACCGTTTATTGGAATGCCTGGGGCGGTGATACGCGTACCAATCGTTATATCGACTGGGTGGCGAAGCAGATGCAGGCGCATTACGGTGTCGATGTGGAACACGTAAAACTGGACGATACGGGCAGTGCAGTGGCGCGGGTATTGGCGGAAAAACAGGCGGGCAATAACGACGATGGCAGTATCGACCTCATTTGGATAAACGGCGAGAACTTCGCTGCGATGCGCGAAAGCGACCTGCTGTTTGGCCCATTCGCTGAATCGCTGCCCCATTTTGCGCTTACCAATGCCACCGCTAACCCTGAGGTGGTGACCGATTTCACGCTACCTACAGAAGGCTATGAATCGCCTTGGGGTAAGGCGCAGATCACTTTTTTTTACGACAGCGCTCAAACCGAGACACCACCTCAGAATATGCAGCCACTACTCGCCTGGGCCAAAGCCAATCCCGGCCAGTTCAGCTATCCGCGTATTCCCGACTTCACCGGCAGCACCTTTTTAAAGCAGGCGCTGATCGAGCTCACCGATCAGGAGGAGGCGCTTTACCAGCCAGTTTCAGAAAGCGATTTTGAGGCCATCACAGAACCTCTGTGGGCCTATTTAGATGCGCTGCACCCGCACCTGTGGCGCAGTGGTCGCACCTTTCCCGATTCTGGCCCCAACCTGCGCACGCTGATGAGCGACGGCGAGCTAAGTTTGGCGTTTTCGTTCTACCCCACTGATGCCGCCGTGGCAGTCATGGAGTATGAGCTGCCCGAAAGCGTGCGCAGCTACGTGCTGGAAGGCGGCACTTTGGGTAACGTTCACTTTGTGGCGATCCCCTATAACTCGCCGCATAAAGCCGGGGCCATGGTGCTCGCCAATTTCCTGCTTTCACCGGAAGCTCAGGCGCAAAAGCAGTCGCTAGCGATGTGGGGAGACCGCAGCGTGCTGGATATCGATCAGCTAGACGCTGAGACCCAAACGCTGTTTGAGCGGGGAGATCGTCACCCTTCAGAGTTACCGGCGGACGCGCTGTCTAACACCCTACCCGAACCACACCCCAGTTGGATGACCGCCCTGCAAAATGCCTGGCTTGAGCGTTACGGCGTTAACTAACGATGCTACGACTGGCCCCGGCACTCATCATTGCCCTGCTAGTACTCCCCGTTGGGGCGGGTCTTATAATGGTGGTGCTGCCTGCGTTTGGCTACTTGCCAGCGCTAGGCGGCTATGGCGCTAGTTTAGCTCCCTGGCAAATGCTCTTTACCCAGCCGGGGCTAGGACGTTCGGTGGCGGTTAGCTTTGCCAGCGGGTTAGTCAGCGCAGCCGTAGCGCTGGTGATTGTAGTGCTGTTTTTGGCCGCCAGTCGGGGCACCTGGTTAGATCGTGGCATACGACGGTTGGTATCACCGTTGCTCGCCATCCCTCACGCTGCTATCGCCTTTGGGTTTGCCTTTTTGATTGCCCCTTCGGGGTTGGTGGCGCGACTAATATCGCCGTCGCTAACGGGCTGGGAGCGCCCCTTGGACACGCTGATAATCAACGATCCGTGGGGGCTTTCCCTAACGGCGGGCCTGGTGCTAAAAGAAGTGCCGTTTCTGCTACTGATGAGCCTGGCGGCACTCCCGCAGTTAGCGCCGGAGAAGCGCTTGATGCTGGCGAGGTCGCTAGGTTACTCGCCCACCATTGGCTGGTTAAAAACGGTGCTTCCCTCGCTCTACCCACTGATTCGCCTGCCGGTTTATGCAGTGATCGCCTATGCCACTTCGGTCGTCGATATGGCGCTGATTCTTGGCCCGAAGCTGCCGCCCACGCTGAGCGTATCTATCTTGAGTTGGTTCAACGACCCGGATATCAGCCAGCGTTTTATGGCCTCGGCGGCGGCAGTACTGCAACTGGGCGTCACTGTCGCTGCACTGCTGTGCTGGTGGCTGCTAGAACAACTGATCCGCATATTGACGCGACGCTGGCTGATCAATGGCAACCGCCAGCGCGGCGAAATCATCCTGCGCGTCGTTGGCCGCTCGGCATTACTGTTTTCGAGTATCACAACACTGACGGCCTTGGTTGGGTTGGGGCTATTTTCACTGGCCGGTTTTTGGCGCTTTCCAGAAGTGTTGCCGCAGATGCTAACGCTGAATCACTGGCAACGCAGCGGCTCTATGCTGGTCACGCCACTCGTCAATACGGCATTGATTGGACTTATTTCTACCACCTTGGCCACGGCGCTAGTGCTAGCAACGCTGGAAAATGAACACCGTCAGCACATTCAACCCAAGCGCGCGTTATGGTTACTCTATTTGCCCCTACTGGTGCCGCAAATTGCGTTCCTATTTGGGCTCATCGTAGCGGCGGAAAGCCTGGGTATTCGCCCTCAGCTTGGTTTGGTTATCGCTGGTCATCTACTGTTTGTACTGCCCTATGTATACCTCTCCTTGGCTGAAACCTATCGCCGATTGGATCCGCGTTGGCTAAAGGTAGCGCGTTCACTGGGGGTGTCACGCAGTGCCGCTTTTTGGCGGGTTCGCCTGCCGCTGTTGCTCGCGCCGCTGTTAACGGCGTTTGCCGTAGGCTTGGCGGTGAGTATTGGCCAATACTTACCCACCCAGTTACTCGGTGCGGGCCGCGTGACCACCGTGACGACCGAGGCAGTCGCGCTGGCCTCTGGCAGTAATCGACGTTTAATCGGCGTCTGGGCATTAGTGCAGGCGAGCCTGCCGTTGATTGGCTTTATGCTTGCGCTGGGGCTGCCCCGTTTATTGGGTACCCACCGCCGTGATTTAGCTACTTAAGAGGGACAATGTGACAGCTTCTTTTTGCGCGCCGCTACGTCTTGAACAAATTAGTATCGTCCTGGCAGGCCGTGAGTTACTGGCAGTGGATGCCACTATTACTCCCGGTGAAGTACTCACGGTAATGGGGCCCTCGGGGTCGGGAAAATCCACCTTATTGGCGTATATTGCAGGCTTTCTTGATCGCGAATTCACCCCCAGCGGCGGCGTATGGCTCGGTGAGCGCAATTTGCTCAACCTTCCCGCCGAACAGCGCAACATCGGACTTCTGTTTCAGGATCCGCTGCTATTTCCGCACTTAAGCGTGAGCGGCAACTTGTGCTTCGGACTGCCTCGCCATCTAAAAGACAAGCGCCAGCAGGTTACTCAGGCACTTGAACAGGTTGGGCTAGCAGGCTTTGAGTCCCGCGACCCCGCCACCCTTTCCGGCGGCCAACAATCACGCGTGGCGTTGATGCGCTTGCTGCTCTCCAAGCCGCGAGCGGTGCTACTGGACGAGCCGTTTTCCAAGCTGGATACTGCGCTGCGCCAGGAGATGCGCACACTGGTATTTAGCCAACTGCGCGAAGCAGGCCTGCCTGCGCTCCTGGTCACCCACGACCACGAGGACGCCAATGCAGCAGGAGGGCCGGTTATTGAGCTCGGCTGAACAACCACCTCGGCTGAGCATCGTGATACCGGTGCTTAACGAGGCCGCGGGGATTGAGGCGTCACTAACGCCGCTGCAAACAATGCGCGACCAGCGCACTGCGATACCCGTTGAGATCATTGTCGTGGATGGAGGGAGTGGTGATGCCAGCGCTCACATTGCCAAACCACTAGCAGATCGAGTGCTCAGTAGTCCAGCCGGACGAGCATTGCAAATGAACCTGGGCGCTCAGCATGCCACTGCGCCCGCACTGCTGTTCCTGCACGCGGATACTCAATTGCCCACGAACGCTGTTGAGCAGATCACCCAAGCGCTTAACGGCCACGCCTGGGGACGCTTTGATATTGAGCTTGCAGGCCGCAGCGGCTGGCTACCTGTGGTGAGCTGGATGATGAACCAACGCTCACGGCTCACCGGCATCGCCACCGGCGACCAGGGCATGTTTATGCGCGCGAGCACTTTCAAAGCAACCGGTGGTTTTCCCGAACAGCCACTGATGGAAGACATTGAGCTATCTAAACGGCTCAAACGGGTGTCTCGGCCCGCCTGTTTGAAGGCGAAAGTGGTAAGCTCGGGCAGGCGCTGGGATGAGGTCGGCGCTTGGAAAACGATCCGCCTGATGTGGCGACTGCGCTACCGCTACTGGCGCGGCGTTAGCGCAACCCAACTCGCCAAGGAGTATCGCGATGCCCGCTGAAACGCCCCACCTGCACCTGCTAGCCAAAGCGCCGCTGGCGGGGCAAGCTAAAACGCGCCTGTCGCCCCTACTCGGTTTGGAAGGTGCTGCCAACGCCCACGCGGAGCTGGTACGCCACTGCGTCGCTAATGCCTGCAAAGCGCTGCCTGCCGCCAATGTCACACTATGGACAGCGCTTGATCACGCCCACCCGCTGTTTATCGAGCTTCGCGAGGCGTTTGGTGTGACGCTAAGCGCCCAGCCAGAGGGTGGTGACTTAGGCGCAAGGGTTCGCCATGCCCTGAACAGTACTCCAGGGCCCGCCATGCTAATGGGCAGTGATTGCCCAAGCATCACCAGCGCACTAATCACCACCTGCGCACAACAGCTAGCCAGCTTTGAGGTGGTGATGTTACCCGCCGAAGATGGCGGCTACGGCTTTGTGGGCACCCGGCAAGACTACCCTGCGTTGTTTGAAGATATCCCCTGGGGTACCCAAAGCGTGCTGACCACCACGCAGCAGCGCATTGAAGCATTAGGCCTCCAGGTCGCCTACCCGGCGACTATTTGGGACGTGGATCGTCCTGAAGACTGGCAGCGCTGGAAGGAGCTAGAGAATCTCTAATTAGCCGTTTCAGTGTAAGGAAACGGGCGCTCTCCTCACTCAGTGACAACCGATACTTCCCTTATTAGCGCTGGAGTTTTTATTGTGACCCGACAACGTTTAATTATTGCAGCGCTACTGATCACATCCATTGGCATGTTTTTCATTAGCGGTGCCCATCAATGGTTCACCCTGGAAACCATCAAAGCATACCAAAGCGACTTCCAAACGGCCTTTAATCAAAATCCTTGGCAGGTAGCGGGGATCTTTTTTGCTGTTTATGTGGTGATAACGGCGCTCTCACTGCCGGGCGCCACGCTGATGACCTTACTTGGCGGTGCGCTATTTGGGCTCGGCTGGGGTCTGCTGATTATCTCCTTCGCCAGCACCATGGGGGCCACGCTGGCCTTTCTACTTTCACGGTTTCTTTTCCGTGGCCCTATCGAAAAGCGCTTTCCACGCCAGTTTGCCTCGGTGAATCGCGGCGTGGAGCGCGATGGCGCTCTTTATCTATTTACCATGCGTTTAGTGCCGGTATTTCCGTTCTTTATGATCAATCTGGTCATGGGTCTAACGCGCATAAAAACCGTCACTTTTTATTGGGTAAGCCAGCTCGCGATGCTGCCCGGCACCGCCATCTATGTGAATGCGGGTGGGCAGCTGGGCGAGCTAGAGAGCCTTGGGGATATTCTTTCACCGACGCTTATCGCCTCGTTTTTACTGCTGGCCATCTTCCCCTGGATAGCTCGACGCATTGTACAACTGGTGCAGAAGCGCAAAGCTTATAAAGGTTTTACCCGGCCAGCAGGCTTTGACTACGATATTGTGGTGATCGGCGGCGGTTCAGCGGGGCTGGTTACCAGCTACATCGCCAGCGCCGTGAACGCCAAAGTGGCGTTGGTGGAAAAACACAAGATGGGCGGCGACTGCCTGAATACCGGCTGCGTCCCGTCTAAAGCGTTAATTCGTGCCGCCCGCGCCGCCCATGAGATTCGCACCGCACACCGGTTCGGAGTGACTGCCAGCGAGCCGCAGGTCGACTTTGCCAAGGTGATGGGCCATGTGCATCAGGCGATTAGCGATATCGAACCCCACGACAGTATAGAGCGCTATAACGGCTTGGGCGTTGAGGTGTACCAAGAGCACGCCAGGCTGATCTCGCCCTGGGAAATACAGGTGGGTGATAAAACGCTGACCGCACGGCATATCGTGCTGGCCACCGGCGCACGGCCCCGGGTGCCGTCGCTGCCGGGTATTGAAATCGCCCCCGTTTTAACTTCCGAGAACCTCTGGTCGCTTACTGAACTGCCCAAGCGTTTAGTGGTGCTGGGCGGCGGCGCCATTGGCTGCGAGCTGAGCCAAAGTTTTGCCCGCCTGGGTAGCCAGGTCACCCTGGTGGAAGGCGTTTCTCAACTGCTGGGCCGTGAAGATCCAGAGGTCGGTGAGCTAGTCGAAAGTACCCTGGCGGGCGAGGGCGTAATTGTAATGACCGATGCCAAGGCGCTGGAAGTTCTCAACGATGATAGCGGCTATCAGCTAGTGGTGGAGCATGACGGCGATCGCAAGCTGCTAGCGTTTGACTACCTGCTGGTGAGTGCTGGTCGCCAAGCCAACGTGGAGGACTTAGGGTTAGAAGCGCTAGGTATCACCACCACAAAAGCGGGCACCCTTGAACTTAACGAGCGCCTGCAAACCCGCCTACCCAATATCTGGGCCTGCGGTGATTTGGCAGGGCCCTATCAGCTTACCCACGCTGCTGCTCACCAGGCGTGGCACGCGGCCGCCAATGCCCTGTTCGGCGAGCTGAAAAGCTTTGCGGTGGATTACCGCTATATGCCCGCCGTCACCTATGTACAGCCGGAAGTGGCAAGGTTGGGATTAAACGAAAAAGAGGCTAACGCACAGGGCATTGCCTTTGAAGTTACCCGCTACGCCATGGGCGAAAGCGACCGCGCCATCGCCGAAGGCGCCACTCAAGGCTTTATCAAAGTGCTTACCGTGCCCGGCAGAGACAAGATTCTCGGTGCAACCATCGTGGCGGAAAACGCCGGTGAATGGCTGAGCGAATTTACTCTCGCCATGAAGCACGGTCTGGGCCTCAATAAGCTGCTGGGCACCATTCACCCCTACCCCACGCTAGGCGAAGCGGCCAAGGCCACTGCGGGGGTATGGAAAAACGCCCACAAGCCCGAACGAGTGCTGGCACTATTGAAGCACTACTTCAATTGGCGACGCGGTGACAAGTCAGCTAAAACAATTGATTCCTAGCGCACCACGTTGAAATATAATTAGGGACAAGAAGTACGCCTAATCGTTTCGCCCGTTAGCAGGCGGGTGCACTTTGGCGAATGTTTCAATAATTTCGCGCACTACTTTACGCTGGGCAGCGGGAAGCTCCCGGTAGAGAGCCAGCAATTGGCGCTCTTCACTGGTGGGCGAAACGTCCCAACTTGCGGAAGGTTCGCTGACGGTATGAGCGGTGCTAGCGCCGTAGCGCAAGTGGTGTGGGTCGACAAACAGCCAGCGAGCCAAAACCTGGAGCTTATCCTGACTGGGGATCGAATCACCACGCAGCCAACGCCTAACGGCCTGAAACGTGATCGGCTTTCCCCAATAGCGCAGATTAAATTCCCGCTCAAGCACTGACGGCCGCGCTTCGTACCCCGCTGCTTCCAGTGCCGCTTTTAGACGCTCGGCGAACATGATCTTTTCATTCATGCCGCCAATGTGAAGCGATTGTTCAATAACAGTTGAATAACGGTTCACCTTTTGATTGAATCATTAATTCAATTTCGAGTTTTCGCTTAGGCGAGTTGCTATGTTAAGCGCTAAGATGCGGCGCTTGAGGAGTCATTCAGAATGAGTGGCACACTATCTCCATCGGTGCAAAATCTCGACGATCTGTGTCATAAGCTGGCGCTACTATGCGGCTCAGCAACCCCTCTCGAGCTTTTTGAACTGCTGGCCAAAACGCTGCATGCGCTTACACAGGGTCAACCAGTGGCACTTTATCGCCGCTTAAGCACAGGAAACCTTCGTTTGGCGTACTACTATCCGTTGGAAAGTACCCTCGCCTCTCACCGCGCGCTGCTCGCTATTCATTGTTACGACGATCTAGCCGCCTCAGAGCTGCAACTGTATGAACTAAAGGGCGAACATGAAGTGTGGGGGTATATTGGGCATCCACCTGCGGTTCACGCTGGGCCTGGCAAGTGGATCCAGCTACTCGTCGATCTTGCATCCCAACGCTTACGCTTGTTAAAAGCAGAGCGTATGGTCACTCGCCAATCAGGTTTAAAGTCTCGCCGCAGATTGCTGTCCAGAGATATTAAAAAACTGACTTCCATTGATGATATTTTGCAGCATCATGGCGCTAGCTGGTGCGATATTTTTCAGGCCGAAGGCATCGCGCTGGCTTATCAGGGCGACCTTCACTGCTTTGGCGAGTGTCCCTCGAAGCACCAGTTATTTCATCATTTACAGCAGTTGAATCAACACAATGCCCGTGACGAAATCGCCGAGCTGAATGGCAGTTGCCAAGGAGGTTTAGCGGCCCCGCTAAGCGTCGCCAATGCCTCCTTGGGTTGGTTGCTACTATTTCGCCAACAGCCGCTACTCCCCGCTCTGGTTGCTGATACGACGCTTCAAGACGTCTTGAGTTATTGGATGCCGCAGGAAGCCTCCATGATGATTGAGCTGGCCGACGATTTAGCCGTGGCCATAACGGCCCAGGAGGTCGTTCATCTCAACCGCCAGTTAACCAAAACCAATCAACGCCTTGAGGGTTTAGCCCACACCGACCCCTTAACAAAATGCTGGAACCGCTACTATACAGAGCTGGTGATTGAGGATTGGATCAATTCGTCAGTCAGTTTTGCCATGTTGATGTTTGATATTGATGATTTTAAAAATATTAACGATACCTATGGGCATGCAACCGGCGATGATATCTTGCGTAATATGACCCAGTTAGTGCAGGAAACGTTGAGACATGAGGATCACTTTGGGCGTTGGGGAGGCGAAGAGTTCGTCATCATATCCAAGGGGCTTGACCAAGATGCCAGTCTAAAGCTGGCTAACCGGCTCTGCCGCAACGTGGAGCAACACACCTTCGACATCGCTGGCCAATTAACAATCAGTATCGGCCTGACCCTTGCCCAGCCCGGCGACCGCCCCCGCCAGCTATTTGAGCGGGCGGATCAAGGCATGTATCTGGCTAAATTGGCGGGTAAAAACCAAGTCTTTGTCTGTTAATCCCCAACAGCACCTTGCTTCTTCTATAGGCGATGTCCATGCAGCAATTATTACTCATGGGTGCGGGCCATGCCCACGCCTTTGTACTCGAAGCCTTTGCCAAACAGCCTGAACCAAGCATCGCGATTACCGTGGTGAGTGATAGTCCTTTAGCAGCTTACTCCGGCAGCGTACCCGCATGGCTAGCGGGGGAGTGTACGCTGCGCGAGACACAGATCGACGTGGAGGCATTGTGCCAAAGAGCCAATGCTCGGCTAATTCTTTCCACAGCGAGTACGATCAACACCCAGGAGCGTTACGTAGCGCTGGCAAATGGCGAGCGCGTTAATTTTGACATGGCCTCCGTCAACATCGGCTCGACCCTGACCTCTCCTCAGCAGCATGGGGAGAACCTCCCCAAGCTACTCGCCATGCGCCCACTGAGTAGTCTGCACCAGCGCTGGCAGGCACTGCAAAATGACATTAGCCATTTACCCAGCGGCGGCGCCCAACGGGTAGTGGGCGTTGGCGGAGGCGCTGCGGGCTGTGAAACACTGATGAGCGTACTGGCCCAGTTGAGCAAGCAGCGCCCGGATATTGATTGGCAGGGGCATTTGCTCAGCGCGTCTAACGCTCTATTGCCCGATGCCGGGCACGTGCCACGCTGGCTAATGCGACGCGCGCTGTCACAGGCAGGGATTACCGTTCACGTTGAACAACGCGGCGATACGCTGATGGAAGGCGGAGTAACCACCCAGAACGGTAAACGCATCGATGCGGACATCGTCCTGTGGGCAACGGGGGCTGTCGGCCACCCTTGGCTGGCGGGGACTGATCTGCCATTAGATCAACACGGTTTTATCCGCGTAAACCATTCGCTGAAGGTTAGCGACCAGCCGAATATCTTTGCCGCTGGCGACTGTGCAGCGTTTACCCCAGCGCTACCCAACGCAGGGGTTTATGCGGTGCGCATGGGGCCATACTTAGCGGATAACCTTCGCCGTGCCTGCCAAGGCGAACCGTTACTCCCCTGGCAGCCACCCAAACGGGTGTTGGCACTCATTGGCACTGGCGACGGCCGCGCGATTGCCAGCCGCGGAGGCTTTGGGGTATCCGGCAAGTGGGTATGGCAATGGAAAAAGCGGATTGATGCGCGCTTTATCGCCCGCTTCAATCCGCCTTTTGAAGGCTAACTGGCTGAATCAGTTACCTTCGCGCCAGCCGCCTAGCACCCGACTATCCGGGCCAAAGAAGACCAATCGATCATGGTCAATCAAATACCGATAGGCGGTCTCCAGCATATCCGTGACCCGCTTGGCATCGCCCATTTGCGGGCACGCCATGCGGGTGGTGGCTAACGGGCTAAACTCAATGCGCTGGTTCTCACCGAGTGTTGCTTCACCACTAAAGCGATTACAGCCGTCGTAACCGCTAACTTTGCCCTCTTGTGAAATCTCGAAAAATGGCGTTTCCGGCATAGAGAGCCGCTCATCAGTCCCCACCAACAGTAGGTTCCAACGCTGCTCAACAATAGCGCCCTCAAGCGAGGCATCGTTAGCGCCCCCTTGTGGTATAGAACTTGGCCCTGGCGAACTGCTACAAGCACTTAACAGTAGCGCAGCGGAAGCCAGTAGTGGTAACAAGCGCCAACCTTTCATGGTGATCGTTCCTTTTGTCATTGTTACCAGCTACCGGTGTTTTCCATAGAAGCCCATGGCTCTTGTGGCGCCAGGGCATCGCCTTTTTGCAGCAGCTCCACAGAGATTCCATCCGGTGATTTAACAAACGCCATATGGCCATCACGGGGTGGGCGGTTAATCGTCACGCCGTTGTCCTGAAGGTGTTGGCAGAGCGCATAAATGTCATCCACCCGATAGGCTAGGTGGCCGAAATTACGCCCGCCGGTGTACTCTTCGGGATCCCAGTTATACGTCAGCTCAAGCTCCGGAGCCGTCAGCCGCTCTGAGCGTGGCTCATCTTCTGGTGCAGCCAGAAACACCAGCGTGAAGCGTCCTTTCTCGTTCTCTTTTCGGCGAACTTCTTTAAGACCCAGCAGATCGCAGTAAAAATGCAGCGAAGCATCCAGGTCATTAACACGCACCATGGTATGTAGATATTGCATATCGACTCCTGTTAAAAACGGCCTTGGTCATACTTTACAAAAACGTGACAACAGAAATAAATCGCTGCAACGCTGTATAATTAAATAATACCGTTTATCTTAGCTGGGTTTACCCGTCGGAGAAACCTGTGGATTCAGTCACTCAAGCCGCGCTTGGCGCAGCCATTGGCGGGGCAGTACTGGGCCGACGCCTTGGCCGTAAGGCCATCCTTATCGGCGCCGTACTCGGCACCCTGCCCGATTTTGATGTAGCGCTGGATTATGGCGATGCTGTGGCTAATGTCACCGAGCATCGCGGTTTTAGCCATTCGCTTTTTGTACTAACAGGGTTAGCCACCCTGTTGGCGCTGCTATGCACACGATTTGCTCCTGCAAAAGATATTAGCCTACCTCGCTGGTGGTGCTTTTTTGGGCTTATTCTGATTACCCATCCTCTGCTTGATGCACTAACCACTTACGGCACCCAGTTGCTTTGGCCTCTTGATCTCGCTCCCACCGTGTGGCCGATTATTTTTATTATCGATCCGCTCTATACACTGCCGCTGCTATTTACCTTGGGCGTCGCCTTGGTCTCTCAGCGGGTACGTAAAGCCTGCATATGGGGACTGGCCATCACGAGTGTTTACCTAATGATGGCAGCGGGTGCGAAATTAGTGGTAGAGCAACGTCTTGCCCCAGCCCTGGTAGAACAGGGTCTTGAAGAGGCTCCGCTACTGATACAGCCAACGCCGTTTAACATTGTGCTATGGCGCGCCACGGTGATCGACGGGGAGCGCTATCATGAAAGCCTGATTAGTGTGTTTGACGGCGACCGTAAACCGCGTTTCGAACCATTAATTCGTAACGCTGGGCTAGAGGCGTTCGCCCTGGCCAGCCAACAGGGAGAGCGTTTAATGTGGTTTGCGGGTTCTTTTTTACGCTATGAAACGCGACTGCTAGAGGGAAAAGAGACGCTGATCGCCACCGATATTCGGCTCGGCTTCCCAGGCTTCCATCCGTTTAGCTTTACCCTGGCAACGTTAGAGGAAGAACACTGGGTACCGCTTGCGGTAAGCGAACAGCTGGAGAGTACCCGCGGTATTCAGATGCAAACGCTATCGCGCCTCGCCGCTCGAGCCGCAGGCAACACCTCGGCCCTGTGCGCCAGCGATTTTATGACGCATGAATGGCGGGCCGACGAACGTTTTGTCTATCGTTGCTAAGCTAGCGTTTTATTAGGGAGCAATACCTTGGCCACAGCCACTATATTGCTCCCCGCCATAGGTCAGCGTAACGCGAGCGGGAAACGGCTTGCCGCTCATATTATCGAAACAGGCCCCAGCATCGATACGCACGCGGAAAAAGGGCTCCACGTCAGCGTTTTCAATCACGACTCGACCAGCTTCATTGTCCATCACACTAACCATATAAGGTAGCTGGAGACGCTCTTCCCCATAGTTCGTTTCCATCGTCAGTGTCGGCGTGTCATTTGCTAACGCAACCGTCCAGCCCGGTTCGTTACCCTGACCAAAGAACATCACGCCGGGCTTTTCAGCTCGGGTTAAGGCGTCACGCTGCTTGGCCAACGAGCACTGCAACTGCCCTCGTGGCGTTTCCACTAGCGCCTCGTCACCCCGGTTCCAGAAGCTGATCTCACCATCTTGGTAGCGGGCACCGCTGGCCACGACGGCTTGGGGCAGCCGCCATGCGCCGTGCAGCGACCATAGGCGCAAATCGTTGGCATTGGTGGCAGCCACTAAGTGCTGCTGAGCGGGTTCGCAGTGCCACGCATCAAAACGCTGCGCAGTGCCGGGAAAAAGCGCCGAGGGCAGAAAGGGTGCCCGGTTATCCAGCGTTGCTTGGTTAGCGGCTTTAGTTTCTGTGGAGGGCGTGGCTGCACACCCCCCGAGCACCACCATCACACCGACTGCGGCGATGGCTCTACCCCATGCTTTTAACGTATTCATACGTCATGCTCCCTGTATAACTAATTCTATTGTTTGCTGAACTTCTTAGCCACGTTTGAACGCCTGCAGATCGTGCGTATCGATACTTTCCACCTGCGGGGGCAACCCCAGCTCTTCGCGTTTGATTTTAACCTGCATTTTTTCCGCTAGCCGTTCGGCGTCGTCATCGGTAGTGCGCCCGTTAAGCTCCGCCAACTGCGCCATGCCCTGGTGATAGAAAGTGAGCAGATCCAGCGCCGTGCGGTTGCTCTCTTCCACCGCTTTGCGCAGTTGCGAAAGATAGCCACTGACTTGCGACAGGTGATGCTTGAGTTGCCAGACATAGCGCACCTCCGTCATCCATGGGCGCTCACGCAGCACGGCAAATAGCGCGCTGGTGGCCAATAGCCCAAGTAGCACACCTAGGGCATTGAGCCATAGGCTGCTGCCAAAGGTGGAGGTAAGGAGCATTGAGAACAGGAGGCCGAAAATAATCAGTTGCCCCGCCATGGCAAAGCTAATCATGCGGGCTTTGCGGCGGTAGGTCTCGGGGTCGTGATGTTCTAGGGTAAATACCATGGCCAGCCTCATTATCGCTGCAAACGCCCTATGATACGGGGCTGGCCAGGGCAAACAAGTAATAGCGTTTTACAAATGCAATTACGCCAAACGCTCCGCGGCCGTTTTGAGTAAGTGCTCGGTCGTTTCCCAGCCCACGCAGGCGTCGGTGACCGATACGCCGTAGCGCATGGCGCCAGGTTTGAGCGGCTGCTTGCCTTCGAACAGGTGGCTTTCCAGCATCAGCGCGACCAGGTTGGCTTCGCCTGCCTGACGCTGCGCCAATACATCCAGCATCACTTCACTCTGGCGGCGATGATCTTTACGCGCATTGGCATGGCTGCAATCCACCATTAGCCGTGGGTTTTGCCCGGCATTACGCAGCGCGATGGTTGCCGCACGTACGTGTTGTGCCTGATAGTTAGGCTCACCGTGCCCGCCACGTAACACTACGTGGGTGTGCAGGTTGCCTGCAGTTTGCTGGACGACCGGGTAGCCTTGCGGGTCTACCGCGAAACGCTGGTGCGGATGGGCCGCCGCACTCATGGCATCGATAGCCACTTGTACATCGCCACTGGTGGCATTTTTGAACCCCACCGCCGCTGACAAATCACTGGCCAGCTCACGGTGCAGTTGCGATTCGGTGGTTCGTGCACCAATCGCTACCCAGCTTAGTAAATCGTCTACGTAGGGCGCCAGCATCGGTTGTAAAAGCTCGGTAGCCACCGGCAAGCCGCGAGTGGCTACGGCATGCATCAGTTCACGAGAGAGCGCTAAACCACGTGGCATATCACCGCTGCCATCCAAGTCGGGGTCGTAGGCCAGCCCTTTCCAGCCCACAGTGGTGCGCGGCTTTTCAACGTAGACACGCATGACCGGCAAAATACGTTCACTGATCTCTTCGCTTAGCGCAGCCAGGCGGTCGGCGTATTCCAGCGCTGCATCTGGGTCGTGAACGGAGCAAGGGCCAACGACAACGAGCAGCCGGTCATCGTGACCACTCAAAATTTGCTGTACGGCGTGGCGCTGGCGGGCAATTTGCTCACTTAGCGGGCCGCCTAACGAGATACGTTGTCTGAGTTCGGCGGGGGTAGGCAGCCGCTTTGCATTGGGCTCAGGTGTTGAAGGCGTTAGCCGGGAAGTAGCATGGGCAGTGGTTACAAGAGTTTTATTAATAACAGGGCTGACAGGCGCATTCATGATTAGTTCTCCGCAATCGTGTGACATCGTATGGCTGTGTGACCACCCAAGTGAACACGGTCGGAGGTGGCAGCTAGCACCGACCGCGCGTCGCTAAATCGCCAGCTATAGCCATAACCCACAAAGCTGGTCGCGAAAGCGTTAGTCAGTGCGCGATAAATCATGATGCTGCTCCTTGATGAAATAACAGTGAAAAATGAGTTCTAAAACGCCAGAAGCCCCGGCGGGGTTACCGACCGGGGCTTCTGTGCTTGCGGCAGGCAACCGAGTGGTGTGCCTGGTGGCGCGACGTTAGGCGTCGGCCAGGGGCACACCGTAGCTAAACCAATACCCATAAAACGCAAAACCACCAACCAATTCTGGTTGTGGGTACACTGTATGTGGCGTGGTTGGTCGCTGCATGCCCATATTCCGTTAGATTCTGTTGGTTACGTTGGCAATAACTAGCCCCAGTAAATCGTTTGGCAGGGCTGCCGCCATGGCGTTCTAGTTTTATCCTGCCTGCAAGCGCTGCAAATGGCAACACTCAACCGCTAAAAGCTTGTACCCAGCCAATGGTAGCGGGCAGCGCGCTCATACTTACCAGCACCACCAAGCCTAGAAAGATGGACAGGAAACCAGAATCGTCTTTAAAGTTTTCGTCGTGGTGGGCCATGTTAGCCTCCTTTTTTATCAACGCTATATCAGGGGAGTGTCAAAAGCTGGGGCCATATTAAGTAGAACGGGGTGCGTAGGCAAACACATCCGAAAACACCCGCTCAAGCTTTATACCTTTTGTGTCGAGTACATCCAGGCAGGCGTACACCATATTGGGCGAACCCGAGATATAAACATCGTGGGTCTCTGGGGTGATATCTGTCGTTTTCAACACCTGATCAATACGGCCCAGATGATGGCTAATTCGCTCTCCCGCTGCTAACGGCTCTTCCAAGGGCGATTCGGTTACCGCATGAAAGCAGACATTGTCGTGTGTTTGCGCCCACTGGCTGGCCAGTTGCTCTAAATAGAGGTCGCGGTGTTCGCGGGCAGCCCACCACAGCGAAATTTCTCGTTCGGGCTGTTCATGCAGCACCGCTTCGACAATGGCTTTCATCTGGGAGAAACCGGTTCCTGCTGCGATTAGCAGCAGTGGCCTTTCGCTTTCGCGATCAAGCACGCACTCGCCACTGGGCAAACGCAGCGTGAGCTGGTTGGCTACCTGCAGCAGTTCACGCAGCCGCGCTGAGTTATCCCGCTCTGGCCAGTGTTGAATATGCAGTTCGATAACACCATCGCTGCGATCGGCACTGGCGATCGAAAACGGTACCCAGGTGGTGTCATCCAGCTTAAGCTCTAAATATTGTCCCGGCGCATGCTGCATGGCTTCGGCGCGCCCAGTTAGCGTCACGCCAAACACATCGGGGCTTAAGTTCTCAACCTCGGTGACTTGGCAAGTCAACGTCCTTGCACTCATGAAAGCCTCTTTTAACAAATTCGGTCAGCGATACAGCACATTTAAAGGCGAGAGGGGGGCAAATCCAGGCCAATCCCCAGCGCTTCCCAACGCTCATCTACGCGCGCTTTAACGGCATCATCCATCACAATCGGGGTGCCCCATTCACGGTCAGTTTCTCCTGGCCACTTATTGGTGGCATCAAGCCCCATTTTCGAGCCAAGGCCTGAGACCGGCGAAGCGAAATCGAGATAATCAATGGGGGTATTTTCGACCATCACTGTATCCCGCGCGGGGTCCATCCGGGTGGTGATCGCCCAGATAACATCTTCCCAATTACGTGCGTCCACGTCGTCATCCAGCACAATCACAAACTTGGTGTACATAAACTGACGCAGAAAGCTCCATACCCCCATCATCACGCGCTTGGCGTGGCCGGGGTACTGCTTCTTCATGGTGACCACTGCCATACGGTAAGAGCAGCCTTCCGGTGGCAGGTAGAAGTCGACGATTTCGGGAAACTGCTTACACAGAATGGGCACAAAGACTTCGTTAAGCGCCACGCCAAGAATCGCCGGTTCATCCGGCGGACGCCCCGTATAGGTCGAGTGATAGATCGCATCACGGCGCATGGTCATCCGAGTAATGGTAAATACCGGGAAGTGGTCGACCTCATTGTAGTAACCAGTGTGGTCACCAAAGGGGCCTTCCGCCGCCATGTCATCGGGGTAGATAAAGCCTTCGAGGATAATCTCGCTGGACGCGGGTACATCAAGATCCGCATGACCGCACTTCACCAGCTCGGTACGCGAACCGCGCAGTAGACCAGCAAAGGCATATTCTGAGAGCGAATCCGGCACAGGGGTTACGGCGCCCAAAATCGTCGCCGGGTCGGCACCCAGCGCCACCGCAACCGGGAAAGGCTCGCCTGGGTGGGCTTTCTGGAACTCCAGAAAATCCAACGCGCCGCCACGATGGGAGAGCCAGCGCATGATCAGGCGGTTCTTGCCAATCTTCTGCTGACGGTAAATCCCTAGGTTCTGTCGCTTCTTGAGCGGCCCCTTGGTGATCACCAGGGGCCAGGTGACCAGTGGACCCGCATCACCAGGCCAACAGTGCTGAATCGGCAGCAGCCCGAGATCGACCTCGTCGTCTTCATACACCACTTCCTGTACCGGCGCATGTTTGACGTTTTTCGGCCCCATGCTGAGCACTTGTTTGAAGATCGGCAGCTTGTCCCAGGCGTCTTTCAAGCCTTTCGGCGGGTCAGGCTCTTTGAGAAACGCCAACAGCTTGCCCACTTCTCTGAGCGCTTCTACCGAGTCTTGGCCCATGCCTAGCGCAACTCGCTTGGGGGTGCCAAACAGGTTACCGAGCAGCGGCATGTCGTGGCCTTTGACGTTTTCAAACAGCAACGCCGGACCACCGGCACGCAGCGTGCGGTCGCAAATTTCGGTGATTTCCAGGTAAGGATCGACTTCGACATGAATACGCTTGAGTTCACCCTGGGCTTCAAGCGCCGCGATGAACTCACGCAAGTCTTTGTACTTCAAGGCACGCTCCCTGGCTGGCGAATGCGCCGCGTTAGCGGCGCTCTTTTTGACTACAAGCTAGCGGCGCTTCATCGCCTCAAAGAACTCTAGATTGGTCTTGGTATCTTTCAGACGATCAATCAGGAATTCAGTGGCGGCGGTGTCTTCCATCGGATTGAGCAGCTTGCGCAAAATCCACATGCGCTGCATTTCATCCTCAGAAGCCAGCAGGTCTTCACGACGGGTGCCACTGCGACGGATATTGATCGCCGGGAATACACGACGCTCAGCCAGCTTGCGATCCAGGTGGGCTTCCATATTGCCGGTACCCTTGAACTCTTCGAAGATGACTTCGTCCATCTTGGAGCCAGTATCGACCAGCGCCGTGGCGATAATCGTCAAGCTGCCACCCTCTTCGATATTACGCGCCGCACCAAAGAAGCGTTTCGGCTTTTCAAGGGCGTGGGCATCGACACCACCGGTGAGCACTTTACCGGAGCTGGGCACCACGGTGTTATAAGCACGCGCTAAGCGAGTAATGGAGTCGAGCAGGATGACCACGTCTTTCTTGTGTTCAACCAAGCGTTTGGCTTTCTCGATAACCATTTCAGCGACTTGCACGTGACGCGCAGGCGGCTCATCGAAGGTTGATGCCACTACTTCGCCACGCACGGTGCGCGACATTTCGGTGACTTCCTCAGGGCGTTCATCGATCAGCAGTACGATCAGATGGCACTCTGGGTTGTTGCGCGTGATGGAGGTCGCGATGTTTTGCAACATCAGCGTTTTACCCGCCTTCGGCGGCGACACCAGCAAACCACGTTGGCCTTTACCGATCGGTGCGGTTAGATCGATGATTCGCGCGGTAAGGTCTTCCGTGGAGCCGTTACCGATCTCCATACGCATGCGATCGTCTGGGAACAGTGGCGTTAAGTTCTCAAACAGGATCTTGTGCTTGGCATTTTCCGGACGGTCAAAGTTGATTTGACTGACCTTCAGCAGGGCGAAATAGCGCTCACCCTCCTTCGGCGGACGGATTTTGCCGGAAATGGAGTCACCCTTGCGCAGATTGAAACGGCGAATCTGCGAAGGCGATATATAAATATCGTCGGGACCGGCGAGATAGGAGCTGTCAGCGCTACGCAGGAAGCCGAAGCCATCCTGAAGAATTTCCAGCACACCGTCGCCATAGATATCCTCGCCACTTTTGGCGTGTTTCTTGAGGATGGCGAAAATGATGTCCTGCTTGCGCGAACGGGCCAAGTTATCAATACCCATTTCACGGGCGATATCGAGGAGCTCGGGAACGGTTTTTTGCTTGAGTTCAGTGAGATTCATCGGTGTGTTAGAAAGTTGCTCATGGAAGCTGGGCGCCAGGCGCCGGGAATAAGACAGGAGGCGTGAAAGTGACGCCGTGTGATGCGTTCAGACCCCGGTAAAGGCACGCGCTCGAAGATGAAAGGAACGGCGTTGGACTTAACTAACAACGCTGCTGCTTGTTGTTATTAAGACTCAACTCGAGGGTGCTAACACTTGTCTCTTCTGGTTCACACAGGAAGAGTGGTTGAACCAGTGGGCTATCTGACGACTTGGAATTCTGGCTGACGCTAACGGGATAAACAGTGAATAACGTCTGGGGCGACCAAGGTGCCGTACTTGCACGACGCATACAAGATGATTTATCTAAACAGCGACTCATCTCAGCAGCGAAGTACTTGTGGACACGCTAACTAACTAGGTCAGATCAGGCCAGTAGCTCGATGGTAGTCAAGCGCCGCGACAAACGCAAGCCTTTAGGTGTCTAGCAATTGACAATAGATAAAGGTCGCCGCAACCTTGGCACAGCCAACACGAAGGAAAGCTCATGCCCAAGGACATTTCGCTCCCTATTGCCACCGCTCCCGCTGAGGCAGACAGCGGTACGCCGCAGCGCTTCGCCGCTATAGACCTGGGCTCCAACAGCTTTCATCTACTGGTGGCCAATTACCAGCATGAACGCCTCCAGGTGGTGGCCCGATTGGGCGAAAAGGTGCAGCTCGCTGCGGGACTAGACGACGACGGCTTGCTCAGCGAAGAGGCAATGCAGCGCGCACTAGACTGTTTGGGCCGCTTCGCGCCGTTTTTAAGCGATATCACCAACGCCAATTTGCGCATTGTCGGCACTAACGCGCTACGCGATGCCGATAATAGCCAAGCGTTTATCGAGCGCGCCGAGGCACAGTTAGGTCACGCCATCGAAATTATCGCCGGCCGCGAAGAAGCCCGGCTGATTTATTTAGGCGCCGCCCACGCGCTGGCCGAAAATGGCCGCCGATTAATCGTCGATATTGGCGGCGGCTCGACCGAATTCATTATTGGTGAAGCTTTTGAGCCTAAAGCGCTGGAGAGCCTGCGCATGGGCTGCGTGACCTTTTCCCGACGCTTCTTCTCCGACGGCGAGTTGAACGAAAAACGTATGCGCCGCGCCGAGCTCGCCGCTCTTTCAGAGCTCGCCAATATTCAGCGCCCCTATCAACGCCTGGGCTGGGACGACCCGGTCGGCTCCAGCGGCACGATCAAGGCCGCCGCCAGCGTGTTGCATGCCTATGGCGATACGCCCCACGAGGGTGTTATCACTCGCGCCGGCTTAAAGAAGCTGCGCGAACGGCTGCTGAAGTGCAAGCAACTGGATAAAGTCGCGCTGGAGGGCCTCAAGGCTGACCGTGCCAAAGTCTTCCCGGCGGGTATTGCCATTCTCGGGGCGATTTTTGAGGCCTTTGATTTAACCCAAATGCGTTTTGCCGATGGGGCGCTGCGTGAAGGCGTGCTCTACGATATGGCCGGGCGAAATACCGCCGAAGACTCGCGCTCGAAAAGTCTGGAGTCGCTACAGCGCACTTACGATGTTGATACCCGCCAAGGGCTTAACGTCGCCGACACTGCCGAGCGGCTGTTTCAGCAGGTACGCCATGTGTGGTCGCTAAACCTTGAGCAAGGGCGCTATTTACAGTGGGCTAGCCACGTGCATGAAATCGGCCTGGCGATCTCTCACAGCCAGTTTCATCGCCACGGTGCGTACCTGCTGGAGCATTCGGACCTCGCGGGTTTTTCGCGCCCTGAACAGCGCCAACTGGCGTTTTTAGTGCGCGCGCACCGGCGTAAATTTCCGCTCAAGGAGTGGCAGGCCCTGCCGGAAGCGCAACAGGAGACTACCCAAAAACTCGCCCGACTGCTGCGTTTAGCCGTGCTACTCAACCATTCGCGCCCGGAAACCGCTCCCTGGCTCCCAGAGATCAGCGCTGAAAGCGACAGCCTAACGATCACGTTGCCTGCCAGCGATGAACCCACCCTACTGAGTACCGACCTGGAGCAAGAACAGGCGTTTATGGAAGCCGCCGGTTTTAAGCTGGTGATTAAGCAGGCGACCTCAGGCGGGTAAAAAGGACTCCCTCTGCATGCCATAGCAGCTGGGCAGGGGGACGAACCACCCCAATACACGCCTCAGCCTGCATGATGACCACCAGCCGCTCGCGCTCCCAGGGCGGCATATCCGCCTCTTGTAGCAACCGCTTTAGGTCGCGCCGCCCTCGTTCAGGTAGCTGAATAACCTCCCCACCTTGTCGCCAGGTCGCTCTCAGCGGTTGAGACGGCTCTTGTAATGAAGCCACCTGCCACCCTAGCGGCCCGATGGGCGTTTCTAGTGGCGTTTTACCATCCCAGCTAACCTCCCACGACGATAATGCTTCAAAAGGCACCATCAGATAGAGCCGCTGGCGCCATAGGCGCGCCTGAGCGCCCGGCCACTCAACGCACACCGCGGCACCCGCCTTGGCATTCAATTGGTCCAACAGGCTCTCTAAGCGCTTCTGCGGCGGTGTTGGCAAGCCTTGCTGTTGGCAGAAGGTGCGCACCAGCAGCCGCTGGCGGGGACGGGAGCGCTGACTAAGCGCGCTTGCATCTATCTGCCCTTCTCCAGTGACGAGTTCGTTTAGCTCGGCTGCTAAATACTCGCTAAGCACCGCATCTGCTTCACCGGCGTTGGTTGCGCTATTGGCTAAAGCAGCGACGGCTGTGGGCCAGCGCTCGCGCAATGCAGGCAATATTCGGTGGCGCAGGCGGTTGCGATCAAAGCGAATATCTTGATTGGTGGGATCTTCACACCAGCGCAACTCAAGCAGCCCAGCCGCAGCTTCAAGTTCAGCTCGGCACACGGAGAGCCAGGGGCGCACCAAGGCGGTACTTTGGGCCTCCCGGCGATAGGGCATACCGGCCAGGCCGCGTGGCCCGCTGCCGCGCAGAGCGGCGAGCAGAAAGGTTTCCGCCTGATCGTCCTGGTGCTGGGCCAGCCAGAGCGTATCGCCAGCGGGGATGGTGGCAAAAAAAGCCTCATAGCGGGCGGTGCGAGCGGCACCTTCGATGCCTTTACCTTGCGTATTTACCGCCACATTGACCACGGTCAGCGGCACGTTCACACGCACACACATAGCTCGGCAGTGCGCTTCAAACGTCTGCGCTGCTGCCTGTAGGCCGTGATTAATATGGATAGCTCGCAGATGGCGGTCTGCTTGTTCACAGACCTTTGCGGCTAACGCCAGCAGTAGGCAGGAGTCCAAGCCGCCTGAGAGTGCCACCCAAATAGAGCGCCCTGGCGGGGTTTCCGCCAGGGCGTCGTTGAGCAAGCTTTGCAGCGTATTAAGCGGCTGGGGCGCCATAGCTCATTAAACGCTTGTAGCGACGCTCCAGCAGCGCGTCAGTATCCATTGACTGCAGACGCCCCAAACTCGCGGTAAGCGCCTCTTTGACCCGCTCAGCGGTGGTTAGCGGGTGACGGTGGGAGCCACCGAGCGGCTCTTTTATCAGAGAATCGACGAAACCCAGTTCTTTCAGTCGCTCGGCGGTAATACCCATAGCCTGAGCGGCGTCGGAGGCTTTTTCAGCGCTTTTCCATAAGATCGATGCGCAGCCTTCCGGCGAGATCACCGAGTAGGTCGAATACTGCAGCATTTGCAGTTCGTCGCATACGCCAATTGCCAGTGCGCCGCCGGAGCCGCCCTCGCCCACCACGGTGGAGATAATCGGTGTTTTCAGCCGCGACATAACGGCCAGGTTATAGGCGATGGCCTCTGACTGACCGCGTTCTTCGGCGTCGATGCCGGGATAGGCGCCGGGGGTATCGATAAAGGTCAGGATCGGCATTTTAAAGCGCTCGGCCATCTCCATCAGACGGCACGCTTTGCGGTAGCCTTCTGGGCGCGGCATACCGAAGTTACGGCGCACTTTCTCTTTGACATCGCGGCCTTTTTGATGGCCAATCACCATCACTGGCGCATCATTCAACCGCGCAATGCCACCTACCAGCGCGGCATCATCGGCGAAGTTGCGATCACCGTGCAGCTCGTCAAAGTCGGTGAAGATGTGTTCGAGGTAGTCCAACGTGTAGGGACGCTGAGGGTGCCGTGATAGCTGAGAAACCTGCCAGGGAGTCAAATCCTTGAAGATCGATTCCGTCAGCTTGCGGCTCTTCTCTTCCAGCCGAGCAATCTCGTCGGAAAGGTTGACTTGGCTATCGGAGCTGACTAACCGCAGCTCCTCAATTTTTGCCTGAAGTTCGGCAATCGGCTGTTCAAAATCGAGATAATTAGGATTCATCGGCTCTGCCTGTAAGCTGCCTGTCAAAAACAAGCCTGATCAAAATAAGTATTATCGCACCCTGTCCCTGCCACGCAAGGTGAGTGCCCTTCTGTCACTATTTATCGATAGCGTAGCTGTACGCCTGTCTGACCCTGGACATCCTGCAGCGCCAGCAGTAAGTCGTCGCTCGGGGCGACTTTCCACTCATCGGCAAGTTCCAGCCAAGCCACTGCCGCTGGGTGGCGGTACTGCAGGCGCACCGGCAAACCCTCTTGATCGCGATACGGCGTCAGGCTGTCGCGCAGGGTTTCAATTAAGCGACCATTGATCTGCCCCGCGTCCAGTGCCAGTTCCACGGCTTGGCCGTAGCGAATGCGCGCCGTCACCATGGGTGTAACGTCTTTACCGCGTAGGCGCAGACCACCAGAGAATTCGTCGCTGGAGACTTCGCCCTCAACGATGAGTACCTGATCAGCCTCAATCTGACCGCGTAGCTGCTCGAATAGCTCCCCAAACAGCGAAGCTTCAATACGCCCGGTGCGGTCATCCAGGGTGATAAACGCCATGGTATCACCACGCTTGGACTTCATGGTACGCACGCCGACCACTAGCCCAGCAACGCGCTGGGGGTCGCGAGAAGGTTTTAAATCGCTGATCCGCGTGGAGACAAAACGTTTTAGCTCCCGTTCGTACTCGTCGATCGGGTGCCCCGTCAGGTAAAGCCCCAGGGTATCTTTCTCCCCTGAGAGCCGTTCACGATCGGTCCACTCACGTGCGTTGATGTATTCGGCGTAAACGTTGCTGTCACCATCACTTTCATCTGCCGCGGCGAACGCATCACCAAACATATCCAGCATGCCCAGATTTTGATTGGCGTGGTTTTGGGCAGCGGCTTTTAGCGCGTCCTCCATTGCTGCGAACAGCACCGCACGATTGGGGCCTAGGGTATCCAGCGCACCGGAGCGAATAAGCGCCTCCAGGGTGCGCTTATTCATCCGTTTGGGATCAATGCGGCGGCAGAAATCGAAGATATCTTTAAAAGGGCCATCTGCCTCACGGGCTTCGACAATGGCGCCAATGGGCCCTTCGCCCACGCCACGAATTGCGCCTAGCCCGTAGACCACACGCGCATCGGTATCGACGGTGAACTTGTAACCACCGACGTTGACGTTCGGCGGCGTTACGGTGAGCTTGAGGTTCCGACACTCCTCAATCAGCGGCACCACTTTATCCAGGTTGTCCATTTCCGTGGACATAACGGCGGCCATAAAGGGCCCCGGATAGTGGGCTTTCAGCCACGCGGTTTGGTAAGAGACCAGCGCATAGGCAGCCGAGTGAGACTTGTTAAAGCCGTAACCGGCGAATTTCTCTACCAGGTCAAAGATGTTACCGGCCAGGTCTTTATCGATACCGTTGGCGGCACAACCCTCCATAAAGCCATCACGCTGCTTGGCCATCTCTTCAGGCTTTTTCTTACCCATGGCACGGCGCAGCATATCGGCTTGACCGAGGCTGTAGCCCGCCATTACCTGAGCGATCTGCATGACCTGCTCTTGGTAGAGGATGATGCCGTAGGTGGGCGCCAAGACAGGTTTCAACAGCTCGTGCTGGTAATCCGGGTGTGGATAAGAGACTTCGGCCCGGCCGTGCTTACGGTTGATAAAGTCGTCGACCATGCCCGACTGCAGTGGGCCGGGGCGGAACAGTGCCACCAGAGCGATCATATCGTCCAGGGAGTCGGGCAGCAGGCGCTTGATCAGCTCCTTCATACCGCGGGATTCGAGCTGGAAGACCGCCGTGGTTTCAGCGCGCTTGAGCATCTCGAAGGTCGGCACATCGTCCAGTGGGATGCTGTCGATGTTGAGCGGCCCCTGGCCGTTAACGCTGCGCACCTTGTCGACCATCTCTAGTGCCCAGTCGATAATCGTCAGCGTCCGCAGGCCCAGGAAGTCGAACTTGACCAGCCCCGCTTCTTCAATATCGTTTTTATCGAACTGTACCACCAAGCCGGAACCATCTTCATCGCAGAGCAGCGGTGAGAAATCGGTCAGTTTGGTGGGGGCAATGACCACGCCACCGGCGTGCTTGCCGGTGCCCCGGGTGGTGCCCTCAAGTTTGAGCGCCATCTCCCAGATCTCTTCGGCCTCTTCATCGTTGCCGATAAACTCTTTGAGCGCGGGCTCCTGCTCAATCGCCTTGGCCAGGGTCATGCCTACTTCAAAGGGAATCAGCTTGGAGAGTTTGTCCCCCAGCGAGTACGGACGGCCTTGGGCACGGGCCACATCGCGCACCACGGCCTTCGCCGCCATGGTGCCAAAGGTGACAATCTGGGAGACCGCATTGCGCCCGTAGCGCTCGGCCACGTACTCGATCACCTTGTCGCGTTTTTCCATGCAGAAGTCGACGTCAAAGTCGGGCATGGAGACACGCTCAGGGTTAAGAAAGCGCTCGAACAGCAGGTCGTAGCCAATCGGATCCAGATCGGTAATCTTTTGTGCGTAGGCCACCAACGAACCAGCACCGGAACCGCGCCCCGGGCCTACCGGCACGCGGTTGTCCTTGGCCCACTGGATGAAGTCCATCACGATCAGGAAGTAGCCAGGGAACCCCATCTGGATAATAACGTTGAGCTCGAACTCCAGCCGGTCGCGGTAGCGCTGGTCGATCGCCCGGTACTCTTCGCTGTCGCGGGGGTAGCGTTCAGCGGGAAACAGAAAATCCAACCGCTCGGTTAAACCGTCATGGGATACTTTGCGGAAGAACTCATCCTGGGTCATCCCTTCGGGAATGCCAAACTCGGGCAGGAAAATCTCGCCCAGACGCACATCCACGCTGCAGCGCTCGGCGATCATCACGCTGTTTTCCAGCGCTTCGGGGATATCGGCAAACAGCGCCGCCATCTCGTCGGGGCTTTTTAAGTACTGCTCTTCGGTGTAGCGGCGTTCGCGGCGCGGGTCGTCCAGCGCTTTACCTTCACCGATGGCGACGCGGGTCTCGTGGGCCCAATAATCTTCGCGCTCAAGAAAGCGCACGTCATTGGTCGCCACCACTGGCGTGCCTGTCTCAATGGCCAGCTTGACGCTGGCGTGAACGCAGGCCTCTTCCAGCGGGCGCCCGGTGCGAACCAACTCTAGATAAAAGCGCTCGGGAAATGCCGCTTGCCACTCTTCGAGTAGAACCCGTGCGTCCTGTTCGTGATCAGATAGCAGGTGGCGGCCTATCTCACCCTCCCGCGCGCCGGAAAGCGCAATCAAGCCTTCGCTCTGTTCCAGCACCCACTGTTTATCGAGAATGGCGCGCCCCTGGCGCTGGCCATGGGTCCAACCTTTCGAGATCAGCTCGGTCAGGTTGCGATAGCCAACATCGTTCATCGCCAGCAGCGTTAGCCGGTAAGGGTGGGACTCGTCATGGGGATTCTGGAGCCATAAGTCACTGCCAATGATCGGCTTCAACCCCGCCCCCTGGGCGGCTTTGTAGAACTTCACCAGGCCGAACAGGTTGGTTTCATCGGTCAAGGCCAGCGCTGGCATCGCCCGTTCAGCCGTGGTACTGACCAGCGACTTTAGCTTCACTAAGCCATCGACCAGGGAATATTCACTGTGCAAACGTAAATGAACGAACGGAAGTGTCATGGGACTCTCAACAAAACGCTAGGCAACCTCTGATTAACTATTGCGCTTGGCCATACTGCGTTAAAAATCGCCTCAAAATGCTCATTTACAACTCGTAAACTCCGCTTTTTCGTTGATTTTTGCCTTGTCTGGCCTGCGCTCATCACGTTAATCAGGGGCTCGCCAGGTGAAGAAAAATACGTTAAAGCAGCGCCAACTGACGCTGCACAGGCGCGAAGCTACGACGATGTTCGGCCAGTGGCCCGTGAGCTGCAAGCGCCGTCAGGTGCTCTTTGGTCGGGTAGCCTTTATGGCGCGCAAAACCATACTCAGGATAGCACTCATCCAAGGCGACCATCTGCGCATCGCGAGCGACCTTGGCCAAAATCGACGCCGCGGCAATGGCGCAGTGACGTGAATCGCCCTTTACCACGGCCTGACCGGGCAGCAGATGGTCAGGTAATTTGTTGCCATCCACGAGTAGATATTCCGCCGCCGGTGCCAGCGCATCAATGGCGCGACGCATGGCCAAGTGGGTGGCATGGTAAATATTCAGCGCATCCACTTCAGCAGCGCTGGCTTCTGCCACGGCAAAGGCTAACGCCCGCTCACGAATCTGACTATCCAGCGCTTCACGTTTGCGCGCCGTCAATTTTTTAGAGTCGATAAGACCGTCAATCGGCTGAGCGGGGTCGAGAATCACCGCCGCGGCCACCACGCTACCTATCAGCGGCCCTCGACCTACTTCATCGACCCCCGCCAGCCGCTCGCCGCTGTAGGCAATTTCTAGCGTTGGAAAATCCTTGTGCTCGATCAACCAGTGCTCAATGGCCATCAACAGTCTCCAGAGGCTGACCTGCGGCCAACAGGTTAATCGCCTCGGCGGCGCGACGGCTGGCATTGCGCTGGAGCGTGGCGTGCATCTCGGCAAAGCGTGTTTCCAAGGCATGTCGACTTGCCTCGTCGGCCAACATAGCGCTGAGCTGGTCGGCAATCGCCTCTGGAGAGGCGGCGTCTTGAATCAGCTCGGGCACCAGCATCTCCTGGGCAATCAAATTGGGCAGAGATACCCACTGGGTTTTCACCATTCGTTTAGCCAGCCAGTGTGTGGCTGGGGCCATTTTGTAGGCCACTAGCATGGTGCGGTGACACAGCATGGCTTCCAGCGCGGCGGTACCCGAGGCCAGCAGTACCACATCGCTCGCTACCATGGCCTCACGGGCCTGACCGTCCAGCAGTGCAGTACGCTCCGCCAGCAGGGGGTAATTAGCCAGCAGTGCGCTGATTTCCCGGCGGCGATCAGCGGTGGCCGCAGGAATCACCACTTGCAGCGTGGGGTGGCGCTGGCAGAGATGTTCGGCAGCGTTAAGAAAGGTGTCACCCAAAAAGCGAATTTCATTGGCCCGGGAGCCGGGCAGCAGCGCTAACACCTGACTATCCGGCGCCAGCTTCAGCGCCTGACGGGTGGCAATACGGTCATTTTCCAGCGGCATTTCGTCGGCCAAGGGGTGACCCACAAAGGCGACGGGAACACGGTGTTTGCGATAGAAGGCGGCTTCAAAAGGGAGCAGTGTCAGCATGCCATCTACCGATTTAGCGATGCCTTTTACCCGCCCCTGGCGCCACGCCCATACGGAAGGGCTTACGTAATGGGCGGTGGTAATACCCGCTTCGTGGAGCTGGCGTTCCAGGCCTAAATTGAAGTCAGGCGCATCGATGCCGAGCATAATATCCGGCTGCCAGGCCAGCGCTTCGGCTTTTAGGGTGCGCCGCACACGGATCAGTTCGGGGAGATGTTTAAGCACTTCAACCAGCCCCATCACCGCAAGGGTCTCCAATGGGAAGCGGCTCTCCATGCCTTCCGCCTGCATACGCGGCCCGCCGATGCCACGAAACTCGACACCAGGGTGGCGCGCTTTAAGTTCACGCATCAGCCCAGCGCCAAGGATATCGCCGGAGAGTTCCCCAGCCACGAGATAGACACGTTGCAGGGTCATAAAATGATTAGCATGGGTTAACGGGTGATACCGCGGGTAGAACGCTCAATGGAGGCGGCGAAATGCTCAATTTCGGGAAAATCAAAGCGGCTACGCATTTCGACAAGCGCCTGTTCTGTAGTCAGCCCCTGGCGATAAACCATTTTATAGGCAGTGGTTAAGGCGCTAATTGCTTCGCGGCTAAAGCCGCGGCGCTTTAAGCCCACTAGGTTGAGGCCACGAGCTTCGGCAGGGTTGCCATTAATCATGATATAGGCGGGCGTGTCCTTGGTGATAATCGAGCCACCACCGGCCATAGCATGATCGCCAAAGTGACAGAACTGATGCACTGCCGCCAACCCCCCCAGAATGGCATGATCACCGACGGTAACATGGCCCGCCAAGGTAACCTGATTGGCTAAAATGCAGTCGTTACCAATCACGCAGTCATGGCCGACATGCACGTAGGCCATAAACAGGTTGCGCGAACCAATGGTGGTTTCGCTGCGATCCTGAACGGTGCCTCGATGAATCGTGGCGCCTTCACGGATAACATTATCGTCGCCCATCACTAACCGCGTGGGTTCGCCTGCGTATTTTTTGTCCTGACAGTCTTCACCTACCGAGGCAAACTGAAAGATACGCGTACGCTCGCCTAGCGAAGCGGGGCCTTTAACCACCACATGGGGGCCTATGACGGAGCCCGCGCCGATCGTGACGTCGGGGCCAATGATGCTAAAGGGGCCAACCTCAACGTCGTCGGCAAGGCGCGCCGCCGGGTCGACCAGTGCAGTCGGATGTATCAAGCCACCTTCCTCTCGGCACAAATAATTTCTGCTTCGCAGGCCAGCTCACCGTCAACCGTGGCACGGCATGCAAATTTCCAGATACCCCGTTTACCTCTAATCACGTCTGCCTCTAAGGTGAGCTTGTCGCCCGGCATTACCGGGCGTTTAAAGCGCACTTTATCGCTGCCCACGAGATAGTACACATAGCCATCGGCAGGCAGTTTATTGACCGTTTTAAAACCGAGAATGCCGCATACCTGAGCCAGGGCTTCGATCACCAGCACGCCCGGCATAATCGGGTGATGCGGAAAATGGCCGTTAAAAAATGGCTCATTAATGCTGACATTTTTGTACGCAACGATGGATTCGCCGGTGGTTAATTGCGTTACTCGATCCACCAGCAAAAAGGGGTAACGGTGGGGCAAGTACTCGCGAATTTCATTGATATCCATAACCATCGTAGCGACCTCTGAAATAACAAAAACCTGTAGCTCCCGAAGAGTGTCAGGCAAATACCAGCACGTGCGCTGGTTAAAAGGCTGTGGATTATACCCCGCTGTTATCTAGCCTCAAACCAGCAGCAGGTAATATTCATTCAGCCGTTACTATTCACGTTGCTTTTTTTCCAATCGAGCCAGTCGCTTAGCGATGTCATCAAGCTGTTTAAAACGCACCGCGTTTTTACGCCACTGGGCATTAGCCATGGCACCAGTACCGGATGAGTAGACCCCCGGTTCATGGATTGAGTTCGTGACAAGGCTCATACCCGTCACCTGAACGCCATCGCAAATGGTTAGGTGACCGGATAAACCGACCCCGCCACCCAGCATGCAGTGCTTACCGACCTTGGTCGAACCAGCAATGCCCACACAACCTGCTAAGGCGCTGTGATCCCCGATAATGACGTTATGGGCGATTTGTACCTGACTATCAATTTTGACGTCATCACCAATCACCGTATCCCCCAAAGCGCCACGATCGATGCTGGAGCAACTGCCTACTTCAACGTCGTCGCCAAGCACCACCCCCCCCAACTGGGCGATTTTATGCCAGCCAGCGCCATCGTGGGCAAACCCGAAGCCGTCGCCACCAATCACACAACCGCTTTGCAAGATGCCCCGCTTACCGATAACCACGCCATGGCAGAGGGTAACATTGGCGTGCAGACGCGTTGCTTCGCCGATAATTGTATCGGCTCCCACCACGCTGCCCGCCCCAATGACCACACGGTCGCCCAGCACCACACCGGATTCAATCACTGCGTGAGCTTGAATGCAGACATCGGCGCCTAGCTGAGCATCTTCCGCCACGACGGCGGTGGGATGAATGCCAACGATATCGCGGGCGGGCAGCGGGTCAAACAACTGCGATAGCTTGGCATAGCCCAAGTAGGGGTTATCGATTTCCAGACGCGCTACCGGGCAGTGCTTGCCATGCTCAGGATGCAGCAATACTGCGGCCGCTTTGGTCGTCGCCAAATCTTTCAGGTAGGCACGATTGGCCAGAAAAGCCACTTGATCCGGCTGCGCTTCTTTTAGCGTCGCCAAGCCGCGTATCGGTTGCTGAGCATTACCGCTGACGGGAATGCCCAATTGGCGCGCAATGTCTGCGAGGGTAAAGTAATGAGAAGCGTGCGTCATGGGAGCCCAGGGAAGCGTTGGTGAGGCCTGACCACACCAATTAGCGTTTAAATTTAGTTCAAGGTATCAAAAATCTGGGTGACTTCATCGGTCACATTGGGCAGATCCACACCCGAGTGCAGTACGCCCTGGGGTTCAACCAGCACATCAATACCGTGGCGTTCCAGCACTTCTGCTACCGCTTGTTCCAACTTCGGCTCGGCGCCTTCTAAAAACTGCTGCTCGGAACGCTGCTGTGCCTGCACTACTTCCTGGCGAAGCTGTTCAAAACGGCTGCCTTTCTGCTGAAGCTCGCTAATCAGCGACTCCCGCTGGGACTGAGCCATCGTTTCGCCTTCGTTCTGCAAACGCTGCTGAAGCTGCTGCAACTCATTACCCAGGTTTTGCGCTTCACGCTGCTGATTACCGATTTGCCCTTCCAGAGTACTCATTGACGCCTGTGCAGACTGGGTATTCATCAATGCTGCTCGCCAATCCAACACTGCTACTTCTGCAGCGTGAGCGGGCAAAATCATCGCGCCCAACAGGCATACCACTGCTGTCAGTTTACGCATCATGTTATCTCCTTAGGTCACGCTAGCGCGCGCCACCATGGCACGCGGTCTAGCAAAATTAGAACGTTTGCCCTTTAGAACGTTTGTCCTAATGAGAACTGGAAGAACTGAGTGTCGTCACCGCTCTCATCGTTCAATGGCTCAGCAACGCTAAAGGTCAGCGGTCCTACCGGAGTCAGCCAAGAGAGACCAATACCGGCACTGTAGCGCAAATCGCCTAGATCAACGCCGGAGTTGCACTGCTGACGCCCTGCATCTTCATCCAGCACATCGTAGCAAGAGCTCAGGAAGGTGTTACCGCCATCCAAGAACAGTGATGTTTGCAGCGCACGCTGATCTTCAATAAAGGGCAGCGGGAAAATGATCTCGGCACTGCCTTCTATGGAAACATTACCGCCCAGCGTGCGGTCACGGCCGCCTTCGGTTGCTGGCGTGGTGCGCTGCCCCAGCGTATTCGACGTAAAGCCACGCACCGAACCAAGACCACCCGCATAGAAGTTCTCATAGAAGGGGTACGGATCATTGCCGCCCAGGGTATCGGCATAGCCGACGTTGCCGGTAAATTTGAACGCCCAGGACTCGTCATTATTAATAGGGAAGAGCTGCTGGGCTCGCGCACGCAATTTGTAGTACTCAGCATCACTGCCCGGCACGCCGGTTTCCAGCGATAAACGCTGATAGTTACCATCGGTCGGCATAATACCGCGGTTAAGGTTGTTGCGTGTCCAGCTAGCGGTCAGCTTCAAGCTTTGCGCATCTTCGCCCTGATCTTCCACGTAGCGACGAATTTCTGAGGCTGTGTCGAAGTAGGTTTTCACCGTTAGATCTTCAACGCTGGCACCGAAGTTAAGACGCGACAGTTCGCTTACGGGGTAACCAAAGTTGATACCGGCACCATAGGCATCCGTCGAGAACGTCGAAATATCCGAATCGGCGTAATCGGTTTCGCGGTAAAAAACATTGTAGCCGCGAGAAATGCCATCCAGTGTCCAGTAAGGATCGGTGAAGCCAAAGTTCACACTGGTAAAGGTGTCGCTGCGCTGAGCCCCTACATTGACCCGGTTACCCGTACCCAAGAAGTTATTTTGCGACAAGCCGACGCCGTAAATAACCCCAGCACTCTGGGAGAAACCAACGCTGGCAGAGACCGACCCCGAGGGCTGCTCTTCGACATTATAAGTAACGTCGAGTAAATCCGGCTCACCAGGTACAGGCTGGGTATCCACTTCTACTTGGCTAAAAAAGCCCAGGCGTTCAAGGCGCTGACGCGATTGTGTAATGGCTTCGGTAGAAGCGGGTGCGCCTTCCAACTGAATCATTTCACGCCGCAGTACTTCATCCTGGGTAGTCGTATTACCGTAGAACTCAATACGACGCACGTAGGCGCGTTCACCGGGATTGACGGCAATAACCAGATCGACCGTTTCACCGTCCCCTGCCATTTCAGGCACGCCTTGAATATCAGCAAAGGCGAAGCCTTCGGCACCCAAACGCTGGCGCAGGGCTTCGGTGGAGGCGTTCACATCGCCGCGGGAGAAAATCTCTCCCTCTTTAACGGTGAGTAACTGGCGAGCTTCATCTTCGCTGATCTGTAAATCACCCGCGAAACGAATATCACCCACCCGGTACTGGGCGCCTTCATCGACGTTGAGGGTAATAAAGATTTCGGATTTTTCCGGGCCGATCGACACCTGAGTCGAGGTCACATCGAAGTTGACATAGCCACGATCTAGGTAGAACGAACGCAGCCGCTCAATATCACCGGAAAGCGCTTCTCGAGAGTACTCGTCGCTTGAGAACCAGCCGAAAATGCGTCCTGGCCGATCATTGAGCTCAAACACCTCGCGCAGCGTTTCATCATCAAAGGCTTCGTTACCAACGATATTGATTTGGCGAATCTTGGCCACTTCGCCTTCGTTGATATTGATATTGACCTGAACCCGGCCCTCATCTACCTCTTCCACTTCGGTATCGATGCTGGCGCTGTAGCGACCTTGAGACTGATAGACGCCTTCCAGCTCGCGCTGAATCTCTTCCAGCGTGGAGAGCTCCAACACCTGACCTTCGGAGAGCCCCGATTCACGCAACCCATTGCGCAAATCCTCTTCAGATATCTGATCGTTACCGCTGATCTGTAGCCGCGCAATAGTCGGACGCTCGACGACCTGAATAACCAGTACATCGCCTTCGCGTGCCAGGGAGACATCGTCAAATAGCCCTGTGGCAAATAAGTCACGGGCAGCAGCAGCTAATTGCTCTTCGCTGACGCGCTCATTGGCACTCACCGGAAATGCATTGAAGACCGAGGCGGCGGATACCCGCTGCAGTCCTTCCACTCGAATGTCTGAAACATCAAAGGATTGTGCTTGGGCGCCGCTGGCGCCTGCCAGCAAGAGTGCCGCCATTCCAAGGGTCTTGATTTTCATGCAGTCAATTCGCTCGCGTTGGTCTGCCTATCATTCCAGAAAGGCACCATATACATTTGTGCAGGCAGATGACAAGGCATCCTGCGCGCTACACGCGTCATTACCACAGGCGCATCAGATCAAAATAGAGAGCCATCAACATCAGGGTGCCAACCATGGCCAGCCCAATGCGCAATCCTACGGCTTGGGTTTTTTCAGATACTGGCCGTCCACGCACGACCTCCATAAAATAATAGAGCAAGTGGCCACCATCGAGCACCGGGATAGGTAGTAAGTTTAGTACCCCAAGGCTGATAGAAAGATACGCTAGAAAGCCAATAAACGCCTCCATCCCTGCACGGGCTGAATCACCAGAGATCTGTGCAATGGTGATTGGCCCGGACAAATTGGAAGGCGAGATAAGCCCGACAAACATTTTGCGTATGGCATCTAAGGTTAAGAGCGTCATCTCTCCAGTGCGCGAGACAGCTTGGCCTACCGCTTCGATAGGGCCGTAACGGATTTCACGCTGAAACGCTGCTGGCCACTCAACCTGCTCGGCGCCTGCGCCGATATAACCAATTTCAACCCCATTTTCCAAGCGGTTACGCACAGGGGTTAAGTCGACATTCGACTGTTCCCCGTTACGCTCATAGGTAAGCTGCAGGGTTTCACCAGGACTACTTCGCACCATATTAACGAAGTGCATCCAATCATCTACTGGTTCGCCATTAATCGCCACCATCCTATCGCCCGCCTCAAGACCTGCTTGCTCGGCGGCCTCTCCGCTCACTACTTGGCCTAAAACGGCCGGAAATTCCGGCTGCCAAGGAGTAATACCCAGCGATTGCAGCGGCTGTGGCGGGTCTTGGCGAACCAAATAATCAGCCACCGATAAGCCAAAACGTTGAGGGTCGCTCGCGCCTTCGGGGCGGGCGTCTATATCCAGCTCACCGCTGAAACCAATAATCGATACCAGCTTAAGGTTAACATCTTCCCAGGAACGCATCTCATCGCCCTGAATGGCGACAATCTCATCGCCATTGGCAAGTCCGGCTTCAGCGGCAGGCGAGTCAGGCGCAACGCTACCGACCATTGGCGACACCACCGTGGTGCCCGCCACGAACAGTGCCCAGTAAGCCACAATCGCTAACAGGAAGTTAGCGATTGGCCCTGCCGCCACAATCGCAATGCGTTGCCACACCGTTTTGCGGTTAAACGCCTGGTCAAGTTGCTCTTCCGGTACCGGCGCCTCACGCTCATCGAGCATTTTGACATAACCACCCAATGGAATGGCGGCTATCGCGAACTCGGTGCCGTGGCGGTCAACCCGAGACCATAGCGGCTTACCAAAGCCTACAGAAAACCGTAGCACTTTGACCCCACAGCGCCTCGCCACCCAAAAATGGCCAAACTCGTGGAAAGTCACTAACAGGCCCAACACCACTATGACCGCTAAAATATTCTGTATAAGGCCCACACTGAACTCCTTAATGCCCCGCTCTAACGACCAGCCCAGCGAATGCTTAAGCGTATCATTTTGTTACCAGTTCCAGCGCCTGCTGTCGCGCCCACTGATCCGTTGCTAATACGCTATCAAGGCTATCAACACAGCCTTGATAGGGGCGCGACAAGACGTCGGCGACCAGTTGCCCAATGGCTGTAAAGCCGATTCGCCGCTGCAGGAATGCTTCAACCGCAACTTCATTGGCAGCGTTGAGCACAACGGGTGCCATGCCCCCTTGCCGCATCGCTTCACGGGCAAGCCCTAAACAGGGGAAGCGAGTTTCATCGGGGGCTTCAAAATCAAGCCGCGCCACCTGAAAAAGATCCAGTGTCTCAACCCCGGCATCAATTCGCTCCGGCCACGCTAGACCGTAGGCGATGGGGATGCGCATATCAGGATTACCCAACTGTGCAATCACCGAACCATCTTGATACGCCACCATGGAGTGAATCACGCTTTGCGGGTGCACCACCACCTGGATTTGTTCGGGCGTGGCGTCAAATAGCCAGCAGGCTTCAATAAGCTCTAGCCCTTTATTCATCAGTGTGGCGCTATCCACAGATATTTTACGCCCCATTGACCAGTTCGGGTGAGCGCAGGCCTGTTCGGGAGTGACATTGTTGATATCCGCCTGGCTCCAGGTACGAAACGGCCCGCCAGAGGCCGTTAGCAGCAGTTGACGAACCCCGTGCCTGACAAGTCCGCCGCGGTGCTCCGCAGGTAGACACTGGTAAATGGCATTATGTTCGGAATCAATCGGTAGTAATGTTGCGCCAGAGCGGGAGACGGCCTCCATAAACAGCGCGCCGCTCATCACCAGCGCCTCTTTATTGGCCAATAGCACGCGCTTGCCTGCTTCCGCAGCGGCTAGGGCAGGCAGTAAGCCCGCCGAGCCGACAATGGCCGCCATTACGCAGTCGACGCTGGCGTCCCGGGCAACATCACACAGCGCCTCTGGGCCTGCGCTCACGTCAGTTGACTGCCCAGCCCGCTTAAGCTCTTGGCGCAGCCAAGCGGCATCGGCTTCATCATCCAACACGGCGACCGCAGGACGATGCGCCAAGCACTGTGCTAGCAGAGCCTCTTTTGAGGTGTGCGCGGTCAGGGCATGCACGCAATAGCGGTCTGGGTGACGACTAATCACATCCAGCGTGCTAGTGCCCACAGAGCCTGTCGAGCCGAGCACGGTCACACGTTGCATATTAGCGAGTCGGCTCATAGCGGCGGCACCCGAGCAAATACCTCAACAAGTACTTCCACATAGAACAGCGCAAACAGCGGTATCGCCGCGGTGAGGCTATCAATGCGATCCAGCACACCGCCATGACCGGGAAGCAACTGGCTCGAATCTTTGATATTACGATGGCGCTTGAGCATGCTTTCCAGTAGATCCCCTAGCACAGAGGCCAAAGTGACCACAGCGGTGATGAGTATCAGGGTAATTCCCCCCACCAGGCCCAGCGGCAACCACAGCGCAAAGAGGATAGCCAGAATAGTGGTCGCCGCTAAGCCGCCGTACACGCCCTCCCATGATTTGCCAGGACTCACGTGGGGAGCCAATTTTCGCTTGCCCCAGTGACGCCCCACAAAGTAGGCGCCGATATCCGCGCACCAAACCAGCAGCAGCACAAACAGCAGCCAAGCCATACCGATGTCACGCAGAACGTTAAAGCCCACCCAGCAGGGCAATAGCACCCACAGGCCCATCGCCAGGCGCCGCACGGTGGCCTGCCACTGTTCACCCGCTGCAGGGTAGCGGGTTACCCAGTAGAGATTCACCAGCCAACCGGCAGCGGAGAACCAAAGCGGCCATATTGATGCGGCGGCCCCGGCCAGCCACATGACCAACATCAACACTGCCATCACGGCCACTAGCTGAGCACGCTGCGCCGCACGGGTAACGCCCGCCAGATTGGCCCACTCCCAGGTGGCGAGTAGCACCATCAACGCCGTAAATAGCGCAAAAGCGCCGCCGTCTAAACCAAACAGGCCAGCTAGCACCAGGGGTGCTAGCCAGGCTGCGGTGATAATCCGCTGTTTAAGCACCCTGCGCCTCTATTTGTTCGTCCGTCATGCCAAAGCGACGACGGCGCTGGCAGAAGTCGTTTAATGCCGCGTCAAACGCATCCGCACCGAAATCGGGCCATAGCAGCGGGGAAAAGTGCAGTTCAGCATAGGCCAACTGCCAAAGCATAAAGTTGGATAACCGCTGCTCACCACTGGTACGTATACACAGATCCACCGGCGGCACGTCATCAGCCCCCATGGCAGTGTCGAAGCACGCTTCATCGATTTCCTCAGGCGATAACTCCCCAGCCGCCACCTGTTCGGCTAAGGTGCGCGCCGCCCGCGCGATATCCCACTGCCCCCCATAGTTGGCGGCAATCACCAGATGCATCCCCGTATTGTCTGCGGTTAACGCTTCAGCACGCTGAATATGCTTTTGGATGGCGTGGGAAAAGCCTCGCTGTTCGCCAATGATCGAGAGGCGCACATTACGTTCATTGAGCTTTTTGACTTCACGCTTAAGCGCCATCAAAAACAGCTCCATCAAGGCGTTGACCTCTGCGGCCGGACGCTTCCAGTTTTCGCTGGAGAAAGCAAACAGGCTGAGCGTTTGCACTTCGCGCTCGGCGGCTCGCTGAATCACCGCACGAACGGTTTCCACTCCGGCCCGGTGCCCACGCACCCCCGAAAGCCCGCGCGCGCGCGCCCAGCGGTTATTGCCATCCATAATGATGGCAACGTGAGACGGCGGGGCCTCCCCGGCCAGAGAAGACGCGCTGGCGTCGTCCGGCTGTTTTTCAGGAAGCTGCGGTGACGTCATGGATTCTCGCACCAAAGATCAGTCATAAAAAAACCAGCCAGAGTGTGGCAAAACGGGCAGCCAAAGCTGCCCGTGGCTGAATAAAGCACAGGTTTATACCTGCATGAGATCCTGCTCTTTTGCAGTCAGCGCTTTATCGATCTCAGCAATATACTTGTCGGTCAGCTTTTGAATCGCATCTTCGCCTTCACGCTGATCGTCTTCGGTAATCTCTTTATCTTTTAACAACGACTTGAAATCACCGTTAGCATCACGACGTACGTTACGTACGGCAACGCGAGCGTTTTCAGCTTCGCTACGCGCCTGCTTGATATAACCTTTGCGGGTCTCTTCGGTGAGCATCGGCATTGGCACACGAATCACGTTGCCTGCACTGGCCGGGTTCAAGCCAAGATCAGAGGTCATGATGGCCTTTTCGATCTTCTGCACCATGCCCTGCTCCCACGGCGCAATTGTCAGCGTGCGGGCGTCCTCAACGTTGACCGATGCTACTTGGCTAAGCGGCACCTGGCTGCCGTAATAATCCACGGTAACGGCGTCTAAAATGCTCGGGTGAGCACGACCGGTACGAATTTTATTGAAGTTGCTATGCAGCGCCTCAACGCTTTTTTGCATGCGCGAATCGGCATCTTTCTTAATATCGTTGATCACGTCATTACCCTCTGTATATCAGCGTGCCTTCCTTGCCCCCTACGACCATATTCAGTAGGGCACCAGGCTTATTCATATCAAATACCCGCACCGGCATATTATGGTCACGTACCAGGCAGATAGCGGTCAAATCCATAACGCCCAATTTTTGATCCAGAGCGTCATCGTAAGAGAGCTGGTCGTACTTCACCGCATCCGGATGTTTTACCGGGTCTTTATTGTAGACGCCATCGACCTTGGTCGCTTTGATCACTACGTCGGCGTCCACTTCAATACCGCGCAAACAAGCTGCAGAATCGGTGGTGAAGAAGGGGTTGCCTGTGCCTGCAGAGAACAGCACTACGTCCCCGGAGGTTAAGTAGCGAATGGCCGTGCGACGGTCGTAATGCTCTACAACGCCGCTCATTGGTATAGCCGACATCACGCGCGAGCGGATATTAGAGCGCTCTAACGCATCACGCATTGCCAGCGCATTCATTACGGTCGCCAGCATGCCCATATGGTCACCGGTGACGCGATCCATGCCAGCCTCATTGAGCGCCGCACCGCGAAACAAGTTGCCACCGCCAATCACGATGCCTACCTGCACCCCAATACCGACGAGCTGGCCGATCTCTAACGCCATCCGATCAAGCACTTTGGGGTCAATACCAAAATCGTGTTCACCCATCAGCGCTTCGCCAGAAAGCTTGAGCAAAATACGTTTGTATTTTGACTTCGAACTCTCAGCTTTGCCTTTGCTGGGTGCTACTGGGGTAGGCTCTTGAACATCACGCGACATGGCATCTCTCCTGAGGCAGACCTGAACACAGGCAGGCGGGGCAGCCCCGCTGTATAAACCCGTTATCAGGGTCGGCTAACTAACACCGGTTATACAGGGGCCGGATACGCGAAGGCGTGCGCTCAAGCGCACGCCATCTTTTTTCTGAAACCTCTGACCTCAGCGACGGCCAGCCTGTTCCATAACTTCTTTAGCGAAGTCGACTTCTTCTTTCTCGATACCTTCACCAACTTCAAAGCGTGTGAAGCTTACCACTTCGCCGCCTGCGGCTTTCACGTACTCAGCCACAGTCTGGTTCGGGTCTTTAACAAACGGCTGCTCGGTCAGGCTGTTTTCTGCCAAGTACTTTTTCAAGCGGCCCTGAACCATTTTCTCTGCGATCTGCTCCGGCTTACCGGCCATATCCGGCTGCGCCAGAATAATCGCTTTTTCCTGATCCAACTGCTCTTGGGGCATATCGGCAGGATGCGCAACCGCAGGATTGATCGCCGCCACATGCATCGCAACGTCTTTCGCGACTTGCGAATTGCCGCCTGTTAGCACGGTCAGAACGCCAATACGGCCACCGTGGACGTACTCGCCTACCAGGCCACCGTCAACAGCGTTCACTACGATGGCACGACGCACACCGATGTTCTCACCGATTTTCTGAACCAACTGCTCGCGGGCAGTTTCCAGCTCGCCAGCCATAACGGCGGCAACATCTTCGCTTTTCGCGGTGAAGAAAGCACCGGCGATTTTGTCAGCAAACGCGATGAAGTTGTCATCACGAGCAACAAAGTCGGTCTCGGAGTTGATTTCAACCATTACGCCGTAGCTGCCATCTTCCGCTACACGCGTAACCACTACACCTTCTGCGGCGATACGATCGGCTTTCTTCGCTGCTTTTAGGCCGGAGCTTTTGCGCAGGTTTTCAATCGCAACTTCGATATCACCGTCGGCTTCGGTGAGTGCTTTTTTACACTCCATCATGCCGAGACCGGTACGTTCGCGAAGTTCCTTGACCTGAGAGGCGCTGATAGCTGCCATGAGAATTCACCTCTGAAATGGTTCTATGAGAGTTAGACGCAACACAGAGTATAGGCATGATAAATGACCATCATGTATCACACTGCCCTATGTCTCTCTGTATTGCGGGGCCGGTATTGAGTGCCGGCAAATTCGTCCGCTCAGACAGTTCATCTGTAGCGGGAAAAAGGGGGCAAAGCCCCCTTTATCTTGATGCGGCACACCTGCTCACCGCACCCACTGCTGCGATTACTCGGCGGCAGTGTTGTCTTCAGTTGCAGCGGCCTCTTCGGTCACTTCAACAAACTCTTGAGCGTTGGCTTCTTTAGCACGGCCACACGCATCCGCAATCGCTTTTACGTAGATCTGGATAGCGCGGATAGAGTCATCGTTGCCGGGAATTACGTAGTCAACGCCATCGGGGTTGGAGTTAGTATCCACCACGCCGATAACCGGGATGCCCAGCTTGTTGGCTTCGTTGATCGCGATGCGCTCGTGGTCAACGTCGATCACGAACAGTGCGTCCGGTAGGCCGCCCATGTTCTTGATACCGCCGATAGAACGCTCAAGCTTGTCCTGCTCGCGAGTCGCCATCAAGACTTCTTTCTTGGTCAGCTTCTCGAAAGTGCCGTCTTCGCGCATGGTTTCAAGATCACGCAGACGCTTAATGGACTGACGGATGGTCTTGAAGTTAGTCAACATGCCGCCCAACCAGCGATGGTTGACGAAAGGCTGACCAGCACGGTTAGCTTCTTCTTTAATTACCTTGCTAGCGCTGCGCTTGGTGCCAACAAACAAAATTTTGTTGTTGGATGCCGCCATCTTCTCGACCACATCGATCGCTTCGTTCAGCGCCGGAAGGGTGTGCTCAAGGTTGATGATGTGAATCTTGTTGCGCGCGCCGAAGATAAATTTGCTCATCTTCGGATTCCAGTACTTGGTCTGGTGGCCGAAGTGAGCACCTGCTTTAAGCAGGTCACGCATATTAACGTGAGACATGGTAGAACTCCTAAAACTCGGGTTAGGCCTCCACGCACCCCATGGATCCGACCGTTGACCACGTTAGACGCTGCCAGCGGCACCCGGGACCATGTGCCGGTGCATGTGTGTTTTTAAGGCTTGATAGTAAGCATCGCGCCCGTAAGTCGAGCACGCTGCGGATTCATCGCCCTGCCCTACTGCGTACTTCCCAGCCAAGAAGCTCGGAATCACGATTGCAGGAAAGCGCGCGGCTTTATACCATAGATCATTGCCAAGATGAAGTCGCACCCCGTTTGACGGTCTTAAATTGCGCCATTCAATTTTCCATTCTGCATTCATATCGAGCATTCATGAACGTTCCTATCAAGACGCCTTCTGAAATCGAACACATGCGCGAAGCCGGGCGCCAAGCGGCTAGCGTGATTGAAATGATCACCCCGCACATCCAGGCGGGCATTAGTACGGGGGAGATCGACCGTCTTTGTCATGAGTATATTGTTAACGAGCTGGGTTCGACCCCTGCACCGCTGAACTACCATGGTTTTCCCAAGGCGACCTGCACGTCGATCAACCATGTGGTGTGCCACGGCATCCCCGACGACGCCAAGAAGCTCAAAAATGGCGATATCATGAATCTGGATATCACCGTTAAGACCACCGACGGCTACCATGGCGACTCCAGCGTGATGTTCGTAGTGGGTGAGACGATTCAGGGCGAACGGCTGTGTCGCATTACTCAGGAATGCCTGTATAAAAGCATCGAGCTGGTGAAGCCCGGTGTGCGCCTCTCGGAGCTTGCCCGCGTGATTCAAAAACATGCCGAAAGCAACGGCTACTCCGTCGTTCGCGACTTCTGCGGCCACGGCATTGGCGCCGAATTCCACGAAGAGCCGCAGTTTTTACACTACGACGGCTACGCACTGGATGCCGACATTCAGCTCGCCGCAGGCATGTGCTTTACCATCGAGCCGATGATCAACGTCGGCGGGTATAAAACCAAGGTGCTACGCGATGGCTGGACCGCCGTTACCAAAGATCGTAGCCTTTCAGCGCAGTGGGAACATACGCTGCTGGTGACCGAGGGCGGTGTAGAAGTACTGACCGCGCGTGGCGATGAAGACTTCAGTTTTCTACCCAACTGATGCTACTACACCACCACCGGTTTGAGCCGGACACCACGCTTTACGACCTGGATCTTTTCCGCACTGAGCTGGCCGGATCTCGCTCGCCGGTAGCCCCCTTTAAGGCCGCGCTGCGCGAGCTACAGGCGCGTCTGGACGACCAGTTTCGCGCTGGTGCAGACATTCGCGACCTTGTGCGCGGCCGCGCCTGGTACCTGGATCAGCTGCTGGCGATTGCCTGGGCACAGCATGAGTGGCCCGACGATGGTATTGCACTGGTGGCGGTAGGCGGCTATGGCCGTGGTGAGCTACACCCCCACTCTGATATCGACCTGCTGCTGCTACTGGAGCAGGACGATGATACCGCCTATCGTGAACCGCTGACCGCCTTTATTACCTTCTTGTGGGATATTGGCCTGGAAATTGGTCATAGCGTTCGCTCGCTTAGCGACTGCGAGCGGGAAGCCGAAGCAGATGTCACGGTGATTACCAACCTGCTCGAATCTCGCCTGATTGCGGGACCAGAGAGTCTGCGCGAAGCGATGCGCGAACGCCTCAGCGCCGAACATATTTGGCCCGCCGACCGCTTTTTTGAAGCCAAGTGGCAGGAGCAGATTTCCCGCCACTACCGCTACAACAACTCCGAGTACCACTTAGAACCGAACCTTAAAAGCTCCCCCGGCGGGCTACGCGATATCCAGATGATCGGCTGGGTGGCCAAACGCCACTTCGGTACAGAGCAGTACACCGATATCGTCGCAAACGGCTTTATGAACGATGCCGAACTGCGCATTTTAAGCCAAGGGCAGGCGTTCTTGTGGCAGGTGCGTTATGCCCTGCATATGCTTACCGACCGCGCCGAAGACCGCCTGCTGTTTGATCACCAGCGCACCATCGCTGAAATGTTTGGCTTTCGCGATACGCCGGAACGTCTGGCGGTTGAACAGTTCATGAAGCGCTACTACCGGCATGTCACCGCGCTGGCGGGACTCAACGATATGCTGCTGCAGCACTTTGACGAGGTCATCCTGCGCGGCAAAGAGGCGCTGGAAACCGTCAAACTCAACGAGCGCTTCGAGACCAAAGGCGGCTATATCCAGGTGCGCTCGCGGACACTTTTCCGTGAACGCCCTGCGGCGATGCTGGAGCTATTCCTGCTGATGGCCAAGCACCCCGAAATCGAAGGAGTGCGTGCCGATACCATCCGACTAATTCGCGATCATCGCCACCAGATTGACGACCACTACCGGGAAGATCCGCGCCATCAGAGGCTCTTTATGGCTATTCTGCGCGCCCCCGGCAATGTACCCCGCCAGTTGCGGCGCATGAACCGCTACGGGATTCTGGGCAAATACCTGCCCGAATTTGGCCGCGCCATAGGGCTGATGCAGCACGACCTTTTCCACATTTACACAGTCGATGCCCACACCCTGCTGCTGCTCAAATTTCTGCACAATTTCCGCAAACCGGAAGCGAAGGGTGACTTTCCTGTGGCGGTGGCATTGATGCAGCAGTTGCCCAAGCTCGACCTGCTGTGGATCGCCGGACTGTTTCACGACATTGGCAAGGGGCGCGGCGGCGATCACTCGGAAATTGGCGCCCGGGACGTTGAGCATTTTTGCCAGCGCCACCACGTCTCGCCCCACGACACTAACCTGGTCAGTTGGCTGGTTGAGCACCATCTATTGATGTCGATGACCGCGCAAAAGCGCGATATCAGCGACCCCGATGTGATTCGTGATTTTGCCTTGATCCTGCGTAACGAAACGCGCCTGGACTACCTTTACGTGCTCACCGTGGCCGACATCAATGCCACCAACCCCACACTGTGGAACGGCTGGCGGGCGTCGCTGCTGCGCCAGCTGTACGCCGAAACCAAGCGTGCCCTGCGCCGCGGCCTGAATAATCCGCCCGACCGCGACGACTGGGTGCGGGAAACGCGCACCGAAGCACGCTCTTTGCTGCAAACCATCGGCGTTAATCGTGAACAAATCGATCATCTTTGGGAATCGCTAGGGGAAGACTACTTCCTGCAGTACGCCCCCAGCGAAATCGTTTGGCAGACCCAGGGCATTCTCAATCACAACCAGTCGCCGCTGCCGCTGGTGCTGATCAGCGCGCCGACTGCGGACATGTCCGAAGGCGGCACCAAAGTGTTTATCCACACCCGTTCGGTGGACGACCTTTTCGCGGCTACCGCCGCTGCCATGGAGCAGTTGGGGCTCTCGATTCACGATGCGCGCATTGCGACCTCCCACAACGATTGGACGCTAAACACTTTTATCGTGCTCGACAGCCATGGTCAGCCCATACGTGACCCAGGCCACATCGAAGAGATGCGCCGGCACCTGGTGGAAGAGCTCGATGACCCTGATGATTACCCGGATATCGTCACCCGCCACACGCCGCGCCAGCTCAAGCATTTCAAGGTACCCACGGAGGTGCTGATTGAGCAGGATCCGGCCAATGAGCGCACGCTGCTGGAACTAACGGCCCCCGACCGCCCCGGCCTGCTGGCCCGGGTGGGGCGTATCTTTATGGAGCAGGATATCTCGCTTTCCGCGGCAAAAATCGCCACCCTCGGCGAGCGGGTAGAGGACGTCTTTTTCATCACCACCAAAGCAGGCGAACCATTAACCGACCCCGAGCGCCAGCAGCAGCTACGCGAACGCCTGATTGAAGTGCTGGGGGTTTAAGAAGCAACTGCGTTTAAGAGTGCAGGTAACTAGGTGCCGTGGGCAGGTTGGAGCGAGGGTCTTTCGCCAGGGCCGGAAAATGTTCCCAACAATTCTGGCATTTCCGCCATCCATGGCGGTCAGATGTCGAAAGTAGCGCCCACGGACGGGTTCACAGCGCCCTCGCGGAAACCTGCCCTCGGCACCGACAAGCCAGTTCACGAACTATGATCACCCAGTTAGGTTTGAGCCTGCCACGGGGCTTGCCTATAATCGACGGTTTACGCCGCCAGCCATCAACGGACACATCATGAACGCCGACCTCGACGCCCTGCATCCCTACCCGTTTGAAAAGCTGGCCGCGCTGAAAGCCGAATTAACGCCCCCGGCTGACTTGGCGCATATTCCGCTGACCATTGGCGAACCCCAGCACGCGCCCTTTCCTGCAGCGCTTGAAGCGCTGGTGACGCACCAGCTGGAAATGGCCCGTTATCCCGCGACCAATGGCCTGCCAGCGCTCCGCCAAACCATCGCCAACTGGGCAAGCCAACGCTTTCAACTGCGCGAACTCGACAGCGAACGACACGTGGTGCCCGTTAACGGCACTCGGGAAGCCATTTTTGCCTTTGTGCAGGCAGCGTTGGATCGCAGCCGCCCGGCGAAAGTTGCGGTGCCCAATCCGTTTTATCAAATTTACGAAGGTGCGACGCTGCTGGCAGGCGGCGAGCCGCTTTATTTAGACTGCACCGCTGAGAATAATTTTCGACCTGACGTTAACGCCGTGCCCGCCGCGACGTGGCGCGACGTGCAAATCGTCTTTATCTGCTCGCCGGGCAACCCCACCGGTGCAGTCACGTCCCTTGATGAATTTAAGCAGCTGATTGCCCTCGCCGACGAACACGACTTTATTATCGCCTCGGACGAGTGCTACTCGGAGCTCTACCTCGACGAAACCGCCCCACCGCCGGGGTTGCTGCAAGCCTGTGCCGAGCTGGGTCGTGATGACTACCGGCGCTGCGTGGTGTTTCACTCGCTCTCCAAGCGCTCCAACTTGCCGGGCCTGCGCTCGGGCTTTGTCGCAGGGGATGCGACACTCCTCACGCCGTTTAAGCGCTACCGCACTTACCATGGCTGTGCCATGTCGCTGCCGTTGCAGCACGCCTCCATCGCCGCCTGGCAGGACGAGCAGCACGTCCGCGCCAACCGCGACGCCTACCGCGAAAAATTTAGCGCGGTCACCAAGGTGCTTGCCCCAGTCATGGATTTTCCCGCGCCACAAGCTAGCTTTTACCTATGGCCTGCGGTGCCCGATGGCGACGATATCGCCTTCACACAGAGGCTGTTTGCCGAGCAGCACGTTAGCGTACTGCCCGGCAGCCTAATGGGACGCAGGGGTGAAAATGGCGTTAACCCCGGCGCGGGGCGCTTGCGCCTAGCGCTGGTGGCTGAGCTAGCGCCCACTCTTGAAGCCGCCCAACGAATTCGCCATCTCGTCGAGCGAGGTTAACAACATTCTCTGGTTCAACATTCTCAGGAGGTCGTATGCTGACGCTGTATATCATCGATAACTGCGATACCTGCTGCAAAGCGCGTAAAGCGTTGGATGAAAAAGCGCTGCTGTATAAAACCCACGATCTGCGCAAAGATGGTCTATCTGCTGCGCTACTAGAACATATTTTACATCGCGTGCCGCTTGTGGAGGTCATTAACAAACGTAGCAAAACCTGGCGTGAACTTTCCGATGAGGAAAAAGATTACGACGCCAACTCGGCCCGCCAGCTACTGATGAAACACCCCACGCTGCTGAAGCGGCCGCTGCTCGAAGTAGACGACTCCACTATTTTAGTCGGCTACCGCGAGGGCGATTACGACAAGCTCGGCTAAGTACTCAAGTGGCTAAGTGCTTCAGCAACTAGAGACTTGAGAAACTAAGCACTTAAGCAACTAGGCACCTTGGTTTTGCCTGCTTTTCTTCACTATTTATCACTACAGGACACCTTCTTATGCTGAGCTTTGCGCTTGGAATCGGCACCCAAAACACCCAGGGCGACTGGCTGGAAATCTACTACCCGGCGCCGTTGCTCAACCCACCAACCAGCCTGGTGGAAGCCGCTAAACAAGCTTTGGACGCCCCCCAAGGCAACGCCGCCATCAGCTTTTTGCCCGAAGACTGCACACGCCTGGCCAAAGCGTTAGAAGCCGCGGGGCACTCCGCCCAGGCAGAGCTTGCCGAAGCGCTCTCTGCCAGCCAGCGCCCGCTGGTCGCCATGTTCCTGGAGAGCGACGAATCGCCACAAACCGCGCCAGAGGTGTATTTAAAGTTACACCTGCTGTCGCACCGCTGGGTCAAACCTCACGGCCTCGATCTCACCGGCATGTTTGGCCTGCTGCGCAATATTGCCTGGACCAACGAAGGCGCCATCGACATTGAAGAGCTGCCTATGCGCCGCTTGAAGGCACGTATGGCGGGCCGCGCGCTGTCCGTCGACTGTGTCGATAAATTCCCCAAAATGACCGACTACGTGGTGCCTACCGGTATTCGCATTGGCGACACCGCCCGTGTACGTCTGGGTGCTTACCTGGGCGAAGGCACTACCGTCATGCACGAAGGCTTTGTCAACTTCAATGCGGGCGCCGAAGGCCCCGGCATGATCGAGGGCCGCATCTCAGCTGGCGTGATGGTCGGCAAAGGCTCCGACTTAGGCGGCGGCTGCTCCACCATGGGTACTCTCTCCGGCGGTGGCAATATCGTCATTAAGGTCGGGGAAGGCTGCTTGATCGGCGCCAACGCGGGCATCGGCATTCCCCTGGGTGACCGCTGCACGGTAGAAGCAGGGCTGTATATCACCGCTGGCTCCAAAGTGACCTTACTGGATGATCAGGGCCAGGAAGTCAACACCGTTGCCGCCCGCGAGCTGGCCGGGCAAGACGACCAGCTATGGCGCCGCAACTCCCAGAATGGCCGCATTGAGTGCTTGACCAATAAAAGTGCTATCGCCCTGAACGAGGCGCTGCATGCCCACAACTGAGCCTGAAGGACTGTCGCCGACGCTCACGCTCGCCTTTGAACTGCTCAGCCGGGCCTCGGTGACGCCGGACGACGAGGGCTGCCAGGAACTCATGATCGAGCGCTTAACGGCGCTCGGTTTTCATATTGAGCGGCTACCGTTTGGCGACGTAAAGAATTTCTGGGCGGTTCGCGGTCATCACGGCCCAGTGGTGGCCTTTGCCGGTCACACCGACGTGGTGCCCAGCGGCCCCTATACCAACTGGCAGTACCCACCGTTTGAGCCCTGCATTGATGATGAGGGTATGCTGTGCGGACGCGGTGCGGCGGATATGAAAGGCAGTTTGGCCTCAATGCTGACCGCCGTTGAGCGCTTTGTGGCCAACCACCCGGATCACGATGGCCGTATTGCTTTTCTGATCACCTCCGATGAAGAAGGGCCGGCAGTCGACGGCACCCGCGCGGTGGTCGAGCACCTGCGCGAGCGTAATGAGCGGCTCGACTACTGCATTGTCGGCGAGCCATCCTCGACCACGCGCCTGGGCGATGTGATCAAAAACGGTCGCCGCGGTTCACTGGGCGCCACGCTGCACATTAAAGGCGTGCAGGGCCACGTGGCCTATCCGCATTTAGCGCGCAACCCCATTCACCAGGCCATGCCAGCGCTGGATGCGCTAGTCAACGAGCACTGGGACGCGGGCAATGACTTTTTCCCCGCCACCAGCTTTCAGATTTCCAATCTGCGCGCAGGCACCGGGGCCACCAACGTGATCCCCGGCGATGTGGAAGTGGTGTTTAACTTTCGCTTCTCCACCGAGGTGACCTCTGATGAGCTCAAAGCGCGCACGGAAACCATTCTCGACCAGCATGGATTGGAATATCAGGTAGACTGGACGCTCAACGGCGAGCCGTTTTTAACCGCAGAGGGCGCGCTGGTCGACGCCGCCATTAAAGGCGTTGAAGCGGTGACCGGCGAGCGACCGGCGCTCTCTACCAGCGGCGGCACCTCGGATGGCCGCTTTATCGCCACCCTTGGCGCTCAAGTGGTCGAGCTAGGCCCGCTCAACGACACCATCCACAAGGTCAATGAGCGCGTTCGCGCCAGCGACCTGGACGACTTAAGCCGGATTTACGAAGCGACACTGCAAGCGCTACTTTCCTCCGGCGAGGTAAACCTATGATGGAGCGTTACCCCGATATAGAGATTTACCTGGCCAGCGTGTCGCTTGATGCGCTCAATGAGTGGTTGAAAAGCACACTAATCGCGCCACCGCTGAGTCCTGCAGGCAAAGGCAAATGGCAAACCCGCGGCCAATACCAGGGTGACTGCGTGCCGGTATTGCTGGTAGACAAAGCCGCTGATGGCTTTGCCAGTCTATGGTTTGATAGCAACCACACGCCGTGGATGACCGACCAAGAGTGTGCCCAGCAGGCCGCAGAAGCGCTGCAAACCGAAATACGTTGTTCACTGGGCGGCTGGCACCCCGGTGATGACCCTGACCGCTTCTGGCAAGTGCTGCCCGGTGGCAAAGAAGGGGCAATAGAGTGGCCCGATTCAGGGCGTTAATCGAGTACTTAAACGTAAACGACCCCGCCGAAGCGGGGTCGTTACTATCCAACGATCAATTTAACTAGCCGTTGGGCTCACTCAATAATACTGACATCGTCGGCCTGCAAACCACGCTCATTTTTAATCACGTGATAACGCACGATTTGGCCTTCTGCCAGCATACGCGGGCCACGACCACGAATTGCACGGAAGTGTACAAACACATCTTCGCCATTATCGCGGGTAATAAAACCGTAGCCTTTGTTGGTATTGAACCACTTTACCTCACCCTCTTCGCGGCCATCGTTAGGATCGATGATGTCTTCCTCCTCATCATCGTCCAACGGTGCGGCCGCTTGGGGTTGGCGCGTTGCTGGCTTGGGACGAACCACAGCATCGGACGCCACCACGATCGAGGGCGCAAAAGCGGCAGACGCTAATGTGCCAATACACAGAACAATAAAACTACCTATCGCAACGGCAATATAGACACCGCTAACTCCACTGATTGCCAACTCGGCCATCCACAGCTCGGCGAGGGCACTATCGGTTAAATGAACAATCCCCGCCAGCAAAAGTGGCGTGGGGGCGGCAAGTAATACACTGATTAAGAAACAGCGAAACACAACTTTTGGGTTCATAGAAAAAAAAAGCTCTCTTGTTGTATGGGTAACAGACGAAGGACAATACCCGCACTATCAGGCCCATTCCCAATAGCACCGGCATACTACTACATAAGGTTGCAATGTTATCATGACCCACGAATTATCGCCTGTTGACCTGGCTCAACGTCTTGAATCTTTAGAGAGTCGCATAGCCCATCAAGAGCACTGGCTGGATACCCTGGATCAAGCGGTGGTACAACAGGAGCGCCGCCTGGAGAAACTGGAGCAGCTCAGCGGCCTAATGCGCGAACGCCTGCGCGAGCAGCACCAGGCACTCCAGGCAAGCGAACCTCAGGGCGGCCAGCGCCCCGAGGATGAACTTCCGCCCCACTACTGAGCTAACGCCGGCCCCGGATGCGGCTAATTAATTAGCCGCCAGCCGTTTGCTTCCAAAAGCTTAGCTTCCAACAACGCTCGCAGGATCGCTGCTTTCCAGCCCAAAGACATCCGCTACGGCCTGGTAGGTGACTTGACCCGCGTGCACGTTTAGGCCCGGTAGGAAGTGTGGGTCGTCACGCAGCGCCTGCTGCCAGCCCTTATCTGCCAGGGCGAGTACAAAGGGCAGCGTGGCGTTGGTCAGCCCCTGGGTGGACGTACGTGCTACCGCGCCGGGCATATTGGCCACGCAGTAGTGCACCACCCCATCGACGATATAGGTCGGCTCGGCATGAGTAGTGGGCTTACTGGTTTCAAAACAGCCGCCCTGATCGATCGCAACATCGACCAGTACGCTGCCAGGCTTCATATCGGCCAGCATACTGCGAGTGATTAGTTTTGGCGCAGCGGCGCCGGGCACCAGCACCGCCCCAATGATCATGTCAGACTCACGGGTGGCCGTTTCCAGCGCGTCTGCGGTGGAATAAACCGTTTTGATGCGGCCCTGATAACGGTCATCCAGTACTTCAAGCCGCGCTAACGACTTATCCAGAATGGTGACCTCTGCACCTAACCCTAGCGCCATGCGGGCAGCGTTCTCACCCACTACACCACCACCAATCACGGTCACCTTACCTGGTGCCACACCCGGCACACCGGGCAACAGCACGCCCGCACCGCCCTGGGCCTTCTCCAGGCTGTGGGCCCCAGCCTGGACCGCCATTCGTCCCGCTACGGTGCTCATAGGCGCCAGCAGCGGTAGGCCACCGCGGGCATCGGTAATGGTTTCGTAGGCGATACAGGTGGCACCGCTTTCCATCAGTCCACGGGTAAGGGGCTCTTCGGCGGCCAGGTGCAGATAGGTGAACAGCGTATGCTGTGGGGTGAGTCGCACCACCTCGTCCGGCTGCGGCTCTTTCACCTTGAGGATCAGCTCGGCGTTGCGCCACAAAGTGTCCACATCCGCTTCTATTTGTGCACCGGCGGCTTGGAAATCAGCATCGCTAAAGCCTGCACCTTCACCGGCTCCGGCCTGAACACTCACCTGATGACCGCGCCCGGCTAATTCCCGTGCGCCGGTGGGTGTTAAGGCCACGCGATACTCGTGATTTTTGATCTCTTTGGGGACGGCGATTTTCATTGGATTTTTCCTGTGCTTTTAAAGGTCAGTCATGTTGTTAAGCAAATTACAGCACAGCTAACGTTGACCACCACCCCAGGAACGCAAAACAAAAAAAACGCCGGTTAAGGCGTTTTTTAGGAGAAAAATCTAGCGACTGCCGGTTCTGCACGAAAAAATCCACTTCGTTTTGCGTCACTACTCCACAATAACTGCGTTGCCGTAGATACGCCGATACTCCTCGGGCAGGCGTTTGGGCCGCCCCGTTGAAAGCGCCACGCAGGCAAAGCGTGTACGGGCGTAAAGCAACGTTTTAGCGTCTTCGACACGCACCAGCTGAAAACGGCGGGTCAAACTGAAGCGCTCGTCACAATCGACAATCCAGGTAGCCAGCTGTAGTTCGTCGCCTGCAAAGGCAGGCGCAAGATAATCCAGCTCGTGGCGGTGAACCACCATGGCCCGGTCAAGCTCTCGGTAACGCTCGATAGAGAGGCCGAGCGCGACCGAGTGCGCCCAGCTAATCTGCTCAACCCAACGCAGGTATTCGCTGTTGTTGACGTGCTGATAAGCATCGATCGCCTCATCAGCTACGCAGATATCGATCACAAAGGGATCGGGCAGCGCCCACTCCATCACCTAACTCCTGTGTACCTTGACTCCCCTGTACTCGGGCTTCGCTGAATCCTAGCCGCCTGAACTAGTCGCGGAACACACGCACGCCCAGCGCCTTCAGGTAAGACGTTTCAGGGATAGCCGGATGTACAGGGTGATCAGGCCCTTGGTGACCTTGGAAAATCACCTGTCCGTGACGATCCTGGTGGCGAACTGCACCACGCACTACGTCCATTAAACGCTCGGGCGCCAGATGCATGGAGCAGGAGGCTGACATTAGCAAACCATCGCGACCCAGCAGGCGCATAGCCTCGCGGTTCAGGCGAGCGTAGGCGCGCTCGCCATTGGGAATATCCTTGCGCTTTTTGATAAACGCGGGCGGGTCAAGAATGACTACGTCAAACTCTTCGCCTTCTGCCTTCAACGCCGCTAACGCTTCAAACGCATCCCCCTCACTAACAGCTACCTTATCCTGTACGCCGTTCAGCTCGGCATTCCGTGCAACCTGGTCTAGCGCTGGGCCTGACGAGTCCAGGCACAGCACTTCTTTCGCGCCATGAACGGCAGCTTGCACCCCCCAACCGCCTACGTAGCTGAATACGTCCAGCACGCGCTTACCTTCTACATTGCGATTGACCCATTCGCGATTAACCCGGTGATCAAAGAACCAGCCGGTCTTCTGACCGTTAAGCACCGGCACCACAAAGCGGGCACCGTTCTCTTCGAGCACCACTTCGTCAGGCAGCGTACCTTTGATGACGTCAACATGGGCCTCAAGACCTTCCTGACGACGGCCGCCAGTATCGTTACGGAAAACGATCACTTCCGGTTTGATGACTTTTTCCAGCGCATCGACAATTTCATCCGCCAGCGCCTGCATACCCGCGGTATTGAGCTGCACGACGAGGACATCACCAAAACGATCAATCACCAAGCCTGGCAACAGGTCGCCTTCGCCGTGAATCAAGCGATAGAACGGCTGTGCATAAAGGCGCTGACGTAGTGCCAACGCTTGATTAAAGCGGTGCACAAACAGCGAGCGATCCAAACGCATCTCGGGGTCGCGAGACATCACCCGGGCGGCAATTAACGAATGGGGATTCACATAAGCGACGGCCATCACTTTGCCATTGGAGGCTTCTACCAGTGCAGTTTCGCCTGCCGCAAAGTTTTTCAGCGGCGTCTCTTTGATATCCACCTCATTGGAGTAGATCCAAAGATGGCCCGCTTTCAGGCGACGGTCGGCATTTTTATTCAGGCGCAGGCGTTGGGTCACAGCAATCTCCAAAAATTTTGTCTTAAAACCTTGTCTTAAAAACCTTTGTCTTAAAAACCCGTGTCTTAAAAACCTGGGCTTAAAAACCTGGGCTTAAAAACAGAGGCAAGGTAAAAAGATGAGGCAAAGCAATACTTAAATAAAACAGTAGCACTTACTAGATAAGCATTAGCGCTGGCAGCCGGGGCAGAACACACTAGCACGCTGGCCAAGCGTAATGCGACGAAGCTCAGCGCCACAGCGCAAACAAGGCTGGCCGTGGCGACCATAAACATTAAGGCGCTGAGCAAAGTAGCCGGGCTCACCCTGGCCACTGACAAAATCCCGCAGCGTGGTGCCACCTTGTATAATCGCCGCTGCCAGCACTTCTTTCACGGCCAGGGCCAAGGCGTCATAGCGAGCACGGGAAACTCTTCCCGCCGCACGGCGCGGATCAATACCGGCCATAAAGAGCGCTTCTGCCGCATAGATATTCCCGGCACCAACAACCACCTGGTTATCCATCAAAAACGGCTTTACCGCCACGCGCTTGTTGCGCGAGAGCGTGTAGAGCCATTTGCCGTTAAACGCATCAGACAGCGGCTCTGGGCCCAAGTGAGCAAGACGTTTATCCTGCGCTGCGTCTGCGGCCTGCCAATCCACAAAGCCAAACCGACGGGGATCATGATAGCGCAGCACATAGCCGCTGGCAGTCACCACGTCCACATGGTCATGCTTTTTAGGCAAATCCCCCACCCGGGCAATCCGCAGACTGCCCGACATACCCAAATGCCATAGCAGCGTCGCGCTAGCGTCACCTTCAAGCGCACCGCCAGCCTGGATAGGGATCTGCAGGTATTTTGCCCGCCGCATCAACACTCCAATGCGCGCACCGATCAGCCGCTCGGCCAGATCATCGGGTACGGGCACACGCAGCCGCGGCTGACGCACCAGCACTTCGGTGACTTCCTGACCTTCAATATAGGGAGCAATCCCGCGTCGGGTGGTTTCAACTTCAGGAAGTTCGGGCATATTTAGATATCGTACCTGCCTGTAGTGACAGCCTAATGAAGGTGGTTTAGCGAAGCATCCGACACACGAAAGACATGCATGCAAAAACCCGGCTTGAGGCCGGGTTTTTGAACAGGCACTCGCCTGCAGTGGAAGCTGATCAACATCGCAAAAGCGATTACTTGATCTTGGCTTCCTTGTAGATCACGTGCTTACGGATGACCGGGTCGAATTTCTTGAATTCGAATTTATCCGGAGTGTTCCGCTTGTTCTTATCAGTGGTGTAGAAGTGGCCTGTACCGGCACTGGACACCAACTTGATTTTATCGCGCATGGTTTGACTCTCCCAAAATGCGTGGCCCAAAATGCTTGGCCCAAAATACCTGGCCCAAAGGGCTTTGTATAATAAAGCTGGCTTAGATAGCGTCGCCACGCTTACGAATAGCAACCAAAACTGTGTCGATACCTTTCTTGTCGATGATGCGCATTCCTTTAGTGGAAACGCGCAGCTTGACGAAGCGGTTCTCAGACTCAACCCAAAAACGATGGGTGTGCAGGTTCGGCAAGAAACGACGACGTGTCTTACGCTGGGAGTGTGAAACGTTATTTCCAGTTACCGGACGCTTGCCGGTAACCTGACATACTTTGGACATTAGAGCCTCCAACTGCTTGGCCAGGATATAATAACCTGAGTGTTCAAAACTGTCGGGCAAACCGGAGCAGGGAAGGTGTCGACGCCGTTAACCGCCAAGCTTTATCCAAATCCGTTATTCAACCCAAGTTTAAAGGTGGCACTTTATACCAGAGCACCCGACTTACAGCAAGCAAAACCCACAAAAAAGGCCGGAAAAGCACTTTTTTGCTCATTTTACTTAATCAATACTGCATGGAGCAGTGCATTCTGATGCTGCTTATAGCCAGCCGCGCTCGGCAAAAGAGATCACTTCTCCGTCCCCCACCACGAAATGATCCAGCACGCGCACGTCAAAAAGTGCCAGCGCCTCTTTGAGGCGTTCAGTGATACGTCGATCAGCATCGCTTGGCTCTGCCACACCAGAAGGGTGGTTATGCGCCAGGATAACGGCGCCAGCGCTCAACTCTAACGCGCGCTTGGCAACTTCGCGTGGGTAAACGGAGGCGCTGTCTAGGGTACCGCGAAACAGCGATTCATAGCGAATAATTCGGTGCTGAGTATCCAAAAAAAGCACCGCAAACTCCTCATGCCCTAAATGGCGTAGCTGCGAACTCAGATAGTGGCGCACCAAGGCGGGTGATGTCAGCGCACTGCCCCGCGCCAACTGGCTGGCTAAATGGCGCCGCGATAGCTCAAGCGTCGCTTGGAGCTGAGCGTACTTGGCGCTACCTAACCCACGAGCAGCACAGAAGCTTTCCTGATCGGCCTCTAACAGTTGGCGCAAACCACCGAAGCTGCTGAGCAAGTCCCGCGCTAAATCGACCGCCGAACGCCCCTGCACGCCAACGCGCAAAAAAATTGCCAGCAACTCAGCATCTGAGAGCGCCTGGGCGCCAGTATTTAATAGCTTTTCCCGGGGCCGCTCACCTTCCGGCCAGTGATTGATTCCCATCACACCTCATCCGCGCTGCCCATCTTACGTCCACCGAAGCCAGCCTCAATACGCATCGCTTAACAGTAATAAGCCTCATTAAACCTAGCTTAACCTTGTTTGTGCTCAATATGCCAAATTGTTGGTGCCAATGGTATGGTAAGCCTCCTTACGAACGCGGATATGGATCACTGACCATGACCTCTGCTGTTAACTCGACAAGCGCGTCGACGCTCGCTGGCAAACGCGTACTGCTCGGCGTCAGTGCGGGTATCGCTGCCTACAAAAGCGCGCTGATTGTGCGCCTGCTCAAGCAGGCGGGCTGCGAGGTGCGCGTGGTGATGACCGACGGGGCCCAGGCCTTTATTACCCCGCTCACGCTTCAGGCGCTCTCCGGCGAGCCTGTGCGCACCTCTTTACTCGACCCCGAAGCCGAAGCCGGTATGGGTCATATTGAGCTGGCCCGCTGGGCGGATATAGTGCTGATCGCTCCGGCGACTGCCGACCTTATCGCTCGTTTGGTGCACGGTATGGCCGACGACCTGCTCACTACGCTCTGCCTAGCCTCAGAAGCGCCTAAATTGATTGCCCCGGCGATGAACCAGGCGATGTGGCGCCACCCCGCCACCCAGCGCAACGTAGCGCAGCTTGAGCGTGATGGCTGGCAGCCGATAGGCCCCGCCGCCGGTGACCAAGCCTGTGGCGATGTGGGGCCGGGTCGCATGAGCGAGCCTGAAGAGATTTTTAGCGCGGTAACGGCGCTGCTTGCAGCCCCTATCACCACAACGCCTCGCTCACATGGTCCCCATATTGTGATTACCGCTGGCCCTACCCGTGAGCCACTGGATCCCGTGCGCTACATCTCCAATCACAGCTCGGGGAAAATGGGCTTTTCCCTGGCTGCAGCCGCGGTAGCTGAAGGGGCCAAGGTGACGCTGATCAGCGGGCCGGTTAACCTACCCACTCCCCAGGGCGTCACGCGGATTGACGTTGAGTCAGCCGAGCAGATGCACGCTGAAGCTCAGCGGCTAGCGCCTCAAGCGGCACTGTTTATCGGCTGCGCGGCTGTCGCCGACTATCGCGCGGCAGCCCCTGCCGAACATAAGCTCAAAAAGCAGGATGATAGCGACACACTCACCCTGACCCTGGTTAAAAATCCCGACATTATCGCTGGCGTCGCGGCACTGCCCGCCAAACAGCGCCCGCTGGTGATCGGTTTTGCCGCCGAAACCCAGGAGGTTGAGCGCTACGCACGGGATAAATTACAGCGCAAAGGGCTGGATATGATCGTCGCCAACGACGTCTCCCAGGCTGGCCTGGGCTTTGGCAGCGACCAGAACGCCGCCTGGATACTCTGGCGCACCCCTCAAGGCGTCGAGAGCCGCTCAGAAGCAGCGCAGCCGAAAACCCAGCTGGCCACCACCATCATCCGTCAAGCGCTCGCCCTGCTACCCACAACAGCCCCTACGAAAACATCTGGAGAATCCCCATGAGTGCCCGCCCCCGCCTTCAGTGCAAAGTATTAGATGAGCGTTTGCACGACTACCTCCCTGCCTACGCGACAGCTGGCTCGGCGGGAATGGATCTGCGCGCCCTGCTGGATGAGCCGTTAATATTAGCGCCCGGCGATTGTCAGCTCGTACGCACCGGCATTGCCATCTATATTGAAGATCCGGGTTTGGCAGGCATGATCCTACCGCGCTCCGGTTTGGGGCATAAACATGGCATCGTGCTGGGCAATTTAGTGGGTTTAATCGACTCAGATTACCAGGGCGAACTAATGATTTCGGTCTGGAACCGTGGTCAGAGCTCGTTTACGCTAGCCCCCTTCGATCGGCTGGCACAGTACGTGCTTGTGCCTGTAGTACAGGCCCAACTCTCCTTGGTGGACGCGTTTGAAGACTCCTCAAGGGGCGGCGGCGGGTTTGGCAGTACGGGCAGTCAGTAACGAGTGGACGCGCCTGTTTAGGAACCCTCTTAAGGAAACGTCTATTTAGCTGGGAAGCCCTATGAACGCACAGTCTGTACCCGCTTCGATTTTCCGCGCCTACGATATTCGCGGTATCGTTGACGACACGCTCACTGAAGAGACGGTAGAAATGATCGGGCGTGCTGTCGGCTCTGAGGCCGCCGCGCGGGGCGAATCCAGCGTGGTAGTCGCCCGCGACGGTCGCCTTTCAGGCGCTCGGCTGCAAGCGGCGCTGATGCGTGGCCTGAACACCGCAGGGCGTGACGTGATCGATATCGGCATGGTGCCCACCCCGGTGCTGTATTTCGCCACTCACATACTGGAAGGCACCCACTCAGGCGTAATGGTCACCGGTAGCCACAACCCGCCTGACTATAACGGCTTTAAAATTGTGCTGAGCGGTGAAACGCTCTCTGGTGATGCAATTACTGCCCTGTTTGAACGTATCCAGTCCGGCAACCTAGATAGTAGCTTAGACAGTGGTCATGGGAGTATCACCCAGCAGGATGTTCGTGAACGCTATTTAACGCGCATTTTAGGTGACGTTAAGATCAACCGGCCGATCAAGGCCGTGGTCGACTGCGGCAACGGCGTTGCCGGGGAGCTCGGCCCGCAGTTGCTGGCAAGGTTAGGTATTGAGACCATCCCGCTGTTTGCGGAAATTGACGGCCATTTTCCCAATCACCACCCTGATCCGGGCAAGCCGGAAAATGTCCAGGATCTGATCCGCAAAGTGCACGAAACCGGGGCCGACATTGGCCTTGCCTTCGATGGTGATGGCGACCGCCTGGGCGTTGTCACACCCACTGGCAAGCTAATTTATCCCGACCACCTGCTGATGGTGTTTGCCACCGATATGCTCGCGCGCCAGCCCGGGGCCAAGGTTATTTTTGATATTAAGTGCACCGGCAACCTGGTCAAAGTGATCAGCAAGGCCGGCGGCGAACCGGAAATGTGGCGTACCGGACACTCGATGATCAAGGCGCGTATGCAGGAAACCGGCGCTCAGCTTGGGGGAGAGATGAGCGGGCACATTTTTTTCAAAGAGCGTTGGTATGGCTTTGACGATGGCCTCTATGCCGCCGCTCGGCTGGTGGAGATTCTCGCCAACCAAACCGACGACGCCGATTCATTTTTTGCCAACTTCCCCCAAGACGTTGCCACACCGGAAATTAATATTGCGGTTACCGACGATAACAAATTTTCTGTGGTGGATAAGCTTGCTCGCGAGGGCGACTTCGGCGAAGGTATCAAAACAACTTTGGACGGAATTCGCGTTGACTACCAGGATGGCTGGGGGCTGTGTCGCCCCTCTAATACCACGCCTGCACTGGTCATGCGCTTTGAAGGTAAAGACGAGACCGCGCTAGCACGCATCAAAGCAGTTTTTAACGACGCGCTTCGGCGCGTCGCGCCAGACATTGAGCTACCCGACTAGACAGATAGCCCTTCAAATATCTCTTAAGATAGCTCGGCAAATAGCTCTTAAAATAGTTAGGCGCTGAAGGGATCGCGACCACCTAGAAAGCGCGACCCTCACCACTCAATCAGCATAAACGTTAGCAGCATAATAAACGTTCGCAAGGGACAACCTCATGAGTTCAGCCAGTCGCGATCCCCAGGTCGTTGTGGAGGTGCTTTCCGAAGCCCTCCCGTATATTCAGCAGTTCTCCGGCAAAACCGTGGTGGTCAAATATGGCGGTAACGCCATGACCGAAAGCACCCTGATCGACTCCTTTGCCCGCGATATCGTGTTAATGAAGGAAGTCGGCATCAACCCTGTGGTGGTGCATGGCGGCGGGCCGCAGATCGGAGACCTGCTCAAAAAGCTCAACATTGAGTCACGCTTCGTCAACGGCATGCGCGTTACCGACTCGCAAACCATGGACGTGGTCGAGATGGTGCTGGGCGGCTTGGTCAACAAAAGCATCGTCAACCTGATCAATCAAAGCGGCGGTAAAGCGATTGGCTTGACCGGTAAAGATGGCTCACAAATTCGTGCCCGCCAGCTCAAGGTTGAGCACCAAAGTCCCGAAATGACGGCGCCCGAGATCATCGATATAGGCCATGTCGGCGAAGTGGAATCGATCTCAACCGAGCTTATCGAGATGCTGGCAGCGCGTGACTTTATTCCGGTGATTGCACCGATTGGCGTCGACGCCGCAGGCCACAGCTACAATATCAACGCTGACCTGGTAGCGGGCAAGATCGCCGAAGCGCTCAATGCAGAAAAGCTGATGCTGCTCACCAATGTCGCCGGGTTAATGAACACCGAAGGAGAAGTGCTCACCGGTTTAAGCACCGCTCAGGTGGATGACCTGATCGCCGATGGCACGATTTATGGCGGCATGCTGCCCAAAATCCGCTGTGCGCTGGATGCAGTGAAGGGCGGCGTGAACAGCTCGCACATTATTGATGGCCGTGTCCCCCACGCGGTGTTACTGGAAATTTTCACCAATGCTGGGGTAGGTACTCAAATCAAGGACGCGAGCTAACCGCGACGGAGGTCACATTATGAGCGAAGATCAAAAACCTCGCCGCCGCGAGCAAATTCTCCAAGCCCTGGCATTGATGCTCGAGGAAGATAGCGGCAAGCGCATTACCACAGCCGCCCTCGCCCGCCAGGTAGGCGTTTCAGAAGCGGCGCTCTACCGCCATTTCCCCAGCAAAGCGCGTATGTTTGAGGGGCTGATCGACTTTATTGAAGAGAGTATTTTTGCCCGCATCACGCGTATTTTAGAAGACGTTCCCGACGCTACCTCCCGCTGCGGTACCATACTCGCGCTGCTGCTGGGCTTTGCTGAGAAAAATCCTGGCCTGGCACGGGTGATGGGCGGCGACGTACTCACCGGCGAAACCGCCCGGCTACGCCAGCGGGTCAACCAGCTGTTTGAACGCCTGGAAATGCAGCTTAAGCAGATTCTGCGCGAAGCCGAACTGCGTGAAGGCCTACGCCCCACGATTCCGGCCTCTGCCGCTGCCAATTTGTTAGCGGCCCAGGCGGAGGGGCGAATTTCACAGTACGTGCGCAGCGACTTTAAGCGCCTGCCCACCGAACACTGGGAAGATCAGTGGTCGCTGCTATCAGCCCACTTACTACGCGCCACGGCACAGCCTGCTTGAGCTCGCGTGCTGGCTGCACAAAAAACCGGCTCCCTTTTATTAAAAGGGAGCCGGTTTTTTTAATGCTGAAAAGCCACAAATTGTGCGTTCAGTGTGGTCTTAGGCGACCATCTCTTCACCCATTTTCTGACGCAGTTTTTTCATGGCATTTTTTTCGAGCTGGCGAATACGCTCCGCGCTGACGCCGTAAACGTCGGCCAGATCATGCAGCGTCTCTTTACTATCGGCTAGCCAGCGGCGCTGGAGAATATCCCGCGAGCGCTCATCAAGGCCTTCGAGGGCAAGCTGCAAACGGCGCGTCGAGTCTTCCTCGAAGTTGCTATCTTCCAGCTGTGTGGCAGGGTCGGAGGCAGAATCATCGAGGAAATGCACCGGTGCTTGATAGGTGCTCTCTTCATCATCGCCTGCCGGGGCATCATAGCCTGCATCGTAAGACGACAAGCGCCCTTCCATATCGCGCACAATCTCGGGCTTAACGTCGAGATCTTTGGCGATGGCGGCCACTTCGTCGTTGTTCAACCACGCCAAGCGCTTCTTCGCACCGCGTAGGTTAAAGAACAGTTTGCGCTGGGCTTTGGTCGTGGCAATCTTAACGATCCGCCAGTTACGCAGCACAAATTCGTGAATTTCCGCTTTAATCCAGTGCACGGCAAATGAAACCAGACGAACGCCCTGGTTCGGATCGAAGCGCTTGACGGCTTTCATCAAGCCAACGTTACCTTCTTGAATCAGATCCGCTTGAGGCAACCCATAGCCCGAATAGCTACGCGCGATATGCACCACAAAGCGCAAATGCGACAGTACCAAACGACGAGCGGCTTCCAAATCGCCTTCATCATAGAGGCGATAAGCGAGTTCGCGCTCTTCATCGGCCGTTAATACCGAAATTCCATTGACCGCGCGGATATAACCGCCCAGATCGCCGCCGGGCGAAAGCTGCCCCACCGGTAGAAGACTAGTGCTCATGTGCAGGTGGTCTCCCCTGTAACCCATCGTGGTTGACGTAGCACGTTATCAATAACCTATTACAAAACCGTGATACTAATTCAGTCATACACATTCAGTCATACGAATGTCTGCGCTACTGAGACCTTAACGCAAGCATAAAGTTCGCAGGTTAAGCATTACCAGCAGTATCGCATTAACTGCCTAAAATCCATCAATTATCTTGGCCGAATACTCGAAAGGTGACGAGTCACCGCCAACCAGGCACCCAACCAGCCTAGTAGTGTACTGCAAGATAGCAGAATTGTAGAGCCTGTCACGTCGAGTTGGGGTAAAGAAAAACTCGCCCCGTAACTTGCCGCCAGAGCGGATACCGGCAGGGAAAGCCAGTGATTGCCCAGATCTAACAAACCCAGCGCCAACAGCCCTCCGCCTAAGCCGTACCAAGCACCGCTGTATAGGAAAGGCCGTCGCACAAAAGCATGCGTGGCACCAATAAGCATCACGACTTCAATTTCCCGGCGACGACTCTCCACCGAGAGACGAATGGTATTACCGACCACCAGCAGCACGCCTAAACCAAACAGCACCCCTAGCGCCAGTGCTACACGGCGACCTAGCTCGGCTAAGTTTCTCAGTCGCTCTACCCAGGCCAGGTCAAGACGCACCTCATCCACCCCAGCGAGCGCTTCAAGACGGGTGGCCAACTGCTGCATGGCAACCGGGTCAACGCTTTCCGGGCGCACCACCATACTAATAGGCAGCGGGTTACTCTCCAGCCCTGCCAAGGCATCATCGAGCCCCAGCGACTGCTGGAACTCCGCCATACCCTGCTCGGCGCTGATCAGTTGGGTTTCGAGCACGTCCGGTTCCGCGTTGACCGCCTCTTCAATACGCAGCGACTGGGCATCATCGGCACTCAACTCCAGGTAGACCGTTAGGGTGGCGCTCTCATCAAGCTCAGCATCCAGCAGGCGGGCACTATCCAGGGTTAGCCACAGCGCCGCAGGTAGCACCAGTGCAATAGCGATCGCCAGCATGGTCAGAAGATTACCCAGCGGATAGCGTATCAAGCGCTGAAAGCTATCCCACCCCATGCTGCGGTGATGGCGCCCCCATGCCCGCAGGCGACTGGAAAAGCGCGTTTGCTGCGACCTGGCGCCTCGCTGTGGCGCTTGGGCTTTCTCCACCGCTGGTTTAACAGCGGCTTTGTGAGGCGTTTTTAATGCTGCTCCCTGACGACGCTTGGGTGTCGCGGATGACCTCATACCGCCCCCCCATCGGCTACCAGCCTGCCGTCGCTTAAGCGCAGGATGCGGTGGCGCAGTCGGGCAATTAGAGCCAAATCGTGGCTGGCGATCATCACCGTGGTACCAATCCGATTAAAGTCCTCAAACAGCGCCATTATATCCGCCGAAAGCTGGGGATCCAGATTGCCCGTTGGCTCATCAGCCAGCAGCAGCGCGGGCTTATTAACCACCGCCCGGGCAATGCCTACCCGCTGCTGCTCGCCGCCGGAGAGTTCTATGGGCAACGCCTTTTCACGATGCAGCAGCCCCACTTTATCTAACGCGGCACGCACACGGCGGGCGGCCTCCCGAGGTTCAACCCCTTGAATCTCCAGCGGTAGAGAAACATTGTGAAAAATGCTGCGATCAAAGAGCAGTTGATGATCCTGAAAGACCACACCGATTTGGCGCCGATAGAACGGCACTTGGCTGGCATGCAGCTGAGCAATGTCATGCCCCGCTACGACGACGCGCCCACGGCTAGGTTTCTCAAGACGCATCACTAAGCGTAGTAGCGAGCTTTTCCCCGCCCCGGAGTGGCCGGTAAGAAACACCATTTCGCCCCGGGCAACCCGAAAGTTAAGATGCGCCAGCGCTTCAAAGCGTCCACCGTAGCGTTTTCCCACATGCTCAAAGGCGATCATGCGCTGGCATCGTCCCCTTGGCGGTCAAATAGCGCTTGGACAAAATCATTGGCCTCGAAGGGGCGCAGATCGTCAATACCCTCCCCCACGCCAATAAAACGAATTGGCGTTTCCAGCTGTTTAGCCAACGCGAAAATAATCCCACCTTTTGCGGTGCCGTCCAATTTGGTGAGCGTGATCCCGCTGACCGGCACGGCGTCATTAAAGGTGCTGGCTTGGGAAATCGCGTTTTGCCCGGTGCCCGCATCCAGCACTAGCATCACTTCGTGAGGCGCGGTGTCATCTAGTTTCTGCATCACCCGGTGAACTTTTTTCAGCTCTTCCATCAGATGGCTTTTGTTATGCAGCCGACCGGCGGTATCGGCGATCAGTACATCAACACCCCGCGCAGTGGCGGCCGCTACCGCATCGTAAATCACCGAGGCGCTGTCCGCGCCGGTGTGTTGGGCGATGACCGGCACCTTGTTGCGCTCGCCCCAGACTTTGAGCTGCTCGACAGCGGCGGCACGGAAAGTGTCACCGGCCGCCAACATAACGCTTTTGCCTTCGCGCTGAAAACGCTGGGTTAGCTTACCGATGGTGGTGGTTTTACCCACGCCATTAACACCCACCACTAAAATAACAAACGGCCCCTTGCCTCCTTTTGCCAGCACAAGCGGCTTGGCGACCGGCGCCAGCATGGCGGACAACTCTTCTTGCAGGCCACGGTAGAGAGCTTCTGGGTCGTTCAACTCTTTGCGCGAGACCCGCGCCTCTAGGCGACCAATAATCTCAGTCGTCGCGTCAATGCCCACGTCGGCCATTAACAGCTGCGTTTCCAGATCTTCCAGCAGTTCGTCATCGATCTGTTTTTTACCTAAAAACAGATCAGCGATGCCATCGGTTAAGTTGGCACGGGTTTTCCCCAGGCCTGACTTGATACGCGCAAACCAGCCTTTCTGGTCGCTTTTGGCAGCCACCGGTTTCTCTTGCAAGGCGGGCGTTTCACGGGCTGGCTCTGGCTCTGGCTCTGGCTCTGGCTCTGGCTCTGGCTCTGGCAAAGTTTCTGGCGCTTTTGAGGCCTCTTCAACAACGCCCGTGGAGGTCTCGGGCGTCGCAATGTCCAGCTCATCGGTTTGCTCTTGAGGCTGTTCCTTTAACTGCTCCTCCTGCGCCTGCTTGTCTTGAGGCGCCTGCTGCGGATCTTGCTTATTCTTGCGTTTAAAAAAACCAAACATGAGTGCTACCCGACATAAATAGTGAACATTAAGGTTATGCTAACACCGTAACCCAAGACTTTGGATAAACAGCCCGTTACAATCCGCTTCATGACACGACAACGCCCCCCTCGATCCTCTACATCCCGCCGCACACCAGCTAAGCGGGGTGGTCAACAACTTGGCAAACCTATTGGTAAGCCACTTGGTAAGTTACGCATCATCGGCGGTGAGTTCCGTCGCCGTCAGTTGCCGGTGCTGGATAGCCCTGGTTTGCGTCCAACCCCAGACCGCGTGCGTGAAACGCTGTTCAACTGGCTCGGCCAACAGCTTTACGGCCAGCAAGTACTCGACCTGTTCGCAGGTACCGGTGCGCTAGGCATTGAAGCGGTGTCTCGCGGCGCCTCCTGGGTCGATTTTGTTGAGCGCGACCCACAGGTAGCGGCGCAGCTGTCGACCAATCTGGCATCGCTCAATATTACCGCAAGCGCGGTGCATGTTAACGATGTTCAGGCCTATCTGACGCGCCCAGCCAAGCCCTATACACTGGTCTTTCTTGATCCGCCGTTCCATCAGCAGTTGGCCGCGCCCTGCTGCTCGGCATTGGAAACTAGCGGCTGGCTGGATAACGAGGCAATGATTTACCTGGAAACCGAGACGTTGCTGGCTCCCAAGGTGCCCGCCAACTGGCTATTGCACCGCGAAACCCAGGCGGGCGAAAGCACTGCGCGGCTCTATCAACGTCAAGCACCGTAAACAGCGCTTGCCGCCACGCGGCGGTGGCGTTACGCTCGCCTCATTCGCCCCTACTGACAAGCTTTGTTTTTGTTTATTTGGGTGCCTTTTTATGACCTATTTTGGGTTTTTGTTTTTACGCTAGGGAGAGATACATGAGTCTGGAGCTATTTAATCAACTTGAACAGAAAGTCACCGACACCGTTGATGCACTGGAGATGATGAAACTGGAAAATGAAGAGCTGCGCGGCGAAAACGCCAAGCTGAAAGAGGAGCGCGAAGAGTGGGAGCGTCGCCTCAACAGCCTACTCAGCAAGTTCGACAGCCTAGAAACAACTAGCGCTTCGTAACTAGCTTTGCGCTACTTGGAGTATCTGCGACATGAGTAGCGCGTCTTCTCGCCCAGCAGGCCCTTTGGCCGCTGGGTAATAGCCTTTGCGCCGCCCATCTTCGCTAAGCCCGCAGCACTGGTAGAGCCGGATAGCGCTAAGATTCCCCACCCGCACCTCTAGCAGCAGTCGCTCACTCAGCCAGCCGCGTGCGGTCGACAGCACGACCTCCATCAACGCGCGACCTGCTCCACTGCGACGCTGCTCTGGGTGTACTCCAATGGCTTGCAACTCCGCTTCAAACGGCAGTCGCGCCACAATGGCATACCCTAACAGCTGCTCATCCTGCCACCAGCCCAATACACAGGTATCCTGGCCGCCCAACGCTGCCAGCATTTGCGTCTCGGAAGTGCCGCTCTGCGCCCGCTGCTCAAGCGCGAGCAGCAGGGCCAGGTGCTCGACGTTGAGTTCAGTGATCATCAGCAGTCTGCTTAGCGCCAGCCGCCCACTGCTGGCCTAACGCCTGCAGCGCTGGCCAGAGGTCGCGCTTACTATGGCTACCGTCGAGGAGCGACCCAAGTGAGGGGCCCTGCCATAAGGGCAGCGAAAGCGTTTGGCTTTGACCTTCAGCCACGTTCAGTATGCGCTCCAGCGGTGCTTGTTCAGCCCCAGATTCGGTATCAGGCTCGGCTTCCAACTCACCCCACCAAAGTAATCGCTCTAATCGCCACCCTTGACGGCTCGCGCTTCCGGCGATAAACGCCGCCAAGCCCTCGCGGGCTTCGTCCAAGGGATCCTCTACCGCAAAGGCGTTGGCCATTTGCGGCCAAGTGAAGTGGCTCACTTCCGGCAACGCTCCACGCTGAATGCCCGCGGCCTGCAACAGGTTAACCAGTAGCTGCTGCTCAAGCGGACTCATTTCCCCCGCCTGCAGCACCATCCAGCGGCCCTCAAGACAAACGCAGGAGAGCGCGAACTTAAGAGGTTTGGCTGGCACCACTTCCGCGCTGGGAGTCGCCGTCTCCGGGTTGGCAATCGCCGGCTTATTTTGGCTCGGCTTGTCCGCACGTTGCTTGTCTTGACCTAGCAGTGCCCGCACCGCCGAGGGTGAAGCAATGGCTTCGCCTGAGGCCTGGGGGTCGGAAGATTGAAGCTCGGGCGGTTGAGGTTTGGACGTTTGACGCTTGGGCGCAGGGGCGTCGTCCAGCAATGCCTGTAGCCGCTCCCGAGGCGGCGTAGGAGCAGGCGTCGAATCTTCCCACTCACAGGCCTCGGTGGGCAGCGCATTAGGCAACTGGTATTTAGCGGCCCAGGCGGTAATGCCCATGGCGTCCAGGTAGTGGCGCCGAGTAACTTCTTGATTCACTTCCCGCCGCCGCGACAGTTGGGTGAGTTCGGGCGTTCACCGCCGCGTGCCTGCCACTCGCTGGGGGTATAAAGATGCAGCGCTAAAGCGTGCACCGGTCCGGAAAGCTCATCGGCCAACAGCGCATAAATTTGCTGGTGACGCTTCACCGGCATCATGCCATCGAAGGAGTCACTCACTAGCGTCACTTTGAAGTGGGTTTCAGAGTTCGCGGGCACGTTGTGCATGTGGCTTTCGTTTTCAACCTGCAGCACGTCTGGCGCGAGTGCCGTTAACTTCTGCTCAATCTGTGTCTGCAGCGTCATAAGGTTCTCCTTGAGAGATCACAAACCATTTTATTGTACGCGCTTACTGGCCCGCAGACGATGCCCGTCGAGCGTGTAACGCACGCCTTGCCAGCGGCATGCGCGCCACGCTTGCCAAGAGCGCCAGCAGCGTAGTCGCCGCCCCTAGCCAGAGCGTTACCTGTACCGGCCAGCCTAGCGCCAACGCTGCACCGACTAAGGCCACGCCAAACGACTGCCCGACGGTACGTGTGGTGCTCATGACGCCAGAGACGTTGGAACTGCGCTCCGGCGGCAGGCTGCCCATCATTTCGCGGTTGTTAGGCGGCTGGAACAGGCCAAAGCCAATACCGCATAGCGCAGTGCGCCATAGACTTCCCGCCACACCGGTCGACTCATCGACCAGCGCCAGCGCAATCAGGCCAATGATAAGTAGGCCAAGCCCCGTACTGGAGAGAATACTGGGATTAATACGGTCGGCTAAGCGCCCCGCTACAGGGCCAACGAACATGATAGCCAGTGGCCAAGGAGTGAACAGCCAAGCGGTTTCCAGTGGCGAAAACCCCATCTGCTCCTGATAGAAAAACGACAGGGCTACAAACGTAAGGCCCTGACCTATAAAGGCAAGTCCAGAGGCAGATACCGCCAGTGTAAAGCGCAGCTCGGCAAATACGCTAAGCGGCAACAGTGGATAAGGTGCGCGACGCTGACGCGCAATAAACCCAGCACAGGCCAATACCGCCAATAGCACCCAGCCACCGCTTTGCCAAACCGGCGCGGCGTGGCTCACGGCGTCCATGGCAATAAAGAAGCTGGCCAGCATAACGATCGAGAGCAGCGCCCCAGCCACATCAAAACTGCCTTTGCGTGGTTCTTCTCGGGGCAACGCACGCTTGGCGAGCCATAACGAGCAAAGACCCAGCGGCACATTGAGCGCAAACAGCCAGGGCCAGTCGGCAAAGGACAGGATTACCCCACTCAGCGTGGGCCCTGCCGCGTAGCCACCGGCCACCACCAAGGCACTCAAGCCAAGGGCGCTGCCCAAGAGGCGCGAGGGGAAAATGGCTCGATAGAGCGATGGGCCAATCGATAGCGTGGCCGCAGCACCTAGCCCCTGAAAGGCACGAAACACTAGCAACGTTTCTAAATTGCGCGATAGCGCTGCCCCTAGCGCGGCAGCGACAAAGGTGGCCAGCCCAAACAGGTAGAGCCTGCGACGTGTGATCAATTCACTAATGCCCGCAAACACGAGCAAAAAAGCCGCACAAACGACCTGAAACAGGTTGGTAATCCATACCGCTCGGGATGCCGACACATTCAAGTCGGCGGCAATAGAGGGCAGCGCCAGGTTGATCATGGTGGTATCGACCACCGCCATCAAGGTACCGGTCACCAGCGCCATCACAGCAAGGGCGCGTTCAGGCCCAGGCAGGCCATCGTCGCCGGGGCGGGTTTCAAACAGTCGCATGCAAGCGTTCCTAGGCAGGAGAGATCTTAAACAAAACGGTGAAAAAGAAACGACTCAAATAGTGGGGTTCAAAATCCTGTCTTAAAAACACAGAAACCGGCCTAAGCCGGTTCCGAATTGCGCTATTTCGAAGTGCGCTAGCTGGCTGTTAGCAACCAGCTGTTCAGGCAACCACTAAGCTTAAATAATACTAGGCTTGCCTAAATACTAGCACGCTAACGGCTAATCCTGCTCGCTGTCGAGCAGTAATGCATCATCGACTTCTGAGATTTCCAGCGCCGTTTCGTCGTCCAGATCAATGGCCAGGTAGCTGTGCTCGACGCGCACAAACTCCTGGAACAATGCCCAGTCGAGTTTATCCGGCCACTGCCGTTCGTCCTCTTCCCAAGCGCGCAGCTCAGTCTCAAGAATTTCCACGTAGCGGTCACGCACAAACGTTTCCAGCGCTTCTGGGGTATCCATCTCTGGAATCAGGTAAATGGTACTTTCACGTTCGACGTCGTCCAGGGTCAGGTCGTCGTCTCCCATGGTGGGTTCCAGCGCGTTGATCCAGTCCACAAAGGGCTGGGTCGGCCTGACGCTCAGTGCGGAGCGGTTAAGCAGTTTCATGGGATTCTCCTCGCCGTCGAAACGTTGACCATTATGGGCGCTATAACGCGCCCTTACCAACTTTTCATCCGTTATCGTAGCGTGTTAGTCCACTTCAGGGCGCATCGCCGGGAACAGCAACACATCGCGAATCGATGCGCTGTCGGTGAACAGCATCACCAAGCGGTCAATACCGATGCCTTCGCCCGCGGTGGGCGGCATGCCGTACTCCAACGCACGTACGTAATCTGCATCGTAGTACATCGCTTCCAGGTCACCGGCATCTTTTTCCGCGGACTGGGCACGGAAGCGCTCCGCCTGATCTTCGGCGTCGTTAAGCTCCGAGAAGCCGTTGGCGATTTCGCGTCCCCCCACAAAGAACTCAAAGCGGTCGGTGACGAAGGGATTAGCGTCATTACGCCGGGCAAGCGGACTCACTTCAGCCGGGTATTCGGTGATAAAGGTCGGCTGGTCGAGCTTATGTTCGGCAACTTCTTCAAATATCTCCGTTTGCACCTTGCCCAGACCCCAGCTCTCTTTGACCTTGATGCCCAGTTTCTCAGCGGTTGTCCGCGCCGCCTCGAGCGAATCCAAATCGCTATCGGCAATGCCGTCGCCATGATCAAGAATCGCCTGACGTAGCGTTAAGCGGGCAAAAGGTTTGCCGAAATCGTAGCTCGCGCCCTGATACTCAATCACTGCGTTACCGAGCACTTCTTCAGCGGCGGTGCGCAACATCGCTTCGGTCATATCCAGCAGGTCACGGTAATCCGCATAGGCCCAGTAGAACTCCACCATGGTGAATTCTGGGTTGTGGCGCGTCGATAACCCTTCGTTGCGGAAGTTGCGGTTAATCTCGAACACCTTCTCAAAGCCGCCCACCACCAGACGCTTGAGATAAAGCTCAGGCGCAATACGCAGATACATGTCGATATCCAGAGCATTGTGGTGGGTAATGAACGGCCGTGCCGCCGCTCCGCCGGGGATCGGCTGGAGCATTGGCGTCTCTACTTCCATAAAACCACGGGCTTCAAAGAAGCGGCGCATGGAGCTAATGACCGCTGCGCGGGTTTCAAACACCTTGCGCGACTGCGGATTCATGATCAGATCCACATAGCGCTGGCGATAGCGGGCCTCCATATCGGTGAGGCCGTGAAACTTATCCGGCAGCGGGCGCAGGCTCTTGGTGAGCAGTTGCACCTCCTTCATCATCACGTACAGATCGCCCTTGCCGGATTTATGCACCGGCCCGTGGGCAGCGACGATGTCACCGATATCCCAGCTTTTAACGTCTTCCAGTACGTCGGCGGGCAGGCCTTTTTTATCCACGTAGAGCTGGATTTGCCCGGCTACATCCTGAATGACGATGAAGGGGCCACGTTGACGCATCACACGACCTGCCACAGCGGCGTGGTGATCCAGCGCTTCAAGCTCAGCCTTGTCTTTATCGCCGAAGGCATTTTGCAGCTCGACGGTTAAGCTGTCGCGGCGAAAATCATTGGGAAACGCACTCTTTCCCTGCTCAGCGGCGCGCTCGCGGCGAGCAGTCAACTTGGCTCGGCGCTCGGCAATCAGGTGGTTTTCGTTGTCTGCAGGAGACGCGTCTTGGTTAGCCATGGGGCACCCTGTTCATGTTCAAACGCTAAAAAAATTACAAACCTTGCTTCAAGCTGGCGACGATAAATTGGTCAATATCCCCGTCGAGCACTTTATCGCAGTTACTGGACTGCACGCTGGTGCGCAAATCCTTGATGCGCTGATCATCCAGCACGTAAGAGCGTATCTGGCTGCCCCAGCCGATATCAGCCTTGGAGTCCTCGGCCTCCTGCTTGGCGGCGTTGCGCTTTTGCATCTCGTGTTCCCACAACCGCGCTTTCAACTGCTTCATGGCAAAATCGCGGTTGGCGTGCTGGCTGCGCTGGCCTTGACAGGCCACGACGATCCCGGTCGGCTCGTGGGTAATCCGCACGGCCGAATCGGTGGTGTTTACGTGCTGACCGCCCGCACCGCTGGAGCGGTAGGTATCGACGCGCAAGTCCGAGGGATTAATTTCTACCTCGAAACTGTCGTCAATTTCCGGGGACAGGAATACCGAGGCAAACGAGGTATGCCGACGGCCACCGGAATCAAACGGGCTTTTACGCACTAGGCGGTGCACGCCGGTTTCAGTACGCAGCCAGCCGAAAGCGTAATCGCCCTGGATATGCACCGTGGCCGACTTAATGCCCGCCACTTCGCCAGCAGAGATTTCGGTGATATCGGCTTTGAAGCCGTGACTCTCCGCCCAGCGCAGGTACATGCGCAATAAAATATTGGCCCAATCCTGGGCTTCGGTGCCACCAGAGCCGGACTGAATTTCCAGGTAAGCGTTGTTCTGATCCATTTCACCGGAGAACATGCGACGAAATTCCAGTTTTTCTAACGCCGCCTGCATGCTATCCAGCTCTTTGCACACTTCTTCGACGGTGCCTTCGTCCTCTTCCATTTCGGCAAGCTCAAGCAGATCCCGGCTATCGCCAAGGCCCTGCTCAAGTTCATCAATGGTAGCCACTATGGCTTCGAGGGAGGCGCGCTCTTTGCCTAACTTCTGCGCATAGTCTGGATCGTTCCAGACATTGGGGTCTTCCAGTTCGCGGGTGACCTCTTCTAGCCGATCTTTCTTCTCGGCATAGTCAAAGATACCCCCTAAGAACGTCTGTCCGCTCAGACAGGTCCTTGAGCTGGTTGTGAATCGGATTGGTTTCCAACATGGGATCGCCCTAGCTTGGTCTACTCGGATCGTACAGAAGTGTATCGATCAGAAAAGCGCATAGTGTAACGAAAGCCGACACGCCCCGCATCCAATGGCCTGCCACTAGGTAATAAAAAACCCGGCATGCGCCGGGTTTCATTGGAGTTTGGTTCTCTAGGACTTAAAAGCGATAGGTTAACTGAGCACCAAAACCGTGAGCTTCGTTTTTGTAGTCGGCTGAGTAATTAGTCCCACCTGCTCCAGCTAGCGAATCAAAACGCTGCTGATCCACAAAAGTGCCACGCTCGGTTAGATAGGAGTAAGCAAAGTCTAATGTCATATCAGGCGTAGGGCTCCAGCCTGCGCCTAGGGAAAAAATACGGCGATCATCAGAGGGAATGCGTACGCTACGGTCTTCATCATTAGATGGCGTAAAGTCTAGTGTTACCCCCGCGCGGAGCGCCAACGTCGACGTTAACTGGTACTCACCGCCTGTGGCAAAGGCCCAAACATTTTCATAGTTTTGCGGCTCTTGGGTAATAAGACCACCCTGATCATTAACAACCCGGATTTCTTCAAACTGGCTCCAGCGTACCCAAGAGGCGCCAAACATCAGTTTAAGGCGATCAGTCATCTGTTGAGTTAGTGAGAAATTAACTGTTTCAGGTGTGGTTAAATCTAAATTAGCGTTACTTTGAAGAGGAGCTCCTGTAATTGGATTTGGGGCTGTTGTGCCATCCGGAGCAATGGCTCTATAGTCACCTTCAAGCTCATAGTCAACTTTCGAACGGTAAGTGAGACCCAGCGTAGTTTCGGGTACCGGGCGATAGATAACACCTAAGTTATAGCCCCATGCATCATCTTTACCGTCAACACGTGCATCAATGTCATTAGCAGGATCGAAGTCAGCGCTGCCTGGCACCTGACGACGAAGCTCACCTTCCACACGGTTGTAAGTCACACCAGCCCCTACTGACCACTGGTCATTAAAACGGTAAGAAACCGTTGGCTGAGCACTCATTACAGTGAGTTCGGTATAGTTACCAAAGTACCTGCCTTCAAATGTGTCTTCATAATCGGTCTTAGACCCAAAGGGTGCGTAAACACCAAACCCTAAAGCCAAGCGCTCATTCACTGGGTGTGCATAGAATGCAAATGGAATTAAGGTTCCCGGCACCATATCACCATTATTTGTGCCTTGTGCTGCTGGGCCGAGAGCCCCTACAGCAGGACCACCAGGAGTGTTTGCAAAAGTTTCATAATTTACATTTTCAATCTCAGTATTAACATTTAAAAAAGTCCCACCCGCCGTAATCTGTGCACGGTCTAAAAACGACATACCCGCCGGGTTGCCGTACACAATGGTTGCATCATGAATGTTAGAGCTTCGCCCGGCGTGACCATAGCCCTGCCCACTCACGCTCTGCTCGTTGATTTGATACCCGCCCGCGTGGGCTTGGCTGGCGAAGACGGCCGCGATGGCAGCAGCCAGGGTGAGCTTATTAAATTTATTATTCATAGTGGGCCTCTCTTCCCGATGATCCAGTGGATACCGACGATCCACTCTCTTTATTTTTACATGACTGTTTTCTCGCAACTGAGCCAAAGGTTCAAGGGCAAACGTTCGTTTTATTTTATTTTTGGCTTATACATTAGTCGCACGCTCGTTTTAAATCAGTGTTTTAGTCATTTCGGCTGATTGAGCAAAGGCACTCTTGACCTATGGGTAACCCATAGGTTCTAAACTACCGTGGTTACTATTTAACCGGTCGGGAGAACAGGCCATGAAGGTTAACGAGCTTGCTAAACGCGGAGGGGTTACCGCTGAGACCGTGCGCCACTACGCTCGTGAGCGTCTACTTGCCCCCCAGCGCCACCCGGATAATGGCTATCAGCTATTTTCGGATACCGACCTAGAGCGGCTGCGGTTTATTCAACGGGCACGCAAATTAGGTTTTAGCGTGGCGGAGATTCGCGACATCCTGACCCACGCCGACCAAGGTGACTCCCCCTGCCCATTGGTACGCGACTTACTTGCCAGCCGACTACCGCAAATCCGCGCACGCATTGCCGAGCTGGAAGCACTAGCCGAACGAATGGAACAGGCCATGGAGAGCTGGCAGCAAATGCCCGATGGCTCCCCCGACGGCCACAGCGTGTGCCGTCTGATTGAGAGTTTTCCTGACGCCACGCCTACCAAGGAGACCCCATGAGCGACGCCTCTACCGAAGCCACCTCAAGCGTGAGCCCTGCCAATGGAGTCACCACGCGAACTATTCCTGGCATGAATTGCCAGGGCTGCGTCAAGCGTATGCGCGAGGCAGTACAAAATGGTGACCCAAGTGCCGACGTGATCGGCACGCCTAGCGAAAAACGCCTAGAGGTTGTTTCATCGCTAACCGACGCCGAGCTTGATCAACGCTTGACCGAGGCGGGCTACCCGCCAGGCGAAGCAGCTCTGGAGGAAACAACCCCAGACGGAGCAACTAAGCAACCAGATACCACGCCACCCGCTAAGGCTGAAAAGGCTGCAAGTCCCCCTTCCCAAGGCCAAGGTAAAAAGCAGCGTCTGGCGATTAGCGGGATGACCTGCGCCAGCTGCGTTAAGAGCGTGCAGAAAGCACTAGAGCGAACTGAGGGAGTCGACACCGCCAGCGTCAATTTTGGCACCCACTCCGCCCAGGTGTTTGGCAGTGCAAAGACCCAAGCGTTAATCGCCGCCGTTGAGTCAGCCGGCTATGGCGCCGAACCGATTGTGGATATGCGGGAAGCAGAACGCACTCGTGCAGAGCAGGATGCCAAGACTTACCAAAAACGGCTGCGCGGCAGCGCGATCTCGCTGGCACTGGCCATTCCGCTGATGCTCAGCATGCTTTTTTTCCACCCTCACCCGATGGGGCTGGGGCGTCTCTACTGGTTAGTCATTGGCCTATTAACCCTGGGTATTATGGCCTTCCCAGGACGCCACTTTTTCGTCAACGCCTGGAAGCAGCTTAAGCACCACCAAGCCAATATGGATACCTTGGTCGCTATGGGCACTGGCGCCGCCTGGCTATATTCCATGGCCGTGGTGCTGTTTGCGCCGTGGCTGCCAGAAGTCGCTCAGGGGATCTATTTTGAAGCCTCAGCCATGGTGATCGGGCTGATTCTCCTCGGCAATGCCATGGAGCTACGCGCCCGGGGCCGCACCAGCGATGCGCTAAAGCGCCTGCTTGACCTACAGAGCCGCACCGCGCGGGTGATTCGCGACGGACACGAGCACGAGATTGAGATTGACGCGGTGCGTGCTGGCGACCACGTACGGGTACGCCCCGGCGAGCGCTTACCGGTGGATGGTGACGTCATTGAAGGCCAAAGCCATATTGATGAGTCAATGCTTACCGGCGAGCCACTCCCCATCGCCAAAAACGCGGGGGATGAAGTCAGCGCAGGCACGGTGAATGGCAAAGGGGGCTTGATCTATCGCGCCACGCGGGTGGGCACCGACACTCGCCTGGGGCAGATTACCGAACAGGTAGCGAGCGCTCAAAACTCGCGCCCTCCGATTGGCGAGCTAGCCGACCAGGTCTCCAGCGTTTTCGTGCCTGCGGTAATGATCATTGCCGTATTGACGGCCCTGGTGTGGTTCAACCTAGGGCCCGCTCCTCAGGTGATTCATATGCTGGTGACGGCGACCACCGTGCTGATTATTGCCTGCCCCTGCGCGCTGGGTCTGGCGACGCCAATCTCGACCATGATCGGCGTCGGTAAAGCGGCAGAGCATGGGGTGCTGGTACGCAGCGGCGAGGCGCTGCAAACCGCCAGCAAGCTGACCACGCTAGTCGTCGATAAGACCGGCACGCTCACCCAGGGCAAGCCCAGCGTCACCGATGCGCAGATGTTTGGCGTAGAGCAATCCACCGTGCTGGCGTTGGTGCACGCGCTGGAACGCAGCTCCGAGCACCCATTGGCGGCGGCGTTAATGACCTACGCGGAGGAACACGACGCTAACCCTGCCGAGATTAATGGTTTCGATAGCGTGACCGGTGGCGGGGTGAAAGCCAAAACAGCCGACGGCAAAGCGCTGCTGCTGGGCAATGCGCGTCTGTTAAACGAAGCCGGTGTAGATCTCAAGGCCGGTGAAGAGCAGGCCCGTGCTCTGGAGGAGCAGGCCCGCACACTGGTGTACTTGGCGGTGGATGGCAAATTGGCCGCTCTGTTTGGCATCAGCGACCCGCTTCGCCACGACACCGTGGCCGCGATCAAGCGCCTGCAAAAAGACGGCTTAACCATCGTTATGCTTACAGGCGATAACGAGCACACCGCCAGGGCCATCGCCCAGGAAGTGGGCATTGATGAGTTTCGGGCAGGGCTGTTACCCGAGGACAAGCACGCCGAGATCGAGCGCCGCCAGAAGGCGGGAGAAATCGTTGGCATGGTGGGCGATGGCATCAATGATGCCCCGGCGCTGGCCAGGGCGAACGTGGGCTTTGCCATTGGCCAGGGCACCGATGTGGCCATTGAGAGCGCGGGTATCACGCTAATGCGCGGCTCGCTGCACGGGGTGGCGTCAGCGATAGAGATCAGCCGCGCCACGCTGCGCAATATCAAACAGAACTTGGTCGGCGCCTTTGGCTACAACCTACTGTGTATTCCCATCGCGGCGGGCGTGCTCTACCCGCTCACCGGCATGCTGCTTTCACCGATGATTGCGGGTGCTGCCATGTCACTCTCTTCCATCACCGTGGTGAGTAACGCCAACCGTTTGCGGCTATGGAAAGCCAGCCAGGAGGACGCCTCATGAGCTTATTGATCAACTTGGCAGGCTTCGGTCTAATCGCGCTAATTGTGTGGTGGTTCTGGCTTGGCTAAACGTTTTTAGGTCACTCCGATGTAACGCCCTGGCTTATGGTTCAGGGCGATAATCAGGTTGAGCGTAAGCGCCCCTAGTACCGAATAGCCCACGCGATCCCACGGTAGTTGGGTCAGGGCTACCAGCAGGATAACGCCATCGATGGCCAGTTGAACGTAGCCTGCGCGCAGGCCGTGTTTATCCTGTAAGTAGAGCGCGAGGATATTGATACCGCCCAGGCTGGTGCGGTGGCGAAACAGCATCAGCATGCCGATGCCCATCAGCGCGCCGCCCATCAAGGCGGCGTAGATCGAGGGCACGTTGGCAAATTGCACCCAGCCTTGGGTTAACTCTGAAAACAGCGATACCAAGCCGATGGCGGCAAAGGTGCGTAGGGTAAAACTCCAACCCATCCTCTTCACCGCCAAGTAGTAAAACGGCAGGTTAATGGCAAAAAAGTACACCCCAAACCCCCAGCCGGTAACGCTGCTGGTGATATAGCTCAACAGCAGCGCCAAGCCTGCCGTACTGCCGGTCAATAGCACCGCATGGGTGTAAAAGGTCACCCCCAGCGCGACAAAGAACGTGCCCAGCAGCATCGCCATCATATCTTCATAGGGGCGATGTTGATCCTGGGGTAAATCTTCCACGCGCATGGGGCTTCCTTACTTAAATTGTCAGTAGATGATGCGATGCAGAACTTAAATTGGGCTGGCGTGTTCAACCATCAACTGCAGCGTCTCGCGGCCCCGCCAGCGGTTGCGGTTAAGCTTGTAAGCACAGTGGAGCGTATCCCCCACGTTAAACCCAGGCAGTTCCCCAGGCGTTAAGGCACGAAACCAGATGGCTTTGCAGGTCACAGGTCCTGTGGAGAGTTCCAGCATCAGGTGCGCGCCGTCAGCACCCACCGGGCGCAGCGCCTCGACAATAAAGCGACCTTCAAACAGCGGCGGATCAAACTCCCGCCCGTAGGGCCCAAGGGTTTCTATCTCTTGCAAGGTGGTCAGCGAAAGCTGTGCCGTGGAGAGTTCGCCATCCGTCCATAGGCGCGGATAGAGCGTTCGTCCCTCCAGCTGTTCGCCGACGGCCCTCAAGAAAGCCGCTTTAAAGACGTCAAGCTGATCCCGTGGCACGCCCACCCCTGCCGCACCACTATGGCCGCCAAAGCGTGGCAGCGACTGGGGAGCAAGCTCAAAGGTGCGCTGTAAGGCATCGCGCAGGTGAAGCCCGTCAATCGAGCGGCCGGAGCCGGTTAGCATGCCCGGTGCCGAGGCTTGTGTTAGCACCAGCGCCGGGCGCCCGTAGGCCTGCACCAATCGCGAGGCGACGATTCCCTGTACGCCGGCGTGCCCGTCTTCAAGCAGCACCACCACGGCGGGCTCATCGGCGTCCAGAGCCACTGTGGCGAGAGCGCGCGCCTCGGCGGCCATATCGGCCTCAATCGCTTTGCGGGACTGGTTATCCTGATCCAGCACGTCGAGCTGGCGATTGGCGACCCCATCATTCTCGGCCAGCATAAAGTGCAGCGCCGCGTAGGGGTCGTCCAGCCGCGAGCGGGCATTAATCCGCGGCCCCATCTGAAACGCTAACGTCTCGGCGTTAAACGGCACGCTGTCAGCGCCTAAGCGCGTGGCCATAGCGCGCCAGCACGCCGCATCCATACGATTGATCAGTTTTAACCCTTGATTGACCACCGCGCGGTTGGCGGGGCTGCCGCCCAGGGAGACACAATCCGCTACCGTGCCCAGCGCTACGTAGGAGAGCCAGGGCGACAGCTTGGGCGTCGACGCTGATAGCGCCCCCCACTCAATCAGCACACCGCGGGCAAGTGACATCAGCAGCCACGCCACCATACAGCCAGCGATGGTTTTGTCGGGATACTCACAGTCATCACGGGTAGGGTTAACACAGGCGAATGCCGAGCTTGGCGGCCCCTCAATGGGCAGGGCGTGGTGATCGCTGACTACCACGTCGATACCTGCCGCTTTTAATCGCGCGATACGCGGCTCATCAGAGCTGCCACAATCGGCGGTAATCACCAGGGTGGGAAACGGCTTTTGCGCAAGGGTGCGCTCTACCAGCGGTAGGCTAATGCCATAGCCATCGTGAATGCGGTGGCCAATCAGGCTGTGCAGCTTGCCTTCCGGGACTCCAAATAGCTCCACCAGCGTGCGCCTAATCACCACGTGGGAGGTAATGCCATCCACGTCGTAGTCGGTGAGAATGCCGATGGCCTCACCCTCTGCCACCGCCTGAGCGATACGCTCAGCGGCGCGGCGACCATCGGCCAGTTTTTCCGGATGGGCCAGGTAGCGCAGGCTGGGGGCAATTAATGGTAGCAATTCGCCTCTATAACCAGGCAAACGTGAGGCCAGCAGTCGCGCCTGCAACTCGCTTAATCCTTCCGCCTGGGCACGGGCGTAGAGCGCCTCGTCCACAGGACGAGGCTCTAAGCGTGGTCTGGTTGTGCTAGAAGACAGCGTGCTTTGGGGTAAATCTGTCACTGCGGTCATCGATGTCTCAAAAGGTAGGTCTCAACGCCGATTTTCCACGACAAACTGCTGCACGGCGGTAAGCTCTGCGGGCAACACGGTGTAACGCTCTTCGCGTTCAATAAGGTCTTCCATATGCGGCGGCAGCGGTACACCCAGGAAGCCTGCTTTCACCACGGCCTCGGCGAATTTAGCCGGATGCGCAGTGGCGAGGGTAATCATCGGCGTTGTTTGATCAGCACGAGCACGCTCGGCGGCGCGATAGCCGGTGGCGGTGTGCGGGTCGAGCATTTCGCCGGTGCGCTTATGGGCATCGCGAATCACTTCCAGAATCGTCGCATCATCCACGCTGTAGCTGGAAAACTTCTCGCGCAGCTTGGCCAGCGGCGCATCGGCCAGCGCCGTGGGCTCCTGCTGGAAGCGCTCAAGCAGCGCCGCCACGGCCAAGCCATCGCGGTCATAGGCGTCAAACAGCAGGCGCTCAAAGTTAGACGACACCACGATATCCATGGAAGGCGCTAAAGTAGCCGCCAGCTCTTTTTTGGAGAAGTCGTTGGCGGCCAGCGTGCGGTGCAGAATGTCGTTGGCGTTGGTGGCGATGATGAACTGCTTCACCGGCAACCCCATTTTGTAGGCCATGTAGCCCGCAAAAACGTTGCCAAAATTAGCCGACGGCACGCAGAAACTCACCTCACGGTGCGGCGCACCCAGGGCAACGCCTGAGGCAATGTAGTAAACGATCTGCGCCATAATGCGCGCCCAGTTAATCGAGTTGACTGCGACTAGGCGGGTGCCATTAAGGAACGTCTGGTCGGCAAAACTGGCTTTGACCATCGCCTGGGCGTCGTCGAAATTGCCTTCAATGGCAATGTTAAAGACGTTATTGGCCAGCACCGAGGTCATTTGCCTGCGTTGCACTTCCGAGACCCGGTTGTGCGGGTGCAGGATAAAGATGTCCAGGTTGTCGCAGTGGCGACAGCCTTCAATCGCCGCCGAGCCGGTATCGCCCGAGGTCGCGCCCATGATCACCGCACGCTCGCCGCGCTTTTTCAGGAAGTGATCGAGCAGGCGGCCAAGCAGCTGTAGCGCTACGTCTTTAAACGCCAGGGTCGGGCCGTGGAACTGCTCAAGCAGGAAGTGATTGGCATCCAGCTGTTTGAGCGGCAGCACGGCGTCGTGATTGAAGGTCGCGTAGGCCTCGGTCACGATGTTGCGGAAGGTCGCGTCGTCGATCTCACCGTTCACAAACGGCTTCATCACCCGAAAGGCGATTTCCGCGTAGGAGAGCCCGGCCATGTCGGCCAGTTCTTCCCGAGAGAACTCAGGCAGTGTTTCCGGCACATAGAGGCCGCCGTCGCTGGCCATACCGGTGAGCACCACTTCTTCAAAGGAGAGCGCGGGCGCCTGCCCACGCGTGCTGATATAGCGCATCTAGGCTTACTCCCCTTCGTCCAGGCTTTCTACGCGAATGCGCGTTAACGACCCGGCAATATCGGCCATGGATTCGATTTCGCGGATCGCTGCGTTCATCTGTTTCTCTTTGGTGCGGTGAGTCAGCAGAATGATCGGCACCAATTCGCCCTCGGTCGCCTCTTTCTGGATCAGCGCTTCGATAGAGATGCCCTGCTCGGCCAGAATAGTCGCCACCCGTGCCAGTACGCCGGGGCGATCCACCGCCAATAGGCGTAGGTAGTATGCCGTGATGATGTCTTCCATCGGCATGATGGGCAACTGGCTGACATCTTCGTCGATGCCGCTAAACGCCAGGTAGGGAACCCGGTAGTGGTGGTCGGTGGAGATATCCCGCGCCACGTCGAGTAAGTCGGCCACCACCGCTGATGCAGTCGGCTCGGCGCCGGCGCCAGCGCCGTAGTAAAGCGTCGGCCCTACCGCGTCGCCCATTACCGCAATGGCATTTTTTACGCCATGAACATTGGCCAGCAGACGCTCTTTAGGAATCAGCGTGGGGTGAACCCGCAGTTCCAGGCCTTGATCGGTACGCTTGGAGATACCCAAGTGCTTGATTACGTAGCCAAGGTTGTCGGCTTGTTCGACATCTTCTGCAGTAATCCGTGAAATGCCTTCGGTGAAAGCTTTCTCGAACTGCAGCGGCACGCCGTAGGCAATCGAGGCCAAAATAGTCAGTTTGTGCGCCGCGTCGATACCTTCCACGTCAAAGGTGGGGTCAGATTCGGCGTAGCCTAGCGCCTGAGCTTCCGCGAGCACGTCCTCAAAGGCGCGGCCTTCATCGCGCATATGGGTAAGAATATAGTTGCCGGTGCCGTTGATAATCCCCGCTACCCACTCAATGCGGTTGGCACCCAGGCCTTCGCGCAGCGATTTGATCACCGGAATGCCGCCTGCGACTGCAGCTTCGAATGCCACGATGACGCCCTTTTCGTGAGCGGCCTTGAAGATTTCGTTGCCGTGCACTGCAATCAGCGCCTTATTGGCGGTGACCACATGCTTGCCGTTTTCAATGGCGGTGAGCACCAGCTCGCGGGCGATATCGTAACCGCCAATGAGCTCTACCAGGACATCCACATTGGGATTGGTCGCTACTTCAAACACATCGGAGGTGGCATTGATGCCGGTAATATCGCAGTCAGGATGAATACTGCGGTGAGCAACCTGCTCAATCACAATAGGGCGGCCAGCACGACGCGCAATATCATCAGCGTTGCGAGTCAATACGTTAAAGGTGCCGCCACCGACAGTACCTAGACCACAAATACCTACTCTTACCGGTTTCAAAATACTTCCCCTTTCGTGTTGTGCACCTGGTGGTGCTGGCCTTAATTACGGTTTTGAATTCGATCTTAAAGACCGCGCCTCAGCGCTTTGCATTATCTTTCAATGTGACGTTATTCGTCATCCAAGCCTAACATGGCAGAGAGCCGCTCGGGGGGCACAAAGCCCGGCACCAGTTGCCCATTGGGCAAAATAATTGCTGGCGTGCCCTGTACGCCCAGCGCCTTGCCCAGATCATACTGCCCCGCCACAGGATTGTCGCAGTCTGCTGCGCTGGAAATAGCCTCGCCCTCTTTGGCTTGAGTCATCGCTTCGCTGCGATTATCCGAGCACCATACCTGCTGCAGCGTGGTGGCAGCTTGGCTGCCCATGCCCGCACGGGGAAACGCCATATAGTGAACGGCGATACCACGCTCATTCAACTCCGGAATGGTGTCGTGTAACCGCGCGCAGTAGGGGCAAGTAGGATCGGTAAATACCGTCACTGTTGCTTTCGGTTCATCGGCACCGCGGAAGATCACTAGCTCACTCTCAGGCACTGCCGACAACGCATCTGCACGCTCTTGGTTCTGCTCTTGCTCGGTTAAGTTGACCAACCCGTCGGGTGCGTTTTCATATAGATCGCCGACCAGGAAGTGGCTGCCGTCTGCATTGGAGTAGAAAGATTCGCCGTTCTCCAACCGCACGTGATAAACGCCATCCATAGGCGTTTCGGTGACCGCTTCCACGGGCATCGACTGGCCATTGACGCTAAGCGATTCAGCCAAACGATCTGCCACGTCGTCAGCCTGTGCAGCGGAAGGTAGCAGGCTGGCAGTTAGCAAACACGCCAGCATCGAGGAAGGTGTCAGTAAAGGTAGTGTTACAAAACGGCGTTGACGCATCATCAATTCAACCTCGTGGGTGATGTTCAGCATGTAGGCTTTCCAAGCGCGCCTGGGCTACATGGGTATAAATTTGGGTCGTCGACAGATCGCTATGACCCAGCAGCAGCTGTACGACCCGCAAATTGGCCCCATGATTCAATAAGTGGGTGGCAAATGCATGGCGAAGCGTATGGGGCGACAGTGGCCGGGTAATCCCTGCCGTTATGGCATGCACCTTAATCCGGTGCCAAAAGGTTTGCCGGGTCATGGCTTTGTTTCCCCGCCCGGGAAACAGCGCGGGGCGTGTTGGGTCGCTCATCAGCGCCAACCGTGCAGTCTGCATATAGTGCGCCAGCCAATCTGCGGCCTCTTCGCCCATGGGAACCAAGCGGTCTTTATCGCCTTTACCGCGCACCCTAACCACGTTTTGGCGCAGGTTGACCGCATCGCCGGTGAGTCCGACCAATTCAGATACCCGCAAGCCACAGGCGTACAGTAGCTCCAGCATGGCACGGTCACGAACCCCCAAAGGAGTCTCCGTATCCGGCGCTAAGAGCAGACGTTCAACTTCGTCCTCTTCCAAGGTATTAGGTAAGCCGGGTATGACCCGCGGCAGCTTGATGTCGGTAAGGGGGTCGCTTTCCACTTGGTTGTTGAGACGCCCCCAGCGGTAGAAGCTGCGTAGAGTCGACAGCAGCCGGGCATTACTGCGCAGTTGATAGCCCTCCTCCCGGCGGCTGGCCAGCCACTCACTGAGGCGCTCCGGCGGCGGCGCCAAGAGGGCTTCGCCGTGACTCTCCAAGTGGGTTTGCCAGGCGGTTAAATCACGCCGATAGGCGGCTAACGTATGATCGCTGGCGCCCTGTTCAAGCCAGAGAGCATCTAAAAATGTATCGATAACGCTCATACGTTAGTCACCTCAAACCGCTTTTATTGAGCGGCATAAACAAAACCCCGCCCCGCAAAGCGGTGACGGGGTCTTGGTATCCGGACGCAACATCTGTTCGAGAACAGCGTGCGCCCGAGGAGCAGTGGCGTTTAAGCCAGCTTTTCCTTGATACGTGCAGAACGACCGCTGCGCTCGCGCAGGTAGTAAAGCTTGGCTTGACGCACGTCACCACGACGCTTGACTTCGATCGAGTCAACCAGCGGGCTATAGGTTTGGAAGGTACGCTCAACGCCAACGCCGTGAGAAATTTTACGCACGGTGAAAGCGGAGTTCAGGCCACGGTTACGCTTACCGATGACTACACCTTCAAACGCCTGCAGACGCTCGCGAGTACCTTCTTTTACTTTTACCTGAACGACAATGGTGTCGCCGGGGGCAAAGGGAGGAATTTCTTTGCCCATTTGCTCAGATTCGATCGCCTGGATCACTTTGCTTTTACTGCTCATCATCATACTCCTGAATAACGTGTTGGCTTGACCGCTCAATCATGGGTGGCGGAAGCCGTGATCCCGGCGCTCGAAACGAGCTACGCGGGAGTCGTTATGGGTGACACAGGTGCGCATACGCCCTGCACCGCCGCTCTGGCCTACTCAGTTTTAGCTGACAGAGCGTGTTCCTCGATAAACTCGTTCAACAGCTTACGCTGCTCGGCATCTAACGATCGCCCTTCCAACAGGTCTGGACGACGCTGCCATGTACGCCCGAGTGACTGCTTTAACCGCCAGCGCTTGATGGCTGCATGATTACCGCTTAACAGCACATCCGGCACTTGGCGCCCGTCGATGGCTTCTGGACGGGTATAGTGCGGGCAGTCTAACAGGCCGTCATTAAACGAGTCTTCGATAGCGGAATCCTGATGACCCAGTACACCGGGGATCAGCCTTGCCGCTGCATCAATCAGTACCATCGCTGGCAGCTCACCGCCGCTCAACACATAGTCGCCAATCGACCACTCTTCATCAATGTCACTCTCCACCACGCGTTCATCAATGCCTTCATAGCGCCCCGCCACAACCACTAAAGGCCCGGCGGAAGCCAGTGCTTGAACGCCCTGCTGATCCAGCTTACGCCCCTGGGGTGAAAGGTAGATCACCGTCGGCACTAAGCCGGTGGCTTTCTGCGCCCGCTCCCGGGCTGCAAAGATCGCTGCACGCAGGGTGTCGACTTTCATCAACATGCCTGGACCACCACCATAGGGGCGGTCATCGACGCTGCGGTGGCGGTCAGTGGCGTAATCCCGTGGATTCCAAAACTCCAGTGCAATACGCTGCTTCTCTACCGCTCTGCCGACCACGCCCTGTTGCGTTAGCGCGTCAAACATCTCGGGAAACAACGATACAACGCCAATCCACATCGCTGGGCCAATCCACGTTGCAGGCACTGCTGCTTCGCTCGCCGTTTCCGGCGCGTTGCCACTATCCAACTCAGCTGAGTCGGTAGATGCATCATTGCTCAAACTGTTCATAAGTTTGGTCAAAACTCAGGATCCCAATCGACGACCATACGGCCCTCTTGGGAACTGATTTCGATAATGACGTCGTCTGGCAAAAATGGCAGCAGTCGCTCGCGCTTGTCGATTGAGTCTGAATCGCCGCGAATCACCATGACATCGTTGGCGCCGGTTTCAAACAGGTAGCTTACCCGTCCTAGCCGTTCGCCGGCCTGAGTGAAGACCGCCATGCCTTCAAGCTCATGCCAATAATACTCATCGTCGGAAAGCTCAGGCAGCGCCTCTTTGGGCATCAGAATGTCCGTTTGGGCTAATGCTTCCGCCGCACTACGGTCATCGACCCCTTCAAGCTGCACCACAAGTCCTTTGCCCTGCCGACGCCCTTGAACAATGCTTATGCGCTTCAGGGCTTCACCTTGGCGCACCCACCATTCCGGGTATTCAAGAATGCTGTCCATTGGGCTAGTGTAGGAGTACACCTTGAGCCAACCTTTCACCCCATAAGGGCTAGTCAGCTTGCCTAGCACCACATGCGTGTCGTCAGTTTGGCTTATTTCAAAACGCGTCATCGACGACCTCAGCTACCCAGCACTCACTTTCTCACACAATAAGCCTTAGACAACAAGACTCAAAATCAGGCTTAAGCCTGTTTGCGTGCTTCTTTTACCAGCTCAGCAACACGACCAGACAGCTGGGCGCCTTGGCTCTGCCAGTGAACAACGCGGTCTAGGTCGACGCGCAGACGCTCTTCCTGACCACGGGCAACCGGGTTGAAGAAGCCGATACGCTCAATGAAGCGACCGTCGCGAGCGTTACGCGAGTCGGTAACGGTCAGGTGGTAAAAGGGACGCTTCTTGGCGCCACCACGGGCCAAACGAATGGTAACCATACGATAACTATCCTTCGGTTGAGGTTACGAGAGTGTGTTTATAGCGCTAACCGCTATCGGAACACTCGTCGTGCTGTTTTCTTGGCGCTAAACTGGCACACAGCCACATAAAAGCGGCTTGCATGACTTTTTTAGCACCATAAAGGCCTTCATTGAGCGCTGCTACTGCTACGTTTTGACGTATTTGGGCAGCACCCACGCATGAAGAGGCCGCATTCTACGCAAATGCGCTCGGCTTGGAAAGCCTGTCAGCCAGAAAACTGATAGGTCGTCAACCTCACCAAGCGCATCAGCACTTTACCATCGGCGTCTTAGCGTCGCGGTAAACCACCGGGGCCGCCCATGCCACCAGGGCCTCCCATTCCACCAGGCCCACCTGGGCCTCCGCCGCCCATCATGCCAGACATGCCACGCATCATCTTCTGCATGCCGCCCTTCTGACCTGCTTTCTTCATCATCTTCTGCATCTGCTTATGCTGCTTGAGCAGACGATTCAGATCGGGCACTTGCAGGCCTGCACCGGCGGCAATGCGGCGTTTGCGCGAGCCGTTGATAATATCTGGCTTGCGGCGCTCTTTAGGCGTCATGGAGTTAATCAGCGCCTCCAGCTTGCCCAGCTCTTTCTCAGGGCCGGGACCTTGGGCCATCTCGGCCATCTGCCCCATGCCGGGCAACTTACCCATCAGACCACCCATACCGCCCATTTTCTTGAGCTGCTGGAGCTGGTCGCGAAAATCTTCCAGGTCAAATCCGTCACCCTTCTTGACCTTTTTAGCCAACTTCTCGGCTTTGGACTTATCGACGGTGCGTTCGGCTTCCTCGATCAGCGACAGCATGTCGCCCATCCCCAGGATGCGCGAGGCGACACGGTCTGGGTGGAACGGTTCCAGGGCGTCGACTTTTTCACCGACCCCCATAAACTTGATCGGCTTACCGGTAATGTGGCGCACAGACAGTGCTGCACCGCCGCGAGCATCACCGTCTGCCTTGGTCAGGATCACACCGGTTAGCGGCAACGCTTCGCTGAACGCCTTGGCGGTATTGGCAGCATCCTGGCCGGTCATGGCGTCGACGACAAACAGCGTTTCCTGAGGCGAGACCGCTTTATGCAGCGCCTGGATCTCCGCCATCATGGCTTCATCAATCGCCAGTCGACCGGCAGTATCAATCAGCACCACATCGTGAAACTGGATTTTGGCGTGCTTGATGGCCGCTTCGGCAATGGCTACCGGCTGCTGGTCAGAGCGCGAAGGGAAGAAATCCACTTCGACTTCTTTGGCCAGGGTTTCGAGCTGGTCGATGGCTGCCGGGCGATAAACGTCGGCAGACACTACCAAGACCTTCTTCTTCTCGCGTTCGCGCAGGTAGCGGGCCAGTTTGGCCACAGAGGTGGTTTTACCCGCACCCTGTAGGCCGGCCATCAATACAACGGCGGGGGAACCCTTGAGTACAAAGCCGTCGTTGGCTTCGCCCATAATCGCTTCCAGCTCTTGCTGAACGATTTTGACGAACTGCTGGCCTGGCGACAGGCTTTTAGATACTTCCTGCCCGACCGCCCGCTCGCGCACGCGTTCAATGAATTCCTTGATGACCGGCAGTGCTACGTCGGCCTCAAGCAGTGCGCGGCGTACTTCACGCAGGGTATCTTTAATATTGTCGTCGGTCAGGCGAGCCTGACCCTTGATCGACTTTAACGTCTGGGAAAGACGCTCACTTAGATTCTGGAACATGGGGCCTCTCTGCCTCCGTCACTGCCGTCGGCGCGCACGCCCTGGACTAATTAGTAAAAAGATTATACGCGCTCATGCTTTGAGTCTCCATGGGGTACATTCAGCACCCCTGGCTATTTTCGTACGCCCACCCCGCTGGGCGACGCCGCTTGGATTAGTTATAGTAGTTGGATAGATTCTCGTCGTAATCACACTTAATTCGTTTATTTATTCACAGCAACGCGCTGCAAGGCGCACGGATAGCATCATGCAGGCGCTCCCTTTCGCCACGATTGCTTTTGTTCTTTATGTTGCCGCGGCCATTTGGCAAGGCATGACGCTGTTCCGGCGTGTGCCGCCCCGCCAGGGTATGGTGCGCCTGCTCGCTGTGCTGGGCTTACTGCTGCACATTCCTGTGGTGATCAAATTAGTCGGCCAATCCCCTGGCCTACTGCCCGGCTTTACCACCAGCGCCACATTGCTGATGGCGGTCGCGGTCAACGTCGTGCTAGTTGCCAGCCTGTTTAAACCGGTGCTTAACGCCGGGATTGTACTCTTCCCGCTGGCGGGTATTGCGTTACTCGCCGCCACTTGGCTGCCGAATCAGGGCGGCCATACCGGGCTTACACCGGGCATTTTATTGCATGCGATAAGTTCAGCGCTGGCGTTTGCCGTGCTGGCGATTGCCGCCGTCCAAGCGGTGCTGGTCGGCCTACAGAACCAGGCGCTGCGCCATCATCATATTCGCGGCATTGTGCAGTCGTTACCGCCGCTCACCACGATGGAGCGAGTACTTTTTGAACTGGTATGGGCGGGAATTATTTTATTGACGCTCTCCATCGCGAGCGGGCTTATTTTTCTGGACAACTTCTTTGCCCAGCACTTGGCGCACAAAACCGTACTCTCGCTACTGGCCTGGGTAATTTTCACGACCCTGCTGGTTGGTCGTTATCGCTTTGGTTGGCGCGGCATGCGTGCCGTGCGCTGGACACTGGGCGGTTGCGGCCTGCTGGTGCTGGCCTACTTTGGCAGTAAGTTCGTACTTGAGATTGTACTCAATCGATAACGGCTCAACCGCTAACGGGGCATTAACACGCCTTTGGTTGTCTTGACACACTACTCGCCACCTTCTACAAATCGAGCCTAACCCGCCACAAAGGACTTTTCGACTTGAGCGACGACTTCCCCCTGGGGTTACTGTTCGGCCTGCTAGCCTTACTGATACTGCTTTCTGCGTTTTTCTCCAGCTCTGAAACCGGCATGATGTCGATTAACCGCTACCGCTTGAGCCATCAAGCCAACAGCGGTGACCGCAGAGCCAAACGGGTCATGCGCCTGCTCACCCGCCCAGACCGCCTGATTGGCGTTATCCTGATCGGCAACAACTTCGTCAACAACCTGGCAGCCTCAATTGCGACCATTATCGCCATTCACTTCTTCGGCGACGTATCTGGGCCTGCAATTTCTACTGCTCTATTGACCATCACGATTCTTATTTTTGCCGAAGTAACGCCGAAGACCTACGCCGCGATTAAACCCGAGCGGATCGCCTACCCGACCTCCTACGCCCTTGAGCCGCTGCTAAAGCTGCTCTACCCGCTCGTATGGCTGGTTAACGTGATGTCTAACGGCCTGCTCAGGTTGGTGGGCGTTAAAAGCGTTGATAACGGGGGCGATAGCCTGACCCGTGATGAGCTGCGCACGGTGGTTCACGAAGCGGGCACGCTGATCCCCTACCGCCACCGGGCAATGCTGCTATCGATTCTCGATCTTGAGAACGTCACCGTGAACGACATCATGGTGCCGCGCCACGAAGTGTTGGGTATCGACCTGGATGATTCGCTCGAAGATATCTTGACCCAAATTCGCACCAGCCAGCATACCCGGCTACCGGTTTATAAAGGCGATATCAATAATATTATCGGCATGCTGCATCTGCGCAACGCGGCACGCTTTCTCTCCCGGGACGAAGTTACCAAGGCATCGATTGTTCAAGAGGCACGGGAGCCCTACTTCATTCCCGAATCCACGCCGCTACATACCCAACTGCTCAACTTTCAAAAGCAGAAGCGGCGTATCGGCATTGTGGTGGATGAGTACGGCGACGTAGAGGGTTTGGTCACCCTGGAAGATATTCTGGAAGAGATCGTGGGCGAGTTCACCACCGATGTCTCTGAGGATGAAGAGATTCACCAGCAGGATGACGGCAGTCACGTGATTGAAGGCACCGCCAATATTCGTGAGATTAACAAGATGCTCGGCTGGCAGCTGCCTACCGATGGCCCCAAAACGCTCAACGGGTTAATTCTTGAGCACCTTGAAGCTTTTCCAGAAGGCCCAGCATGCCTACAAATCGGCAATATGCGCATGGAGATTCTGGAGATCCGCGATAATCTCATTACCTCGGCGCGCTGCTGGCAAAAGCTGAGGGCGCCACGGCGCTAGTCAGTCATAAACGAATTAGCGGCGGTTAGCCAGATCCTGGTCAGCCGCCGCCTTTAGCGCCCTAACCCGCGCTTCGAGGAACCGCCGCAGCGCTATGTCATCGGCGTCCAGGCGGTTGATCGGGGGCCCAAAGTGCAGGCTCACCGGCGCCCGAAAGCGCTTAGGGCACTTTTTTAGCGCCTTGCCATCATGGTGAGAGGTCCACGACCCCCATAAGCCTGCCAGTCCTGCCGGAATCACCGGCACATCGTCCCGAGCGAGAATAGCCTCTAGGCCGCGCCGAAAGGCGTGAATTTCGCCATCAGGGGTCAATCGCCCTTCAGGAAAGACCATCACAACCTGCCCCTGGCGCAGCGCTGAGCTCACGTCATCCAGGGCGCGCCTCAGGGCGCCTGGGCTGCGCCGTTCAGACTCAATAGGGATTGCGCCAACCAGCTGAAACCACCATTTAAGCCAAGGCGAGTCAAAAATCGGTTGATCCATCACAAAGCGCAACGGCCGGGGGCTAGCACCGCCTAACACCAAGGCATCCATAAAACTGACGTGGTTACACACCACCAGCGCGGCCCCCTGCTTGGGGATATGCTCACGCCCATGCACCTGCAGCCGGTAACAGAGGCGCATTGAGACAAAAATCAGCCAGCGCAGCGCTTGGCGAGCCGCATTGACCCACCCAGTCACGTCGCCGCCTCACGATGGCGTAGGCCCGCCAGAATGGTACTCATCAGTTGATCCAGCAGCTCATCTACTTTTAATTGCTGCCCCTGCCAATAACCCAATCGCTCATTAAGCCCTAGTTGGACTAATCCATGAACGCTGCCCCACAGCGTACGCCCCAAACGGCGGGCTTCGAGATCATCCAGCGCTGGCTGGTAAGATTTAAGCGACGCTTCTACTTGAGTAAACAACGCTTCGATCAAATCGCTCTGGCGCTGATCAAGCTCGCCTTCTTGGGCCAGGGGATAATCAAACAGCAGCTGCCAGCGGTAACAATCCTGCTCGGCGAACCGCCAGTAGGCACGTGCCAGCGAACGTAACCATGGCTCAGGGTCATCGTCGATCAGGCTGGTAATGGTGTGCTGTAAACGCGCCAACGTTTCCACATTGACGTGCTGCAATAAATTATTGAAGCTGCCATATAGCTTCAATAGGGTACTGGGGGCACAGCCGACCTCTCTGGCCAGGGCACGCAGTGAGAGACCATGGACTGGCTGCTCAGCCAACCACTCATCACAAGCGTGCATGACCTGCGCATGGAGGGCATCGGGCGCATGCTGTCTAGGACGGGCCATGGCGATCTCTTAAGGTCAACGGCAAACAAGAAGGAAGCCTCACTGCGCTTTAGCGGGAGCAAGGGATACGATAGGATACCTTACATCGAACACTGTTTTCGACACTAAAACGCTACATTTCGTGCTTTATTGCCCGAAGTCCCCCGCCATCCAGGTACACTTCCACGACGATTCTGCTTAAGGAGATAGCTATGACGGGGCGATTGCATGTGCAAAATTTACCGCTGACCCGCTTATTGCCAACGCTAGCCACTCCTGAACCGTTGATTGAGTCGCCTAACCTAGCACCTCGTCGGCCAATCTCCGCTATTCGCTTAGAGCAGGGGCAGTACCGGCTCTCGTCGCTATTCTGGGGCCTGACGCCACCCTGGCTGGAAGTGCTGGATCATGCCCCCCACTGCGCCCGGGCGGAAACCCTTGAATCACGGGCGATGTTTCGCGATGCCTTTAGCGCTCGCCGCTGCGTTATTCCGGTAAGCGGTTTCTATGTATGGAAAACCCAGCCCCGCAGCAAGCAACCCTATTTGGTGACCCAGGTATCCCGGGCGCCGCTGCTATTGGGAGCACTATGGTGCCGCTACCACACCACGTTAACGGCGTTTACCGACTCTGCCGCACTGATCACCGTGCCTGCCAATCTGCTGTTATCGCCGTTAACCGACCGCCTGCCGGTCACTATACCCAGCCATGCGTTATCCGCCTGGCTCACCCCAGACACCGATACCGAAACGCTTAATTCACTGTTAGCACCCGCACCGTTGGAACTGTTGGGCGCTTTTCCGGTATCTAAACATGTCAATAATCCCGCCTACCAGTCATCGGCCTGTGCCCACCCTACCGGGTCGATGCTGCGTTGGGCTGTGTCACAGGAGCTGTAATGTTGCTATCCACTTGCATAACCCACTGGCGTGTTTTCCCGCAGTGCGCAGTGATTGGCGTTATCGCCAGCATCGCGTTAACGCCGCTGGCCTTCGCGGCCACCGATGACGCCGTTGCGGATGCCATTGCTGACACGGTCACCCCGATCATTAGCCCCTATGACAGCCGTGATTACCGGGTTTTGACGCTCGAGAACGGCCTCAATGTGCTGCTGGTCAGCGACCCGGAGGCGGACAAGGCGGCAGCGTCGATGAATGTGCGAGTAGGCAGCGCCCAAGATCCTGATGACCTTAAGGGGTTAGCACACTTTCTAGAGCACATGCTGTTTTTAGGCACCGAGCCCTACCCGGAATCTGATGCCTACCAGCGCTATATTTCCAATAACGCGGGCTCTCACAACGCCTTTACAGCGCAGCAGGATACCAATTACTTCTTTGATATTGAGCCCTCGGCACTGCCGGGTGCACTGGATCGTTTCAGCGAATTTTTCCTCTCACCGCTGTTTAACGCCGACCACCTGGAGAGCGAGCGCAATATCGTTCACTCGGAGTATATGGCGCGTATTCGTGATGAGTCCCGACGCGAAAACGATGTGCTCAACCAACTGCTCAACCCTGACAATCCCACCACCGGATTTGCCGTGGGTAGCCGGGAAACCTTAGCCCGCCCGCCTGAAGGCGAGGCAACGCTACGCGAGCGAGTAATCGATTTCTATCACCAGCATTACGACGCCAATGTAATGAACCTGGCGATTGTGGCACCACAGCCGTTGGATCAGTTGGAGGAGTGGATAGCCGAGCGCTTTGCCGATATTCCCGACAACGACTTAAGCGTGCCGACGATTGACGCGCCGCTGGTTGATTCAGACACGCTCCCCCGCTATATCGAGCGCCAGTCGCTGCAGGATCGTCGCCAGGTGAATTTCTACTTCCCGGTGCCCGACCCCACCGACGATTACCGCACAAAACCGACCCAGATAATTGCCCACCTGCTTGGCGATGAAGGTGAAGGTAGCCTGTTAGCGGTACTGCGTGATGCAGGATTGGCCGATGGGCTTTCCGCCGGTGTGGGCCGCGGCGATGGCAACGAAGCACTATTCACTATCTCCATCAGCCTGACGCCCGCAGGCGCCGAACGCTTGGACGATATTGAAGCCACCCTGTTTGCCGCCATTAAGCAACTGCGTAATGATGGCCTCGCCGAATGGCGCTACGAAGAGCAAGCAAAACTCAATGAGCAGGCCTTCCGCTTCCAGCAGTATGGCGCCCCCCAGCAGGAAGCCACTCGCCTTTCTATGAGCCTGTCTCGCTACCCGGTAGAGGACGTGCAGTACGCGGCCTACCGTATGGATGGCCCCGATGCAGAGCGCCAGCAGGTTTATCTTGACGCGCTAACGCCGGATAACATGCTGCGCTTCTACTCAGCGCCGGATATCGAAAGCGACACTGTCTCCCCTTGGTTCAACACCCAATGGGAAGAGCAAGTGCCCGAACAGCCGGGCCAGCCCCTGAGCGGTTTGGCACTCCCAGGGCCCAACCCCTTTATCGCCAGCGACCTGACGCTGCTGGAAGGCCAGGATAAGCGCCCTAGCCTGCTGGTCGATACGCCATCGTTTAGCGCCTGGCATATGCAGGATGAGCGCTTTAACACTCCCAAAGTTGAGTGGCGGGTCAGCCTACAAAGCCCCACCGCCAGCTACTCCGCCCATGAAGCAGTGCTCACTCGGCTGCTAGCCAGTTGGCTCAACGATAGTTTGAATGAATCCCTCTACCCCGCGTGGCTGGCCGGGCAGTCGTTTAGCGCTTACCCTCACGCCAGGGGCATGACACTATCGTTCTCAGGCTGGCGTGATGGCCAAACCCCGCTGATTGAACAAGCCCTTGAGCAGTTAGAGAGCGCAGAAATCACCGACAGTGCTTTCGAGCGGGTGCGTTATCAGTTGCAGCGCGAGTGGCGCAACGCGCCCCAGGCGTCACTCTACGGTCAAGCTAGCCGCACGCTGGGCGAAGCTTTACTCACACCACAATGGTCTACCGCTGAACTGCTCGCCGCTAGCGAGCGCTTTGACCGTGGCCACCTGGAAGATTTTCGCCAGCGCTTTCTAGATGACCTGTACGTCGATGCCATGGCGGTGGGCAATCTGAACGCTGACCTAGCGCGTGAACAAACACAGCTGATGCGTGCCAGGCTAAAACCGCGGTTAAACCGCGACGATATTGCCAACCTCACCCCACTTGCAGCGAGTGGCGAGCACAGCGTGCTGCACCCTCACAGCTCTCGGGATGAGTCCTTGGTACTGCGCTATCTGCAAGGCCGCGATCAGACGCCAGAGGAACAAGCCACCACCGCGGTGATCGCCCAGTGGCTGGAAACGCCGTTCTACCAGCAACTGCGCACCGAGCAGCAGCTCGGCTACATCGTGAACGCCGGCTATTCGCCGCTGCTCGAAGCGCCAGGGATTGCCCTTATGGTGCAATCACCTGACGTGGAGAGCGGCACCATCGCCGAGCGTATGGATGTGTTTCTTGATGAGGCTAACCAGCGTCTTGAACAACTCAGCGACGCTGACTTAGCGCCTTATCGCCAGGCAGTTCACGACCAGTTGCGCCAGCGCGATACCAGCCTTGCGGGAATGGCCAATCGCTACTGGCAAGCCACAGCGTTGGAAGACGTGCGCTTTGATCGCAGCGACCAACTGGCCGAGCGGGTGCTAAACGTTAGCCTTGAAGATATTAAGGCCCTATGGCCATCGCTGCGCGAGCACACCCTGGATATACGCTTTAATCCAGGCGACGAACCCAGCGATGTCAGAGATTATCGTGAAGAGCGCTCACCCTTGCCCAAAGTGCGTGATGACAGTGCGTAAAGAGAACTCTCTACAGGAGTGACCTAAACGGGCACCGGCTCAGGCGTCAAATGCTTGAGCCGGCATCATGGCTTCCACGAACATCACCAGCTCTTCCAAAATCTGGCGCTCGCGATCCGTAAGGGTTTGCTGATTGTACTGAGCGATTTCCCGCGCAAACGCCTTGAGGGTAAAGCCCGCCAGGGCCGGATCATTGATCCGCATCCAACGAAACGCTTCCCACTGCTCGCGCTCTTCGCCTTCCAACGTGTCGGGATAACTGCGCGCACGAAAGCGAAACAACATCTCTTCCAAGCGCGGATCCTGAAACGCAAAGCGCTGCCCTACCAAATCCCACGGCTCCATCTCTCGTACTCGCTCCATCTGCTGACGGTCGGCAGCAGAGAAGAAACTGCCCGAGTAGAGCATTAGATCAGGGTCTTGCGGCGCATCGTCGTAACCTGCACTAAACACCTCGGCGACCTTAGCGGCGACACCGCTGGCATCGCGCAGGGCTTTCCAGTGCTGCCGACAGGCCACCACATCCAAGCCTAAGCGCGCGACAATGTTGCCATACTCACCCTGCTGAGGCCCCTCAACGTCTTTCAAGGCACTGGCGGGAAACACCACCGGGCAGCGGTTGATATGAATCACCTTTAGCGGAATACGCACCTCGCCTTCTGCTAAATCCTGCTGACTGACAAACACGCGCTCACGAACCTGCTCCGCCGACATACTCAGCATATCGCTGGGATCAACGCTCAAATCGTAAACGATCACCCCATTAGGGTTTGCCGGGTGTTCAGCCAGCGGCATGACTAACGCACTACAGCCCCTGCTGGCGGGATAACGACGGGAGATATGCAGCAGCGGTTTGGCGTTGGGCAGGTCAAGCTGCTTGGCCACCGCGCGCTTACCGCGCAGACCGAGTAAATAGTCGAACAGCTTCGCATTGCGCGCCTTGAGCAAGCGGGCCAACGCGATCGTGGCCCGTACATCGGCTACCGCATCGTGGGCCCCCTCATGGGCAATGCCGTTAGCCGCAGTTAAGTGCTCAAGCTTGAAGCTGGGCGCGCCGTCTTCGCGCAGTGGCCACTCAATGCCATCAGGACGCAGCGCATAAAAGGCGCGCACAACATCGATTAAATCCCAGCGGGAGTTGCCGTTTTGCCACTCACGGGAATAAGGGTCGAGCAAATTACGGTAAAATAGGTGGCGGGAGACTTCATCATCAAAACGCAGGCTGTTGTAACCCACCACGCAGGTGCCCGGCTCACTCATATGGCGCTGAATCTCGCCCGCGAATTCTGCTTCGGGTAAACCATGACGTTGGGCTTTTTGAGGCGTAATACCGGTGATCAAACAGGCGGCAGGATGAGGCAGGTAATCATCGGCGGGCTTGCAGTAGAGCTCGATCGGCTCGCCGATCTCGTTCAGGTCAGCATCAGTGCGCAGGGCTGCGAACTGAGCGGGCCGATCGCGACGCGGATCCGCCCCGAAGGTTTCATAGTCATGCCAAAGAAAACTGGCAGGGGCAGCATTGGGTGGCGCCATGAATAATCACTCCGCTGGGCAGTTAAAAGCCCAAGCCTAGCACACCCGCCACCCCTTTCGCCGCGTCTTCAACGCTTAGGGTTAGCTTTTGGGGAGCGTAACGTTCAGTTCAAGCACTGAGCAGTTGTCTTCGCTGTCCAAGGAAATTTGAATGGCGTCGTCATCCACATGGACGTAGCGACGGATCACCTCAAGCAGCTCGCGCTCAAGCATCGGCATATAGTCGGGCTGCCCGCGCTGGCTACGCTGATGCGCCACAATAATTTGCAAACGTTCTTTGGCTACCGAGGCGGATTTTCTGCGCTCACGCTTCAAGAACTCAAGCAGTTTCATCGACGACCTCCCCCGAACATACGGCTGAGCAGGCCTTTGCGTTGCATTTCATGGAAACGCAGCGGCATGTCTTCGCCGAGCAGGCGCGATACCGTATCGCTGTACGCTTGGCCCGCATCGCTGGAGATATCGTGGGTAACGGGCACGCCCTGGTTAGAGGCACGCAGCACGGCCTCAGACTCAGGAATCAAGCCCAGCAGGTTAATCGCCAAAATTTCGCGGATATCGTCGAGCGTCAGCATATCGCCGGAGGTCACGCGCTCGGGATTATAGCGAGTCACCAGCAGGTGCTCTTTGATAGGGTCTTCGCCCCGTTCGGCACGTCGGGTTTTCGAGGCCAGTAGCCCCAAAATACGGTCAGAGTCGCGCACTGACGACACTTCCGGGTTGGTGACCACAATCGCCTCGTCGGCAAAGTACATGGCCAACTGCGCACCACGCTCAATACCGGCGGGGGAATCACAAAGAATGAAATCGAAATCTTCTTTCAATTTTTCCAGAATCTCCGCGACCCCCTCTTGGGTCAAGGCGTCTTTATCGCGGGTTTGAGAAGCTGGCAAAATAAACAGATTCTCGACGCGCTTATCACGAATCAGCGCTTGGTTAAGCCCCGCTTCACCTTGAATCACGTTGACTAAGTCATACACCACGCGTCGTTCGCAGCCCATGATCAGGTCGAGATTCCGCAGGCCCACATCAAAATCGATTACGACTGTTTTTTTACCGCGCAGAGCAAGCCCCGTAGAGATGGCTGCCGCGCTAGTGGTTTTACCGACCCCTCCTTTACCAGAGGTCACTACAATTATCTTGGCCAAGAGTCACTTCCTTCTTGAAGTCGTTCGTCGCGAGCGCGAGTCAGTTGGCGCTCTGCGCATAACGGGAACGTCAATGTCATCAACATGCCATACTGTAACGGATAGCGTCTTCGGCGTCGCTAGGCATGTAGCACCAACGCAGCCTCATACAAATACATTAGCCCAGTGGCTTAATTTCAAGCTGTTCTTTTGTAAAGTGAACTTCTGCGGGCCGCCCCAGAAGTTGAGCGTCGATATCTTCAGAGCGTTTGTAATTACCTGCCACTGAAAGCAGTTCAGCCTCCAATTCGCGGCAGTAAATACCCGCTTGGGTATTGCCATGAATACCCGCCAGCGCACGGCCACGCAGCGCACCATAAACATGAATACTACCAGCAGCTAGCACTTCTGCCCCAGCATTCACCGCCCCAATCACCACCAAATCTCCATCAGAGGCACTTACTTGCTGCCCCGACCGCACGGTACCCCGATAAAGCCGCGTAGCGAGCGTTGGCGCTTCCGCCTCACTCAGTTCCTCCTCACGGGCAACTTCTTGCACTGGCGAGTTACTGACACTTTCAAGCACCCGGGCACGGCCCTCTGCTACCGGTGGAAACCACCCCAACCCCAGCGCCCAGGACGATTGGCGAACCGGCTCGGTGCCACCGCGTACGGCCACCGGCAACAGCTTATGGTCACGGCACACGGCACAAATGCGCTCAAGGGCTAAGTGGGGTTCATCGAGTTTTTCCACGCTGAGCACAACCGGTGTATGCTGAAAGAAAGCGGGCGACTGGGAGAATTTGCCAGCCAACTGCTGCCGGATTTGCTCCGGATCAGCACTACTTAGCTCCATGACGGTCATCGGCAACATGCCGCCTTTGAAGGTAAAGGCCACTGCGGCACTATCCACGTTAAGGCTCATGGCCAAACTCCCCGTCATGTTCAGATAAGATAAAGGTAGCGTACTATCACGCATTTCGTCGTCTAGAAACACTGTAGTCTAAAAACAGTGTGGTCTAGAAGCAGTGTGGCCTAGAAAATAGACGTTTATCACACCATAGTAAGGCCAAGCTAAGCGACAGCGCCGGTGACTGCAACCACTGAGCCACTTTTTTCATGCTACGCATTTCATACTAGCAGGATGATTCATGCACGGACTGTTAAGACGCCTGTTCGCACCTCGGTGGCAGCACCCTGACCCCGAGGTGCGCCGTCAGGCCCTCCAGCGATTGAACCCTGAGCAAGCAGAGCAGCGCCAAGCGCTGCAGTCGCTCACTCAAGATAGTGACAGCCAGATTCGCCTAGCCGCGCTGCTGGCCCTGGATGACTGCGGAGGCCTGGTCGACGCTTACTCGCACCACCAGCAGGATGAGGCCTGGTTCAATGCCGTTTGCCAACGTCTCAGCGGGCGTGAAGGCCATACCGACTTGCACCAACGCCAATCCTTGGTGGAGCAGATCGAAGAGCCGCGGGTACTGAGCGCGGTTGCCCTGCAGGGTGACAACCTTAATCTACGCCTGACCGCACTGAGCAAGCTGGGCGATGAGAATGATCTGATTCAGCAAGCTTGCCACAACGGCGTGGCCGCCGTTCGCCATCAGGCTGCCGAACGCATTGAGGGCGAAGAGGGACTAAAACGGTTGTTAAAAGAGGCCCGCCGCGACCGCCAGGTGGTGCGTCTGGCACGGGAACGCCTCAACCGCTTACGTAGCGACGCCCAGTGGCTGGAAGCGGAAGCGCAGCAGCGCGAAACACTTCTGAAACAGCTGGAACAGCACGCCCGTGCGCCCTGGGAACCACTTTATGGCGGCCGCTTTCGCCATCTTGAACGCCAGTGGGAACAGCTGAATCAACCGCCAAGCGTGGAGCAAGAGCAGCGCTTTCATCAAGCGGTGCTCAATTGCCGCAAGACGCTTCACGACCACGAAACCCAGGAGCAGGCGCGCCAGCAGAGCGACGAGCGCCGTGAAGAAGCCGAAAACACCCGCGAACAGCTGCTTGAAGGCATCGAAGAAACCCTTGATGGCTTGCGCCACGCCTCAGCCATGACCGTGCAGGATATCGACAGCCTGCGCGCCCAGCGCCAACTGCTAGGCCAACGCTGGCAGGGGCTTTCTGATCTCCATCCGCCCAGTGAGACCATGCGCCAGCGCTACACGTTGTCGATTCATCACTACGACCAGTGCTTAGAGGCATGGCAGCGCTGGTGCGCGGTAAGCGCCCCCATCGAAACCGCACTGGCCAACGGCGACCACGCTACTCTCGCCACGCTGATGAGCGAATGCCAATGGCCGGATGCCTTAACGCCGCCCGCGCTGCTCGGCCGTGCCCAAGCGGCTCTCAACGCTGAGAACACCGCACCCTCGCAGCCGACAGAAGACAACGCCACTTTAAAAGCACATGGCGCAGAACTCGACACTTTTGAGCACTTGTTAGAGCGCGGCGCCTTTAAAAGTGCCAGCCGTCTGCATCAGCGGCTAAAGCCGCGCCTTGAAGCGCTGGAAAGCCCAGCCGCTCAACCGCTCAAAACACGCTTAAAGCACTTAGCCGCCCGGCTCGCGGAATTACGCGACTGGCGGGGGTTTGTCGCCGGACCAAAGCGCGAGCAGCTATGTGACAGCATCGAAACCCTCGCGAATGACCGCCATATGGCGGAAGAAGCACTTGATCGCCACCATCGCCAACTGGTTAAAGAGTGGAAATCACTGGGAGATGCGGCGGCTAACCGCGAACAGTCTGCTCGTTTTCGCAGCGCCTCGGATCGCATTCACGAGCGTCTCGCCCCCTGGCGAGACCAGCTCAGCGAAGAGCGTGAGGCAAACCTTCAAGCCCGCGAAGCGCTGTGCGATCAGCTGGAAAACCTGCTGGCTCAGCCCGCCGAAGACGCCGACCCTGATGTGCTAAGGCAAATCCGCGACAAAGCTCGCCACCAGTGGCGGCACTACAGCCCCGTTCCCCGTGAACGCTCCGAGGCCGTTGGGCGGCGCTTTGGTATCATTCGCCATCAGCTACAGGCGTTGATCGATCAGCGCGCTGAAGCTATCGCCGCGCAAAAACGGGATCTGATCAGCCAGGTGAGCTCGCTGCGCAGCGATGAAAGCCAACCTCTTGCACAGCGCATTCACTTGACCAAACAGCTGCAGCAACAGTGGCGGGCCCTAGGCCGGGCACCCAAAGGTGAAGAGCAAACGTTGTGGAAAACCTTTCGCCACGAGTGTGATCAACTCTTTGCCCAGCGCGATGCACATAAACATGAGCAGGCAGCGCGCCAGCAAAAGCAGCTTGATGAGATGCAAGCCCTCATCGACGAAATGGATAGCTGGCAGCCGATTGAGGCGAGTGAGTCGGCCACGCTGGAGCGCTTTATCGAACAAGCCAATCAGCTTGAGCCGTTGCCACACAATCGTCGCAGTGAAGGCATGCAGCGGCGGATGAGTGGCATCGTGCGTGCGCGCCGAGAACGCTTAAACCGTCTGGCGGTTGCCGATACGGTTCAACAGTGGCATGCGATCATGCCATTAGTGAACGCTCACCTGGCTGCCGACCATCGCTACCTCGGCGAGGGAACACCAAGCGATGTGGACGCGCAAGCGGTTCTCGGCACCTCACCGCCTACCGCCTTTAATGAGGCTCATAACGCACGCAATCAACAGCGCCATAGCGTAGCGGTACCGCTATCAGACGCTGATCACGCTCGCATCGCCGACTCCCTCGCTAGGCTAAGAGTGCACCTCTCGATGCTGGCTTTGGGTAGCGTGCGGCAGAGCGATGAACCGCTGCGCTTGGCGATTCAGGTAGAGCGTTTGAATGAAGGCTTCAATCAAGATCGCAGCCGTGATCAAGAAGTGATCGACATCTTGGTCGCGCTATTGGCGCTAGGGCCAATGCCAGCCACGCTATGGAACACTGAAGTAGAAGAGCTGGATAACCTGCTTAGCCGACTAGCGCGAGTCCCGCTGCCTTAGCATTAGCAAGAAAACGGGAGGCTTATAGCCTCCCGTTTGCGCTCTCCTCTTGGGCTAATCACTAGCCCATAAACTGACCACCGTTGATATCGATGTTCGCACCGGTGATAAATCCTGACTCCTTATCGGCTAAGAAGGTAACCAGTCGACCAATCTCCTCTGGCGTGCCATAGCGCTTCACCGGGATTGTTTCCCGGATTGCTTCGCGCACTTTTTCTGGAATATTCATGATCATATCGGTGGCGATATAGCCAGGCGATACGGTATTGACGGTAATCCCTTTGGTCGCTGTTTCCTGTGCCAGCGACATGGTCAAGCCATGCATACCGGCTTTCGCCGCCGCGTAGTTGACCTGGCCAAACTGACCTTTACGACCGTTGATGGATGAAATATTAATAATTCGACCATAGCCATTCTCAAGCATCATCTCAATGACACTTCGGCAGGTGTTAAAAACGCTGTTGAGATTGGTATCGAGCACTTCGTACCACTGCTCGTAAGACATTTTTTTCATGGTGCCATCACGGGTGATCCCCGCACAGTTCACCAACACACTAATCGGGCCATACTTGTCGTGGATTTGGCGGGCTCCTTCCAGGCAGGCACTGTGGTCAGAAAGGTCGACACCCGACAATTCGATATTGCGATAGCCGTCGGCGTGCTGCGTTTCTAGCCAGGTCTTGGCCTTGTCGGGATTGCGATAACCCGCCACGACCAGATATCCCGCATCTGCCAACGAACGACAAATTGCCGTACCGATACCACCAGTTCCACCAGTTACCCAGGCGACGGGGGCTTGATTGGCCATTGACTACCTCCCTGAAATGACAAATGGCTTGGATCTCAAAGCGCGCACATTGCGCCGCAAGCCTTTGTGAATAAGCGCGACTGCGCTTGTATTACCCTAGTGCATAATTTTCTTGAACAATGCACCAACGTAAGCTTTTTGTTATGGCTATATAAAGCATAGCTGCACTTACCCCATGTTGCCGCAGGTCATAATCAACGGCTATAAGCCAAACGTGTTAATCACACTATTGACTTCGCCTAAAACTTCTGTAGAATACGCCACACGTTGATGCGGGGTGGAGCAGTCTGGTAGCTCGTCGGGCTCATAACCCGAAGGTCATCGGTTCAAATCCGGTCCCCGCTACCAATATTTTGAGAGGCAGATCAGTTGCTTACTGATCTGCCTTTTTTTGTTGCCCGTCTATTCAAATTCCTCTGTGCCCATATTGTGCCCATACCGTGCCCAACATTTTCATTGCCCCTGAAGATCAAAAATTTGCATGACCTTCAGGCACCTGACGGCAAATTCCTACCCCACCATTAATTTCCATACTACGTTCTTAGTCGGACACTGGCGCAGATCTATCTTTAGTCTCCTTGATATGAGTCACCAACTGCTCGATCTCACAATCAAAGTAGTCGCAGAGCTTATCTAGGTTATCCGTCACCGTACTATGCCCTGGATGGTTGATGATCTTAGACAACGTCATCCGATTAATACCCGTTTCTTTTGCTATCTCGCCTATCGTAATCCTGCGCCGTTCTTCAAATTCTTTCTCCGCAATCAGCTCTTTTAAGTGATACCGAATCATCTCTTTGTCCAGTGTGATCATTAAAATTATCAAAAAGGTGTTGAAATAATCATTTGATCGTTTATATTTATGATCGAACGATTAAAAATATTATCAAATGATTACTTGATCTAGGAGATAGTCTCATGGCCTGCACTTTTTTGACAACAGAAGAGCTAGCATCACTTATCAAGTACGATGCGCGTACTATCCGCCAGCAACTCAAAGATAGTGTGCTCATTGAAGGCACTCATTACATCCGCCCCTTTGGGCGTCGGAAAATCCTTTATATCTGGGAAACTATTCAGGAAGAAATGCTGAAAGCGACTCCTCGTCAGCAAGCAATCGCCATTCCAATGGCTAACGGAGGAGTATGCCATGGGTAAGGTTCGTGCCCGCCGAGAGAGCAAGAAGCTTTTTATCGACTTCAGGTATGACGGGCAACGTTTTCGTGAACAAACGCTTCTAGACGACAACGCAAAAAATCGTAAGCAGTTGGAACAGCTATTACAGCGCATGGAAGCAAAAATGCTGCTCGGCGAATTCAATTATGCAGAGTTCTTTCCTAATAGCATCAACTTGCAGAAACTGAAGACCCATCAGCCTACCAATACAGCTGAGCCTCAAGTTGTCAGCGATTTAGACACACCGCTCTTCAACGATTTTTCTGATCAGTGGTTCGACGAAAGCAAAATCCAATGGCGTGCCTCTCACGTACGCAATGTGAGTTCGATCTTGGATAGCTCGTTGAAGCCAGCGTTTGGGAAAAAGCCCATCGGAGATATAACTAAGGCCGACATCATGGCGTTCCGCACCAAACTAGCCAAACGCAAGGGCCGTGGTACCACAGGGCTGGTTTCGTCCAAAACGATCAACAGCCATATGTCCATATTGCGTATGGTGCTCGATGAGGCTGCCGAGCGTTTCGATTTTGAGTCCCCGTACAAGAACATCAAGCCGTTAAAGCTGCAGAAGACGCATATTGAGCCGTTTTCGCTACACGAAGTACAACGCATCATCGATAACGTCCGCTCAGACTATTGCAACTATTACACAGTGCGGTTCTTTACCGGCATGCGCACTGGTGAAGTTGATGGATTGAAGTGGAAGAACATTGATTTTGCTAAGCGAGAAATCTTGGTACGCGAAACATTGATCAATGGCAAAACGGAGTACACCAAGACCGATGGCTCGCAGCGTGAAATCCCCATGTTTGGTCAAGTGTATGACGCGCTAAAAACGCAGTATGCCGCCACTGGGCATATGAGCCAATACGTGTTCTGCAATCAGTTGGGGCAGCCACTTGATCACAACAATGTGACGAAACGCGTGTGGTATCCCTTGCTCCAGTCTCTTGGGCTAACCAAACGCCGCCCTTATCAAACACGCCATACTGCCGCGACACTTTTTTTGGCTTCTGGCGAAAATCCAGAATGGGTGGCGCGAATGCTGGGCCACAGTTCAACCGAGATGCTGTTCAAGGTGTATTCCCGCTACGTCCCCAATGCCACACGTATGGATGGCTCAGCCTTTGAGCGTTTGCTCGGCAATACCACTTCTACCAAGCCCCAGAAGGAGCATCGTCATGAAACGGCTTGATAACGTCCCTACTCACCTGTCTCGCACCTTCACGGGCACTTACCGCCTTACTGGGCGTGTGGTGGAGTTTGATAACGCGAAAACGCCCTTCTTAAAGCTGCGGCTAAGCGATTGCCTGGGGGATCAAATTGCGATGCTCAACTTGAGCAAAACAACGGTACCTGAGCGCATTGGCCACCTGGACTTTGTTACCGCTTCCGGAGTGAAGTGTTTGTCAGGCCAATTCATTCTTGATGAGTTCCGCAGGGCGTCCCGGGATGAAGTGACCTCTATGGATACCCTGCAATCGTTGCCACGGGTGTACTCCCCGGTGCCAGAGGTATTCGATAAGTTAGTTGCGACCGTTCAGTCGCTTCAATCAGAATGCCTTCGAGCGTTTTTGACGCGGGTACTGGAACGCAAGGATCGTCTTGAAGCTTTTTTGAATGCGCCGGCCAGCGTCAATTATCACCATGCCTACCCGGGCGGCTTGCTAGAGCATTCGTTGAACGTCGCTAACAATGCCGTGGCAATGCTACGTCTTAACGAGCCCGCTATGTCGCGCCTAATGCAGGAAACATGCTTTGTCGCGGGGTTATTGCATGATATTGGGAAGACCTACACCTACGACTCTAAAGGCAAACCGAATGCCGCCTGGAAGCTTTGCAGCCACGATGCCTTTACCTTAGAAGCCTGCGCCTATGGGCTAGCGTATTTGGATAAGCACGCGTCCGACCTAGCTATCATGCTACGGCATATTTGGACATGCGCGTCACCAGGTGCGCGCTACGGCCAGAAAGCCGCCATAACACTCGCTCGTTATATTCGTGATGCCGACGGGCAAAGTGCAATGGCCGATAACCAAATACGAGCGTTTCGTACCAAAAGCCACTGGGGCTTTAGTCGGCTTGGCCAAAACCTATTCTGGCGACCAGAAGTATCGGCCTTACAGCCTCAATAAAACCACATATTAAACCGATCTAATGCCGCCCGAAATTTCGCTCGGCGGCTTTTTTGTACACTCTATCTGAATGGTTTAGCGAAATTTTATGTAACACCACCTTACTAGATGAAAAATCCTTACTCAGAGCTCAAATTATCCAGTCAGGCAACCGGGGGGGCCTCCTCAAAACCCAAGTACAAAACCTAATGGTGTCTATGAAACTCGGGGCGACTCATTCCTATAAAAATTAAACTGCCTGGTCACTCTAGCCACCTGTTGCATTCATAAACCTCACGGTCTGAACCTCACCATCCGTAGTGAAGTGATGACGCTCAGGTTTTTTCTTCATTGCCGACACAATGCTCGACTTAAGTCGCTGGGAATCACCGGGATTACGCCGCATTACGGCGCGCAAATCTACCGAATGCTCGTTACCCAAGCAGAGTAACAAACGCCCCTCGGCGGTCACCCGGACACGGTTACAGGCTCCACAGAAGTTATCGCTATGAGGAGAGATAAATCCAATACGTGAATCGCTGTCGGCCATACGGTAATAGCGTGACGGCCCCAGGGTGGTCTCGGTGGTGGGCAAGAGCGGATGCTGCTCTTCTATTAAGTTGCGCACCGTATCGCTGGAAAGAAAGGTCTCACTACGATTATGCTCGCTGATAGCGCCTAGCGGCATTTCCTCGATAAAACTGATATCCACTTCTTCATCACGTGCAAAGTTTACCAAGTCGAGAATTTCGTCGTCGTTACGCCCCTTGAGCAATACGGCGTTGAGCTTAATCGACTGAAAGCCAGCGCGGCGAGCTGCGCGGATACCTGCGACCACCTGGCTAAGGTCACCTGTCCGGGTTAATGCTTTAAAGCGCTCGGGCTTGAGTGAGTCGAGACTGATATTGAGGCGATCAAGCCCACCTTGGCGTAAAGCATCGGCATGTTTGACCAGCCCTGAGCCGTTGGTGGTCATAGCCAGCTCGCGCAGGCCTTCCAATTCACCTAGTTTTTTCACTAACGTTAGTACGCCCTGGCGTACCAGCGGCTCCCCGCCAGTTAGGCGGATTTTTTCCACCCCCAGCTCGACGAAGGCCTGCGACAGCGTGGCTATCTCTTCAAGGGTAAGCAGTTGGGCCCGAGGCAGGAAGGTCATCTCCTCAGCCATGCAATAAACACAGCGAAAATCACAACGATCAGTCACCGATATGCGTAGGTAACGCACCGTACGGCCAAACCCATCGACTAGCGCACTCATTCTGAGGGCTCCTCTGCTTGGGCACTGGCGTTAACGGGTAGCCGAGCTATGAGCCCTTTCACCTCGGCGGAGACCTTTGCAATGGTTTCCTCATCATAAAATTGGCCCCGCCGCTTGCGCAGGCCGTTTTCATACAGCTTTACGTGCTCAGTGGGCATCACATCTGCTTTGGCAAGACAGTGGCTGGCGCAATGCATCTGACACCCATCAATGGCTACGATAGGCCGCCCGGAGCGGGCAATGCGTACCAGACTAGGCACACCACCGCCTACACCCGCAATACACGACATTTCTGCCTCTCCTGCATGGTCAAGACGCAGGGCAACACTATTGGCCAGTTGCGCAACATCAGAGCAGCCGGAGCAGGCATAAATCAGTGCGCGGGGTTTGTGATGTGAAGACATACCCTCTCCTATAAAACTAACGAAATCAGTGGCCACGACTACAAAGCGATTCAAGCGGCGAACTGATTGAGGGGGTAGTAGTGGTAAGAACTCCCTTCAGTTACCTGCGTGGCTGGGTTAATCATCAAATAGCCATGGGCCTGGCTAGCCGCGCTGAGCATATGCGAGCCCTGCCCGCCTGCTAACTGCGCTACGGGGACCCGCTGTGACCAATCCAGCACCACCCGTAGTAGCTCGCAGCGGCCCTGGGGGCCACGCTGGGAAAAGCCCGCTTTTACCGGGTAACGCTGCAGAGCCGCTACATCTCTACCTTGCATGGCATGTATAAACGGTAGCGCCAGCAGTTGCCAGCCCACCAGGGATGCTACGGGGTTGCCCGGCAGCGCTATTAACGGTGTGGAAGAGGAAAGCTCCGCGCCCAGGTAACCGAACGCAAAGGGCTTTCCTGGCTTCATCGCGACACCATGAAAATGCAGCCCACCGCGCTGCTCAATCACTGGGCGAACATGATCCTCCTCGCCTACCGAAACGCCCCCGGTGCACATCACCACATCCGCCACGGTTTGTGCGTGCTCAAAGGCTTGATGCAATGACTGCGGCGAATCAGCGATGACGCCTAAATCCAGCACATCGCACTGAGCTTGCGCTAGCAGTACGTTAAGCATGGCGCGATTGCTGTCGTATACCTGACCCGGTGATCGCACCGTGCCTGGGGCAATCAGCTCATCGCCGGTTGAGAGCAGTGCCACCCGCAGGCGCCGTTTGACGGTCACAGCATTTATCCCATGGCTCGCCAGCAGCGCAATCGACGCGGCATCAAGAAACGTACCTGCAGCGAGTAGCGAGGTTCCAATGCGGGTCTCCTCGCCCTGGCGGCGAATATTAGCGCCTACCACCAAGCCACCCTTGAGGTGTATATGCCCTCGCTGATTAAGTGTTACCCGCTCTTGAGGTACTACAATATCCGCACCCATGGGTACCGGCGCGCCGGTAAAAATACGCGCGCAGCCTCCTTGGGGTAACAGCAATACCCCCGCCCCGGCGGGCACGCGCTGAAGAACCGGCAGCCCTTCACCGCCAGGAGTAGCTTGGTAGTCGGCCAGGCGCAGCGCGTAGCCATCCATGGCGCTGTTATCTACCCCCGGCATATCAAGTGGTGCAACCACTGTTTCAGCCAATACTCGCCCCGCCGCTTGTTCAAGGGTAACTTCTTCTACTGCATCAAGCGGCATGGCGGCGTCGATAAGCCATTGGCGTGCATCAAACACGTCCAGCAAGCCGGGCGTTACTATCTCGCCGCACTGGCAGTTCATAAAGTAGCTCCCAATCCATTAGTCACCTGACGGCTGGCGCAACCGGGGACTTCAGTCAATACCATCGCCGCGAAGTTACATGGCCGAGTGCGGGCATCAAGCTGCAAGGCAATAATCCGCTCCCATGCCATGCTGCACGCCTTGGGCGAGCCGGGCATGGCGAAGATCAGCGTTCGATTGGCCACTCCCGCTAGGGCACGAGACTGAATCGTCGCCGTACCGATGATCTTCAGCGAGTAGTACCGAAACAGCTCGCCGTAACCCTCGATTGCCTTGTCGAACAGGGGTGTCAGTGCCTCAGGGGTGGTATCGCGAACCGTAAAACCAGTGCCGCCGTTAACCAGGATTGCGTGAATGTCTGGACGCGCGATCCATCCCGAGGCCACGGCGCGCACCTGGTAGATATCATCAGAAACGATGCGTCGTTCTACCAGGCTATGGCCACTCGCGCTCAGGTGTTGAACGAGCAGGTCACCACTGCCATCTTCATCGAAGCCACGCGTATCGGACACCGTTAGCACCGCAATACCAAGCGGAGTGAAAAGAGCATCTACAGGAACATGGGACATCAAGCCTCTCCTATTAGCTTTCCTATTGCATCAAACTGCCGCCAGCGTCGTCATCCAGAATAATCCCTTCGACGCCTATTTCGCTTTCCAGCGCCAGTAAATAGTGGCGCAGCGCGCGCCGGGTAGCCTGCTCCCGCAGGCTGTGACGCACTCGGTCGGCCACCTGATCGAAAGGTAACGCCCGCCCTTCACGCCGTTCGTCAATGCTCACTACATGCCAGCCATAGCGAGACGCCAAGGGACGCTCGTGAAGACCTTCGGGCAAGTGCTGCAAAGCGCGATCCAGCTCAGGGACGGTCTGGCCTGACACTAGCCAGCCCAAATCACCATCCATCTCTTTTGAAGGGCACGCGGAATGGTGTTGAGCAAATTCGGCAAACCGCTCGGGTATGGAATTGAGTTCTTTAAGCAGTTTCTCGCCAAGCTGGTACGCGTCGTCGCGGCCCTGGGAGTCATCGGGTGCCGCTGCTAGCAAAATATGCCTTACACGTAGCTGGGCCGGTTCGCTGAAGCGCTCACGGTGGGTGTCAAAAAAGCGTTGGCAATCCGCTTCTCCCGGTTCGGGCACCTCAAGCTCCTGTTCGAGCAAGGCAGCAATCGCCGCATCCTCCTGCGCTTCGCTGGCTTCCTGTGTCGATAAGAGACCCAGGACGTTAGCTCGCTGGCGCAGCAGCTCTCTAACCACTAAGGCACGGGCCGCCTGAAGCTGGGCCTCTCCCGCCGTTTCAGCGGGGTGATACTGCATCTCCAACGCAATCGTTGCTTCATCGATACTGGCGTCGCCGACACGTACCGGAGGCGGAGCAATGCCCCCGGGTAGCTGTTCGATATCAATCATCTGCATGGTATTTCTCCTCTTTGCATAGTCGAGCACAGTAAGTGTTTAGGCGCGCCGGCGGACAAGCTGATACCGCCGGGTAACATAGCCAAACGGTACGCTCCATACATGCACCAAGCGCGAGAAGGGGAACAGCAGAATGATGGTCAGGCCGAGGAAGATATGGAGCTTGTAGATCCAAGACACTTCCTGCATATAGTCCGCCGCGCCGCCGCTGAAGAAGACAATCGACTGCGCCCAGCTGGAGAGTGTCAGCATCATCTCGCCGTCCATATGCCCTAGCGAGAAGATGATAGTGACCATCCCCAGGCCCGCCTGAAACACGATCATCCCCAGGATCAAGGTATCCATAAACGTGGAGGTTTGACGTACCCGCGGATTAAAGATGCGGCGATGCAGCAGCATGGCACCGCCCACCAGACACATGGCACCGGCAATCCCGCCCACCACGATGGCTATCAATTGTTTAGTACCGGCATGCAGGAACGGTGCATAAACCCAGTGCGGTGTGAGCATGCCCACCAGATGACCGAAGAAAATCACGATAATACCGATGTGGAACAGGTTGCTGCCCAGGCGCATGTTCTTCGATGACAGCATCTGGCTGGAACCGGTCTTCCAGGTGTATTGACCATGATCGAAACGGAGCAGACTACCCAGCAGAAACACCGTGCCCGCCAGATAGGGGTAGTAACCGTAGATCAGATGGGTGAAATATTGCGCAATCGCGTCGTACATAGCGGTTCTCCTATTAACGATTGGCAGAAGAGGTGGGTGAGGTAGCGCTCATAATGCGAACGGCCTCGCTCTTAACGGTATTCTTGCGCTCGGCAAGACGACGGCCTTCGGCGGACTGCAGCGCGCAATCTTCGTCAGAGGTCGCCGAGAAGCGCACCGCTTCTTCTTCCCATACGGCATCCAGCGCTTCTGGCGTGTTATCAGGCGCTTCTTTCTTGACCTGGGGCCGATGCTCTTCGACATCCCCCTCGGCACCGATCAACGCCAAGAGTGACAGTGGCACCAGGGCGTGATCCGCCCCCCGCTCCTCCAGCCGCGCGGTGAGCAGCGCCAGTATATGGCGTATTTCGCCCAGCCAACGGCCGATCTCGGCGTCGTCGCACATCGAAAGGTATTCGAGAAATACCGGTATATGGTCCGGCAGCTCCCTGGCATCCAGCTCGAAACCGGCCGCGCTGTATTCGGCCATAAGATCGACCATGGCCTGACCACGATCGCGAGACTCGCCGTGAACGTGCTCGAATAGCAGCAGCGACGTAGCGCGCCCCTTATCGAACATGGCAACGTACTCGGCCTGCAGCTCAAGCAATTCACTCTCATGAAGTCGTTGGCACCACTCCATTAGTGACAACTTGAGGCCCGCGCCCAGGCGGCTCTCGGCATTGAGGATTTCGATGAGTTCGCCGCAGGCATCTTGCAGTTCCTGAGTTGGGTAATCGAGTAAGCGGGCCAGTACACGCAGGCTACGCATGCCTTGTGCTGGCTCGAACGACGCCTCTACCGGAGCGGCTGAGACAGACAATTGAATAGCGGCTTCACTCATGACGTGACTCCTCAAGTTGTGGCTGCGGGTCGAAGACCTCTACCGGTTTTACCAATACGCTGGTCTGCTTACGGCCGTTAAACAGGTTGGGCTGGCTCTCACCGTGGCAACCATCACCAAAGGTAAAGCCGCATCCACCCCGCTCGGGGAAGGCTTCGGTAGCCATTTCGCGATGGCTGGTGGGGATCACGAAGCGATCCTCGTAGTTGGCAATCGCCAGGTAGCGGTACATTTCTTCCACCTGGGCTACGCTCAGCCCTACGGCGTCGAGTACCTCGGCATTAGGGGCGCCATCCACATGCTTACTGCGCATGTAAACGCGCATCGCCATCAACCGCTTGAGTGCCAGCACGACGGGCTCCTCCTCGCCGGCGGTTAGCAGGTTGGCTAGGTACTTCACTGGAATACGCAGCGATTCGATCTTGGGCAGGATGCCGTCGAATTCCACATGCCCCGCTTCAGCGGCGGATTGAATCGGCGACAGCGGCGGCACGTACCACACCATCGGCAGCGTGCGGTATTCCGGGTGCAGCGGCAGCGCCAATCCCCAGTCGATAGCCATCTTGTAGACCGGTGAGGCCTGGGCGGCTTTGATGACGTTATCCTGGATACCATCCCGCTTGGCCTGGGCAATCACTTCCGGATCATTGGGATCTAGGAAAATCTCACACTGGCGGTGGTAGAGGTCACGCTCGTCAGGGGAGCTTGCCACCTCTTCAATGCGATCCGCGTCATACAGCAGCACACCGAGGTAGCGAATGCGGCCCACACAAGTCTCGGAGCAGATGGTCGGCTGACCGGCCTCGATACGTGGGTAGCAGAAGATGCACTTCTCGGACTTACCGCTTTTCCAGTTGTAGTAGATCTTTTTATAGGGGCAGCCGGAGATACACATCCGCCAGCCTCGGCACTTGTCCTGATCGATTAGTACGATGCCATCCTCTTCCCGCTTGTAGATCGCCCCGCTGGGGCAGGCCGCCACACAGGTGGGGTTCAAGCAGTGCTCGCACAGGCGCGGCAGGTACATCATGAAGGTGTTTTCGAACTGGCCGTAAATATCCGCCTGGATCTTGTCGAAGTTGGCGTCTTTACGCCGCTTGGCGAACTCGGTGCCCAGGATCTCTTCCCAGTTCGGGCCCCACTCGATCTTTTTCATGCGCTTGCCGGAAATCAGCGAGCGTGGGCGCGCCACCGGCTGGTGTTTACCGACCTTGGCGGTATGCAGGTGTTGGTAGTCGAAGGTGTACGGCTCATAGTAGTCGTCCATTTCGGGTAGGTCGGGGTTGGCGAAAATGTTCGCCAGCACCCGCCATTTGCCACCAATACGCGGTTCTATCCGGCCATCGGTACGGCGCATCCAGCCGCCCTTCCACTTGGCCTGGTTCTCCCACTCTTTGGGATAGCCGATACCGGGCTTGGTCTCAACATTGTTGAACCAGGCGTACTCCATTCCTTCGCGACTGGTCCAGACATTTTTGCAGGTCACCGAACAGGTGTGGCAACCGATACACTTATCAAGGTTGAGAACCATGCCTACCTGGGAACGAATCTTCATTTCACGGCCTCCTGAACGCTGTCATTGCCTTCACCATCCAGCCAGTCAACGTGTTTCATCTTGCGTACCAACACGAACTCATCGCGGTTTGAGCCGACGGTGCCGTAATAATTAAAACTGTAAGAAAGCTGCGCGTAGCCACCGATCATATGGGTTGGCTTGGGGCAGACACGGGTGACCGAGTTGTGAATACCACCCCGCGTGCCGGTGATCTCAGAGCCGGGGACATTCACGTTGCGCTCCTGAGCGTGGTACATCATCACCATGCCCGCTTTAACCCGCTGGCTGACCACGGCCCGTGCCGCAATCGAACCGTTGGCGTTGTAAACCTCGATCCAGTCGTTATCCTCAATCTCGATTTCCGCTGCGTCCGCCTCGGAAAGCCATACCACAGGGCCGCCACGGTTGAGCGTCAACATCAACAGGTTGTCCGAGTAAGTGGAGTGGATGCCCCACTTCTGGTGCGGTGTGAGGAAGTTCAGCGCCTTGCTCTTGAAGCCGTTGTCGGCGGGCAGCGTGAAGCCTTTGGCCGCCTTGGTGTCGATGGGTGGGCGATAGACCAGCAGGCTTTCGCCGAACGCACGCATCCAGGCGTGATCCTGATAGAACTGCTGACGGCCACTCACGGTGCGCCACGGGATCAGCTCGTGAACGTTGGTATAACCGGCGTTATAAGAGACGTGCTCATCTTCGAGGCCGGACCAGGTCGGGCTGGAGATAATCTTGCGCGGCTGGGCGACGACATCGCGAAAGCGGATTTTTTCGTCATGCTTGGGCCTTGCCAGGTGGGTATGGTCGCGCCCGGTAATTTTGGAGAGTGCATCCCACGCTTTTACTGCCACGGCGCCGTTGGTTTCCGGTGCCAGGGTCAGAATCATCTCGGCGGCATCGATCGCGCTGTCGATCAACGGGCGCCCTTTATGCGGGCCATCCAGCTTGCGATGGTTGAGTTTGCCCAGCAGTTCGACTTCAGCATCGGTATTCCAGGCGATGCCCTTGCCGCCGTTACCGATGCTTTCCAGCAGAGGCCCAACAGAGGTGAAGCGCTCATAGGTTTCAGGATAGTTACGTTTGACCTCAATCAGCGATGGCATGGTCTTCCCAGGGATCGGCTCGCATTCGCCTTTTTTCCAATCCATCACCGCTGGCTGGGCCAATTCTCCTGGCGAGTCGTGCTGCATCGGCAGCGTGACCAGATCGGTCTCCTCGCCCAGGTGGCCTACACACACCTTGGAAAACGCCTTAGCAATACCCTTGTAAATATCCCAGTCGCTACGCGATTCCCAGGCCGGGTCGGTCGCCGCTGTCAACGGGTGAATAAATGGGTGCATATCGGAGGTATTGAGATCGTCCTTCTCGTACCAGGTCGCCGTGGGTAGCACGATGTCTGAGTAGAGACACGTGGTGGACATACGGAAGTCCAAAGTCACCAGCAGGTCGAGCTTGCCTTCCGGCGCCTCGTCACGCCACACCACTTCTTCGGGCTTCTGGCCGCCGAAGTCGCCAAGATCCTTGCCCTGAATACCGTGTCGAGTACCCAGCAGGTACTTGAGCATGTACTCATGGCCCTTGCCGGAACTGCCCAGCAGGTTGGAACGCCAGATGAACATATTGCGCGGGAAGTTCTCAGGCGCATCCGGGTCTTCTGCAGCAAAGCGCAGTTCACCGCTCTTGAGCTGCTGAACGGCATAGTCGGCGGTAGACATGCCCGCCGCTTCGGCTTTTTTCGCCAGGCGCAGCGGGTTAGTGTCCAGCTGAGGTGCTGACGGTAGCCAGCCCATACGCTCGGCACGCACGTTAAAATCAATCAGGCTTCCCGGGTAGTCCTCAACCTTGGCCAACGGCGAGAGGATTTCCTTGATTTCCAGCTTCTCGTAGCGCCACTGGGAGGAGTGACTATAGAAGAAGGAGGTGGAGTTCATATGACGCGGCGGACGCTGCCAATCAAGACCAAAGGCCAGCGGGGTCCAACCAGTTTGCGGGCGCAGTTTTTCCTGGCCAACATAGTGAGCCCAACCACCACCGCTCTGGCCGATACAACCACACATGACCAGCATGTTGATCAGGCCACGGTAGTTCATGTCCATGTGGTACCAGTGATTCATGCCGGCACCGACGATGATCATGCTACGGCCGTTGGTCTTGTTGGCGTTGTCGGCAAACTCACGGGCAATACGGGTACATTGCTCAGCCGTTACGCCGGTGATTTTCTCCTGCCATGCCGGGGTATAAGGACGAATCTGGTCAAACGACGAGGCGCCATCGTCTTCGCCGTCTCCAACAAATCCACGGTCGATGCCGTAGTTGGCACACATCAGATCAAAAACAGTGACGGCCAGCATCTCGCTGCCGTCGGCTTTCTTCAGCCGCTTGGCGGGCAAATTATGAAATAGCAGGTCATCAGCGGCGCCAACACCGGCCCCTTTTACGTGCTCGAAGTGTTCATGTTCGATGCCACCGAAGTAGGGAAACGCTACCCGCGCGACGCTGTCGTGATGGTCAGCCAGGCTCAGTAGCGGTTTGATTTCAGTGCCTGCAGCGTCAAGCGACTCCAGGTTCCACTTGCCCACTTCATCACCGGTTTCACCCCAGCGGAAGCCAATCGATCCACGCGGCACCACCAGTTGGTCGCGGGTTTCATCCCAGGCAACGGTTTTCCACTCGGGGTTGTTTTCCTGGCCAAGGGCAGCATCAAAATCACTGGCCCGCAATTGGCGACCCGGTGCGAAGCTGCCATCTTCACGCACTTCCAGTTCCACCAGGAACGGCATGTCGGTATAGCGCCGCACATAGTCAGTGAAGTAAGCACTCGGGTTATCGAGGTGGAACTCTTTGAGGATGACATGGCCCATGGCCATCGCCAGGGCGGCATCGGTGCCCTGCTTGGCGGACAGCCATTCGTCGGTCAGTTTGGAGACTTCGGCATAATCCGGGGTGATCGAAACCGTCTTGGTGCCCTTGTAACGTACTTCGGTAAAGAAGTGGGCATCCGGGGTACGCGTCTGGGGCACGTTGGAGCCCCAGGCGATGATGTAGCCGGAGTTGTACCAGTCAGCGGACTCGGGAACGTCAGTCTGCTCGCCCCAGGTCATTGGCGAGGCTGGCGGCAAGTCGCAGTACCAGTCGTAGAAGCTCATGCAGACGCCGCCAATCAGCGACAGGTAGCGGCTACCCGCGGCGTAGCTGACCATCGACATGGCAGGAATCGGCGAGAAGCCGAGAATGCGGTCAGGGCCGTACTGCTTGGCGGTGTAAACGTTAGAGGCAGCGACCAGTTCGTTGAGCTCGTCCCAGTTACCGCGAACGAAGCCGCCCATGCCGCGAGCACGCTTATACTGTTTGGTTTTGGCGGGGTCTTCGACAATCGACGCCCAGGCGTCGACCGGATCGGGGTTTGCCTTGAGCGCTTCGCGCCATAGCGCCAGCAGCGGCTTACGAATCAACGGGTACTTGAGGCGATTAGCGCTGTACAGATACCAGGAGTAGCTGGCACCGCGCGGGCAGCCACGGGGTTCATGGTTAGGCAGGTCGGGACGGGTACGCGGATAGTCGGTCTGCTGGGTCTCCCAGGTAACCAGGCCGTTTTTGACGTAGATCTTCCAGCTGCAAGAGCCGGTGCAGTTCACCCCGTGGGTGCTGCGTACCACTTTGTCGTGCTGCCAGCGGGCACGATAACTATCTTCCCACTGGCGGGATTCGCTGCGTAGTTCGCCGTGTTCGTTGGCAAAAGGCTCGCGGGACTTGCGGAAGAAATTCAGCCGATCTATGAAGTGACTCATGGTCGATCTCCAGGCTCCTCGGAAATTTGCTAACCCGTCAGTGCGGGTTCCATGGAGTGGATTCTGCGTGATCGACAAGCGAATTACTGCGTGATTACCTCCATATACACCCTGTCTACCCCCAAGGTGATAGAGCGGCCAACGTAAAGGAATAGACAGTTGGCACTGTTGAAATTACACCGTCCGCGAATAACGGTTTTCCGTTGGCTTCAGGTAGGCGTCGAACGCCATGGCCAGGTTGCGGATCATCAATCGCCCCGAAGGCAGCACCTCGATTTCATGGTCGCGCAAAGCAATTAGCCCGTCGTCCGCCATCTCTTCGAGGCTCGCCAAAGCACTCGCGAAGTAGCTGCGAAAATCGATAAGGAATAGACAGTTGCCACTGTTGAAATTACACCGTCCGCGAATAACGGTTTTCCGTTGGCTTCAGGTAGGCGTCGAACGCCATGGCCAGGTTGCGGATCATCAATCGCCCCGAAGGCAGCACCTCGATTTCATGGTCGCGCAAAGCAATTAGCCCGTCGTCCGCCATCTCTTCGAGGCTCGCCAAAGCACTCGCGAAGTAGCTGCGAAAATCGATATTGTGCTGGGCCTCGATAGAGGCAAATTCAAGTCGGCCGTGACACATCAGTGTATTAATGACATCGCGGCGCAGACGGTCGTCATCGCTAAGGCGATAGCCACGGAAGACCGGTAAACGCCCTTCATCCAAACGATGCTGATACTGGGCAGTTTCCTTGACGTTTTGGCTATAGGTATCGCCCACCTTGCCAATCGAAGTAATGCCCAGCCCAATCATGTCGCAGTCGGCGTGGGTAGAGTAGCCCTGAAAATTGCGCTGCAGAGTGCCATTTTCACGGGCCAGGCTCAGCTCGTCATTAGGAAGGGCGAAGTGGTCCATGCCGATATAGGCATATCCTGCGGCCGTCAGGCGGTTAATCGTTAGCTCCAGCAGCTCCAGCTTGCGCTCGGGTGGCGGCATGTCTTCAGGGCGAATTAGCCGCTGGGCTTTGAATAGCTCGGGCAGATGAGCGTAACTATAAGCGGCTATACGGTCCGGTTGCAGATCAATGATCTTCGTCAGCGTGGTATCGAAACTCTTCACAGTCTGCAGTGGCAGGCCATAGATCAGGTCGACGCTGACCGATTCAAACCCTGCCTCGCGGGCGGCTTTAACAAGGGATACCACCTGCTTTTCACTTTGGACGCGGTTGACCGCTTGTTGCACGTCGTGATCGAAATCCTGTACACCGAAGCTCAACCGATTGAAGCCCAGCGCGTACAGTTCATACACCTGTTCGGGTGTCACAGTGCGCGGATCTACTTCCAGCGAAAATTCACGCTCTTCAGGTGCAGCGAAGTGAAAGGCATCGTCCAACGCCGCCATCAGTTCACCCAGTTGGGCATTGCTTAAATAGGTTGGGGTGCCGCCGCCCAGGTGCAACTGCGTCATTTGCCGGGTGGTATCAAACAGCGCTCCCTGAACACGTATCTCCTGTTTTAACCACTGGAGGTATTCGTCGGCTCGCTCGGTGTTGTGGGTAATGATTTTGTTGCAGGCGCAGTAATAGCACAGGCTCTTGCAGAACGGGATATGCACATAGACCGAAAGCGGCTTGGGTGCTGCGGCCCGGTTACTGCGCTTGGCGGCGCTACGGTAGTCATCCTCAGCAAACGCCGCATGAAACTGCGGAGCGGTGGGATAAGAGGTGTACCGCGGGCCTGGGCGGTCATATTTCTCTACCAAGGGGCGATTGAAGAGCAGTTCATCTTGCATGATCGTGAGGGGTCTCTGGAAGTGGGTACAGCAAGCATTGGTTAACATTCATACAATATACGTTTTAAAAACTGCCTGCATCCAGCTTGCCTACCTTGCAGCGCTATCCACTTTTAAAAGCCGCACCCTTATGACCTGTGTCAAAAGCCGACAAAAAATAGGTGACTAAAATGCTCGGACTTTCCACGCAAGGAGTCTCGCTATGGAGCTTGTATGTCCCGCTGGTAACCTGCCCGCCTTAAAGCGCGCCGTCGATGAAGGTGCCGACGCCGTCTATTTCGGTTTCCAGAATATCACCAACGCACGCCAGTTCGCCGGGCTAAACTTTTCCGACAAACGCGCCCGCGAGGGTATCGATTACGCCCACCGACATGGCAAACGCGTTTTTTGCGCCATTAATACCTATCCCCAGCCCGATGGCTGGCAACACTGGACTCGGGCCGTGGATCAGGCGGCCGAACTGGGCGTGGATGCGCTGATTCTGGCCGATATGGGGCTGCTCGACTACGCGACCCAACACCACCCCGAGATCTCGCGGCACCTTTCAGTGCAGGGTTCGGCGACCAGCCATGAAGCGCTACGCTTTTACCACCAGCATTTCGGCATCAAGCGCGCCGTGCTGCCACGGGTGTTGTCAATCACTCAGGTACGCGACCTCGCCAAGCAAACACCGGTAGAGCTGGAAGTGTTCGCTTTCGGCAGTCTGTGCATCATGGCCGAAGGACGCTGCTATCTCTCCTCCTACCTGACCGGCGAATCGCCCAATACCCGGGGCGTCTGCTCGCCAGCTGCCCATGTCCGCTGGGAAGAAACGCCTGAGGGCTTAGAGTCGCGCCTTAACCATGTCCTTATCGATCGCTACGCCGAAGGTGAGCGCGCGGGCTACCCCACCCTATGCAAGGGTCGCTTCGAGGTAGCGGGTGAGACTTACCACGCCATCGAAGAACCCACCAGCCTCAATACCCTAGAGCTATTGCCGGAACTGCGCGACCTGGGCATCAGTGCGGTCAAAATTGAAGGTCGCCAGCGCAGCCCTGCCTATGTCTCGAAAGTAGCCAGCATTTGGCGTCAGGCGCTTAACCGCCTAGAGGCTGAACCTGAGCGCTTTCATCCAGAACCTATCTGGATGTCCGGCCTTGCCGAGCTTTCCGAAGGCGCCATCACCACCTTGGGCGCCTACGAACGGCGCTGGAAATAGGAGCTAAAGATGTCGAGTACCATACTCCCCCTACAACCGACTTCATCCACTGATCCTCTGCAACTCTCTCTCGGGCCAGTGCTTTTTTACTGGACTCGGGAGCGCTACGCCGACTTTTACCGCGAGGCGGCCGACTGGCCGGTAGAGATTATTACCCTGGGCGAAACCGTCTGCTCGCGGCGCCGCGATATGAAACTGGACGACTGGCTAGGCATTGGGCGCGAGCTCACCCAGGCGGGCAAGCAGGTAGTACTCGCCAGCCAGACACTGATCGAGTCTGAGGCCGATCTGCGTGACTTACGCAAGCTGTGTGACAACGGCAACTTCATTGTCGAGGCCAATGACCAGAGTGCCCTGCAGCGCCTCTCCAGTGCCGGACTGCCTTTCATCGCCGGTGCTGCGCTCAACCTCTACAACCCGGCGACACTGGGCGTCATGGCGCGTGCAGGCATGCGGAGTTGGCAAGCGCCGGTGGAAATGTCAAAGAAAGACCTGGCTCGACTTATTAACGATAGCCAACAGGCAGGCGTGTCCCACCCATGCGAAGTATTCGCCTACGGGCATCTCCCCTTGGCCTGGTCGTCACGCTGTTTTACTGCTCGGCGCCATCAAACACCCAAGGATCGCTGCAAGTTTGTCTGTCAAAAATACCCCGAAGGCCTAGTGCTGCGTTCACAAGAGTCTCGCGATGTTTTCACCCTGAACGGTATTCAAACCCTTTCCAGCGCCTGTCAGGATCTACGCCATGAGCTTACGGCCATGGCGGATATGGGGGTATCAGTGGCGCGTCTCAGCCCAAGAGCGGAAGGCATGGCCGAGGTAGTCAACGCCTTCGATCAGGCCCGACACGGTAGGTTGCCTGCTCCCGACCCGTTGGCATTGGTGGAGGCCGACATCTGCGACGGTTACTGGTACGGCCGACCGGGCATGGATAATACCCGCACGATGATCGACTAAAGCAATAGCCTAAGCGCCGCCTCGCCTTACTATTTTTCTTCATCGCTTTTGATCTGGGTCATTCTTTGAAAACCCTGAACGCTTATCCTAAAACACAACATATAGTATTTATTTTCATAGATGTGTACATATATAGGTGAATTAGGTGAAAGACTCCACCAGCGTTCAGGTAGCAAAGCGTCATATTGATGTCGCCTCAACGGTCAACGAGTACCTCCAACGCGCCGACTGGCGTGTTCATGCCAATGCCAACCAGGGCTACTCATTGGGTGGTTTGATACTCAATGTATCGGGCAAGTTGATCGCTAATTACTGGCTCGATGAAATTTATCCACACGCCGTGGGGGAAGCCCATCGGGAAGGTGATTTGCATATTCACGACCTGGATATGCTGTGCGGCTATTGCGCCGGCTGGTCGCTGCGTACTTTGCTGCATGAAGGATTCAATGGGGTGCCGGGGCGCGCCGAAAGCCATCCACCCCGCCACCTTTCCAGTGCCCTGGGGCAAATGGTCAACTTTCTCGGCACCCTGCAGAACGAGTGGGCCGGGGCACAAGCCTTCAGTTCTTTCGATACCTATCTGGCACCTTACTTGCGCAAGGACGGCCTCACTTACGCGCAGGTCAAGCAGGCGCTTCAGGAATTCATCTACAACCTCAACGTGCCGTCGCGCTGGGGTAGTCAGACACCCTTTACCAACCTGACTTTCGACTGGGTCTGCCCCGACGACTTGCGCCAGCAGGTGCCAGTTATCGGCGGCGAGGAGCAGCCGTTCAGCTACGGTGAACTGCAGGTTGAAATGGACCTAATGAACCGGGCCTATTTGGAAGTCATGGAGGCCGGGGATCGCCACGGGCGTGTGTTCACCTTCCCTATACCCACTTATAACATCACTCATGATTTCGACTGGGAAAGCGACAACGCCGAGCGGCTCTTCGCACTGACCGCCAAGTACGGCCTGCCCTACTTTCAGAACTTTCTAAATTCGGATCTGGAACCTCACATGGTGCGTTCCATGTGCTGCCGCCTGCAGCTTGATTTGAGTGAACTGCTCAAACGCGGCAACGGTCTGTTCGGCAGCGCGGAGCAAACCGGATCGCTGGGGGTAGTAACGATCAATTGCGCCCGGCTGGGCTACCGCTTCGCCGGCGACCGGGCCGGGCTACTCAGCGAGCTGGATCGCCTAATGTCGCTCGGGCGCGATAGCCTCGAACTCAAGCGCAAGCGCATTCAGCAACTGATGGATCAGGGGCTCTACCCCTTTACCCAGCGCTACCTGGGCACGCTGCGCAATCATTTCTCCACCCTAGGAGTGAATGGGCTCAACGAAATGGTGCGTAACTTCACAGGAGATCGCTGCGATATCGCCGATTCAGAGGGGCTACAGCTGGCACTTGATCTGCTTGACCACGTCCGCGAGCGAATGCGCGAATTTCAAGAACAGACCGGCCATATGTACAACCTTGAAGCCACACCGGCGGAAGGCACGACTCACCGTTTTGCGCGGGAGGATCTGGCTCGTTTTCCTGACATTCTTCAGGCCGGTACACCCGAGGCGCCCTACTACACCAATTCCAGTCAATTGCCGGTGGGCCATACCGATGACCCCTTTGAGGCGCTTAGCCACCAGGATCCCTTACAGACGCGCTATACCGGCGGCACGGTATTGCATCTCTATATGCGCGAACGGATTACCTCGGCCTCGGCCTGCCGCAAGCTGGTAAAAACGGCGCTCTCTCACTTTCGCTTACCCTACCTCACAGTGACGCCGACCTTTTCGATCTGCCCGGTACATGGCTACCTGTCCGGTGAGCACGAGTTCTGCCCCAAGTGCGATGAAGTACTCTGGGCGCAAACGGCGAATGCAACCAACATCGCCACAGCATGAGGCTATTGCCTCGCTTTTATTAACTCATTTAAGGAACACACTAATGCAAACCACTCAATACGCTAGCTTGCCCACTGAACAGCGCCAGCGCTGCGAAGTCTGGACCCGTGTTATGGGTTACCACCGCCCGGTAAGCCAGTTCAATATCGGCAAACGTGCCGAACATCGGGAGCGCCGCCATTTTACTGAGAATGCCGCCTCTCGGTAGCTGACCCTCCTCTTCCTTTCACAACGGCTGGGTGCCCGGCAACGGGCGCCCAGCAGGGTTATCACTATGTCGCTTATAACGACCCTTGACGCCAGCAATGAAACTGCCACGGTTCGGCTGCCTATTGCCGGCCTTGTCCCCATAACGACCCTGGACTATCCCGATCATCTGGCGTGCGTTGTCTTTTTACAAGGCTGCCCGCTACGGTGCGGCTACTGCCACAATCCCACCATGATCGCGCCGCGACGAGGCGAGCTTCATGAGTGGCAGGCGGTGCTGGAATTCCTGGCCACTCGCCAAGGCCTGCTGGAAGCCGTGGTTTTCAGCGGTGGAGAGCCAACCCTGAATACCGGTTTGCCAGCGGCGATTAAGCAAGTAAAAGCCATGGGCTTTAAGGTAGGGCTGCATACCGCCGGCGTTTATCCTGAACGCCTAACGCGGCTACTGCCAGACCTTGACTGGGTGGGATTGGATGTTAAAGGGCGTGGAGAAGCATTTGACCGTATCTGTGGCCGCCCCGGCATGTGGCAGCTGCATGCCCGCAGTTTGGGGGCCATAATTGAAAGCGGGGTCAGCTTCGAGTGCCGCACCACCATCCACTGGCAAGATTTTCAGCTTGGCGACGTGGAACGCCTGGCGCTAACCCTTGCCGACTGCGGTGTACGCCACTACGCGCTACAGCTGGCTCGCAGCGAGCAATGTCTTGACCCCACCTATTCTCAGCGAGTTGCCAATATTCCATCTACAGCTCAGATGAGCGCACTGATCAACCGTTTGAAACCGCACTTTGAGCAGCTTGAGCTAAGACACTAACGCTGTCTTTCTTGACCCAGCTCAGCATCAGTACACCTATGTTCTTATTGCAACTTACTGAACATTCATACAACATGTTTGTTTTATAGATTGGCTACTATCGGAGCACAGCGCACTCCATGCATCTCACCCGATTCACCGATTATTCAATACGTGTATTGATATTTCTTGCCGTAAAAGGCGAAGAGCGCTCTACCATCAATGAGATCGCAGAGACCTTTGATATCTCCCGCAATCATTTGATGAAAGTCGTTCAAGAGCTTAGTCAGAAAAACTACGTGACAGCTATCAGAGGCAAGAATGGCGGCTTATTGCTCACACGTGATCCTGCGACTATCGTGCTGGGCCAGCTTGTGCGTGAAATGGAACATGGCATGGAGTTAGTCGAGTGCTTTCATAGCGACAATAGCTGCATTATCACACCCTCATGTCGGCTACGACCCATCTTAAACGAAGCATTGACAGCGTTCCTGGCGGTACTTGACCGTTATACCCTGGCAGATGTGTTGACCAACCGTTACCCGCAGCTGGCGGGATTAATGCGTATACCCACCGTCAACACCTGACGATCACTAGAAACAAGCCTATTGATGTCAGACAGGAAAGCCCTCCCTAGTTGCACTACAATAAATGCATTATAGATACACTTTAAGCTCACTATTAATGATCTCCACTTTGTCCAATGAGGTTGTCTATGGCTATCACTCCCCCATCCATGCCCTCCGTTGCTCAATCTGAAGCGTCACTAACTACAGACGCACCTAATAGCTTTAAGAAATGTCGCGGGCGCGGCGTAGCTATCATTGTGTATATGCTCTTTCTGGGTAGCGTGTTGGCTATCGTGACCGCTCCCATCGGGGCGCTCATCGCCCATATGAAAAAAAACGACGCCGAGGAATGGGTCGCTTCCCATCTGCAATTTCAGATTAGAACGTTCTGGTTAGGGCTATTAGGCGGGGTACTGTTCACGGCCATTTGGCATCTACTGGGCTGGATCGGGCTACCCGCAGTAGCCCCCTGGGCACTAGGCTATCTCTATTTTACAGCCTGCCTGATATGGATGGTGGGCCGTTGTGGGGTAGGCATCACCCATCTCACCAACAACCGCCCGATAGCCAACCCGCGAAGCCTTGCCTTTGGCGGTGCCCGGGTCACCCTGGCTGATCGCTAATGAGCGTTTGAATACCTCAATGGTTTTAATACGCCTACATCCGGACGGATGCAGGCGCCATCTATTATTCGTTCAGCCATCCTGACCGTCGACTCTCGCCTGCATCAACGGCCAAGTGTAGTGCACGACGAATATTGCGTAGGCCACGCACCAGAAGATGATGCTCAGCGTATAGGTCCAGTGGGTGATCTGGGGAAATACCGCCAAGACGGGTGAGCGCACCAAGGCGGCGATTAGCATTAAGCCCAGTGCCACACCAATACCGGGCAACGTGCGTATGGGGCGGCCCGTATGACCTAGCGAAACCCTGGCCATCATGGCCAACATCATGGTGCCCATGCCACCAATGGTCAGGGCGTGCACGGCAAGCTCAACGCGCATCAGCCCCATGAGTGCCAAGACCCACATGATAAGCCCTAGCGGAATGCAGGCGTAGCTACCGTGAAGCCCCCAAAGTAAAGGTTCACGCCAGCTATGCAGCCCTCCCCAACGCGCCATGCGAACAGTGTTGGCCAACGCCGCTAAGAGCATCACTCCCCCCATTAATAAAGCAGGAATGGCAACCCCCAACATGATGACCAGCTGCAGCACGACAACGCCAGCCGTACTTACCAGCGTTACTCCTTCGAGTAAAGGAATAGGTACAGGTTTGGTTCGTCCCAAACGGTTGGCGGTAAACATGGCAATCACCCGCCCGCCAACGACGGTCATCATCAGTGTGATTAACAGCACGGCTAAGTAGGCAGCTTGGCGAATTAACTCGGCGTCACCCTGTATCACTCCTAAGTGCATCGCTAGGTTAGCAACGGCAAACAGCAACAGCACTGGTATAAAGATCAAGTTGCGCCAACGCTTTGCGGTGATAACTAGACGCGCCATAACAATGGCGACCATTGGCAGAAACGCAAGATCAACCGCCAGCAGAAGCCATCCCGGCAAATCCATAGGGAAAGCCATCAGCACCCTACCCAATAGCCATAGCACCACCAGACCCAGTAGCGGCGCGCCGCTTAAGCTCGGCAATCCGGTCCAGTTTCGTACAGCGGTAAGCAAAAACCCCCCCACCACCGCCGCGGCAAAGCCAAACAGCATTTCATGCTGATGCCAGAACACCAAACCACCATACGGGCGCAGCAGAATATTGCCATGCCAAAAGGCTAACCAAACCAGGAGAGAGGCGATACTGAACAGTGCAGCTAACAGGAAAAAGGGTCGAAAAGCCAGACGCAACAACGGTAGCTGCTTGAGCTTAGAGGCCGGTTGGGAGGAGGTGATCGTCGACATAGCTTAATACCTCACTGATTTGCTTGGATATGCATTGTGCGTCAGGCCAACAACAAAAACCATGACAAGTATCAATAATGCATCTTTACGCTTTAAGTAAGCTAGACTCTGGATAATGACAGGTGTCTTTGCAACCCAGCCACCTGCTTCAGGCTGGAAATCGAGCCCGATGCTGAAAAAAGTATGTGCGTTTACATGCCTTAATTTAATTCTGATTGGTGAGGTAAACTATGCCTATTCTGCCCTTTAAGAACTGCTCCACAACCGTTGTTTGTCTGCTTCTGCCTTTATGCTTCGCTGCCACTCAAGCGGCGGCAAACGAAAACTATGACCTCACTTTTGAAGGTGACGGCACCTTCTTGATTCCACATCAAGGCAACAGCGTTCACGCGGCTATCGTCGACATTCATGCCAACGAAGTAGTTGCCAAGCAGTCGGACACTATTTCAGGTACCGGCGAACCCGCTTTCACCTTTCAATTCTCTGAGATATTCGAAGAAGGCAAACTCTACGATCTGCACTACTGGATCGATTCCAATTTCGGTGAAGGCAGCGTAGGAAGTTGCGACCCTATCGATATTGACCACCAATGGCGTATTGCCTTCACTAATATCAGCGACAATATCACTGAAGTGACACAGCTCGCCCCTGAAGAACAGGCGCCCGTTTGCGCCACATTTGAATAACTGCCGTTTGCTTAGCCAATCCTGGAGAAAAGCATATGACTCATTGATGCCTACTCGCGTTTATGCAGTAGCCATAAACCCATTTCTATACCGAAACCTGCTTCGTGGTTGGCATTTATAATCTTCAGGCGTTAAGATGCATGTGTAATGAATCTTAACGCCTGAGGTATTATTCGTGCTAACACATGAGCAGGAAAAACTGATCAACGCGACAGCTCCCGTCGTGGCCGAACACCTGAATGCGATTACCCAGCGATTCTATCCGCTGATGTTTACCCGTTACCCAGAGGTCAAGCCGCTCTTTAATGAGGTTCACCAGCAAAGCGGTGGTCAGCCCCGTGCCCTGGCCAACGCCGTGTTGGCCTATGTCCAACTACGCAACAATCCTGCTCAAGCGCGCGCCACGCTGGATGTTGTGGTCAGTAAACACGTCTCGTTAGGCATTCTTCCCGAGCAGTACCCTATTGTCGGTGAATGCCTACTGGCGGCGATTGGCGAAGTGTTGGGTGATGCCGTCACCCCGGAAATCGCCGATGCCTGGGGCGCTCTATATAACGAGCTTGCCGCCCTGTTAATCGACCTCGAAGACCAGCGCTATCGTGAGTTTGAGCAGCGCCCGGGCGGGTGGCGCGGCACACGCCGTTTCAAGATTGCCAGTACCCAGCAGGAAAGTGCTCTAATTCGCTCTTTTATCCTTGAGCCCGAGGATGGAGGCCGTGTGGCTGACCATGAGCCAGGTCAGTATATCGGTGTGCGTCTAACCATTAATGGCGAGCTGGTTTATCGGCATTACAGCCTCTCAGATACACCAAATGGCCAAAGCTATCGAATCTCGATCAAACGCGAAGAGCAGGGGCAAGTCAGCCGCCATTTCCATGATGTGCTAAAACCAGGCGACACCTTGGAACTGTTACCGCCGGCAGGTGACCTAACGTTAATTGAGGGTGACGAACCTCTGCTGCTTGCCAGCGGCGGCGTTGGGCAAACGCCCCTGCTTCCCATGGCACGCCACGCCTTGTCCCTTGGGCGGCAAGTCATCTATCTACACGCTGCCCTGGATGCCGAACACCAGGCCTTTAAAGGCGAACTAGAAGCACTGAAGAGCGAGTATCCTCAACGTCTTAAGGCTATCCGTATTCATGAACGCGGCAACGAAGCCGAACATATCGGTCGTATCGACCGCGGCTTATTAGCTCACTACTTGCCTGGCCTTAAGTCGCGCTGCTACTTCGTCGGCCCCCAAGGGTTTATGACGGCGATTAATAGTGCTTTGTCTGAACTGGGTGTCGACGAAGATCGCCGACACTTTGAGCACTTTGGTCCTTCACGCCCCCTCGACGCAGCTTAATAATGGCCGGCCTCGGGATATCCCCGGGGCCGCTTGTGAACAGTTCAGAAGCCTGGATCATTCTTTACGTACTAAACGCTCCAGCCCCAACAACAGTTCACCCAAATGCCCTTGTGCAAGGCCTTCCTCGCAACCGTCAAGCAGATTCTTGAGCGTCAACCCCAGTTCTGTATCCCCTTCAATGATTAAGCGACGCTGGAAAAACAGGCTGTCGGGATCCTCACGGCGCGTGGCAAGGCACAAGAATTCACGCCAACCACCACGAATGGTTGCCTCGCCTTTCTCGCGACATAATATCAAGCGCTGCGATTCAAGCGTCAGGCTTAGCGTCACACCTAAATCGGCGATGGCGAGACTAATGCGCCGACCTTCCAAAGCATCGAATTCCCCCTCTGCGAGCGGTATAGCAAAAGTACGGTTGAGTAAAGGCTCGACTATACGTTGCTTAATTGTAAAAGGTACCCGTGGATCAAGGAGACGTATCAAATGGCCAGGCGTCATAGGAGGAGAAATTGAAAAAGAAGGCATGGAAAAAGGTAAAGACAGCAATGACATAGCAGTCACTCCGGGGCAAAGGCATCATCGGCAAACACTAGGCCACTGATGCTAAGCGTTGCTGAGACGCACGGTAATGACATGCGTCAAGACTATGCATTGCGCAAGCATTAAGATGCATATAAAGTGTATCTTAATAAAATTATCTTTTTTTAGCGTATTAACACCTCAGTTGTAAGCTAACGTTGCTTCAGCATTGACCCTGCCAGGCCAAGAGATGCACATCAAAGCATCCGAATTGGAATCATAGCGCCCACGACCGTAAAAAAGTGAGGAGAACCATGATGAAACCATTATTTACTGCCCTTATCGCCGCTGGTGCTGCCATGGCGTTTTCAGTCGCTGCTCAGGCGGAGGCTGATGGCGAGGCGGTTTACAACCAGGCCTGCATGGCCTGCCACATGACAGGGGCTGCTGGTGCGCCTATCAAGGGTAATAAAGAGGCCTGGGAGCCCCGAATCGAAAAAGGCATCGACACCCTCTATGAGCACTCGATCAATGGCTTCAACGCCATGCCGCCCAAAGGTGGAAACATGAGCCTTAGCGACGAAGAGGTGCAAGCAGCCGTCGACTTTATGGTTGAAGCAGTCGAATAGACCTACCAACGATGCGGAAAGTCGTGACGAATCGTCATCAGCCAAAACCACTGTCTGATGGTGTTCAACGTAGCTCGAAAAATGCTATCAGAATTGCCGGGATTCCTTATGCAACCCGGCTAACCGCTTACAGAGTGGAGGGTTAATGAGGCGCGACCTGCCCAATCCCGGCTGGGGGCCGCTTTCAGCGCTACCCGGCAATCCACTGATGTGGGTATTGATACTGAGCGAAATGCTGGTTTTCACCGCCTTCTTTGCGCTCTATGCCGGTCAACGCGCCCTTGACCCTGCACTATTCAATGAATCCCAACGTCAGCTTGACACGGTGCTGGGCGGCCTCAATACCCTGGTGCTCTTGACCAGTGGACTTTTTGTAGCCTTTGCCGTTGAGGCGATAAGCGCTAAGCGCATACAGCGCAGCCGACAGTGGTTAGGCGCCGCTATACTGTTGGGCCTGCTGTTCTGTCTCATTAAGGTTTTTGAGTATACAAGTAAGTTTGCCGCTGGAATAACGCCAGAAACGAACGCTTTTTTTGGTTTTTACTATGGTTTAACCGCCTTCCATTTTGCTCACGTTGTGTTCGGCTTAGCGCTACTAGGCTTAGTGAGCTGGCGCACCACCACCGAGAACGTAGAAACGGCGGCAGCCTTCTGGCATATGGTGGACTTGATTTGGATCCTGCTTTATCCACTAATTTATCTGATGAGATAATTTTGTGAGGAAACAATGAGGGCACTGCCCGGTACACGACGTTTACTGATTACTTGGGGCGTATTAATGGCGCTGACCCTGGTTTCCATGTTTTCCGCTCGGCTAGATCAGACCACCGACTGGCAGGCGCTTCCCCTATGGTCAGCCACCATGATACTGATGGCGACCGGTTTCAAAGCCCACCGTGTGCTAATGGTCTATTTAAACTTGCGCGCCGCGACCCCAGCCTGGAAGGGGGTTTTCATTGCCCTGACACTATTAACGTTAACGCTGATTGCCGCGGGCTACCTGGCCGGTCGATTTCATTTAGTGGGGTAACCTCACAGGATTGGATTTAGCGCAGTGTAGAATCGGAACCCGGAGCATCTGAAGGCCGCTGCGCGGCATTTGCCCAGGCTTCCAGCAACCGCCCCAGCCGCATCAAGCCATAAACGATAAAGGGAACCAGCAACATCAGCGCCACGCCCCAATCACGGTTATTGATAAGCCATACCAGCGGCACGACTATTCCTAAAGCGACTAAAGACCACAGACTAATCGCCACTACGAGGCGCAAGCGCAACATAGATAACCTCCTTAGGAAGCAATAATCTGGCGGTAGATACTTGGCAGCGCCAAGGAGAGATGCTCCGGACGCTGGACAATGGCATAACCACCCCGCCCGAACAGGTGAGGAATATAGCGCCCCGCCTCCCGGTCAATCGTTACCCCGAACACGCGCACTTCTTCTCGTCGCGCTTCAAGTACCGCTTTGCGTGTATCCTCGATACCATAACGCCCTTCATAATAGTCGGTGTCATTAGGTTTGCCGTCGGTCAATAGCAATAGCAACCGGTGCCGATTGGGCCGTTTGGCAAGTGCTTGGGAAAGGTGCCGAATAGCGGGCCCCATACGCGTGTAGTGGCCTGGCTTGAGCGCTGCGATCCGCCGTGACACCCGTTCGCCCATTGGCTCATCGAAACTTTTCAGCGTATTGACCCAAACACGGTGACGACGGTGCGAGGTAAAGCTGTGAATGGCATAGTCATCGCCGCAACCCGCAAGGCCGTGGCCCAATACCAGCAGCGCCTCTTTGGCCACATCCAGCACCCGCCGGTCTTCCAGCCAGGCCTCAGTGGAAAGTGATACATCGACCAGGATTGAAACCGCCAAATCCCTCGCCTGGGTGCGGCTAGCTTGGTAAAGACGATCGCTGGCTTCCCCGGTAGCCGCTAGATCACAGCGGGAGCGAATCACGGCGTCCATATCCAGCTCGCTGCCATCCAGCTGTCCACGTAGCGTCTCACGACGCGGCCTAAGTGCTTCAAACTCGCGCCGGACTCGGCGAATGCGCCGTTTTGTCGTTTCGTCCGGCTGCCAGTTCTCCCCCTCCTCGCTCTGGACATCGCTGAGTACCACACAGTGGTCAGGCATATAGATTTGCTTACGATGGTTCCATTCTGGATAGGTATGGCGCCCACGCAGCCTTCCCCCACTCACCTCATCGGGCGCCAGATCAAGATCAAGTTTTAGCTTGGAAGCCGCCTTCTTACGGTTAGCACTGAGCACAATTTCATCAATCTGATCGGCCGCCTGTTTGGCCTCATCATCGTCTTCATCCTCTACATGACGATTGAGATTGACCATTTCGGCCCAGGAAAGCATCTTTTCGGATGCATTGAGCATTAAAGAGTCATCGCGGTCGGCCTGATCCTGCTCGCGCCGGTCAGCCTTACGCTTACCGTGGTCATCTTCCGGCGAATCCTTGCCCGTGACCGGTGCCTCATCATCTTCCTGCTCGGTTCGTGCTTGTTTATTAGTCCCCAGGGCTACGGCTTGCCCCCATAGCGGCACCGGAAGTGGCGGCCGGTATCCACGCGGCGCATGGAAGTTGTCCAAAGGAAGGGAGTCATCAAGGATGGCGATATGCATCACTTCGACCCAGCCTGCCTCGGGAGGCGTTTTTCCAAGCTGGGTGCAGAGAACCGATTCCAGCGCCGCTTCCATCGGCGGCAAGCGCTTGCGCTGGGGACGAATGGCCAGTAATGCCTGACACAACCTGGCGTGGCGCTGAGCGAGCCCAGGGAAGTGGGCCAACACTGCCCGAGTCGCCCGGTTTACTTCACGTAGTTGGAGAAGGTCTTGCTGCAACGGATCTTCGACGACTCGCACATGTCGGGTCAGCGCCAGGTACGCTACCAGCCAAAGGTAGAGATCCCGGTTCAAGGAAGCCTCAGCGAACAGGGCGATACGTGGTGGTAATAACAACCCCTCTTCGTCACGGCGTGCTTGATCGAGCACCTCCTCATCAAGCCCAAGCCTCTGACGTAAGGATAAGCGATGCGACGAACTACGCCCCGCAATAGCGGCAACATCGATACCCGCCTCTCCGCCACTAGCGCGGAAAAAGACGCCGAGCATGGGCCGCAGCGTTTCAAGTTGCACTGCGGCTTCGGGATGGTCAGGGTAGCTTGCCGCACTGGAAGCCCAGCGGTGCCAATGGCGGCCTACAAACTCTTCGACTTCAAGAAAATCAAGCATGCAGTGCCCTCACCCAAAGGTTGCTTGAATGGCTTCCATCAGCCCTTCCTGAACATCTGCGTCATCGCTTAGCGGCTCCACTAAGGTAGCGCGGGCAGCTTCCAGTATGGGCACCCCAGCGGCAATTAGGGTAGCGCAGTAAACCAATAGACGAGTAGAAACGCCCTCTTCTAAATCCTGCCCCTTCATGGCCCGCAGGCTGGCGGCAAGATTGACCAGCGCAGCGCACTGTTCACCCGGCAGGCCGCTTTCCCGCGCGACAATATCGCGCTCGACTTTGGGTGGTGGAAAATCAAATGACATGGCCAGGAAGCGCTGGCGGGTACTCGGTTTAAGCGATTTGAGAATATGCTGATAGCCAGGGTTATAAGACACTACCAACATGAAGTCATCCGGCGCTTCGAGCAGTTCCCCGGTACGTTCCAACGGCAGTAGTCGGCGGTCATCGGTGAGCGGGTGAAGCACCACAGTGACATCTTTACGCGCCTCCACCACCTCATCGAGATAGCAGATGCCCCCTTCGCGCACTGCTCGAGTAAGCGGGCCATCGATCCAGCGGGTCTCACCGCCCTGCAATAGATAGCGGCCTGTAAGGTCGGCTGAAGTCAGATCGTCGTGACATGAAATAGTGAATAGCGGACGGCCCAGCTTCGCGGCCATATGGCTAACAAAACGTGTTTTACCACACCCGGTAGGGCCTTTAAGTAACAGCGGCAAACGTTGACGAAAGGCATGCTCAAACATAGCGCATTCGTTGCCGACATTCTCGTAGAAAGGTATTTCACGCTCATCGATAGGATTAGCGACAGAAGAAAGAGGCATGGGAAGACTCCATTGCCGGAAAATAAATAAAGAAAGCAAAAACGGCCCCGCAGGGCCGTTAAGTTCAGGCCGAGCCTGCCCCAGCAGTAATTTGTGTGCCACCAGCTGGCACCTGCTCTCGGGCGGGCCCGAAGAAGGAGTAGAGCAGCATGATCGCCCCCACTGCCACGGCCACACCAGCGCCCAGACGCATGATGTAGAACAGGCCTAATTGATCCTGCACTTCCATGTAATTCATGCCCAGGACGCGTTGCAGGTGAGTCTGCACGACCCCGGCGAATGTCAGGGTAAACGTCATGAAACACATGGCGCTGGTGACGATCCAGAAGCCCCACATGTTCAGTACTTGGTTATAAGGCTGCACACGGCGGATCTGCGGCATGGCGTAGGTAATCACGCCAAGAATCAGCATCACATAGGCACCATAGAAAGCCAGATGGCCATGAGCGGCGGTTACCTGAGTACCATGACTGTAGTAATTCACGAACGATAGGGTATGCATAAAGCCCCAAACACCAGCGCCAAAAAAGGCAATGGTTGGGCAGCCTAAGGCCCATAGCATGGCCGCTTTATTCGGGTGGTTACGACTGCCCTTCCAGAACATGGTAAAGGCGAATACCACCATGGCGAAGAAAGGCGCCACTTCAAGCGTCGAGAAGATACTGCCGATGGGCTGCCAGTAGCCAGGTGCGCCAATCCAGTAGTAGTGGTGGCCAGTGCCCAACAGGCCGGAGAATAGCGCCAGCCCGACAATGATATAGAGCCATTTCTCGATCACTTCGCGATCCACGCCGGTCATTTTGATCAGCAGGTAACCCAGCAGTGAAGCCATGATCAATTCCCATACGCCTTCAACCCACAAGTGCACCACCCACCACCAATAGAGTTTATCTACCGCTAGATTGGTCGGATTGTAGAAAGCGAATAACCAAAACACTGCCGCTAGCCAAAGACCCAGCATTAACACCAGATTAATAGCGGTCTTGCGCCCCTTGAGTAGCGTCATGCTGGTATTGAACAGAAACATTAGAAAAGAGATGGTGATGAGTATTTTCACCCAGAACGGTTGCTCAAGAAACTCACGCCCTTCGTGGATTCCGAATTGGTAGCCGACCAGAGCAGCAACACCAGCAAAAGCAAAGATCGCCAGTTGGATATACGCCAGATTGGGACTATGAATTTCCCGCTCGGCTTCCTCTGGCATCAAATAATAGGTACACCCCATGAAGCCAATCAATAGCCATACAATCAACAGATTGGTATGACTGACACGCATGATATGAAAGGGCATCACTTCGGTCATGAAGCTAGGCCATGCATAGACGGTGGCGGCCAGCAGCCCGAAGACTATTTGTAGCGTAAATAGCGCCATGGCCACCATAAAAAAGGGTAAAGCAACCTTCTGGGTTTCATATTTCATTGTGCGGTTCTCCTTTATTCATCCTTCGGCTGTTTGCTTTAGCCAGCGGGATGTGGGGGCCAGTCCTGGTCGTCGATGCCATCGGTCCATTCGAGAAAGTCGATTAGCGAGTTCATATCTTCTTCGCTAAAGTCATACGCTGGCATTTGGCGACGACCTTCGATTCCCAATGGCTGGGCACGGATCCAGCCGGTAATTCCTGACCGGGCGGCTTCAGGGTTGTCGTGACCTCCATAGCGTTCCCAGACATTCCCCAATTCAGGAGCAAAGTAAGCACCCTCCCCCATAATGCTATGGCAGTTGATACACATGTTCTTTTCCCACACTTCTTTGCCATGCTTCACGGAATCGGTGAGACCTTCGCTGTCCGTGGAGACATTGACCATATACCAATGGCTATGAGCCGTTAGCGCGGCAAAGAGCAGGAAGAAGAACAGCGAACCACCGTAGAAAATATTGCGGGCCGCTGATTTAGTCAGTCCATCAGCCATAAGCCATACTCCCTTGCTAGTCTCAATTGGCCCTAAGCTGAGCAGCCAAGGGCGTCTCTTTTTTAAGATTCATTTGATTTACAACTTTATATTAGCAGAAGAATATCCCCAGCAACCTTGCCACAGATCAATTTTTGACAAGCCGCTTATAAAAAGGATGAATTCATCTTAGAACTTGCCAAAAGGTTGTTCTGTCGCCTCAAGCTTCCTCTTGGATATCGTATGTTTAGCTACCATGCGACAACAGCATTGCTTTGATATGGCCAATCGCGCGCATGGGATTGAGCCCCTTAGGACAGACCCAAGTGCAGTTGGCAATCTGGCGGCAGCGAAACACGCTGAAGGGGTTCTCCAGATCAGCTAGACGCTCTTCGGTGGCGGTATCGCGACTGTCAATGAGAAAGCGGTAGGCTTGGATCAGACCCGCCGGGCCGATGTACTTATCTGGATTCCACCACCAGGAAGGGCAAGCGGAGCTACAACAGGCGCATAGAATACATTCGTAGAGGCCGTCTAGTTTCTCACGATCCTCAGGGCTTTGACGTCGCTCAATTGTTGTGGGAGGATCGTCGTTGATCAGCCAGGGACGAATCTTCTCAAACTGTCGAAAGAAGAGAGCCTGATCCACCACCAGATCACGAATTACCGGCATGCCTGGCAGTGGTCTAAGCGTCAAGGTCTCCGACCTTCCCAATACTTCTGCGACAGGCGTGATGCAAGCTAGACCATTTTTGCCGTTGATGTTCATCCCGTCGGAGCCGCACACCCCCTCCCGGCAAGAACGACGGTAGGTTAGACAGGCATCCTGTTGCTTGAGGTGCTCGAGTACGTCGAGCACCATGGACTTGCGAAAACGCTCATCCACCTCCCACCTTTCCATACGAGGCTTTTCATCAAACTCAGGATGGTACCGGAAAAGCTGCACCTTGATCATCGAAGCTGTCCTTAACATAACCCTTAATGCGTATTGTCACGCCTAGTCGCGCCCCACTCACACCAAGAGTTGTTAGCAGAAGCCATGGCAGGGGCTTTGCACGCTTAGAATTATTTTCTATTTTAAAATATATTTAATATACATTTTAAAGATTAGCCAAAGATTGAACCCTGTCAAGACAACGTATCGCGCCTTACCAAGGTGTTAAGGTGGACGGAAAGTTAACCAGGTTTTCTCGAGCACGCCCGAGCACTCTATTAAGATCGCTTAAATTAATTAAAATAAAGCTGACTAAACTGAAAATACAATCATTGGGAGCTCCACTATGTCGCATCTGCGATCGCCAGACCTCGGTGCCGCCACCCTGGCCATCCACAGCCAGCAGCAGAAAGATGCCTTCGGTAGCTCCCACATACCGATCTACGAAACCACCACTTTCACCTATCCGGGTACCGCCGCCCTGCTTGAGGTGACCGAAGGGCATCGACGCGCGCCTCTTTACTCCCGGTACGGCCACCCCCCCCTCTACGCACTGTAAAAAAACGCTGGCCGCACTGGAAAACGCCGAAGTGACCTGGGCATTTTCATCCGGCATGGCCGAGATCGGCCTGACCGGCACAGCCATCGGCAAGTATAACCTCTACCTGGGTGGTGATGAGCGCGGTCAGCGCATTAACCGCCTCTTCCGAGAGAACATCGACACTACCACTATTCTTGATACCCTCGATCCAATGCTTGAGCGCTACGTTGCCGAGCGCAAGGCAGCCGAGGGTTTCGGTGATTTCCTAGTGCGTGTTGGCATTGTCGATGGCGAACGTACGCCTGAGGTATCCATAAGGCTTATTCAGGCTGATATGCCCGCTCCGAGCCGGATTATCTCAGTTGGGGTAGCGTGAGTATTGAGCAGCAGGTTCCAGCTTAGGCATGGTAATTGTGTAGGCACAGGCGCCTCTCCCAATTGGCAACAAGGCAATTAAACAGTAATTTATAAGCATGTTTAAAGATAAAATGAAACCGCGACCTAGCTCAGGACAGCGCTTACCGGCTTGGCACTGGTTTTTCCCGCTAGCAGCCGTGCACGCAGCCCTTATGGTGCCGCTCTCACTGCTGGCGCTTTACCATCAATTTGACCTACTCCCGCAGCTCGCTTCTTCGATGGGGCACGCCCGTGAATTGGTCTTCGGTTTCGCACTATCGTTGATCGCGGGTTACCTGCTGGGCCCGCTGCCGCGTCGACAGCTTGCAGGGTTAGTCACTTTATGGGTGGTGGGCCGTTTAGGAGTAATGGCAGCGCCGTTAATGCATGTCGCTACACTGGCCGACGGGCTGTTTGCCGTATGGGTCGCCTGTTTGTTGGTACCGCGTTTTATGGCCGCCAAGAAATGGCGCAATCGCATCATTGCGCCACTGCTGGGCCTAATATGCCTGCTCGGCATAGTCACTCTCACATGGCGCTACCTGGGCGACATGCTCATTACGGCGCCGCTGATGCACCTGAGCGTGCTGGGGTTGGTGCTGCTGATGACCTTCATGGGCGGTCGCATCATCGCCCCCGCGGTGAATGGCTACCTGATTCGGCGCCATCGCTTGGCGGGAGCCGGTGTACAACCGCGCCTCGAAGCAGCGTTAATCCTGCTACTGGGAACCACGCCCTTGCTGACGCTGTGGCCTCGGCTTCAGCCTTTCGCAGCCATGCTGGTACTCCCTGCTGGGGCACTGGTACTGCTTCGGATCTACCACTGGAAGCCGACCCTATGCCGCGAGCGGCCCGATTTACTAGCATTGATGGCTGGCTATGCCTGGCTAGGCGCGGGTTTACTGCTGATGGCGCGCGCTTGGTGGCTGCCGACCCATGATAATGCACCGCTACATGCTTTTACCATCGGCGCCCTGGGTACGCTAGCCAGTACAGTGATGCTGCGCCAGGCGATTCTGCGTGCCAAGGCACAACCGGAGTGCGAATGGGCCTTGCTGCTTCTGGCGGTGCTGTTCGCCACGGCAACCATCCTGCGCCCGCTTGCGTTGGAAACCGGCGCTGCCTGGCTAGATATGCTATGGGCCGCAGCGCTGGCCTGGAGCCTTGCTTGGCTGCTAGTGGCCAGTCGGCTGTGGTACTGGATCCATCGACTCCCGGCACCGCACCCTTCAGCGAAATGATCCCGCACACCAAAGGGGCATTCAGCTTGTCCTGCTAGCCTACTTACTGACGCGTACTTTTAACGGCACCTCTGAATAACCACCTGCGGGATAGAGGGCACGTATCGCAGGACGCCCTGGTATGGGTGCCAGCTCAACGGTCGCTTCCAACAGCGCCTCCATGAAAAATTGAAGCTCCATTCGCGCCAGCGGAGCGCCGGGGCAGACATGGATGCCAGCACCGTAAAGCAGGTTGTCCTTGGGGTCACAATCCAGCTTCACCTCGTCGGGATTGCCAAACACTGCCTCGTCGCGGTTAGCCGAACCCCATAAAATCGTCAGACGTTCACCAGCCGCTAAGTGCCGCCCACCAACTTCCACTGGGCAGGTGGTAATACGTCGGTTCGACATCAACGGTGCGTCGAGACGCAGGATTTCATCAATTGCTGCTGTTAATAATGATGGCTCCACACGTAAACGTGCCTGTAGTTCGGGGTTGAGGGCCAGGTAGTTCATCAAAATACCGATGCTTGCCGAGATAGTGCCAAGCTCACCTACCGTCCAGTTACGCAGGATGCTGACAATCTCCTCGTCACTAAGCGGGCGCCCTTCTACCGTCTCTCGCATGATCCTGACGGTCACGTCGTCCGGAGCTGCACCCTCCATGGCTCGACGGCTTGCTAATTGCTCGCGAATTACGCCGTCAAATTCCAGCGCCAGTCCGCCTAACGCTTCTCGGTCGCCAGCCAGCGTGGCAGCCTGCTGGCGCTTCACCCAGTCGCGCAGCGGCTCATGCAGGCGCGTGGGCCATCCCATGAAGGCACACTGAATCTCCAGAGCGAAGTCTTGGCCCATTTCAGACATCGCCTCCACCTCACCGTCGGAAGGTAGCCGACCCACGACTGCCTCGGCGATGGCCCGGCACTCGGGGGCGAATTCGCGCATGGCATCAGCACCGAAATAGGGCTCTATGAGTTGGCGGAAGTGGGTATGCTCGGGAGGATCCATGGCATTAGGCACCGACAGGTGACGGCTTGCCGCGTTGCTGAAGGTATCGTGGTCATTGAGTACTCGCATCACGTCTTCGTGACGGAAGAGCGACCACTGCAGGTAATCGCTGAAAGCCACCGGACAACGATCGCGCATTTCGTCATAAGCAGCGATTTGATCATCCAAAACGCTCTCCGCGCGGGGGTCCCAATCCTGCTGATTCGTATGGCTCATGATATCTCCTCAAGATAAAAGCTGGCTATCTCTTGACAGAACCCCGCAAGAGTCCTAATCCTTAAAATATAATATCACGACATGATATTTTAAGCCCACAACGATCACAACTGACTGCGAGGCTAGACAATGAACCCTCTAACCATTATTCAACTGCCCTTTACCCATTTAGCGGGATGGAAAGACCTTCAGCAACGCCATCCTTCAATCGCCACTCTGGCTTGGTGCGTCGTGCTGCCCATGTCGTTGTTACCTCCCGTGATGCTCTATTACGCGGGTACACACTACGGGGATATCTTCGCTCTGGGCTTCGCTGACCGACAGTGGCGTTTCATCACTACCATTCTGTTCCTGGCCGAGCTGCTCACCTTCTTTGTAATGGGGTGGCTAATTCACGCGGTGGTCAATAGCGATCATGATCTCTCAATTAGCTACCATGACGCTTTTCTGTTGGCAGCCCTAGCACCTTTGCCACTTTGGTCAGCAGCGATCGCTCTGCTGATCCCTAGCCTGTTGTTCAATGCGCTGGTAGTACTGGTGGCACTGGGCATCTCTTGCAGCTTGGTCTACCACGGGCTGCAGGCTCTGTGTAAACGCTCAGCGAATGACGTAACAACGATGTCCGCTACTTACACTGTTATGGCCGCCGGGGTGCTGGCATGGGGCTTGCTGATGGCTATTGTCTGGGCTTACTAGGATTCAAGTAGAGTGGGACCGACTCACTAGCTAGGCTTAAAAGGAAACTCATTGACTTGCGAGATAGCGATGAATATTGAATTAAAGCGTGCCTATGACTCACCTCAGAGCAAAGATGGTTATCGTGTCCTCGTCGACGGTATCTGGCCGCGCGGGGTGTCCAAGGAGGAAGTCAAAATCGATGAATGGCGCAAGGAGGTCGCCCCAAGCAGCGAACTTCGCAAAGCATTTCATAATGGCTCTCTCGACTGGAGTGGCTTTCGCCGTCACTATCTCAAAGAGTTAACCTCTTATCGCGAGTCTCTTCGTGATCTTGCACAACGTGCCAGAAAAGAGCGAGTTACTCTGGTATTTGCCTCTAAGGAAGAGCGCCGTAACAATGCCGAAGTCCTGCGCCAGTACTTGAACATGTTGAAATAATCCGCGCTGTAAAAAACATTTCTACATCACCACGCCCCTAGCACCGTGGTGCACAGCCAAGCGTCTGAATTTCGAGTTGAAATCACAATAACTACTGACGTCATCGCCTACCCACTAAGGGGTAAGCTAATGCTCTGCAGGGGTACGCGAGACTAAAAATGATCCAGATCAACATTAGTCCCCCCTTATTTCTTTAAAGTGAACTTCATACCTTTTCTCGTACTGAGAAATCAGTACCCAGCAACTCGTATACCTCTATAAACCACCTTGCCACGTTGCCGAATTGGGAATTTCAACTAAAAAGATGCATAAGGAATACTTCAATGAAAACCCTCGTGTCCATACTGTTGCTAGGCGTTGTTGCTTCTATTTCGGTTACCGCTCATGCAGATGGCGAAGCCACCTATAACCAAGCCTGCATGGCTTGCCACATGACGGGCGCCGCAGGTGCTCCCATTCGCGGCAATGCCGAAAACTGGGAGCCACGCTTAGAAAAAGACATGGACACCCTGTACGACCACGCGATTAACGGTTTTCAGGCAATGCCGCCGAAAGGAGGCCAATTGGGCTTGAGCGATGACGAAGTGAAAGCTGCCGTCGACCACTTGCTAGAACCGGTTCTATAACGCTCTTGACCCGAAAGGAAACTACGATGTCTCCTGTGGCTTGCCCGCGCCGTCTAACCGGCATCTGGATTAGCTTACTGTTATTCCTAGCGATAACACTGCCCGCCCAAGCTATAGAACTGGAGCAGGTACGCGAGGGGTTTCCCACGGTAGAGCGTCTTGAAACCGCGGATTCACAATGGTCGGTAAGCCGTGTACTCGCCAGCGACGATGAATTGCTCGGCTACGCTTTTGAGAGTGTGGATGTCGCTCCGATCCCCGCCTACTCGGGCAAACCGGTCAATGTACTGGTGGGGATTGATCTGGATGGGCAAATTGTACAGGCCGACGTCCTCAGTCATTCAGAGCCGATCATGCTGGTGGGCATTCCCGAGTCGAAGCTAAATAGCTTCGCCGATGAGCACGAATCGGCCCACGTCAATGACAGGCTCAGGGTCGGCGACAATCTTGACGCTATCTCTGGCGCCACCGTGACCGTCATTGTCGTCAGCGACACCATCATGCGCAGCGCCAGGCAAGTGGCCGCTGAACAGCAGCTCATTGCCGACCCCTTCCAGACACCACCGGCACGCGTTCGAGAAGACGTTTTCGCCCCTGCCAACTGGGATGAACTGACCGGCGACGGCACCATTCGCCGTTTGCAACTGACCCATGGCGAGGTCGATGAGAGCTTTGTAGGTACGCCCGCCGAAGATTACCTGCGCTCGCCACAGCCCGCCGATAAAATCTTTATCGAGCTGTTTTACACCTACCTCAACCCACCAACCGCTGGCCGCAACCTGCTCGGCGATACTGGCTATGACCAACTAATGGTCGAGCTGAAGGATGGCGAGCACGCCATTGCCGTCATGGGGCGTGGTGACTACTCATTCAAGGGTTCAGGGTATGTACGCGGCGGCATCTTCGATCGCATCGAGCTTTCACAGGGCAGCACTCGGGTCAGCTTTCATGATCGCGATCACATCCGCCTGGGTGACCTGGCTCTCGAAGGAGCGCCCTCACTTGCCGAGCGAGACATCTTCATCGTCCGCGAAGAGGCGGGCTTCGACCCCGGACAACCCTGGCAGCTAGAATTACTGGTTCGCCGCGCCTCTGGCCCCTTGGATACCGAGTTCAGCCGCTTTAGCGCCGAGTACAGTGTTCCCGAGGCCTTTATAGAGCGGCCTGAGCCACCGGTGGAAGAGCCTATCTGGGTACAAGTATGGCGCGACAAGGCTTTCCAGATCGCTGTGCTATCCGCCGGATTATTGGTGCTCACTGGCATCATGCTGTTCCAGGATATGCTGGCGCGCCACCCGCGTGTACTGAACCCACTGCGTCTGGGTTTCAAGATATACACCTTAGTATTTATCGGCTGGTACTCGCTGGCCCAGCTATCAGTCGTCAATATCCTTACCTTCACCAACTCGCTGATAAGCGGTTTTAGCTGGTCCTCATTTTTGATCGACCCAATGCTATTTATTCTCTGGTCGTTCGTGGCGGTGAGCCTGCTGCTGTGGGGCCGTGGAGTTTTCTGCGGCTGGCTATGCCCATTCGGCGCTTTACAAGACCTGGTCAACCAAGTCGCTCGCAAACTAAACGTTAAGCAGATTGAGGTGCCCTTTGGGCTCCATGAGCGCCTATGGGCGATTAAATACATCATTCTGCTGGCCTTGTTCGCAGTCTCGCTACATTCGCTTGGCACCGCGGAACGCTATGCCGAAGTGGAGCCGTTCAAGACCGCAATCACCCTGCGTTTCCAACGTGACTGGGCCTTCGTTATTTATGCTCTGGGACTGGTGGCGATTTCTGCCTTCAACCACAAATTCTACTGCCGCTATCTATGTCCGTTGGGTGCCGGGTTGGCTATTCCTTCGCGTTTACGCCTGTTCGACTGGCTCAAGCGCCACCGCGGTAGCTGCGGTACCCCGTGCCAAATCTGTGCCAATGAATGCGAAGTGGCCGCTATACACCCGGACGGCCGCATCAATGCCAATGAGTGCCACTACTGTCTCGACTGCCAAGTGACCTACCACGACGACCAGCGTTGCCCGCCCATGGTCAAGCGCCGCAAGCGCTATGAAAAGGCGGCCAATATGTCCTCGCGCGGTAATAGCGTTGAGACCCAACGGGATACCGACGCCAGCGGCAAACAGGCCGCATGGCAACGCATCCCTCTTCAACAGCAAGACTGATCTCAGGGGAATCAAGCATGAGCGATAAAAAAGACCACATTCAAAATATCGGCCGTCGCCACTTCTTGCGCAATACCGCCGTCACCGGCGTTGCCGGAGCGGGCCTGGCCGGTGGTTTCGGCGCAGGCGCACTGCTCAATAGCCGACAGGTACAGGCGGCTGGCGGCAACGGTGTTGAAGTTGCACCGGGCGAACTCGACGATTACTACGGCTTCTGGAGCGGTGGCCACTCGGGCGAGGTTCGGGTACTCGGTGTCCCTTCAATGCGCGAACTGATGCGCATTCCGGTATTCAATGTGGATAGCGCCACCGGCTGGGGAATCAGCAACGAGTCGAAGCGAATACTCGGCGAATCGAGCCGTTTTCTTAACGGCGACTGCCACCACCCCCATATTTCAATGACCGACGGCAGCTACGACGGCAAGTACCTATTTATCAACGACAAGGCTAACACCCGCGTTGCGCGCATTCGTCTCGATATCATGAAGACGGACAAGGTCACCACCATCCCCAACGTCCAGGCGATTCACGGTTTGCGCCTGCAGAAGGTGCCTTACACCAAGTACGTCTTCGCCAATGCCGAACTGCCGATCCCCCAGATCAATGACGGCCGCGACCTGGAGAACCCTGACAACTACTTCACTATGTTCAACGCTATCGATGCCGAAAGCATGGACGTGGCTTGGCAGGTGATCGTCGATGGCAACCTCGATAACACCGATGCCGACTACACTGGTCGTTTCGTCGCCTCTACCTGCTACAACTCAGAAAAAGGCATGACCCTGACCGAGACCATGCGCAACGAGCGCGACTGGGTCGTGGTATTCGACGTTGAAGCGATTGAAGCCGCAGTGGCGGCCGGGAACTACAAGACACTGGGTGAATCAAGCGTCCCGGTACTGGATGGGCGCAAGGGCTCGCAACTGACACGTTACATCCCTATCCCCAAGAACCCCCACGGCGTGAATACCTCACCGGATGGCAAATATTTCATCGCCAACGGCAAGCTATCCCCCACTTGCTCAATCATCGCCATCGACAAGTTACCTGAGCTGTTCGACGACAGTATCGAACCGCGCGATACCATCGTGGGTGAACCGGAACTGGGCTTGGGCCCGCTTCACACTACCTATGATGGCCGGGGCAACGCCTATACCACGCTGTTCATCGATAGCCAGGTAGCCAAGTGGAATATTGAGGATGCCATTCGCCACTACAATGGCGAAGACGTCAACTACCTGCGTCAGAAGCTCGATGTCCACTACCAGCCTGGGCATAACCACGCCAGTCTCACCGAATCCCGCGATGCCGACGGCAAGTGGCTGGTGGTGCTGTCGAAGTTTTCCAAAGACCGTTTCCTGCCGGTAGGCCCTCTGCATCCCGAAAACGATCAGTTGATCGACATCTCCGGTGAGGAAATGAAACTGGTGCATGACGGCCCCACTTATGCCGAGCCCCACGACTGTATTCTGGTACGCGCCGACCAGATCAACCCAAGCCGAGTATGGACACGAGACGACCCCTTCTTCGCCGAGACCGTGGCCATGGCCGAGGCAGACGGCGTCAACCTGGAGGGCGAAAGCAAGGTAATCCGCGATGGTAATAAAGTACGCGTGTACATGACCTCCATCGCACCGCAATTTGGCCTGACCGAATTCAAGGTCAAACAGGGCGATGAGGTGACCGTGGTCATCACCAACCTTGACCAGGTCGAGGATCTGACCCACGGCTTCTGTATGGTTAACCACGGTGTGCAGATGGAGATCAGCCCCCAGCAGACCGCTAGTGTCACCTTCACCGCCGACAAAGCCGGGGTGCACTGGTACTACTGCAACTGGTTCTGCCACGCAATGCATATGGAAATGACTGGTCGCATGCTAGTCGAACCCGTCTGACGCCACAATGCGGGCCGATTCCTTCGGCCCGCTGCGGGAGAACACTATGAAACGACACCCTGGCCATTTAGGTTGCCTGCTGGCACTGCTATGGCTTTTTTGGCTGCCTAGCGGGGTTTATGCCGCCAACTGGTTCGCCACGCCTGGTGAGCCGTTACAGCCGTTGATCGAACGGGCTACCGACGGCGATCAATTGCTGCTGCCTGCAGGACGCTACCCTGGGCGTGTGGTTATTGACCGCACGCTGCATATCCGAGGCGAGTTGCAAGCCATACTCGATGCAGGAGGCCACGGCCATGCGGTGGTGCTGGCAGCTCCCGACATTATATTTGAAGGTGTCCGCATTGAAGACTGGGGGGACAACCTGACAGCACTGGAGGCCGCTATTTTTGTCGAGCCCAGCGCTCACGGTAGTACCATACGAAATAACCAGCTAAGCGGGCCTGGCTTCGGCATCTGGCTCGATGCTGTCAATGACGTCAGTGTGATAGGCAATACCATTCGTGGCGATACCCGACTGCGTTCCCAGGATCGCGGCAACGGCATTCACCTCTATAACGTTAGTCACTCGATTATTGAATCCAACGATGTCGCGCAGACTCGCGACGGCATCTATCTCGACAGCAGCCGCCACAACGTGCTGCGCGACAACACCCTGCATGACCTGCGCTATGGCGTGCACTACATGTACTCCTTTGACAATCGTCTTGAAGGCAACCTGACCCAGCGAACCCGAACCGGCTACGCCCTGATGCAATCCAAACGCCTGGAAGTCGTTGATAACCGTTCGGAAGCAGACGACAACTACGGCATTTTGATGAACAACATCACCGACTCCCTATTGAGCGGCAACCGTGTCGAAGGCGTCACCCAGCCCCTGGGAGCAGATGGCGAGGGGCGTCTAGCTGGCGGCGACGGCAAGGCACTGTTCGTTTACAACTCGCAGTTCAATCGTATCGAGAATAATCGTTTCGCAGCCAGCGACATCGGCATCCATCTCACCGCCGGTTCAGAGGATAACCTAATGGCGGGCAACGCCTTCATCGCCAATAAGCAGCAAGTCATGTATGTCGCTACCCGTGAGCAGGATTGGTCGGGCAATTACTGGAGCGACTACCTGGGCTGGGATCTTGACGATAGCGGTATCGGCGACACCGCCCATGAGCCCAATGACGCCATGGATCATCTTCTCTGGCGCCACCCCACCGCGCGCCTGTTGATGCAAAGCCCTGCGGTATTGGCACTGCGCTGGGTGCAACGTCAGTTTCCGGTGTTTCGTCCACCGGGGGTCAGAGACAGCGCTCCCTTGATGAGCGAGCCCGGCCGAGAAGGAAATGCTCCATGAACCCAGTAATAGAACTACAGCGTGTTACCAAGCGTCACGGGCCGCTGGTGCGACTAGCTGAAATTGATCTCACCATCAAAGAAGGCGAGATGCTCGCCTTGCTGGGACATAACGGCGCGGGCAAGACGACCATCATGAAACTTATACTGGGCTTAATTGCGCCCAGCTCGGGCCATGTTGACGTCCTCGGTGGCGCTCCAGATGGGCCACATGCCGAACGCCTGCGGCGTCAGTTGGGATATCTTCCTGAAAACGTCACCTTCTACGAACAGCTCACCGGGCGTGAAGTGCTCACCTATTTCGCTCGTTTAAAGCGCGCTGACCGCCATCAGGTAACGGTTCTGCTTGAGCGTGTGGGCCTTGTCGAAGCCGCCGACCGTCGCGTTAAAACCTACTCCAAGGGCATGCGACAGCGACTTGGCCTAGCCCAGGCTTTACTAGGGTCTCCCCGGCTATTGTTGCTTGATGAACCCACCACCGGCCTTGACCCCGCTGCCACCCGCGATTTTTATCAAGCGGTAAAAGCCCTACGCGACAACGGTTGTACCGTGCTGCTCTCTTCCCATGTACTGCCCGGCATCGAACCCTATATCGACCGCGCTTTGATTCTAGGCAAAGGGCGACGCCTGGCCCTGGGCAGCCTTGAACAACTGCGCGAAGAAGCAAAGCTACCGCTCACATTTCGTATCCACGGCACATTGCTGACCATGCAGTCTCAGCTCTGGAAAGCCATGTCCCTTGAGCCTATCCCAATCAATGAGCGCTGTGTGGAGGTCAACGTGCCCGCGGAAAATAAAATGCAGGTACTACGTCAATTAACCACCATGCCGAATATCGACGACATCGAGTTATCACCACCCACCCTTGAGCATCTCTACACGCATTTTTCTACTCGCCCCGCCTCACTGACGCCAGGAGCCAGCGCATGAAGGCCATGTTCATCGTCGCCGCCAAAGAGTTCCAGGATGGCCTGCGCAATCGCTGGGTACTGGCGATCACCGTGATCCTTGCCGTTCTGGCAATGGGTATTGCCTACTTTGGTGCCGCTGCGAGCGGCGGTCTTGGTTTTACTTCACTGGCCACCACCTTGGTCAGTTTATCAACTCTGGCCGTTTTTCTGATCCCCTTAATCGCGCTGATGCTAGCCTACGACGCCGTTGTCGGTGAGCAGGAGGCCGGCACGCTACTACTGCTACTCACCTACCCTATAAGTCGTTCGGCGTTGCTGTTTGGTAAGTTCTTCGGCCATGGGATGATTCTGGCTGTCGCCACGCTACTCGGCTTTGGTATCGCGGGTATTGTTATTGCGTTGGGCGCTGAAGGCGTACCGCTTATCCAACTAACCGTCGGCTTAGCACGGTTGATCGCCAGCAGTGTGCTCTTGGGCTGGGTGTTTTTGGCCTTTGCCTACCTGATCAGCGTAACAGTCACCGAAAAGGCACGGGCCGCCGGGCTGGCACTGGGAGTGTGGTTTCTGTTCGTGCTGGTATTCGATCTAGTACTGCTGGCCCTACTGGTTGGCGTCAAACAGGGGGGCGACTGGCTCCCCTACCTGATGCTGCTCAATCCCACCGACAGTTTTCGCTTGATCAACCTGTCGGGGTTCGACAGCACACAGCTAGAAAGCGGTATCGCGGCTATCGCGCAGCAAGGCGCGTTCCATTCTGCCTGGCCGCCCTTGGCAATGCTGGTTTGGGTCGTGGTGCCCCTGCTATTGGCCGTGCGTCGCTTCCACCGTCATACCGCTTAACATCTATTATCGAGGATTGACCATGCCCGCCCTGCTGCCCACTCTAGCCCTTATTGCCTTGCTCCTGACCGGTTGCAACAATGCCACTGACAGCGCCGAAAGGATGCCGCCTCAGCCTATTAGCGACGATGACATCTGCCATGTATGCGGTATGTTTATCACCGAATTCGAAGGCCCCAAAGGTCAGGCATTTATGCAAAGCCACAGTGACGCGCGTAAGTTCTGCTCCACGCTGGAGATGTTCGTTTTCCTCCAGCAGCCCGAAAATCAGACCCAGCTTCGCCACGCCTATGTGCATGATGTCGGCGTGACACCCTGGGAAGCACCTAAAGACGATGCCTTTATCCCTGCGGCAGATGCTTGGTATGTAGTCGACCATGACCGTCGCGGCAGCATGGGCCACACCCTGGCGCCGTTCTCCAGCCCTGAGCGTGCCGCGCAGTTCTCAACGGTTCATGGTGGCGAGATAATCACCTATGACGATATCGACCTGGAATTGCTCGCCCGGATCGGGCGCGACGAAGGGAGCGGCCATGCCGCCCACTCAATGGAAAACTAGAGGATAAAAGGAGGAGGCAAGATTAAAAGCGACCGCGCTTCAAGCTATCCAGGAGAGAGGGCTGTGATGAACAGCGGCCCCCACCATATAGGCAAAGATAGCCACCGCCACTACCGCGGCTAGGGCTCGCACCGTTGGCGTCGCCCCGCGCTTAATCGCAATGGTGCCAATACCGATATAGGCCAGCAGCGCCAGTAGCTTGGCGCCAAGCCAAGGAAGCTCCCAGGGCCATACGGAAAGCAATACCATCAAAGTCACCCCCAGCCCCAACAGAGCCGTATCAATAAGATGAGGCAATACCTTGACCCAACGGGCGTTGAGCCGCGGGCTTTCCTGCACCGACCACCAGGCGCGCACTACGAAGAGCGTGATGCTCAGCGCAGCGGCCGTCATGTGCAGGTGCTTGATGAGTAAATAGTGCTCCATGGTAACCGTCCCTAGCCGACGTTAACCGCATTGCCGTGATGATCGAAGGCAAGATAGGTGGTGATATTACCCATTTGCAGCGACTCCATCATACGCTGGAGCTGCCGTTCAACCTCGGCGTCATCTTTTGGGTCGTCCATGGCAGCGGTGAAAACTAGGTCCCATTCGATCTCGGTACGGCGTGACTCCTCGACCAACGCCGCCATGCTGGTCAATTCCTCCGTCGATTTATCTACGCATACCACAGGCACCAACACACCCCCTTCACCCTGTTCGAAGCGGCGACGCTGGTCAGCATCAGGGAAATCGGGCAGCTCTGCGCGAACGAACACAAACAGCAGGCGCTGGGGCTTAGGTTGTTTACGTGCTTCCTGCAGTAAATCGGCAAACGTCGCTATGGTCATAAAATGGGCCTTATCGCTAGTGGTTTAGAATCAGAAGGTGAGAGTAGGTAAGAATGAACAGGTGAGACTAATAGGCGGCGTTACTCGGGAGACTCTACGAACAGCCACAGCAGCAGCATTACCATGAATAGAGGTATCAACAGGCTAAGTGGCGCCGCGCGCCAACCATAGGCTTGGACTACCAAAGGTGCCATCCGCAAGGAAAACCCTACGCCCGCCGCTAACGCCAGAAAAAGGGCGACACAAAGACGCGCCCAGCGACCAGGCATCCAGCCTTTGGCGTGGGCGATGCCCGTCGTAATCACCGCACCTCCCAGTCCAAGCCCAGCCCCCACCAACAAAAACTCCCACGGCTGGCTAGCCATCCCAAACCCGCCCAGCGTCAACGCCAGACCCCATAATAGCCACTGCATCAAGCGACAGGTGTCTCCCCGCCTGGCGATATACCAAGCCGGCCAAGCCAACAGCACGCCGCTACTCAACGGTACCAGCACATAGAGGGGTTGTTTTGCGAGCAGGGCATAAAGTGTCCAGCTAGCCACCGCTAAAGCGCTTGCCAGCGGCATTAGCAGCATGGCTACCAGCAACTGATAACCATTTACTGGCTGTTTTGATGTCTCCAATGTGGGAGGCGGCACAGATGATGGCATGGCGTTTCCCAGCGAGGGTATAAAGACATCGGAAGACATGTAAGAATTGTCTGTAAATACTGGGCGTAGGTCAAAAAACATCGGAGGTAGGTCGGCTAACCCCAAAGGAATAGCCCTCGTATCGAAATGCAGACAGTGCCACACTCCCTTACCTCTTCCGCGCTATCGGAAATGCCATGAAATTACTTCAGCGCTCCCTGGTTGCTCGCATCATTGCGTCCTTACTTGCCATTAGCGGGATGGCCCTTATCAGCATCACCCTGACCATGGCAATGTCTAACAGCAGCCGTGGCGATGCTGCCGCGATTAATGTCGCTGGCTCACTACGCATGAATGCCTATCAGATCATGGGGGCCTTGCAACGCCTGGAGTATGCCCCCGAGGAGACCAGCGAAGAGCAACTAGCCAGCTTGGTGGCGAGCTTTGATCAGCGTTTGAATGGCACAACTTTACAGCAAACTATCCCGACTGATGACCGTCACGAGCGCCTCCGTCAGTTGGAAAAGATTCAGACCTACTGGCAGCGCACCCTTCGCCCTACGCTACAGGCCCCGTCCAGCGCCGCTGAACGTGATCTTGATACGCTGGAAACGATGATCGTTGCGATGGTCAATGACATTGAAGTGCTAGTGACCTATTTGGAAGAGAGCACGGAGGCCAAGGTGCGACTGCTGGGGATGATGCAAGTGCTCTTTCTGGTATTGATCGCTATTGTGGTCGCAATCGCCCTTTATGATGTTCGCTACAATCTGGTAGTGCCTTTGCGTCAACTGATGGTGCTTGCCCGAGAGGCGGCACAGCGTAACTTCAAGCCACGCTCTCAGCTACGTGGCAGTGACGAATTGGCATTGTTGGGTCACACCTTTAACAAGATGTCTGCCGAGTTGGCAACCAGCTACGCTGCCTTGGAAGACACCGTATCACGCAAGAAGCAGGAGCTTGAGCGCAGCAATCAGGCGCTGCGGGTGATGCACGATGCCAGCCGCTCGCTGTATGGGGGCGGTAACGACCTTTGTTCTAGCGCAGCGCCCATGTTACGCGAACTGGAAAAGCTGCTGGATGTCGGGCCGATACGGCTTTCGCTAAACGACCCCTTCGACCAACGGGAAATGCCTGTATTAGAAACCCACTCGCGTACCCGGCCTGAGTATTGCCGTGACCAGGATTGCCATGCCTGCTTGATTGACCCTCGCCCCTTGGAGTTGGTGGCCAAGAACCAGTCGCAGTGTTTGCTGTTACCTATCAGCGTAGGCGATACGCTGCTCGGCACCCTGGAAGTGTGGTATCCCCAGGAGCGGCTCAACGATAGCACCCGTCGCCTGCTTACCATGTTAGCCGACCAGCTCGCCACGGCGGTGTATCTGCAACGGCGTATCGAGGAGCAGCAACACGTTACGCTGATCAACGAACGAACCATCATTGCACGTGAGCTGCACGACTCTCTGGCGCAATCGCTGTCTTATCTCAAGATGCAGGTCGCCCGACTCGAACGCATGCAGCAGAAGGAGGCAACCCAAGAAGCCCAGTCTGCGGTATTCGATGAGCTGCGTAACGGATTAAACAGCGCCTATCGCCAACTGCGCGAACTGCTCACCACTTTTCGGCTTAAACTCGAAGGCCCGGGTTTACAATTCGCCCTGCGTCAGACCGTCGATGAGTTCACCCAACGTATGGGAGCAACGGTCGAACTTGACTACGATGTGCCGCCTTACCTACTTAACCCCAATGAAGAAATTCACGTGTTGCAGATCATTCGCGAGGCGCTGGCCAATACCCACAAGCATGCCCAAGCCCACTGGGCTGCCGTGACAGTGCGCTTCGCCGATGCTCAATTGCTGGTTCGCATTGAGGATGACGGCATCGGCCTGGAAGACGACAGCTCACCACCGATGCACTATGGACTAGTGATCATACGTGACCGGGCCAACACGTTGAACGGGGAACTTAGCATCGCCAATCGCCCCACGGGGGGAACCGGCATTGAAATTGTATTTACCCCGTTGACCGCTCGCTTAATCCAGCGGCAGCCTTCTCAGGCTGCCGCTGACTCTCATTTAGGTACAGGGATCTCTTAATGACGCTATCAACCGCCAACGATACACCTGCCAGCCTGATGATCATCGATGACCACCCGCTATTGCGCCGGGGCGTGGCTCAGCTGCTTGAGCTTGAAGACGACCTTGAATTGGTTGGCGAGACGGGCAACCCTGAAGAAGGCATAGCGCTGGCCCTCAAACTTGAGCCGGACCTCGTTTTACTGGACTTAAACATGCCGGGCGTCAATGGATTAGAAGCCTTGCGTCGCCTGCGGGAAGCCAACTATAGCGGCCGTGTGGTGATGTTTACCGTTTCCGACCATGAGGATGATGTGGTCGCGGCACTGCGTACCGGTGCTGACGGTTATTTGCTAAAGGACATGGAGCCCGAAGACATGGTGCGCCAGCTGCGTCAGGCTGCCCTGGGTCGCATGGTCATCAGCGAAAGCCTGACCGCCCTACTCGCTGAAGCCCTGCGTAATCAGCGCAATGCGCCCACCACCCCTGATATTCATAACCTAACGCAGCGCGAACGCGAAATCCTACAACAGCTTGCTGGCGGCCTCTCCAATAAACTTATCGCCCGTAAGCTGGATATTACTGAAGGCACGGTCAAGGTTCACGTCAAGCATCTGCTCAAAAAGCTCAACTTACGCTCGCGTGTCGAAGCCGCCGTCTGGGCCGTCCAGGAAGGCATTGATCACTAGTCAGTTCTGTGTGGTTACCTCTAAAGACTCCCAGAATACTTTTGCTCTGACCCGCCTTTACTCCCTCTCGACTTTTCCTCTTTAAAATCAATGAGAATGGGCTCTTCAGCGACTACCTCTCAAGAGGTATGCCGCTGATTTTACTGCTATTTCCACCTATTCCCCAAATCCATCCCCAAGCGTATCTTGCCTTCTAACTGCCAAATGCAGAAAGGTTTGATGCCACGGGGAAACCGCCATGAGTAAGAGAAACGCCGACATTGAGAAGTGGGATGTCGAAGACGCCCAATTCTGGGAGCAGGAAGGCAAACAGATTGCCAATCGCAACCTATGGATATCCATCCCTAGCTTGCTGATGGGCTTTGCTGTCTGGATGATGTGGGGAATGATCACCACCCAGATGCAGAACCTGGGTTTTCAATTCACGGTCAACCAACTGTTTTCCCTGACCGCACTTGCTGGCCTGGCGGGTGCCACATTGCGCATCCCTGCGTCGTTCATGATCCGCATCGCAGGCGGGCGTAACACCATCTTCCTGACCACCGCCTTGCTGATGATTCCCGCTGCCGGTACCGGTATCGCCTTGATGAACCCAGGCACGCCGTTCTGGATATTCCAGGCTTTGGCGCTACTTTCCGGTATCGGTGGCGGTAACTTCGCTTGTTCAATGAGCAACATTTCCACTTTTTATCCCAGCAAGCAGCAAGGTTACGCCCTGGGCATGAATGCAGGCCTCGGCAATTTCGGCGTCACTACCATGCAAATTGTCATCCCGCTGGTAATGACCGTCGGCATTTTCGGCGCTATCGCTGGTTCACCGATGGAGTTGCAAAGCGCCAGCGGTACGTTGATTGGCCGGATCGAAGCAGGCACCGATACCTGGATACAGAATGCTGGCTTTATCTGGCTTATATTCCTGGTTCCATTAGCGTTCGCCGGTTGGTTCGGCATGAACAATCTTCGTACTATTACACCCAATCCTGGTTCACCGCTGGCGGCTTTCAGCAAAATATTAGGACTCTACGGCGTCGGCATGGTGACTGCCATCATCGGCATGCTGGCTCTCAGCTGGCTTAATATGTGGGTTGCCCTTCCGCTAACCATTGTTCTGACTCTGGTGTTGTTGCGCCTGATTCCTGGCGATATCAAACCCAATATCCAGAAGCAGTTCGCGATATTTTCCAATAAACACACCTGGTCGATGACCATTCTCTACATTCTGACCTTCGGGTCCTTTATCGGCTTCTCTGCGGCGCTGCCGCTCTCTATCAATGTCATCTTCGGCAACATGATGGAAGCGGCCGCCGACGGCACGCTGGTTCGCGTGGCCAACCCGGAAGCGCCCAGCGCCCTGACCTGGGCCTGGATAGGCCCCTTCGTGGGCGCCCTGATCCGTCCTTTGGGTGGTTGGATCTCCGACAAGGTGGGTGGCTCCATCGTCACTCAAATCATCTCTGCGGTCATGGTGGTCGCTTCCATCGCCACCGGCTACGTGATGATGCTGGCCTACAACGCCACCGACCCGAACCAATTCTTTTGGATATTTCTGTTGCTCTTCATCGTGTTATTCGCCGCCAGTGGCATCGGCAACGGCTCCACCTTCCGCAGTATCGGTGTGATTTTCGATCAGCAGCAGAAAGGCCCGGTACTTGGCTGGACCTCTGCCGTCGCCGCCTATGGCGCCTTTATCGCTCCCCGGGTGATGGGCGATCAGATCCAGGCCGGCACACCGGAGCTAGCCATGTACGGCTTCGCGATCTTCTACGCCATCTGCCTCGTCATCAACTGGTGGTTCTACCTGCGCAAAGGTGCCTACGTTAAGAACCCCTGACCTACTTTAAACCCCCTAAATATAGCTTGCTTCTTTACGCCCGGAGCCAAGCTCCGGGGCTTGATTCCCTACCCCAGTGCGGGAGGACACCATGAAAATCATGATCGCCTACGACGGTTCGAGAAACGCCAAGCTGGCGCTCGCTCAGGTCGTCAATATGTTTCGCTGCAACCAGCCCCTGCTGGTGCTGGTCGGCGTGGTGGAAAATCCACTCGACGCTACCGACAACAACGAAGCACTTTTTCAGCAGGAATACGATGAGGTTAAACAGCACCTTCAGGAGGGCGTGGCGTTCGCTACTGGTGAGGGTTTCCAGGCCGAGCAGCTTCTTGCCGAAGGGGATGCACGCAAGATGCTGCTTCAGGCGACTCGCAAACTCGCACCCGACCTGCTGGTGATTGCTCGCCACAGCCATCAACCAGACGGCGGCATCATCGCCAAATCGTTGACTTACTTCGTCGATGAACTCGACTACATGACCTTTGGCAGCGTCAGCTCGTTTCTGGCGCGACGCGCCGAGTGTCCTTTATTGATCCTACCCAGCCCTTGAGCAGCCTCTAACCACCTTTGGGACATACCACTTTTGGGACACAGGATGATACGACCATGAAAGTTTCCGCTGTATTCAAGTTCCGCAGCCCTGAAATCCGGGCCTTGCACCTGACCTGGATCGCCTTCTTTATTACCTTCTACGTCTGGTTCAACATGGCGCCGCTAGCGTCGAGCATGCTCAAGAGCGTCGACTGGTTGACCTCGGACGATCTCAAGCTGTTTGCCATCTGCAACGTCGCCTTGACCATTCCCGCGCGCATTATCGTCGGCATGGCATTGGACCGCTTCGGCCCACGGCGGGTGTTCTCGGTGCTGATGGTCTCTATGTCGATACCGGCGCTGGCGTTTGCCTTCGGGAACAGCATGACGCAGCTGCTAGTGGCGCGCCTAGTGCTGAGTTCGATCGGGGCCAGCTTTGTGGTGGGCATTCACATGACCGCGCTGTGGTTCAAGCCCAAGGACATCGGCTTCGCCGAAGGCTTCTACGCCGGCTGGGGTAACTTCGGTTCCGCCGTGGCAGCCATGTCGCTGCCAACCATTGCGTTAAGCATGTACGGCGGCCCCGACGGCTGGCGCTGGGCCATCGCACAAAGCGCCATCGTCATGGCTGCCTATGGCGTCTACTACTGGTTCGCGATCACCGATGGCCCGGATGCCCAGGCCCACCGTAAACCCCGCAAGTCCGCCGCTATGGAAGTGAGCTCCTGGGGCGATATGATCAAGCTGATTATTTGGACCATCCCGCTGGTCGGCGTACTTGCCATTCTGGTCTGGCGCATACAGTACATGGGCTATTTATCCGTCCCCGGGGCGGTCATCGCTTACCTCACCATCGTAGTGATCGTTATTTATCAGGTCGTACAGATTCTGCGGGTTAACCTGCCGATCCTGCGCAAGGGCGTACCAGAGGACGACAAGTACTCGTTCAACAGCGTGGCCGCGCTTAACAGTACTTACTTTGCCAACTTCGGCGCTGAGCTGGCGGTGGTATCGATGCTGCCCATGTTCTTTGAGGAAACCTGGGGGTTGAATGCCGCCACAGCTGGCTTGATCGCGGCGTCGTTCGCCTTCGTCAATTTGGTGGCCCGCCCCATGGGCGGCATGGTCTCCGACCGCATGGGTAACCGGCGTTTCGTGATGCTGTGCTACATGTTTGGCATTAGCGCTGGGTTCTTGCTGATGGCCATGCTCAATTCGAGTTGGCCGCTAATTCTGGCCATTGCAGTGACCATCGGCACCTCGATTTTTGTGCAAGGGGCTGAGGGGGCAACCTTCGGCATCATCCCCTCCATCAAGCGCCGTATCACCGGGCAGATATCGGGTATGGCGGGTGCCTACGGTAACGTGGGTGCGGTGGTTTACCTGACCATCTTTACGTTTGTCACACCGTCACAGTTCTTCTACATCATCGCGACCGGCGCTTTCATTAGTTGGCTGATCTGCCTGGTATGGCTCAAGGAGCCGGAGGGTGCCTTCGACGACGAGTATCACGTCTCCTCGGTGGATCGCATGATCGAAGAGCAGGCGGCACTGAAACTGAAGGCCAAACAAGCGACTCGCTGAGGCCAACACCCGACCCAAGCGGCGAGATGCCGAAGTGACCTGGATCGAGAAATAAAGGCCTACCACCAAAGGATTAAGAGCGAGATTTCAAGAGGTAGCGATGGCAGATCTTGATGCACATCAACCTCGACTTCATCAAGACTGACAGTCTGTAAGGCGACCATTACGGCAGCGCAGAGGGAGGCACGACATGAAACATCTCGAAGGGGTAACCCGACCCCAGCAGTACCGGGCCCTGACACTGAGTACATTGGCATTTACCACCTGCTTCGCGGTATGGACGATATTTTCCATTATCGGTGTGCAGATCCAGCAGGATCTGGGCCTCAACGAGACCCAATTCGGCATCCTGGTCGCCACGCCGATACTGACCGGCTCGATCAGCCGCATTTTCCTGGGCATCTGGACCGAGCAGTTCGGCGGCCGTCGCGTCTTTAGCCTGCTGATGCTGATCACCGCAGCCTGTGTCTTCATGCTCTCCTACGTCGAATCCTACGCTATGTTCCTGGTCGCGGCACTCGGTGTGGGCTTGGCCGGAGGCTCCTTCATCGTCGGCATCGCCTATACCTCCTACTGGTTCGAGAAGGAGAAGCAGGGCACCGCGCTGGGCATCTTCGGTGCCGGCAACGCCGGTGCGGCGGTCACTAACTTCGCCGCCCCCTTCCTGCTGCTAGCGCTAGGCTGGGAGCAGACTGCGGTGGTCTACGCTATCGTGTTGACCGTGATCGCCGTGGGCTTCTGGGTTTTCTCTAAGGAGGACCCACTGACCCGCTCGCGTCGCGGCCAGGGCGGCAAGGGCACTTCCGCCCGGGAGCAGCTGGAGCCACTCAAGCATCTCCAGGTATGGCGCTTCGCTCTCTACTACTTCTTCGTGTTCGGCGCCTTCGTCGCCCTGGCCTCCTACTTGCCACGCTACTACGTCGGCGCCTATGGCGTCAGCATCGCCGTAGCGGGTAGCTTGGCGGCACTCTATACCCTCCCCGCCAGCGTCTTCCGGGCCCTGGGCGGGTGGATGTCCGACCGCTATGGCGCCCGCTCAATCATGTACCTGACCTTCATCGCCTCGCTGGGCTGCCTGTTCCTGCTAGCCTACCCCGAGACCAGCTACGTGGTGCACGGCAAGGAGGGCGAGATCGCCTTCACCCTGGCCATGCCACTATGGGGCGTGGTGGTCCTGACGGTACTGCTGGGCTTTTTCATGTCGCTGGGTAAGGCCGCCGTCTACAAGCACATTCCGGTCTACTATCCTGAGAATGTCGGCTCCGTAGGTGGACTGGTCGGCATGATCGGCGGCCTGGGCGGCTTCTTCCTGCCGATCGTGTTCGGCATCGTGCTCGACCTCACCGGCATATGGACCAGCTCCTACATGGTAATATTCGTACTAGTCGCGGTCTCACTGACCTGGATGCACGGTGCCATCCGCCGTATGGAGCGCAAAACCGTGCCCGAACTCGGCGACGAGCGCTATCGCTACCTTCCGGAACTTCAGGAACCTGCGGAACAGTATGCCGCACGCAAACGTACATAATAGACCGAGGATTGACACTGCGTACCGTAGGCAGGGCGCGCCACCTACGGGTGGCCGCCTCTCAACGGGAGTCGGTGATGTCCTCAATCCAGGTTAAGGCCGCAACGGCAGCCGGAAATCCGGTGGTAGGAATCGCTAATATGGCTATTTGTTTGAGCTCCTCGGCACTTACGCCTTCCTCTAGGGCACGACGAACATGGGAATGAACGGCGCCTTCGGAGCGGGCACCTATCGCCAGCGACAGCTTTATCAAACGCCGGCTACGTTCATCAAGCGGCCCGGCTTCAGCGCAGGCTTTCCCCAGAGCGGCATAAGCCTCCCATATCTCAGGATACTGATCCGCTACATCCCCTGCTCCGGAAGGCAAATCATGCTTTTTCATAGTTCAATACCTTAACGATAAATTGAAGTTCACAGTATAGAAGTACGGCGACTAAATGCCACTCACCACACTTAAGAGCTAAACACAGCAATCGAACCAAGAATTCTTAATGAGGACATTCGATGTATATTGGCTATATCAATCTTCTTAAGCTCTGCATTAAGTGGGCTTATTCCAACCAGGAAATGGCGCTTCTTCCTGCAAATGACGCAACTCAGGTTGATGAGCTTCAGCGATTTGGGTTACCCGATTCACGCCCTCTTCTAATAAATGCACTTCTATTTGACGACGATCCTCACGCCCTTGCCGCCGTACAACCAATGATAGCTGCTCACAGCGGTCAACTAGCGCCACCACACCATGATGTTTCGCTTGCAGCCGCTCAGCAAGCTCACCCACCGTCGCCCAATCTCTTCCATGGAACCCACGAAGATGTAGCAATAGTTGATACTGCAATGGTGTCAGCCCATAGCGGCGACAGATATCTTCACTATGACGAAGAAAACAACGCAACCTGTAGCGAAATTGCGACAGCCGCTCAAAGTCGCTTTTATCAAGTGTCTGGGGGTTATTCATTTTTCCATTTCTCTTAGCCACATACTCAACTATCACTTATTGGCCAATTTATAGCGCCTTTAAAAAACATAATATCACACCATGATACAAGCAGCCATTGAGGTTATTTCTCTAGGAGGGATCTGAAATGAGAGTACTCACTTTTCTCAAATTACCATTCAACCATCGTGAAGGCTGGAAAGAGTTACAGGCTTCCTACCCCTCCATTCCTTTACTAGCGTGGCTGGTGGTTTTACCCATGTCGCTCTTGCCGCCTGTAATGCTTTACTATGCTGGCACCCATTACGGCGATGCATTTATGGCGGGCTTTGCTGACCGAGAGTGGCGCTTTATTACTACAATTATTTTCCTTGCAGAGATATTGAGTTTTTTCGTTATCGGCTGGGTAATCTACGCTGTAGTCAATGGAACTGATGAGTTATCTATCAGCTATCGAGATGCCTATTTACTTGCCGCGCTTGCACCACTACCTTTATTCGTCGCTTCATTGTCGCTATTGGTACCTAACTTATTTTTCAACGTAGTGGTTATATTTAGCGGACTGGGCATCTCTTGCAGCTTGATTTACCACGGTTTACAAGCACTCTGTATGCATCAAGAATTTAATGTTGCTACTATCTCAGCCACTTACACGATTATGGCTGCCAGTGCTCTGGGGTGGGGTATTTTGTTTGCTGTTATCTGGGCTTATTAATCCATTAACATTAGGCACACTGCCCTACAGGGGTACCAATCCAGTCATCGTCAGCCAAATGATGGCACATTAAGCAAACGGACTAACGTTGAGAAGTGGGTAATGTGTGCGCTAGGCAGGGAGATGAGCAAAATTCACGATCACTCGTGTCCTCCTCTTCGAGCGCTGATAGCGTCAGCTCTTTGATTACCGGAAGGTGTGAACCTTCAATTTGACGAGACGCGGTTAGTAAGGTGAGCCGTCCTATTCGTGCGAACCTCATCAACGGTAGCAGCCTATCAGGGTAGGCTTTCAGCTCACTACGGTATCGCTCAAAAAACAGTGATTTACTGATTTTTTGCTGTTGATATAGACGACATAATTGATATGCGGGCGCTACCTCCTGGCACCACTCATTTAGCGTAAGCGAGTGGCGCGACAGTCCTCTAGGCCATAACCTATCAACCAATATACGAGTGCCGTCGTGGCCCTCTATCGGCGCATATATACGCTTAAGCATGATTTCATACGACATTGTTTATATACCTCCGCCAGCGCGCTGTGTCTTTACTTCAGAGAATCTCTCACACCATTGGCAAGACCTGGACGACTTCGAAGGATCGGAGTACCAACGCATATTAACAAAAGTGATGCTCACAGAGGGTGGCAGTGTAAGAGCATACGTGTATGCCCTTCGCTGAAGGGCCTATATGACGAACTTGAGCAGCTGCGCTGGGGAAATCCTCAACTCAAAGAGGAGCGAGAGCTGCTAAAAAAAGCGGTCGCCTTCTTTGCCAAATAATCTAGCTGAGATACTCCTTTATTCAAAACCACTGATGTGTCGGCTGTTTGACGTTTCTCGAGGCGACTATTATGAATGCCGTTCACGACCACTCAGCCCAAGAAAACAACAAGATGAAGCGTTGAAGACTAAAATCGCTAAACTTCATGGAGAAAGCCGTGCCACGTATGGAACGCCGCACATCCAGAAACAGCTGTCTGCAAAGGGCAAAATCATCCGCCGACGGCGGATTTCAAAAAACACCTTCGCTGCTCCAACCACCCTTCAATAACACCTGGCTTATGCACCCTGTGTGGCCATGAAAATTCCTTTATGCAAGTGCTTCAAAGAACACCTTGAACGGCTTGCATCAAGTCATTACTACTATTCATTTGCATTCATACGGTGCAATTTGCAATCATTCGCGCTCATTTGGTGCATTTGGGCGTGGAATGAAGACCTATTTAAACAAGATGCGTGGTGAGCGTGTTCAGCGATCTTTTGTCGGCTGGAAAGATGCATTCTGGTCGTGGCTAGGTGCTTTCAGTGGAATGGTTTTAATTTGCTGGTTAAGTGCAGGCTGGCTCTCACAAGAATTACTCATTGTAGGCTCTTTTGGTGCCACCTCAGTCCTTATCTATGCGGCTCCTGAAAGCCCTTTTGCGCAGCCAAGCCATGTACTCTTTGGCAGCATGCTTTCTTCATTAGTAGGCGTAGCTTGCTATCAATGGCTTGGAGTGTCCTCTCTTGCCATGGCACTAGCAGTGTCGTTATCGATTTTTGTTATGCAACTTACCCACACGGTGCACCCACCAGGAGCCGCCGCGGCATTGACGGCCGTTGCTGGAGGCGAAAACGTACACCAATTGGGCTGGTTATTCCCCCTTTTCCCTATTGGAGCTGGTTGTATTATTATGCTTTCAGTGGCTATTATGATTAACAACCTTGCCCGCCACCGCCGCTATCCGCGCTATTGGTAAAGTGAGCAGTTAAGCAACCGTAATCAACATTAAAATGTCCAATATGAGCATTTTAATAATTGAAACCTCAACTATGGCCCCTCTACACCCGTCAGCTTGATAAATGAAAACGGCCTTACTGCTCCCGGCCGGTTGGCTTCATCCGTTGCCATTCGCTGACCGCTTCCATCTCAGAGGCATTGGCATCGCACTGGGCGAGTAGCTCTTTCAGCGTATACCGTGGCGCCTCACCGAGCATCTCCCATTCACTTTCGCCCACGGGTGTGAGTAGATCTACTTGAGAGATGACACTGCCGCGGAGTTTATCTGATGAAGCCGTCATGAAACATAACCCTCGCTTACTGATATCAAATATAGGGAGTCTGGACGGCCACTGTGCTTGATGAGCCATCGTTAATAACCATACAAGGCAATTTATCTACTCTTTATAGCAGCATAGCATCCACGGTTGCGATCTTGTGTGTTGCGCTGGGAAGAGATCGAGCAACATCAAGCCTCCCTGGTGAAGAGCAAATCCATTGCGCTAGAAAGGTCATGTTCCTTGAATGGCCAACGCGACGGGTTCACGGTGCTCAAGGTAGCCAGTGGTTACCTTGAGCAGCCCCGCCTGGAGCCCATCGAGGGGCGAGTATGATAGAATTATAGAAATCGACGACGGCGTAAAATCACGGCTAGCGCTAACTTAGAAAGCATGGTTTCAGACCTAGCGGCCTTACGAGAAGCTATCCTCGTTTCTAGGCTATCGCCTAAAGAAGTCATAAGGCTCATCCTAAACATCGAAGAGGAGTCTACAAATGCAGCCCTTATCGCCTGATGTTTTGGCTATTCTTCTTCCTCTCGGCATCCTGTGTGCCGCCCTACTCCTGTTTGGGACCGGCTTGGTTTGGGCCCGCTACCGCGATCACAAAAGCGAGGAAAATCGAGAAAAGTTGATTCAAACCATATTGGACCTGGTCGAACCTTGGGCGGGCTCTCGAACTGCTGCCTGGGCGTGGTATCGAACATATACAATTTCTGCCTTGGGGGGACTGACAGCCGAACAACTGATTATGCGGGGCAGGGCTAATGATGTAATCGCTTACCTCACCCACATCCGCCAAGGTGGTCATGCTTAACACAGCTTATTGCTCATTTGCCGATTTATTTTCCAGCCGTAATCACCGGAGATAGGCTAAGCAGTATCTTACAAAAGGCGGCGAATGATCTTTAACGTAACGGAAGTTAAAATTATGTGTCGGCGAATAAACGTTACACTCTACAAGCGCACGACTCCCATCCTATACCATGGAGCTATACTTTATAAGAATTCGGTGCTAAGTAAGCATCGTCCAGCGCTGTGTTAAAACAGTATGACATCGCTGCTAATATCAGCTGATAACAGCTAAACCGATGAGCGTTATATTCAGTACTAGAAACAGCTCTGCGAGAGGTGTCAAGCAGACCACGATCAGTAAACGCCCCAAGACCACTCTCTTTTCACAATTTCTCTTATCAAGATCAAACACCTTTGCCCATGGCTAAAACCATTGACTACAATAATAACCACCTTTCTTTTAAACAGGCCGATTGCGCCCAGCCTATAAAAAATTTACTAGGCGTTTTAGCATGACATCAGGTAAAATATTGTGTATTTATAGCTACCTAAACCATGGTGCTAGTAAGTGGTTATGCAAAAGTTATCGAGTTACT
>NZ_JACCGK010000051.1 GCF_013416325.1 Vreelandella sedimenti
CAATGGGATGGACTCCTCCTCACCCTACTCCGGCGTCAGTGCGCCATACTGGTAGGTGGTTGGAAAACTATCAGCTTGAGAGTCAGGAGAAGCCCATATGAACATTAGCCGAGTTGGTGTGGATATCGCAAAGTCTGTCTTTCACGTACATGGCGTTGACCGGCATGAGAAGCCTCAATGGCGGGGTAAATATTCCCGGGCCAAGTGGTTGGAAGCTATCTCGCGCCGTGTGCCCCAAGGGGCTGTCATCGGCATGGAAGCCTGTGCGTCTGCCCACTACTGGGCACGTGAACTTCAAGCGCGTGGTTACCAGGTAAAGCTGATCGCCGCCCAATTCGTGAAGCCTTACGTTAAAACGAATAAAAATGATCGGGCAGATGCTGAAGCGATTTGTGAAGCATTAGGCCGTCCTACGATGCGCTTCGTGGCCGTAAAAACCGTTGATCAACAGGACTGCCAAGCCACCCACCGGATCCGTGAAGAGCTGATTAGCCAGCGCACGGCGAAGGCCAATCAAATCCGTGGCCTCGTCGGTGAGTATGGGTTTACTGCACCCACCGGTATCCAGCAGTTACGGTGGGCGCTGCCTCTTTGGCTGGAGGATGCCACCAATGGGCTCAGTGACCGCTTTCGCTGCCTTCTGGCCGACTTAGCGGATGACCTCCGTTATTTAGATGAGCGCGTTGCGCAGTTAACGTCCGCCATTGAAACGCACGCCAACACCGACCCCGTCGCCAAGCGCTTGATGAGCCTTCGCGGCATTGGCCCGATCACCGCCAGTGCCTTATCGGGCGTGCTGGGTGATGGCGCTATCTACAAGCGTGGGCGCGATTTTGCCGCCTCGTTAGGGCTGACCCCGCGTCAACACAGCACGGGCGGACGAGAGCGCCTGTTGGGGATTAGTAAGCGTGGCAACAGCTATCTACGAAAGCTGCTGGTACATGGCGCACGAGCGGTGCTGCGTTTTGCCGTCAGGCAAGAAGACGGGCTTAGTCAGTGGATCAAGCATCTTGCCGTGCGCAAACATCGTAACGTGGCGATTGTGGCGCTAGCCAACAAGACAGCGCGTATGGCGTGGGCCGTCACGCGTTACGAGGTGCCGTATAACCCTGAGTTGGCTGCCGCGGCGTAAGCCGGCGACGTGGTCAGAAACATTTAACCTTTAACCAGTGTTCCCACCACCCCGATTGCAACACCACAAGAGAGATGGCGAACAGGTCGAACCGACGCCGGGCCATACCGTGTAGCGCGTAGAGCATGAAAGCTCGTTTACCCTGCGGGTACCCGGCGTGCGAATAGCCCATTAAGGTCCGATGCCCACACGTTAGGCATCTTTTACGAGACCGGATATACGCTAGCAGTCGACCGTGCCGCTATGACCTTTTGTGCTTGCAAGCGAGGAGGAGTCCATATACGCGCTAC
>NZ_JACCGK010000008.1 GCF_013416325.1 Vreelandella sedimenti
GCCAAATGAGTTAAGTATTTGCGCTTTCATTGTAGATCCTCGCTTCGATAAAAAGGGATATCGAGATTTCTCGATTTAAACTGTTAAAAAATTTACACGTTTCCTTTGTGATATCAGCCCATAGCAAATCCTCGCTTTTAAAAAAAGAGATATCGGAATTTATCGATATAACCATATAAATGATTACAGCTCTTTCCTTATGATCTCGGCAAGAGCAATGATGGTTTCTTCATTGCGCTTGTAGTAAGTCCACTGCCCGATGCGCCTGACTTCGATCAGGCCCGCTCGTTGCAGAGTTGCAAGATAACCAGACACCGTTGACTGCGATAGTCCGACACCTTCTTGAATGCTACTGACGCAAACACCCACCTCATGAACGTCTCCTTCATCCTGGGGAGGAAAGTTCTTCACGGGATCCTTCAAACCCTTCAGGATTTCAAGGCGCGTACGGTTTGAGAGGGCTTTAAATATTTCGATTAATTCCATGACCTTAACTATATCGATGTTTTTAGATATGTCAATACATGAATCAGGCATTTTTTATTGGTAGCCCAACACACAAGCAATCCTCAAATTTTCAAGCCTCACGAAGAGTATCTAAAAGGATTACTGCCCCCTGTGGCGTGGCGAGAAACGCTAAAGGCGAATGCAGAGCAGGTACTCGAGCATTACCAACGTACATCGGTTGCGCGTGAGCATACAAACAAAAACGGCCACTGTAGCAATTAGCTAAGTGACCATTTTATATGTTCTTGGTCGGAGCGACAGGATTCGAACCTGCGACCTTTGCAACCCCATTCCATTTACATCATATTTTAGCAGGAACTAACAGAAACAATAAGCAACATTAACTTCTTGAAAAACATTAAATTAATCGTGAATCATGGCTTTCCCGTTGTTTACTGCTGTACCTCATTATATTCTGTTTCTGCTACCTATTTGCTACCTAGAAGATAAGAGACCAAGCATGGCAAACACAGGAAAAATGAAGCTAACCGGCAAAGCGCTTGAGCAGTTAACCAAGGAGCCGCCGAGCGAAAACGTCTTCGATACTGAATTAGCTGGCTACCATGTGAGGCCGGGCAAACGCGGTTTAACTTTCCGCTTGTTCTATCGCACTAAGACCGGCAAGCAACGCATTCTTACGATTGGCCGTTATGGCACATTGACAGCAACCCAGGCGCGCAAAAATGCTACTGAAGCGCTAGCTACAGTGGCACAAGGAGGAGACCCCCGTGCCGAGATTGAAGCAGTAAAAGCAGAAAACCTGCGTCAGCAGCAACTCACCTTGCGAGCTTATCTAGTAGGACCTTATTCTGCATACCAGAATCGACGAAAAGACGGAGCCGGTACACTTCGCCGTATAGAAAAAGATTTTGCTGATTGGCTGGACAAACCGATGTGCGATATTACTCGTGCTGATGTAGAACGCTGGCAAGCTGAGCAAGAAAAAGCTACAAAGCCACGCGCGTTTAGCACATTAAAGCGCTCCTATGATGCTCTTCGTGGCTTGCTAGCACATGCGGCAGAACGCGAGGTAATCCCGTCAAACCCACTGGTGCGCATTAGCTTGCAGCGTCCTGCCCTAACTGATGAAGAAATTGCCGAGCAGGCTTCACAGCGGCGATATCTGGAACCTAGCGAAATAACCGCGTTATTTGCAGGGCTAGAAGCATACCAAAATGAGAAACGTAAAAAACGAACGAATAGTCGTGCACATGGAAAAGCTTATTTACCTAATCTCGATAATGTCATTTACGTAGATCATGTCGTACCTTGGGTACTTACTATGTATTACACAGGCTTACGACCAGGAGATATCACTGGATTGTACTGGGTGCAGATTAATTTAAAGTCCAAGATTATTCGAAAAACAATCGAAAAAACCGCTCACCATCATCCAGAACCAATGAATTTCCCTCTTTCCAACGCTGCCGCTAGCGTGCTGGGCACCTGGCATTTACAGCAAGGGAGCCCGAAAAGTGGATTAGTTTTTCCTAACCCACAAACTGGCAAACGCTTTGATCCAACTGCGATGCAGAAGCCATGGGCAAAGATACGCTCTTTTGCCGAGCTTCCAGATGATTTAGTTCTGTATACACTTCGCCACAACTTCGCGTCCCAGTTGGTCATGGCTGGCGCTGACTTGCTGACCGTTTCGAAGTTAATGGCACACAGCGATATCCAGACAACTATCAAGTATTACGCCCATTTGCGGCCAGATCATACACGAGACATTGTTGAACTTTTCGCACAGCAAATGAACATGCAGGATAATCTACTTATAGCAAACCGACATAACGAAGCAAATAAGATTGCTTAATGGTTTCCTTTAAACCAATACCCCTATCCTTCCAAGCATGGTCATTTTGATTTACTGCTCAAGGAGCTGAACATGAAAATAAGTATCGACATTAACGATGACCTATACGAACTAGCTTTAAAAGCAGCTGAGCCTGGGCTGGATAATACATCAGACATTTTTCATGAAGCTTTGAAAGCCTATGTGCGTATCCAAAATGCTAATCGCCTAGCAAAATTAGGCGGCAAAGCTACAGCAATCCCAGATATATCAAGGCGTCGTGTCGAACCCCCAAGGGAGTAAAAAAATCATGTGCCTACCTGGTGCCATTAAGGGCAGCCGCTCTTCAAAGTCAGCTATCGGCCTATGAGCGGACCATCAGCGCATTCTCATATAACGGTCAGTTAAGGTGCGACTGATCTGCGCCGCAACCCTGACGTCACCTGAAACTTCTCGTTAACTATAACTAAGGATTGGCAACATCTGGTCGATTGTGACAAAGAGCATCCAGTAAATTCGGCACGAGATCACGTTGTACAGAGCGTTCAATCAGTTCAATAATGCACATATCGATATTGATCCCGGACAGGTCGTTTTCCATATTCGAATATAACGTATCGTACCAAATCACACCTACTTCAACCCGATTTAGCTTGCTCTTGATTCGTCTACGCAAATCGGCTTTTGTCAACGAATCAAGGGCAGCTAAGCAAGGGCTCTGGGTGGAAACAAGAGTTGTAGGCTTCGTCTGTAGTTTTAACAAGGGGACAGGATCTTCTTGGCGAAATGCCTTTATAAGCGAGCTCACTCCTTGTTTGTAATCATCACGAAAATCAGCGTATAGAGTATCTCTGAGTAATATAGGAATATCAACATCATCAATAAGCACCGGCAAGATGGCAGTGCCGATTTTTCCCGAAAGCTGATTAGACAACACTGCATTTAGTTCGGCCTGAACCCACTTTGATTTAATCGAAGAACTCGAAATAACCGCCACTAATTAATCACTACTCCTCAAACCATGGGAAACTTTTTCAATAACAGAATCCCCTGGAGCAAGCTCTTGCTTGTCCACCCAAACATTTAAATTAGCATCAAGCAAGTCTTTAACAAGTCGCTCGACAAATGGCTTGTCCTGATGACTGTGACTGATAAAAACTCGAGGATATTGCTGTATTGTATTCATAAGACCCAACATTTATATTTAACAAGTATTGGATGGCGCATCTTAATATCATGTCAAAGGGTTCGGATTGATAAAATATTATATTGCACCCACTTCCCATTGACTTACTGGAAAACCTTATATTAAGTATATAAAGATAGTGTATCCTGAAAATACGGTTGAACATGTACGTCTTAAGTCCTGGGATATCAGCTTTGGGTCAACAGGTGCCGTACACCAACTATTACCATAGACTAACATTCCTCATTCGGCCAAGAGCAGATTTTAAGGTAGTTCTGATGTAATGCACAGCTCACGCGTAGGTTTGGAACCGCGAAGCAGCAAAAATCATTCGCCGCGCGGCCAATTGTTACGAATTCATCGACTGCCCCACAACACCTGCCCTCACGAGACTCACGAGATTTAGTTACTCGCTCCGACTATATTGAAAGCTTGCGCGCCGAAAGGTTATAACCGTTTAGCATTTATATAACAACTAACGTAAACTGTGCGTTTTGAGTGAACAGCGCTAACGAAAACTCTTCCGAGTTGAAGGCATGGTTAGGTATTAACTATTTGAATACTTTTCTCTACCGCCAAAAGTAACTTTGTATAGCCTTCTTTCTCAAAATAGTTTACTGCGTGCCATTTCGAAAGCCTCTGTGGAAGCTGACATTGTTCTAACATCACTGGAATAATATAAATGGTTCCTTCCGGACGCTCTTCTGCCGCATCTAAAGCAATTTTGATTTCTTTTTGAACAAAGCCGATTTTACTCGCCGAATTAATTGACAAACAAACAAGCACGATATCACTTGCGCGCACAGCCTCCCTAATAGCCTGCTCCCATTCCACTCCGCCTATCAAATTTTCTTCATCAAACCACGGGATCATACCATCATCTTTAAGATTATTATAAAGCTTTCGAATTAATAGCTTATCCTCCTTCCCGTGGCATAAAAATATTCTTTTCTCATTTAATTCAGTTTTTTTCATTGCCATTAATTCGGATGGGCTATGAAAGGTTGAAAAGCTTGGCTGGCTTGCCCCTATAATTGAGCGCTCTACTAATCTGCGGCCAACCTCAGTTTGTAAATGGTCAATTGGCCTTTCCTCATTAAGTGCCGGATGAGGCATAAAAAACCACAATCGAGTAACATCATCAGAACAAGTAAAGCTAGCTTTAGCCAAAACAATTACTCTAATAATACTTGCAATTTTATTTGATTCTTCGACATTAAGTTTATTATCTTTCATCTCCCTGCGTCGAATGACTGAGCTTGACAATCCGGTGATACGAGTAAATTCAGCGTAACTTATGCCCAAAAAATCAATAATAGATTTGATAAAGTGGGCTGGAAGCCCTGCCTGTATATCTGCAAGACTAGGTTCTAAAAGACTGATTTTATTATTTTCTTGCATCGTAATAAATTCCATCACAATTATTTTATTTTAGTAGGTTTAAATGGAAGCCAAACGATTTATTAATGCACATGCACATTTTGCTGAGAAGCCCCACCTAGCCAAAAACCTCTAAATTCTTGATATAAAAGGGTCAAACACTAATTTTTGATCGTAAGGCTAGTTATAAAATTCTCACCAACCTCTGAAAATTGAGCATAACATAGATATAATTAACATTAGCTTTTGTTCTAAAAGCTTTATAATAGGCTATTCCAGTAATGAAAGCATTCATATTTTAAACGCTACCAGAAAAAGTGCGATCCAAAGGCTTGATGAATTTGTGCTTCCTGCGGATGGCTGTTCAGAGTTGAAACCTGTGGATGCTGCAGTATTAATATAGGCCAAGGTTCTTAAATCGGCCAAAAGCGGTCTTTAAGAAATATCTGATATAAAGCTTACAGGCTAAGCTTGTATATGAGACTGACTTCGCAGGCATGAGTGGTACTGACTTTTAAACATTGCGAACAAATCGGCAAGCGGGGGAATGCTCCCAAGATTCGTCGATGTTAACGGTTGGAAACAGATACGTCGTTACTCCTCCTCTTTGGGTTCCTGTTTGTCTTTCGTCAGAATTCGCCGGCGTAGCTCCTCAAATGCCACCATCCGCTTAGTGTTATCCAACGCTCGAAGCCAGTCCCGCTCTCCTGTGGCTTCCTTCGCAATCTCAAACACGTACCACCCCATCCATTCAGCTGTATCTGGGTCGTTTGCCCTCCAATCGTTCCATTCAGCGGTCCCTGACACCCCTTCCACCTCACGAAGCAGCAAGGCAAGAACTGGGTTGTCTACGCCTGGGGTGTCCGCGTCTGCTGTGGCCTGGACGTGATCCATAGCAACAAACACCTTCTTCTCGTCTCTGGAGCGCAAGTATCCACGAACATGGCTTCGGAGTGCCTCGTTAATGCGCTCTCTTCCGCGCAGCTCCTCCTTATGAGCTTTGGTCAAGTAGTGGGCCAAGTCACTTGGAGAATTGGGTTTACCGTCAAACGCGCCGGCATGAATCCAGCGAGTCCACATTTGCTGGATCACAATGGCTTCCGGAAAGTGCTTATACGCTACCCAACCAAGCAAATCGCCTTGCTGATCCGTATCGGCGCGCACCGGCCATGTGACCAGACGGATCACCGAGCGGAGGTGAGCTTCAGATAATTGCGCGGCATTATGCTGTATAAATTTGTAAAGCGCGTGGTTATTAGGTGGGTTACAGGCTGACAGCAGCTTGATCGCCGCTGGAATGAGCGCAGGCTCAAGACGCTTGCTCCCGACGGCGGTCACCAGTGTTAACCCGCCATCTCCAGTTGATGAGATCCACAACGAAAGCGCCCTCGTTCCAGCTCCTGCCAGACAGAATCCGTAAGCTGCATGGTTAGCGATTGTTTCATTAGATTTCAGATCGAACAGTGCGTCTAACGCTTCGTCGAGCGAATGAAAGGGCGCGTTGTACACCGTATCCATGTTCTCTAGATGCAAACCTTCGAAATCAAGACAGCCGTTGATAAGTGGTGCAATGTCTGGCTCTTCTCTCGCTAATTCGCGCAACCCTGCAGTAAGCAAGGCTGGGCTAGCAGGCGGCAGCTCATGATTGAATTCCCGGTAAAGGTCGCGCATCAGGCAGTGGACGACGTCAGCGAACGCCTGAGGCGACGTTGCATCGACCCCCAAGTAGTCCTCAAAACGTTCATGATTTCCCAAAGGCTCAATGAAGAATGGGATGACTGTCTTGTCGTGCTCACGAGCGAAATCGAGTTCCCGCGCTACCCAAGAGGTCGGCTTTGCAGATGCCTGAGAGGCGATGACCAGCAGCATGTCTGCAACCTCAATTTTAGATCGAATAGTTGGGGAGAGCTCTGCGCCATTTTTGAGCTCGCACTCATCGATCCAGACATTGAAACCATATGCGGTCAGACAACGGTTAAGTCGGCGAGCCACACGTTTGTCACAATGCGAATAGCTGAGGAATACTTTTAGGACTGGTTGCATAGTGACGGCCTCACGTTGAAGGAAGGGTCTAATAAACATAGCCCCATAACCACAATTCAGATGAACTTAAACGGGTAGCCAACAACATGGGATTTATCCACAAGCGCGCTTGAATGAAGCGAGAACCTGTCAACCACGTTGTCTAAATTAAAAGCGTAGTTATGCAAACTATCGACTTACTTTATCGCGACCCATTCTTGTAACTGTTGGTAGCCATTAAGCAATGATTGCCCGTAGTTTCGTACTCACCGTACTGTCGTCCAACACGAATTAAAAAGGCATATTGCGCCGGAGTGTAAAAAATCAGCTTATCGCTAAGTTTTGACTATTGTTAGATATAGCACTTGACGGGATAAAGCCACCACCGGCATAGGGCGCCCAGGCACTCCGTTGGCCTCAGCAAGGCTTGTCCCATGCCAGCCAAGCTGATCTTTCATCATTTTTGGAAATCTGAGACATGGAGGCCATGGTGGAGCTACCCAAAAGCCCTTACATTGCCCCGCGCCTTACTTTGCGGGTAGGCGTTACCGGGCATCGCCCACACAAGCTCGAAAGCGTTGATACAGAAAGACTTTATGATCGTGCCTCAGAAGTTCTCCATTACCTCGCCTCAGTCACCCAGACATTGCAAAGGAGAAATGATGCGCTGGGAGATGCTGCCCCTTTTTCCTCGAACCAACCTCATCTGAGACTCGCGACTGCGATAGCCGAGGGTGCGGATCAGATCGTAACCGATGCAGCCGTGGAGGCTGGCTATCATCTAAACCTGATACTCCCCTTTCCCCGCGCCAGCTATGCGCAGGACTTTGAAGGAGTCGCTCTGGAGAAGTTTCAGGGTATATTCGACGATGACGCCGTACAGAGCTGCACTGAGCTTGATCTCGGTGAAACGCCTCATGGTCGCAACGATGGCTATCTTGCAGCGGGGCACCTGATGCTTGCGCATTCGGACATCCTGATCGCTATCTGGGACGAGAAGTGTGCCGATGGCTTGGGTGGTTCAGCCGAGATTGTCAACGAAGCACGCCTGCGTGGGGTCATTACGGTGCTGATCACCCTGGACGGTACCATCAAACTCTGGACAGTTCCTGACATTGCCGTCGATCCCCTGGAAGAAGGTGATTGGCAGCCGATCAATCTGGACAACGATGATGCACACTCCACCCTCGCTAAACAGGTTGAGAAACACCTCGCTCTACCAGAGCCTGTTCATACAGCCCACGATGATCCTCCTCTCACTGCTGGCTTGCGGCATTTCCAGAAAGAGACCTTTTATCCCCGTAACTGGGCTTGTGGCTATAACCTGTTGCGTTGGGCTTTCCTACCGGGCCGCCGGTTTTCCCTGCGTGTCGACAACGGCCTGGCCCGCGAGTATCAGGAATCCTGGACTGAAACGGGCCAGGCAGCCGAGAAGATAGGCGGTACACCATTTCGCAATCACCTCGATACGCATTTGCGAGCGCGTTGGCTAGGCGCAGACAATCTTGCTATCCACTATTCACATCGATTTCGCAGTGCCTATATCGCCAATTTCACACTTGCAGCGCTGGCAGTCTTTGTGGGTTTGCTCGCCGTCTTTTTCTGGGAAAGCAAAACGGCAAAGGCGGTCTTTGTTCTGATCGAGCTTGCCATTATTGCCATTATTCTAATGACCACCTGGCTCGGTCATAAAAGGCAGTGGCGTGACCGCTGGCTCGACTATCGCAGCCTTGCCGAAGCGCTCCGCCCGGCCCGGCTGCCGCTGCTGTTGGGTAGTTCGCCCATTCGTCCGTTCAACAATCTCGGGGGCAATCCTAACCAGACCTGGATCGCCTGGTACGTCAGGGCATCGCTGCGAGAGATTACGCCGCCCACGGCGGTAATCGACACCAAAGCGTTACAAGTGGCGATCGACGTAACACTGGGCGAGGAGATCGACAGCCAGCTCAGCTATCACCGCGAGAACGCCAGGCAATTACACATGTTGGATCATCGGCTTGAAACGGCAGCAGAGGTGGCGCTGTGGGCGACTATCGCCAGCGGCTCTCTCTACCTGTTGGCCTTCGTGCTTTACCTCCAGGGCTGGCAACTGGCCGCTGACTTCTACAAACCCCTGGCCACCCTGCTTGGCGCCACACTGCCGGTTGTAGGGGCGGCGATCTTCGGTATCCGCGCCACCGGGGATTTTCGTTCTGCTGCACAGCAGTCACGACGCATGGTGTCGGAATTGGAACAGCTGGAGAAATCCCTCAATGCGAGGCGAGATTCACCGGATCGACCGACCATTCGACGTCTGCTGGGACAGGTAAGCCTGACATTGTCGGATGATCTACGAATCTGGCGGTTGATTTATAGCGAACGAGAGCTAACCCCGGGGTTCTGAGGTATCTCAAGGAGGTATGCGGATGAATAGCGCCCTACTGCAACGTCTTACATCCTCAACGCCCAAGCGCATACTGACTTTAGACGGCGGTGGCGTGCGCGGCATCCTGCTGCTGGGATTTCTCGAAACACTTGAGATGCAACTCCGCAAACGTCATGGACGCCCGGATATGCGTCTCAGCGACTACTTTGATTTGATTGGCGGGACCAGCGTGGGATCCATCTTGGCAGCAGCTCTGGCCATGGGCATGGAGATGAAAACCCTTACCGGGCGCGGCATGGACGTCACCACACGGATATTCGCCCGTCGAAACTGGCGAGCCTGGCACTCCAGATTCGATTCCAAGCCACTCCAGGCGGTGTTGAACGAAGTATTTGACGACTACACGCTTGGTGATGAACGACTGGCTACCGGCCTGTGCATCGTCACCAAGCGCGCTGACACTCGCAGCACCTGGCCGCTGTTCAATCACCCTCACGGTCGCTTTTATGAGATGAACCGACACATTGCGTTACGTGACGCTGTCTATGCCAGTGCCGCAGCCCCTTACTTTTTCGTACCCACAAAGTTTGATGTCGGCCAAGGCGAAGTCGGTACCTTCGTGGATGGCGGCGTGAGCATGGCAAATAACCCAGCTTGGCAAATGTTTCTTCTAGCAACACTGAAAGGGTTCCCGTTCCACTGGCCGAGGGGTGAAGACCAATTGTTGATGGTTTCGATAGACACTGGCAGTTGGCAACAGCGCGATCCTGTCGACAAGGTAGCTGGCGCCAAAGCATGAAACTGGCCCATAGAGGTACCGAAGATGCTGATGGAAGACGCCAACGCTCAGGTTCAGTTGCTCATGCAATATCTGTCCCGATCACTGACCCCATGGACACTCGACTCAGAGGTCGGCGATTTGAGCGGAGACCTGTTAACTCCTGAGCCAGCACTCAGTTATCTGCGTTATAACGCGCCTTTGGAACGCGAGCCGCTTGCCGAGCTGGGATTCGACCTATCCAGTTCACGGGTACAGGCCTTACGAAATATGACGGCCCATAACAATAGTGCTCAGCTACTGGCGATCGGGCTTGCCGCGGCGCAGGAAAGTGTCAGTATTGAACACTTCCCTTCTTGCTTTGACATCTCGTAACGCCCATGACCATTCCAATCAACATCATCTGGCTCACTTGCTTCTTTCTGGATTCTTCACTTCCCAGGGCACCGGGCACCTGCGCTGAAACAGACTAGGAGAAAAGGCCCATGACCGAACCTTCAGACCAATACCGCTACTGGGCCTTCATTTCCTATTCGTCGAAAGACGCTCGCATTGGCGAAAAGCTGCACCGGCAGCTTGAAGCCTACCGCGTCCCACGTGATCTGGTGGGTCGTCCCGGGCGTGATGAGCCGGTGCCACGCCGACTCTTCCCTATTTTCCGCGACCGCGAAGAGCTGCCGCTATCTTCAGATCTCGGCGCGACGATCCAGGACGCGCTGCGCGCCTCCCGTTATCTCATCGTGTTGAGCTCGCCCCATGCGGCCAAATCAAGATGGGTTAACGAGGAGGTGCGCTACTTCAAGTCCCTCGGGCGTGAAGACCGCATTATCGCCATTATGTTGGACGGCGAGCCGAATGCCTCGGACGACCCGGCAACGGCAGAGCAGGAATGCTTTCCGCCAGCCCTGCGTTACTGCGTGGATGCCGAAGGCAACATGACCGGATCCCGCACTGAGCCGATTGCGGGTGATATTCGCCCGGGGGGCGATGGCTGGACCAGCGCGTTTCTCAAGGCGGTGGCGGGCATCACTGGGCTCGGCTTTGACGCCTTCGCCCGCCGTGAGCGCAAGCGCCAGCGCCGCCGGCGTGCAGTCGCCGCCGTGGCAGCCATGCTGATGCTCTCGGCCGGCGGTTGGGCATGGGATTACAACCGGCTCAAGATCAGCTACTACGCCAACCTCGGCTCACAATGGAGTGTGCCAGTGGGCGTTGGCCAACTGGACACGGTCACCCGCGCCGGCCGTGAGACCCATTTTCGCATCGAATCGCGTCAATATAGGGTACGACAGGTGCTGCGCGTCAACAGCGCCGGCCAACTGTGTGAAGACGACGATAACCACGACGCAGCCATTCAACAGGTGTTCTACCGCGAAGATGGCAGCGTCCAGCAGATCGAACTGCGCGACCGCAACGAGCGGCTGGTGATGCGACAGAACTTCAGTGGTCTGCGTGATACGGCAACCGGCCAGTTCCAGTTCGTGGATTTCAGGCAAGAGCATCGGGATGCGCCGCTGGCACAGGCAGCCGCCGCGGGCGGGCTTGAAATTGGCTTAGAGGGCGGGGATCAGCGCTCGGATGTTACCGGGCACGAGATTCACTACGATGAGCAGGGCCGAGTTATCCGCCGGATATACCTCAATCTCAACAGAGCGCGCCGTGCCAACGCCGAAGGGGTCTTTGGTCAGCGTTTCGTTTATCAAGGCGAAAGCTTCGTGCCAACCCGTGTTCTTAATCTGGGCTTTAACGGCGAGCCGCAGGCCAGCCGACGCGGCATCGTAGCGGTGGACATTACGCACAGTGAGCTCGGTGACCGGGTTGAGCGACGCTATTTGGGAGTGAACGATGAACCGGCGCTTCATACTGATGGCTATCATCGCGTCGCGCGGGCCGTCGATTCACACGGCAACCCTACAGAGGAGGTCTACTTCGGGGTCGACAGTAAGCCGGTACTGCATCGCAGCGGTTATCACCGTTTAGCGCTGAAATTTAATGCGCGCGGCAACTCTACCGAGCTTGCCTTATTCGGGGTCAATGGTGAGCCGGTGCTGCACCAAAACAGTTATCATCGCTCCACACAGGACTTCGATGAGCACGGCAACATAACGGATAAGGCCTACTTTGGGGACGACAATGAGCCAGTGCTGCATCGGGGCGGATATCACCGATTCACCCAGGCCTTCGATGCAAGCGGCAACCTCATCGGGCAGGCGCACTTTGGTGTCACCGATGAGCCGGTACTGCTCCGGGACGGGTATCACCGCTTCATCCACGCCGTCGATCCACAAGGCAACGTCACTGATGGGGCTTTATTCGGGATCGACGGGGAGCCGGTGCTGAACCGGGATGGCTATCACCGCTTCATGCGTGCCTTCGATGCGCGCGGCAACATTACCGAGCAAGCCCACTTCGGGGTCGACGGGGAGCCGATACTGAGCCGCTTCGGTAATCACCGCTTCACGCGTGCCTTCGATGAACGCGGCAACATTACTGAGTGGGCCTACTTCGGGGCCAACGGTGAGCCGGTGCTAACTGACAACGGTTACCACCTTTTAGCGAAGGACTATGATCCGCGCGGCAACCCCACAGAGGAGGTCTACTTCGGGGTCGCCGGTGAGCCTGTGCTCAACCGATACGGTTATCACCGCCTCGCGCAGGACCTCGATGAGCGAGGCAACCTTATCGGGCAGCGTTACTTTGGTGTCAATGGTGAGCCCATTCTGCACCGGGACAGGGGTCACCGCGTCACGCAGGACGTCGATGCACGTGGCAACGTCACCGCACTGGCCCATTTTGGAGTCAACGGTGAGCCGGTGCTGAACCGATACGGTTATCACCGCGTCACGCTGGACGTCGATGCACGTGGCAACGTCACCGCAGAGGCAGCTTTTGGAGTCAACGGTGAGCCGGTGCTGAACCGATACGGTTTTCACCGCCTCGCGCACACCTTCGATGCGCGCGGCAACACTACTGAGTGGGCTGTATTTGGGGTCGACGGGGAGCAGGTGCTGAACCGGGACGGCTATCACCGCTTCACGCGTGCCTTCGATGCGCGCGGCAACTTAACAGAGGAGGCCTACTTCGGGGCCAACGGTGAGCCGGTGCTGCATCGGGACCGAGTTCACCGCCTCACGCAGGCCGTCGATGAGCGCGGCAACCTTATCGAGCAGCGTTACTTCGGGATCCACGGTGATCCGGTGCTGCACCGCAACGGTTATCACCGTTTAGCGCAGGCCTTCGATGCGCGCGGTAACATTACCGAGCAAGCCTTTTTCGGGGCCAACGGTGAGCCAGTGCTGCATCGGGACGGATATCACCGTTTAGCGCAGGCCTTCGATGCGCGCGGCTACGTCATCGCGGAGGCTACTTTCGGTGTAGACGGTCAGCCGGTGGCGGTATTAGGTGGCTTTGTCAGGTTCGAGTTACAGAACGACAATTTCGGTGAACTTATCCATGCAATCGGCTACCGGCCGGACGGCAGCGCCGAACCGATCGAATGACAGGCTTTCCGCTCAGCACTCTTTTTGGTCAGGTTCGCCATCCGCCCTTGTCAGCGCGATGACGGGGTGTTGACTACAGAAGTCAATGATGCGATCGATCTGGTCACTATCCTTTGCCGGCTCGTCGCTCTTGAGGCTGTCCCAATCCACTATCGACAATCGTCGCTTGCGGGCATTGTCACGCTCACCGAAGGTCCAACCATTGAGTAGGCGCTCGGCCAGCCAGCGGCTGTGTTCCATGCGTGCCACATGCTCTCGTTGTTCGGAGCTGATTTTGGCAATATCAGCCGGCGTGCTCATGTGATCGCGATAAACCAGCTTCATATCCAGCGCGGCCAATTTGATATTCAGGTGCGCCGCCGCCGAAAGGTTGGATTGCCGCTCCCAGGCCGGCAAAGTCGAAAAGGTCGGCGCTTCGATGTGGTGCGTTGGCTCCCCGGCAGCGATGGCCTGTCGTTTCTCGTACTCACGGTGAAAATCGGCGGCCAGTGCTTCTGCCAGTGGGCGTTGCAGGTCCCTGGTCAGCTCTTTGTAAGTACAGACAACATCAGACGCACCGAAACTGATCAAATCCGGACTGTCGACCAATCGCGTTAGCATGGGGCGACGGGGTACATAGGAAAAAATCGGCACCGGTGACAGGCCGTCTCGGTAGCGCAGCAAATCGCCATCGCTCCCGTCTTTCTCTTTGAGCCGTTGATCCAGCTCCGTTCGCAGCTTATGCGCCAGCGAGCAATTCAGCTCGTCAGATTCCCTACAGATGAACACCACGGGAAGCAGGTCGGGTGTCCCAGCCAGATTCACGATTCGTTCCACGAACTCATCGGAATCCGGTGCGGCGTCCATCTCCGTCCAGCCCCCGTTGACCACAAACGCCACACCGCAGTCACCCGGCTGTGGGTTTCCCCGGTCCGCCACCGAAACGCCGAAGGACCAGTCATCCCTTGCGGCCTCCGGCATCCAGGCATCGGCTGGTCCATCTGAGGGCATCATTCGTGGGTATATTTGCCGAAATCGCCGCACTGATTCGTGCTCGTGAGACCCGTGGACGATGGTCATACGCGAGCGTTTGCCATTCTCGAAATGCGCCAGCTCTGCCAAACGAAGAGCCAGTCTCTGGCCCACCTCACCAAACCCGACGATCACGAAGTGGGCTATTTGAGACGTTGTGCGCGGCCGCCATGGCAAGACAAGATTGCCAACAACATCCCGTACCGAGCGATCGATAACATTGAACGCTTTGATATGCGAACGACCATCGGCCGAAGACAAACTCCTGCGATTCTCCACCACTCCTCCAAGATCGGCATGACGGAGGTGGACATAGAGATCCGGTGTGGAATCATTTTCCCACCCCAGCCCGTCGACAATATTGTCGTCAAGCTTGCATGCCCCTTCGATGTTCACTTCATCCTTGCCAGTCAGGAAAAACACATCACGGGCCTTGTGTGCGTTAATACCTTTGAGGGTTTGAATGTTGATGGCATCGGCATGTACCACGGTGACGCCGAGATCACGCACGGCATTGAGGTAAGGGTTCTCACGATCGGGCTCGACCACCACCACTTTGGGGATGCCCGATAATTTTCCAGTGCCACCCTCAGTTTCACTACGCAAATCGCAAACCAGGTGATAGCCAATCTGTCCGAGACCACATATCACTACGTGTTGCTTATTAAGTTGTAGCATCACTCGCTGAATGGAATCGGCAAAAAGTCTTCGGATAGCCTCATAGGTCAGCATAAATACTGTCGCCAGAGCCGAAAGCCGAGACATCTGGATCAGGATATTTTCATTGGGAGCCGGAGTATCCCCCATGAAAAGCAACTGGATTGACTTGAACAACGCATTTGTAAAAAGGCCGACATATCCGAGTTCGCCAGGCTGCATTTCGAGTTCGTAAAGAAAAAAACCTGTAACTCGAAGCAAAATTGCAAACAGTGCCGTTACCAGAAGCGTCCACGCAGGGAACTTCCTGGAATAGCGATAGACTACTAGTGCTAGAAACACACCCCATAGGATGAGAACAGTCTGATGACTCAGCGCATTGGCCATGCGGTAATCTCCAAGGCACGGAAAGATATAGTATAAGCCCCTTGTTTATTTACCCAGGCTGAGATGCTGTTGAAGCGCAAGTTTTATTTCACATCCGCTCAATGGAATGGTTGATTGGCCCTACCACTTCCTCTCCTCAAACAGCGCGAAGTGGCTTTGCATTCAAGCTGAAGCGCCGCAGGGTCATCAAGCTTGGAATCGATATAGAGAAGTAATTGTGAAGTGCAAAAATGCCCCGAAAGGATCTGATATCCGAATATGACAAGATAGCGGCCAGCAGTTTTCGGTCGATTCAGCCGTGCTGAGAGACTGCTTTGGGTCGAAAATTGCATGCCAATTAAACTTAGCACATGACGAGTGTGATTTGACCACCCCTTGGTAGATGAGTATCCACGAACTTTTTCTGTACTCGGTCTCCCTATTCTGCATAAAGATATGCTAGCTAGCCAAGAAGCCCCGACGGGTCTAGTAGAGATTCGGACCACCCATATTCGGCTACAGCTAGCCACAAAGACGAGAAAGCTCACTCAAGTGCTAATAAGCAAAGTGGCTAAGACCTATTTGCACCGCGAGTTACAGATAGCTTTCATGATGTAAGCATTGCCCTTAATGCATCCAATGACTCATAACCCGTTCAACTCGTAAGACTTGCGGTGCCATGGCGTCATGCGAAGAGGCAATGTTCCACTTGAATCAATGCGGGAACGGTCGCTTAGATGGTGATAGTGATGGTGTGCCGTGCGAGTCGATCTGCCGATGATTAGATACATCACGCCGGATTAATCAGCTCTTCGCTCTGCCCTTCGCTAGGCTTGTTAACTTTGGTGCTCACAGGCCAATGCTCTAGCAGACTGGCATCGATATGTCGCACCATCTGCTTGATCGTCTCCCGATCAGTAATGTCAGGCGCTAACCAATGCTCAAGGCTATCGTCATCCAATATCAGTGGCATTCGATCATGCACCTCAGCAGCACTACCGCGACCGGGCTCAGTGACAATGGCACAGCCTAGGCTTCCATCATCACGCTCAGCGAATATGCCTGCGAAAAACATCGGCTCACGATCTTTGCGGCAAAGGTAATGCGGTTGCTTGGGTTTTGAGTCTTTAATCCATTCATACCAGCCGTCAGCCGGTATCAGGCATCTATGCTTTGAAAATGCCGATTTGAAATAGGCGTTGGTGGCCACAGTTTCAACTCTCGCGTTGATCGGCTGATTACCTGTGCTTTGTGCCCACCTCGGTCTGTATCCCCACCACATCTCGCCAATAAACGGTGCCTCGTTTTCTGAAGACTGGTGCACGGTAGCTATCCACGTGCCGGGCGCGACGTTGTAGCGAGGCTTTACGATTTGCTCTGGCACAGTAGCGCCAACCATTTTGGCCAGCCGATCAAGGGGGGTGAATAACGCGAATCGTCCACACATCCTTGAATGATAGACGATAAATTACGGCTCGCAGCCACCCTGACACATGAGTGCTTGCAGTCAACGCTGGTCATCGCTTATCGTCTGCCTAAAATACTGTATATATTACCAGCATTTTAGGAGGCACTTATGTCAGAGAAAAAGTATCAGCAGTTGATCCAGCGCGTGCAGCGGGCAATCAATAGCCCGGGTGCACAGTCGAAGCACTACGTTGAGATAAAACGCCAGCCTGAAGATGAAGCGGATGATTGGGCGCGCATGCTTTCCGACCTGGGCACTGTCGAGAACGTCACGCTCATCACCATGGATGACCATTCCGAGCATGTGCAGATTACATGGAACCCTGAGGAGTCGATGGCATGAGCATCCACCTCACCGTTCTCGGGCGTGTCGATACCACCGCCCCACCACTGAAACTCCCCCTAGCTGCTGGCGAAGTGCGCACCGGGTTTCCTTCGCCGGCCGATGACTATCTGGAAGCCGAGCTGGATCTAGTTGCTCACCTCATTCAACCCCCCAGTGCGACGTATTACCTGCGCTCCAAAGGCTCATCAATGACCGGCGTCGGTATTTATGATGGCGACCTATTAATAGTCGATCGCTCTCTTGAGCCTAAGACCGGTCACATCGTTATCATGAGCGTTGACGGTGAGCTCACCTGTAAAAAGTTAGGCACGATAGGCAACCGACCCTACTTGATCGCCTCGAACCCAGAGTTCCGACCGATCCCTCTTGAGGGTAAAGAGTGCCAGGTGTGGGGCGTCGTCACACACAACATCCACTCGCTGGCACCTGGTTTCTCAATATGATCGCCCTGGTCGACTGCAATAATTTCTACGTCAGCTGCGAGCGCGTGTTCAACCCGAAGCTGGAAGGCAAGCCCGTTGGGGTGATGTCGAATAATGATGGCTGCGTTGTCGCCAGGTCCGCTGAAATAAAGCAGCTTGGCGTAGCGATGGGCATGCCCGCGCATCAGATCGACCCTCACGTACGCCGTCAGTGCATTTTACTGAGCTCCAACTACGCGCTGTACGGCGACATGTCTCGAAGGGTCACTGACGTTCTCAGCCAGCACACGCCACACGTCGACATTTACTCGATTGATGAATCGTTTCTGAGTTTTGAAGGTTTCGATCCTGAAACGCTGACAGAAAGATGCCAGACCATGCGGCACCAGGTGCGGCGCGATACCGGAATACCGGTCAGCGTAGGACTCAGCACATCTAAAACGTTGGCCAAAATTGCAAACCACAGAGCCAAAAAAGAGCCTGGCTTTGATGGTGTCGCCATCATGCATGCGGACAGCGACGACACGCGCGCTTTCCTTGAGCAGCTACCGGTAACGGAAATATGGGGTGTCGCTGGCCGTAGTGCGGTGAGACTGCAAACTCTCGGTATAGAAACAGCCTGGCAACTACGCAACGCCGCGCCTAAGCACTTGAGGAAACACTTTTCGGTTGTGATGGAGCGCATCGTTTATGAGCTCCGGGGGCAGGACTGCATAGCACTAGACGACATGACGCAGCCCAAAAAGCAGATCATGGTCAGCCGCAGCTTTGGGCGCCTCACTAACAATAAAGCCGACCTTCACGAAGCGATCCGTGTGCACACTTCACGCGCCGGCGAGAAGCTACGTAAGCAGCAGGGCCTTGCCCAGGCCATCATGGTGTTCGTTCGCACCAATAGATTCCGCCCGGATCTACCCAGCTACAGCAAATCGTTAGTGATACCACTGCCCCACCCGACGGATGACAGCCGTGAACTGGTCCGTACCGCGATGGCGGGGCTGGAGAGCATATTCAAACCGGGCATCATGTATCAAAAATGCGGCGTTATGCTCATGGATCTGTGCGACTACGGCAATGAACAACTTGGGTTGCTGGCTGAGCCAGTGAGCGATGAGAAGCGGGAAAGGAATGAGAAATTAATGGCGACGCTGGATAAGCTTAACCGGGAGCACGGAAAAAATACTGTCAGGCTGGGAATACCGAGGAAGGCCAATGCATGGGAGCTGCGCTGCGAGCATCGAACCCCAAGGTACACAACGAAGTGGGAAGAACTAGCTGTTGTTAAAACGTAGAGCGCCATCCCTGGCGGGCCTAACTCCCTTCTTTTAGTTTGACTAACCACTAACTCAGAGCCGGGTCCATCAACTCAATATTCGTAGAAGTAATACAGCACGCTGGCACGAAAAGTTCGAGGCGGCCCGTGCTCGCAAGCGCTATGCTTTTGGATTGATAAGCCCAACAAGACAGAGGGGAAAGTGTTGTCAATATCGATAGCAGTCGCCCTGCTCTCAGCTCATCCATCTCATACCAGGCAATAGCCAACACAAACGTCATATTTGTATGCACCTATCTCAGCCCTTTACCGGCTGGATCTGCTATCGTTTCTGGTATCTACTCGACAAGGAACTACTCATGGCATCGGCGACTGACGTCGGCTTCGGACGTGACCTTGAGACACAAGCGGCTATGCTTTTCGGTGCGAGTGATAACGTTAGCTTAGATGTCCTCATCCGACAGGGTATCCCTCTGTCTGCTATCGACAGAGTCGCCGCCTATGGCGTGAACGCTGTAGAACTCGACATCATCAGTAAAGCTGCACTCAAGCGTAGATTGCAACAGAGTAAATATCTGACCCCGGGCGAAGGAGACAAGCTTTATCGAGCTGTCCTGGCAACACTATTAGCGGCATCAATATTCGGCAACAAGCAAAAATCAGATAGTTGGCTTCTAAGGCCGAGAAAATCGCTCGGTGGGCAAAATGGTCTGCAGGCTACGGCTACCACGCCGGGTTACAACGCCGTTGTTACGCTTCTTGAGCGACTTCGTCATGGATTCGCTGCTTGAATTCAGGTTTTAACAAGTCGCCACCTGCCGGGCCCCACTTTCGCCCGCATTATGAGTGGCTCCAAATACCGTCATCCATTCGGTTGGCTCTTCGTAGTCCTTGGCCTTAGAACCCGAATGGAAGTACTTCGCTTCATGCACCACTTGTAGTAGACAGTACTTGTCAGCACAGGGACTTAAGCTTTCATAACGAGTTGCCCGAGCCCTACGAAATGAGCAGATTATACCTTTTGGCAGCATAGCTACCGAACAAACACTGTCACTCGCACGTGGCTATCGGAACGAGTCCAATTTCATCGCCATGATCTACCTGATTGACACCCCAGTGGGCCGTCTGCTTGATCAGGCCAAATCCATATGAAGTGATCAAGCGCCAATTCTTTACTTTCCTTTCTTGAATTTTGCTTTGCAGTTACCGCTCATACACATGGTACAATAGTGTTCCCTGTCCTCGTGTTTGGCACCCTCAGCGAGGACAATGCCACAGCCGTTGCAGAGCAGAGTTCCAACGCCTTCTTCAAATTTCACCACTGCATGTTCGTAGTCCATAAAGCTCTCCTCAAAGACCCCATCTGCAAGAACGGGTAGTAATAACTTGTAGGCAAAAGCCGGACCTTATCTAATACTCCTTTCGACGGTGCTATCGGACTTCAGTTCAAATGCTGCTGACTCCCGACATTAACGGATTCATACAAAACCACGATGCGTACGTTGGGCCAGATCACCGATTTGACCAACGAGTCACTCATCACTATCTAGCAAAAGAACACATGGATCGGTTTTTGGAGTCAGTATGGTAGTTTGCCGTTTGCCACGAGTAACACTAACTCGAAAATTCTGTCTTGTTTGAGTATCCATTTTGTCTTTTGAGTTGAAGCGTACAATTCTGTCAGCGTTGAAGGGAGGCTGCCCTTTACGTTTGATCGGCCACCCCTCAAAGATGATCACTTCATCGAACTGCTTTCCTTTAGCCTTGTGCATGTTCATCACAATGACACCTGACTCTGGCTTAGAATTTGTGGAAAAGTGCTCCTGCACAAATGCCTGCTGGGTAATTGTAAGAGCGTTTTGGTAACCTCCATTATCCCGCCAATCCTGTGATAATGCCTGCCGAAGCTGCATCCCACGTTCCAAAATCCGTACATTTCGAACCTCACTTGCGATCTCTTTAAGGCGACTACATCCGCCATCTTCGAGAGTATGCCGAACCGCCCGCCAATCTTTATCAGGATCGCCAGTCAGCTTAAGTGCGCAGGCCTGCTCATAGACGGCTTTTATGTTGACGAGAATGCTATTTTTGCGGGCTCCCTTTCCAGAGGCTTGAAGAGCTAGCGCTTCTTCATATGCTTTACGTATATTAGCTGCTTCGTGAAGTGCTTTCTTCGTTGGCTCATTTCCTCCTTTTCCTTGATAGTAGTTGCACAGAAGACCAATGAACTGAGCAAAATGGCGAGCATCGCTCCCTGACTGCATTAGCAGAGCGATAACTTCGGCCCCAAGTATGGCGGCCTCCATCTCTATAACGGCCGAATGTGTTACCGCTGCCATGCCTGCTGGTGGCTGACGCAGCGCATCCGAAACCAAGCGAGTCATTTTCTTAGTGGGCACCAGAATGGCTATTGACCAGTTTTTGATCTTTGCCTCAGCAAGCCGCTTCCGAGCCGCATAGACTGTCGTCACCAGCATGGTCATCGCAGGGTCGGCAAAGGGTCTAAAACACTCAAACGCAATTCCCTTATAAGTGCTCTGACGAAACTCTCCTGTCAGCAGATCATTGCCAAACAGCGCGATTTCCGTTCCTGCGCTACGGTGATTATCGGTACTCAGATCAAAGTCTGAGACCGTGAACTCCCCTCTGAGATGATCAAGACGCGCAGGGTCAGCGCCAATCCAGTCGTAGATTCGCTGTTCTGGATCAGCGAGAACGATCAAACGACAGAACTCTCCCAATGCTTGAACGACCCGCCACTGTGAATCATTAGTATCCTGAAATTCGTCAAGGATAATGACTGGATACATGGCTGCGACAAGGCTTTGAATACGTGAGCTACCACGAAGAAGATCGCCAACATATGGAGCATACAGATCAAAGCACACAAGTCCTTCTTCGTTCGCCAGCCGTAGTCGCTCTGCATTTTCAGCAGCCTTCTTTGCCACTTTTTGTTCGTCTGTCAGACTCCTGGCTGGAAAGCCTGAACGGACAGAAGACAGCGCAATGGCTTCTCCAGGAGGTGTGAGAATACTCAATCGCCGCGGTAAGCCGATTAGGTAGCCGTGAGTCTTGAGAATGCGCCAGAAGAAGGAGTGGTAGGTCTGCACATCGATGCGTTTCTTCTGCTCAGAAGGAATTTTCTGTTCATGCTCAATGGCCTCCACCACTCGGGAAACTGTAGCGCGGGCGAAGCTGAGAAACAGAATTTTCTGGCCAGGCTGAAGAGTCTGTTCGACAACCTGTGCCGCCTTTAGGATGGATATCGTAGTCTTACCCGACCCCGGACCACCGGTTACAAGAAGATGTCCATCCGCCTGCATGACATCCTGTTGGCCTTTAGTTAGCTCCATCAGCTTCTGCTCCCTGAACTGCGGCTGCTTCCTCCACTTCCGCAGGGGTGCATGCGGCCTTCAGTTGTAGCGCTGCCTCTCTCAACCACTCGGGAATTTCTACCTCGCTGCATTGCGCGATGAAATCAGCGATACCCCAGTTTCCCTTCGACCATGTAAAGTAGTCGCTCAAAGCTGCGGCGGCTTGCGCTTCCAGATCAGGATACTTTTGAGAGAGATGCTGTGGCCAGTCGATTAGCTGTGTGAATCGTTTAAGGGCTTCTTCGGTTGTGCCCTTCAACACCATATCTTCAACGCCTTTTTCCCTATGCATTAGCAACAGGTCAACCTGGGCTTCTATCAGTTTCTTATTCCCGTCGTCCTGCCGATCACAAATCGCAAATGTGTGCTTCCCAAGCTCACGGTAAAGCTGGGCCATGCCAGGTATGTTGGTTTCACTTCCAGCATCAACAACGCAAACCCCAAGAGCCTCAAGTGATGAGTATATGTCTGGATTCAGCTCCTCAAGGCGACGACAAGCGACAGGAAACGATGAGGCCTCCGTTGCCCCTTCTGCAACAAGAACGCGGCGGGCAAGCAATCCCTCACAGAATCGAGTTCGGAACTCTTGCCTGTACCGTTTCAACTTGACGTTGCCCGGTAAAGTGATGGAGCGCTGCATTAGTACGCCTTCAGTATCGCGCGCGAGCACGATCGTCTCGTCGAGTGAAAATTCTTCGAGTACATATGGCGAATGGGATGTGAATAGGGTTTGTGATGCTAGCTTTCGCACCTCGTGCACGATGCGTTTCTGTGCGTATGGTGGGATGGCTGTTTCCGGTTCTTCCATGGCGAATATGACGTTCTGCCTATCCTCGGCTATCTGGGATAGCATCGCCAAGACAAGCATATTAATTGTGCCTGTACCTTGTCGATAGAAAGGTGCCGCATGTGTTCCATCGCCCGTTGCAATAAACGCGGTAATAACCTTGCGCAAATGTTCACGCGTCAAATTGGAGACCTTAAGATGAGGCTCTATCCCCCATTCTCTGGGCACATACTTCTTCAGGGCTGCATTGATACTCTCCAAAACGGGTGAGATCCCAAGATTGGGGTTGCTGGCAACGTTGGTTTCGGACAGCGTGGCAAGCGTATCCTCCCACATCTGCGGCCTAACCTCCTTGAGGCGCAGAATAATGTCTAACAAGCTTCCTCGTTCCAAGCTCAGTGCCCTTGAACCTGTGCGAATGGAACGGAGATACAGGAAACCGCATACCTGCTTGTGTTTTCTGGAGAAGGGCTCAGGCTTTTCACTTTCCGTAAGGCTGCGCGTGAAGTATGTCTTCCCTTCGAAGTCATCTTCCTCAGAGTCATACCAGCCATGGAAAGTGACACGTATAGCCTCGGTGACACTGTCGACATCTACGCCTTCTGGATTCGGTTCGTCATAGAGCGTATTCGTTCTGGTGTCCCAAAACTCCGCATAATCACCGAACACGGCTTTCTGCTCATCCGTGAGATCAACAACAGTTACCTCAATCTTGATCTTTGGCTCGTTGCTCTCTGCAGCCGACTCCTCGTCTGCTTCAGCAGCCTCTACTTCTTCTCCAAGGGCTCCTTCAGCCGGTTCTAAGACAGTCACTGGAATATACACACCCTTGAAGAAATCATGCTCATCAACGGGAGGCTTACGGTTGAGCCGATCCGGCCCTAAAGCCAGATCAAGGGCTTCTAAAATAGTTGTTTTTCCAGTGTTATTGTCACCGATAAGCACACCATGACTGGGTAGAAACACCTCAGCGCTCTTAACCCCCCTAAAATTTTCAATCCTAATACGAGATACGCGCATGATGCTCACCCCATTCCTATGCTTTTTGTATCGCCCTGTTTGACGCCTGACTCGACGAGATCAGTCCCACATTTTTTTTGCAGCTTTAACAGTCTTCGACACTCGATATATACTGGCAAGCTAATTTATTAGGTCAAATTAAACGCTTCTAATTATTTAGGCCGCGACGATGATGCTGGCTTAATGTGCTCAAGGGAACCGATAGGCTACTAGCTTGGCTTCGACGTCACCCCCTGATTGAGTAGCGCTACACTTTAGAGTCCGATCCTATGCGTAAGAAGATTGGACATGAAGAAGAGTTTCAGCAAAGAACAGATCATTGGTTTTCTGGGCGAAGCAGAGGCGGGACTGCCCATTAAGGACCTATGCCGTCGCCAGTTACTATCTATGGCGCAGCAAGTATGTCGGCATGAGCATAACCGATGCCAAGCGACTCAAAGAACTCGAAGCCGAAAATGGACGCTTGAAAAAGCTGCTTGCGGAGTCGTTACTGGAGATGCAGGTCACTCGCGAGGCGCTGAGAAAAAAGTGGTAAGTTCCCCTGCACGCCGAGACTTGGTGCGCTTTATGGTGTCACGTGGCCTCAGTGAGCGCCGAGCGCTCCGTGTCATCCGTATGAGTGCCAGTGCATTGCGCTATCAATCGGCTCCTGACCGTAATGAGGTATTGCGTGAACGCATTATTGCCTAGGCCCATCGGCATCGTCGCTATGGCGCTGGCATGATCTACCTGAAGCTGCGTCAAGCCGGTGAACGCGCGTCGAGCGTTTCTAAACCGCGGCTCGGTTGTAGGTGAAGCGACGCAAGCGTAAGAAGGTTCCCACGTCTAAACGAAAGCCCCTTGGCCGCCCTTGTGCCGCCAACCAGGTCTGGTCGATGGATTTTGTGTTTGACCGTACGGCGGAAGGTCGCGTGATCAAGAACCTCACCGTTGTCGATGACGCCACCCATGAAGCCGTGGCTATCGTGCCTGACCGTGCCATTGACGGGCTGTCGTTAACACGGATTCTGGATCATCTGGCTATACAACGTGACCTGCCAAGCGCCATTCGTACGGATAATTGAAAGGAGTTCTGCGGACGCGCCATGCTGACGTGGGCTCATCAGCGTGGTGTTGCCCTGTTTTTAATCGAACCTGGAAAACCCAACCAAAACGCCTACATCGAATCGTTCAATGGGCGTTTTAGAGACGAATGTCTAAATGAGCACTGGTTCACCAGCCTGAATCACGCGAGGGTCATCATCGAGGCGTGGCGACGGGAATACAACGAGGAAAGACCGAAGAAAGGACTTGGAGGATTAACGCCTTCCGCCTATGCCGAGCAACGGGTGTTAAAAAACGATAAAGTAACTTCAGACTCTAAACCCGGGTGCTAATGAAGATGGGGTGACGTCGGCTTGGTAGGCAGCTATAAAGATACTAATGTGGAGAGAAAGATGTGGGCTCTATAAACTCAAAATGAAAGAATACAGGTTGTTTGAAAATGGCTAAAAACTGACATATTTTATTACAATCAAATAGTTAAGAAAAAACCAGTAAATGATAAAATGAAGTTTTTATAGAATTATCACCCATACTATCGACCATAATAGCTACGATCTGTGCAAAAGGATATGAATCGGCACGGATATTTAAGACACAAGTTAGGCTCTAAAAGCCTGTTTAAAAAGTGTGCCAGGGAATCCAGGATATAAGAGATACAACTTGTATTAGCAAGCGCCATAATTCGAGTAGCTCGCGAGGACGGCTTTAGCGTAACGCTCAGCATCAGCCTTTGCACGGTGTGGTATGGCCAGGTCTTTAAGTACGCGTTGAAGCGATAACATGTGTTGCTTGCTAAGCAATTTATGAAGCTGATGAAAATCAGCCAATTCGAACGAAGGCGCGACGCTTGCCGCTTCGTAGAGTCTATTTAGCCAGAAATGATCTGAATCCAGCCCATCACAAAAGACAACTTCACACCCAAGCATATTGTTGAGCAGCTCGGCCGCTCTATCGACGGGTAAACCCTTATCGAATAGCTCTCTTCGCTTGATACCGTGTATTGCCTCTGCAGTTGGACTCCAATGCGCCCAATCCTCAAGGGGACGAATGAGAAACCCATCACTATTACCTAGCGTATCAGCCCATCCAACTTCTATTGGATAGCTATTAGGCTGGTGAAGCCCAGACGCCTCAATATCAATGAAAGTTATAAGAGGAAAATCACTTGCGGCTAAAATATCCACTGGTCTCCTACACTCCGTATTCTGTATGGGCTTTTTTTAACCGTTCTTAGCAACATAGTTATAGCAATCCCAGCCTGTGCGATAAGACATTTAGAGCTTCAACCTGCTCTGAAAAGCATATTCAATCAAGGACTTCGTGCAAATAATTATCAAAATAGAATTTAGCTCAAAACACTCATTAATTCACTGTCAGAGTTAGACTTCAGGCTTTATCGGAACCTAAGCATAAAATCAGCCTACAACTGCAAAAAAGAAGATTTAAGCTTCATTGTTCACAATAAATTAACTTACCTGAATTTGTCTATAATAATATTACCTAAAAAAATACGCCAGTTATTTTTTTTCATTTTTTCGACGTCGAATTTCATATCCCGCTGCAATTAGCGTCCCAAACATAATGATCAAAATAGGTGAGACGCCAATTAAAAACTTTGACAATTCGCTCATAAACTTCGCCTTCTTAAAGTCAATGGTATATAGATATTATAGCATCAAATATTTTCCTAACTAAAAAATCATTAAAAAAACAACAATCATTTAAATTCACCCTCACCCAACCTCTAATATAAACTAAAAAATCACCTCCCCCGCGATTACTTTTTAATTTTTACCATGCAACATTGAGCTTTATAACTTAGCCCTTTGAATTATTATGATGCAAGTATTCTTTTATACCCACGCGGCAATGTTTCATTGCTATAGATGGAATCCTTAAATTTTTAAAGGGGCCGGCACATTAACCGGTCACATCACTCAGCCACACTCAATAGTATGTAGAAAACGCCAAACCTGGATTGCCCCGATCTCAGTTCCACAAGGTATGATAAGTACTCATACTCAGCAGTGCTTTGCTAGAATGAGACAGCCTTTGATTGCGGCCCACTTGTTTTCGAATATCTTAATCGCGAGATGACTAATGGTAGCAATCCTATAAAAACGTTCTGAAGCCACGTGGATCAGGTTCTTCCCATCCCGTCTACAGAATCTTCCTGACGATTGTTTTTAGATTAATATCTGCGCTCGAAGGTCACCCTGATGCATAGCTGCGATTTTATTCAAAGGCATCTACTCCGCCCACTTCTGCTTGATCATTCCCAATAATGATGCCTAAAAATCACGCGGGGCAGAGTACGAGGGCTCGTACCCCGACAGGCTTCTCCGAATGAAATATCCCAAAAAATCACGCGGGGCAGAGTACGAGGGCTCGTACCCCGACAGGCTTCTCCGAATGAAATGTCCCAAGAAATCACGCGAAGCAGAGTACGAGGGCTCGTACCCCGCCTGGCTTCTCCAAATGAAATATCCCAAAAAATCACGCGGGGCAGAGTACGAGGGCTCGTACTCCGCTTGGCTTCTCCGAATGAAATGTCCCAAGAAATCACGCGAAGCAGAGTACGAGGGCTCGTACCCCGCCTGGCTTCTCCAAATGAAATATCCCAAAAAATCACGCGGGGCAGAGTACGAGGGCTCGTACTCCGCTTGGCTTCTCCGAATGAAATGTCCCAAGAAATCACGCGAAGCAGAGTACGAGGGCTCGTACCCCGCCTGGCTTCTCCAAATGAAATATCCCAAAAAATCACGCGGGGCAGAGTACGAGGGCTCGTACTCCGCTTGGCTTCTCCGAATGAATTGACCCAATGTAATCACGCGGCGTAGCGTACGAGGGCTCGTACCCCGCCTGACGTCTCCGAATGAAATGACGCTAGGTCATCCCCGGGTTAGCATCCGAGGGCTCGAACTTCGGCTGGCTTCTCCGAATGAAATGTCCCAAGCAATCACGCGGGGCAGCGTACGAGGGCTCGTACCCCGCCAGGCTTCTCCGAATGAAATGCCCCAAGAAATCACGCGGGGCAGAGTACGAGGGCTCGTACTCCGCCTGGCTTCTCCGAATGAAATGTCCCAAGAAATCACGCGAAGCAGAGTATGAGGGCTCGTACACCGCCTGGCTTCTCCAAATGAAATGACCCAATGTAATCACGCGGGGCAGCGTACGAGGGCTCGTACACCGCCTGGCTTCTCCGAATGAAATGTGGCCAGCAAATCAACAGAAAGCCCGATCCACATGGAACCATGTTTCATGATAAAAACTCTTCGAAGCGGAAAAACACAAGAGGCGCAGGACAATCCTAGCAACTCAACAGAGCGCCGCTCTAGCAACAACTATAATGATCGACCTAAACCCTAAGATACTGGGTGCATGGTAGGCAAACAAAAAAAATCTGCAGCATTCTATCCATCAATAAGATAAGGCCCAACCGGGTGACCGGCTGGGCCTTATGATGTTTGACGAGTTTTTAAACGTAGCTAAGACACACAAGTTTCTACAAGCTGAGCCATTTAATCTTGAGTTCCAGAATAAAGTTCTAAGTAGCGGTTTTTGGAGGGTAGTAGATGCTGGCGACACAGCTCAGACAGGCGTTCGCGGTCTTCGTCGCGAATGGCGTCAATCATCAACTGGTGTTCATTTCTGGCTTGAGCTAGAGCATCGCGATCCGTAATCGCAATGAAGCGGATGCCATGAGCCTTCTGAGCGAATTCATTAATGGTAGCGTACAAGTATTCATTCCCACAGGCTCTGAATAAGGTGCGGTGAAAAGCGATGTTCATATGAAACACCTGCCTAAGGTCGTGAGCGTCCACAGCTTCGCTGTGACACTGATGAACCTCCTCAAGCTCTGTAAGCCATTCCTGCGGAGCCGGCAGTGGCAGCCTACTGACTGCCGCTAGTTCGAGAATTTCGCGCATAGCGTAGATATCCTCGACCTCTTCCGGCGGATAACTCCTGACGAAAGCACCTCTGTTTTTGATGCGCTCAGTCAATCCGATGGTATCGAGCTGGAAGAGAGCTTGGCGAACAACATGTCGCTTGCAGCCGAAGCGCTCCATCATGGCCTCTTCGACCAGCCGCTCACGTGGGTGCAGGCGACCGAGAACGATGTCCTCTTCTATAGCGGCCACAATGTCATCGACACCATATGTGGGGCTAGAGGGTAGAATCTCGGTGCTGCTCGTAGAGAGCGGCTGGGCGGTTCGGTTCATGATCGCTTTCTCAACAGCATTCACTGCAGTGCATAGGGATAATAAGTGTAACAAACTCGCTTTCAGGCTTCATGCTGTCTCGGTATCCGGCACGTAGGTTCAGGTCGGCAAGCGCGAAAATCGCAGCCCTCCTCGGCTTGAAGGATTTGCTCCATAAACAGGCGTCGATATCCCAATAGCGGTGCCCCGCCCTCTTCGCTCCTAAAAGCCTGCCGCCGAGCATCAAGCTCCGCCTCGTCCACTTCTAGGTTTAACTGGTTATTAGCAACATCCAGCGATATGAAATCGCCATCGCGTACCAACCCAAGGGGGCCGCCCTCAGCTGATTCTGGGGAGACGTGGAGCACGATAGTGCCTGCCGCGGTGCCACTCATGCGTCCGTCGGAAATGCGCACCATATCTTTGACGCCTTGCGAGGCGAGTTTTTTGGGAATCGGAATGTAACCCGCTTCTGGCATACCTGGTGCCCCTTTGGGCCCGATATTCTGTAGTACTAACACGTCCTCAGCGTGCACATCCAGTTCCGGGTCATCGATGCGGTTAGCCAAGTCTTCTAAACCTGTGAACACGACTGCACGACCACGGTGTGTCATAAGCTCAGCTGAGGCGGCTGATTGCTTAATAATGGCGCCGGACGGTGCCAAGTTGCCGCGCAATACGGCTATGCCACCCTGAGCATAGACCGGGCTTTGCATTGGCCGCACGACCTTTTGGTCTATGAGATGGACGGCGGCATCGATGTTTTCACCCAGGGTATGACCATTGATAGTCATGGCGTTCAAGTGTAACAACGGTTTTAACTCACGTAGCAAGGTGGGCAGGCCGCCTGCTCGATGCAAATCTTCCATGTACCCTTCTCCTGATGGCTTGAGATCCATCAGTACAGGGGTTTCCTGGCTCATTCGGTCAAATGCCTCAAGATCAATATCGATGCCTAAACGCCCTGCTATTGCGGTCAGATGAATCAACGCATTAGTCGAACCGCCCAAGGAGAGCAGTACGCGCAAGGCATTCTCGAAAGCTTCAGGGGTGAGAATTTGATCTGGCGTAACGCCTGCGTGTGCAAGTGCAACGGCCTGCGCGCCTGACTGTTCGGCAATGCGTTGCCGATCGGCGTAGACGGCAGGGGCGGTGGCGCTGTTGGGCAGCATTATTCCCAGTGTTTCGGCTAAGCAGGCCATAGTGCTTGCGGTTCCCATTACCGAGCAAGTACCCACGGTAGGGACCAACTTGTCGTTGACTTCGTTAATTTCCGCTTCGTCGATGTCATTACCACGGTAGGAGGCCCAGTAACGGCGACAGTCGGTGCAGGCTCCGACGCGCGTACCACGGTGTGAGCCAGCGAGCATGGGGCCGGTGACAACTTGTACCGTCGGGACACCAGCACTGGCGGCAGCCATCAACTGTGCTGGGACGGTCTTATCACAACCGCCGATCAGCACCACAGCATCCATCGGCTGGGCTCGGATCATCTCCTCCGTGTCCAATGCCATAAGATTTCGCAGGTACATGCTGGTGGGGTTAGCGAAAGATTCATGAAGGGTAATGGTGGGAAAGTCTACTGGTAAGCCGCCAGCGAGCATGACGCCACGCTTAACGCTCTCGACCAATCCAGGCACATTGCCATGACAGGCATTGTAGCCACTGTAGGTGTTGGCAATCCCAATGACCGGACGCGAGAGCGCATCATCCGTATATCCCATACCCTTGATGAAGGCCTTGCGCAAAAACAGTGAAAACTCCGCGTCGCCATAGTTGGTAAGGCGATTGGACATGCCCAAGGTGGGGCGTTGGGCTTCCGTCTCTTTACGGTTGTTGCCGTTTCCTTTGTTGTCTTTATTGAAGTCCTTGCTCATTACAGTTTCCTCTATTTTGTTCGCGGCTTGTCGTTGTAGAAGGGTCCGTCGTTACCGTTCTTAACCTCTAGGCTAGGTGGTAAAAATCTCACTGGCAAGATTATCAATAATATTATTGACAATATTATTGATATACAACTACGTTGGTTAGTGCAAGCACGACTTGCGTGCCAATATGCACCACAACTACAAACAGCACTTGAGGAAACAACTATGCAAATCCGAGGAACTCACGCCATTACCCTATTATCTGCCCTGATGCTTTCTGGAGCCGCTCAGGCGGAGTATTCAGCAGCCGATGAGATTAAGGTGCTTCAAGGATTTAAGGCAGGAGGAGGTAGCGATACCTTGGCCCAGTTGACCCAACCATTTTTGCGAGAATCCCTGGGCGTGGAATTTATTAATGAATACATTCCCGGCGCCACAGGCGCGATTGCCTGGACGCGGCTAACCCAGCAGTCGGCAAATGATGGCAGCGTCATCAGCATCACCAATACCCCGATGCTGATGACGAACTACATCATGAATGATGCCATCAACTACTCAATTGATGAGCTAACGCCTATCGCCAACGTGGTAACCGACCCAGGTGTTATCGTGGTGCCGGAAGACAGCCCCTATCAAACAGTGGAAGATTTTCTCGCTGCTGCTGAGGAACGCCCCGGTCAGATTACGGTGGCAAACTCAGGCGTCGGCGGTGATGACTTCTTTTCAACCATCATGATTGAGAAGGCAACGGGGCTGTCCTTCCAAAAAGTGCCTTTCCAAGGCGATGGCCCCTCCGCGACAGCCGCCCTGGGAAGCAAGGTCGACGCCAGTTTCAATAACCTTGGTAATGTCTATGGCCACATTAAGTCGGGCAGCCTGCGCCCCCTCGCCGTCTTCACCAAAGAGCGTCTAGATATCCTGCCTGATGTGCCCACCATGATTGAGAAAGATATTGATGTCGTGGCCGGCTCTTCACGCGGTTACAGCGCACCAGCAGGCATTCCAGATGAAGCTCGCGATGAGCTGATTGCTGCCTTTGAAGCCCTAAAAGATAACGAGGAATTCCAGCAGACGGCTCAGGAACGTGCCATGAATCTCGACATCCAGACCGGTGACGACTACGGCCAGATGATGCAAGACATGGAAGGCCAATTCGAGGAAATCTGGGCAGATGTCAAAGATGAGGTCAACCAGTAAGTCGCTTAACCGGCAGAGGGAAATGGCAAATCGACAAAGGGGTATGAAATGAACATAAGTCGTCTAGTCTTAGGATTTTTTGCCATTGGCATAGCAGCGACCTTTTATATCACTGCGATGGGCTATCCGGCTAAGGCGGCGAACATGCCCCTTATCTATTCAGTTGCCGTCGCCTTATTGGGAGCGGCGATGGTGGGCCAGGAAGTATTCAGTATCCTGCGTCGGCGTCAGCTCTCGACCGAGGGAGCAGCAACCTCCAATACTGCCGCACCAGAGGAGGAGAGCGTCAGCGGCCAAGCTAGGCACCGCAAGCCATGGAAGGCAATGCTGATTTTCTTATTGGCCGCCGTCTACCTCTACACCATATCGATAACAGGGTACCTGATTGCCACTGTTGGTTTCATGGTAGTGGCGTTAGCGATGATCGGACATGTGTCGTGGCGCTTCGCCGCCATAGGCATTGTGGTGTTGGTCGCGGTGGTGTGTGCGGTTTTCATCGGCTTTCTAGGCCTGCCTGTCCCGCTACTGCCGCCTCTGTATTCCTCATAACGACAATTAGAGCACCCCTTATTCCCGGCTCGCATGGCTTAGAAAGGCATTGCAGCGCGCTGGGAGGGGGTGCCTGACGCAGGCTTCTGGAGTCTAGTCATATGGATAATCTTGTTTTGGTGGGCCTGACCAACGTCATCACGTTCACCAATATCTCCCTGATACTTGGCGGCACCCTGCTGGGTCTGTTTGTGGGCGCCATGCCAGGACTCTCGGCAACCATGGCGTTGGCGCTGCTGTTACCTCTAACCTTTGGCATGAATCCGGCCTCGGGTCTCAGCATGCTGGCTTCGCTCTATGTGGGGGCCTCCTACGGTGGCTCTATCGCCGCCATTCTATTGAAGACGCCAGGCACCCCTTCGGCCGCAGCGACTGTTCTCGATGGATTTCCACTATCGCAACAGGGTCAGGCCGGGAGAGCGTTAGGGGTTTCACTCTTCGCTTCTTTTATCGGTGGCCTGCTGAGTGGCATCGCTCTGCTCACTGCAGCGCCATTACTTGGCGTACTGGTGCTCAAGTTCGGCCCTATCGAGCTGTTTGCGATCGCCGTATTGGGTATCACCATCATTGGCTCTCTATCACAAGGCTCTGTCGTCAGCGGTCTACTCTCTGGCACCTTGGGATTATTGTTGAGCACGGTAGGTATGGATCTGATCACCGGTACGCCACGAATGACGTACGGGGTCATTAACCTGTTTTCGGGTATCGAATTCACCGTCGCACTGATCGGTCTGTTCTCGATCCCGCAAGCGCTGATATTGATCGAGAATGCCCATGGTGCTCAGAAGGTGGCAAGCAAAATCACTGATAGGTTGATTCCGCCTCTCGCTGAGATTCGCCGCTTGTTACCCAATATCTTCCGTTCCAGTGGCATCGGCATCATCACTGGCCTAATTCCCGGTACCGGCGGCGATACTGCCAGTTGGTTCGCTTACAACGAAGCCAAGCGCTTTGCCAAAGATAAGAGTCGCTTTGGCAAGGGAGACATTGCGGGTGTCGCTGCACCTGAAGCGGCCAACAATGCGGTAGTGGGTGGTGCCTTGATACCCACCATTGCTCTGGGTATTCCTGGCAGTTCCTCTACTGCCATTTTGCTAGGTGCGCTAATGGTTCAAGGCATCCTGCCCGGCCCTAACCTGCTGACAGACTATGGCGATGTCACTTACACCCTCATCTGGGCAGTGATTTTTGCCAACATTGGCCTACTGCTAGTGGGGCTGCTGTTTACTCGACTCTGCGTAAGCGTGACGCGGGTACCTGACAGCTTTGTGGCTTGCTCGATCATTACGCTATGCGTGATTGGCGCCTTTGCTATCAACAATAGCTTGTTTGAGGTTGGGTTGATGCTGGGCTTCGGTCTGTTTGGCTACTGGATGAATAAAGCAGGTGTGTCACCCGCACCGATGGTAATCGGTTTAATTCTGGGCCCAGTCATGGAGACCAGTTACCAGCAATCGATGCTAATCGGGCAAGGCAACGTGAGCATCTTTTTGACTAGCCCCATCGCGGTAGTGCTGTTATGCATTGCTGTCTTTTCAATACTGCAAGCAACTCCCCTCTTTCGCTGGCTGCGGGTTGCACTGCGCCAGCGTACTCAGCCTGAGTGACCTTACTCTCAATCCGAGGATTCATCATGACAACGATAACCGACGTGCGTACTCGAACGGTCAATGTACCGCTAGACAACCCCACCAGCTTTTCCAATCGACAGGTACTTAAGCGAGATTATGTGCTAGTGGAAGTGGTGGGTGATGATGGTCATATAGGCATTGGGTTTTGCTATGGCGGGAATAATGCTGGCTCACTAGTGGCAAATGCGGTACGGGAACTGCTGAAGCCGGTGCTGTTGGGAGCGGACGCTCATGCGACCGAAGCACTGTGGCAAGCAATGTATCAGGAATCGCTTCTTCATGGCCGCAGCGGTTCGGTGATGCGTGCCATCAGTATTTTGGATACCGCGCTGTGGGACCGTAACGCTCGGGCAGCGAAACTCCCGCTCTATAAATTTCTGGGCGCCAGCGATACTCACAGCGTGCCGGCTTATGCCAGCGGGGGCTACTACCTGGATGGCAAGACGCCCGCGATGCTTGGGGAAGAAATGGCTGGCTACGTAGCTAAGGGCTTCACCGCGGTAAAGATGAAAGTGGGACGAGAAGATTTGGCTGGAGAGGAGGCACGTCTGGCGGCAGTGCGTGAGGCAGTGGGCCCCAATGTGCAAGTAATGATGGATGCCAACAATGCCTGGCGGGATCTGCCGTCGGCGTTAGCCTTCATGCGCATGGCAGAACCTTATAATCCGTTCTGGATCGAGGAGCCCTTTAGCCCTGATGACATCGACAACCATCGCCGCTTAGCGGAGCGCACGCCAGTTCCGGTAGCCACCGGTGAAATCGAAGCGGGACGCTGGCGCTTCAAGGAGCTGCTGGACAAAGAAGCAGCCATGATTTTGCAGAGTGATGCGGCGGTTTGTGGAGGCATCACTGAGTTTCGACGTATCGCCGCCACGGCTGCCAGCTATGGGGTGGATATCTATCCGCACTGGTTCCACGACTTGCATATCCATCTAGTAGCATCGGCACCCAACGTGAAGATGGTCGAGTTCTTTGCCGACGATCAGGTGCTCAACTTTAGGCGCCTTGTGGATACCCAGTTGGAGTTTGCCGACGGACAATTGCTACTGCCCACCGCACCCGGACTTGGTTTTGGCTTTGATCAGGCTTCGCTTGAGCGCTATGCCATCGAGCCCTGGCAATAACGACCTTACAACAACAAGGAGAATATTATGTCCCAAGCGAGTGGAGATGTTTGGTCACCCGTCATTACCCCCTTCGGCACCGATTTGGCGCCGGATACCCAACGCTTTGTGGCCCACTGCCAGTGGCTGGCATCAAATGGCGTTGGCTTGGCCGTGTTCGGCACCAATTCCGAGGCCAACTCAATGACAGTGGCTGAAAAGCAGACGCTGTTAAAAGCGCTGGTGGATGGCGGTGTCGACCCCACTAGGATTATGCCCGGCACCGGGAGCTGTACAATTGATGATTGCGTGGTGCTGACACGCGAGGCAGTGGACGCTGGCTGTGCCGGTGTGCTGATGCTACCGCCCTTCTACTATAAGGGTGTTAGCGACGAAGGCTTGTTTCGCTACTACAGTGAGGTGATCAATCGCGTCGCAAATTCGCGCCTACGGATCTACCTCTACCATATCCCGCCGGTCACTCATGTCCCGCTCTCGTTTGAACTGATCGAGCGTTTACGTGACGCCTTCCCGGGCATTATTGCTGGCATCAAGGACAGCGGCGGAGACTGGGCACACACCAAAGGGTTAACCGAACGCTTTGCTGGGCAAGACTTTGCCGTGTATGCCGGCAGCGAGCGGTTCCTGCTGGATACCCTTCGGGCAGGCGGCGCAGGCTGCATTAGTGCCACAGCCAATGTCAATCCGGCGGCCATCGTTGAGTTGGCCCGGCATTGGCAAGCGGACGATGCTGACGATCGTCAACAGAGCCTTAATGTTATACGCGACCTGTTTGAACAGTACCCACTGATCCCTGCCATGAAGGTTGCCACAGCTAATTTCTCGGGAAATGACGCTTGGCGGCGTGTGCGACCGCCCTTAGTTGAGCTGGAGGAGCAGCGTGCGTCTGAACTCGTGTCTTCGCTTAAAGCTACAGGGTTTCAGATGGAAGGGTTAGGCGAGGCGAGCCATGGCTGAGCAAACGAAAAAATGGCGTATCGTTGCCGTACGGCGGCTCAGTGAGGCCCAGCTTGGGTCGCTTTCGGAGGTTGCCGAGGTCGATTACTTCGAAGACGTGGACGAATCAAATCGTGCTGATTTCATGGCAGCGCTTTCCAAGGCCCATGGACTAATTGGCGGCAAACTGGAGCTCAACGAGGCAATGTTGGCCAAGGCACCAGGGCTACAAGTGGTTTCCACCATTTCAGTGGGCTATGACCACCTGCCTCTTGAGGCACTTAACCGGCGCGGCATTCTTCTCTGCAATACGCCCGATGTGCTGACTGAAACCACCGCCGATACGGCATTTGCGTTAATTATGGCTACCCAGCGGCGGCTAGTCGAACTGGCCAACCTTGTCCGCGATGGCGGCTGGCGAACACATATCCGTCCCGAATACTTCGGTATTGATGTACACGGCAAAACCCTAGGCATCGTGGGTGCAGGCCGTATTGGTGCGGCGATTGCCCGGCGTGGGGCGTTGGGTTTTGGTATGCCCATTCTCTATACCGCCGCCTCATCCAAGCCTGCGCTTGAGCAGCAGTTAGGGGCGCAAAGGCGTGAGCTGAATGACCTGTTAGCCGAAGCAGATATCGTCTGCCTCAGCGTGCCCTATAACAGCGATACACATCACTTAATTGACGCAGATGCTCTAGCACGGATGAAACCGACGGCATCACTAATCAATATAGCGAGAGGTAAAGTGGTCGACGAGCCCGCACTGATCGAGGCACTCCACTCCGGCGGAATCCGCGCAGCTGGGCTGGATGTGTTCGCCGAAGAACCTCTTCCCGCCAATTCGCCCCTGGCTGCCATGAATAATGTAGTAACGACACCGCACATTGGCTCGGCAACCCATGAAACACGTGAGGCTATGGCACAGTTGGCAGTCGATAACCTACTGGGGGCGCTAACCGGTAGCGGTCCTCTCAATGCTGTTAATGAAGACGACTGGCGTCGGGCTACTGCTGATACTAAGGAGGCATGATGCCTCATCGCTTAGAACATATCTTGAGCCTCAACGATTTCGAGCGAGCCGCTCGGCGGCATTTACCGCGACCGCTATTTGGGTACGTAACGAGCGTAGCTGAGGACGGCATTACCTCCCAGTCTAGCCGTGAGGCCTTCGATAAATATGCATTTCTTCCTCGGGCGTTGGTGAACGTCTCCGGTGTATCGACGGAAACCGAGCTCTTTGGCCGCCGCTATGCCTACCCTTTCGGTATAGCACCCATGGGTATTAGCGCCCTAACTGCTTATCGGGGTGACCAGGTGCTGGCACAAGCAGCAGCAGACAGCGGCATCCCCATGATTGTCAGTGGTACATCATTGATACCCATGGAGGAGCTTTCAGGAGCAAAAGGCTCGGATTGGTTTCAAGCTTACCTGCCCGGAACCCCAGAGGAAATCGACGCCCTGCTGGCACGTGTTGAGCAAACAGGATTTAACAATCTGGTGGTCACCGTGGACTACGCCGTGCCGCCGAATCCCGAAAATCATCGTCGCGCTGGCTTCTCTTCGCCGCTGCGCCCTAGTCTACGCCTAGCTTGGGGGTGGTACGGCCGCGATGGCTATTCGGGACTTTTCTGAAGACGTTGTGGCATCACGGTATTCCGCATTTCGAAAATAATGCGGCGACACGTGGTGTGCCGGTACTGGCAAAGAACGTCAACCGTGATTTTTCGGGCCGTCGGCATCTTGATTGGTCGACGCTCGATCAGGTTCGGACAAGGTGGAAAGGTAATCTAGTGGTAAAAGGAATTTTGCACCCTGACGACGCCCGGCGTGCTGTCAGCGCGGGTGCCGATGGTTTAATAGTTTCCAATCATGGCGGCCGACAGCTCGATGGCACTGTGGCCCCACTAACTATGCTACCTGAGGTAGTAGAGGCAATTGAGGGAGCAGTGCCTGTGATGATAGACGGCAGTTTCCGCCGCGGCAGCCAAGTGCTCAAAGCACTATCGTTGGGGGCAAGCTTCGTGTTTCTCGGTCGCCCCTTCAACTATGCGGCAAGCATCGCTGGCGAAGCCGGTGTGAAGAAGGCCGTTTCGCTGCTGGGTAGTGAAATGGAACGCAACATGGCGCTGTTGGGCGTAACCGATGTGGAGGAATTGACCACCGACTTGTTACGGCGGCATTGACCTCAACTACCCTACTAAAAAGTATTCAAGTGAATCAGGCACTGCTTGCTCATCTATGACACAGTGCCTTTTTTTATCAACTAGACGACTTGCGCACTCGGATGCTCTCATCTTGTTCACGACTTTTTTGCGCCTCTGCAAGCGCTGCGGAGCTAAACGGTTTTGGCGGGCCCCCATCCTTACCCGCTAATCCCCAAAGAGACTTGAGAGCATAGTAATGTTGCAAGCGGGTCGCATCCGATTTATCCAGCATCGATTCGGATTTCCAATACCGGATGACATGTTTAGCACCAACCTGGCCCATGCAAGTTGCCCCTTGGGACGAACAAAAAATTCCAAACGCAAGCATTCTCTTCTGCTGTTGTTTCCTGTTTTGTTTTCCACCTTTTCGCACGTACCCATTAGACAGCACTGTAATTTGGCTCGTCAGCTTGCTCATGCCATGCCTCCTACGTAAGCAGACACTACGCTTATTCGGTTATGGCCTAGCTCAAGAGCGATCTGTTGCCTTGCTATTCGATCTGCCTCCCTATCCACTATTACTCCTGTTAACACCGGGGCATCATTACCGGTGATCTGTTTATAGCGATGGCAGGCATAAGCTGCGCGCAAATCGTGATATTGCTTAATGTTGTGCTTTTTAATGACAGCCCTTGCTTCGAATAGCTCTCTTTCACGAAAAGCATGCCAATCGGAGTCAGACTTCAGTACAGACCGATTTTTCTGTTGAACCTCTGCAGACTCACGAAGTGCCACCAGCTGGTAAGAATGGCGTAACTCTGCAAAACGCGCTCTTCCGCCCTTGGTCCCAGCTGAGACATGAAAGCGCCCGATTTCGTTACATTGTGCCAGCGCTTTGTTTGTATCCAGTAGTGAAGCTTCTTTTACACGCAAACCAAAACACCAGGCTAATTGGACGATAGCAGCAGCTCGTATCAGCCCATTTACTCGCAATTCTGCAACAGCTTTATCGATATCGTCTTTGTCCATACCCGACGGCGCCTGAACACGCACTGCCATTCGCTTGGGTATGCCACAATCTTTTACCGGTTTAACCGCTCGCCAGCGGGTATTGACTAGCTTCATTACCGTATTTACTGCACTTACCAGACGCTGGGCATATCCAGCGCTGCATTCGTGGGCATTAACCTTTTGAGCGAGCTCTTTACCATAGTTGATAGCAAGATCGCTGGTAATGTGCTCAAGCCTTCGAATCCCCTTTTCATGTGCAAAATTTGAGAATTTTGACCACGCTTGATGAATGCTAGACACGCTCTGAAATGACAAATTTTTTTTCGGTATCTCGCGATCCAGAAGAATACGTGCTGCAGAAGTCATACATCGCGTACCCACCCCACAATTTCTACTGCCCATGTACACCCCATATAAACTATCTCGTTTGAAGGTTGGAGTTGCCCGCCTAGTCATGCCAGCGCTAGGCAGCAACCCCATATTTTTGCTCGAAGCCAACACCTAACTAGACGGTCAGTTCTATTCGCACTCAGTACGTTGAGACACACGCGAGCAAACGACGATTTTGAGGGAGGCGTCGTGACCTCCTGTTTTTTGATTGCCATGATTTTTTTCCTCTGGGTGCTGGCCAGGCTCGCTACATCTTTCGAATAAAGAAGAGCAACCCATTTCGCAGTCAAACCATTGAGCGTTTGTGGAAGTTTTTCACGCGTTTTCACGCACAAAACGATTGTTGAAATGCCCATATCACGGGCTCTCTTTAACCTTTTAAAGGCCTGTTACTTTTAAACCATAATATTTTGGTTCGTTCGTTAACGCCGAAATGACTATTTAGGTACAAAGATCACGCGATCATCAGTACGGCATTCAGTCGTTAGCTTTGATTTATTACGTAGGTACTTACATGATTAAAACTGGGGTAGCCCAGACATAGGAAGGTGAGGCTATGCCTCGTTCTGAAGAAAAATTTAGTGTGTTCCGGGGAGCCCGGTGATTTGATTGCTGGTTTATTCTCTTGCCCAGCTAGCAAGCTGATTTTTTGATTGCCCAGCCGCAATTTTTACTCGGCTAGTTTAACTAGTCGGTTCCAAAGCAGCATCAGGCCTAAATCATTGTTTTCTGCAATTAGACCAAGCTCTGGAGTGAGGGCTGAAAAATCATTCTTTGTCAAAATACTTAAAAGTACACTCAGTGTACTTTTAACGACCTTTTTAAGCTTTCTTTCATAAGCCGAAAGGAACCAAGAAGTGGCTAATACGCTGTGTGCACCTACAAAGCATCGAAAAGTACACTGAGCGTACTTTGTGGTTTGCATGGCGGGGAAATTTCTCATAACAATGGGCTATTGATACAGATTGAGAATTTCGACGGCATTTTGCTGGCTACCACTAACCGCGTGGGTAGCCTGAATCGTGGTGTGATGCATCGCTTTGATCTGAAAGTGGAGTTTTACCACTAGCACCTGAGCAGTTAAGTAATTTGCTTCAAGCAGTGCTGCCTGAACGCAGCCACGCCCTCAAGCCACCATTCCAATGGGCCACTTAGCGCAGCGTCGCGTGACACCTGGTAACGTTCGTACAGCACTAGATCACCTGAATTTACGTGGGTTACCCATTCGCCTGAATAAGCTACTGGTGCCCTTATCCTGGAAGAACGTGAGCAGCACGGTAATCGTCATTCCTTCGGCTTTATCTGGGTTAATCACCGAACGAAAACGTGCAAGAGATACACTACGCTCCCATGGTGGGGAGATGTAAATGAATAAGATTATCCTTAATCAACTCCAAGCGCCTTCACGACTGCGTCTATTGGCTCTGCATAGAAGCTGGTCTGAAATTTGGTAAATAGCTCGCCGGGGATGGTGGGAATATCCATGGCGCTGCTCATTGGCAGGGTGACTCGCTTACCGCCAGCATCGAAGGCGACCTGCAGACACTCTGCAAGGTTTTGAACGGGTTTTAAACTACCGCCCAGGCTCATATCGCCTAGCACCACCATTTGGCTTTGCGTAGGCTTGCTGACAAGGCCTGATGAAAACGCCACCAAACTGGCTAACGATAAATCACGCAGGACACCGCTATTTTGAAGATCTACTACATGGAGGTGGAAATCATGCTCCATGACCTTACGGGCACCGCTGATACGGCTGGCGTTGGCCTTGAAGTAATCAAATGCCATTTTGACCTGCTCTTTGGCTCCGGTGGAATTCCACAGACCCGACATCGCCAGCTTGCCGCTGCCTGTGGTTACCTGCATTTCGATGCGGTAAACACCTGGCATACCCTTGTCGCTTAGGCCAATAGTATGTATTACGCCCGGCTTACCTTGGCCTTCTGGAATCAGGCCACCTCCGCCCTGCTCTTTCACCGATACAAAGTGCTCTTCCAGGGTCTCCTTGTCGATGTAGCTGAAATGGACATCGTAAAACTCCATGCCACCAATTTTTTTCAGCTGCTCTTTCACCCGGCGTCGCACTTGCATGGCGTATTCCAAGCACTCCCCCACCTCTTCTTTCGCGTACTCACCATGCGGGAACATCAGTTTGAGCAGGCCAGAAACCGTTTTTCGAACAGCAATCACGTCACGCTGATTGAGGTTGTCACCCAGGGAGAAATAGCGATCAATCGCATCGGCAAAACTGCGCTTACGCATTTCGCGGAAAAATTCAGCCAGATAATCGACGATAAACCCATAGCGCTGGGTGAAGAACGATGGCCGCATCTTGGGGATTTCCCAGCCGGGAATGTAGGCATGAAAGCGATCAAAAAACGCTGCATCGATCATCGCATCAGGGAATGGCGTCAAAAGATGGCTGGTTTTCACCATCGACTCAACGCTCTGGTTGATATTGCCCACAAACACCATTGAGGCCGATGCCTCCATCTGCTCACGCCCGCGGGCGAATGAACCAGAAGCCATATAATCCTTCATGATCTGCACCCCGTCATTATCCTTGAACGAGATCCCCGCTACTTCATCAAACGCCACCAAGTCCCACATGCCGACTAAACCAATGCGTCGTGAGCTCATGTTGTAGAACAGATTAGCTACCGTTGTCTGACCGCCGGAGACCAGAATGCTGTTGGGCGAGCACTCCTTATAAATATGGCTTTTACCCGTGCCACGTGGCCCTAGCTCACAAACGTTATAGTTATTTTCAACAAACGGGATCATCCTGGCGAGCAAGTGCCACTGCACGCTCTCGTCTAGCTCAGCGGGTTCCATGCCAATCGAGCGGATCAGTACTTCACGCCATTGTGAATTGGTGAACCCACGCCGCCCTTCAAATAGCTCGTCCATATTCATGTGCGGCATTTGAATCGGCTTGAGCAGGCTGACGCCGAATGGTGATGTTGTCTGCCCCTCTTCATGGAAGTAGCTGAGCGTTGCGATTACCCAAATACCGCCTACTAGAAGCTTTTCGTTCTCTTTGACGATGCCTGCAGAGATCTCAGCATCTTTGATGCCTAAGTTGCTAAACGCTGCTTCATAGCGGTCTTTCTTCTCGTTCAGTCGCACCGTGACACGATCAATGACCTTGAAGCTGCCCCGTTCCCGAACGATGGACTTCACCTTTTCCGCTTCATCAGGCCGAACGTAGTTATTCGTCAAAATCGCTTTAACGTTTTCCAGGCCTTTTGCAATCACCTCTGCATCATCAGATGCGCAGTACATACCCAGCAGGTACTCCAGCACGTACACCGGCACGTTGGCGCCCTCTTTCACGCGCTGAGTTAGATCCTTGCGCACCACTCGGCCAGCAAAGTGGCTATTGAGCAGCGTGTCCAAGTCTGCGTCGTGGAGCGAATCAGTCATTTGCGTAGCGGAAGATGGCTCGAAATCCATGTAGACGGTCACTCCTAAACGGCAAAAAAGAGCACAATTTTGTGTGTGAGAAAGCTAACTGGCAAAACGTTTACAGATGACAAATGGTTACCTGCATCGCGACTTGCCGGACGATCACTGGCTTAGAAGAAATCATCCGTAAAGGCCAAGTCGATCACCACACGGTAGCGCTCCCGCTCGGTGCCTAAGTCTTTATCGCGTAGCACCAGGAAATAGTCATTTTTACGGTCAAACGATGTACCCGAGAGCGAAAGGCGTACCGACTTCATGCGCTCGTTCATTTTGTCGCTGGCGCTATCGAAGGTGATTACCTCTTCACTGGAGACCACGTTACTGCCTTCATAAATCGCGACTGAAAGGGTGACAGGCCGCAAGCGTTCACTCACCGCTTCGGTTTGCAGCAGGTCGAAGCGCTGAATGTTATTGACCATCTTCAACGATGCCTTCGGTGAGATTACTTCGACCTTGCGGGTACTGCGTTTCTCGGCTTTTTCGCCGCGCAGCTGCTGTATCGTGAGCACCGGTACAACGATTTCTTGGGGCATGATGCCACCATGCACAAAGCGCGCCCCGCCCACAAAATGGAAACGGTGCGCGCCTTTGGGTATCCAGAACTGTGTGGCGCAGGTGGTACCTGCGGTATCGCGGGTATGCCCATGCCATACGTTGGGGTTATCAGGCAGTGATCCACCCAGCACATAGCGCTTTTTGCTTTTGAACGCGAAGGCAGGCTTGTCCGTTAGCGCCGTGCGATCGGTGGCATCCAGGGCGCTACGCTGGAATAAGAAACCGTGGTCTGCAGTCACCAGCACCGTGCTGGTATTCAAGTGCATCAAAATTTTACGGGTCAGCTGATCCAACTCATCAATGGCATCTTCCACCGCCGCAAACGTCTCGCTTTCGGTGTTAGCGGAATCCCCACGGGCATCCACCACATTTTGGTAAACGTACATCAGCTGGACGCCTTTGATTTTTTCGCGACCCTCTTCCCGAGACCACCCTTTCACTTCATCAGCGGTGACCGCCATGGCCTCACCACCCAGCGCTTCCTTTAAGAGTTTGCTACGGTTGGCGGTGCCCTGGGTTGATTGACCATTCACCAACACCGTATCACTGCCTGATTGATAGCTTAGCTCACGGTGAGGCAGCAGCGAGGCCATGCCCAGTGTGGTATAGCTAGGCACTACCCCCAACTGACTTTTTAACGTCGCTTCACTGTAACGCTTGGCATTGATGCGCTCGCGCAGCTCTTCGGCAGCCTCATAACGGAAGGCATCGCTAATCACCACGACCACGCGTTTTTGGCGGCTAGCGGCTAACTGAGGTTGCACCCAGTCACGGTAGAAGTTTTGTTGATTAGGGATGTTAGGCAGCTTCCAGTGCGTCAGCCGCTGCTCGGCCTCTACACGCTCGCTCCAGTTGCGGGTCAGCTGGCCTAAAAACCACTCGTCGTAACAACGCTCGACGGCGGTATCCAAGTTTTTCAGCAGCTCAACACCGGTCGCGTCAGATGCCACCGTGTAGTGGCGATAAGCCGTATCAAAACGGTATAGATCGGTTTGGTAAGCGTGGTAGAGCGCCTCAACGCTCTCAAAGTGAAACCCTTTGGCATGTTGGTGGCGCAGGCTGAACAGTGCAATTGCCGCAGTGAGCGCTGAGTACAGCTGCCGATAACGCTCGCGGCGGGCATCGTTTTTATGCCGAGACGCCCAATAGCCATCTAACCGCTCAACAATAATGCTATCAAATAACCGCAGGTCGCGAACATCAGCGGTGGGAATCGCTTGGCAAAGATCCACAATGATCTGCTTTTCCACCACCTCAAAAGTGGCCACATTGCTAAGCTGCTCTAGCGGCACATTATGCAGCTTGTCATCAATACGCTGCGCATCAGCCACCCAACCAGAGATCACATCGAACGCGGGGTAAAAACGCGAGCTATCCCGCCAGCGAGTCAGCAACGCCCGCGAGGAGGCACGGGCATTAACAGAGGGAATTGCCACCTGGCGTGCCCAGTCAGGAATATCAGAAATACTCTCGCAATAGCCAGTAATCAGCAACCGCAACATTAGCTGACCGAAATTCAGAGACGTTTCACCGCTCAGCTCTTCACGGCTGGCGGGGTAACCGACTTCGGCCTGCAGGGCACGCACAAAAGCAGGCACCAGGGCATATTTCTCGGCCTCAACTAAAGTTGGCGGATTCGCCTCTAACCCCAGCTCGTGGGTCACCGCCTCTTCTGCCAGATGAAACAGCAGCGTCGCCACATCTATTGACGCTGCCCCCACCACCACGGACAGCATCGCAAGATCCAGCTCATCTTCACTCATGGAAGGCGTGACTAAACGCTTTAACCCTTCAATACGCTTTCGGCTGGCTAAAAACGCCTGCCGCTGAGCTAGATGCTCGCGCAGCACATGGCGCGTAAGGCCCAGCTCATTAAAGATCATCGAGACGCGATCCGCATAAAACCGGCCAGAGTAAAGCTTTATATCCAGCAGCCAGTCATCTTCCGGTGCTGGCTCGGCGTAGGGAAAGTAGAGCAGTGTGGGCGTATCAGGCTCTTCCAGCTCCAAACGTAGCTTTACGCCCAGGGTCGACTCCCCTGCCATCGCGATCACCTGAACGCCTTCCAGCGCGAGCTCACTCAGCGACTCGGCAAAGTGGCCGGGGGCGTCGTACCAGAACACAATCCGATGGTGGTCGGTGAAGAAGGCGTGTTGTAAGCCCTGCTGGAGTTGTTCGAGCTGCATATAGCCTCTTTACCAATAAACACCGTGGAAGCAATTACCTTTCGCTTTCCATCTATGTATTTTGAGGGATGGTTAACAAAAACATAAGTTTAAGGTGAAATTCTACCACGCGAGTAGCAGCAAGCGCCGACGCATCTGTAGGAGCGACTTAAGCACAACGACGTTAAATACGTGCTTGTGCGTACCACCCATACAAAAGCTACTCATTAACGACAACGCTTGCGTCAGTGTATGACATCGGTCTGCTAGCGGATGTCAAAAGGGACTCTATTTGTCGGAAACTGAAATCCTGCCTATTTGACAGGCTCGGGAGCTAAACTTGTCAGCAAAGCTTTTGCTTGGTTGATCAAGCGCACGGTAGCATCCAGATCCACATGTCCATTTTGATCAGTTTGCCGAAAATCCTCACCGTTAAAAACGGCGACAACCATTGATTGACCATTACCAAACCTGGCCGGCTTTTTGGTTTTCAAGCCAAAAGCCTCTGAATGCTGAACAATCTTATTGAACCACTCACGTCTTAACGCTGCTCTCTGAGTGACATCCGGCACATCAATTCGGAAACGAAGCTCTCGGTTGTCCACCAACTGAACGTGCAAGATATCCTGAAAGCAGCACCAAAACCCCAGAAACCCGCCAGACTGGTTTGGCACATAGCCCCAGTTGCCTTCACCAAGTTGCTCCTTGAGCGCTTTGTAGAACCCTATCCAAGCGTACCCATCCCATTTCTCGAATGGCTTTGTTCGATAGGCTTCTACCCGCGTATCCCAATGCTGCAGCCACGCTAAATAATCGTGAAAAATAGCGTTGCTTGTCCCTGCTTCTGCCTCTAGCACGTCCAGAAAATTACGCCGTGAGAACGGCTGAAATCCATTACGATAAATGGCCTTGTAACAGGTCTGGTCGCCTGTTTTGAAGTATATCGCCAGAGTATTATCGGGCTGGTAACCCCTGCCTTGAATGTCGGCAAGGTACTTAACCAGCTGGTTCGAGTGAGCTTCTGTGTGCGTCTTATCCTCAATTACAATCGCAAACGTGCCATCAAGCACGCACAGCACATCAATATTCTTGCTCTGGCGCGTTACGGTAACTTCGGTAAAGTGCGGAACCGGCTTGCCATGTTTTGCGAAAAATGCGGCGATAAGCTTTTTGGCACAACCATGAAGTTGGGCATCTACTGATTCATATCGCAAATCGGCCCAAGCCAGCAGCCACGCAATAAAGGCGTCCTGCGATAGCTCTGTCGTGGCAAACGAAAAAATATTTGGTTTTTCGGTCATAGCTGGTTCAACTGTTGTCATATTGTTGCTGGAGATTAGTTGTTCATTGTTGACGCGGAAGTAAGCCAACATTGCACTAAAGCGAGTAATTAGCTCGGCGAAATTTATTTTGAGCTAGGAATTCACAAAGCCTCATAGTAATCACGGATCATCTGCGCCATCAGCTTGCGACGCGCAGCAAGAAAATCGCGGTAATTGTCAGCGGTGACGGTGTCAATAAAGTCCGGTATGGCGTTCTCTATCAGGTTAGCTTGAAGGTCTGTCAGATTAGTAATTTCACCTAACGATAGCTTACCGGTGTCGCATTGTGATTTCACCTTGGCCATATAGGTCTGCGGAGGATGGTCTTTAATAACGATATTGATGGGTGTTTCCGTCAGCGCAAAATTGGCCACCTGATTGTAGTCACCCTGTTTCGGGAAGCCATTCTTAATCAAATAATTCTTAGGGACAATATGGTGCATATCACCATGCCCTTCGATCATCTGAGCAACATTTATCGACTTCGACAAAAAACCACGGCCCCCCTTACTCACTAGCGCTGCTAAGTAGATTTGGAACGCTGGACTACGCTTGCTAGGTGATACCAGTTCCTGCAGCAAAGCCACTTTCCAAAAACCATCGCCAAGCTCAGATTCTTCCAGAATGCGCAGGTAGCCATCAGCGCCGTGTTCGCTAATGCGTCGTAGGTCGGTTTCCCAGGTTGATTCAAAGCTGCCCACGGCACGGCCAGTGAGTAGCGTCATCACGAACCAGCGTTTGACGATACGCGCCCGCTCCCCCTCGCTCAGCTGATCGTCGTTGCGCAGCCGCAAATACAGCGCATAGGCAAAGTTCAGCGCGTTCTTGGAGCCAATCATGCTAGCGTCGATAAAGCCCGCCGACTTGATCATCATCACAAAGCGTTCTAGATGGGTCTTGCGCACAAGTTGATCTAACGCATTGGAAAAGCGCTGGTAGGCATCGGGAATGCGGCTTTCATCAATCTTACGGGTTTCCGGATCCAGCCCGGAGAGTTCGCTGACAATTGCTCCGGCCTTGCCCCGGCTAAACCCCACCAAGCCCGCAATGCGGATCACATCGGTATATTCCGGCTGAAAAAGCTCATCCGATTGACGTTTGAGCCACTGGATTTTTTCGAGATGCTGGGAGGCGGCAAACTCTTCGTCGTTCTCGCGGATATCGTCAAAGGCATGGCCAGAGACAGTCAGGTGACAGAAATAATCAATCAGCTTGCGCAGGTTACGCCCTTCATCACCGTAGGTGGCAATCTTGCTCATCACAAAATCCGCGCTGGAAAGCGGCACGCCTTTGGCATTAATACGCACAAAGATCTCCGCAACTGTTTCTACATCCAAATCATCGTTGAGAGAAATCACCCCGACCTGCGCATGCTCAATACCCGCGAGCTTTGCTACCGCCGACTCAACCGGCCCTTCATCGGCATCGGGATTTTTTTCAAAATAACGTCGCAAAAATGTCAATTGACTGGTTCCCGAGAACAGCTCGCTGATATCGTCAATCCACTGCCGGCTATTACTGATCGCTGGCGTACGTGTGGCGAACTCTTCAGTCAATGGGTTGAAAGAGATAACAATGCTCTTCTTTTGATATCGCTTACCCACTACGGGTTGGCCAGCAATAGCCGCTCGCAGAGCGGTAACGCGCTGCTGGCCGTCAATCAGAATCTGCTGATGCGCCGCTACGTCGCCGCCTTTCAGCTTGGCGCCTACCGACTGCCAAGTGATCAGGTAGCCCACCGGATAGCCGTTGTATAACGAATCCATCAGGTCGCGCACCTGGGATGTTTTCCACACAAATGGCCGTTGCAGCTCCGGGATGGCAATCTTATCGCTGCGCACATCCGCCAGCACTTGGCTTACTGCGGTCTGTTTTACTTCGTATTTGGCCATGCCTGGTCCTTGTCGCGCTTATATTGTTGTCGGATAGCTTTATCCATGTCACCTAGCGCGCATAAAGCTTTCATAACGACTTGATCTTAGATGCGTGTGATTTTGCCGGATCGTGACGCTAGCCATCTTTAGAGTGGAGACTAATAGCTCTCCAGCCATACTTGTTTTTCGCTTTATCAAAAGCTGCTACTGCAACGCCCTTCGTTTGGCAGTTATCTGGCAGTGTCGATGCCAGCGCAGCATGAACAAATATGTCGCCACTCACAAAGCCAAAACCTCTCTCGGTGATGCTCAGTGTGCCATCAAATAAACGAATATCCGGGGATTCAAAATGGTCGCCAACCTTCACTGAAACTACTTCAGGCTTATCTGAAGATAAATCGCAGAGCAGCTCAAGGGGTGTGCCTGGCTCGGGAAAACTACGTTTGGGAAAAACTCCTTTCCTCGCAGACAGCGTCATATCTCGGGATACGTAAATATTCGCGCCTTTTAAAGAGGCATGAACATTTTGCAGAATGCCGGCATAACGCTCTGGCTTGGCAATGGTGTATTGCTCCGCACCTGCCGATAAGCTCCGAGTAATTGCATCAAAGTCACTATAATCAATCGAGGCGTCGTACCAGGGGGAGGAGGTCAACTCCAAGATATTATCCCGGGGCGCCCATCCATTCTGGCTGTATATCTCCAGGAGCTTGCTCAGTGCCTTGGATGCATTATCATCCGCTCCGGTCTCATGGAATCGCTCGGCGATCTGAATCAGGCCCTGGATACTGAATTTCGGGTCATGGGCAGAAGATAATCCATTTGCCAGAAGTTTGATTGCAACGTACGGCTCATCTTCATAAGTCGTCGCTAGGCCGAACCAGGCCCATGACTCACTGCGTTTACGATGAAGAACCGTCAGATATGCGTCTCTCGCCCTTTGCAGTTCACCGGCCTGCAAATAGACTCTGGCCTTGTCGTACGCCAACCAGACCTTTCCTGCAGGTGAATCTTCCGCGACCTCTTCAGCATATTTGATAAACGCTACGATCCGAGGTGCTGGCAAGGTGCTTCCTTCAGTGTTAAGCAGGTTACGTGCAGCCACCATTCTGGCCAGCTTCTGAACGGTGCTGGGTGATTCGCCTTTGTCGGTAACAAAGGGCTTATGGTCGTCAGCCTTAAATAGCTTGCTCCCAGCCATCAAGATGAAGGAACAGATGGGCTCACAAAACTTTCCGGTCTTGTTGAAAAGATTCCATAGCCTGAAGTCAATGTTATCGCTAGGTAGGGTTAGCTCCAGATCAGATATGCGTGACGCCCACAGGTCGATCTCCTGCTGTTCGGATGGTCGCGGAGTATTGATTTCACGTGACTTGATAGGCTCCGTTATCAGTTTCAAGGCCGCATAGATCACCCAGAATAGCGATGTTTTCAAGAATTCATTGTTCTTATCCTGCTGTAACACCTGGTAGCCGGCCTGCCAGGCTCCCTCGAAATTATTGTTTGATTTGAGCTCCCTGATATCGTCAAAGATACTCATGCTAGGGCCTCCATAGCATTGGTGAAGCGAGTGATTGCCCGTTCTGATGTCGCTCGGCTAATACGTATAGAGCTAACCATACCGCGTTTGTCTGCGTTGATATGTACATCCACAGCGTCTTCGCCTGCTACAAGTACCATGTGAAGGAGATAATCACTTTCGGTTACATGAGCAAGGCTGAAACCATGAAACGCCAGTTTTTCTAAAACTGCATCAAGGGCATCTTGCAGGGCGGAGCTTTGTGCATGAAATGGCTCACTAACAAGCTTGTCAATGGATGCTTGATCTTCTGGATTGCCGCTGATGAAGACCTTTGTGGTGATGGTTTTCTTCTTGTCGTAGTGAAGCCGTACGGCGACATCAGCTTGCTGATCGCGCTCAATGAATTTTATTACCACCTGAAATGTATTCTCGTTCCACTCTCCAATACGCCATGCTGATTTCTCAAGGCGCTCGTTCAAAGCCAGCAGCAGGGGCAATAACTCGGTATCGCTAAACCCTGGGGGCGGAACAATGGATGCTTCCTGCTCTTTCGGTTGCCGAGCAGAGTCGTAGAACAGTCCTGCATTGACGGCAAACGGCCCTACTCGGAGATCATGGGCTCGGCTAAGAGTGGCGTAAATCAAGGGTGTGAGCGCAGGCATCTGTCGGACGACCAGCTGTTCTTCAGCGATGGTAGAAGCAGTATATAGCCAACGAAAATAGTCAGCATTGTTAGGTTTCCCACCCGAAGAGCTGCGGGAAGCGTTCACCCACACGCAGGGCCAATGTCGCCCCTGAGCTCTATGCAGCGTCATTACATGCGCAGGACGAATCAGAGCAGCAGTAGCATAACCCTGGGCTTGGAGAATCTGGTATTCGTAACGGTCATAGCTTGCACGGGCTTCCGCGTAGGCCGGATCCTTCTTATCTGGCAGCCTTTCCTTCCGTTCAGTTAGCAATGGCTTGGCAAGCTGACGGGCCAGTACCTGTAATGCAAGCACTTGGTCTGTGGTCAGCTCAGGACGTTCTGCTTCGTAGAAATCTATCAGATAACGGAACGTTATCTCCCCCACACCGGGTAAACGGCAGTGAGCAAGCTGGAAGCGCAGGTAGGTAGGCTTGCTTCTTCCGCGTAACTGCACACTATGTGTTTCAATACCCTCGTCAACACCGTCAATAAGCGCTATTTCGCCAGCACTTATCCAGCGCAGTTCAGAGCTCGCCCAAGTCTCGGAATCAGCAGTAATGATCGGTGTACGGTTGTAGAAATCGACCCTATCCCTGATACCCAGTCGTAATGGGCTTGTGTGGCCCAGAATTCTAGTTTTGACAGCAGCGTTGATTTTGCGGTTTTGTTCATGGGTGGCACAGAGCAGGATAGATTCCGCGCACACATTACTGACGTCTGGCTCCCAGTTATTCTTATTGCTCTCATCCTGGATCTGCAATCGTTTTCCGACAACACGGGGCAGAGAGTTGAACCGGGTGTTGATCAGGCGGCTGACCAGATGGGATTGAAACTGACTTAATGCATCTTGCGGATCAGGCACAACCTGCTCGGACAATAGATCCCCCACTACAGACAGCTGCCAATGTTCCAACAAGCTATCGGTCATCAGGCTACGCTGCTTTGAGCCACGCGGAGTCTGGTATGGGTCACCGATAACCACAAAAGGGGCTTTGTACGACTCAATTACTGACAGGAAATCCTGAATCAAGTGACCAGAACCATAGCGCCTGTCGGTTACCTTGAACTCTTCGTCACTCAGCAGGTGCGCATCAACCAGTACAGGAATCTGGCGTGGCGACAACAAGCCTTCCTTTATTTTGTGAATACCGATTTTGCGGTCATTTATGACCTCAAAATCGTCTGGTTCACGGCTATATAACCAGGTGTATATTGAGGTGGATTGTGCCTGCGAATGATGATAAGTGCCGGAGAGCCGCACGCTGGGAATAAGCAGCAGCACTTCGTATCCAGCAGCGCCAATTTCCTCTACTACATGGGGAAACAGGAAGCGCTTGCCCGTTGAAGCCATGCCAGCTAAACGGAATAAGCCGGTCGCACTCTGCAACCACTGACGTAGCTGCTGCAGGAGCGCGCTTTGTTGATGTGTGAGGGCAACTTTTGTGCTCGTATCTTCCAGCCCTTCTCCCAGTAGCCTCACGTCGGGTACGCCAGCTGGTACATAGAGTTCAATACCCAACTGCTTGATCATTCGCTCGATACCTGCCGGAGGCAGCGAGATTTCCTTGCTTACGATGGCGTCTAGATCCCTAATAAGCCGACGTTCATCAGTGATATAAAACCAGGGCTTGATGCCACCGGGCAGGTGGAGTGCGTCAAACACTACCGCTCCCTGAAAAGCGACCAGTGCTGCGGTATGGCGCCAGTTACAAGTGGTATTTAGATCAGCCATGTTGCGACTAAGAAAGTCGATCAGGGCGTGTTTGTTGATTGTAAGCTGGCGTAGTGGGTTAACGCTAGCACCACCTTTCACTTCCACACTGCGGCCGGACTCATCGGTCATCATCCATGGTCCGCTTTCAGAAAACGTCAGGGTTCCGCTGAACGCCTTGAAATCAATAATGATCAGCGCGTTGGGCTTTATGAGCAGCGCATCCAGTTCCCGGCCACCAACGTAAAAATTGGCTAACAAGTGCCAGTCTTGATTGGTGGACAGACAATGCATGCTGAGAGCATCGTACAGTCGATCAAACGCCTTGTTTTCATGCGTGTGATCAAACTGCCTGCCGCGATATGCCTTCAATGCCATCCTTGTAATTCCTTATTTTGAGGCGAAAGCATTATTAGCCTGCCTTTTCGCCAGTCACCGCCTTCATTTCGGCCAACAAATCCCCAAACTTGCCATAGTTCACCTTCACCCCGTCATCCAGATCCAGCGAGATACGTTGGTCGGCATAGTGACGCAGCTTCTCATCGAAGGTGTGGAGTTCGGCCTGCTGCTTGTAGAGCTTGCTCAGTTCTTTTTCGATGCCCTTGGCTTCGGCGGCGGAGGTGCTGGCGCCCTTGTCCTGCTCCAGCTTCTCCACGTAGCTGGCGAGCTTAGTGGTGAGCGGGATCACGTAATCGGTACGCATCTCGGCGAGGGTGCTTTCGTTGTAGCGGCGAATGGTATCCAACAGCCAGTCTTCCTCGGACGCGAGTTCCGCGTGAGGGAAGTAGAGCAGCGTCGGCGCCTCTGGCTCATCCAGCTCCAGGCGCATTTTTACGCCCAGGGTCGACTCCCCCGCCATATTGAGGATCTGCACACCATCGAGTGACAGCTCGGGCAGCGCATCGGCAAAATAGCCCGGGGCGTCGTACCAGAATACAATCCGATGCATGTCAGTGAAGAAGGCGTACTGAAGCCCCTGCTGGAGTTGGTCGCGCTGCATCTAGCCTCCTTGCCGATTGAACACAGTAAAGTTGATTACCGCCAACATCACGGAAGCAGGGATGAAAAACTCAATAAGGCAGCTCTTCATGACTCATAGGCGTTCTGGATTTCCTTCCGGAGGGCTTTGGTCTCATTTAAGAGTGATGTGATTTCCTCAGACAAATCCGAGCTGTTTTCAGCCTGACTTCTAATTTCTTCTAAAGATTTATCGATTTCACCGGCCGGTTCTAAAAAGGCAGAGGCAATAAAGGTTAAAACCTGTTCGTCAAAAACATTTTTTGTGCTCTTTGCATACTCTCGAAACCCCTTACGAATATCACGCCTAATTTGCAAGATTTTTTTCTCTTGCTCAGCTTTTTGGTAATCATCAAGGATTTGCATGCCAACACCTAGAACTGACATTGCTGGGCCAAGAAATTTTGCTCCTTTGCCGATTTTATCGGCAATTTTCACGGCTTCCCATGGACCAAACTTATAGTTGAACAGCTTCCCAACGCCTTTTACTATGTCGTGAAGTTGGCTACCCGAGACTCCCCCTAAACCGGACTTACCAGATGCGCTTATTGCACTCTTAGAAACAACAGAGAACCCCTTTTCTGCTGATGTTAAAAGGCCTTTTGTAAGCGCATTGCTTAGCACTAATGGATCATTACTTGAAAAACCACTTAAGTCATTTTCGCCTGACCTTAGGTCAAATTCTTTAGCTTCTCTTAGAGCCTCCATAACTTTGATGGCCGCTGGTGTTGTAGCAAGATCTGCCAGCTCTTTTTCCAAGTCTTCAACGGTTTCAATAGAAACTTCTTTAATGCTCTCCATTGCAGAATCTGTAAGTTTTTCACACTCATATATTGCTTGATCTTGAGACCTTTGAAATTCGTCAGAGTCACTACCAATGGAGTCAGCAAGTTGGTTACCATTTTCTATAACGCGAACATCAAAATCGTCAAGGATTGCTCGTACTTTCTTTTGATAACCACGCTTATTGCTGTTGAAAATTCGCTTATATTGACTCAAAACACTAACAACACCTCTACTCAAAGGGTTGTCAATAGTCAAGCTATCAACTCTATCTTGCAATTTATTTTGATATGCCTGAAGTGGCGTGGTAAGTCTTGAATAGATTCCTTTTCTTGCAACAAAGCTATCAATTTCTTTAATAAATCCATCACGATTTGAGATCGCTATTAGCTCTTTGTGTTCTTCTTCATCCTCTTCATCTAAAGCATCAAAGTAGGACTCTGCATCCGTAAAAACAATAGGAAAATCTTCTGGTATTTTTGGTTCTAAAACCTTCGTTATTCCAGAAATCTTTGTTTCTTTGTTGGCCGCATCGCTTTCGAATTTGTTAATGATTATCATCAACTCATTGGCTCGACCTTTTTCGAAACAAAGGTTCCGGAAAGAAGCGCCCACGACATCATCAAAAAGCTCATTGGTGATTACATAAGCAATGAGATCTGCTCTATCAATTGCATCAAGTGCTTTTACATCGTGGTCTTCACATTGCCCTGCTAAAATACCTGGTGTATCCCAGATTGATAGAGAGTTGTATCTGTATTCTGCAACAGAGTCGGTTGTTACACCTGCGCCAATTTTTACACTGTCGTTGCTCGTTAGCATCTTTATTAAAGAAGACTTTCCTGCGCTATACTGCCCCGCAAATACTATGCTAAGACGCGAGGAATCCTTATCTAAGGTTGATAGATCCCCGTTACCATCGACACTTCCTAACAATTTGACTACACGACCGCCAAGTTCATCAACTTTATTTGTGAATATGCTATAAAAAATGTCAGTCATTTTCTTACTCCAGGTTAATCGCTAATAATATTAATTTGGCATGAACAAAGGGCGGCAACCATTTTTATTCTTCTATGGTCTTTTCCAATAACCTTGCCCACGTTATCTTTCTTTACACTGATTTCAACAGATTTCTCATCGAAAACACTAACTTCTTCAACAAGACCGCGGTATAGGTGTGAAATCTTACTTTTTATATCTTTATCATATACTGCTCGTACATTTTCTCTCATTGCCAAGCCCAATGACCGCAAAAGCGATGAGTCCCTAAAATAACCATCAACGATGAAATAGCACGCATAGCCAGGGACTCTGACTATTTTTTTCACTCTGGGAATTTTAAAGTGCTCGCCAGTTATGATAAATGCAACCTTATGCAATAGTCTGATATTTATCTCTTGAGCCACATTATTTATTTTTTCTTCTTTTTCCTCAAGGTTTTGGGAGATTTCTTTTATGGAATGGCATAATACAAGCAAGTTGTTTTTAGCCGGTCTAACCAACCCTTGCTGGATGTCATTTTTAAACCACTGCATGAGGCTTTCTTTTATTTTAGACTTCCTTTTTTCAACCTCTTCACGAAGGCTTTTTCTCTGATTTGATTTTGCTTCCTTAAGTTTTTTATCTCGGCTATCAGAAAAAAATGAAAAAATGCTAAACGCAATAGCAATGCCAGCGACAGCCCATCCCACAGGGTTCCATGCATTCAAAAATGCAACAGAACTAATAACAGATGTTATCGCGGCACCCCATCCATTTATTCTTCGATAATCTGCTTCGTCAAAGCTCCCGCCTTGATGTGAAATTTCAAACGATAAAGTGATGTCTAAGCTTTCCTTCATTTCTTTTTGAAATTCATTTATCTCGTCTGAAACTTCTTCTACAATATCTTTAGTTGCTTGCTCAATTTTATGAGGTATATTGAATTTCTTACAATGTATTTCCCATTGTTTGCTTGGGCTCTTGCTTTCAATGTGATCGTCAACAAAATCAGCAATTGAGTTAACAAGAGGCTTGAAAGCAGAATCAACCTCCTGAGCTAATCGCTTTGGTAAGTCACGCTCTACCTTAGACTGCCATTGAGACACCCTACCTAAACTTGATTCGTACTGCTCAAGCAATTTATCAAGTCTATCACGCTGACTGAGCAGAATAATTCTCTGTGTATCAATATGATGAAGAGTAGAATCTAGAAAAGTTTGCACGCGCCTTACAGGGCCGCTAACTTCCACTTCTTTCTGGAGTTTCTTTAACAGCAAATCGATGTTGCTTAGTTCATGTAGTTGCTTAGACTCTTCTCCCTGCATCTTATTAGCGAGGAAGGCTGATTGAGCATGAATGGCAACTACACTTATATTATTTGGATTCATTCCAGCTCGACTAGCCAAATCTTTTAATCTTTCAACATGACCATCTATAACATCTTCTTTATAGATATATTTAGCTGGATTTTTAAGCGCTCTACGCCGATTGCCTTCGCTCTCTAAATCCTTCTTCATATTCATAACAAATATGAGAGGCTTATTTAACTTATAAACATGCTCAAGCTCAGTAAAAGTAGTATCTTGGATACTGTCACTATTTAGTAAAAACAGTACAACATCCGATAGCTCCAATATCTCCCTTGCTATCTCAGTATCTTCTTTTCCGTCATAAGCCCCAAAACCTGGAGTGTCAATAATTCGTAAATTATTCCATTCATATTCTTTTACATCGCGTGTTGTTCTCTGCGCTCCCTTTCCTATTGTACTTCCGTCGCCATGAGTGATTGCTTCTCGTATAGTGCTCTTGCCTGACATGGTTTTCCCAAACAACATGACATTAAAAAAACCCAACCTTTTTTTCTGGTTTTTCAGACTGTAATTGCGCTTTTCTTCTAATGCTTCGTATTCCTTATCCAGGTCATCCTTGATACTCTGAAGGCCAACTCTAAGCTCGCTAGTTGTGGCTAAAGAACCGCTTGCATAATCAACAACTCGCTTAAGGTCTATGCTCAAATCATTTATTGTCGTGTCACAACGACTGAGAAATTCTTGAGATGCTTTGTATTCGCTGCCCGCCATCGTTCGGCAACTATCTAGTGATGCTAGATATTTTTGATACGCTGTCACTATAAAACCTCTTTTCTCATGGCCTTGAATGCCTGAATAATCAAGTTATAAGGTTCTAGATAAAAGAAGATGAACTATGCATCTTTACCAACCACCGCCTTAACCTCCGCCAACAAATCCCCAAACTTGCCGTAATTCACCTTCACCCCATCATCCAGATCCAGCGAGATACGCTGGTCGGCGTAGTGACGCAGCTTCTCGTCGAAGGTGTTGAGTTCGGCTTGCTGTTTGTAGAGCTTTCCCAATTCTTTTTCGATGGCTTTCGCTTCGGCGGCGGAGGTGCTGGCGTCTTTGTCTTGCTCTAGCTTTTCTACGTAGCTGGCGAGCTTGGTGGTGAGCGGGATGACGTAGTCGGTGCGCATCTCGGCCAGGGTACTTTCGTTGTAGCGGTGCAGGTAAACCAAACACTCGAAGGCTTTCTGCTTGCCGGAGGAAAACAGCCAGTAGATAGGGCGTTTTTTGTAGGTGCGCAAATGGTCTTTGAAGAACTGGGTGCTGAGGTAGCGGCGGATGGTTTCCAGCGCGGCCTCGCCTTTCTTGGGCTTGATGGCCTGCAGGCAGAGGCTTTCGGCGACAAAGTCGAGGTTCTCTTGCATATGTTCCTCGCCCCAGACAGTGCATACGAAGTCGCGAAAGCGGTTAGTGGCGTCGTCGGGAAACCATTCCTGATCGGTGAGCGGGATAATGGCGTTTTTATCTGGGGCGAAGCTGGGTTCGGGGATCTGGGCGAGGTAATCGCGGACGGTTTCGCCCTGGCTGGCAAGAATCAGGCCGGGCTTGTCCAGCGAGTAGCGGCCCATCATGCAACCGATGGAAAAGCTTGAGAAACTTTCCATTAAAAACAAATTTTTTATTTCGAGATCGTTAATTTCATAAGCAATATTGTTATTCTCAACCACCTCTCCAAGACCGAAATTTTCAATATAGTAATTGTCGTTCTCTCGCTCCAAGCATGCAATAGTATTTAATATCGCTCCAAGCCTTTCTTTATAATAATTAAAACCGCTTCTTGCGTCTTCCGACTTTACGATCTCATCAAGACCACGAAAATCGTATGAAATTTCTTGTCTGTCATATACAAACTTTGCGTAGCCGACTAGCTTGGAATGAATAGAATCGTTATATGAACTAGGGAGTGGAAGTTTTGAAACATAGCCCACCTCAAGCCCAAGAGTTGGGTTTATTAATGACAAGAGCCTCATGCATGCCGAGCTATTAAGATATGTTAGAGGACTTTCCTGATCTTTCTGTGAAAATATTCCTGGCCCTTTGCTCCCAAAAATAAATCCGACCCCATACTCTCGGAATGTCGGTTTTCCTTGGGCGATTACCGTCCATGTTATTCCCGGCTTAAAATAGTAGCTGACATTTTGAATCTGTCTTGATGCGGAGCCATACAGCTTAGAATTAAAATCTATAATCTCCTTGCCCGAGCCCTCCCAGTTTATTACATAATCGTTGTTTCCGTACCATTTTTTTGCACCACCACCTTTATTGAAAGGTATCCACTTTTTGTTACTATCGGTCATTTCTTCGTGGGATTTAATTCCAAATCCTATTTTATTAAAGCTCACTTCGGGCCAGAATTTTAAAAATCGATCGTTATCACTTGTAATCAACCCTTTCTTTGCCTTGAAAATATCGCATAAACTTGGACAGTCTTTGAATATTTGTATTTCTCTCTGTGTTGCCCAGTACGAAACTGGAGCTCCTGGGAGGGAAAAAAAGTCTCCTTGCGATATACTGTGGAACGCTTCATTTTTTCTTAATAGCTTGTTTTTCTTTATATCTTCACCACCCTCTGTAAGTCGAAAGAACGTAGGGATATAGTCTTTTAGCATCGTATTTTTGATCACCCAGGCCGTAGACTGGACGACTTCCCCAGATATCTGCCCGAATGCTCTAGATCCTAAATGGGCCATCGTAGAAATTGTTTTATTTTCCAAGATGTACTTCCTAAGACCTTCATAGGTGGACAGGAACATCCACGAGTGCATATTTATCTGAGCGTTATGGCCACCGCAATTTAGAAGCTCAAAGGCATGCTCCATAAAGATCGCAAACAGATCTGACTTGCTGTTGGGGTAAGCTTTTTTGGCATAATACTTCAGCGTCTTGTTCATGCCTTTACTGCCCATATAAGGCGGGTTAGCCACCACAGCGTCGTACCGCTGCGACAGTACCCAGGCTTGCTGCACCATCGGCACCAACCGCTGAGCGGCGGCCTTTTGCATCATATCGCCGCTGTTGGTGAGTTCGCTCAGTTCCTCCAGCAGTGCTTTAAGCGACACTTCCCATTCATTGGGCACTTCAATCAGCGAGCCGAAAGTTTTGGCTTCTTGGAAGCGCTCAATCAGGTCGGCCATCAGCTTGTAAGTGGTGTCGTTGCTGGAAAGATCTTGCTGCTCGTTATCAAACAGGCTTTGGGATTGGCCCTGGTGCCAGTCGCCGGTTAAGTTCAGGTCGCGCCATAGGGTATTGGCATCCAGTTGCTGGCTGCTTTGCATGGCCAGCACGTTTAGGCGCACGTTGCGGGTGAGAATGCGGCGGTCGTCTTCACGGGCTTTCATCAACAGCGCAAAGCCCGCCAGCTGGGCGGCGCGGTCGTCGATATCCAGTCCGAACAGGTTGTTTTCCAGAATCAGCTTGGGAATGTCGCGGGTGCGGTAGCCGCGCTCTTCGTAGATCGCCTTCAGCACGTTGTAGGCTTCCACCAGAATATGGCCGGAGCCGCAGGCCGGGTCGAGCACCTTGATGGTTTCAGGGTCGAGGCTGACCGGAGTGATGGCATCCAGCTGAGCCTGTACCTCGGGCTCCTGCTCGGCGGGCTCAATGTAGTACGGCATCTGGCCTTTGAGTGGCGAGCCTGGGTAAGTTTGCAGCCACTGGCGGCCTACCGAGTTCTGCACCAGGTATTGCACGATCCAGTTGGGGGTGAATAGCTGGGTGGCAGCGGGAATGTCCTCGCTTTTCACCACTTTACCGATCACCTGGTCTTTTTTCTCGCTGATGTAGAACTGGTAGAGCCAGCCGATCACTTCTACATCTTGCCAGTCTTCCTCGGGAATCGCCTCGACCAGCTCACGGATCAGCGAATCCGTTTTGGTCAGGTTATCTGGCAGCAGCAACTCGCTGGCGTCGTCCAGCGGTTCGAACAGGAATGGCATGGCCTCATGCAGGGCGTGGCACTGGGCCAGCAGCAGCTCGCGGTAGAGGGTTTCATCCTGAGTGCCGTCGAGCTTGAGTTCCCGCACGCGGGCGGTGTCCAGCCCTGGCAGGTCTACCTCTAAGCATTCCTCCAGAATCTGGAACTTACCGGCTTCGCCCCCTGCCCCACTCAGCACGCGGCGGCCGTGGTCTAGGTAGCCGTGAATCTCCATATAGCGAATGGCGCACAGGCGGTTGAACCAGCTATAGGCGGCCTGCTCTATCGCTTGGGTAAAGCCATCGCGCTGCACCCACGCGGCCAGCGCTTCCCGTGCGCCTTTCAGGTGGGCGGGCACGGTGTGGGTTTGGCCATCCTGAGCGGTCATCACCAACACATCGCCCTTTTGCTCTAGGGGGGCAATCACCACACCGCCTTTGCCATCCGGGCTAATGCCCACCCGGGCCGCCTGACGCATCATGGTGTCGATAAAGCGGGCGCGGGCCTTGGGGGCGTATTTTTTGATGTTGGCGGTGTTCATGTTGGATCCTTGAAAGTATCTTGCAAAAAGCGCTGGCCTTTAGCCGTTAAGCGGTATTGTTGAAGGCGGCTATTGGGCTTTTCGGGCAGCGTCATTTCGATAAGCTGCTGATTCTGCAACCACGTCATTTGCCTTTTCAGCTGCCCCGAAACGCCCTTGTGACCAAAGGACTTGGCAATCTCGGCTTTACCTAGGGGCCGGTCGGCAAGGCATTGAAGTATTCTATCGGCCAGACCTGACTCGGGCCGTGACTCGGGCCGTGACTCGGGCCGTGACTCGGGCCGTGACTGAGTCACTCCTTGGCCAGCATGCAGCTGTTCAAGCGGCACAATAAAGCGCAATCGGTTGGCCACCTCCTCAATGCGCGGCTCTGGCAGCCCCTGGGCGGCGGCCTCGGCAAAAATACGCTTTACGCCGCTGCCCCACTGCTCAATCAGGCCAAGCTCACGAAATACGCGGGCAATCACTGGGTTGCGAATCATCGAAACGCCGCGTTTCATGTCTTCAATCGTCATGCCGGGCATCAGTAGCCCTGGGCTTTCAATCTCGATACGGTCGTCATAAAACGCAATGCGTATGGGGCTGCCGCGTTGGGAGTAGTCGCTGTGTACCAAGGCGTTAATAATCGCTTCACGCAGGATGGTCAGCGGGATACTCCACACATCGCGGCGACGCATGGCGCCAAACTCTGCCTGCTTGAAGGCATGTTTTTTGAGAAACAGCTCGATGTCATCAACCGCCTGGGGTAACGGCGCGTGAATATCTGTCTGGTCGAAAATCTCGACCTTATCGTTACCGCGAAAACGCCCGCACTGAATCCAGGCATCTTCAAAGTGCCATTGGCGCTCGCGGCCAAACAGCAAAACTCCGCCCACGCTGGGTACTAGGCGACCTTGATACGAGACAATTAGCCGTAACGTGCGAAGCTTATTATCATCAAGCAGTTGTTCGCTGCGAAAGGCTTGCTGTATGGCGTTTTGGTCAAGGTCGTCACGGCTCAGCTCGGGCATGGGCTGAACGTCAAAGGTGGTTCCGCTCGCTTGGCGCTGCATTTCCTGGATGAGCGCCAACCCCGCCTGCCGATTGCTGGAACCGAGCCGCACCAGCACACCGCTTTCTTCGCCAAGCGCTTTGAAAAAGTGTGGGCGTGCGCTACTCAAAAACACCTCAATACACACCAGGGTATGTTCGCCCACGCTCACCAGTTCAATATTGGGTAATAGCCGAGGGTGAATGGCATCCGCTATCATGCTGGTCAGGCGCTCTTCCATATCCAGCGGATCATCCACGCCTAGCACGGTGCCATCATCGTCAACACCAATGATCAACTGGCCACCGGCCGTATTGGCAAAGGCGACCAGTGTTTTCATCAGCGGCTTAGGCGATGATAGGTCGCGCTTGAACTCAAGCTGCTTACCTTCTGGCTCGCTTAGGCGCTGTTCAATGGTCGCGGTGGTCATAGGTGCCTTGTTGACTTTTCATATTTCTTTCCGCTTCGCTGTCCCGCGTCCTAGGACACGGGACGGCAGTGAACAGGCATATTGGTCGTGTCAACAAAAATCGTTTGAACACTAACGCACCTGTACCCGTTTGCCCGCTGAAAGTGACCGTTCCAGCTCTTTTCTCAGCTCGTCCATAAACGCATCGACTTCCGCTTGGCTTTCCAGGTACACGCCACTATGCACGCGGCTAAGTACGTCGCTTACACGCACTCTTGCCACGGGTTTGGGGGCATTTACCGCCGCCGGTACTGTTTCGGTGTGCGGGTCGTAGGTTTTATCACGTGGTGCCGTTTGTGGGGCTGGCTTGGGGTTCTCTGATGTTGGAGCCGGTGTTGTGGTGTTTCCCGCAGGCGCAGGCGGCTGCCGCTTGGCCGCCTCAGCCTGGGCGTGGTGAAGCGCATCCAAACTTTCTTCTTCTAGCTCGACGGCAGTTTCGGTTTGCAGCTGGTAGATCTGCGCGACGCTGACCGATTGATTGACCGATGCTTTAAGCTGCTGCAGTGGGTGCAGCAAACGGTTGCTGAGCTCGGCGGTGCCAATGCCGCTTTTGGCTATTTCAGCGCTCACCTTGGCAATGCGTGTGTCGATACGGGCAATGGCGTGCTGCCGTTTTTCCTCCACTAGGCCGCTGTTAATGTCATACAGCGTGCGTACTAGGCCATCCACCTTGTTGAGCATGGCGTAGGGCGCTTCGGCCCGGTAAATACGCTCACACTCAGCCAGCGTTTGCTGGGCCTGGGTGTTTTTCTCAAGCTCTAGGCGGTTCACCGCAAACCGGTTGAGCGCTTGTTCTAGCTGCTGCCAGGTGGTGAGCTGCTTAGTAAAGAAGTCGTTGAGATCGCGGTAGTCTTCTTCAACATCAAGCAGCGTGTCTTGCTGGCTGGCGACGGTTTTGAAGAAATCAAAGCTATCGTCAAGGCGCAGTAGGCGCTCCACTTCCCGCAGGGAGTTGTCAATTGCGTTGCGACCGGGGAAGTTGCCCACGTCGGTTTTGCTTTTATACGCTTCTAGCTCACGTCGCCAGTGGGTTAAGCGGTCTACGTAATAGGTAAACAGCTCTTTTTCGCTGGTGGGGCCTAGCTGGCCAAATAGCTCTTTCGTGAGGTTACGAGCTTTGTTGAGCACTGCATCTTCGGTTTGGCGCTTCTTCTGGAGGCGGACTTCACTGCGGCGGCGGGCGTTGTTGAGTAGCTCAAAGGCTTCTTTACCGCTGAGCGCAGGGCCAGCGGTGTGGAAGGTTAAGCGCCCAGCGGCGTGCAGGCGGCCTAAAATCAGCAGCGTTTCACCTTCTGGCCAGCCGAAGGGTCGGTTGCTAAAGCGCTCAATCAGCGGGTTAAGTGGCACCGGTTCGCCGCCGTGTAGGGTGATGTACTGCTCCACCTCTTTCACGGCCTGGGGGTTGCCCTCCTCGCTGTCCAGGTTAAGGTTCTGGGTGCCCAGGTCATCGGCGGTTAATACGGCCTGCAGCTCGCGCATTGGCTCGGGGCTAAGTGCCGTGAGCTGGCTCAGCTTGTTGTAGGTGTTTTCCAGCAGATAGCGACAGGCCTCATCCAAACGGGTAGTCAGCTGGTTACGGTTGAGATCAAGCTTTTGCCCGAGCGCGTAAACGTCAGCATCTAGCAGCATCTCTTCCAAACGCACCCGCAGGCGTTTTTTGCGCTCTTGGTTTTCACGGCCACGGTCGGCCAGAATGCGCTCTACGCTGTGGTCGTTAGCCGATAGGTTCAGGCGGATAAACTTATCGGTTTTCAGCAGGGTGCGCAGTTCATCGGTAAAACGCTTATCGTCGGGCAGCTTAATCAGCACCTGCCCGCCGTTATCGCCGCTTTTGTGGATGCAGCCTGCTTCGCTTAGCTGTACGTACTCCACGTCCAGCGGTGAGACCACCTCCACCCTTAGCTGGCTCTGGTAGCGGCCATCCAGGGTGTGGCCATCCAGGTAGCGGCCAATGCTGTAGTCGGTTTTGTTGACCGGATAGCGGTATTTGTTGCGGTCACGAAGCGAGTCTTTGAAGATCAGGCTTGAGAGCTCTTTATTCTCGTCGCTGCTGGTGACTTCGGTAGCTTTGATCTTGCGGGTGATGTCGCGCTCTTCATTGGTGAGAAACTGGTATTCATCGCCGTTACGGGTTATCAGGCTCTCTTTTTCCAGCCGTGCCAGGGTCGCTTCCAGCTGCTCACGAATGGCTATGCGGTCATCGTCGATTTGGGTCAGTGAGAGCGTCACCAGGTTATCGACCGTACCCTTCACCAGATCCACATAGCGGATCATAAACAGCGTGCGTAGGGTTTCGACATCAAACGCCTCTAACACGGGGTTTTCACTGGCCTGATCAATGGTGCGCTTTACCGCCGTATCAAGAAAGCCCTCTACCGCTGTGTAGAAGCAGTGCATCGGTACCAGCGCGCCAAGCGCTTTCTCCTGCACGGCCTTGGCGGCCATGTGGAACGCATCGAGCATGGAGCGCTCGCCATAGGCCAAGTGAGCACCCGTCGCCCCTACCTTGCGGATCTCTTCAAAGACTTTTTGCACCAGTTGGAAGTGGTACGGCACAAAGGGGTAATTGGCGATAAAGCTTTCCACGCCTTCGATGTTTTTTAGCGTGGGGCCAGAGCGGTCAAAGGTCAGCTGGTTACGCAAGATGGAGCCTTTGGCTTCAAACACACCTTCCAGCTCAGCGCGTGCCGGGTCGGTTTTCACCAGCAGGCGCTTGCGGATGACTTCGTCAGAGTTGGAACTTGAGAGCGATAAGCGGGTTTTGAAGCGCCCGGCGATCTTAGAGAAATCGTTGGCTTTTGAGGCGGTCATTTCGCCTAGCACTGCGTCCATATCCGCCTGAGACGTCACCACAATCCAAGCGCGACCACCGCAAATCGTGCCCAAGTTTTCGGTCAGTGTTTGCAGGGTGAGCATAAGGCGAGTGTCGCTGCCAATAAACTGGCCGACTTCGTCCACCATAAACACCATGCGCCGGGTGGATGATTGGGATTCCAAAAACTCTTTCACCCAGTGGCAGAAGTTTTCTACCGAAACGCTGAAGTTGGTTTCTGATTCCTCAAACCATTTATGCGCCGCTTCAGGGGAGAGATCGAGCGCCGTGCCAATCGCTTGCTCGATATCGTCCTGGTAGAACTGGTAGCCGTCTCGCTCGTCTTCCCATACCACGCCGCTGACCTTGTTAAAGGCCTGCTTAAAGCGATCATACACGCCGCGTTTTTCTAAGTGGCGCTCCATGTGGGCAATGTGCGGATAATCCGAGCTAAAGCCTTGGTACTCGTTAAATACGCGCAGAAAGACGTTGAGGATGGGGTTGCCATCGTCGTTAGAGCTGGCCTTGCTGTCGATGTTGAACAGCACCACATGGGCGGGTTCGCGTACTGCGTTAGTGATATCAGCCCGTATGGAGCTGTCCACCAGCTTCCGCTCATCAAAGAAATCCGCCGCCCGCTTGGCATGGCCGTTTGCATCAAAAGCTTCGGTATTTTCCAGCAGATAAGAGAGCGTTTTCAAAAAGTGCGATTTACCCGACCCAAAGAAACCGCTAACCCAGACGCCCACACGGTTGGCGATGGAGGGGTCATCTACCGGAGTGGTGTAAGACTCAAAAAAGGCGCGGAAGTGCTTTTCCAGCTCATTGGTGACCACGTACTCATCTAGCTCTTGGTAGATGGTTTCCTGGTCACGCTGATCAGCCTTTACAACACCATTGATTGACCGGCTGAGCGGCTTGAGGAAAAGCTCTTGAATGCGCATATCAGTCCTATAAACTTTTTGAAAGCAGTCCATTACATCGACCGGCATGATGCCAAAACGGGTAATGGCACTGTTGATAACGACATTATTGATAACAACAATAAACGAGCGAACGTAACACAGTGAACGGCCTAAAACGCTGCGTTAGGGCACGAGCGCAAAAGCGCGATAGTAGTTATTGCTCTTAATCTGATTAAACAGGGTAAGCGTTTGCCCATCGTAGCGGCCTGGGTAAAACAGTACCAAAGGCTTATGCCCTAACGGGCCATGCAGCGCGTTCAGCAAACTATGCGCCCGTACCATTGGCCATAGACTACCGACACCGGTTAGTAGCACGATATCAGGGTCATGCGACAAAGAGTGTCGGATGAGGTAAGGGGCAAACTTATCCATGTGCAGTGGCCCACGCAGCGCCTGAAGCAGCGCTGCATCACCTTTGTTTTTCTGCATGGCAATGGCTTTATCAAGAAACCCGCGCTCAGTCAGATAGTCTTTAAGCACGTGAAGTAAGTTAACCTGCGCCACCTTGACATGGGCGTATTGGCGCGCCATTAACGAGGGAAGGAAGTTCAGATAGGCACGTACCTGAAGCTCTTGCTCAGGAGCATAATCAAAAATCCAAAAACCAATTTCGTTACCTAACCCTTGGCCTGCTAAAAAATCCGGCCGCGCGATTTTCTCGGCGACTTGGTTTAATCGTGCCCGAAGCTGGTCATCCTCATGGAACATAACGCTGGTAGGTGGTAGGTGCTGCTCATTATGTGACATGCGGAGCGTCTCTATGTCGGGCTTGTTTTGGGCAAGATTACGTTGCTTACAGCCATAGCCGCAAGGTCTACTTAGTTTTCATTAGTTCAATAATGAGTTTTTCCAACAGATAAATGCTTAGCGCAATTTTTGAAGACAATTTTGCAAACGGGTATGGCGGTGGGTTTCAAGCAGCATCTTCAGCTCTGGGCGGGGCAAGAAAGACTGAAGCCGACGTGATCGGCTGGAATCCAATATGCCGACCTCTGTCAGCATCCGAAACACTACCTGGCCCATTTTGCGCCTTGAACTTTCTGCCCAGGTAGCAATCGCTGCATCGCGGTTAGCACGCTCGACAAGAAACTCATCCCACTGATAGGACTGAAGCTTTTCAGACCGCGTTAAAAACGAATCGGCCACCACGCTTTCAAGAAACTCCACCAGCAGCAGGTTGCGCGCCATGGCAGCACAAAACGATATCTGCGACGCTAGCTGATCATCTCCATCGTGCAGGGCTTTCCAAAAAGAGGGTTCCAGTTTCTCTAAGCGTTTACGGATGGCCTGCGCTGCACGCTTGGCTGTCGCTGGGCGATTCTTCTGCAGGCGGTTTTCAACGATGATGGCTTGATGCCAGTGCGCTTCGTCTACCTCGTCCAGCAATAGCGTTGCAACTGCACGGCTTTCACGCACCATCAATCCACCACCAATGAGGTCTGAGTTGTAACTAAATGAAAGCGTCACAAGAGATTTACCATATTTACGTGCAGAGCATTACTGTAAACCAATTTGCAACCGCCTACGACCTAGTGCCTACTCAAGACCTTAGCTTTACCACCCCACCATATTTTCCAACTCGGCAGCGCGCATGGCGGTTTCTCTTAACAAACAATCGTTGCTGGCAATTTGTGCGAGCGTGCCACCGATAGTGGCGTAGAAGTCGCAATTAGCATCACGATAGGTGATCCAGTGACGTTGGGCATTTAACAGCACTTGCTGGCGTTCTTCGGAAAGATCGCGTCGGGCATCGCTATAGGCGCCATTCAAACGCGCATCTTGAGTAGCAAACTCATCAGCAATGCAGTTCAGTATTTCAACAGTCACTCCACCAGAGGCATCCATACATTTACCAAAGCGGCCGGTATATTCATCCTCAGTGCTGCTTTGTGCTGTTGCTGTCACCGGCAATATCAAACATGTCACCAGCGCTATTGCTGGCCGCCATTTTTTCATCGTCATGTTCTTTTCTCCTGTCTATGGATCACTTTTTCGCCCTAGCTCACCAGACGAGGCGTGCTTCAGTCCTGGTAGCGCACGGCTTTGAGTTGTGCTTTTCCCTGCCCCCAGGTAAATAGCGTGATTCCTTCTTCTTCAGAGGATTCGACGACAATGGCATCGGCACCACACGTTGATAAGCTTTAACGTTCGGTTTAAGTACAAATTTAGTGATTAATTATTTTGCTAATTGGTCATTAGCTGCCGATTCCGCGCGGGGATCGGTTTTAACGAGACGACCACTTCATAAAATCGTGCAGCGCAGGAACCTGCAACCCCATGTCGTCGGAAAACTGATATTCATCCTCTGACACCATGTTGGTAGCGTAAGCACGTAACCAAAACTTGCGTTCATCTGCGGTCAGAACATACCCCTTGTCCTGCTCGCTGCCTTTTAACCTATCAGGTATCGCCCAGCCGCGTTTTGAAAGCCTAGCAATTGTAATGACTAAATGAGTCATTAGTTCTTGTTCTGGAGCTACATAATCATGAAATTCTGGCCAGAATTCCTTATCACCGGGCGACCCTTGCCAGCCTTTAATACGATTTACTTCATTAAGGTCGTCATAAGGATGAGAATGAAAGGTACCTACCAACTCAATGTTTTGCCAATAGCGCTCAAAAAACAGCTTCTTGGCGATAATAGAGTCGAAATTAGGTTGAACCCAATCTTCATGACGAGTTGCAGACGTTTCAACCGTCGCCATAGTAGCGACGATACGTGCTGGTAGGGTTCCCTTTGCTGGTATGGAGTATCCCCAGAGCAAACCAAAAGTTTCCAGCTTGAGATATCCTTTTGACCGTTCTCGACCACGATGTTCAAATTCATAGGCTTCGAAAGCAGTAGTGAAAAGTTGAGGCACTACATACTCTTCAATATATGTTACTTTTTCCATCGATTAACCCTTAATGAGTTTATAGTATGAAATCAAGATGTTTTGAATATCGGACAAAACAAGATACCCCAAGTAAAGGTTCAGAATATGTGCGAACTTGATTTTTTTAGGAAGCAGCATGCATACAAGTCAAGGCGCTTGCCATACAGGATCAGTATCTCAAGGTAGAAAAGCATTCTGACGGCCAGCTAGCCAGCTATCGACTTACCATGATTAATGGTTAACACACACTGACAAACAGCCTATGGAACAAATCATTCATATAGCCGATTTCCTGAGTGCTAAGGGAACGCTTGTTACGCCGCCCTTGCCGAACACAACGTTAATTACCACCATCACCTCTTTGCAGGATTTACTCCTGGAGGGATAGCGCATGTGGCATTGCGTGGGCAGTTACAGCAGCGCCGTCGCCAATGGACAAGTCGCTATCTAACACCTGTAATAACCTAAGCAAGTGACGGTAGCGATAACTCCCAGCGGCCAGCGGTGATGGGCGCTAAGCCAGACAAGCGGAGGGCGTAACGCTCAACTGTCGAAAGAAGGAAAGCAACTCACGCACATAGTTAACGAAGCAGCCATAGGTATAGTTTATTTTTATGCGGCTTGAGTTGTCGCACCCATACCGTAGCTTATGAGACCTAACCCTTCAGGGAAGGTACGGTATGAATATGTTGGTAAGTTCAGCTTCAGCAACCGCAGATGCACAGCAAGAATTAGCGAAATGGCAGGCGGATCGCGCCTATTGGGCAGAAACCCTCCCAGTTATGGAGATGCTCAGCAATTATTTAATTCTAACTCCGGTGCTGCATCAGCAAATAGCCACGGCAAGCACGGATGGCCGACATCTCTATTTTTGCCCTCGTTATAGCGCCAGCCTCTCTGACGAGTCTCGACGCTTTTTGCATGCCCACCTCATCTGGCATTGCGTGGCTGGCCATTTAACCGCCCCTCTCGTGGACGATCAACATCGTTGGCACCTAGCGTGTGACCATGAAGTTAACGCGCAGCTGTTGGCTCTCGGCATACCGCTGCCTTTGCATGCGCTGCTATTCCCAGTATGCGTTGGCCGCAGCGCTATAGAGGTGTATCACTGGCTAGAAGGGCACCCTGACACATCACTTGAAGTCACTACCGACATTCACCCCGCAGCGCTATGGTCGCACTTTCCTAATACTACTCCAGATCAACGCATAACTGCTCTATGGCAACGCCGAGCTCACTTGATCGCCCGGGAGAGCGACGCGCTACCCGATAGAGTCGCTAAGTTTTGTGAGTCACGTTAAGCTTGCATGCTTACATCATAACGCCCACGGTTAATAAATTTATGTCTGTTGCTCGCGATACACTTTTTCGCTACTTGACGCTTCTGCAGTTAATTCCCCGCTATCCTGGACGCATTGCCACCCCTGTACTGAAAGAAAAACTCGCTGAGCGTGGGTTTAATATTGACGTACGCTCGCTGCAACGCGATCTCAGCCAGAAGCTCTCTTCGCATTTTCCCCTTGGCTGCGACGATAGTGAAAAACCCTATAAATGGTATTTTGATCGCGACTTTCAGTGCCATTTGCCGGCGTTGGATGTGCCTAGCGCCTTAACACTTGTGCTCGCTGAGGAGTATTTGAAAGGTTTACTGCCGCCTGTCGTGGTCGGACAGCTTTCATCCCACTTTACCGATGCCCGACGCCTGTTAGATGAACTTGCTTCAAACGGGCTGAGCCAATGGGCACGTAAAGTGCGCGCTATTCCTAATGGAATGGCGTTAATTCCTGCAGAGCTAGAGGAAACCACTTGGCAAACGGTTGCACAAGCGCTGCTAGAGCAGAAAGCCATTGATGTCACCTACCTGTCGCGCACTACCGAGACGAACAAACACTTTACCCTTCATCCACAAGGCATTGTCAGTCGCCACAGCGCGACGTACCTTCTCGCCCAAGTGGAAGGCTTCAGTGACTTGCGCCAGTTCGCGCTACATCGAGTCAAGCAAGTGACCTTGAGCGATGTGAAATGGCAGGCCACAGAGGCATTCGATATTGATGCCTATATTCAGGGCGGTGCCTTTGGTTACCGGCAAGGACCGGGTGACGTCACCCTTGAGGCAGAGATCACGCGCCGGGTTGCCTGGTTATTGAACGAGACACCTATTGCCGATACACAGACGATTGAAGCGCTCCCCGATAGCAAGTGGCACCGCCTGACTGCCTGCGTGCCTGATGATCAGCAAACTCTGTGGTGGCTAATGGGCATGGGGGCGAACGTCAAAGTGATCGCACCAGCCGCATGGCGTGACACACTTAAAACGAATGCCGAGCAGGTTCTTGCCCAATACCAAGAGTCAGTCACGACAGCTTAAAAAGCCAAGTCACTTATATAAAGGAGATAGCCATGCTCTGTTTTGCTTATGGCTCTAACATGTCGACTCAGCGCTTGGCCGCGCGGATTCCGGCAAGGTTTATGACTACTGCGATGTTGCCTGCCTATCGTCTTGCCTTTCACCAACGTGGAGGGGATAGCTCGGGCAAGTGCGATATTGTACCGGCATCCAGTCAGTCCGCTGTCTATGGCGTTGTATGGGAGGTAGCGCCGCATCATAAACCGACACTGGATGGCTACGAAGGACTTGGTGTTGCCTACGATGAAACCTGGCTGACAGTCACTGACCTAGCGGGTGAAGGGCAATTTGAAGTTCAAGCGTATGTAGGCAAAATCACTTCTACTGGCATGCACCCGTACACCTGGTACAAGCATCACGTATTAAATGGCGCACGAGAACACGGCTTACCTTCAGCCTATGTGCGCGCACTAGAACGTATCGCGGCACATCACGATCCAGACACTGAACGCCATGCACGCGAAATGGCATTGCATGGTTTCAATGAGCTTTTGGTGCGAGGAGCATAATGGCTAATGACGCTCGCTTAATCGCGTTTCATCGTGGCGAAGGGATCGATCATAAAGGCCGCTATCTCAGTGATATCTGGGCGCTCTCGCCTTTCTGGCTGGAACACACCCATGACTATATTCAGTGGCTATTTCCCATTCCCGAAGCAGGCCGCTTTAACGCCTTTGCACCATTGTTAACCTCAGTGGTACAAGCGGCGTTCGAGGGAGACAATCTATTACGCCAGCACCAACAGCGCTCTCTTGACGTAATGTTGGATTTTTTTGGCCTTGCACGCGAAGGCAACGCCATTTCCGCACAATCTACTCTTTCCATCCAGTCCCATATTTGGTTAAAAGCCGGCGGCCACAACCACCTGCGCATTACTCGCATCATCCGTTCCTTAGCTTTGTGTCATCAGCCAGAGCTTGCCCGCTCTTTCCAACAGGCCGTGATACATATTGGCGCTCAGCACGGCGTAGTGTCCGAAACGTCGCTGCAGTTTTGGCGGAATGCGAGTTAAAGCAGTCTGGTATATCAGTTAATCATTAAAGCTGCAGGCATTGAAGTGGTAGGCTCGAAAACTGCTCGAAACAGATAACTCTTTCTCCAGCGTGAATCAAGATAGAAACCGTATATTTAATTTAAATCAGTAGGTTATGGACACTTTAGTAGCTACAATTTAGCTAATTCGTATCTAAGACGCTTAACATCACTCGTTCTCCAGGGTTAGCGATAAGATTTGACATGGTAAAAAATATTTTAATACAATAAAATCAAATGATTACGCATAGCTGAAAATTAAACGAAAGCTATTTATACGCTAAAATCTGCGTGATTTAAGATAACCGACTATTACAGCAATCAAGCTCAACGGTTTGGACAGCGTCAATCATGGTCGGCATGTAACCTAATCATAGCCTTTTGTTTCAATTCGGCAGTATGTTGGATAGCCGTGCTGCCAATAGATAACCACTGAGACGTTCAACTAAATTTGGAATTTTGCCGAAGCTAACTCTCTTTGCGTGAGAATAGTGTTTGCCGTGCCGTAGAGCTATAAGCATAACGGCACTTGACCTCCTGCGTTACCGAGTGGTTCGAAGCGCTCCAGTTATTCTATGAACCCAGGTTTAACAGTAATCCCTGAACGGCTCATCAAGAGTAACCCGTTCATCTTAAGCTGTATCGTAGATAACCGGGTTACTACTGTATTAACAAAGTATACCGCTAGCCGATGGCGACTTGGTAAGCATGGGCGACTTTAAGCACGGTCGCTTCATCCCAGCGTCTACCCACTAATTGCATACCTACGGGTAAGCCTTCCGAAAAGCCGACCGGGACGCTCATGGCGGGATGACCACTGATATCAAACGGGGCCGTGTTGTGCAGGTTGCTAAGCGCACCAGCAAGTGTGCTATTGAGACTTTTATCAGCCGGTCTCTTTACCGCTTTCATGGCGGTGGTAGGCATGATTAACAAGTCATATTCCTGCAGAGCGTTGTCATAATCGCGCGCGAGACGCCTACCGATATTCTGGGCTTTACCATAGTAGTGGCGATTGTACTGTTCGGACATGTAGTGCCCGGCGAGGACCGTCATCTTTACTGTGTCGCTAAAGTCATGACCGCGAGCGCGGCGAGCCCGGCCATAAAAGTCCATGAGCTGTGTGCTGTAATGCCCCCGCCAGTTTGTGCCGTAACCATCGCCCCTGACCATGAGTTCGGTGGCGCCCTCAAAGGCAATCGCACTCCACAGCGCTAGCCCGTCGTTATGCATGGGTACCGATACCTCCGTGGCACGAGCGCCCACTTTTTCCAGCACGCTGATGGCTTCTTTAACGGCGGCGTCCACGTCAGATTCACTGACCCCGGCAATGCCAAACCCTTCACGTAGGATGCCAATGCGTATGCCAGTGAGATCTTCACTTAGCGATTCGGTGTATTTCGCGGTACGCACGTCGTATTGGCGTGGATCTAACCCATCCGAGCCAGCAAGTACCTCCAACATACGGGCGCAATCTTCGGCGGTGCGCGCAATAGGGCCTACGTGATCAAGAGTAAGCTCAATGGGAAAAATACCTGTATAAGGCACTAGGCCATGCGTTCCTTTGATTCCGTAGCAACCGCTCCATGAGGCGGGTAGTCGAATAGAGCCTCCCTGATCACCTCCCAGCGCCATATCGACTTCTCCGTTGGTCACCACCACGGCGCTGCCGTTGGAAGAAGCGCCAGCTAGACGCTCACGGTCATGGGGATTAACCGGTTGGGGTTCGGGATAGCCGGTACAACCTCCACCGTCAAAACAGAACGCAGGAACGGCTGTCTTGCCGATGATGTGCGCGCCAGCGTCGAGAAGCCGGGTGACGACTGTGGCATCCTCCCGGGGCACAAAACCTTCCATGATCGGCGAACCATTCATCATCGGGATGCCTGCCAGAGCGATGTTATCCTTTAGCGCTACCGTTCGGCCCGCAAGTGGCCCTTCTTCGGCCCCGGGCACCGAACACTTCCAAGCCCAGCCATTGAGTGGGTTGTCGTCACCGACGGGGCGATAACCCATATCTGCTCGCGGGTAGTTTACTGGTAATGATTCATCCGCCAGTTCATCCAGGCGATCATAAATGGCCATTGAGCCAGCAACGGCGGACTGGAACTCACCCAGTTCTTCAAAGGAAAGGTCAAAGCCGTAATAATCGGAAATGGCTGCCAACGTATCAATGCCGGGTCGCTTCACACTCATAGTCAACTACTCCTATACACGGACGATTGCCTGAAAAGGCATTTAGCGAGGGAAATACAAGCTATAGCTCCAACAGTTTCGGATAGTGGTGTGGCAGGCGCATCACCACCAGGTCCTTTCGGCGTACAGCGCTGTTAGGGTAAGCCGAATCCAGGTTGCTCGTGTCGATAGCAAGCTGAACGCAGCCAGTGGCGCTAGTTAACAATGCTTCTTGGCGAGGAAAAAGAAACGTATCCGGGCCGAATATACCGCTTAGCCCCGGTAATCCAGCGTCGGGCATATGCACGTTGGCGAAAGCGAAATAGCAGTTGTTCTCGCCACCGCGTATACGATAATGGTGCCAATGGTGATCGTCTGGGCCGGTGGGAATAGGTGACGGCTGACGAATCTCAGTACCAGGATGGGCGCAGTGAAATGGCCCTGGCAAGGCAGCAGGACAAGCGATGACATCGCATCCCCGCAGCGCCAGGATGCGTCCCGCTTCGGGAAAATCAGCATCATGGCCAATCAATAAGCCTAGCCGCCCTAGCGGCAGATCGAAGCTTACCCAGCGCTCGCCAGGCGTCGCCCATTTACGGTCTGCCTCGTTTAAGTGAATCTTACGATAAACCGCCATAACGCCCTGCGCCCCTACCAGAGCGGCAGCATTATAGAGATGTTCCTCCGACTGTTCCGCGAAACCTACTACATAGTACTGTTGACGCTCCTCAGCGAGCCCACGCAGTGTGTCGAAAACACTGTGACGCTGTGAGATGGGATTGATACCGCCTGTGTCTAACCCGGTAAGCGCCAGCTCAGGAAAAACAATAAGCTCGGTACCCTCTGCTTGGGCAATCAAATCAGTACATTTGGAAAGATTATCGTCGAGATTATTCGATGGTGAAAATTGAGTAACGGCGATGGTGCTTGCTTTTCCATTGGGCAGTGGCTGATGGCCATAAAGCCTGAAAAAGTCTAGCGGGTTCCAAGCGTGTGTTTGATGAAGTAGCTCATGATAAAGGTCTGGGCGACGCTCACTGGTCAACGGCCCCGTTACTCGTTCAGTATCAATCTCACCAAGCACGATGCCATCACCGTCATCGCGGCTAGCCTGGATATGTCCATCTGGCTCAATCACGCAGCTACCGCCACTGAATTGAATGCCGCGCTCCACCCCCCAGCGATTGCTCTCAATAAGATAGCAGCCGTTTTCTTTGGCACGACTGATCCAATAGGGTGCTGGCGCTCGCTCAGCCAGCCAATTACTCAGATGGCAAATGACCTCGGCACCCTGCAGCGCGACCAACCGTGCAGTTTCAAGAAAATGAATGTCCATGCAGATGAGCAGCGCGATACGGCCCAGTGACGTCTCGAACACTTGATGGCCAGTGTCGCCTGAAGCCGCCCACTTTGGCTCGGCGATATAAGGATGGCTTTTACGATGTTTTCCTAAATAGCCATCAGGGCCAACTAAAACAGCCGTGTTGTAGTAAAGCCCATTGCCAGCATCAACTTCTGGCAGCCCGATAACGATATAGCAGTCAAGCTTCGCCGCCAGAGCGGCGAAGCTGTGGGTTGAGGGCCCTGGCACTTGTTCGACGTAGGGTGCAACCTCCTCTCTGTCATACCAGCAATAGCCGGTAAGCCCCATCTCCGGCGTTATGATTAGCCGCGCACCAGACGCAGCCGCCTCTTCCACTAACCGTTTTAGAGCATCAATATTTCGCTCTTTAGCAAACATTTCAGGCTCAAACTGCACTGTGGCGGCAAGGTATTTCATATTGTCCTCCCCGCTCGCTAGCGTGCTTGCCCAACGATGGACTTGAGGATGGAAGCGCCTAATGTATATTTTGGATCCACCATGTTACCCAGCCGCACTCGTCCTGCCTGGGTAAGAAGCATGTAAGCATCTATTTCATCGAAATCAAACTCAGCAGCCAGCCAGCGTACCAGCTCTCTGTAGGCAATCCGGGTGGCATCTTCCATGGGACGCGCTGAACCAATGGTCATATAGAACTGTTCATTTTCCAGACGCGGCCATTTGAACGTCCAATCTTTAATCAAGTCCACCTGAACGGTGGTCACGGTAGGATGCTCGATCGCTACGCCGCACAACTCACCATCACCCTGCGCCGCATGGCAGTCACCTAGATAAAGATAGGCACCTTTGGTATGCACCGGCAGATAGATCACCGCACCCGGTGCTACATCAGGTAAGTCCATATTGCCGCCGTAATAATCGGGAACCAGCGAGCTAATCGATTCAATCTCTGGTGACACCCCAATGGTGCCAATAAAAGGCTGATAAGGAAGGGTTATTTTATCGCTCCACTTCACGCCGGTTTCCGCGTCAACTTCTACCTTCTTTACCCTCTCCGGTAGCGGTGCGTTGAGTAGCGCAGTATCACCGGTAGCCACTAGTCCACCAAATTCGGTAATCAGTGCTGTTGTACCGCAGGGCTGGGGGCCACGAGGTTTCATGTCTCGGATATAAACCGCCAGGCAATCGCCCTTCTCCGCCCCCTCTACGTAGATCGGTCCGTTCTGCGGATTGAGATAAGGTAAATTAAGCAGCTCGCTGGGCTTGTCGCTTTCCGAGCGAAGTTTTCCTTCGAAAGCATCATGGGTTTCAGCACTAACGATATCGCCCGGTTGGATGTGCAGAACGGGCTTGGGGTTAGGACCAAGCGTATAGTGATACTGACCTTGAGCCGCTTCAGTTAGTTGGTGTGTAGTACCCGGCTTACCTTTGGCAACGGCGCGACGCGCCATGATGGAATGATCAAACCAGTTCATTGTTCTACTCCTTTTTAGGTGCTTTCAGTCATCGCTCCAGCCACTGCAGACCGGAGTTTGAGTCATGGTTAAATGGTGTTGATGGAACTCATCCTGCTTATACAGCCAGAATTCGACGCATGGCGTCACGATCACGGAGTTGCTCCTTCGCAAGTTCATGGGTAATTTTCCCCTTATCCATGACGTAGCAGCGTTGCGCCATGGTCATGATCATGTCCAGGTTCTGCTCTACGAGGAGAATGGTTACGCCCAGCTCGCGATTGAGCTTGAGAATGTTGCGTGAAATGTCCTTTACGATGTTTGGCTGAATACCCTCCGAGGGTTCGTCGAGTAGCATAAGCTTCGGCTTGCCCACCATGGCACGGCCGATCGCAAGCTGTTGCTGCTGCCCGCCACTGAAGGTGCCCGCTCGTTGATTAGCCCGCTCTTTCAAGATGGGGAAGAACTCATAAACCCGCTCATAGTCAACACCCTCGCCAGGCTGTTGGAGCATTTCGCCGACCTTGAGATTTTCCCAGACGGTCATGCGCGAGAAGACCTCACGCCCTTGCGGGATATAACCAATGCCCAAACGCGCACGTTCGTGAGATTCGAGCGCGCTAATATCCTTACCATCGAAACGGATAACGCCTTGTCGATTCTTGATAAGCCCAATCAGCGTTTTCATTAATGTCGTCTTGCCGACGCCATTTCGACCGATGACGGCTACCACCTCGCCGCGACCAACACTCAAGCTGACCTCTTGCAGCACTGAGGTGGTACCGTAGCCAGAAATGACGCCCTCCACGCTCAACAGTTTTGTACTATTCGTCGTCATCGGCTGTCCCCAGGTAAATACGTGCAACCTCTTCGTTAGCCTCTATTTCGTTGATCGTGCCTTCCGCAAAGATTTCACCGAAGTTCAGTACAGTGACCTTGTGGGCAATCTGGCGCACAAATTCCATGTCGTGTTCAACCGCTAAGATCGACATACCTTTGCGATTGAGCTCCTGGATCATCTCGCCCGTGCGCGCCGTTTCTTCTGGTGTCATGCCAGCTGTCGGTTCATCAAGAAGTAGTAAACGCGGCTCCGTGCTCACCGCCATACCGATCTCAAGCCACTGCTGTTCCCCGTGTGAGAGTTCTCCAGCAAGTTCTCCGGCTTTATCGGTAAGCCTTACAAAAGCGAGTGCTTTATCGATAGCCGATGTCATGGAATCACCATGCAGGTGGTTCTGAACCGCGATTTGCATGTTTTGCCAAACGGAGAGCTCGGAGAAGATACCCGGCACCTGGAACTTGACGGCAATTCCCTGTTTCACGCGCTCGAAGGAACGAAGCTTGGTAATTTTTTGATCTGAAAAGTAGATCTCACCTGAGCTTGGTTGATGCTCACCGAGTACAAGCTTGAAAAACGTGCTCTTCCCAGCGCCATTCGGACCAATCAGGCATCGAATCTCACCATGCTCCATTGAGAAGTTCACATCCTGAGCAACTTTTACCCCGTCGAAATGCTTATATAATTTCTCAGTTCGCAATATGGTCACGACATGCCCTCCTTACGCTTCCGAAAGCGGCCAAAGAACTTGACCAGCCCCGGGATCAACCCTTCCGGTAAAAAGACCACGACGATGACCAACAGCAATCCCATAATGACAAAGGCGTAGTAGCTGCCGAAAATAGTTAGGTTCTGGAAGATGCCAAGCACTACCAAGGTGCCCACCAGCGTTGCGGTGAGGTCTTTACGCCCGCCCACTGCCACCCAAATAATGGGTAATGCGGCGGCCGCTAAATCCATATTGGATGGGCTGATATACTGCCCCCAAGCGGTATAGAGCACACCTGATAGACCCGCTAAACCGCTGCCAATAACAAAGGCAATTAACTGATAGCGGCGTATGTCGTAGCCAAGCATTTCAGCGCGGTGCGGATTCTCACGAATTGCGACTAGCACATTGCCGAATCTCGAATTGACGAGAACCCGCAAGCCCAGATAGCAAATCACCAGCATGGCCAAAAGGAGGTAATAAAGTGGCACGCCCGAATACAGCGCGATATCTCCCCCAGCCCAGGGGATTGTCAGCGGCGGCATACCGGTCATGCCATTATCGCCACCCAGTCGGGCATCGCCGATCGCCCACTGGGACCCAGCCGTCTGTGCCATAAAGGTGGCAAAAACCAGCGTAGTCGACAGTGTGACAATACCGAGGAATACGCCGCTAATACGCCCATAAAAAAGAATGTAACCAAGTACAGCCGCTCCCAAGCAGGACATCCCAACGCCTAGAAGCACGCCGACGATGGTCAAACCGTAAGCTGCGCCAAAGTTAATAGTGACGACACCATACGTGTACCCGGCAAGCCCGAAGAAAGCAGTCTGACCGAAACTGAGCGACCCGGCATATCCCCAGATGAGCGACAGCCCAAGTGCCATAAACACCCAGCAAAAGAAGTAAGCCGTATTACCTACACTCCAGGCATCAGCGAAAGCGGGATATACAACTGCCGCCCCAATCGTTAAGGCAAAGACAATCCAAAACAGTGGGCCACGCCCCAGAGTTTGCGGGCCATTGATAAGACGCAACCAGCCGGGCATTCGACCGTCCGGACGAGACGCTTTCAAATCTTCTCGTTGTAACATACCCATTTATGTACGCCCCTTGAGTAACCAGCCAGACAGGCCTTGTGGGAGAATACGGATGACCACCATTACAGTGATTAACAACCCCACTTGGCCCATAAGCTGCCCTTGCCACCCAGTCAAAAAGGCCTTGATAACAGCGAGCGTGGCTGCCGCTGGCGCCGTCCCCAAGAACACATCAGCCCCACCAACAACCACCGTCACGAAGCTTTCAACCAGGAAGTTGGCGCCCAGCGTCGGGACGATGGAGATCGTGGGGGCATAAAGCGCTCCGGCTAAGCCCGCCAGGGCTGCGCCGAGACCAAAGGTGAGGGAGTACATACGCCCGGTGTCGATTCCCGCGGCTTTCGCCATATGCGGTGCTTGAATTGTTGCACGTGAGTGGATACCGAAAGTCGTATGATGAAACAGCACATACAACCCAATAAGCAGTAGCACTGCGACACCCAGCAGCACCATTCGATAGGTAGAGTAGCTGTAGCCGCCCACCGAAAAACTGCCGAGCGGCGTGCTGATACCCGCCATACTGGATCCAAGTACGATCAGCGTGCCCTGAGTAAGGATCAGGCTAATCCCCCATGTGGCAACAATAGAATCCAACGGACGGTGATAGAGGCGATGAATAATTGTGCGTTCAAGTACAATGCCAAGAATCCCGGCGGCAAGGCTGCCACATAGCATCGCGATAGGCAGTGGGACCCCTAGGCGTGCCGTTGCCACCGTTACGTAGGCGCCGCACATGATAAATTCGCCGTGTGCTAGGTTGATAATCCCCATCATCCCGAAAATCACCGCCAACCCCATGGCGGATAGCACCAAGAAGGCAAAAGCATCCCCAAACTGATAGAACGCTGTAAACGCTAAATGTATATATTCCATATCCAGCTCCTAGGCAGGAAACGCCAGCGAGATTTCCCGCTTAATGGAAACTCACAGACCAGGCAGGGTGAATCTCACCACCCTGCTGGTACGATGCGTGATATTTACTCGTTTGGAGGGCTAGAAGGAGTGTACTGAGCACTTGGGTCGTTCTGGGTCAGGTCGCAGCCGTTTTCACCCAGCCAGTAAGGCTCAATATTTTCCCAAGTTTCGGGGAAAGATATCTCGTGGTTCTCATCCACTTGCGCCAGAAAGATATTGTGAGACATGTGCTGGCTCTTGGGATCGAGACACACCCTGCCCGAAGGGCCGTCGAAGCAGACATCGCCCTCGGCGATGACGTTGCGAAGGTCTTCTTTATCGGTTGAGCCGTCTGCACGCTCAACCATCTGCTTATAAAGGTACATCGCGATATAAGAGTTCGCTGCTTCTTGATTCACATAGGGCGTATCGGGGAAACGCTCATAGAACTTCTCAACGAACTCATTCGCTTCAGGGGTATCGACTTCTTCAATAAAGTTCGTCGTCACGAACATGTTTTCAAGGCTTGGCGGCGCAAAGCGCTTATGCTCGTAGCCCTGCCCAACATTTACCGATGAGGCCATGGGAAGCCCCAGGTCGGCAGATGCTGCCTGCTCGTAATAAGACGCCTGATTGGAACCGACCAGCAGTGTGACGACGAAGTCCGGAGACTCACCCTGGATATTTTGGATGGTTTGCGAGAACTGGGAAACATCCAGAGGGATGAACTCCTCACCCACGATTTCACCACCTTCCTCTTCTACAATCTGCCGCACCCATTCCGCCGAAATCTGACCAAAGTTGTAGTCTGCAGCGATCGTATAGACGTTAGGTCCGTACTTTTCCATCATCCAGGGAATCAGCGTCGAGAACTGCTGTTCAGGGACTGCACCAGTGACAATCATGTTGGCGTCACACACGCCGCCTTCATACTGATTGTTATAAAATGCCAACCCATCAAATTGGTTAACAATCGGTCGATACGCTTCTCGTGATGACGAAGCAAAACCCGCAAAGACGGTATCCACCTGATCACGCTGGAGAACCCGCCGCATCAACTCCTGGTAACGACGGTCATCAGACTGAGTATCGTAAATAACAAGTTCCACCTCGCGACCAGCAATACCGCCCGCTTCATTTATTTCCTCAGCCGCTAACTCAATGGCATTCACCTTAGCCTGCGTCACCGCTGCAAAGTTGCCAGACTGATCTTCAAGCACACCGATCTGGATAGGATCATTCGCTGAAGCGCTGGTCACTAACGAGCCCGCTAACAACGTTGATAAGGTTGCCGTTCTCTGAATTGTTGAGTATTTCATTTGTATACCCCTGATTAAGTTTTACTTTTTTCTTCCTCGCCGTCCTGCAGCAACACAACTCCCTTGTCGCCTCTTCATAAAATGAGAGACGACCTTTTGCTCTTGAAGCCTGTCCGACATATTCCGCTTCGATTAACCTCAGTGAATCAGCTATGAATAACGGTTCAACCGGGATTCCCTAAGACGATGGATGGTGTCGGCATCCTCCTTTAATGCCGCCACAGCGATCTCTCCCGAGACGATCATTGCCGCGAAATCCTCAAGAGACAGGCGTCGGTTCATGCTCGCCGAACGCAACAGGGCAAAGGCGTCATTGACCGAAATCCCCATATCTTCAATGAGCTTGATCACCGCCGTGCATACGACTTGGCGCGCACGAACCTGCTGTTCCAAACGGTGGAGTTTTTGCTCCGTCTCATAACACTGATTAAACGTTTGGTAAGCAATAATAAGACTCGCGAGAATGCCGGCCTTACGTAGCGGTTTGGTGAGATAACCAGACACTCGGCGCTCAATGAACCAATTAACCGAGCTCGGGGCATCTGAACCGATAAGTGCAATCGCCGGCCCCTGCACGCGATCTATCATGTGCGTGATGTCGCCAAACTGACGTCCCAACTCATCGTCGAAGAACACCAGATCAAACGGCCTATCAGACCCAGCCTCATCCTGGTTTTCATGAATGACTGGAGTGACGCCAAGCTCCACCAGGAACTGAGTCAGCACTTCTCGATCTCTTTCGGCGGCACATACAATCAATGCACGATGGCCCCTGAAATTGCGTCGTGTGGTAACCGTCATCGCACGATCCTCAAGCCAATATTGTTTTGAGCAATGGGCGTTTCCGTCTGAGCAGAACTTTCACCACATGCTTCAGCCCAAACGAGATAAGGATCCGGGCGAACGGGGGCCTTTGCTTCTGAGATCACCTTAAACGTCGCATCTTCGCGGGAGATTCCTAACCGGACGGTTAAATAACTGTGATTGCTCTCAGGATCGACATGGACCTTTCCCTGAGGTGCTTGGAAGGACGTTCCATGCAGCGCTTTTTTCACCCGGTCAATATCAACGGAATCGGCGCCAGCCAAGGCAAGGGCAAGTAAGTGAACGGTGTTGTAGGAAGCTTCTGCATCTGCACTAGGTAGGGCATCATGGCCGTAGCGTTGGCGGTAGCTAGCGACAAACTGCTTGTTAACTTCTGTCTCGATAGTGGAGAAGTAAACGCTGGATGCGAGATGCCCAGCACACGCCTGCGGACCAATTTGAGCAAGTTCCGGTTCGCAAAGCGTGCAGCTGCCTACCACCGTTTTTTGAAGGGCTGCGTTCTCATCGCGCGCCTTGGCCAACGCGCGGTAGAACGCATAGCTCGACTCTCCGATCAGCATGTTCATAATGAAGGCAGGCCGCTTTTCGTGAATCTCTTCGATGATACGCGCCACATCCAGGTCACCGACCTGCAGGTAACGCTCAGCGATCATCTTCCCGCCATGCGCCTTGGTCAGCTCTCTGATAATGCGGCCATTTTCCCAGGCCCAGACATAGTTAGAGCCCACGAAGTAAACATCGCGAGTGATATGGGCAAGCACATGGTTCATCAGCGGTAAAACATGCTGGTTCTGAACAGCGCCTGTATAGATGACATTGTTATTAGTCTCGAAACCCTCGTAATGAGACGGATACCACAGCAAGCAATCGTATTTTTCAAAAATCGGGATAACTTCTTTGCGGCTGGAAGATGTATAGCAACCAATCACGTGCTTTACGCCTTCATGGCGTAGCAAACTCCTCACGTGGGTGCCATAGGCAGCGTTGTCACCGGCTGGCTCGCACTCGATGGGCACAAGCTCAAAGGGATATCGTTTGTCCTGATTGACCTCTTCCAGCGCCAGCATCGCCCCATCACGCATTGAGCGGCCAACGGTGGCGTAGGGGCCTTGGGTGGAGAAGAGTATGCCAACCGGGATACGACTGTTCATTGACTGACCGTCCTATTTCCAGACATAAAAAAAGGGCTCACAACGCTACCTGACGGTAACGATGGGAGCCCTATTGCTCTGTGCCCTTTCGGTGTATGCCGACGCACAATATGTCAATTACTAAACTTAGATTGTGACCCCTAAACGACTTTGTCAACACATTGACGCTATTCTTAAGTCGAAGGCCATTACCACTAAACAACTATAAATAAGTTAAAGCAACAAGCGTGCCAATTGAACAAAGCGCCACAATAGCGGCTTTTGAACACGTTTAATGTAGGTGTTGCGCCTCTTTTTGATACATACAGAAGAATTTATGCTGCATGAAGGTGCATACAGGTTTTCCATGCTTGCGCAACTGTGAAAACCAGACAGTGAGAAAAATCAGTTGCAAGCGGGATCGCAAGAGCACAATTACTCTTTAATCCTAAGAGACCGCACTAACAGACAGAGAATGAAGGGTTTTGTAGAATCTGCCGAAGGCCACCAACAAATAGGGCCATTTCAGCTACTCAGATACGATTTGCAAATCTGATAAGAACTGGCAGAGTTGGTCTTGAGAGAAACGGCACGTATTACGGATCGCAGATGCGGAATGTGGGGAATGAAACAAAAAAGGCCACCCTTGAAGGCGGCCTTTTAAGTCTATAACGTGTTGCTTTTAAAAACTTTTTTAGTAGCTCCGACACCAGGAGGCTAACCCGGAACCTACTGATTACAAGAAAACACTTCCACGCGTCCCACTGAAAATCAGCATCTAAAAAACTTCATACATCGAAGATAGGGTGGAGAGCCGCATATGGAATCAAAGAGTATTTACCTTACTTTCATGAGTAACTAATCTGAAGCCGCCGTGTCGTCATCACAAACATGACGTCTTCTCATATCGAAATTTTCCAGAATTTTCGACATGAAGTAAAACTAGGTAAGTTAAATCATAAAGAAGCCATTAATCCCTCATTCAATACTGAGATTAAGCGCTGCTTCCAGGCTTTGTTTCGCTATGAAAGCTTCTGCTGTTGAGCGCTGCGTATCTACTTCAGACAGCCAAGCTAAAACATCAGACAGTCGGTACCTGACATTACGTCCGCGACGCACGAAACGTGGGGCGGGCTCCCCTAGCAGCATTCCCGTGACTCTACTTTTGCGTGCTGTCGAAGGCGCCGCTGGAATCAAAGAGGGAAATACGGCGCTTTCTGGCAACTCAATCAGCTCCGGACTATAGCCTTGCTGGTACAGTCGAAACGCATTATCTAAGATTTCTTCACTTTTCTTTTTTGGCATGACGGGAGTTCCTAGTAATTTACCCTTGTCATGTTGCCCAAACGAACTCTCAGCTTGGGGGGTGTAATTTACCCTTTTTCATAATTGAACAGCTGTACTTATTTGGCTGGCTGTGTTGTCTGCATTTCGGGAGACTACTTCTGGTCAATCAAGGTGTGCGGCGCGGTTTTACAAAATCATTTTAACCAATCCCTCCTCGTCTCATGAGAGGGGGTTCTGCGGTTGCCGATGGAATTGCAAGGGCGGCGAAAAGGAAAACTGTTGTTGCCAGCTGTGCCTTCTTGCTTCCGACGCGTGCTACCTATTTGCTACCTAAAATTTAACCAAACAAAAACGGCCACTGTAGCAATTAGCTAAGTGGCCGTTTTATATGTCTTTTTTGGTCGGAGCGACAGGATTCGAACCTGCGACCTTTGCAACCCCATTGCAACGCGCTACCAAGCTGCGCCACGCTCCGCTGTCTTTATTGGCCGCTACATCTTTGCCTCAAGACGGTGCGTATACTAGCGGTTTCTTGCATAAATGAAAAGCCCTTATAGCGCTTTCTTTTCAAGTATTTGTCACACACCGCTATAATTCTCATCACCCTTTATAGCTTGCGTTGATCGGCTTCAAGCAGCAGATAAGCCATCGCGTCATATACACCGGGGGCCGTTACGATTAAATGATCCGGATAGATATCTTCTGGCACCGCTGAAGGTACTGGGTATAGATGCCCTACTCTCGCGCCGGCTTCACGTGCAACAACCCAGCCTGCAACGAAATCCCAGGGCGAGACACTCTCGTAATACGCATCCAGGCGACCGCAGGCTACATCGCATAAATCGAGCGCTGCAGCGCCATTTCGACGTATGTCTTGGCACTCAAAAAGCACGGCTTCCAACCGCTTCAAAAGGTGCTTACGCTCCTCTTTACGGTAAGGAAATCCTGTACCCACCAAGGTGTGTGCCAGTGAATCTGCACTACTGGGCTGTATAGGTTTGCCATTGCATAAAGCCCCTGAGCCTTCTGCAGCACTAAAGGTCTCACCTAAAAAGGGTGCATGAACAACGCCCACCTTGGCGACGCCCTCTTCCATCCAGCCAATGGAAACCGCTACGTGGCGAAGCCCTTGAGCAAAATTAACAGTGCCATCAATAGGATCCACCACCCACAGCTTAGGTGCCGTTTCATGTAAAGCGCTTTCTGGAGCAAGCTCTTCACTCAGCCGCGCTTCACCCGGAAAGTGCTCCTCCAGGCGTTGACTAATAAGCTTGTCCACGGCCACATCCACGTCGGTGACCAACTCATTATCCTTTTTTAAGCGCTGGGCAAAGTCTTGCTCCTCCCGCGCCTTGATAATCATCTGCCCAGCTTCTTCGGCAATAGCGATAGTAATTTCAAGACGTGCGGCTAGTGTGTGGTCGCTCATTGAATCTCCCTTTAGGACGCGATGATACTGTGAGCTTCTACCATAAGCCGCCGGGATGTAATTTTCGAGTCATACCGACTTGTGCTTGCAATGGTTAACGCAATACGTCTACCAATACATCCACCACGATGCGCGTAGCGGCTTCAATTAGCACCACATCGGCACCAACACGCTCCCACTCATAGCCTGGGTAGCGCGGCAATTGAGATGCTAACTGGCCGTCAAAACGCTTGGCGATACCTGGGGGCAAAGGTTTGCCACGCTCAAGATTACGCTGAATACCTGGCGGTAGCGATTCAGCTCGTGGTGCGTCATGCCGGCGTAGCAGTTGGCGTAGCTCACGTTCGTTAATACGTGGCAAATCAACCCGCTCATCGCGGGAGTGGCTAGGTCGATTAGATTCATGCTGCTGGTGCTGGCCCTTATCACGGGCACCGTGGGCCGGGGCATGGTCAGGCTGAGCAAAGGCTGCGCTATTAACTAGCAATGCGCCAAGCGCGCTTATGGCAATCAATTTGATGGGCTTCACTGTAAGCTCCTCGCTTAAGGTCAGTGCTAGGAGTGTACTGGATGAATAAGCACGAAGTGTGGAATTAAAAAGGAGCCGAAGACCCCTTACAAAATAAATATATATAAGCGAATATCAGTCACGGCAGCTTGCAGGCAAGAAACGCGTAGGAATAGCATTAGACGCAGCGGGGCGGCACACCCACTCTACAGATCCACTATTATTATCGTTATCTTCATTTACTTTAGGCTCGAAAACTAGCCGCGTGCCAACTAAAGCATCTACAACACCTTCACTATTCATAGTCACTACGATTCCACCGCCTTGCCCATCTAACGTTTTTACATTCACACTATTTACATAGCTTCCTTGGATTTGATCGGCAGCAGACAAACCAGCTTCATCATTACCTTCAGGCCAATCACCTATTGTCATATAGTATTCAGAGACTGCTGTCTTAGCTGATGATGCAAGACTAATGGCCTCACTCACCTGAGCCCGACCCACATAGTTTTGATACTGCGGCACAGCAATAGACGCCAATACACCAATAATCGCGACGACGATCATCAGCTCAATCAGCGTGAAACCGCCTTGGGTGGTGTTACGAGAAATTGGCTGTGCAGCATTCTGCATGAAGGCATCTCCTGTGGGGTGAAGGAAAAGCCTTTTTAAGGATCATAAATCCTTAAAAAGAATTAAGAATCATTGAAAGTAAACTAGCTTACATGATCTAATTTTACAACGAATTCTATTAACATTACCGGCTTAGCTGACTACCACTTGAACTACGTCGACGTGAAAGGATTAGTCATTTCATCCCTGTTAACGCTAGTTAATGGTACGAGTAACACGCTTATATCGATGTAAAACAGGTTTTTTGATGAGCCAGCCCCCCTTTGAGTCGACTTTAAGCCACACCTCCGCACGTGGTGACCTGCGCGGCATTTCCCTGCGCTTGGTCAAGCACGGCTTGCTGACCGACGCCCAGGCAGCAGCAGCGGAAACAACCGCGTCTGACTTGGAAATATCGTTACTTCAGCATGTGATCGAAAGCGGCTTGGTCGACCCTAACAAAGCCACACTGGCGGCTGGCTGGGAGTATGGGCTTCCAGTCATTAACCTGGAGGCGGTGCGGCTTACCTCACTGCCCCTCGCTGCAGACTATCCTGTCAAAGTACTGCAGAGCCTTAACGTTTTGCCATTAGTGCGCCACGGTCATCGCCTCACGGTGGCGGTGCCCTACCCCGCCACATTGACGCAACTAGATGAATTGCAGTTTGCAACAGGCCTGAGCATTGAAGGCATCCTCGCGCCCGTTGATCAAATCAGTGTCGCTCTCAATAGCTACCTTGCTCAAAACGGGCGCGGCATGCTGGATGAGCTGGACGATATTGACGATGTGGTCAGCTCGCTGAGCATTATGCAGAACAACGGCGGTAACGACGTACCGCTGGAAGAGTCTTCCCAAAATAGCGAAGATGCACCCATCGTTAAATTTGTGAACAAAATTCTGCTAGATGCTATCCGCCGAGGCGCCTCCGATATCCATTTCGAACCTTACGAAGCGCTTTACCGAGTACGCTTTCGGGTTGATGGAATGCTCATAGAAGTGGCACGGCCGCCATTCGCCATGCGCAATCGTATCGCGGCCCGGCTAAAAATCATGGCCCGCCTTGATATTTCCGAGCGCCGCCTACCTCAGGATGGCTCGATAAAACTCAAGCTTTCGCGCACCCGCTCCCTCGAGTTCCGGGTTAATTCGCTGCCTACTGTCTATGGTGAAAAGTTGGTGCTGCGAATATTAGACCCTACCGCAGTACAGCTAGGTATTGAGCAACTTGGATTTACCGACGAACAACGGCGCCATTATGAGCACGCTTTAAAACAACCCCAAGGCATGATTCTAGTAACCGGCCCTACCGGTAGTGGTAAAACCGTTTCGCTGTATACCGGCATTAATATTCTTAATAAAGTGGAACGTAATATTTGCACCGCCGAAGATCCGGTTGAAATCAAAGTCGCCGGTATCAATCAGGTGAACGTATTACCTAAGATCGGCCTCGATTTTGCCAGTGCGTTAAGGGCGTTTTTGCGCCAAGACCCCGATGTGGTCATGGTGGGCGAGATTCGTGACCTTGAAACAGCCGAAATTGCCGTCAAAGCGGCTCAGACAGGCCACTTGGTACTTTCCACGGTGCATACCAACTCGGCAGCTGAGACACTGACTCGACTGGCTAATATGGGCGTCTCTTCGTTTAATATCGCCAGCGCCGTTAGCTTGATTGTTGCCCAACGGCTGGCTCGCAAACTATGCACACACTGCAAAGAGCCCATTGACATTCCCCACGAGGCGCTGCGCAAAGAAGGCTTTAGTAGCGAAGACATCCATCAGGCAACGATCTACAAACCGGTGGGTTGCAAGCACTGTACCCACGGTTATAAAGGTCGAATTGGCATTTATGAGGTAGTGCCGATCACCGAAGCGATGCGTCAACTAATTATGCGTGATGCCAATGCCTTAGATATTGATCAACAGGTGCGCAAGGAGGGCTATCCAAGCCTTCACCGCAGTGGGTTATTGAAAGTCATGCAGGGTATTACCAGCCTGGAAGAGGTTAACCGAGTGAGCAAGGAGTAAGGCATGGCTAAAACGGCACGTCGACGCCAAACGCCCACCATCAAGCTAGCGCGCTGGAAATGGATCGGTAAAGGCCCTCAGGATAGAGCACTAAGCGGTGAGATGATTGGCCGCAGTAAAGCCGAAGTAGCCGCTGAACTCACCAAGCAAAATATCGTTATCCGCCGGATTAGTAAAAAAGCCAACCTAGGCGGCAACGGCCGAATTAACCCCAACGACGTTATGGTCTTTGCGCGCCAGATGGCCACAATGGTTCGCGCCGGTATCCCCATGCTACAGGCGGTTCAAGTGGTGGCAGAGAGCCTAAAAAAACCTGCTATGGTTGCCCTAATGCAACAGATGATAAGCGATGTATCATCGGGCTCCAGCTTCTCTGATGCATTGAACCGTCACCCCAAACACTTTGATCGCCTGTTTGTTAACCTAGTCAGCGCTGGCGAGCAGTCAGGTGCGCTGGATCAAATGCTTGATCGTCTTGCGACCTATAAGGAAAAGGTTGAGTCGCTGAAAGCGCGAGTAAAAAAAGCGCTTTGGTACCCCACCACCGTTATGACGATCGGCATTGCAGTAACCATGCTGCTGTTGATTAAAGTAGTGCCTGAATTTGAAAGCATGTTCCAGAGCTTTGGCGCTGAACTTCCAGCACTGACCCAGTTGACCGTGAATTTATCCGAGCTTGCCCAGCGTTATTGGCTAGAGGCACTCGGCGCAGCGATTGTCGCCATGCTCCTGCTCAAAATAAGCATTCAGCGCTCGCCTAATGTCGCCTACCGCATGCACGCACTGCTGCTTCGGCTACCGGTCATTGGCGACATCGTGCATAAATCCGCGATCGCGCGCTTTTCTCGCACGTTAGCGACGACCTTTGCCTCCGGTGTACCGCTCGTAGAAGGCTTAGATACCGCCGCCGGTGCCACTGGCAATAAAGTGTACGAACGCGCGGTGGTACAAACGCGCCAGGACGTAGCCACCGGGCAACAGCTACACTTCGCCATGCGGATGACCAACCGCTTTCCCCCTTTGGCAATCCAAATGGTTAGTATCGGTGAAGAAGCGGGGTCGCTGGATGCCATGCTTAATCGTGTTGCCGATTACTACGAAGAAGAAGTCGACAATAAGGTCGATGCTCTTACCTCGCTCATGGAGCCGGTGATTATTGTAGTACTGGGCGTGCTCGTTGGCGGTGTGGTTGTCTCTATGTACTTACCCATCTTCAACTTGGGCGCAGCCCTCTAAGCACCAAATGCTTAAAAAACGCTAATTTCTAGAAACCTAAGGAGTTCCATGCATCACCCTCCGTTTATCCTGTGGTTAATCGTTTTATTGATTGGGCTATGCCTGGGCAGTTTTCTAAATGTGGTGATTACGCGCCTGCCGGTGATGCTGATGCGTGGCTGGCGTAATGAAGCCCGCGAAGCACTTGAGCTTAGCGCTGAACACTCACCACGCTTTAATTTGGCCACACCAGGCTCTATGTGTCCACGCTGTGAAGCCCCCATTGCATGGCACGACAACCTGCCACTGATTGGCTGGATAAAGCGCCGTGGCCGCTGCGCTGAGTGCCAAATGCCGATTAGCGTTCAATATCCTCTGGTAGAAGTAGCCGGTGGCTTACTGGCCATGGCGGTGCTAGCGCTCCACGGGCTTACGGCAGAATCAGTCTTCGTTTACGGGGTCTGTCTGATGCTGTTAGTGCTCGCCGTGATCGACTTTCGCACCCAGCTTCTCCCCGACATCATCACCCTCCCCTTGCTTTGGGCAGGGTTACTGTTTCAGCTCCTCTTCCAGCCACTGATGCTGCCAAGTGCCGTTATCGGCGCAATGGTAGGCTATCTTTCACTGTGGAGCTTTTATTGGCTATTCAAACTGGCCACCGGCAAAGAGGGTATGGGCTATGGCGACTTTAAGCTGCTAGCAGCGCTAGGCGCCTGGCTGGGTTGGAGTTTTTTACCGCTAATGTTGATACTTTCCGCAGGGCTTGGGGCTATTGTCGGGCTAGTTGCCCAGGCCTACTCACCTAACCTACGCGGCACACCGTTTCCCTTCGGCCCTTTTCTCGCCCTCGCCGGCTGGGTGGCGTTGTTAGTCGGTGATGAAATAATGGCAATGTATCTCAACCTGCTTATGTAAAATTGAGCCATGTGAACTTTGGCCATGTGAAACGTGGCCCTATAAACTTTAGCTATATGAGGCAGCAGATGATTATTGGATTAACGGGTGGCATTGGATCGGGAAAATCGACCGTCGCTCGCGCCTTTGAAACGCTTGGCGCTGCCTGGGTCGATGCCGATGATGTCGCCAGGGAAATAGTCTTACCTGAAGAACCGGCGCTGCTAGCCATTAGAAATCGTTTCGGTGATCAGGTCATGCACCAGGATGGCACGCTTAATCGCGCCGCCCTGCGCGAGATTATTTTTAACGATCCAGAACAACGCCAGTGGCTAGAATCCATCACACACCCCAAAATAAGGGAGCGGCTAATGCAGCATTTAGAGCGGCTCAAAGCCCAGGGAGCGCCTTATGTGCTGCTTGTGTCACCGTTACTGTTTGAGTCGGGTCAAAACACGCTAGTAAACCGCGCGGTGGTTGTCGATGTGCCCCACGCGCTACAATTATCGAGAACCCAACAGCGTGATGGGGTGAGTGAAAGCCAGGTGCGTGCTATTCTCGCCGCCCAACTTTCCCGCGAACAACGGCTAGCAAAAGCAGATGACGTGATAGATAACAGCGGTGACCACGCCAGCATGATGGAACAAGTGGCACGGCTTGATGAACGCTACCGTCGACAGCTTAACTACTGAGATATCGCACTTGTTAACGCAATTGGAGTTTTTTTATGGCTCGCCCTGCAAACGATTCCCCGCTAGAAGTTAATTGCCCGCAGTGCGCTAAGCGCGTGCCCTGGTTACCAGAAAGCACTTACCGCCCTTTCTGCAGTAAGCGTTGCCAACTATTAGATTTGGGTGCCTGGGCAGATGAGTCACACCGCATATCGGGCGAATCCGCCATGGATGAGGCTGATATAGAAACCTTACTAGCGCAAGCCGACAAAGATGCACCACTGACCTAGCTTTTACTAAAACTGACTTAACGAGCACTGACACTGACTATGGCCGAGATAAACGCTAACTCATCATCGCCTTCGGCCTATCATCTGCTGCTTCAACTGGAGCAGCAGTTTGATCATCTAATTGCAACCATTGAAGCCGCCGTTTCACTATACGAACAGCAACTACCGGCAACTTGGCTCTTTCATCAAACGACGCCGTCTAGCGATTGGTTGCGTAAAGCCCTGTTCGATATGTGGCATGAGCAGGATCAAGATGGCCGTGAAACTCGCAACTATATTGCCGTAGTAGCCGCTAATGACGAGCTACTAATGGCAATAGACACTGTAAATCAAGCCAAAGTCAGTTTTAGTGACCAACTACAACATATCAAACAGGCATTTCCCCAAACACTTAGCGATGCAAAAAGTCGCTTACCGCAACGCCACCCTCACGTTGATGAAGTGTTACGACGCAATGGGCTTGCCCGTTTACATCTTAAACAGAGCTGGCGGCAGCTACCTATCGCACAAGCGCCTGTCTCACGCATTCGCTTTGCTTGGTACAGTAGCGGTCGCTCTATTAAACGCCTGTCGGTGCAAGAAGCTGAACATAAGCTTTTGCAGCTTGATACTGACGCACCGCATATTCGTATCCAGCTACGCAAGCTAGCCGGTATCCCAAGCGGCGAAGTGCTTGCCCAGGTACAAACTCAGGCCCCGCTGATGCGGGCAAACCTGTTTTTTACCGAACCACTCGACGATGGGCATACACGACGGGCACTAAATGCCGCCATGCCTATTTTTGTGCCTGACAATAACCAGCGGCTGCCCCACATTAACCTGCCTACGCCAGAGCCTCCTATTACCCGCACACGGGCAAGGCGACGCGATGAGAAACTAGAGCAGGATGTATTTCTAACGAGTTTGAGGGTTTATCGCTACCGTTAGCATAAAGGCACCTGTAAAGGCTTCTACGGTGTTTTGGAGGTGCTAGCTGCAGGCACTACATCCTGCTGCCACACCCCATAGCCAAGCAGCGCTTCGATCAGCTCGGCCAGGTCGTAATGATCCACACCATACTCGCTCAACAAAGCTTCAAAGCGCTGTTTAAAAATACGCTCCCGCTCTTGTTGCTGTTCCTCCTGCTGGCTTTCTAAATCTTCTTGCTCTAATGCCGCAAGCGAGCGTACCGGCGGGCCTGTCGGTATATCGAAACCGCTCTCTGGGTCATCTAATTGACGTAAAGCCTGCGCAAAGGCATCGTCTAATTCACGAAATTTACGCAGCTTTTCACGCTCATCTACCGGCTTTTGAACCTTTTGATATTTCATCGATGTTTCATTTACACCTTGCTTGAAATGGTCGATATGACTGCCAATGTCGCTTTTTTGGCAAAAACTGTGCACAAACGCGTAAAGCTAACGAGCAAACTTGCCTTTGCCACCCAATTACCAGCATAAAGGCATCACCATTAGGTATATGAGGGTAACCCACACATTTATCAAACACGTCACAGTCAGCGACAACGCATTAATTGATGCCTCGCATCAACATTACCCACAAGTAGCCTGAATAGAGATTCCACTCTCATCAGTAGGCTGAACTTTTTCCTTTCAGCTAGGTTACCAACACTAACGCACTGGGAGAGTGCATTACAGGCCAGATAAGCACGACCTGTATGATTCACGCATTAGAGGCCAGATAATGTTCAACGCGATGACACGAGCTGAGATCTGGCTGCAGGACACACTTGATAAGCCACTCGGTATTGAAGACCTTGCAAATCACATAGGGTATTCATCTTCCCAAGTTCGGCGCCAATTTCGCCAAAGCTTTGACATCTCACCTAGCGCCTACCGTGAAATAAGGCGATTGGAGCGCGCAGCGGTGTTGCTAGGGCTTACTCCTCTCAATATAGCGCAAATTGCGATACGTTGCGGGTACCATAACCACTCGTCGTTTTCCCGGGCATTTCAACGTCGCTATCAGTTGAGTCCGCGCAGTTTTCGACAAGCCCTGAAAACCGCACTCATTCAACCAAAACCGCATCCTGTTTTTAACACGCGCATCGAAAAAAGCAATGACCGCCAAATGATCCTAATGCGCCTCTACAAAGCTCCCAAGCATATTAAGGGGCTAGGGGATGCCAGCTATCATAATAAGCAGCTAGCGTGCTTACAGGCGCGCCTGAGACTATCAACGACCATCATTGCACTGCCCGACATACTCGCAGATAAGGTTAATGTACTTAATCGTAAATCTTTTCATTCATACCGTACCGACTTTGGTCTTTACCTATCGGATACGGACAATGCACAAGACATTGCGTTACCAGTGCCCTACCGGCGGGTCGACATTCCCCCCCATCACTACGCGAGCACGTGCTTTGACGACTTAGCTGATCTAAATAGCGCTTTGATGCATGCCATCATGTATCTACTTCACAAGCAAAACGCCTGTCACGTTAGCGGCCACCCTCCGCAGGTATTATGGAAAGCGAACCATTTAGAACTTCGCATCCCCTTAATAGCCTAGCAGTGATGATCACGTCTTAGCGATATAGCTGAACACAGGGCAATAAAAAACCGGCATTTCTGTACAGAAATGCCGGTTGTTAACTAACTTAGTCTTCCATGCGCTCCAACCAAGATTCGACGGTTTCATCGCCATACTGATCTTTCCAGCTACGCAGGCCTTTATGGTTGCCGCCACGAGTCTCAATGACTTCCCCAGTTTTAGGGTTTTTGTAAATTTTAAGACGACGCTTACGACGTGCATTGCCACTGGCTGTGGTTTTAGCCGTACGTTGGTCAGCAGCCGGATCCAATAAGGCAATGACATCGCCTGGGCGCTTGCCAAACTCAGTCATTAGCGCTTCAAGTTTGGCCTTAAATTCCAACTCGCTTTTTAGACGCTGGTCGCCTTCTAAGCGCTGCAAATCTTCCTGAAGCTGTTTTAGCTGCTGTTCTTTTTGGATATATTCGTTAAGTAATGACATCGGAGTTCCTTTAATAGCTTATCCAACTGAATGGGACTCAGCTGAATGGGATCTAACTGAGGTGCAGATTGACAACCTTGACACCCACTAGTTCAGAATGCAGGGACATTATTCCTGTAAAAAGAGTAACTGACAACAGTCTAGTTGATTTTCACTCAATTACTAATCGTTTTTTTAAAGCTCAATTGCTGTTTAAAGAGTTTAACCCTAATAGAATACGGCGACTATACACACCTACCTGTAGAGCTATTACCAGCACTCAACCACTACAAACAAAAACGCCGCCCATAAGGGCGGCGCATTTACAAACCAATAACTAATCGATAATTAGTCTTGGCCCATCTGCTGCTTGATCAAATCACCGATGGTGGTCGGGCCACCTGCAGTTTCCGGCTCTTGCTCACGCATCTTCTTCAGATTCTGACGCGTATCGTCTTGGTCTTTCGCTTTTACCGACAGATTGATCTGACGGCTCTTGCGATCAACACTCACGATACGAGCTTCTACGCTGTCACCTTCGTTCAGCACATTACGCGCATCTTCTACACGGTCAGCACTGATTTCTGAGGCTTTCAGCACAGCGATAACGTCAGTCGCCAATTCAACTTGCGCTTCTTTGGCATCAACTTCAATGACACGACCGGTTACGATGCTGCCCTTATCGTTGACTGACAGGTACTCAGCAACGGGGTCAGAATCCATCTGCTTGATGCCCAGCGAGATGCGCTCACGCTCTGGATCAATAGACAGGATAACGGCTTCAGCTTCGTCGCCTTTCTTAAAGCTGCGTACGGCTTCTTCGCCAGTATCAGTCCAAGAAATGTCAGACAAGTGAACCAGACCGTCAATACCGCCTTCTAGGCCGATAAAGATACCGAAGTCAGTAATTGACTTGATGGTGCCGGAAACCCGGTCACCCTTGTTGTAGTCTGTATTGAAGGTTTCCCACGGGTTAGCAGTGCACTGCTTGATACCCAGAGAAATACGACGACGCTCTTCGTCGATATCCAACACCATGACGTCAACATCATCGCCCACTTGAACGACTTTAGACGGATGGATGTTTTTGTTAGTCCAGTCCATTTCAGAAACGTGAACCAGACCTTCAACACCCTCTTCCAGCTCGGCAAAGCAGCCGTAGTCAGTCAGGTTAGTGACGACCGCATGCACTTTCATGCCTTCCGGATAACGCTCTTTAATGTTGACCCACGGATCTTCGCCCAACTGCTTCAGACCCAGTGAAACGCGATTACGCTCACGATCAAACTTCAGAACTTTGACGTTGATCTCATCGCCAACGGCAACGATTTCGGACGGATGCTTAATACGCTTCCACGCCATGTCTGTAATGTGCAGCAGGCCGTCAACACCACCCAGGTCTACGAAAGCGCCGTAGTCTGTCAGGTTCTTAACGATACCTTTGATCTGCTGACCTTCTTGCAGAGTTGCCAGCAGCGCTTCGCGCTCGGCACTGTTCTCTGCTTCCAGAACCGCACGACGTGATACTACAACGTTGTTGCGCTTCGGATCGAGCTTAATGACTTTAAAGTCCAGCTCTTTGTTTTCCAGGTGCGCAGTGTCGCGAACTGGACGAACGTCAACCAACGAGCCCGGCAAGAAGGCACGGATAGAGTCAACTTCAACAGTGAAGCCGCCTTTAACCTTACCGTTAATAACGCCTTTAATGATTTCGTCTTTCTCGAAGGCTGCTTCAAGAATCTTCCAAGCTTCTGCGCGCTTGGCTTTTTCACGAGACAGACGCGTTTCACCGAAACCATCTTCTACGGCTTCAAGTGCAACGTGCACGTCGTCACCGATAGCGATGTTCAGATTACCGTGCTCATCGCGAAATTGTGACGCAGGGATCTGACCTTCAGATTTCAGACCAGCGTTGACAGTAACCCAGTCACCGTCAATGTCGACAACCTGAGCCGCGACAATAGCGCCTGGCTCCATGTTGATGTCGTTAAGAGACTGTTCAAACAGCTCAGCAAAGCTTTCGCTCATGGTGTTCCTACGTAATTACGTTGTTGAGGCATAAATGCCTTCTCCGCACCACCAGCAAGTGCGGGCCTAATGTCACTCAGCCTTTGGGGGTGTTAACGCTGGTTAGACCTGACCGGGCTCACCGATGTGAGTTTAGTGCCCTGCCACGTCGTGACACCTATCCAAAAGCGCCGCAAGGGAGAATCACACGCCGCTTACCAGCCCTCTTTGGGCGAGCAGTTCGGTCAGTCGATCAACCACTTCCGGTATGCTCAGGCGCGTGGTATCAAGCGTAATGGCATCATCTGCCGGCTTGAGAGGAGCCACACTGCGCTGCGTGTCGCGTGCATCGCGTGCCTGAATCTCCTTTAAAAGACTCGAAAGACTAGCATCCACCCCGGCTTCCTGCAACTGCAGATAGCGTCGACGCGCCCGTTCATCGGCGCTGGCGGTTAAAAAAATCTTCAGCGTAGCGTCAGGAAACACCACGGTTCCCATGTCACGGCCATCCGCCACTAAGCCCGGCGCTTGGCAAAAATCGCGCTGGCGCTGTAGCAGAGCTTGGCGCACCGCGGGCAGTGCCGCCACTTGAGAAGCTCGCTCGCCGGCCTGTTCGGTGCGAATTACCTGGCCAACATCTTCACCTTCAAGCAGCGTACGTGGCTGGCCCTCTTCAACAGGAAACGCCACATCCAGCTGTTCTGCCAAACGTGCCAGGCCCAACTCATCGTCAACGGCTACGTTGTGCTTAACCGCCGCTTGAGCCGTCAGTCGATAAAGCGCGCCACTATCGAGCAGATGCCAACCTAGGCGTTCTGCCACCAAACCACTGATGGTGCCTTTACCAGCACCGCCAGGGCCATCAATGGTGACAACGGGAGCAACGGCAACACGATCATTCATGCGCGCCCTCCACGCTAACGCCCATGCCAATGCGCGTGGCTAATTCGACAAAGTCAGGGAAAGAGGTCGCCACATTGGCGCAGTCTTCAATCACAATTTCGGCACTTGCGCGTAGCGATGAAATCGCAAACGCCATGGCAATCCGGTGATCGCCCAGACTATCGACACGCCCGCCGCCGTAGCTCGCTTTTTGCCCATCGCCATTGCCGACAATATCAATGCCGTCTTCTACGACGGTGTGCTGCACACCTAACACGGCCAAGCCATCAGCCATGGCCTGAATGCGATCAGACTCTTTGACTCGTAGCTCATCAGCGCCTCTAAGACGGGTTACGCCTTCAGCGTTAGCGGCGGCAATAAACAGTGCGGGGAATTCATCAATCGCTAACGGCACTTGATCTTCGGGGATATCAATGCCTTTCAGCGGCGCATAGCGGATACGAATATCGGCCACCGGCTCACCGCCCACTTCGCGCTCATTCTCTAGCGCTAAATTCGCCCCCATCAGGGTAAGAATATTGATTACGCCAATCCGAGTAGGATTAATGCCGACGTGCTCAAGGGTAATATCAGCGCCTGGGGTAATGGCAGCTGCCACTAAGAAGAAGGTTGCGGATGAAATATCCGAAGGCACATCAATGGGGCCTGCAATGAGCTTACCGCCCCCTTTGAGCCAGCAGGTATCGCCCTCACGGGAAACCGCGTAGCCAAAACCATTGAGCATACGCTCGGTGTGATCGCGGGTCGGTGCAGGTTCGCTCACCCGAGTTTCGCCTTCAGCGTACAGCCCCGCCAGCAACAGGCAAGATTTAACCTGGGCACTGGCCATGGGCATATCGTAATGAATGCCTTTAAGCTTGGCGCCACCGCGAATCTTCAAGGGCGGGCGCCCGGCCTCAGCAGTATCAATGGTTGCGCCCATCAAGCGCAGCGGGTCAGCCACGCGCCCCATAGGCCGTTTAGTCAGTGACTCATCGCCGGTCAACTCGCTATCAAACGCTTGGCCTGCAAGCAGTCCTGAAAAAAGCCGCATGGCGGTGCCCGAGTTACCCACATAGAGCGGGCCTGCAGGGGCTTTTAAGCCATGCATACCCACACCGTGAATGGTCACACGGCCCTGGTGCGGCCCTTCGATCGCCACACCCATTTCACGAAACGCCTGCAGGGTCGCCAGACTATCCTCACCTTCCAGAAAGCCTTTTACTTCAGTGACACCCTCAGCCAGCGCGCCTAGCATAATGGAGCGGTGGGACATGGATTTGTCGCCAGGTACGCGTAAACGCCCCTGAGCTTGACCGCCCGGCTGCACACGGTAGGTAACCTTACCTTGTGGTTGCATATGATATTCCGCCTGATAACTGGTTTTGTTCAATAAAGAGTCGAAATAGTGCCGGGCGTGGCTCGCCCGATCAAAGGTGGCAATCAGCGCATCGCTGTCACCGACTTCTACCGCATGACGCAACCGAGAGAGCCCCGCTTCAAAATCATCCAGCGATGCTAAAACCGCCTGCTTGTTGGCAATAAAAATATCTCGCCACATCACCGGGTCGCTTCCCGCGATACGGGTAAAGTCGCGAAAGCCGCCCGCTGCGTAACGAAAAATATCCAGCCGCTCATCCTGACGCGCAAGCGTATCCACCAGCGAAAATGCCAGCAAGTGCGGCAAATGGCTGGTACGCGCCAACACTTGGTCATGGCGCTCTACGTCCATTTCCAGCACATCGGCACCACAGGCCTCCCATAAGCAGCGCACGCGCTGCAAAGCCTCACGGTCGACGTTCAGCTCAGGTGTCAAAATAACCTTGTGGTCTACATACAAACGCGGATTCGCCGCTGCCACACCGCTTTTTTCTGAGCCGGCAATAGGGTGCCCCAGCACCATATTAGTGGGTACTTGGCCAAATACACGCTGAGCGCAGGCGCGGATAGTCGCCTTGGTACTACCGACATCGGTAATCACAACGTCAGCCGACGCGTTAGGTAGCGCTTCGGCCAAACTTGCCATCACGCTCTCCATGGCAAGCACCGGCACTGCCAGCACTACCATGGTGGCATCATTGACTTGCTCAGCTAGCTGGGTACCGCCTGAGTCGATCAGCCCCATCACAATACCGCGAGCAATCTCACTGTCATCAGGATCACAGGCAGCAATTTGCCCCTGAAACCCGGCCGCGCGCAGCGCTGCCGCTAGCGAACCACCAATCAATCCCAGACCAACAATCAATAGACGTGATTCACGACAGCCTGATATTTTAACGCCGTCTTCGACCATTAATGTCACAGCACGCCTATGGGGTAAGAACCCAGCACGCGTAGATCCGCCGCCCGCAGCTGTACCTCCTCAAGCACTGCCGCGACCTTGGGCTCATCACGATGGCCTTTAAAGTCGATAAAAAAGACGTAGTTCCACACACCCGTGCGCGAAGGACGTGTTTCAAGGCGCGTTAAATCAATTTGGTGTCGATGAAACGGCTCCAGCAACGCATGCAGCGTCCCCGGCTGGTTGCGCATGGCAACCACAATAGAGGTTTTATCCTCTCCCGCCATGGGCACATCCTGGTTGCCAATAATCAAAAATCGCGTGGAGTTATCCGGGCTGTCTTCAATTTTTTCGGCAATGTGCTCAAGCCCATAAAGCTTGGCCGCCATATCACCTGCAATCGCTGCACTATGCCACTCGGTTTTGACTAACTTGGCCGCTTCCGCATTAGAGGAAACCGGCACGCGCTCGGCATGGGGATAGTGAGCATCCAGCCATTTACGGCACTGGGCAAACGACTGCGGGTGCGAGTAGATACGAGAGACCTTATCGCGGCGCGTCGTTTCACTGACCAACAAATGGTGGTGAATACGCAGTACTACTTCGCCACAAATTTTAATCGAGGAATCCATAAAGGTGTCCAGGGTGTGATTAACCACCCCTTCGGTGGAGTTTTCCACCGGCACGACGCCGTAGTGTACGGCTCCCGCCTCTACTTCACGAAATACCTCGTCGATGGCCGCCATGGGCAGGCTAACAGCGCTTTCACCAAAGTGCTTGAGCGCCGCCTGTTGCGTAAAGGTACCTTCAGGTCCTAAGTAAGCAACTTTTACCGGCTGCTCAAGCGCCAAACACGCCGACATGATTTCGCGAAACAGCCGCGCCATCTCTTCTGAATCAAGCGGCCCCTTATTCAACGCCATAATGCGCCGAAGCACCTGAGCCTCTCGTTCAGGGCGATAAAACACCGCATCTTCATCTTCAGCTAGCTTGACATGGGCCACCTGCTGGGCACAGCTGGCGCGTTCACTGATCAGGTTCAGAATATCGCTATCGAGCTGATCGATACGCTGGCGCAACTCATCCAGATTGATCGACGTGTCGGACATGGTGATTAGCCCCTTGTTTTTTCAAAATCGGCCATAAATGCAATTAAGGCATCTACCGCAGACTCAGGCACCGCGTTGTAAAGGCTGGCACGCATACCGCCCACGCTGCGGTGACCTTTCAAATTAAGCAGCCCCGCCGCATCGGCCTGCTGTAAAAACGCTTTATCCAGCGCCGAGTCGGCCAGCACAAAGGGCACGTTCATGCGCGAACGGTTGGCGTTAGCAATTGGATTGCTATAAAGCTCGCTGGCATCAATCGCTGCGTAAAGTTTATCGGCCTTACGCTGATTGATAGCGTCCATCGCCGCCAATCCGCCAATATCATCCTTCAGCCACTGAAATACCAGCCCGGCTAAATACCAGGCGTAAGTGGGGGGCGTATTGACCATCGAACCAGCGTCCGCCAGCATTTGATAATCAAATAGCGAAGGTATATTGGCCTGGGCTTTGCCTAGCAGGTCGTCACGCACCACCACCAGCGTTAACCCGGCGGGGCCAATATTTTTCTGTGCCCCAGCATAGATCACGCCAAATTCGCTAACGTCGATGGGCCCAGACAAGATATTTGACGACATGTCGCACACCAGCGGCACGTGAGCGCCATCGGCACGCTGAATCTGCGGCGTATAGTCAAATTCCAAGCCGCCAATTGTCTCGTTAGAGGTGTAGTGCAAATAGGCAGCATCTGCGCTCACCCGCAGTTCGTCTTGTGCGGGCACCGCCGTATGGCCGTTGGACTCACTACTGGCAACCACATGGCAATCAAAACCAAGGTGCTTGGCCTCATTGAGCGCCTTCTTGCCCCAGATGCCGGTCTGAATAAAATTGCCTCTACCGCCTTGCCCCAACAGGTTCATCGGCAGCATGGCAAACTGCAAGCTGGCTCCGCCCTGCAGAAACAGCACGCGATAGTTGTCCGGCACGCCCAGCAGATGACGAAAGTCGGCTTCGGCACGCTCTGCAATGGCGATAAATTCATCACTGCGGTGGCTCATTTCCATCACGGAAAGACCGCGCCCCTGATAGTCCAGTAACTCCTCTCGAGCGCGTTCCAGTACGGCTACCGGCAGGGCCGCTGGCCCTGCGCAGAAATTATAGTGACGTGTCATCAGTCCCCGTTTCCTGTGCATCATCGGATGTTTCATTCGCCTGGGCGTCTTCAAGGGCGCTTTCTTCGAGGCCGCTTAGCTCGTCGCTCTCTTCTGGTTCATCAACGCGCACCGTCTTGACCAGCTTCTCCTCTTTGCCAAGACGAATCAGCATCACGCCCTGGGTATTCCGTGATGTGGTCGAGACCTCTTCCACACGGGTACGCACTAGCGTGCCGCGGTCGGTGATCAGCATCATTTCATCGCTGTCATAGACCTGCATCGCCGCCACGAGCGAACCGTTACGCTCGCTGGTTTGCATGGCGATGACACCCTGGCCACCACGACCTCGCAGCGGGAACTCTTCTAAACGCGTGCGCTTGCCGTAACCATTTTCACTGGCGGTCATAATGTAGATTTGACCATCAGCCGTTTCCGCTAAAGCGCTCTCTTGGTTGGAATCCTGCGCTTCACTTTCGGCATCCGCTTCGGCGTCGATCTGCTGGCTTTTGGGAATAATCAGGCTAATGACTTCCGCATCGCCGGCTAGGCGCATACCACGCACGCCGCGGGCAGTGCGACCCATGGCACGTGCATTACCTTCTTCAAAGCGAATCGCCTTACCGTTAGAAGACAGCAGCATGGCATGGTCATTACCCGCCGTAATCGCCGCGCCAACCAAGCGGTCACCCTCTTCCAAATCAATCGCAATCAGGCCAACGCTGCGCGGGCGCGAGAACTGCTCAAGGCTAGTCCGCTTAACGGTGCCTTTGGCTGTGGCAAAGAAGATGTAGTTATCAGGGTTGTAGTCGCGCACCGGCAAGATGGCGTTAACCGCTTCGCCCTCTTCCAGTGGAAGCATGTTAACCAGCGGTTTACCACGCGAGCCACGGCTGGCGTTGGGCATTTCGTAAACTTTCAGCCAGTACACTTTGCCGCGATTTGAGAACAGCAGAACGGTGTCATGAGTAGAGGCCACCAGCAGATGTTCAATCACGTCTTCGTCTTTCATGGCGGTAGCGGACTTACCGCGGCCACCACGGCGCTGGGCCTGATAATCCGACAGCGGCTGCGTCTTGGCATAACCAGAGCGCGAAACCGTGACCACCATATCCTCTTCAGCGATCAAATCTTCAATCGAGAGATCCAGATGGCTGGCCTGAATTTCCGTACGACGATCATCGCCAAACTGGTCACGCACCGCTCGCAGCTCTTCGCGAATCACTTCCATTAAGCGGTCGGCTGAGGCCAGAATCTCGGTTAGCTCAGCAATTTTCTCAAGAATACTGAGGTATTCATCAAGAAGCTTCTCGGTCTCAAGCCCCGTCAAGCGGTGCAGGCGCAGCTCCAGAATCGCCTGCGCCTGGGCAGGCGAGAGTCGATAAGAGGTGGCTGCGGTATTTAAACCAAAACCCTCTTCCAGCTCTTCTGGCTTGCAAGAAGTGGCTCCGGCCCGCTCTAACATGGCGGTCACCTGACCGGGCTGCCAAGTCTTGGCAAGCAGCTTTTCACGCGCTTCAGCCGCGTTGGGTGAGGCTTTGATCAGTTCGATCACTTCATCGATATTCGAGATAGCGACGGCCAAGCCTTCCAACAGATGCCCACGCTCACGGGCTTTTTTCAGCTCATACAGCGTGCGCCGGGTAACCACTTCGCGCCGGTGGCGAATAAAGGCTTCCAGCATCTCTTTAAGATTGAGCGTGCGTGGCTGGCCATTTTCCAGCGCCACCATGTTAATCCCGAACACATTTTGCAACTGCGTTTGAGCAAACAGGTTATTGACCACTACTTCGCCGGACTCACCGCGCTTGATTTCAATCACCACGCGCAGACCATCTTTATCCGACTCATCGCGCAGTTCGGCGATACCTTCAATCTTCTTCTCTTTCACCAGCTCGGCGATCTTCTCGATCAAGCGCGCCTTATTCACCTGATAAGGCAGCTCGGTGATGATGATGTGATCGCGACCGGTTTTGTCATGATGCTCAATGGTGTGGCAAGCACGCACATAAATACGCCCACGGCCTGTACGATACGCCGACAAAATGCCCGCGCGGCCATTGATAATGGCGCCGGTGGGGAAGTCAGGGCCGGGGATATACTCCATCAAGTCATCCACCGACAGCGTGTAGTCGTCAATGAGGGCCAAACAGCCATCAATCACTTCACGCATGTTATGCGGTGGAATATTGGTTGCCATACCTACCGCAATACCCGACGAGCCGTTGATTAGCAGGTTGGGGACCTTGGTGGGCAATACGGCAGGGATACGCTCGGTACCGTCGTAGTTATCCACCCAATCGACGGTATCTTTCTCAAGGTCAGCAAGCAGTTCGTGGGCAAGGCGCGACATACGCACCTCGGTATAACGCATGGCGGCCGCGTTATCCCCATCGATAGAACCGAAGTTACCCTGACCGTCGACCAGGACATGGCGCATTGAGAAGTGCTGCGCCATACGTACGATGGTGTCGTATACCGCGCTATCACCGTGCGGATGGTATTTACCGATGACATCGCCGACGACACGCGCCGACTTCTTGTACGGTTTATTCCAATCATTACCCAATTCATGCATGGCAAACAGCACACGCCGGTGAACCGGTTTAAGGCCATCCCGCACATCTGGAAGCGCGCGGCCGATAATGACGCTCATCGCATAGTCGAGATACGACTGTTTAAGCTCGTCTTCAATATTGACGGGCAAGATTTCTCTGGCGATGTCACCCATGAAAGTCAGATCCTTTGCACTGCATTGGCACTGCGAGAGTTGAAAGCGCTGGTAAACACCGCTCTGAAATTACCATAGAGCGGCGCGCAAATACTGCGACATCATACCACCGCAAAAGCAGCAAGGGCAGCCAGGGAGCTCACCAAAGCCGTTTAGACGCTAAATGCCTCTTTCCCCAAGGTTATCGCGGCCAACGCCTCACGCACCTCTCCCTCGATCGCAGCGGCCTTGTTGGCGCGCATATCGAGTAGCACGAAGGTTAAATCGGCACGGGCGATGACGGTGCCATTCTTACGCACAATACGGTGGTGGCAGAGCCCGCTGCGCTCACCAACGTCGATGATCCCGGTCATCACTTCCAAATCATCCCCTTGGCGGGCAGCGGCCAGATAATCAATGTTCAAATTAACGACAACGAATGCCCGCCCGGCCTGATGGAGCTCTGTGATCATCTCTGGGTGCTGATCAAAAAAATCCCAGCGTCCCTCTTCCATAAATTCAAGATAGCGAGCGTTGTTCACATGCCCGTAGCCATCCAGGTGATAGCCTCGAACACGCAAATGAACTCGCGACAGTGACGTACTCATAACCCCTCCTGATGCTCATTTAAAAATGCATTTAGCTGGCAGGTAGTATTTAGGTAGCGAACCCTCAATCAAACACAAGTTTGAAACACGTGCAACAGAGACGATTAGCGACAGCCGCTGGTAGGAATGCCCCGCTTTCGCCATAATGTGCCACCTTTTAAACAGGATTGGCTCCATGTGGTTTAAGCACTTGCATTTATACCGCCTGCACGACGCGCCCGAATTATCCAGCGATGAGCTCGCTAGCGCTTTACAAGAGCATGCCGCCAAACCACTCGGCAACGCCGACGCACGCCGCCTGGGCTGGACTGCACCTGCTGGACGTTTGGGCGCAGGGCAGCTTGTCCACGAAATTCAATCACATCGGCTGCTTTCAGCGCTGCGCCAAGAGCGTCTACTGCCCGCCTCTGTTGTAAAAGAGGAAGTCGATGAGCAGGTGGCGGATATTGAGGCCAGCGAAGGCCGCAAAGTGACCCGCAAAGAGAAGACCGCATTAAAAGAGCAGGTCACCGAGAATTTATTGCCCCGCGCCTTTGTGCGAAGCCAGAAAATTGATCTTTGGTGGGACATTCGCGGCCAGATGATTGGCATCAATGCCAGTTCACGCACCCGCGCCGAAGATATTCTGGATTTGCTTCGCGAAACCCTGGGCAGCTTAAAAGTCACCCCACTGAGCTCACAGACGCTGCCTATTCGAGCCATGACCACTTGGCTAGGTGATGCGGCCAGTCGCCCGGCTGATCTTCAGCTTGGTGATCAGGTTGAACTCAAAGCCAAAGGTGATGACGGCGTGCTGCGTGCTCGCCAGGTCGATTTAGACAGCGATGAAATTCAGCAACTGCTTGAGAGCGGCCGCCAAGCCAGTAAGCTCGCGATTAGCCTGGAAGGACGGCTAAGTTGTGTGCTACACGATGATTTGGCACTGAAATCGTTGCGCTTTGGCGATGCCTTGATTGAAGAAGCCGACCACGCTGACGACGGAGACGATGCGCTTGCCCGTCTGGAAACAGACTTTATTTTAATGGCGCAGGCGCTATCTACCGACATTCCACGCTTGATAGAGTGGCTTGGCGGCGAGACACAGCGGGAACCCGCGGCGCAGTAAGGGCTCTATAGTCATTCAAGACTGTTATTCGAAGTCGTCTTTTCGCCTCGATGTTATTAATCGATATTTACTATTTATCATCCAACGGTTCGCATGACTCATCACAACAACGCTACCAACGCCTCTACCGAGACAGACCCGTGGGCCGATATTCGGCCCTTTATGGATCATGAAGTGGCCGATGTGCTGGCCAGGCTCTCACGGGACAACGAGCTGCTGGATGCACTGACCCGCTTTCGGCTGCCGCGCATGGCGCGCTGGGCGCCATCATTGGCGCGTGTTTTTGCCAGCCGTGCCGTGCGTCGTGAAGTCAAAGACGTAACGACGGTTTATGAGTTTCAAATGCGCATTGCCCATTACATGGAGCGCATGATTCGTACCACCACGGATGCCTTTGAAGTTACCGGCCTCGACAAACTCGACGCCAACGGCGCTTACCTATTCATAGGTAACCACCGCGATATCTCGCTGGATCCCGCGTTCGTCAACTATGCGCTCTATCAAGCAAACCGCGACACCGTGCGTATCGCGATCGGTGACAATCTGCTTAAAAAGCCCTATGTCACCGATCTAATGCGGCTTAATAAAAGCTTTATCGTGCCACGCAGCGCCCGAGGCAAGCGGGCTATGCTGGCAGCGTACCAGCAACTTTCCGCCTATATTCGCCATACCATTACCGAAGACCAGCACTCAATCTGGATGGCACAGCGGGAAGGGCGGGCCAAGAACGGCATCGACCATACTGAGCCCGCCATTATCAAAATGCTGATCATGGCCAGGCGAGCCGCAGAGCGGGATATGGTGTTTGGCGAGGCTATTGCTGAGTTAAAGCTGGTGCCGGTATCGATTAGCTATGAATACGACCCCTGCGATGTCCAAAAAGCCCAGGAGCTACACGATATCGACACCCAGGGTAGCTACGCCAAAAGTGAGTTTGAAGATATTCGCTCCATTGTAGCCGGCATTACCGGCTCCAAAGGGCGTGTACGGCTGCACTTTGGCACGCCGGTAGGTTCTGATATGGCCACCCCCGACGAAGTCGCTGCTGAGATTGACCGCCAGGTGATTGGTGGATATCGCTTGTTCCCCAGTCACTATTTGGCTTTAGAGGCGCTGGGCGAAGCTCCGGAGCTAGTGGCACGCAAAGCCATCACTCGACAAGACCGTGAACGCTTTAATGCCCGGCTTGCCGAAGTGCCGGAGCCTCTGCGCCCCTATTGGCTTGCCCAGTACGCGAACCCCGTTAAACACAAGGCCGGGCGACTGTCGCTCTAAATCAGCGCTTTAAGCTGCCATTTTAATAACGGGCAACTCATGCCCGTTGGCGGAAAAAATGCTATGGTCAACGCATTGATTGGTTTCGCTTGGCGCTGTCGTCAATCGCGATCCTAAGGAGACTCCCATGTCCGGTTCAGAAATTCAGAAAACACGTATCATAAACGAGCTACGTGGCTTTATTCGCAAGCTGCTGCAAGACCCAAAAATCCTTGAGCAATCACTGGCAATTGCCAGAGAACAGCTGACCGAAGGCAATAGCCCTGCGGCGATGGCGCGGATTGCCAACGAAATTTCCGATACCACCAGCGTGCATATACCGGAAGACCCGGCTGAACACTCTGAGGCTGATAAGCTCTTTTTAGAACTGCTGCGTGAAGTCGTTCAAGAAGAGCAAGCGCTTTATTAATCGTTGCTAGGAAGTAACGGCATCGGCGAAGCGTTTAGCGACTTCGCCGTCTTTTTTACTATCGCCTGACCGGCACCCTTATTCACTCGGAATTAACCTTCACCATGTCTACTACCGCCACGCGCAACATTTTGGTGACTAGCGCGCTCCCTTACGCCAATGGAGCCATTCACCTTGGTCACTTACTTGAGTATATCCAGACTGATATCTGGGTACGTTTCCAGAAAAGCCGTGGCCAGCAGTGCTACTATGTGTGTGCCGATGACGCCCATGGCACCGCCATTATGCTGCGTGCCGAGCAGGAAGGCATTACCTCTGAAGCGCTGATTGAGCGGGTTTCCAACGACCACCAAACGGACTTTGCCCGCTTTGGCGTTGGGTTCGACAACTACCACTCGACCCACTCCGCTGAAAACCGCCACTTCAGCGAAATGATTTATAAGCGGTTACGGGATAAAGGCCATATTGCCACCCGTGATATCGAGCAGATGTTTGACCCCCAGAAAGGCTTGTTTCTGGCTGACCGTTTTATTAAAGGCACCTGCCCCAAATGTGGCGCTGAAGACCAGTATGGCGATAACTGCGAAAAGTGCGGCGCTACCTATACCCCCGCCGACTTGATCAACCCCGTTTCAGCCATTTCAGGCGCAACGCCCGAAGTACGCACCTCGACCCACTACTTCTTTAAACTGCCTGACTTTGCCGACTTTTTGCAGGGCTGGATTGACGACGGCCATGTGCAGCCGCAAATCCGCAATAAGCTGATGGAGTGGTTTGAGTCCGGCTTTAACGAGTGGGATATTTCCCGGGATGCGCCCTACTTCGGCTTCGAAATTCCCGATGCTCCAGGCAAATACTTTTATGTCTGGCTGGATGCGCCGATTGGCTATTTGGCCAGCTTCAAGAACTTGTGTGACCGCGAAGGTATCGACTTCGACAGCTATTGGAAGAAAGGCTCTGATGCCGAGGTGTATCACTTTATCGGCAAAGATATCGTCTACTTCCACGCGCTCTTCTGGCCCGCCATGCTGCATGGCGCTGACCTGCGCACGCCCACCGCCGTCAACTGCCACGGCTTCCTGACGGTAGACGGCGCCAAGATGTCGAAATCCCGCGGCACCTTTATTAAAGCCGCCACCTACGCCGATCACCTGAACCCTGAATACCTGCGCTACTACTTTGCCGCGAAGCTTACCTCCAAAGTTGATGATTTGGATTTGAACCTGGAGGACTTTGCCGCCCGAGTAAATTCCGATTTAGTCGGCAAAGTAGTCAACATTGCCAGCCGCTGCGCCGGTTTTGTTAAGAAAATTGGTGGTGGCACTCTCTCGGCTCACTGCGCAGAACCGCAAATGGTCGCCCGCTTTATTGCCGCCGGTAATGATATTGCCGAAGACTTTGAAGCCCGGGAATTTAGCCGGGCAATGCGCAAAATCATGGAGCTGGCGGATGAAGCCAACACCTACATTGCGGATAAAGAACCTTGGGCGCTGGCCAAGCAGGATGGCCGCGACGCAGAGGTGCTTGAGATATGCTCGGTAGGCATTAATCTGTTCCGCCTGCTGATGGTTTATCTGGCCCCGGTGGTTCCCGCCATGGCTGAAGAGGCCCGTGCGTTTCTTAACGTTGAGTCGCTGGACTGGCACACTCGTCAAAGCGTACTCACTGATCACTCAATCAATAAATTCAAACCGCTGATGACACGCGTTGAACGCGACAAAATCGATGCCATGATTGAAGCATCGAAGGAAGATCTCGTGGAAGAGCAAAAATTGAAAGAAGCGCCTAAAGGCCCGCTGGCGGAAGACCCTATCGCCGAGGAAATCGACTTTGCCGCCTTTGCCAAAGTCGACCTGCGCATTGCGCGCATCACCAAAGCCGAATACGTCGAAGGCGCCGACAAGCTATTGCAATTGACCCTTGATCTAGGCGGCGAAACCCGCAACGTCTTCTCCGGCATTCGCTCCGCCTACGCACCGGAAGCTCTGGAAGGCCGCTTGACCGTGATGGTCGCTAATTTGGCACCGCGCAAAATGCGCTTTGGCGTATCGGAAGGCATGGTGTTAGCCTCTGCCAATGAAGATGGCATCTACCTGCTCTCTCCCGATGCGGGCGCCGAACCGGGACAGCGAGTAACGTAATACTCCAATTATGTGATTATGGGGGCAGAGGCTAACCGTCTTTGCCCCCTTATTTTTGCAGTTATCACATACCATTATCGCTTTGTTCAGGTTCGCTCTATGCTTCAACGCTTCTCTCGATCTTTGCGCTTTCGCTTCCTTGCAGCTCTAAGTGGGGTTTTACTCCTCGCGCTTATCTCCTTGGTAATATTGAGTAAATGGGTAATATTTCCGGCCCTACACAAGGAAGAACATGCGGTAGTGACAAAAGAGTTAGAGAAAATAGAGGCTGGACTAAATGTTAGCCACGAAACTTTACTGGCCCAAGCGCGAGACTGGGCAATTTGGGACGACACCTACGAGTTTGTTCAGGGTAACTACCCGGGTTACACCGATACCAACTTTAGCCAACAGATGTTTGAAGAGATGCATTACCAACTCATGGCCTTTTTCAACGCGGAGGGCGAGGTACACTTTTTAGCTGGCATCAATCCAGCTAATGGCCAGTACCACACCTGCCGTAGCGTAGAGAGAGAATGCCGATGGATGGATGGCTTGGTGCATACTATGCAAGCCTCAATTAAAGAAGATCCTCTGCAAAGAAAAAGTGCCCTGTATGCAGGCTCCCCGCCATTAATCGTGGCATCCAATCCCATTTTCCGCACTGACGAAAGTGGGCCATCTCAAGGCTGGCTGTTTAAAGTACGCCCCATGGACGCGGATTGGCTTAGCACAATAGAGCGCTATACGGGGCTTCCAACGATGCTTTCCGTGGTTAATGGCAAGGAAGATAACGATATTGCCATTAACATTACGGGCAATACGATTTTCGCGCAGCGCTTTTTAACTACCTACCCATCCAATGAACAAATAGCACTAGGTACTCAGCTTAAACGCACCAGCTATCTTGCCAGCTTAGAAACGTTTCGCTACGTGCTGCTGTGGACAGCATGCTTAATGCTGTTGGTCATCGGCCTTGTACTGCTTCTGTTAGAGCGCATTATTCTTAAGCCGCTCAAAATCCTAACCAGCTTCACCCAGCAAATCAGCGGCGATATTGATGAGTCGAGCAGTTTATTGAAACGTGGTGATGAAATAGGAATACTTGCCCGCGCTTTTCAAAATCAATTTAAGCGCCAGCAACAACTCAATGCCGAACTAATCCAGCTTTCTACCCATGACCCCTTGACCGGCTTACCCAACCGCCGTCTATTCGATCAGCGCCTACAAGAGGTGGTCAATAATGCCCAGACCACTGGACAGTCCCTCTCGGTCATGATGATTGATATTGACCATTTCAAGCTGTTTAACGATCATTATGGACATCCTGAAGGGGATATTTGTTTGCGACGGGTCGCGCAAACGATGCATGAGGTCGCCACCGCCCATGGCTTTTTTATAGCGCGCACAGGCGGCGAAGAGTTCAGCGCCATGCTGCCCGCCACTTCTGCCACCCAGGCGATGGAGAAAAGCCAAGCGCTTAGTCATGCCGTAGACCAATTAAGGCATCCCCATCAGGTATCGCCTGTGGCTTCATATGTCACCGTTAGCATTGGCATTAGCCAGTTAGATATAGAAGGCGCCATGACGCCCAGTGGATTAATGACGGCCGCCGACCAAGCGCTCTACGCAGCCAAAGCAGACGGGCGGCATACTGCTAAGGTGTATACACCCTCGCTAGCCAACACCGCCTTTTCTTCGCACAATACGCTGCCATGAGTGAGTTATTTATCATTTTGATCAGCACTGCCCTGGTCAACAATTTCGTACTGGTTCAGTTCTTGGGCCTATGCCCGTTTATGGGCGTCTCTAACAAACTGGAGTCGGCCATGGGCATGTCCCTGGCCACTACCTTTGTGCTGACCCTGGCATCGGCCGCTAGCTTCGTGGTTTATCACGGCCTGCTTGTGCCGCTGGATGTAACCTACCTGCGTACCATTAGTTTTATCGTGGTGATCGCCGCCGTGGTGCAGTTTACCGAAATCATGGTGCGCCAACTGAGTCCGCTGCTGCACCAGGTGCTGGGCATTTTCCTGCCGCTGATCACCACCAACTGCGCGGTATTGGGTGTAGCCCTGCTGTCGTTAAACCGTGAATTAAGCTTTTTCCACACCACCCTTTATGGATTGGGCGCGGCACTGGGCTTCTCGCTTATTTTGGTACTGTTTGCCGCGATGCGCGAACGTTTAGCGGGGGCGGATATTCCCAAACCCTTCCAAGGCGCCGCGATAGCTATGATCACCGCCAGCCTTATGTCGTTAGCATTTTTAGGGTTTTCAGGGTTGGTGCAGGGATGAAGGCAGCGCACAATGAATAGCACCATTGACATCATTGGAATCCTCAGCGCCGTCGCAGTATTAACCGGCTTGGGTATCGGTTTTGGCGCCCTACTGGGCGTGGTTAGCGAACGCTTTAAACGCGAAGATAACCCGCTAGTTGAACAAATTGATGCACTGCTGCCGCAAACCCAGTGCGGCCAGTGCGGCTACCCAGGCTGCCGCCCTTACGCCGAGGCCATTAATCAGGGGGATGCGCTGAATAAATGTCCTCCGGGTGGCGAAGCGACGATTCACGCCCTTGCCGATCTTCTCGGGCGCGCCCCCGAGCCCCTGGATGGCGAAGCACAAAGCGAAGCCAAGGTGGCGTTTATTCGCGAAGCGGAGTGCATTGGCTGCACCAAGTGCATCCAGGCCTGCCCGGTCGATGCGATTATCGGCGCGGCTAAATTGATGCATACCGTGATTGAAGACGAATGCACCGGCTGTGATCTGTGTCTTGATCCCTGCCCCGTGGACTGTATCGATATGCTGCCACGCTCAGCCCCGCTCACCCAGTGGCAGCCGGTAGTGGCGCGCACATCAAATATGATTGCCAGCGACCGCCAACCCGCTTCAGGGGTGTCTTGATGTCGAACGCCTTTGACTTCCCGGGAGGAATTTACCCCCCCGAACGCAAACAGCGTTCAAACCAATCCGCGCTGATTGAAGCGCCACTGCCCAGCCGGGTCACTCTCCCCCTACAGCAGCACAGCGGTCAGCCCGCTACGCCCTGTGTCGCGCAAGGAGATACGGTAAAAGTGGGCAGCGTGATTGCCAAACGCGAAGGCATGGTCTCTAGCGCCCTGCACGCCAGTATTAGCGGTACGGTGGGCGAGGTTAGCACTACCCAAATCAGCATTGATGGTGATGGCCAAGATGCGTGGCTCCGCTTGCCACCGTTAGAGTGGCAATATGCCGAACCCCATGCGCTGCTAGAACGTTTAAACGAGAGCGGCATCGTCGGCTTAGGAGGCGCTGGGTTTCCCGCCCATATTAAAGCGCGGGTGGTCGAGCGGCATACGATTGACACCTTGGTGATTAACGCCGCCGAGTGCGAGCCCTATATCACCGCCGACGATCTCACCCTGCGCCACTACGCTAATGAGGTGCTAGAAGGCGCACAGATAACCGCCAAACTGTGTGGCGCGCAGCATATCGTTATTGGCATCGAGGATAACAAACCCGAGGCCATTGACGCGCTGAAGCAAGCCCTAACCAATAGTCAACCAGTCCCTGTCGAGCTGACCGTGATCGCCACCCGCTACCCCAGCGGCGGCGAACGACAACTGATTAAAAAACTGCTAGACCTCAACGTACCCAGCGGCGGGCTGCCTGCTGATGTTGGCGTGCTGTGCCATAATCCAGGCACGCTACTGGCGATACTACACGCAGTGCGCGATGGTCAGCCGCTGGTTTCCCGAACTGTCACTCTGACAGGTGAGGCAATCACCCAGCCCGGCAATCGCTGGGTGCGGCTCGGCACCTCTGTTAGAGAGCTGCTGGAGCAGACAGGGTTAAATACCTCAGAGTTACACCAAGTGATTCAAGGTGGCCCCATGATGGGCACGCCACTGCTAACGCTCGATACGCCAGTCACCAAGCTTACCAACTGTTTAATCGCGGCCACACTTGAAGAATTACCGCCGCCCCCAGCAGAATCGCCCTGCATTCGCTGCGGTGAGTGCGAAAGCGTTTGCCCGGTAGCACTGCTGCCGCAACAGCTGCACTGGTACGCCCGCGCTCAGGACGATGCCAAGCTGGAGCGCTATCACCTGTTCGACTGCATTGAGTGCGGTGCCTGCAGCTACGTCTGCCCCAGTCACATCCCGCTTGTGGTGGATTACCGGGAAGCTAAAAGCCGAATACGCCTGCAGCGGATTGAGGCAACAAAGGCGGAGCACGCCAAGCATCGTTTTGAGTTTCGCCAAGCGCGGCTTGCTCGGGAGGAGGCAGAGAAACAGGCACGCAAGCAAGCCCGCCAGGCGCAACAGCGGCGCCCTTCTAACACTGCCGCAACCAATAGCGAAAAGGTCGACTTACGCGGTCTGCGCATCGCCCATGCCGCCGCTAAAGCATCGGTCAAAAAAGCTGAAAAAACCCTGGCGCGCGTCGCTCAGGAAGACCCTAAACAATCCCTGGATGACTTAGAAATGCAGCTTGCCACCGCCCAGGAGAACTTGAAAGCAGCTGAGTTGCAGCTTGCCCAGGCGCGCGAACAGCAGTCTAGCGAGGAGTCGTCATGAGCATGATGCACGCCTCAGGCGTTAAAGATGCCATGACGACAACCGCGGTGCCGCCAACGGCAAGCTTAATGCGTTGGGTGATTGCAGCAACCCTGCCAGGCATCGCCACCATGAGCTACTTCTTTGGCCTTGGGGTTATCAGCAATGTACTGTTAGCCGCCGCTTTTGGTGTTGCGCTTGAAGCCGCCGTACTACGGCTACGCCAGCGACCCATTCGTGTGGCGCTGGATGACTCAAGTGCCCTGCTTACCGGCGTTCTGCTGGGCACGTCACTGCCACCCGCTAGCCCCTGGTGGCTTATCGGCGTGGGTATGATCGCGGCAATTGTGGTCGCCAAGCAGCTATACGGCGGCTTGGGGCATAACCCGTTTAACCCCGCCATGGTGGGCTATGCGCTGCTATTGGTGTCGTTTCCTACCTACATGACGCTGTGGGCACCGCCCCAGGAAATGCTACCTAATGATTTATGGGCACAAATTACTGGAACGCTGCCGACCACCCAACTAGATAGTTTGAGCGGCGCAACACCGCTCGATGCTTTTAAGCACAAAGGAAACGCCGTGCTTGCCAGCGAGTTTTGGGCTGCTAACCCACTGCCGAATGGAACCCTAACTGCCTGGCAATGGGTAGCGCTTGCCTGGCTAGCGGGTGGTGGGGTGTTGATGGCAAAGCGGATTATTAGCTGGCATATCCCGATCGCTATGCTTGGCAGCCTAGTACTACTGGCCACGCTGTTTTATCTCAGCGCCCCCAGCCACTTCGCTTCACCGCTATTTCACCTGCTCACCGGGGCAACGCTATTCGGGGCGTTCTTTATTGCCACCGACCCGGTCTCCGCCGCCACCAGCCAACGCGGCAAACTTATTTATGGCGCGGGGATCGGCGCGCTGGTTATCATTATCCGCACCTTTGGCGGCTACCCGGATGCGGTGGCGTTTGCGGTCTTACTGATGAACCTATGCGTACCATTACTGGATTTATATAGCGTACCGCAGCCCACTGGCCAGCAAAAAGCCTCACCGGGTAAGCCAGGAGAACAGCCATGACGCTGTTCCAGGCCATGCGGCGTGGTGCGATTGCCCTGGGCACTTTTGCCTTGGTAACGGCGGGCAGCGTTGCGCTTACCCGCACGCTAACCGCCGAACGTATAGAAACGCATCAGTTGGCTTACCAACACCGCCAACTGCAGGAAGTGCTGCCCCAAGCGCTCGCGAATACGCCCGTCACTCAAGTGTTGGAGAGCACCTTTACCCTTCCCAACCCACAAGCGCTAGGGCTGGCGAGTGATAGCCAAGGCTGGTGGGTAAGTAACAGTGAGAACAATAACCCGAGCAGAAACAGAAGCAGCGCAGTGATCTTGCCGGTGGTAACCCGCCAGGGATATAACGGCGAGATCTACCTACTGATTGGCATTGATGAGCACCAGCGTATCAGCGGCGTGCGCGTTACCCAGCACCAGGAAACGCCTGGGCTAGGCGATGACATTGAGCGCAGCCGCAGCGACTGGATCACCGGGTTTAATGGTTTAAGGTTAGATAGTTTGCCGCCAGAAGGCTGGGCGGTAGCTAAAGATGGCGGTCACTTTGATGCGTTTACCGGTGCAACGATTACACCCCGCGCCGTGGTCAACGCTGTCCATAAAACGCTTCAGTACGCCGCCGATACACCGCTACCGATGTCATTTGAGGAGCCCACCTTATGAGCCAGTGGCGCGAACTCGCCAAAAGCGGCCTTTGGTCGAATAACCCCGCGTTGGTGCAGTTGCTAGGACTTTGCCCGCTGCTGGCCGTCAGCGGCAGCGTGGTCAATGCGCTGGGGCTGGCGCTGGCAACGCTACTGGTAATGGCAGGCTCCAGCACGGCGATTTCGCTGATTCGTCACCAGGTGCCCAGCGCGGTGCGCTTGCCCGCTTTCGTGATGGTGATTGCAGCTTTTGTTACCTGTGCTGAACTGCTGATGGCCGCCTATGCCTACCCGCTTTATCAGGTATTGGGGATTTTTATTCCGCTGATCGTGACCAACTGCGCCATTCTTGGCCGAGCCGATGCCTTTGCCTCCCGCCAGCCGGTGCTTCCAGCGGCCATTGATGGCTTTATGATGGGGTTGGGTTTTGCTGCGGTACTGGTGTTACTTGGCACTCTTCGCGAGTTACTGGGCCAAGGCACCCTATTTAGCGATATGGCGCTACTGTTTGGACCGCAAGCGGCCAGTTGGCAACTGACGATTGCCGACGACTACCAGTTCCTGTTTTTCGTGCTGCCGCCCGGCGCATTCTTTGTGGCGGGCCTGTTAATCGCGCTGAAAAACGCTATTGATCAACGCAATGTTGCCCGTGCCAAGCCAGTGGCGGCAGCACCCCGAACTGCGCGCCGCGTACGGGTTACCGGCACGATTAAATAGTTGGCAAGATACCGAAAGTACACATGTAAGCAACTGCTTGTATTTATAACGCGTATTGATTAAGAGACCCGCCATGAATGCCCAAAAGCGTCATGAAATCTTTGCTCGCCTTCAGGCAGAGAACCCGCACCCCACCACCGAGCTTAATTGGAACACGCCCTTTGAGCTGCTGGCTGCCGTACTGCTTTCTGCTCAAGCCACCGATGTAGGCGTCAACAAAGCCACGGCGCGGCTCTACCCGGTCGCCAACACGCCCCAAGCGATCATTGATTTAGGTATCGATGAGCTTAAAGCGCATATCAAAACCATCGGCTTGTATAACACCAAAGCCGAAAACCTGATGAAAACCTGCCACATCCTGGTCAACCAGCACAGCGGCGAAGTGCCCGACACCCGTCAAGCGTTGGAAGCCTTGCCCGGCGTAGGCCGTAAAACCGCCAATGTGATTCTCAACACGGCATTTGGTCAGCCCACCATGGCGGTGGATACGCATATTTTCCGAGTCTCCAACCGCACCGGCATCGCTAAAGGCAAAGATGTCGTTGAGGTGGAGCAAAAACTGCTACGCCATGTGCCAAAAGGGTTTCTGCACGATGCTCACCACTGGCTGATTCTGCACGGCCGTTACACTTGCATCGCGCGCAAACCCCGCTGTGGTAGCTGCATTATCGAGGATCTGTGCGACTATAAAGACAAAACCGAACTTGCTTGACGGCTAGGCCATCAAGTCGAACTCATCAGCAACCGGCGGTAAGCCTCACGCCAAGCGGGCCACTCCCAAGCGGTGGTATCAAGGCGTTCAGGGCGAGCCGCAGGATCGGTGAGCCAAGCACTGAGCCGGTCGTAAAGCCCTACCCGGGTACCGTCATAGCGATAGGCAGGCGGATAAAGCGCCGGGAAGCAGAGCCGATCGGGTACCAGTGGCAACGCCCCGTGCTGGGCCGCTTCCATGATCGCCAAACCCTGAAACTCATGCCAAGTGGTCGAAACCACAATGTTCGCGCTATCCAACAACTCACGGTACGCCACCTCCGGCTGTGGTCCCCAAGCCACAATATGCTTGGCTAAGCGCTGCTCAGCCTCGACAAAAATAGCGGGGACTTGGCGGAAACGCTGACCAAGCACCGCCAGTTCAAATGCTACTCCGGCTTCGCTTAACGCAAACAGCACGGCGAAGAAGTCGTCGGGATTTTTGTCATACTCCCAGCGGTGATTCCAAACAATTCGCTGTGGCACCGTTTTTTGAAAAGCCGTTTGCTGGCAAGGTGCTAAGTTTTTAGATGCTAAGTTTTTAGATGCTAAGTTTTCAAGTGCTACGTTTTTAGGTGCTAAGCTATCAGGAATGGGCACTGGCAATACCATAGCCCGCTCGCGTATCGCTTCCAGTGGCTTAGCTGCCGGAAGGTTTTCCGGCATTTTTTTCAAAAAAGCTCGCGCGCCATCAATAAAGGAGTCACGGTTATAGGCGCTGTTAAACGCCACGCTATCCGCCGCCAGCACCGTATACAGATTGACCATTTTGGCCTCTACTTGTGGCATTTGATCGCTCGACTCTGGATAGGCGAACTGGTTTTCATGAAAGTAGACGACCTTTTTTGCTCGACCCAGATGCGGGAACAGCCCCACCAGCGTCGCCAGGTCAACCATTGATGTGGCGAGCACCACATCAAACGACTGGCTGAGAGTATCGTGCTCTTTGAGCATCCAGCTCAGCGGATTGCCACGAATACGCCAAGCAAAATGACGCGGTGGCAGGCTCAGTTGCATCCACGACACCTCCTCAAGCTGCGCCATTAAACTTTGTGCCCAGTAGCGATGACTCACCGCTTCGTAGGCAGATAACAGGAGAACGCGCATTTACAGCCCTAACAGCCAGATCAGTGGAACGCCATAACATGTTAAGCAATGGCAGAGAGGTGAGCAGTGTAACAAAGCGCGCTTGCTAGCTCTTTTGCAATAGCTCCCTGAACTTGCACGCATTCGGCCAAGGTCGTCTTGGCTGACCTGTTAGATCTATCTAGACTGCATCCATGCGGCTTTAAAACAAATAAATGTTAAAACAAATAAAAGCAGGAGAGCTCCATGGCTAAAGTGCTCGTCGTCGATGACGAACCCAACATTGTTTTATCGCTAGAATTTCTGATGGAGCAAGCAGGGTTTGAGGTCGTCACCGCCGAAGATGGTGAACAGGCCCTGGCAAGAGTGCATGATAGCCAGCCTGATCTACTGCTACTTGATATTAGCCTGCCGGGGATTAGCGGTTTTGACGTTTTAGAGCGACTGCGTAGCGAAGCGGCTACTGCCCAGCTTCCCATTATTATGTTGACCGCTCACGGACGCGATGTTGAGCGGGAAAAAGGCATGGCGCTGGGCGCCGATGATTACATCACCAAGCCCTTCTCTACTCAGTCGCTGGTCGAAAAAGTCAAAGCGCTACTCATTGAGGAGCAGCCATGACCCGAGGCGGGCTGCCCAAACGTCAGCGCCTGATGGGCCTCTGGCTACTTCTTAGCGGGATCAGCCTGCTGGGTGGGGCCATTTTTGCCGCCTGGCTGGATGCGAAGCTCGCTCCTACAGGCGTAACGCGCATCTCCCTCTGGCTAGGCAGCTTCTCCGGTGGCGCGACGATTTTTTTAGTCGGTTTGCTGCTTGAGCGCATGCTGTTTACCCCGCTGCGCCATTTACAGGTGCAACTGGCGCGCCTGGTCGCCAACCCGGACGCCCGGGACGAGCACCCACCCGAAGGTTGGCTAAAAGGATTGGGGCCCGACCTACGTCGAGTACGTGAAAGCTGGCGATCAGATCGCAGTCGTCTCGCCACCGCTCACGCTGACGGCGCCCGCAGCGCTGCACGCATTCGCCAGGAGCTGGAAACGCTGCTGCAAGTACTCGAAACGCCGCTGCTACTGTGCGATCACCACCGCCGCCTCATGCTGTTCAATCAGGCAGCCGAGAACTTTTTTGAGGGTAATACCGGGTTAGGGCTAGGAAAACGCCTGGAGGCGCTGCTGCCGGTAGCGAGCTTACAGCAAGTACTCGGCCAACTACCTAATGACGGCTCCCCGCGCGAGTTACTCGCTCCCTGTGATGACCGCTGGCTCAAAGTGATTTTACGCCGCGTACCGGGTAGCGATGGCGAAACACTGCTGACATTTAGTGACGCCACCGCCTCATGGTCGAGTGAGATGGGCGTTAGAGCGGAGCTGGCGGCCATGCTGACACCGCTTCGCCAGCATACTGCCAGCCTGACCAGCGCTGCTGATGCCCTGGTACAACTGCGCGGTCAAAATGACGTCAGCACCTCGTCTTTACGCCAGCGTTTTGAGCGGGTAATCCACGAGGAAGGTGTTACGCTCGGTGACAACGTGGCTAAAATTGGCCAGCTACTTGATGACATGCAGCACCAGGGCGAGCGCTTAACCCCCATGTGGTCAAATGACTTCTGGCAAGCATTGGATGAGCGCCTAGACCCGGAGCACCGCTTAATCACCCCGGTGGGTATGCCTGCCTGGTTTAAAGGCGACGCCCCAGCGCTGATTGCGCTGTTCGACTCTTTAGTCAAGCACCTCAATACCCATCTGCCTGACAGTGGCTTTGAGGGTGAGATATGCTTGGGCAATAAACGCGTCTACCTCGACCTTATTTGGCGCGGCAAAGCGATCCCTGAGCACGAGCTGGCAGAGTGGCGCCAGCAACCGCTAAACTCTCTGCCATTGACGCCAAGCGTCGCTGATGTACTGCGCCAGCACGCCAGCGATATCTGGAGCCTTGCCGACGATGACAGCGTTCATTCACGCCTGCGACTTCCCCTGCCCGCCATGGAGCGCGTCGGCGCCCCACGAGAAATCGCCCCGCCGCGTCCTGAGTTCCATGACTTTGGCATTGCCGACCTTCCTCCACCAGATGAAGCGCTGGCCAGCCGAACACTGCGCAGCCTGGAAATAGTCGCCTTTGATACGGAAACCACCGGGCTTGAGCTACGCCGAGGCGACACCGTCATCAGTCTTGGCGCCTGCCGCGTGGTCAACGCCCGTTTATTGGCAAGCGAGGTCTTCGATCAAAAAGTTGATCCGCAGCGGCCAATCCCACCGGCTAGCACCGCGATTCACGGCCTTACCGATGCCGATGTGGTCGGTGCGCCACCGCTGGATATTGTGCTTACCCGCTTTCGTGATTATGTCGGCGAAGCCGTCTTGCTGGCCCATAACGCCGCCTTTGATCTACTTGCCATTAGCCACAAAGGGGTCGTTTTTGATATCCCTGTGATCGACACCCTGCTGATTTCAAGGGCACTGGACGAAGCACTCGATGGGCATGATCTGGATAGCCTTGCCCAGCGCTATGATCTGGCTTTTCCGCCGGGCACCCGCCACACTGCATTAGGCGATGCCCGTGTTACCGCCGAGCTATGGCTAGCTTTGCTGCCCCGCTTAGAAGCCCGCGGCGTCGATACCCTCGAGCAGTTGTTAGCGCTGCAAGCCAACGCCTTCGACCGACAGGATGCCAGTGCCTAATGAAACCGTTCGGTGTTAAATCACGCCAAACAGAGCGCCTAATGGCTCTGGTGGCGATTGCACTGCTACTTTTCTGCCCGCCGCTGATTATCGTGGTGGATCGCCTTCCCGCGTTTAGCGTGGGCTGGCTACCGCTCTATCTATTTATCGCCTGGGCTGGGGTGATCGGCTTAACCGCCTGGCTGATGGAACAGCGTGCAGGCCGCTAACCATGCGTAGTGAGGCGATTATCCTCGGCACCGCTTTTGGCTACTTGGCGCTGCTGTTTGTGGTCGCCGCCTGGGGCGACCGGCGGGCGGAGCAGGGACGCTCCATCATTGGCTCGCCAACGGTATATGCCCTTTCTATTGCTGTTTACTGCACGGCCTGGACGTTCTACGGCAGCGTAGGGCGCGCCACTGAGTATGGCCCCAGTTTTATGCTCATCTATCTGGGGCCGACGCTGGCGATGCTGCTGGCCCCTTTTGTTATACGCAAGATGGTACGCATTGCAGCGCGGCAACGAATCACCTCAATTGCCGACTTTATCAGTGCCCGCTACGGCAAAAGCACCAGCTTAGGCGCACTGGTTGCCCTAATGGCGCTGATTAGTATCACCCCCTATATTGCCCTGCAGTTAAAAGCCATCACTGTTAGCCATGCAGTACTGATCAATTATCCCCGCGCGGCCGACACTACGTTGGTGGATGAACACTTCTGGATGGACAAGTCCCTGTGGGTCGCCCTGGTGTTGGCGGTGTTTATTATTCTGTTTGGCACACGCCACCTGGATGCCAGCGAGCGCCATGAAGGCATGGTGGCAGCGATCGCCGTGGAATCTATCGTTAAGCTGGTAGCCTTCATGGCCGTTGGCGTGTTCGTGGTGTTTGTGATGTTTGAAGGCCCCGCCGCGCTGTTTGCTCAGGTAGCGGCCACCCCCGCCCTTGTCGATAGCATGCGGTTGAATAGTGTTCCGGGTGGGGGCACCGGCTGGGTGGGCATGCTGGTGCTGGCCTTTTTGGCCTTCTTAACCTTGCCTCGCCAATTCCAGGTATTGGTGGTGGAGAATGTCGATGAGCAGCACTTAGCCAGAGCAAGCTGGCTATTCCCCCTCTACATGTTGCTGATCAATCTGTTCGTTATTCCCATTGCGCTGGCTGGTCTGCTGTTAGGCGTCAGCGCAGGTGATCCGGACAGCTTCGTGCTCACGCTGCCGCTCTCAGCAGGTTTAGAAGGGCTGCCGCTACTGGTCTTTATTGGTGGCCTATCTGCGGCGACAGGTATGGTGATTGTGGAGACAATCGCGCTTTCCACTATGGTTAGCAATCAGTTGGTGATGCCACTGCTGCTGCGCTCACGGCGACTGCACCTGAGTACCAAAGGGGAGCTTGCCGGCTGGCTGCTGGGTATTCGGCGCATCGCTATCGTGCTAATTCTACTGCTAGGCTATCTCTATCACGCTCTGATTGGTGACTCCTATAGCCTTGTCACTATTGGCTTGGTCTCCTTCGCTGGGGCCGCGCAGTTTGCTCCAGCGCTCTTGATTGGACTCTATTGGCGTGGTGCTACTCGCCAAGGCGCCACCGTCGGCTTAATCGCTGGGTTCTTAATCTGGTGTTATACCCTGCTGCTACCCGGGTTCGCTCAATCCGGTTGGTTGGATACAGCACTGCTCACCGAGGGGCCATGGGGTATCGGCTGGCTAGTGCCCTACGGCTTATTCGGGCTCGAAAACTGGGATATTTATACCCATTCGCTGCTCTGGAGCATGTTGGCCAACGTAGGCCTATTGGTGGGGGTATCGCTGTTTACCCGCCCTACGCCCCTTGAGCAAACTCAGGCGGCACTGTTCACCGAAGCGATGCACCCCAATTTGCAAACCACTTCACTATCGACATCACTATGGCGCGGGCAAACTACCCAGGGTGCACTCAAAGAACTACTCGTTCGCTATCTTGGCCCCCCGACCACCCGCCGCGTATTCAGCCATAGCGGAACCAAAAGCGCTTATGCAGCGGACGAGCCCGCCACCGCGGAGCTGATTACTCGCGCCGAACAAGCACTGGCGGGGGCGCTGGGCAGTTCCTCAGCACGAGTACTGATCAACTCGGTGGTACGTGGCGAAGCACTGGATATTGAGTCGATTCTGAGCATTCTGGACACGACCTCACAAACTCTGGAGTACAACCGCCGTTTGGAGCAGAAGTCTCAGGAGCTGGTGAAAATTGGCGAAGAACTGCGTAGTGCCAATGAGCGGCTGCGCGAGCTGGACCGGTTAAAAGATGAGTTTGTCGCCATGGTCAGCCACGAGTTGCGCACGCCGCTCACCTCCATTCGTGCCTTTGCCGAAATATTGCGCGATAGCAGCCAACTGCCTGATGAAAAACGTCAGCATTTTCTTGGTGTAATCGTCCACGAGAGCCAGCGCCTGTCACGTTTAATTGAAGAAATTCTGGATCTTGCCCGCCTGGAGAGCGGCCGTTTAACGCTTAATCCCGTTCCTCTTGATCTTGCCGCCCTGGCTCGGCATAGCATTGATGCTATTGCGCACCTGCATGAGGAGCGCGGCATAGTGCTAGACGTTAGCTTAGAAGCTGATCCGGCGATGGTGGTTGGCGACCATGATCGTTTAGAGCAGGTGATTATTAACCTGCTTGATAACGCGGGTAAGTTTGCCGATCGGGAGCAGCCAAAAGTGCGCCTAACGCTTTATCGCCATCGCCGTCATTTCCGCCTGAGCGTCGAGGATAACGGAGCGGGTATTAGCGAGGACGAACGTGAGCGAGTATTTGAAAAATTTCATCAAATTCAGCAAGGCGATGATGTTCCCCGGGGTCGGCCAAGGGGCAGCGGCTTAGGGCTACCGATTAGTCGGGGCATTATCGCCCACCAGGGGGGGCGGCTCTGGGTAGAGGATGCCAAAAACTTAGGCGGCGCTTGCTTAACACTAGAACTTCCCGCAGCGCCGGATGACACTTCTCTTTCCACCGCGGACTAGACGTTTTTCACTCCCAGGACAAAAGCTCTGATCTGCTGCAGATCAAACTTCAGCAGCAGGCGCTCATCTTCGCGCAGGCGTCGCATATCAATCCAACCATCTGCAGCTTGCCCCCGGGCTTTGTTATACCGCTGCTGATCCAATAGGTGCTGCTGCAGTCGCTCAAAAGCGGCTAGCAGCAACGCCGATTCAGCCGACGTTAGCGCATCCGTTACATGACTTAGCGCGATTAATCGCTCGCGGGTGGGTATATCGCGCAGCCCGTGCCGCAGGCAGAGTAAGCGTGCAGCGCTAATCAACGGCAACAAGCCTTGATGCTTAAGATTAAGGGCTTGCCCGTGGGGGGCATCCAGGCCTGGGCTTGAGGCAAGCCGCCCAAAGCGATCCAGCGCCACCGGCAGCTCATCCAGTAGCGCCGCCATTTCATCCATAAACAGCGGCGCTTTGGGAAGTGTCGAAACGATGCTCTCACCCAACTGCTTAGCAAGCGCCGGATTACCAGCGACCGGGGCAAAATCGAGCAAGATATTAGTCTGTTGTACGCGCTTTACTTGGCGGTCAGCGCTCCAAATGTCTAGCTGCGCGTGCCACTCACTCAGCCGTTTGCGCCACATCGGCCATCGCGCCATGACATGACCATGGCAGAGCGGGATACCGGCCTCATCCAGGCGCTGGGTAAACCGCTCGCCCAGTGCTTGAAAGTAGCCGTCGATCTCTACATGGCGATAGTCAGGATAATCGTCAATAATCAGCGCATTATCCTGGTCGGGGCCTAGCAGGCTCTCAAAACGCGCCGCGGAGCCTAGTAGCAGTATGCAGTAGTCAACTGGCGGAGCGCCCCACCCCTGCGCCTGCATTTCGTCAAGGGATTGCGCTATCGCTTGGCGATACAGAGAAGCATTGTGATCACTGATGATTTGGCTAATACGCCAGGCGGGCAGATCATAATGCACTAACGTTTCGACCAGCGGCAGTTGCCACGCATAGGCGTCGGCTAAGGAGGTTCGCGGCGAGGGGAATGTCGAGGAGAGTTTCGAGAAGAGATGCTCTAACGGCGCATTAAGCGCCGAGGTATTGAGTGTTCCATCCTTATGGAATAGAGAGCGCCAGGGTGAAGCCTGGTGTACTAAGCGCATACGCCTCTCCTTCACTAAATATTATGACGGCGTTGTTGCTACTCGCTCTCGCCTGCCCTGCGCGGGTCTGGTGCGAACATCGCCTCACCCACTTCATCAATATAGCGCTGCGCTTTGGTGACCATCATGGCATCACAGGTCTCTCGTCCTGGGAGCATATCGGAACGCTCAAAGCGGTGTTCAAGGGTTTCACCACTGGCGTCGGCCTTACGAATCCAACCACTGACGCGGTACTGACCGCTCTGATTGTCTGGTTGAGAGACAATCTCGTAGCCTTTGTATTCCACCGGCTCAGCAGCTTTGGCGGTAGCGCCTGAATCAGCCTGACGATCACCACCGAAGAGACCGGAAAGTATTTTTTTTAGCATGATGGCTCCTTTTTAAACACAATGGCTCCATTGCTTGTAGGGCGGCAATGCGATGGCCGCCCTACAAGGTATAAGCTGCTTTTATAAGCGCTTAATCAGCTCTGCTTGCGACCCTTGCCTGCGGCAATGCGCAAACGCAGCGCGTTTAGCTTAATAAAGCCTTCGGCATCTTTTTGGTTGTAAGCACCAGCGTCATCTTCAAAGGTAGCGATTGATTCATCAAACAGCGACTCATCGGACTTACGGCCCACTACGGTAGCGTTGCCTTTGTAGAGCTTCATACGCACGACACCCGCGACATTCTTTTGGGTCTCGTCAATGGCCGCCTGCAGCATGCGACGCTCAGGGCTCCACCAGTAACCGTTGTAGATCACTTCAGCGTATTTCGGCATCAGCTGATCTTTCAGATGGGCTTCTTCGCGGTCTAGGGTTAGTGACTCAATGGCACGGTGAGCACGCAACATAATGGTGCCCCCTGGCGTTTCATAGCAGCCACGAGATTTCATGCCCACGTAACGGTTTTCGACGATATCCAAACGGCCAATACCGTTGTCGCCACCCAGTTTGTTGAGCTTTTCGAGCACTTCATGGGCTTTCAACGGCTCGCCGTCGATGGCCACGATATCGCCCTTTTCAAACGTCAGCTCAACGTAGGTGGGCTGGTCGGGCGCGGCTTCAGGAGAGACACTCCAGCGCCACATATCGTCTTCAGCTTCGGCCCAGGGATCTTCCAAAATGCCGCCCTCATAGGAGATGTGCAGCAGGTTGGCATCCATTGAGTAGGGCGATTTTTTCTTTTTACTAGAAAAATCGACCGGAATTTTATGCTCTTCGCAATACGCCATTAGCTTTTCGCGAGAAGTTAAATCCCACTCCCGCCAAGGGGCGATCACTTTTACGCCGGGCTTCAGGGCATAGCCGCCAAGTTCGAAACGCACTTGGTCGTTGCCTTTACCCGTAGCACCATGGGAAATAGCGTCGGCACCCGTTTCATTGGCAATTTCGATCAACCGCTTGGCAATCAGCGGACGAGCGATAGAGGTGCCCAGCAGGTACTCGCCTTCATAGATAGTATTGGCGCGGAACATCGGGTAGACGTAGTCACGCACGAACTCTTCACGCAAGTCTTCGATGTAAATCTCTTTCACGCCAAGCGCTTGCGCTTTAGTTCGCGCCGGTTCGACTTCTTCGCCCTGACCGATGTCGGCAGTAAAGGTCACTACCTCGCAGTTGTAGGTTTCTTGCAACCACTTAACGATAACGGATGTGTCCAGGCCGCCTGAATATGCCAGCACAACCTTTTTGACATCGGACATTCTTTGCTCCTCGTTGACCATAAGATATTCATGAGTAAAAACTACACTTGCCTCTAGTGTCTGGCGAATGTGATAGCTCGTATTTGATAGCTCGTTGGAGTAAACCGTTGAGACTGGCGTTGAGTATAGCGTTCTCAATGCCCAGCGAATACCGTCAACGACGCCTGGGGGCTAAAGCTGCTAGAATCACCCCATTCAAAGCGGCGGTTTGCCGCTGATGTTGACTGATGACTCGCTTGAAGACTATTACTCGCTTGAAGATAAGGAGAGCTGCATGAGCGAGGCAATTGCCCGCGAATTAATGGCCCAACGTTTTCGCAGTTACCTGCCTGTGGTCGTTGATTTAGAAACCGGGGGATTTAATGCCCAAGGCGACGCTGTACTCGAGATAGCCGCCGTCACGCTGACCATGGATCCGGAGGGCAACCTGCTTCCTGATGCCACCTATGCCTACCACATTCAGCCCTATGAAGGAGCGAATGTAGAGCAGTCCGCGCTCGATTTTACCGGTATCAACCTGGACGACCCCCTGCGTCGCCAGGTGGCGCTGAGCGAGTCTGAAGCACTGGGCGAAATTTTCCGTCCGATTCGTAAATCGATCAAAGCCCACGACTGCACGCGCGCTATTTTAGTCGGCCATAATGCGGCGTTCGACCAGGGCTTCTTGAACGCGGCGGTCAATCGCTGCGGCATTAAGCGCAATCCTTTTCACCCCTTCTCAAGCTTTGATACCGCCACCCTTGCAGGCCTGGTCTATGGTCAAACGGTACTTGCGCGAGCCTGTCGTGCCGCGGGCATCGAGTTTGACAACAAAGCCGCTCACTCCGCTCGTTATGACACCGAGCGCACTGCCGAACTGTTTTGCGCAATGGTTAATCGCTATAAAGACCTGGGTGGCTGGCAACTTGCCCAGCGCGAGCAAGAGATGGACGGTACGGATTAACACCTCGCCGTCAACAGCGTACCCGCTGATGCAGAAAACCAGGCTTTACGCTAAACTTCGCCCATTACAGCAATCTGGTTTAGCACCGACAATGCCGGGTAGCGGGTATTTGGCGGTGATAAATATATCGATTAAAACTATCCGTTTTTAGGAGATGAGACGTTTCCATGGCCCAGCATAATGCCTTTTACGCCCAGTCCGGTGGCGTCACCGCCGTGATCAACGCCAGCGCCTGCGGCGTTATCGAAGCTTGCCGCCAAGCACCCGACCAAATAGGCAAGGTTTACGCCGGTCATAACGGCATTATCGGAGCCTTAACGGAAGATCTTATCGACGTTACCCAAGAGAGTGATGAATCGATTGCTGCCCTGCGCTATACGCCGGGCGGCGCGTTTGGATCCTGCCGCTATAAGCTAAAAGACATCGACACCCACCGCGCCCAGTACGAGCGATTGATCGAGGTCTTCAAAGCCCATGATATTCGCTACTTTTTCTATAACGGTGGCGGCGACAGCGCCGACACCTGCTTAAAGGTCTCTCAACTTTCCGAGAAGCTGGGCTATCCGCTGACCGCTATCCACGTGCCTAAAACCGTCGATAACGATCTGCCGATTACCGATAACAGCCCGGGCTTTGGCAGCGTAGCGAAGTATATTGCCACCTCAACGCTGGAGGCATCGCTGGATATCGCCTCCATGTGCGCTACCTCCACCAAGGTATTTGTGCTCGAAGTGATGGGCCGCCACGCGGGCTGGATTGCCGCTGCAGGTGGTTTAGCAGGCGAAGCCGAAGGCGAGCCGCCGCATATGATTATCTTCCCGGAAATCCCCTTTAACCGTAAAGCGGCCATGGCGCGGGTTGAAGAGAGCGTTAAACAGTATGGCTACTGCGTTATTGTGGTCTCTGAAGGCGCTCGCTACGAAGATGGCACTTTCCTGGCCGATGCAGGTAACACCGATGCGTTCGGCCACCGCCAGCTTGGCGGCGTGGCACCAACACTTGCCGGTATGATCAAGCAGGATTTGGGCTACAAGTATCACTGGGCAGTGGCCGACTATCTGCAGCGCGCGGCACGTCACTTGGCGTCTAAAACCGACGTTGAACAAGCCTATGCGGTGGGTCGCGAAGCGGTAACCTTGGCGCTGGCGGGTAAAAACGCCATGATGCCCGCCATTCGCCGCCTCTCTCAGGCGCCCTACCAGTGGGATGTGATCTCTGCCCCGCTCTCACAGGTGGCCAACCAAGAGAAGTTTATGCCCCGGGACTTTATCAGCGAAAACGGTTTTGCCATTACCCAGACCTGCCGGGACTATCTCTCACCGCTGATTCAGGGCGAGGACTTCCCACCGTTCGAGAATGGCCTACCCAAAGTCGCCAAACTGAAACTGGCCAAAGCAGAACGCAAGTTGCCCATTTTTACGCTGTAAACAGCTAACCCAGCAAGGCTAAAAATAGCGGCAATAAAAAAACGGGGCGATGAAGTGATTCATCGCCCCTTTTTATGTGCATTTCGCCGCTTGGGGTTAGCGTAACAACCAGGAAAGTACTAGCAGCAATAACAGAATTCCCGCCACACCCTGCCAGAAACGCCGCGGCTCCTGGCGGCTCTCTTCTCGATTGGGCAGCCGCCCGAGTGGCACTCTAAGCGCATGCAAAAACTCGGACATACGCCTAAACCGCAACGCCCTTTGTGGATCCAAGGCGCGGCGTAGCGCATCGTCTAATTCTTGGGAGATCTCGGGGTTGGTGGTTCGCGCGCTGCGATAGGTCAACTCTTCGAGGTCGGTATGGCTGCGCAGTCTGTTGGGTGTCAGTGTATAAGGTAATGCACCGGTCAAAAGCCAGTATGTAGTGGAGGCTAGCGAGTACTGATCACTACGCCGACCAATGCTGTCGCCCAAGGCATACTCAGGTGCGCTGTGTTCGTTAAAGCCAATCTGCCTGAGTAACTCACCTGAGTGGCGATGCCCTTCCCCATCACGCATATGGCAGGCACTAAAATCGGTGAGCACGAGCTTGCCATGAGGGTCGATCAAAATATTATCGGGATTGATCTGCTGATGAATAATTTCCCGATGATGCAGTGCTTGCACTGCTTTACCCAGCTGATTGGCAATGTCCAGCCGCTGGGTCAGACTGGCTTGAGGATGGCGCTCTGCCCACTGCCGCAGCGTCTCGCCTTCAATATGCTGCATCAGATAATAGAGGTAGCGTCGTGGCCGAGATGGCTCCATCACCTTAACCACAAAGGGCGAGTTAACCCGCTCCACTACCCACTGCTGGAGCAGGAAGTGCTCAAGATAGGCATTGCGCAACGAGAGCTCAGGGCTGGGCGCTTTCATGACCATTTCCCGTTCGCTATGCACATCACGGACACGGTACACCCGCGACTGCGCCGTTCGCGATAGCACGGCGAGAATCTCCAAGCCATCTAAACGCTCCCCCGGCGCCAGCTCAGGGGGAATTGGTAGATCGCCGTAGAGCTGCCCCGGGTGCTCGGTGACCTCATCGGGTAATTCATCGATACGTACCAGCTGGAAGCAGAATTGGTCACCGCCATAGCCGCGCTCTTGGGCGCGCTGCTTCGCCTCATCAGCTAGTCGCTCGCAGGCGGCATCCAGATCACTGGCATCTTGGCGAATCAAGCGCACATAGTCGGAAGGTAGCAGCGTGCCGCGCACGCCCTGGGTAGTAAACAGGAACAGATCGCCCTGCTTCAGCGCAATGTGGGTGTAATCGATATCGACACTGCCGTCCATACCCAGCGCTCGTGAAGGGTAACGATAGCCGCCTAAATCGGTCACATGGTCGCGGCTTAGCTGTTCAAACTCGGCACCCCGTAAGCGAAAGACCAGCGTATCGCCCATGTGGAAAAGGTGGGCTTCACGGCCACGAAACACCATCGCCGACATGGATGAAACAAAACTGCCCTCTTTCACATGCTGGCTTTGGCTGTAGCACCAACTGTTGAGCGCACGTAGTACGCGCGTGGCAGAAGTTTTTACATCCCAGTGATCGGGAGTGGAGAAGTAGTCGGCCAGAAAGCCGCGTACGCTGATATCACCGGCCTGCTTGGCCATGGTATTGCGTGAAATGGAGTCGCTGATCACCGCACAGCCACCTTTGGCGCGAAGCAGCGGCGCTTCAGGAAAGCGAACCGACATTGAACTGCGATGCAGGCGCCGATCGGGCGCGACAAACGCTTGACCATAACTAATGAGCAACTGGGCGTGCGACAAGTCATCCTCCTAGGTTGCCGACTCGATCGAGGGACATCACTGTCAACCAATAGCGCTATGATACACGCAGCGGAACAGAAACGATGCCCACCAAACGTCTCTATCGTATTCGTCCCATTTGCAGGGCTAATTAATTATCACTAGCGGCCCACCTATGTCGCATTGGTAATCGTGCAGTCATGTTCGTATAATTCCTCGCCATAAACGACTCTGACACGTTTGCCTAACCACGGCACGACTCTAGCCACAGCACTACCAAGGAATCAACGATGAACTTCGATAATATCCCTGCTGGAAAGGATCTCCCCAACGACGTTTACGTGGTGATCGAAATTCCAGCCAACCACGACCCGATCAAATATGAAATTGATAAGGACATGGGCGCGCTACTCGTTGACCGCTTTATGGCCACTCCCATGTTCTATCCCGCCAATTACGGCTTTATCCCCCATACCCTCGCCGACGATGGCGATGCGCTGGACGCCTTGGTGGTTACCCCTCACCCGGTTCAACCTGGCAGCATTATTCGCGCGCGTCCGGTAGGTATTTTGAATATGACCGACGAAGCTGGTGAAGACGCTAAATTGATTTGCGTACCTCACGCCAAGCTAAGCTCGCTCTATGACGATATTCATGAAGTTACCGACCTACCCGAGCTACTGCGCCAGCAAATTGCTCACTTCTTCGAGAACTACAAAGATCTCGAAAAAGGCAAATGGGTAAAGGTTGAGTCATGGGAAGGTGCTGACGCTGCGCGCAAAGCAATTGAAAAATCCGTAATTGCTTACCAGAAAGCGTAATAGTAGCGTTTCGGCAATGTTCTTCACCGTCATGTGATAAAGCCGTCTCTCCGTGAACTGACTCAAGACTTGTCCATCTGCGTAGCAATTTACTACTGACAGCTTGAACTCTTCATTGTATTTCGCCATAAAAACACCCCAATCGTTGGATTAATGTCCAACTTTTGGGGTGCAGTTCACTCTCGGGATCAGTTGCGGCCTCACCTGGCAGATTATCTATAGGCCTAAAACAGTGCCTGCCCTCTCAGAGTGCTCAAGGGCAAGCACCAATTAGGCTCGGTTGAGGCCCGGCCTAAGGCAAGCCCGTATGATCAGATTACTTCGAACACTGCACGTTCATGAGAAAGCTCGCGGAATCCATGAATGCTGTGATAACGACCTGTTCCACTAGTGTTGACCCCACCAAACGGTAGATGGCTCTCAGGCCAGTTTCTAGCCCATCCGTTAACTGATACGCCCCCGGACGAGGTATTGCGGAGTACGTCTTCAACAAACTCGTGCCGCTCTGAAAAAATGTTCATACCCAGTGGTTTGCCACTTTTACGAATAAAGGAATAGATCTCTGAGACATCGCGATAAGTGACAATTGGGAGAACGGGGCCAAATATCTCCTCCTGCATGACCAATGCATCAAGCGGCGTATCAAGCAGTATGGTCGGCTCTATCGTCAGGTTCTCTTCATCGCAGTTTCCGCCAAAAGCCACCCTGGCGCCACGTGCAACGGCGTCATCAATATATCCTTTTACACGTGAGAAGTTGCGCGAGTTGACCATGCGGGAATTGCGGTCCGCCATGAACGTCTCGCCATCATAAAAGCTGTCTCGCCATTGGTTTCCGAGCGCCTCGACGAACCGATCGCGTAGTAATTCGGGCAATGCGACATAATCGACGCATAGACAGGTTTGGCCATTATTCGTCATTCGCCCCATGCCGATCTCGGAAACGGCGGTGTCGAAGTTGGCGCTGTCGTCCAGAATGGCAGGGCATTTGCCACCGAGCTCTAATGTCACCGAGGCCAAATGCTTGGCCGCTGCAGCCATCACAATCTTGCCAACTGCTGGGCTTCCGGTAAGGAAAATGTGATCGAAGGGGCGTTCCAGCAGCGCGTTGGCAACATCGACACCGCCTTCAAACACTGCGACCTCACGCTCGTCAAAAGCCTCGCGAATGATTTTGGCTGCTACGGCGCTCGATGCGGGTGTGAGTTCATTTGGTTTGGCGATGATGCAGTTGCCTGCGGCGATCATCGGCACCATGGGGGTAAGGAGCAGGCTTATCGGGAAATTCCATGAACCGAAGACGAGAACGACGCCCCGCGGTTCATAGACCATATACGCTTGCCCCCCGGGCGCAGAGGTCTGGACAGGTACGGGCTTCATCCAGTCGTCAAGATGCTCGATGGCTTCATCGATATCCGCCAGTGTGACGGCCAGCTCGAACGTCACCGGCTCTTCGGCAGGGCGTCCCAAATCAGATGTAAGCGCATCACGGATTTCAGTCTCATATTTAACCAATACTTCCCTGAAGCGTCGGAGACGATCCTTTCGTTGTTCTGCCGTCGACGTCCTTAGATGCCATTGATGGGCTTGCTGTAATGTGAAAACGCGGTCAATTTCGGATTCAATATTCATAACGACTTCCTCCGTTGTTGAGGGCAAGCGTCGAGATTGTTTGCTCGCATATAGGCGGCCCCCTTCGAAGCAAGGGGAGACCCTATTCGCTTTTGTGTGTATGTGAAAACGGAGCACCGAGCGGGGGGGCAGCGCTCCTCTAATCAAATCTAAAGAAGTCTTTACTATACGTTGCACTCCGATCCTTCCCGATCATTGCTCAATTCTCTTGGCTCCCCACTAAAACCGCTGAACTTTTGGGGAGACAAAGCCAAGAATAGTCGTGCCAGCGATAGCTCCCGCCGCTGATTTAGGCGATCTCGATGACGATCTTGCCCAAAAGGTCCGGGGCACTCTGGGCCTGGTAGGCCTGCTTCGCGTCGCCGAACGGGACAACCCGGTCGATCACCGGCTTGATCTGATGCTTGTCAACGAAGTCGACCACCTCCTCCAGGCCGTCACGCGAGCCGACCGGGATGCCGCGAACGCTGACGCCCTTGGCGAGAAACAAACCGGGCTCGATCACGTCACCGAAGTTGAACAGGCCCACCAAGCCCAGGCCGATACCCGCATGGGGTGGCCAGTGGATGAAGTCGCGCAGATAGACCGTGATGACCTTGTCGCCCGGAGTCCACTGCTCCACGCCTTCTCCAATCGCATCGATATCGCCGGCGCCATCGGCGACCGGGATCAAGTCGCGGTCTATGCGCCAGTTGCCACCAGCATTGCCCAGAATCAGTTGTTCGCGGTAGTTCAACGACACCGCCCGAATACGCACACGGACTTCACCTGGGCCCGGTTCCGGCTTCACGGCATCTCCAAGGATCAGACCCTCCAGGGTGGTCGCTCCGCTCTTCAGAACCCAACGTTTCATGGCTTTCGCTCCTGATCAGATCATTCGAGATGTGGCTCGGGCAGCTACCTCACATACGTTGCCGGGCACTCAAGCAACTATAGGAACACCTCAATTAATTGATAAGATGCTGTTTGATTGACGAGCTTGTGAGTGAGACTCAGCAATGAAACGAGCAGATTTTGCGGACCTGATGGCGTTTGCGATGATCGCCGGGGAGCGGAGCTTTACCCGGGCGGGCAATAGACTGGGCATTTCAAGCTCCGCGCTCAGTCATGCCATGCGCCATACCGGCAGTTTTCTGTACTACCCGGGACGTCGCCAGATGCGTCCGGCCATGCGCGCCGTGATCGACCTGCTGCGCTATGATGGGCGAGCCCAGCTATCGACATCAGCCATCAGGGGGAGGCTATGTGCGCCCACTAGCGAAGCTGCTCGCCCTCCTCCACCAAGGTGACGAATAGCTCAGTTTCTCGTCCTGGCCCTACTCGAGACAGTCGTCAGATTGACCGCAATGGCGCGACGTCGCGAATCGGTGGGGCACCGAACATCCTTCGGTATTCCCGGTTGAATTGACTAATGCTCTCGTAGCCAACCCGTATACCCGCCGTTGCAGCATCGATATTTTCCGCGATCAGCAGCCTTCTCGCCTCATAAAGACGTAGGTGTTTCTGGTACTGAAGTGGGCTCATTGAGGTCAATTTACGGAAATGGTGGTGAAGCGTAGACACTCCCATGTTGGCCAATTCCGCCAGGGCTTCAATTTTCAGCGGCTGCGTATAGTGGTCACGCAACCAGGCAACGGCCTTGGCGACACGCTGGCTTTGTGTTCCCACCATGACGGTGTCACGAAAACGCCCGCCGGCAGAACTGGTCAGTACCCGATAAAGAAGCTCTCGCTGCACAAGACGACCCAAGTGGAGCATGTCGTGTGGCTGGTCGAGTAGCCGGACCATCCGGCTCGTCGCGTCCATCAAGTCGACGGTCGCGGGGCCGGTCGCCATGGCTTTGCGCTGTGTCTCTGCTTTCGGGCCAAGCGTCTCGACATCCGCAATCAACTGGCGAGCCATCTGCAAATCAATCTTCATCAGTAAAGAGAGATAGGGCCGCTCGGGCGATGCATCAGTGACTTCGGTAATCGTAGGCAGATTCACTGCCGTCAGCAAAAATCGTGACGCATCATAGATATACGTCGTGTTTCCCAGTACGACGCGCTTCTTTCCGCGAATGATGATGGCGAGGCTGGGCTCATACAGATAGGGCGTTGGTGGCTGTGGCGTCGTCACCTTGCAAAAACTCAGGCCCGGCAAACGGGTTTCACGCTCCATCTGATTGCCGACAAAGCTTGAAATCTGCCCCGCCATCTCATCACGGATGGCTGCCGTTTCCTCCCGCCGTGCCTGGTCGTCTATCCCGAGTTCGATGATCACTGTTCTCTCCTGTCTTTTTGAGCATATTCCATTCTAGATCGATGAACGGCCAGATTTCCGCTTTTCCCAGGGATCAAGAGAAATAGGCAATGAATGGGAAGAATCAGCGTCACGAGTTCCCTCTCGGTACCCCTAACCTTTGGATCGTCCCTTGAATTAAATACGCAGACACGGACAGCGGTATCGAGTGTCCGGGGTCCATGTCGACTCAAACGGAGGAACTCCATGAAAAACGCCGAGAAGCTTAACGGAACCGTTGCCCTCATCACCGGCGCGTCCAGCGGTATCGGGCAGGCGACGGCTATTCGACTGGCCGATCTGGGAGCCAACGTTGCGCTGGTGGCCAGACGTCAGGATAGGCTCGAGTCGCTTGCCAACAGGATCGCCGCCGCTGGCGGCACCGCGTTGGTGATCGCTGCCGACATCACAGATAGCCACGAAGCCGAGCATGTGGTTGATCAGGTAATCGAACGCTTCGGCCGCCTGGATACCTTGGTCAACGCGGCTGGGCTGATGCTCAATGGCCCCTCCGTGGAATCGCCACTTGAAGAGTGGGATCGCATGGTGGACGTCAACCTGCGGGGGTTGATGTACCTCACCAAACAGGCCCTGCCGCATCTTCTTCAGGCAGTGACATCCAGTCCACGTGCAGTGGCAGATGTCGTCAATATCTCTTCGGTTGCCGGGCGCATCGCCGCTCCCCAAGTCGCCATCTACAACGCCACCAAGTTTGCCGTCACGGCCGCCACCGAAGCTTGGCGGCAGGAATTCACCAAGCAATCGCTACGCTTTTCGGTGATCGAACCCGGTGCGACCGCGACCGAGCTCTTCGAGCAGAAAGACGGACAGTGGGAAGGTTTCACCAGCATGTTCGGCGAGGTGGAGCGCCTGCATGCGGAAGATATCGCCGATGCCGCTGCCTTCATCGTGACCAACCCTCGTCGAGTGGCGATCAACGAGATCGTCGTCAGGCCCACGGATCAACCTTGATCCATATGCGGAGGTCGGCAAACGTTTTTTCGAACATACCCCTCACCCTCATTGGTGTGGTCTAAGGCTTTTAGGCGTAGAGGGTGTGGTATGGGCGCGTCACGTCACCGCAGCGTATACCGCTGGGTTTTAAGGATGCGGTATGCTGTTCGCTTTACTTTGCGCTGCCATTGATTAAGGACGCACCGTGTTATCTCTTAAACGCCTGGGCCTGTTTACATTATTGATTTTCTTTCTTGGCTTGCTACCGCTAAGTGCAAACGCCCAATGGTTTTCATCGTCTAGCAACCAAGACGAATTTTTGCCGGTTATGGAAGCCTTTCAGCCGACTGCTTGGCATGATGGCGATACGCTCTATATCGGCATGGATATCGCAGATGAGTACTACCTATATCGCCACCAGTTCGCGGTAGTCAGCCAAACGGAGGATGTCAGTCTCGGCGACCCCATTATCCCCCAAGGCATCTTTACCAACGATGAGTTTATGGGGGATGTGTATGTGTTCCGCGATCAGGTAGTGTTTGAAGTACCGCTGGAAGCACCCTACTCAGGCCCGCTCAATATTGCACTGACCTTTCAAGGCTGCGCAGATGCCGGGCTCTGCTACCCTCCAGAGCAAACAACCCTAGAGGCCAGCGAAACCCAACCCCCCAGCCAGTTTTCCGATTGGCAAGCCGATAGTACGGCATCCAGTCCAGCAGCCAACACTTCAGCCGCTAACACCTCTGAACAGAATGGTTTCGCCGCCCCAAAAAGCGAAGATAGCCGCTTTAGCACTTTGATTAGCGATGCTAGCCTACCACTGGCGCTGGGGCTGTTTTTTATTGCCGGCCTGGGGCTTACCTTTACCCCCTGCGTGCTGCCGATGATTCCAATCTTGTCATCGATCGTGGTTGGCCAGAACCCCACACGCTCCCGCGCCTTTGCCCTTTCGTTAAGCTATGTGCTCGGCATGGCGCTGACCTACGCCCTGGTCGGGGTGTTAATGGGACTGTTTGGCGCCGGGCTTAATCTTCAGGCGCGACTGCAGTCAGCACCGGTATTGATCATCTTTGCAGTGCTCTTCACGCTCTTTGCCCTGGCCATGTTTGGGGCATTTAACCTCAATCTGTCACCTCGTTTAGCCAACCGTGTTGACGCTTGGCAGGCACGCGCTCAGCGCAGTGGCCCGGCCGGCCTAGCGCTGGCTGGTGCCCTCTCGGTATTGGTGGTATCGCCCTGTGTAACAGCGCCTTTGGCCGGTGCGCTGGTGTTTATCTCTTCAACAGGGGATGCCGCGATGGGCGGCGCGGTGCTGTTTGCGCTGGGCATGGGCATGGGCGTGCCACTGCTTTTGGTCGGTACCTTTGGCGCCACGCTGCTGCCCCGTTCCGGCGCCTGGATGAACGGCGTAAAAATTGCCTTTGGCCTTTTACTGTTGGGCGTAGCGATTTGGATGGTCGAGCGTTTAGTGTCCGCGCCTATTGCGCTGCTGCTATGGGCAGCCCTTGCGATCGGCACGGCACTGGCACTTGGGGCGCTGAATTTCAATCAGCCGCAGGGGTGGCCGCGGGCACGCCAAACGCTGGGGCTTATGCTGCTAGCTTGGGGGATAGTGTTGGTGATTGGCGCCGCTCAGGGGGGCAGTAACCCCTTGCGTCCCCTGGCGGCAACCTCCAGCATTTCCGGCGAACCTCAGGCAGAAGCACTCGACTTCATCGAGGTCAACAGCTTGACTGAGCTTGAAGCGGCTATTGCACAAGCTGAAGACGCCAACCAGCCCGTCTTTGTCCACTTTACCGCCGACTGGTGTATTTCGTGCAAGCTGCTGGAGCGGAATGTTTACCCCGACCCGCAGGTCGTCGCAGCGCTTAATGATTACACCTTGATCGCCGCCGACGTCACCCGCACGGACTCTCAAAGTCGTGAGTTGCTCAACCAATATAATCTTTTCGGCCCACCCAGCCTGCTCTTTTTCAGCCAGGGTGAGGAGATTCGCGATGCACGCATTCAAGGCGAAGTGACCGCAGATCAGTTGCGCGAACATCTGGAGTCAGTTAGCCAGTGGCTAGCAAATAGCTAAGCTCAAACCCTACGCTGGCTACTCATTGAGGCATTAAAGCTGTTTTCTGACGCGAACATCGTCAAACAGTTGTTTAATTCTTAACGACATGGTGGCTTGGACGTTGGCGTAGGCAGTTGCTGGACATCCTGGCACTTTTTCGGCAAACTCCGCTCCCATATTAGCTAAAAAACTGCTTTTTTAACGGTGAGAACGGGGTAACGTTCGCTAACATGCAGCGTTCTCTTCATTTTTAAATTTGGTTTACTGCGCAACGTACGCGCCATAAAGAGCTTCCTGCACTTATGCTCGAGCACTTTGTGACTACCTTTATGACATTGATGGGGCTATGCCATGGATATCCGCAAAGTTAAGAAACTGATTGAGCTACTCGAAGAATCCAATATTAGCGAGATTGAAATTCAGGAAGGTGAAGAGTCAGTACGCATCAGCCGTCATCCTAATGGCGCTTCGTGGCAGCCACAGCCGATGCCGCAATATGCGCAGCAGCCTGGCTATGCGCCTGCCGCCCCCGCAGCGGGCGCTCAAGCGTCAGCACCGGCTGCTGAAGCAGAGCCTCAGGGCACAAGCTACCGTGGCGAGGCAGTCAACTCTCCCATGGTAGGCACTTTCTACCGCAGCCCAGCACCGGGCGCCAAATCGTTTGTGGAAGTCGGTGATAGCGTCAAACAAGGTGACACTGTATGCATCATTGAAGCCATGAAAATGATGAACCAGATTGAAGCTGACCGCGACGGTGTAGTGGAAGCCATCCTGGTGGAAGATGGCGAGCCTGTAGAATTCGATCAACCTATGATCGTTATCGCTTAATCTTTCATTTTCAACACGGGTGGACTCTCCCATGCTGGACAAGGTACTAATCGCCAACCGCGGCGAGATTGCCCTCCGTATCCTACGGGCCTGTAAGGAACTCGGCATCAAAACCGTAGCGGTACACTCCAAAGCTGATCGTGAACTCATGCACGTTCGCCTGGCGGATGAAGCCGTGTGTATTGGCCCGGCATCGTCAGCGCAGTCTTACTTAAACATTCCGGCCTTGATCAGTGCGGCCGAAGTCACCGACTCGACCGCTATTCACCCCGGCTACGGCTTTTTGTCTGAAAACGCCAACTTTGCTGAACAGGTTGAGCGCTCTGGCTTTACCTTTATTGGCCCCCGCGCCGATACGATTCGTCTGATGGGCGACAAAGTCAGCGCCATCCAGTCGATGAAGGAAGCGGGCGTTCCCACGGTGCCAGGCTCAGACGGCCCCCTGGGTGATGATGACGCTACTAATCTCGCCACGGCACGTCGCATTGGCTACCCGGTGATCATTAAGGCGGCCTCTGGCGGCGGCGGTCGCGGCATGCGCGTGGTGCACACTGAAGGCCATCTGCTTTCAGCGATTACCGTTACTCGCACTGAAGCCCACGCCGCCTTCGGTGACGGCACGGTCTATATGGAAAAATTCCTTGAGAAGCCGCGCCACGTGGAAGTACAGGTGCTCGCCGACGGCCAGGGTAACGCGATCCATCTCTATGACCGTGACTGCTCGCTTCAACGTCGTCACCAGAAAGTACTTGAAGAAGCCCCGGCGCCAGGCCTTGACCCAGACGCCCGTGCTCAAGTACTTGAAGCGTGCCGCCAGGCATGTATTAAGATCAATTACCGTGGTGCGGGCACCTTTGAATTCTTGTATGAAGACGGCGAATACTTCTTCATCGAGATGAATACCCGCGTTCAGGTTGAGCACCCGGTCACCGAAATGGTCACTGGCGTAGATATCGTCAAAGAGCAGCTGCGTATTGCCTCAGGCCTGCCGCTGTCGATTCGCCAGGAAGATGTGCAGCTCAACGGCCACTCCTTCGAGTGCCGAATTAACGCCGAAGACTCGCGTACCTTTATGCCGTCTCCCGGCAAGGTAACGCTGTTTCACGCACCGGGTGGCCTCGGTGTGCGGATGGATTCCCATCTCTATACCGGCTACACCGTGCCACCGCACTATGATTCTCTGATCGGCAAGCTGATCACCTGGGGCGCGGATCGTGAAATAGCTCTTACACGGATGCGTAACGCCCTCGACGAGCTACTGGTGGAAGGTATTAAAACCAATATCGACTTGCAAAAGGATTTGGTTCGCGACAGCTACTTCCGTCAAGGCGGTGTCAACATTCACTACCTGGAAAAGAAACTCGGCAGCTAATGCGGCAGCCAAGCGCTTTCCAGCGCACTGTGTGATACCCAACGGGGTGGCCATGTCCACCCCGTCCTTGTCTTTACTCTATGTGTCTGTACTGTATTTATCTTTACGCCTTGCGGAGAACCTCCATGCCCTGGCTTCAACTCAAAGCCCACATCGCCCCCGAACAGGCAGAGCTCCTAGAAGAACTACTGCTTGACGAAGGCGCAACGGCTATTGGTCTTCAGGATGCCCACGATGATCCAGTATTTGAGCCAGAGCGTGGCACCACACCGCTGTGGGAAGATACCATCCTTACCGGCTTATACGATGACCTGGAGGGTGTCGAGAGCATGCTGGAGCGTATCGAGGCCGCCTGGTCAGAGCAGATGCCTGGTGAGCCCTGCCCGACCATTGAGTATGAGCTACTCGCTGACCGGGATTGGGAGCGCGAGTGGATGGATGACTTCACGCCGCTGCGCATGGGTCAACGCCTCTGGATTGTACCCAGCTGGCACGAACCACCCGAGGCGGACGCCGTTAACCTGATACTCGACCCGGGCCTCGCCTTTGGTACCGGTACGCACCCAACCACAGCGCTGTGTCTGGAGTGGCTGGACGAGCTCGCCGTGGCTGGCCACTTAGCCCAGCAAACCGTACTTGATGTGGGCTGCGGTTCTGGCATTCTCGCTATCGCCGCGCTCAAGCTGGGTGCTCTCCACGCCGACGCCACTGACATTGATCCCCAGGCGTTGCAGGCCAGCAGAGACAACGCCGAACGGAATGGTATTGCCGAGTCGGACTTAAACCTCTACTACCCTGAACAGTTAAGCGACGGCGGTCACTACCCTATCGTAACGGCCAATATTTTAGCGGGGCCGCTGGTCGAACTAGCGCCAATGATTGCCGGACACGTGGCGCCAGGCGGGCGCATTGCTCTATCGGGGGTATTGGCAAACCAGGCCGATGAAGTTTACGAGGCCTATGTAGTGCAAGGCATTGCTATGGATGAACCGGTGATTCGCGAAGGCTGGGTGCGGCTTAGTGGCTTGCGTCCGCGTTAAAGCGGCAATTGGCCTTCACCCCACCACCGAGTAGGCGTATCATACGCCTCCTTGAAACGCCTACTCGCCGTAAGCCCTGCACTCATAGCTTAAAACCAACAAAGTCTGACGCCATGCCGTTAACCACACTACCTGCCAGCATTGGCCCGTTTGTATTACCTAATCGAGTAATGCTTGCGCCCATGGCTGGCGTCACTGACCGGCCTTTTCGCCAGCTATGCCGGCGGCTTGGGGCTGGCTGGGTAGTAGGCGAAATGGTCACTTCAGACCCTAGTTTGTGGCATACTCGCAAATCGCAGCTGCGCATGGATCACCGCGGCGAACCTGACCCGCGAGTGGTGCAAATTGCCGGAGGCGACGCTGAAATGCTCGCCCAGGCGGCGCGCTTGAATGCCGAGTTGGGCGCCCAGATTATCGACATCAATATGGGCTGCCCGGCTAAAAAAGTATGTAACAAGGCGGCAGGGTCGGCGCTCCTTCGAGATGAAGCCTTGGTGGCCGAAATTCTCGATGCAGTAGTGGCAGCAGTTGATATACCCGTGACGCTGAAAATCCGCACGGGCTGGTGTGCCGAATCCAACAACGCCCTGCGCATTGCCCGGCTCGCCGAGTCAGCCGGCATTCAATCGTTAGCGATACATGGCCGTCATCGCCAGCAGCGCTATACTGGACAAGCAGAGTACGACACAATTGCCGAGATTAAGTCTCACCTATCGATCCCGGTGATTGCCAACGGCGACATAACAAGTCCGGAAAAAGCCGCCGAGGTACTCGCTTATACCGGCGCTGATGCCGTGATGGTAGGCCGTGCTGCGCAGGGCAACCCATGGATATTTCAACAGATCAGCCACTACCTCCAGCATGGAGAGCGGATGGCACTGCCAGGTCTTTCGGAGCGTCACCAAGTGCTCCACGGGCACGTTGAAGCGCTGCATGAGTTTTATGGCGCCACCATGGGTGTACGTATCGCGCGCAAACATGTCGGCTGGTACCTCAGCGATGACCAACGCTTTACGCCGCCTCAACAGCGCGCGCTTAAACAGCAGTTCAATGCGTTAGCGTCACCTGAAACGCAATTTGATTGGATCAACGACGCGATGGCCCCCGGCGCCGCCTCGCGTTTGCTAGCCAAAGGAAGCCATGCTGCATGACCGAACGCGATCTTCTCTCTAGCGACACCTATTCAAGCGATAGCTATTCCAGTGATGTCGGCTCCAGCGATAGCTACTCCCATTTAGCGGGCACGCTAGCGGATCCTGCAGCCAACTCACCGCCGCAGCCGCTTCGGGAGGCAGTGGAAACGGCCATGCGACGCTACTTTGAGCATTTAGATGGCAGCCAGGCTACCGATCTGTACGCCATGGTGATGGCCGAAGTTGAGGCGCCTTTACTTGCCTGCGTCTTGGAGCACACCGACGGCAATCAGACCCGTGCCGCTGATGCGCTAGGGCTAAACCGTGGCACCCTGCGCAAAAAACTCAAGCTATATGGACTTATCGAAGGTGACGCCCCATAACCTGGGGCGTTGTTGTTTTTAATTCTCGACTCTGCACACGAGCACTCTAATGGCTGATACCCCTCTCATGGCTGATAACCCTTCCCTGACTGACAGCAACGCTACCCCCGTCCGCCGCGCCCTGCTGAGCGTTTCTGATAAAACCGGCATTGTGGAATTTGCTCGGGGTCTCACTGAGCACGGTGTTGAACTCCTCTCCACTGGAGGCACCTTCCGTCTACTGCAAGAAAATGCTATTGCCGTGAAAGAAGTGTCTGAGCACACTGGCTTCCCCGAAATTATGGATGGCCGCGTTAAAACGTTACACCCGAAAATTCACGGCGGCATCTTGGCTCGTCGCGGCCAGGATGATGCGGTCATGGCTGAGAACGATATCACTCCGATCGACATGGTAGTGGTCAATCTCTACCCCTTTGCCGCCACGGTAGCCAAGCCCGATTGCACGCTTGAAGATGCTATTGAGAATATTGATATTGGCGGCCCCACCATGGTTCGCGCCTGCGCCAAAAATCACGCCTACACCACGATCGTCGTCAATAGCAGTGACTACGCGCGAGTATTAGGCGAGCTGGCCGCCCAAGATGGTCAGGTCAGTAGCGCTACGCGCTTTGATTTAGCGGTTAAAGCCTTTGAGCACACCGCCGGTTATGACGGCGCGATTGCTGACTACCTTGGTCGCAAAGTCAATACGGCCGATCAGGTGTTCCCGCGCACCTTTAACCTGCAGCTCGCTAAAAAGCAGGACATGCGTTACGGCGAAAACCCTCATCAGCAGGCAGCCTTCTACGTTGACCCCCAGGCAAGCGAACCCAGCGTTGCCACGGCAAAAATGCTCCAGGGCAAACCCCTCTCGTATAACAACGTCGCCGATACCGACGCTGCATTTGAATGCGTAAAAGCCTTTAGCGAGACGGCCTGCGTGATTGTTAAGCACGCCAACCCTTGCGGCGTCGCCATGGGTGCAACCGCCTTAGCAGCTTACGACAAAGCCTTTGCCACCGACCCTACCAGCGCGTTTGGCGGCATTATCGCCTTCAATACACCGCTGGACGCCGAAACCGCCCAGGCGATTATTGACCGCCAGTTTGTCGAGGTGATTATTGCCCCGGGCGTCAGTGATGAAGCCGCCACGATCGTAGCTAATAAGCAAAACGTACGCTTACTGGACGTCAGCGCTCACTGGCCCGGCGAGCAACAGCCTGTACTAGACTTTAAGCGCGTCAACGGTGGCTTGCTGGTGCAAGAGCGTGACGACGGAATGGTCACCCGCGACGAGTTGACCGTGGTCAGTCAGCGCGCGCCCAGCGAGCAGGAACTTCGTGACCTTGCTTTTGCTTGGCGGGTAGCTAAATTCGTTAAGTCCAACGCCATTGTGTATGCCAAAGAGGGCCAAACGGTGGGCGTTGGCGCGGGTCAAATGAGCCGTGTTTATTCGGCTAAAATTGCAGGCATCAAGGCCGCAGACGAAGGCCTTTCGGTTCCCGGCTCGGTGATGGCGTCTGATGCTTTCTTTCCTTTCCGTGACGGCATCGATGCCGCCGCAGCAGCAGGTATTACCGCGGTTATTCAGCCCGGCGGTTCCATGCGTGATCAGGAAGTGATCGACGCCGCCAACGAAGCAGGCATTGCCATGGTATTTACCGGTATGCGCCACTTCCGCCACTAAGTCCGCTAAATAACCCAGATTAGAAACACAAAGCCCCTTAGGCGCTCTTATGATAGGAGCATGCCTAAGGGGCTTTCTTACTATCATCAATAAATGCTAATGGATCACTGCCTATCAACTCAATATTGAGTTTCTAGCCACTATCGAGCCTTTCAGCCCAGATCAATACACAGATACTTGGTTTCCAAATACTCTTCCAAGCCCTGATGACCACCTTCGCGGCCTAGGCCCGAGGCTTTTACACCCCCAAATGGCGCAGCAGCGTTAGAAATAGCGCCAGTATTAATACCCACCATACCGTACTCCAGCGCTTCGGCGACGCGCCATACGCGCGCAAGATCACGGGAGTAGAAATAAGACGCCAGGCCATACTGGGTATCGTTGGCCATCTCAATAGCGGTCTCTTCATCATCAAACGGGAAGACAGCAGCTAGTGGGCCAAAGGTCTCTTCGTGGGCCACCTTCATCTTGTCAGTGGCAAAACTGATCAGCGTAGGCGTGAAGAAATTACCGCCCAGCGGATGTGGATGCCCGCCTAACAGCAGCTCAGCGCCATTATCAATGGCGTCCTGCACATGCTCACTGACTTTCTTAACAGCATTTTCATCGATGAGCGGCCCAATATTAATATTGGGCTTGGTGCCATCACCCACATGCAGCTCGCTGTTCATGGCGACCGCCAACTTTTCACAAAAGGCGTTAATCACACTGGACTGAACCAGGAAGCGATTAGTGCAGACACAGGTTTGCCCGGCGTTACGGAATTTAGCGGCCATGGCGCCTTCCACAGCGGCGTCTAAATCTGCATCCTCAAACACGATAAAGGGCGCATTGCCGCCTAGCTCTAGCGAGATTTTCTGGATATGTTCCGCCGCCTGGGCCATCAGCTTGCGCCCAACTTCAGTGGAACCGGTGAAGGTAATCTTGCGCACTTTGGGCGATTGGGTCATCGCTTGGGCAATATCGCTAGCACTACCTGGTACTACGTTAAATACACCGCGTGGGATACCTGCCCGTTCAGCCAACAGCGCCAAGGCCGTTGCGGAAAATGGCGTTTGGCTAGCGGGCTTCACCACTATCGTGCAGCCAGCGGCCAATGCAGCCCCGGCTTTACGGGTAATCATCGCCGCTGGGAAATTCCAGGGCGTAATCGCACCGACCACACCGACTGGCTGCTTGGTAACCAAAATGCGTTGATTGGCGTTAGCCGCGGGAATCGTTTCGCCATAAACGCGCCGTGCCTCTTCGGCAAACCAGCGTAAGAAGCTGGCTGCATAAGCAATTTCGCCCGCGGCTTCTTTAAGTGGCTTGCCCTGCTCAAACGTCATCAGCATGGCTAAATCCTGCTGATGCTCCAACATCAGGTCGTGCCACCTCATCAGCAAGTCAGCGCGTTCTTGAGCAGTCAACGCTCGCCAAGCCGGTAGCGCAGCATCCGCCGCATCAATGGCCCGCTCGGTTTCGGCTTTACCCAAACGAGGTATATCGCCAATAGCTTCACCGGTGGCTGGGTTCAATACCGTGATCTGCTCACCGCTATCTGCCGCGACCCAGCTGCCGTCAATATAGGCAAAGGGGCAATATAGCTGTGTTTCTTTAAGCGCTTCCATGACAGGCTCCTGACCAAAAATGATGGCCTTGTAGGCTCATAAACGTCTTCATGCTAAGACGAAACACCCCTTTAAACCAAATTTACGGCGTGCATAATCGGTCAATGACAACCGTAAACGTTAGCTAATGAGCATTAAAAATTCTTGCCGGGTTGCTTGGTTTTGACGAAATCCACCCAGCATGACGGAAGATGTCATGCTGGAGTTTTGCTTTTCCACGCCACGCATCATCATGCAGAGGTGCCGCGCTTCAATAACCACAGCAACGCCCTTTGCCTCGGTCACTTCCTGCACCGCCTCTGCAATCTCGCGGGTTAGGTTCTCCTGAATCTGCATACGGCGAGCATACATATCGACGATTCTGGCAAATTTAGATAGCCCCAACACTTTGCCGTTAGGCAAATAGGCGATATGGCATTTGCCGATAAACGGCAATAGGTGGTGCTCGCACATTGAATAGAGTTCAATGTCTTTTACCAACACCATCTCATCCGTTTGCGACTCAAACACCGCCCCATTGATAATGTCGTCCAATGACTGAGTGTAGCCCGCATTGAGAAACTGCATGGCCTTGGCTGCACGTTTAGGCGTATCTCGCAGCCCTTCTCGTGTGGGGTCTTCGCCAAGTGCTGAGATTATCTGGCGGTAGTGCTCGGCAATATCATCGGACATATTTAGCCTCATCAAAAACGATCTCAAAAACGATCTCAAAAACGATGCGCAATCGCTTCCAGGCGGTCACCAAGGTCATCCCCTTTTGCGCATGAAAAAGTAACATCATTAATTAGGAGGACGTTAATCAGCGTCATCCACCACCTTCATTGTACAAAAGGTATACTTTAAAAAAGCACTGCACAACGAGTATTAAGCAAAGAGGGTATTTTACCGCATCTAGGCTGCCTGTGACTCCCCAGGCTTCATACGAAAACTGCTGGCACTCACTCAGATGGCTTTTTGTGCGCCTGCGTCAGAGCGCCGCGCCACTCAATTTGCCCCCCCAATGCCTGTGATATAATGAAGCGTTTTTATTTAACTGCCTTTATTGCAGGCGCCAACATTGAGAGCTCGCCATGTCATTCAAGCCAACGCCTTTGTGGTTAACCGCCCTCGCAGCCCCCTTTCTTGCTACACCGCTCTTGGCTACCGCTGCAGACGCCACGCTTTCGCTGCCCAATGAAGCAACCGTCGGCGTAGAGGTTGTGGAAGAGCTTGCGTTTGAATCAAACCAAACGCGCCTTAACGATATTTTGCTTCATCCTACTCAGACTGCTAGCGCCTCACACTCTTTACCGGAGTACTGCGTTATTGTCGGCAGTGCGCAGCGGGCTGATGAGCGCATTCGCGTTACCACTCAAGAGGCGACCTGTATTGAAACACACGACGCTGACAGCGATATTTTCACTGGCGAATTCAGCGCCAGCGCTTATGGCGAAGATGGCCAATATGGTATCGCCTGCGAAGATTCACAGTGCGTGCTCTCCCCTGGACAGAGATTCCTTCTTACACTGGATCAACCCGTAGAGATTGAAGAACTGGACAATCCGTCTGCAGAGCTTAACGAACAGCGTCGCCAAGCAGACGGAGAAGGTATCGCCAACCCTGTGCCCCGCGAAGAAGCCGTGCCTGATTGATCTTACTCTACTATCGCCATAACAAGTCAGTGGTGTGCTGAATGCTCCTTACGCCAGCCAACGTGGGTTCTCTAACTGAAGGCACTGCTGCTCTAATTGGCGGATATGCTGATCCCAGTAGCCACTATCCGCCAGCCAGGGGAACGCCCGAGGAAAAGCGGGATCATCCCAACGTGATACCAGCCACGCTGAGTGCCTGATCAGCCGATAACTCCTAAGCGGCTCGATAAGCGCCATCTGCTCGGTAGGAAACGGGCACGTCTCTTCATATCCTTCGGTAATTTCACTTAACTGTAATCGCCATCCCTGCGGGTCATCGGTAGGCAGTAGCATCCAAATATCCTGCATGGCGGGTGCCATGGTGCAGTCGTCAAAATCGACCAGGGTAAACTGCTCGTCACGTCCCAGCACATTCCCCAAATGGCAGTCGCCGTGGCAGCGAATCATGCTGCTGGCGGGCACATTATGTTTTAGGAGCTGCTGGTGAACCTTTTCGATCACACTGTCATAGGCCCGGCGCTGATGGCGGCTCATCCAATTGCTGGCCAGCACCCGCTGCTGTGCATCAAGAATGCCGCTCGCCATTTCTAAACGCGGGCGATGCTGAAAGGTTTTTTTAGCTGACACTTGGTGCAACCGCCCCAACAACTCCCCCATGGCAAATAGATGCGATGGGTTATCAAGCTCTGGCGCCTGACCGGGGCAGTGGGGAAACAGCGTAAACCGAAAGGCCTTAAAATAGTGTAAAGACGCCCCCGTTTTATCACGCCAAGGGGCAACGACCGGCACCTGTTGATCAACCAGCTCCTGCAGAAAATCGTGCTCTTCCTGAATCGCACTATCTGACCAACGGCCAGGCCGATAAAACTTAACAATCCAGTTCTTGCCGTCGTCATCGCGAAATAGCAGTACACGGTTTTCATAGCTATTTAGCGCAAAAGGCTCGCCTGCAGGCCAAATATCCAGCGACTCCACTGCAGACATCACTAAATCAGGCGAAAGAGAGCTAAACGGGTGTGACATAGGCCACTCCTGGGTTGGCGAAAGAGCTAATGAATAAGCGAAAAGACTATTCTATCAATCCTTACCTAACGGTGTCCGTGCGGCCGCCCAAATATCAACACGTTTGGCACCTGCCTCCAGCGCGGCGCGCCCTAATGCGTCGCCTGTTGATCCAGTAGTGACCACATCATCGATTATTAATAAATGCGCCGGAGGCGGTGATTCAAATACAAAGGCTCCCGACAGGTTGGCAGCCCGTTGGCGGCGGTTCAACGTGCGCTGGGAGGGGGAATCCTTTATCCGTTTGGCAGACACCATTGGAATTCCAAGCTGGTAACTGAGATGTTCGGCCAACCAGTGCGACTGGTTAAATCCTCGGGTGCGAGCGTGCGTGGGAGTCATAGGTACCGATAGCAGTGCGTTTCCCAGGGCCATCGGCGGGGTTAAGAGCATCAATTCAGCCAATAGCGTGCCCGCCCGTGGAGAAGCATGAAATTTAAAATCATGCACCAACTGCTTGATCGACTCTTGATACAACAGCCCCGCTTGGGTAGTTGAAAATGCCGGCGGTTCAACTAAGCAGTGCCCACACAAGCTCGCTCCGTGGGAAACAGGGTCACCGCATTGGCGACAGGCATGTAGGTTCCAAGGCAGCTCTACCAAACAGGTTGCGCACCACCCTTGCCCCACTGATGCCGGCGCCAAACAAAATGCGCAGTAGCCGGGCATGGCCTGCTTTACCCAATCACTACCCCACTGTAGCCACCACTTTAGGGCCATGCTCTCTCCTGACTGCCATATGCATTAATATCAAATCATTGATTGACTTCTATCACAAAGTTGATAATATACGCCTCGTCTTAGCGGATGTGGTGGAATTGGTAGACACGCTAGATTTAGGTTCTAGTGCCGTAAGGTGTGGGAGTTCGAGTCTCCCCATCCGCACCAATTAGTCTTTAGTATCAAGCAGTTAGCACAATCCCTCTTGTCTTTTGAATAGCTTCCAAACAGCTTGATCTTAACGCTATCTGGATAGCTTTTTGGTCAGTATTCTTCGTATAACACCTCCTCTTCATTTGAAAAATACCAATGGCTTAATGCCATTTTTTTGCGTGTCTGGCATTTGCTCAATACTACCTTTATCAAAGGCCGATTTGGCTGACTTACCTCCACTTTTCCGCTAGTCTCTATTACTAAATAATGCTACCTAACCTCCCTCAATGGCTATCATCGAAAGCCCGCTGCGGGGATTAACACCAATAAAAATGAGAAGGATCTCATATAATGGAATGGCTCAACGATAACGCCCAGGCAATCTCGGCTGTAGCGAGCATTTGCACACTCTTTGTATGGGTATTTTACGCCCAACTGCTCTATAACGGCTATGTGCGACAGCGTCGCCCCCGCGTGATTATTAATCGCGGCAAGGGTATCGGCGTGGACTCCATCTGCTTAATCAGCAATATGAGCAGCGAAGCGATCTATGTTCAACACCTGGTAGCGGTACTGCATACCCAAAAGGGCAGTTACTCCCTTGACGTAGTAGAGTATCAGCAGCACGGCGGCGAACAGCAAACGGGTAGCCAACAGAAAGGAGAGCAACAAGAATCCAGCTACCGCACTCATCAAGGCCCGCTAGCTTCCGGAGATTATCTGAACATTCAATCGTTTGGCGATATTGTGAATCAGATTAAAGATTATTGGGAAATCGATGATAATCTACTACATGAGCAGAATATCCAGCTTGAAATTCGCGTTATCGCTATTTATGGCTCCGAGGATATGCCGACAGGCGCTTCCCGAACCTTTAATCTCGACCTTAACGCGTCACCCAATCACCAGCTTATCCCGGCGAGTGTCGATACGGATCGACTCAATAGCCGTGGCCAACGCAAGCGTGTGCTGGAGTGGGCAAAAGAGATCGAGACCCATAAAGCACGCTAAATAAACGCTATTGTTAAGCAGCGACGCCCCATTACCGAGACTATCGACGATGCATAAACTGTTAACCCTCTGCTGGTTTGGCCTACTCACCACGGTCTCGACGAATGTGTATGCAGAAGAGGAAGATAGTGACTTACCCGAGTGGGCGGAAGAACGCATTGAGCCGTTTCGTGAAAGCGTAGGCAACTGGGTTGATAACACATCACGCCGCATCGATGGATTCTTTGGCACTGACGACTATATGCAGGTCAACAACGAGTCTTATCTGCGTTTCGGCCAAGAGATTGATTGGATGGAGGGGGATGGTACCCGTGGCGACACCACCCTTCGTTACCGTATTGATCTACCTACCTCAGAGGATCGTCTGCGACTGGTCATCGAGAGTGACCCGGAAGAGTCGCAAGGCACCCTAGAAGAGCAGGGCTCCGGACGCCTTGCCAATGACCAGCGTGACCGTCGCAGTTCTACGCTCGGCCTGGATTGGCTGGAAAGCCGCGATAAACGCGAAAACTGGAGTAATAGGGTGGGTGCCGGTGTTCGCTTGCGTCTCCCTCTTGACCCCTACGTACGTTTTACCAGCGAGCGCCTGTGGCAACTGGGTGAAGGGCCGTGGCAGCTGGAGTCGAATAACCGCGTTTCCTGGTTCAACAATGAAGGCTACTCAGCACGCACACGCTGGGATGTCGGCCGACCGTTGAGCAAACGCCGCCACTTACGCTTTATCTCGACAGTCCAGTGGCGCGAGGAAGAAGACAAACTGGAGTACAGTGAAATTGCCGAAATCAATCACCGTATCAACCGCCGCAGTGCACTGCGCTACTCGGCGATAGCCATCGGTGAAAGCGCGTCCAATCCTCGCATGACCAATTACTATCTTCAGACGCGCTACCGCCGCGATCTTCATAAAGGTATTTTATTCGCCGATGTGATTCCGGAGCTGCATTTCCAGCGCGATGTCAGCTACGACCCACGCTGGGCGATGACCCTGCGCCTTGAGATGTACTTTCAGCGCAAAATTAGCCGCGACTACTTTTAAGCTTTATGCACAGATGAGTGAATTCACAAGTTCATCTACACACGCAACGCGGGCGGCCTTTTAGAGCCGCCCATCTATGCAACACGCCTTTATCTTACACGGCAAAGAAACTACAGTCGTAAGCCGCCGTCACACTCAATGATACGCCCAGTGAAGTAGTCGTTTTCCATAATAAAGGCAACGCTTTGGGCAATATTATCGGGCTCACCCAAACGCTTTAACGGCACGCTTGTCGAGATACGCTCCAACATATCAGGACGCATCGCAGCGGTCATTTCGGTAGTCACAAACCCAGGCGCTACGGTGCCGGTACGAATACCATAGCGTGCCAACTCCTGGCTCCAAGTGACTGTCAACGCATGTACGCCCGCTTTTGCGGCAGCGTAATTGCTTTGTCCCATATTGCCTGCACGGGAAATACTGGAGATATTGACGATCACGCCTTCATGTCCGGCTTCAATCATCTGAGTGGCGGCTTCACGACCACATAGAAATACGCCAGTTAAATTGACATTAATAACGTTTTGCCAAGCCTCTAAGGACATGCGCTTTTCCACTTGCCCCTCTTTGGCTTTTACCAGCAGCGCATCTTGGGTAATGCCCGCATTATTGACACAACCGCTGATAGGCCCCATACGTTGCGCGATATCGGCAAACGCCTGAGTCACGGTGGCTTCTTCGGCAACATTCACCACAAACGCCTGGGCATCGACACCTTCAGCGGCAAGTTGCGATACTGCCTGATCAAGCGCTTCAGCGCTCATATCCAATAGCGCCATGCGTGCGCCTTGTTTGCCCAAGCGCAGCGCCATGGCATAACCCAACCCTCGCGCCCCACCCGTGACTGCAATTACTTTATCCGTAAGTACCATTCGTGACTCCTTACAACAGATTAAATCAGCTTCATTGTGCATTGCAGCATAGAAGAATTATAGACATAAATCGAGCGACATCACCGCTGGAATACGCCATGTCAGCTGCTTGCTATTTATATTTATGTCACCATATTACGCAATTACGACAGTTATCGAGTCGCTTTTTGGGAGCTAGCCATGCCTATTCTTATTTTTATATCACTTTTCACTCTACTGGATTTTGTGGTTCTGTTTTCGATTGGCAGTCAGATCGGCCTACTCACCACCCTACTCTTAGTGCTCGGCACAGGTTTTGCCGGGCTACATCTGATTCGCAAAGAGGGTGTATCCACCTTTGCACGAGCGCGACAGCGCATGCAGGCCGGTGAAATCCCTTCCAGTGAGCTATTAACCGGCGCTGCACTGATCTTCGGCGGTGCCTTATTAATGGCCCCAGGCTTTTTGTCTGATGCATTAGGCTTGGCATGCTTGATCCCCAGCGCGCGGCAGTTGATGTTCAAAGCACTTACTTGGCTGGGGCTTAAAAAAATTGCCGGGCAACAGCAAGACCCCAGCGCTTCATCAGCTCGGCCCAATGAATATCAAAACAGCCAGTCTTCGCAACAGGATGGCCCGATTGAGGGGGATTTTATTAGTCGAGATGAGCCTCCGCGCCGTCGTTGAGGTTTCTTACGGAAGAATTTCAGCGGAAAAGCAATTTTTTATTACTCGCCCCCTTGAAAGGCCATCCGCAGCCCCCATTTTTCACCCAGCACACAAATTCGGCAGCGATCTAGACGGTAGCTGCCATTAACAAGGAAGACTGTGAGGTCTTCACTTCTTGCGGGTTACTCCCTCGAGAACACTTTTAGGCTAACTGCCCTCACCAGGGCTTCAACCATACTCAGGAGAACGTGAATGAATATCCGTCCTTTGCACGATCGTGTCATCGTCCGTCGCGTTGAAGAAGAGCAGAAAACTGCAGGCGGCATCGTGCTTCCGGGCAATGCACAAGAAAAGCCGACACGCGGTGAAATCCTCGCCGTCGGTAACGGTCGCATTCTGGAAAATGGCGATGTCCGCCCGCTAGACGTCAAGGTTGGCGATAACGTGATCTTTAAAGATGGCTACGGCGTCGAGAAGCAAAAAATCGATGGCGAAGAAGTCTTGATCATGAGCGAAGCCGATATTCTTGCCGTCGTTGAAGGTTAATAATCGTTGTTGCTCACCATTTTTAGTGAGCGCCTCGAATCATTACTTCACGTTTTTGCATTCAATTTAGGAAGCAGCAGATATGTCAGCGAAACAAGTTAAGTTCTCAGATGATGCCCGTAAACGTATGGCCCGTGGTGTTGACGTTCTGGCCAACGCGGTAAAAGTTACCCTGGGCCCGAAAGGACGTAACGTAGTACTGGAAAAATCTTTCGGCTCCCCCACCGTTACTAAAGACGGTGTTTCTGTCGCCAAAGAGATCGAACTGAAAGACAAGTTTGAAAACATGGGCGCCCAGATGGTGAAAGAAGTCGCTTCACAGACTTCTGACGCCGCTGGTGATGGCACCACCACCGCCACCGTTCTAGCCCAAGCCATTATCGCTGAAGGCTTGAAAGGCGTAACGGCGGGTATGAACCCGATGGATCTTAAGCGCGGGATCGACCAAGCCGTTAACGCTGCCGTTAAAGAAATCAAAGCGATGTCTGTACCTTGCACTGACACCAAGTCGATTGCTCAGGTAGGTACTATCTCTGCCAACGGAGACAAGCGTATCGGTGAAATCATCGCCGAAGCGATGGAAAAAGTTGGCAAAGAAGGCGTTATCACCGTTGATGAAGGCCGTGGCTTTGAAGACGAGCTAGAAGTCGTTGAAGGTATGCAGTTTGATCGCGGATACCTCTCGCCTTACTTCGTTACCAACCAGGACACCATGACGGTTGAACTGGAAGATCCTTACATCCTATTAGTGGATAAAAAGATCTCCAACATCCGTGAGCTGCTGCCAGTTCTCGAAGCCGTTGCTAAACAAGGCAAGCCGCTAGCCATCATCGCTGAAGATATCGAAGGCGAAGCACTGGCAACGCTGGTTGTTAACAACATGCGCGGCATCGTTAAAGTAGCCGCTGCCAAAGCACCGGGCTTTGGTGACCGTCGTAAATCCATGCTGCAGGATATTGCTATCCTGACTAACGGCACGGTCATCTCTGAAGAAGTCGGCCTGACGCTTGAGCAAGCGAACCTGGATCACTTGGGTACCGCTAAGCGCATGACCATGTCTAAAGAAAATACCACTATCATCGATGGCGCTGGTGCAGAAGGCGATATCGAAGCACGCGTTAACCAGATCCGCGCGCAAATCGAAGACACCTCTTCTGACTACGACAAAGAGAAGCTGCAAGAGCGCGTTGCCAAACTGGCAGGCGGGGTTGCCGTTATCCGCGTCGGTGCTGCTACCGAAGTGGAAATGAAAGAGAAGAAAGCCCGCGTTGAAGACGCTCTGCACTCTACTCGCGCAGCCGTTGAAGAAGGCGTCGTACCTGGTGGCGGTACCGCACTGGTTCGCGTTATGGCGAAAGTACAAGGCCTCACAGGCGACAACGAAGATCAGAACCACGGTATCAACATGGCGCTACGCGCTATGCAGTCACCGCTGCGTCAAATCGTTGCTAACGCTGGTGAAGAGCCCGCCGTTGTTATCAACCGTGTGAAAGATGAAACCGGCAACTTCGGCTACAACGCACAAACCGGCGAGTACGGCGATCTGTTCGAAATGGGCGTTCTGGATCCGGCAAAAGTAACCCGTACTGCGCTGCAGTCTGCTGGTTCTGTGGCTGGTCTGATGATCACCACCGAGTGCATGATCGCAGAAGATCCGGAAGAGAAAGACTCAGCACCTGATATGGGTGGCATGGGCGGAATGGGTGGCATGGGCGGCATGATGTAATGCACCCCTGAGCCCTCTGCTCAAGACTACTAGCTATTAAGGTAGTCACCAACAGCCCCGCCTTGTGCGGGGTTGTTGCGTTTTATGGATCGCCAACATGAGGCGCCAACACTCAGTAGCAACCCAATACGCTCAGTCCCATTGCATTGAGCTAACGTGGTACTATCAGCGCGATTTTTTATAAGGCTATAGGGCGAAATCAGCGCATGTTGCAGCATATTCGTATCGTACTCGTTCAGACCTTCCACCCCGGCAATATCGGTGCTGCCGCGCGGGCCATGAAAACCATGGGTTTAACCGAGCTGGTGCTGGTTAATCCACGCATGTTTCCCGATGAAGAAGCAACTCGGCTAGCGGCAGGCGCCACTGATGTGCTGGAGAGTACTCGTGTGGTTAGCTCGCTGGAAGAAGCCGTTAACGATTGCGTTCAGGTCGTTGGTGCCAGTGCGCGCTTGCGCAGCCTACCCTTGCCCCACTTTGACGAACCCGATGATATGGCGGCAGACGTCATTCAGAATGCGCAAACGGCGCCGGTGGCACTGGTGTTTGGGCGTGAACGTTCGGGGCTGACTAACGATGAGATTCGCTGCTGCACGCACCAAGTCAGCATTCCCGCCAATCCTGATTACGGCATTCTGAATTTATCCCAGGCGGTACAGATACTGGCTTATGAAGTGCACTGCGCCTGGCGTAAAGGTGGGGAGAGTGGCTTTACTTATCAGCGCCCGTTAGAGGCAACGCCTCCCAGCCGCGAACAGTTCTTACACTTTCAAGCGCATCTGGGCCGCTTAATGCAGGAGAGCGGCTTTTTAACCCAGCCCCACGCTCGCACCGAAGAACAGTTGCAGGCGCTCTTCGCTCGCGCTCAACCCAGCCGCAAAGAGCTTTCGCTTCTGCGGGGGCTATTAAGCGCGTTCGAAAGCCATCTGTCTAAATAGTGATACAGCTAAAGCGGCTAAAAAGGGACAACCAAGTTGTCCCTTTTTAGTTTGAAGATAGGGCTTTTAGAGCATCATTGCCGCTAGCCAGCCAAAGCCGACTAACGGAATGTTGTAGTGCAGAAACGTTGGCACCACGCTGTCCCACATATGATCGTGCTGACGGTCAACGTTAAGGCCTGAAGTGGGGCCCAGGGTAGAGTCAGAGGCAGGCGAGCCTGCATCACCCAACGCCGCTGCTGTACCCACCAGCACCACCGTGGCCATGGGAGAGAAGCCGAACTGTACCGCCAAGGGCACAAAAATGGCGGCAATAATGGGAATAGTTGAGAACGACGAGCCGATACCCAGGGTAATAAATAACCCTACCAGCAGCATCACCAGCGCCGCTAGCCCACGGTTATCGCCAAATAGTGAAAAAGCTCCCGACACCAGGGAATCAATCTCTCCCGTGGTTTTCATGACTTCTGCAAAGCCCGCTGCGGAGATCATGATAAAACCAATCAGCGCCATCATGCGCATACCGCTGGTAAATAGATCGTCAGCTTCGCGCCATTTAAAGATCCCCCCCATTGAAAGCAGGCCAATCCCTACCAAGCCCCCCAGTATCATTGAGCCACTGTAAAGCTGGAGCCCAAGCGCTGCGACAATTGCCACCCCTGACATCACAAGCCCCAACCTATGCGGTTTGGCAGGCGTATGGCCTTCGGCAACGTTGGCGTTAGCAATATCTTCGGCTTGATACTCACGCGGGCGCCGGTAACTCCAAAATAGCGCAACGATTAGCCCCAGCGCCATCCCCCCTACCGGTACTGCCATGGCCAGCGGCACCATGCCACGAGTAATCTCTAAACCCAGCGGTTCCCCAGCGGTATTTAAGTTGGCCAAAAGGATATCGTTTAGAAAGATCGCCCCAAACCCTACCGGCAGCAGCATATAAGGGGCCGTTAAACCAAAGGTGAGTGCACAGGCCACCGCACGTCGATCCAGCTTTAAGCGGTTCATCACGGTTAACAGCGGCGGAATCAGCACCGGTATAAAAGCAATATGCACCGGGATAGCGTTCTGAGAGGAAATAGCCACCAACAGCACAGCCGTTAGCAACAGCATTTTGACTCGCGTCTGGTGCGCAACGCTGGCCTCTTTTTTACCCAGCAGCGTAATCAAGCGATTGGCCAGCATATCCGGTAGGCCAGAGCGGGAGATCGCCACCGCAAAGGCCCCCAAGGTGGCGTAGGCCAGTGCCACCTGGGCCCCGCCGCCAACGCCTGTATTAAAGGCGTCCAGAGTTTGTTCTAGTGACAACCCACCCACTAAACCACCGACTAAAGCGCCCACCACTAAAGCAAATACCACCGAGACACGCGCCAGCGATAGCGCCACCATCACCAGCACCGCAAGAATTACTGCATTCATGAAAATTCCTAGAGCAATTGAAAGGTCATTAACGGCGAAGGGGGCGGATTTTAGCAGATTAAATATGTAAACCTAAGGCCGCGGTTCATGCTTAACGCATTGCTACTTTAGTCGCAACACCATTGCTGCAATGCACCATACTACCTACCATCGCTCTTCCGCTTAATTTCAGCGTCGGCTACTTTACTGTTTGCTTAGGAGCTCGCATGAGCATACTTGCGATTGTCATTTCACTGCTTTTATTAATGTTCCTCGCTTATCGAGGCATTTCGGTGCTGCTGCTGGCTCCTCTTATGGCGTGTTTGGCGGTGTTGCTCTCTGGCGATGCCGCCTTTTTATTGCCGATCTACACCGATACCTTTATGCGCGCGCTGGGTAATTACGTCATCCAGTTCTTCCCGCTGTTTCTGTTGGGCGCTCTGTTTGGGCAGTTGATGGCCGATTCCGGTGCCGCCCAATCGATTGCCAACGGGATTGTCAAAAAACTGGGCACCCAACATATCGTGCTCACCGTCGTCATGGCCTGTGCGGTGCTCACCTATGGCGGCGTATCGCTATTCGTCGTTGCTTTTGCCATTTATCCGATCAGCCGCGAACTGTTTCGCAGTGCCAATGTGCCCAAGCGACTAATTCCGGCTTCCATTGCGCTTGGCTCTTTTACGTTCACCATGACAGCCCTACCGGGGACACCTTCGATACAGAACGCGATTCCCATTCCTTATTATGAAACCAACAGCTTTGCAGCCCCTGGTCTCGGTATTATCGCCGGGCTGATTATGCTTGGGTTGGGGACTTTATATCTTCAGTCACGGGTAAAAAAAGCGGCATCTAATAGTGAAGGGTACGGTCAACACACTGAGCGCGAAGCAGTTGCCAATGAAGATCAAAAGCAAGCACCCGCCAGCCTTCCGCTGTGGCTGGCACTGATACCTATCATTATGGTGATTGGTTTGAACGCACTGTTAACCTACGGTGTGTTTCCCGCCCTTGATTTAAGCTTTATCAGCGACGAGTTTGAAAATGTATCGCCATCGGGACAGAGCGGGCTTTGGGCCATTCTGATCGCCCTGCTCAGCGCATCTGCGTGGCTAATTATTACCCGCTGGAAGCATTGGTTGGATCTTAAAGAGAGTGTCAATAAAGGCTGTTTGGGCTCGCTGCTACCGATTTTCAACACGGCTTCTGAGGTAGGCTACGGTGCCGTTATTGCAAGCTTGGCGGGCTTTGCGATTATCCGCGATGCGGTGCTTACTGCTTCACCTAGCAACCCTTTGATTTCAGAAGCCATGGCGATGAGCGTGCTGGCGGGGATCACTGGCTCCTCTTCCGGCGGCCTCTCAATTGCGCTAGAGACCTTGGGTAGTGAATACATGGTCATGGCCCAACAAGCAGGTATTAGCCCAGAGCTAATGCACCGCGTCGCAACGCTTGCTGCAGGTGGCATGGATACTCTTCCCCACTCAGGCGCGGTTATCACCCTGCTGGCTATCTGCGGCCTTACCCATCGCCAATCGTATGGCAACGTTGCCATGGTAACCATCGCTCTGCCGATCATTGCGCTAATCAGCGTAATTACCTTGGGTACACTTTTTGGCAGCTTCTAAAAGCGCACAACGCATGCGATAGTGAGCTAACTGTTAGCCTGCCAATAAAGAGAACACCATGGCCTTCGTTCTTCGCCACTCGTTGCTGCTGATTATATTGGGAAGCTTGGTTATTTCCACGGCCATGGGCTTACGCCATGGTTTCGGGCTCTTTATGGAGCCCCTTAGCAGCGAGCTCGGCTGGGGGCGTGGCGTATTTGCTTTTGCATTAGCCTTACAAAACCTGGTTTGGGGCTTATCGCAACCCTTTACCGGGGCGCTCGCGGATCGCTTCGGTGCAGCCAGGATTATCGTTTTTGGCGGCTTGCTGTATGCCTTGGGGTTGCTGTTTATGAGTCTCTCGACTTCGGTGCTGGGCATGACAGTCAGTGCCGGGCTTTTGATTGGCCTTGGCCTCTCCGGCACCACATTCTCGGTTATTTTAGGTGCTGTGGGGCGTGCAGTGGCCCCTGAAAAACGCAGTATGGCCATGGGGATCGTTAGTGCAGCGGGCTCGTTCGGGCAATTTGCCATGCTGCCTGGCACCCTGGGTTTGCTCGAGTGGCTCGGCTGGGCCGCAGCACTCATGGCGATGGCAGCTATCTCGACCATCATCATTCCCCTGGGGGCAATGCTGCGCGACAAACCCTCTACCAAAACGGCATCCGATTTAAGCCTCAAAGATGCGCTCAACGAAGCAGCAGGCCAAAAAGGGTTCTGGCTACTCTGTTTAGGCTTTTTTGTCTGTGGCTTTCAGGTGGTGTTCATTGCGGTGCACCTCCCCAGCTACTTATTCGATAACGGCCTGGCGGTAAAGGTGGGCACGACGGTACTGGCCTTAGTGGGACTATTTAATATTGTTGGTACTTATACCGCGGGTTGGATGGGCGGCATCTGGTCAAAACCCAAGCTGCTAACCTGGCTCTATTTGATTCGCGGTGTGGTGATTACGGCGTTTGTTTATTTGCCGTTAAGCCCGGTCAGCGCTTACCTATTTGGAATCGTCATGGGACTTCTATGGCTCTCTACCGTACCGTTAACCAACGGCATTGTGGCTTCCGTGTTTGGTGTTCGCCACCTCTCCATGCTTGGCGGCATCGTATTTCTGTTTCACCAGTTAGGCTCTTTTATGGGTGTATGGCTGGGTGGCTATTTTTATGACCTTACTGGCAACTATAATACGGTCTGGCAAATTGCGATTGTGCTCTCGGTCGTCGCTGCTGCACTGCATTGGTTTATCAATGAAAAGCCGCTAGAGCGCTCGCAGTCAACAACGGTGACCCCATGACAATCAATAACTCACTAAAGGCCATGGCGGCCATTCTGCTGCTTACCTGTTTAATGCTCGCATGGTGGGGCTGGCACAGTTTAGACCCATCGCTGCTGCTATTAGGTAGCCGGCTCTGTTAAACGCACTCACGCTTATCTTCATGCGTAGGATCAACTTTTTGGATACTCTTTCCTTCTACACTCTGACATTAATGAAATAGTGCTTCAGCGCTGCCATTCCCCCCTGACTCGCGGAAGATTTAATGGATCTTGTGGTATCGCTCGCTCACCAACTTAAAGATAGCCTGCGCGACCTTGCGCCGGTGGTATTGGTGATGGCATTTTTCCAGTTAGTGGTTATTCGCCAGCCACTGCCCGACTCCCTCGCCTTGATGGACCTGGCCTTAGGCCTGGTGTTTGTTGTTGTAGGCCTGACCCTTTTTATTAAAGGGCTTGAGCTGGGACTATTTCCATTGGGCGAGAACCTAGCGCGAGCATTTGTAAAAAAAGGCTCAATAACATGGCTACTGGTGTTTACTTTTGCACTGGGGCTTGGCTCTACCGTGGCTGAACCTGCCTTGATCGCCATCGCTGCCCGAGCTGCGCAAGTGGTCGCACAAGGAGGCCTGATTGATGACAGCATTAGTGCACAAAACAGCTTCGCCTTTGCGCTGCGGATGGTAGTGGCTGCTTCTGTTGGCGTAGCGGTAGTAATAGGCGTGGTACGCATTTTTAAAGGCTGGCCGCTGCATTTAATGATTATTGCCGGCTACGTGCTAGTGCTGTTGTTAACCCTGCTTGCCCCCGCCGAGATGATTGGCATCGCTTATGACTCTGGAGGTGTCACAACCTCGACCATCACGGTGCCGCTGGTGACGGCATTGGGCGTAGGTCTGGCGTCTTCGATAAAAGGCCGCAGCCCGATGCTCGATGGTTTTGGGCTGATTGCATTGGCATCAGTGATGCCGATTATTTTTGTGCTGATATTTGGCATTGTTGGCATTCACCTGGTACCAGGAGTAGTTCCATGACCCTTATCGCCACTTTTTGGGGAACACTGCTGGATATTTTGCCTATCGCTGCAATCGTTTTCGGCTTCCAATACTTAGTCATCCGCAAACCTGTAAAGCGTCTGCCGCAGGTCTGGGTTGGTTTTCTTATGGTTTGGGTGGGGCTGTCGTTTTTTTTAGTCGGCTTGGAACAAGCACTGTTTCCAATGGGTGAGTTAATGGCCACCCAGCTCACCAACTATGAGTTTTTGCCCGGCTTAGCCGAGGGAGCGCAGCGGCATTGGAGCGACTACTACTGGGTATATATCTTCGCCTTTGCTATTGGCACCAGTACTACAATTGCCGAGCCATCGCTCATTGCAGTTTCGTTGAAGGCAGGCGAGATTTCCGGTGGCACGATTGATCCCTTGATGCTGCGCATTGCGGTTGCACTCGGTATGGCCTTCGGAATTACCCTAGGCACTTGGCGTATCGTGATGGGCTGGCCGCTGCAGTGGTTTGTTGTCGCTGCCTATCTGCTAGTGATTGTGCAAACCCTGCGCTCACCTCGCTCCATCATACCGTTGGCATTTGATTCGGGCGGGGTTACGACCTCAACGATTACCGTGCCTATAATTGCCGCGCTGGGACTGGGCCTAGCAACAGAGATTCCCGGACGCAGCCCGGTAATGGATGGTTTTGGCATGATTGCTCTCGCCTGTTTATTCCCTATTATTACTGTAATGGGTTACGCCCAAATTGCCCAGTGGCGCGCAGCACGACACTACCCTGCGAGAGAATTGACAGCGCAGAGCAGCAGGCAATTAGGAAAAGGAGATCAGGATGCGCTTTAAACTTATTGTCGCCATGGTTGAAGTAGAATTAACCGATGCCATTCTTGACGCCGCTCGCCAAGCAGGTGCTACAGGTTCGACCGTGATTAACCATGCCCGCGGTGAAGGGCTCAACAAGACTCATGGTATTTTTGGCATGGAGATTACTGCGCAACGCGACATGCTACTATTCCTGTCTGAAGAGCATCGTAGTCGGCATATTCTGGAAGCAATATCACAGATGGGAGAGTTTGATGAGACCCCAGGCACGGGTATCGCTTTTCAGCTCGATGTCGAAGATGCGGTGGGCGTCAAAAATCAAATCCAATCGCTTACAGGCCAGCCTGATCAGCTATAACGGTGGATTCAACCCATGCGCCAGCGACGCCACTGGCGCAGCAATAGCCCGTGCTTGGGCGAAAACAGCAGTGCGATAAAGAACCAGCTAGTGGCTACCAAAACAATGGTGCCACCAGAGGCAACGTCCAGCACCACCGAAAGCCATAGCCCGATAACCGCCGAACTAACCCCAACACCCACGGAAATCAGCATCATGGTTTTAAAACGGTCGGTGAGCAGGTGTGCCGTTGCTCCTGGTGTGATCAGCATCGCCACCACTAAAATGATACCCACCGTTTCCAAACTCGCCACGATGGTAAGGGTTAACAGCAGGATCAATCCGTAGTGAATGATGCTGGTATTGAATCCCAGCGCCTGGGCCTGCTGGGGGTCAAAGGCATAAAGCAGCAGCGGCCGATAGGCGAGCCACACAACTAACAGGGCAATCACACTGGCCACCAACGTCAGCAAAAGCGCCGATTGCTGAACACCCAGCACGTTGCCAAACAAAATATGCATTAGGTGAGTGCTTGAGGCAATCTTGCTGATAATGACAATACCCAGTGCAAAAGCAACGGTAAACATCAGGCCCATGGCCGCATCGGACTTAATCCGCGTATGGCGTTCGATAGCGCCAATACCCACAGAGGTCAACGCGCCGGTAATAAAAGCACCAATAAAGAACGGCCAACCTAATAAATAAGCAATGGCCACCCCAGGCAACACGGCGTGAGAGATCGCATCCCCCAGTAACGACCAGCGTTTAAGCACCACATAGCAGGATAAAATGCCGCAAATACTGCCTACCAACACTGAGGTTAATAAGGCGCGCTGCATAAAGGCGTACTGGAAGGCATCGGAAATGCTGCCGGGCAATAGATTGACAATGAGCATCAACGCAGCGATGGGTCCACTCACCAATGCATCGCCAAACAGGCTCAGTGCCGTCATTAATTCTGCCACTTCGCTTTACCCCTGGGCTGCTATAAAAGAAGATGCTTTAGCGACGCGCACATCGCTCGCCGACTGTTCGATAGAGCTCACCGCCAGCTCAGCCAATTTGGCATCATTGAGCATTTCATCAGGTGTCCCTACTCCGCGGATAAAACGATTAATCAACACTACGTGGTCAACATGCTGGCGAGCGCCGGGCATATCGTGCGTCACCATAATAACCGTGCGCCCTGCTTCGCGCTCCTGAGCAAGTACGTCTAAAATCAATCGCTCACTGGGCGGATCCACCCCTGCCAGTGGCTCATCAAGGAGCAAAATATTGGCCTGCTGGGCGAGCGTACGGGCCAGTAATACGCGCTTTTTCTGCCCGCCTGAAAGCGCGCCAATCGGACGCTCCGCAAGTGCCAGCATATCGACTGCCAGCAGCGCCTCACGCACAGCCTCGCCATGGCGGGGACGGTAATAAACGGCGCCACAACGGATCACTGCGCATATGCCCGTAGCGTCCGCCCATAACGGTCTCCCATACGGAGACAGGGAAATCCCACTCAATGGCTTCGCGTTGGGCCATGTAGGCGATATGTCCCGCTTTGCGATGGGTCGCAATCGGTTCATTAAATGCGTGAACACTGCCGCGCAGCGCTTTCATACTACCGGTAAGTACATGAAAAAGCATGGACTTACCTGCCCCATTCGGCCCCACAATGGCCGTCCATTTACCCGCTGGGAACTGCAAATTAATGTCTTCCAAGACGGGCTGGCGCTGATAGGCTGCATAGAGCCCTTTAATATTAATCGCTACGGGAGCGTCGCCAAAAGTCGTTGCCATGATCGTTTACTCAGTTGCCAATGTTTGGCGCAACAGCTCAACGTTGTGGCGCATCATGGTGAAATAATCTCCCGCTTCACCACTGGGTTCACTGAGCGAATCCACATATAACGGCCCCGCTACTTTAACGCCCGTATCCCGTGCCAAACTGGTGACGTGGCGGTCAGAAATAGTGCTTTCCCAGAACAGTGCCGCGGGTTGGCGTTCATTAATCATATCCACCACGCGCATGAGCTGACGGGGTGAACCCTCAGTTTCAGCGTTGGTCCCCCAAATACCATCGTGCTCGAAGTGATACGCGTCTGAGAAATATAAAAAGGCGGCTTCGCTGCTGAGTAGAATGCGGCGCTCTTCAGGTATCGCTTCTAAGCGCTCTTGGAGTTGAACATGCAGTGCATGCAACTCTTCTTTTAGCGCCTCAGCACGCTGCTGGAACTCTTCAGCCCGCTGGGGAAGTAAATGCTCTAGCTCATTAGCAACGACCTGGACATAGGTTGACACCGCACGCGGATCCATCCAGAGATGAGGATCGACATCGCCTTCCATGTCGCCGGTAATAATAGCTTGAGTGGGGTATTCAGAGGCTTCAGCAACTGCCACCAGCGACGTGCCGTCACCTACCGTTGCTTCGACCTGGGGCATCCATTGCTCTAACTGGTAGCCGTTGTAAAACACGACGTCTGCCGTTTCTAACGCAGCAAAATTACTGGGGGTTAGTTCCAACTCGTGTACTTCAGCACCAATCGGCGTTAATACCGAGACATTGGCATCATCACCCGCCACGCTAGCAACAATATCGCCAAGTACAGAAAAAGTAACGGTCACATTAAGGGGAGACGTCGCACTCTCTTGCGCTTCGGCACTGGGCGCTACGGTACAGGCTAGTGCAGCGCTCAGCCATAGCGGTAGGCTCAAGGCCATACCCAGATTGCGCTTACTCATTGACTCTCCTTTTTTGTACATGACCGATAAGTAGACTGCAGCTCAACAAGAAAGCATTGTGCAAACAGTTTAGCCTTGGCTAACAATATTGCACAAAAAAACGTTACTATCCCAGCGACTATCCAATGATTGTTCCCACTGCTTCCGATATAATTTACCAATGACTGATTCTAATCCGAACGCCTCATTGACTGCCCCAAGCATTCCTGGAGATGCCCTGCCCCCCGTGGAGCAGCATGCCCAGCAGTATGCAACGGTGCGAAATGCCCACGAAACCGAACTGATTGAAGACTACGTTGAGCTAATTGGCGACCTGCTGGCACATCGCGGCGAAGCGCGCGCGGCGGACATTGCCAATCGTATGGCGGTCAGCCAAGCGACGGTTTCAAAAATGATTCGGCGTTTAAATGAGCTGGAGTTGGTCACCAGCAAGCCGTATCGCTCGCTATTTCTAACCGAAGCGGGTCAAAAAATGGCGGAAACGTCACGCGCTCGCCACGATATAGTGCTGCACTTTTTACGCGCCCTTGGGGTGAGAGATGCGACTGCGCGTATTGACGCTGAAGGCATGGAGCACCATGTGAGCGACGAAACCCTTTCCATCATGCAGCGCTTTACCGAGCAGCAGCAAAAAAATTAACCCCCACCACACCTTATCGGTGGGAAAACGCAGTTGATTCACTTGGGTAATGGCGCCGTTTCCAATCATTTCCAAATGAGTAGTTTGGATCATGCCAGCCACACTGCTTGGTATCATCAACACACAGCAGTTACTAATATAATAAAAAGTATCTACAAGCACAGCTTTTACTCTTATTGATCAGCCTTCTGTCACTTTCACGGGCATCCCCAACCGGCCTATGCCCGGCAGCTTCAAAGCGGGTCGCATGACATCGATACCAAAGCTCAATCCCAGAAGATTAATCTCAATACCTTCTTCCAGCGCCAACATAATACCCACTACCCCACCCAGTGAGAGCTGATAGCCGGTGCCGCTGGGTGCAGCCGCAAACACGCCATTGAAAATATAGTCCTTGCCAATAGCAGTTACTGGAAGCGCTACCTCAAAGCCTGGTACTTCGCGTATAACCCAGGCAATAAAGCTATTGCTGTTCGGGCCAGGCCACACTCGATAAAGCTCAGCTTGGGGGTAGTCAGCAGCAGCGGCCTCAATCTGCGGTATCATTAGCGTAGCCGCATCGCCGCGATAGTCAGCCAATAGCGTCGGAGGATTGCCAAACCAGGCTCGATCAGGCATATCGATTGAAGACACTACCGTAGGACGCCGCCAACTCAACACTTGATGGAGTCTGTAGCTATTGGCGTTTTCCGCCTTAGTCGCAATCCAGATATGTTCTCCAAACGCCCCGCGCCAGTTATAAGCACGAGCAGAATAAACCTGAACCACGGCTTCAGCGGTCTCCGCTGGGTCAGGCGCTATACCAGCTGAGGATCGATCTAGCGACGACCAATGGCCATCAGCCTCCACTTGATTACTCGCCAATATCCAAACAGGCCCTGTCAACAGCAGCGCCAAAAGCGCTATGAGACTGAGTAGCCAACGCAGTAGCATTTTCATTGTTTTGTCCGTAAGTGAAAATAAACCTGCTTAGTAGCGCGATAGCTCATTGAGTGCAAGCATAGATTTCAACGGGGCCATGTGCTCTATAGGGTATGACTAACAGTATAGTAAGCCACTTTTAATGCATCACTTGAAAAATTAATACCAAAAAAAACCCTCCAAGAATTATGGAGGGTTTATAGTTTATAGACCTTAAGCAGAGTCAAAACATTTTAGTGTATTGATCAGGACCTCTCCGGCTTTGCAATACCTATTAGCAAGGCTAATTTATAAGTAGTTGAATAAATTTTAAAATAATAGCATAACAAATATGCCAAAAACTTTCTAGAAAATGAGATGCCTTTTTTACCAAAAATCTTTAATTGTTTTCGTGGAGGAAAATAGCCTTTAAGAAGAATTAAAAAAAAGGTATTTTTAGAATTATTATTTTTATTACACACTTCTCCACCGATCACCCTTTTTCGTTTTTTTAGCATAGCTCTCATATCGGCACGAGCAGGATGGTTTACAATAACGTCTGGAGCATACTCAATGGATATACCTTTATCCTTTGCTCGCCAGCCCCACTCATTATCGCCTCCTGACATTAATGCATCGTTAAAAAGCCCAACCGTTTCAAAGTGTTTCGCTAATGTAATCATATTGGCAGTTGCTGCTCCTCCAGTCTGAGCATATTTTTCCTGATCAAAAGCAAACGCCTTTTCATAAACTTCGACTAGAGTGAGCTTATCAGACTTAAAAAAAAGCTCTATCCTGCCTGCTATTCGCTCTACACCTTTATCAAAACGTTTAACAGCAGCTTCCAACCAGTAAGGATCAGGAATACAATCAGAATCAGTAAAAGCAATAATTTCACCTTTCGCCAATTTCAAAGCAGCATTTCTTGCAGCATATGATCCCGGCTTTCCTTCATTAATGATACAGAAATTATGAGGCAAAAAGAAATCAACAGGTGGAGTATCGTCTGGTGCATTATTTACAATGATAACTTCAAAATCATCCTGAGGAAATGTTTGGTTTCTCAAAGCATTCACACACAGCTTCAACCGAGCCCAATCATAATAAGTAGGCACAATAACTGAAGCTCTTGGGCTGCTAAGCTTTGTAACCACGCCTGCATCCTCTCTCATACTTTTAAATTCAACAGCTTTTTCAAATTCATAAAAGGACATTTAATTGCTCTCCCCGTAATTATTGAAAACCTGAAAAAATGACGTTTGATGCTCAAGCGAAGCTTTCAGGCTTGGGGTGATATATTCCAGATAATTTCGTGTCAGGTGGTGCGTATCAGACCATATCAATCTTTCATCAAAATATGCCGGACATAATCCCTCTACACAAATTAATTCGGTAAAATCTATGGAGATAAACAGAGGTATTTTACCTACATACGCATCTGCGGGGTTAACAGGTAGCAACACCTCTTCAATGGCTCGAGCGCATTGGCTTGCCTCATGACGGTTCTTCCAAACGCAATAGCTTGGATCACTTTCAAACCACGGGTTATCTCTTATCCCCATTACGGGTATACCTAAGGCAGTTATTTCTTTCCATTTTTCCACATGTCCAGCAGGGACAAACTCAACAGGATTCCCTACTACCAATCTATTGTCTCGAGGACGGTTCGACCTCGTCGAATTTGTTATAACAAGATCAGGGGACAGGTCACTTAAATAATCAATAATACTTTCATTCCAAAGCTTACAAGTATCATTATCTTCAACGATCTCATAACCAAGGGAACAAGAGTGCTTTATTAAACTCACCACTTTAAATCCATATTCTTTCCCTAGAATCGAGAAAAAGGGTTCCCACTGACCTATATGTGACCCACCTACGAGCGCAACTATATTATCTGAAGAGGTATCTCCAAATTCACAAGATGAAATTTCAGACTCTGTAATGACCGTAGCACAACCACTATCTCTGTCCATGGCCTCACCTAAGTCATTAGAAATGGCAGTAACATAACCATAGCTCAAATTGGAAGCATCATCTTGTATAGAAATGTTCTCGCCCTCGAATGCAGATTCTTTAAAATCAACTTTAACATCATGAAGATTTTCAATATAGTATTTAGCACCAAAACCAAGCGTAACCGAAGGAATGAAAAATGAAAAACCTGCTATATAGGAGACCCAAACCCTAGACTTAGGTATTTTCCTAAAAGGCTTTTCAACCAGCCACGTCGTAATAATAGCAAGCAAAACACCTAGTACAACAATGGTCATACCTTTTACAATGCCTAAATTTGTTGTTTCATAATAGTGCTGAAAAAAAACCAATATAGGCCAATGCCAAAGGTAAATAGTAAAAGACATGGCCCCCAACATGACAAGGTACCGATTTGTCAACAATCTATTCACCAATGTCCATTTTTCAGATTCGCTTCCTGAAACAATGATAAAAGCAGCTGAGAGAACAGGAAATAGTGCGACATAACCAGGAAAATCCCAGTCTCTAGGAAATGCTATACCAATACTCAAGAGAATAAAAATACCTAGAAAAGAGATGATTGAAGCTGTTTTTTTATTCAACTTAACATAAGGTATAAAAATAGCAATCAAGGCACCTGCCAGAAACTCCCACACTCTTCCTAAGGGATTAAAATAAGCAGTTTCAGGATTAACATGTGTAGAGATCAATGAGTAAACAAAAGAAATAAAAACAACCGTAGAGACTCCCAACATCAAAGGCAGCAATGATTTCATCTTGTTTGAAATATACAAGAGTGGCCCAATTAACAAAGGGAGAAAGGCATAGAACTGCACTTGAATTGATAGTGCCCAATACTGTTGAAACGGGCTAGCTGGATCTCCAACTTGTAAGTAATCAACCTCTCTTCTTATTAGCAATAAGTTCTCTAAATGACCTGCACTAAAAATAAATTCATGTATTGTAGCCACCCAGTAAACAGGCGGTACGAAAAAATAACTGAGAATAAAAGTCGTTAATAGTACAACATACGCGGCTGGAGCCACCCGTTTAATAATTCCTCCCCAAAAATGAAAAGGCTTTATATTACCTTCCTTTGCATACTGCCGAAGCAGCATGCCGGTCATTAAAAAACCAGATACAACGAAAAATACATCGACACCTCCAGATACCTTCTGAAACCAGATATGGAAAACAAGTACCAGCATCGCGCCGATGGCACGAACTCCTTGAATATCCTTACGATACTTGTTATGAAGAGTATAAACATCAAACGTTTTGTTCACTTCTATCCTCCTTGATAAATAGCAAAAAACATACAACACATCTATCCACAGATGCTTTGAAGGTCTCCAGAAGAGAATTCAAAGTCTGCATAAAGGAGTTTTCGGCTAAAAACCGGTAATGCTCTTACTTCATCAATGTATATTTTCTAGAAAACCAACCTCGTGTTAAATCAATCAGTTGCTAAGTAATCATCCATTAGCATTTTTACAAAATCATCTATGCATTTCTTATTCGCTCGCTCACCGTCTTCGGCATTAACCGTTAACACTGGCACTCCTCTTTTTTTAAACTCCCCGATCACTTGCTTTCTTTTTTCTTGAGCTTTTCTACAGTATTCAGCAATTTCACCTTCATGTTTATTTTTATAATATGGCAACAGATTACCAGTATCTCTATAGCGCTTAAGAATGCGCTCCGCTATAATTTCGGGCCGAGCGGTTATATGCACAATAACTCTTTTTTCCATCAACTTACTAAATAAAGCATTATCCTTTTCCCAATTATCATTAATTTCATATTTGAAGTGATGAAAAAGACCTTCATCTATTAGCAACACAGTGGGATTTTTTTTATTTTCTACATATTTATCCATTGCTCTTGGAGTAATGGCGTATCGGAAATATTTAAACCTGGATCTTTCATTATCCAAACTTATTAACTTGTAGTCTAGAATCCTTCTATAAGCACTGTCGATGCTCGTATTACATTGTAGTCTGGCAATCCACAATTTTGCACGAAACAAACCTTTAATTAATCTTTTTTCCTCCATATAATCTATCAGAGTACTCTTTCCCACCCCAGGGCACCCTACAACTTCTATGAAAAGTGATTTATTCGCGCTATCTATCCGGTAATCAAAGACACCTTTAACAAAAAAATGTGTCCTATACTCAAAAGTGCGCAGTCGACCGAACCAGTTTTTTTGCAGTGAATGTTAATAATTGAGTCATGGCTACTCACCTAATAAGGAAGATATTACATAGATTTATTATTATTCTTTAAAAAATGCTGGCGTCAGTCAGGGTAGTTAGTGATAGCGATCCATAAGTGCCCGCGAATCCTCTGAGAATTGCATCAATATTTAGATAATCTATTTCACTTTATCGTTTTAGTTTATAAAAGTCTCTAGAATAAAAGTAGATAGCTTTTTAACCACTTAGCACACGATCCCGTAATTTACAGTAATATGGCTGGGGTATTGTCAACGTCGCCAAGGTCATCCACTGACGGGGCCGAATACTAAATAATATTAATGAGCATATATCTTTCTTAACCGACCTACCAACTATCTTTTTTTCGACTGCCCATGACAATATTTTACGATTAATGGAGGCGTTCAAATAATGTTTTTCAAGCCACGTTAAGCCTATTTCGCATTCACTCTTTAAATCCAAGCAAGGATGAATTTGAATCATATTATTTTTGTCGCTTACCACGCCACTATTATGAAGCAACCACATACTCGTAACGGTAGGATCGTAGTGAAGCATTTTAAGGCTGCATATCACTTTTAACCAAAAATAAACATCCCCAGCACGTCGATAACGACCAACAGGAAAACCACCAAGAGCCATGAATGTATTTCTATGTATGCAAGCGCCGTTCATGTGAATGAAATCAGAACGTGAGAACGCTGCTAAAGCTTCCTGTCGACTCATCACTCCATTTTTCAAAGGTTCACTTCTCGGAATAACGATATTCCCTTCCATCTTCCGAAAAGCATTTACAAAAAGATTAATAGATGGATTTTCGGAAATAGCTTTAGCAAATCTTGAAAGATGGTCATACACAAGCAGGTCGTCTGCATCAAAAAAAACCAACCAATCAGATGTTGCCTGCTGTGCTCCATAATTGCGCGCTGCGTAGCCACCTGGGCCAGGCTTATCTCGCTGGAATAGCCGCAGCTTACCCTTGCGTTCCTCTTGCAATAAAATCTGGAGAGAGCCATCTGTTGAGGCATCATCAACGACAATGATTTCAAAATTCTTAAAGGTCTGATTATAAAGACACGAGAGGGAGTCCAACAAAGTTGAAGCCTTGTTATGAACAGGTACTATAACAGAAAACTTATACATAAACTCACCTCGATTTAAGCTATTAGCATACTTTAGACAAACTATAAACTTTCACATTTATAAATTCTCAATGGAAGACATTGACTTTTAACCGGTGAATCAATGTATTCAATTTCAGGTGAAAACAAAAATCCCTCAACCAAACCAGTTGTTACAATACAAGCTTTTTTTAACTGCCTTCTTCGCAATAATTTTAATATCATATATAAATCTAAACACATAATTTTTACCACAACACGAGCTGGACGATATTTTTTTGTGACAAATATTCTATTTCTTATTAAATATTTGTAATACTTAAGACGCACCTCACTATGTTCAGAAATAATATTTAGCACCCCTTTCTCCTGCCGTAAATGCATTACTTTGCTGGCACCCACAACAAATCCGGGAACATCTTCCGTTATCCTTAATGTATATTCAGTATCTTCGCCCCATATAAACATATCGGAAATAGGCAAACCATATCTGTCAATGGTACCGCGAGGAACAAGAATAGATACAAAAGTTGCTCGGTCAACGGAGACAACACCATATTGAGCAAATTTTGGCCAATCTTTATATCCAATATGATTCATTTTTTTGTTGATAGAAGGTGAATTAGTTACGTAACCGTTTTCTGTAAAAGCAGTAGAGATCAGGTAGGCTCTGTCAATACCATTTTCATCCAGGGTACTATCTGCTTCAATCAATCTTTGCAAGGCATACGGTTCCGGAATGACATCATCGTCCATCATCCAGATATAATCAGCTCCTTCCTGATATGCGAGGCGAAACCCAGCATTGAACCCACCTGCAGCACCTACATTCTTCGACAGCAAATACACTTTTAGATTCGGATAGTCCATTTCACTTAGCATTTTTTGTGTATTATCATTGCTAGCATTATCGACCACAATCACCTGGTCACAAATGCATGTTTGTGAATAAATCGAAGCTAAACATAGCTGCAGCAAATCCTGCCGATTGTAGGTGAGTATCACCGCGATCACCTTGCTCATAGTGTCCCCTGCAAAATCATGCCCTTGAAAACTCAATGTGGCGTTTAATTATTAGCTAACATATTCATGCGCTTAATATGGCAGCACCTGACCTTAGTTGACACTTTAATATCATTAGCGTTGTTGCTTACAATAACGAGAAAGCCGGCAATTCCGTGCATTCGCAAAAGAAAAAGAATAATATACATATTCTCTATCACTGCGTTACGCCATTCCAGGGGCACACCCTAAAGCATATCAAAGATATAAAGCATTATAATATTTAAAGACCCACTCTTTTCAAGCGGCGCCGGATGCTTCTTGGAATGTTATTATAAAAAAACTTAACAAAAGCAATTGGAAAATAGTAAAAAGGGGCTTTAAGCTGCTGTAATTTTTTTAGACTAATTTTCAATGAGTTCAATGTATAACCTAATCGATTCCCGACTTCAAAACTCTGTCCTTCATGAAGTCGTTTAATTGTTAGCGGTAAATCCACTTGGTAAAATATATAACCTTTTCTCAATGCGCGTACCCACAGGTCAATATCAACTTGTCTAAATAATGTTTCATCGTATCCTCCAACCTCTTCAAAAAATCGTCGAGAGAACAATATAGAGCTATGATTAATTGGATTGTTAATATAAAAACTGTCGCACCCCATTGGTGTGACTGAGAATCCTCTACTGACAACCGACTGCCCCTCCCCTTCTCCATAAACGATCTGGCTAGCTGTTACGACAAGTTCCACCTCTGGAAAAAGATTTAGAGTAGCGACCTGTTGCGCCAGTTTCTCAGGTAGCCATTGGTCATCTGCATCGATATTGGCCAGCCATGGATAACGAGTATGGTTAACAGCAAGGTTAAGCGCTCGCGAACGCCCAACACCTTGCGTATCCACTAACTGAACCTGAATGGGTGCCGTGTGACGCAACCTCTTGAGCACTTCCCAGGTATCATCGTCTGACCCGTCGTTGACCACAACAACTTCTTTAGGCAGATAGGTCTGAGAAAAAACGGAAGAAAGACTCGATTCCAGGTATTTGGATCCATTTTTCACAGTCATAATGACAGAGATATCAATCTGATTCATTAGGCCACCTCCATGGCATCAGACAAGCTGACGATGAGAACCTGTTTACTATCAGTAAAATTAGCATCCACAGACAATGCAAAATCAATCGCATATTGGTGGCTGCAGGCCTAGCAACTTATTTAGCAAGAAAGTAATCTATATCTATTCTCTACCAGCGTAATTTCATATTGGCTACTTTCCATATCAATAATTTTATTTTATTCTTGGCAAAACGAGCCCCAAGTTGATCTTCAGGATTATATATGCAGCTATCACTAAAACAGAAAACAGGCTTTCCAGCTTCTCGACAAATTATTTTTGCTTGATCAGAATTAAACTCGACAAACAACTCTGCCGTTGACGCAACATAAGTCTCAGTCTTGAATTTAACCAGTGAATCCATAGTCATAACATTATTATTTTTTTTATCCATAATAAGATTGTGATACGAAACCCCGTTAGCCATCAGTAAGGCTTCTACCTCATGTCGGCTTGACTCATTCTGAGACGTGACGATCGTATCAATATCTCTTGAAGGGAGGTAACGAAAACGTGTAGTACTTGTATCATCACCAAATTCTTTTTCTGACATCATCATCCCCTCAAGACAAATACAAGACCTACTCATTATATTATGATGGAATATGTTCCATTCGAAAGCTCTTGGATGAGGAAGAAACTCAAGAATAATATCTATATCACTTCTGATTGGTTTTCCTGAGTAAATAGCCAGTGTCGATGCACGTGCTGCTAGCCAATCAGGGAGTGCGTCAATTTCGTTTCTTATTGAATCTCCGGTCATTATACTGTCGTCTACAATAAGAACTTTTTGTGCTTCCCAGGGAGAGCTCAAATCTTTTCTTACGCATCGCGTAAGTCCTTTTCTCAATGGATAATTGTTAACCCAGGATGAGATATCCGTACAATTGATATTGAGTGCCAGTGCAATCATATAGGCGGGTACCATACCACTCCTTGGTACCCCGACGACTAAGTCCCAGTCACCAGAAAATTTTTCGAAATTCTTTGTAATATCCCTGCCGAGATCACCATATGACTTGAACTGAATCTGCATTAAGTTTTCTCCTATAACTCGCTCAATATTTTCAGCAACAGCTATCTACCACCCATTTAGCTGATACAGATAGATACATGGTGACCACCAATCGTAATACCTATTACATCAGAGGACAGCAGCGCTTAAATTAGACAAAATCAGGCAATTAGCATTGAGACTGTTAATGATTTTGAGGATATAATGCAAATAATAAGTAGCATCACGCTACAATTTTATTTAGCAGTAATAGTATCAAATGGCTTTTGCATCCGATTACGAAGCTCTGGTTTTCCTATACCCATTGCTTCAAGCATAACGGCATTCACTTTATGCACATCGTATTTATCTTTAGCAATCTCTTGGGAGCGCTGCCCCATGGTTTGAACTAAAGCTGGTCGGTCAATAAAGTTCTGCATGGCTTTTACAAGCGCATCGACATTTTTTACAGGTATCAAGTAGCCGTTATCACCATTAGTGACGGTTTCTCGACAACCAGGCGCATCGGTGGTTATGACCGCTCGCCCCATAGACATAGCTTCCAAAATTGAGCGCGGTGTGCCTTCTCGGTAATAACTAGGCAGTACAAAAACGCTACTCTCGGCAAGTGCCGGGCGCACATCATTCAGCCAACCCAAGTGTTCAAGTAATCCCTCTACCACCCAAGTATCCAGCTCTTGTTGCGAAATCGTATCGGGGTTACTGTCAATATCACCAGCCAATTGAAATACTACCTCAGGGTGCTGCTGCTTGATTTGCCTAGCTGCCTCAGCGTACTGGCGGATACCTTTGTCAGCCAACAAGCGAGCAACCAATAAAAAACGTGGCGGCCCAACAGGTAAAGGGGCTGCAGCAAAATGCGCCATATCGACGCCTGACCCATTGAGTACTTGGGAAGGTACGCGATCGCGTAGTATTCCCAATTGACGAAATAAGGTTTCATCATCTGGGTTCTGGAAAAAAACCTTATCCACCTTATTTAAAGCTGCCGAATAAAGTCTACGCACCAGTTGGAAAACCAGAGCACGCTTTCCGCGTGCCTCTCCAGCAAAGGCATATCCCAACCCAGTGATCAATGCATAACGTTGAGGAACCTTCGCCAGCCAAGCCGCCAGCATCCCATACACCACTGGCTTAATGGTGTACCCCATAACAACATCGGGACGAATATTACGCATCAACAGATATAGTGATTTTAGCGTCAGAAAATCATGCCATGGATTAAGGCCGGTTCTCTGCATGGGGATATCGTGAACAAATACCCCCCAAGCCTCTAACTGACGGCATGTCCTTGGATCATCATGTAGCCCTGGTGATGCCACATGTACTTCCAATCCTGCGCTAATCAGGCTTTGTACGAGCGGCCCTCTAAAATTGACTAAGGAGTAGCTTGAGCCCGATACCAACAAAAAGCGGCTTTTTTGTTTATTAAACTTAGAATTCATGATGCCTCCTCAACTAATATCAGATATTAAAAGCAGGTACTACCGAAAACATATACAGAAAAGGTATAATTGCCCATATTTAATGGGAACATAAATAATCTTAGCGTTTTCAATATAAATTAAAATACTCATTAAAAAAAACAATCACCTTACCTATAAAAAATTCAACAAATAGATAAGAAAGAGGAGTCCATTGGGCTAGGCCTACCTACTGAATAATAAGTAAATCCTTTCGTTTTCATTCGACTCGGCTCATAAATATTACGCCCATCAAAGATAGTGGGTTCAGTTAATTGTGCTTTAATAAGGTTAAAATCAGGTGCACGAAAGTTCTGCCACTCCGTAACGACAATCAAGGCGTCGGCATTCTTTAAAGCTGCTTCTTTGGTCCCACAAAGGATTAAGTCATCATGACTTCCATAAAGACGTTGAGCTTCTTCCATAGCTTCCGGATCATAAGCCTGTACCTTGGCACCCGCTGCCCAAAGCGCTTCCATTAGAACCTTGCTGGGTGCATCACGCATGTCATCAGTATTGGGCTTGAATGAAAGCCCCCATATAGCGAAGATCTTTCCCTTTAAATCGGCATTGAAGTGCTGACTTATCTTATTGAATAGTGTTGTTTTTTGCTCTTTATTACGTGATTCTACTGCCTTGAGTAATTTGGCATCAAAATCAATGCTATTCGAGACATGAATAAGAGCCTGCAGGTCTTTGGGAAAGCACGAGCCCCCATAGCCCACACCAGGATAAATGAAGTCGTAACCAATGCGTGGGTCTGAGCCTATGCCTTTACGTACTGCTTCAATATCGGCACCAAGGCGCTCAGCAAGGTTTGCCATCTCGTTCATAAAACTAATTTTGGTAGCTAACATGCAGTTAGCTGCATACTTGGTCAGTTCGGCACTTTTAACATCCATCACGATGATCTTGTCGTGATTGCGATTGAAGGGGGCGTATAACTCTCGCATGACTTCGATTGTAGCATCGCACTCTGTGCCGATAATAATACGATCAGGTTTTTGACAGTCTGCGACCGCACTACCCTCTTTTAAAAACTCAGGGTTAGACACCACGTCAAACGCGATATCAAGGCGACCGCGCCTTTCCAGCACTTTTTCCACCTCGTCTCGCACTTTGTCAGCACTACCTACAGGCACGGTGGATTTGTTGATGATAATTTGGTTCTGCTCCATATGTTCAGCAATGGTGGCAGCCACAGTGAGAACGTACTTGAGATCAGCACTACCGTCTTCGTCCGGCGGAGTTCCCACAGCAATAAACTGCACTTGTCCATGTTGGACGCCCGCTGCCGCATCGGTTGAAAACTCAAGTCGCCCAGCGGCGTAGTTCTCTTTTACTAAAGATTCTAGACCAGGTTCATAAATAGGGATGTTACCCTGCCGAAGTTGTTCGACCTTATGATCATCTAGATCGATGCAAACAACATGATGGCCAACTTCAGCCAGAATTGTGCCTTGAACCAGGCCTACGTAACCCGTTCCGAAAACTGTAACGTTCATTGGATTTCCTAACTGGAGAGTAGAGTGGTGAGAAATATTAGAAATAATTTTTATTTAGGTGAGCTATGCACTTCACTTAAGGTGCTACTCGCCTTATTTGATGAATAGTAATTTCTATACCATTCAACAAACTTGCCAACGCCATGAAAAACTGATGTGGTGGGCCTATAACCGACCTTTTTTTCTAATTCATATGAATCCGCATAAGTGTCTGGAACATCGCCAGGCTGCAATGGCAGTAGATCCTTGATGGCCTTTCTACCTAATGCTTTTTCAATGGCTTCGATATAGACATTGACCGTCACAGGATCATTATTGCCAATGTTAAAGATACGAAATGGCGCATTGCTGGTAGCAGGGTCAGGGTTATCGCTATTCCACTCAAAAGCAGGAGTGGCTATATCATCACTGGCTCGAATAATACCCTCAACAATATCATCCACATAGGTGAAGTCGCGGGTATGGCAGCCATAATTGAAAACCTGAATGGGCTCATTAGCCAATATATTTTTGGTGAATTTAAAAAGTGCCATGTCTGGACGCCCCCAGGGACCATAGACTGTGAAAAACCTTAGCCCGGTGGTCGGCAATCCAAACAAATGACTATAACTGTGGGCCATCATTTCATTGGCTTTTTTGGTGGCTGCATAAAATTGCAGCGGGTGGTTGGCTCCCTCATGCTCGGAAAATGGCATTAAAGTATTAGCTCCATAAACACTACTGGTACTGGCGTACGTCAGGTGCGCAATGCTGGAGTAACGACACGCCTCCAAAACATTAGTAAACCCAATCAAGTTACTTTCCACATAACTGAGTGGGTTTTCCAGCGAATAACGAACTCCCGCTTGGGCAGCGAGATGAATAACTCGGTCAAAGTGGTGTTCATTAAAACACTCTACCACCGCCTTTTGATCAGCTAGATTAGCGCGAATAGAGATATAGTCGCTTCTTGTTTCTTTCGCCGTCTGCTCAAGAATTTTCAGGCGCGCCTCCTTAATGGCAGGGTCATAATAGTCATTGACGCTATCAAAACCGACGACACTATCGCCGCGTTCCAGCAGCCGCTTGGCAGTATGAAAGCCGATAAATCCGGCATGGCCGGTAACAAGAATCTTCATTTAATAACTCCAAGACGTGGAATAGAGGGCATTGGCGGGAGTGGAGCAAATAACAGCGCGAATCTCAGTTGCGTACTAAGCGCTGTATATGACGCCAGCTCACTCGCCTCAAGCCATCCAACGTCAAGGGCACAAGGGCCACTGAACGCACCATGGCAAGTAACGGACGCGGAAGTTCACTCAGACATAAGGTTCGTGGCAGCCCGGTATAGGGAAACCAACATTGCCGATAGGAGCTTTGAGCTGAAGGAGGTAAGTCGCCAGTAAAAAGCGGAGGTACGGCGTACCAGACATAGTTGCCTTTCAGCGTCTTTATTTCGTCAGAACCAGGCTGTAGAAACTCGAAATCGATTATCTTTAGTCCCTGGCAAGGGTCATAGATAAGGTCATGCGGATTAAGATCGATGCATTCATAGCCAAGACGGCGATAGTGCAAAATAACGGCTCTCACGCGCTCTATGGCCCAGATAGGCAGTAAACCGTGATGAGAAAAAGGCGCACGAGGCGATAAAATACGCTCCATACAATTGGCATAGCGCTCAAACACTAGATAATGAGTACCGACTTCTAGCAGCCGGGAAACTTCTGGCAGAGATGCGCCAAGTTCACGAGCTTTTACTTCACGCTCTAAGTAGCGCTCACGCCCAGGCCGGAATGTCTTGCAAATCGCCTCAGTGCCATGAAAATCCACCAGTTCTACTTTGGCTCGACAAACCTCTTTACTTAGGTCAGCTAGTACTGGGTAAGGTGTGCGAAATGCTGCATCGTTACTTAGGGCTGCTTCACGTATCTTACTGACCTGCTCAGGCATTAAGGCTTTGAGATACTTAAGCGCCTGATCCGCATCGTGGGAGCAATGTATCGGACTCGGATGCTCTTCTTTGTTCTCTTTTGGAGAGATCGTGGCACTGAAAGCTGCCTTGATAGTAGGTAATCTTAGATTCTTAACCTGCCCGGAAGAGTCACTCGACATCCGCTTTGCCGGTACTGGGTGGACATCCTGTACCACAAGCAGAAAAACTGGCGGCGACCCACTGCTAGTAAAATTTCCTTGCTCTGGTCCATCATCAAGAACCCACTGAGCAAGCGCCTGTTGCTGCCCGCCTTCGATTGGCACGCTACACAACACATTAAATCCATAGTGATCAAGCAACTTAAGAAGGATATCCAGATATGCCAACTCACACTCTCTAATCAGAAAAATAGTGATCCCGGATAGCCACTCTTGTTGCTCGTCATTAGATTTTTTGTCCGTCATGACTTGCCTCCTTATGCTAAAGAGAGCACTTATTTTTAAATAAGCATTGATGACATGCTCAATAATGCTTTTCGCATCACTCAAGCATGAAAAGATGGTAATCAGAGCGAGGATTAAACGGCCCAGCCTCTGTGGCTTAGGTGACGGAAGTAAACATGGTGCGGCAAGATAGCGGTACATCAGCTTCAGTAGGTTTACCTATATGCTGAGTATTCACCAATAGATATACATTCATAGACTGAAAAGGTTGGTAAGATTCAGTCGTCTTGTGATCGCCAGCAATTCAATAAAATGATCAACCTTCTTTGGGTACGGAGCGTAATACTGGGCCTATTCTGGCAACCGCCCTTAAGGCCGTGTTAGTTGCATCAATATGTTGGCGTTGCGTATCTGAGGGCCTGGTCTGACGCGCTTTCCAAACTAGGTCCGCTATTTCGTCCAATGGGTTGTAGTCCAGCGGAGCCGACTGCAACAACTGGCGGATACGCAGGTGATCAGTAGCGATAAAGGCCTGCTCCAGCTGCTTTAAAAAGGCTTCGAGCCTCGGCCATTCCCAGAATCGCTCTTTTGAAGTCATGATGCGATCATGGCGCGTTTTGCTTACGTCATTACCTATCAACAATTCCTCGTAAAGCTTTTCACCAGGCCGCAAGCCGGAATAGATGATTTCTATATCCCCTTCAGGATGCGCAGCGTCTCTTACCTCCAGTCCCGAAAGGCGGATCATATTCATGGCCAGATCATGAATGCGTACCGGCTCGCCCATGTCGAGCACGAAAACCTCCCCACCTTCCCCCATGGCGCCGGCCTGGATAACCAGCTGCGCAGCTTCGGGAATTGTCATGAAATAGCGGGTGATTTCCGGGTGCGTTACCTTAACAGGGCCGCCCTGCTCAATCTGCTGACGAAACACGGGGACAACGGAGCCACTTGAACCCAGAACATTGCCAAAGCGCACCATGCAGAATCGAGTGTTGGACTGAGCATGGGCGAAGGCCTGACAGATAAGCTCAGTCAAACGCTTCGACGCCCCCATGGCATTGGTAGGGCGAACCGCTTTATCGGTGGATACCACCACAAAGGTTTCCACATTGGCCGACATTGCCGCCTTGGCTAGATTCAAGGTGCCTAAGACGTTATTACTAACCCCTTGTACGAGATTGAATTCCACCATCGGTACGTGCTTGTAAGCAGCAGCGTGGTAGACGGTATGTACCTCAAAACATTCGAACACTGCTTGAAGACTGCCCGAATGCTGCACTGAGATAAGCAATGGTTTTAGCTCGCACCGCGACGCAGTGCTTTCGATATATTGTTTCAACTCTTGTTCAATGGCGTATAGCGCAAATTCACAGTTATCGATCAAAAGCAGGCGGACAGGATTCTGATCAAGAATCTGACGACACAGCTCACTGCCTATCGAGCCTCCCGCCCCCGTCACCATGACCGATTTATCGCGGGTATTGGCCTCCATCAATTCGGGGAAGGCCGGCACAGACTCCCTACCCAATAAATCCTCCAGCGCCACATCACGAAGTTCACTGATTTTGGCTCTCCCGGCGATTACATCGGCGCTACCGGGAATTGTCTTAAGAGGCACCGAAAGGCCCGAAAGCCAGTGCAGTATTTCGCGGCGACGCCAACGTGGGGCACTGGGGATAGCCAGCAAGACCATTGTGGCGCGGTGTTCTTGAACCAGGGCCGCTAAAGCTACCGGCTGATGTACCCGTAGCCCTTCTACCATGGCGCCTTCCAATCCCCGCCAGTCATCAACGAAGGCTACCGGTTGGTATTCCTCCCCATTGCGCAGAGCGGCCACCAGCTCACAACCCGCTGCCCCTGCGCCATAAATCACCACTGGTTTACGCTGACGAAGCTGACTGTGGCGATACAACTCGCGCAATAGAAAACGCAGGCTACCGATACCCAGCAATAAGAGCAGTGCATAAATGACGATAATAGATAGCCCAATGGGCGAGTTAGCCATATAACTGGCTGGTGCTACTAACAAAGTCGAGGCCAGCACAACAACAGCGACAGTCGATACAGTGGCATGGCTCATGTAGCGAATGACAACGCGATAAAGCCCTAACCAGTGGAAAAGCAAAAGGCTCATCGGAACCAACAGGCTGATGGTCATCCACAAGGAAGCGCTGCTTAACGGTTGTAGACTTTCCAGGTGAATCATTGTGGCAAGTTGCAGACTACCCACCACAATCAAACCATCAAATACAACAAGCACCCGGCGCTTTATGGAACGCGGTGTCATCGATAGCGACTTTATTAAACTAGCCATAGTTATCTCTATCCGTCCTAGTGGGTTGCCAAGTTACAGCGCTGGCAGCCGCATTATTGAAGTGGGCGATCAAAAACGAGATTTTGACGAGAAGCCGCTATCGAGCCTTCTCGATAGAGGTGCCAACAGATCACTAGTAGTACCCAGAATAAAGTCGCGCGCAGCCCGTTATGTGTAGTGGAATAGATCAATGGCCCTGCTACTCCAGCCCATATGTAAAGGGGGGCTCTGCGTAATACGGTGGCTATTATCGATAGGAAAAGCAGAAGGCCTGGCAAGCCATAAGCAAACAGCATGTTAATAAAGGAAGAGTGAATTTCGGCCCCATCATATGGAGCAAATCGCTGCCGTTCGGCTTCTCCTGCCCCCAATATTGCGTAGGCGGGAAAGTTAGTCAGTCGGTCAAACTTGCGTTCTTCATATACACTATCAATTTTACTTGGTGCTCGATCCATACGCGCTTCCAGGTTGCGCAACACCTGCCCCTCAGTACTAATATTGGCGAGTACAACACCTCCCAATAGTAGTGGTACCAGAAGCAACAGGCGCGCAAAGTACTTCACCTGCTTAGCATTTGCTATGGCCCAGCCGACCCCCACCATAGCCCCTCCCCCCATAGCAGCCAGCGACGACGCCGATAAGATCCCCAATACGCCGCTAGCCAGCCCGGCCAATGCTAAGGGCCTCATTTTAGGGTGAAAATCATCGAGCATTAACAACAACACTACTCCACATAGCGAAAAGTAGGCCAGCTGATTGGGATTATTAAAGCTTCCAGTGGTGCGGTTTATCCCCAAGGCTAATTGCACTAACACATGGCCACCGGCGACCAATAGCGCAATAGAGACGCTATTTCGAATAAGCCCTATGGCACGTTCACCATAAACGCTTAGGAAACGCAGCAACCCCATACCGATTAAAAAATTGAATAGGAAAAACTGGGCTGGTTTAAAAAATTCTGTGGTTTCCATCACTAGCGTCCAGCTAAGACATACCATTACTACCCACAACACCATTAATCCCCAACACATAGCAAAGGGTGAAACTTTCAGATGTTTGTCTCCTAATGACATCAAAAGCATCACGCCGGCAAAACCGATCAGCACAAAATCAGTCAGCTGTGGCCCACCACTGGGAAACAAATAAAGGCTGCTTAACGAAAGCCCCACAAACAGCAATAGCGCACCGATCAGATTCATGGCGATACCTTTTTTCTACTGTGGCTAGAGGTTAGCCATCATCTGGAAGGTATGATTGCGGCTGGCCAGGTCATCATAAGTCCCCGCATCACTTACTTGCCCGTCCTCAAGCATATAAATGATGTCGCACTCTTTGACCGTGGCCAGGCGGTGGGCAATAAGCACCACCGTCATTTGGCCTGCGAAGCGCTGGATATCTTCCATCACACGACGTTCGGTGATCCCATCCAGAGCGCTGGTGGCTTCATCAAAAACTAATACACTGGCTTGCTGATAAAGAGCTCGGGCGATACCCAAACGCTGACGTTGACCCCCTGATATCTGCACTCCGCGCTCCCCGATTCTAGTTTCGAGCCCTTCAGGAAATCGCTTGATCAGTTCATCGAGTTGCGCCATGTGTAGGGCTTCTTTGACTCTCTCAACATCAATATTTTCGCGTTCAATGGCAAAGGCGACGTTTTCGAGGATCGTGGCATCGGACAGAAATATCTGTTGCGGCACAAACCCCACACTCGCATGCCAATTCCGCAAGTTTTCCTGCGTTAAAACCACACTATCAATGAGTATTTGCCCTTGCTGAGGCTCGATCAGACCCAGCAATAGATCCACAGCAGTGCTTTTACCACTGCCGGAAGCACCGACTAAGCCGACCATCTTGTTGACCGGAATTGTCAGAGTCAGGCCATTCAGCGCCCGTGCTCGCGCTCCTGGGTAGTCGAAGGTGACCTCATGAATTTTGATTTCTCGTTGAGGAACCCACGGCATTGACTGAGCAGCAGGCTTAGATTCACTGCCTGGTTTCAATTTTTTGGTTTCCTCACTGCTGGCGATCAAATCTTCACGGATCGCATCATAAGCCGCCAGGTTGCCGCGTATTTTAGTAATGGAGGTATAGATTTTCTGAAAGCCAGGCAGCATCTTGAAACCGGCTAAGGCATAAATTGAAAGTGCCGGCAAAATGGCGCCCAGATTGCCTTGGTAGAGGTTAAGCAGGTAAAGAACCAGCAGGATTACCGAACCGAAGGCCACCAGCTCGATAGCATAACGGGGTGCCTCACTCAGCCCTTGTGTTACACCTTGGCCTCGCGCTATGCGGTTGCTGGCCTTTTCAAACCGCGTGGTAAAACTCGCCTGACGATGCAATAAAAGAAGATCTTTGATGCCCCCAAACCCTTCAGTCATTAGCTTGAAGCGTTTCGATTGAGCCTCAGATATACGCCTTCCATTAATGCTAAGAAAGCGCCGCACCGTCTGATAAAGCAGTAGGTAAGTGGCGAGGAATATCACTAAGCCGGATATTGCTACAGCAGGGTTATAGATAAAGATAGCCAAGCTCATCAAGGTCACCATGACCGCCTTGGCGTTGAGCTCCATCGCTGGATTAATCACTTTTGTTGTCACGCGCTGGACTTCAACAGAGACCTTACTGATCAGGACACTGGTATTTTGGCTCGAATGAAATAACCAAGGTTGGTATAGATAATAACGATAGAGGCGGCTAGAGAGCTCCGCTCCCACTTGCTCACTGTAGAGCGACAGACGCCAAGTGGTATACATGGAAATTAGAGCTGCCATTAACAACACTCCAAGTACCGTACCGCCCAATAGACTCAAGAAGGACTTGTGGCTTTGCATTCCGCTATAGGTATAAGCCCAGGCTAACCAACCATTGCCCTGGAGTTTGCTCATATCGCCGACCACCGCCATAAAAGGCCCAATGGCGATGACACTGGCAATTTGAGCTAGCGCCATAACAATGATCAGTGCCTGAAGCCCTAACAATCGGCGCCGCTGTTGTTGCGTTAGTAAAGAATAAAATTCGCGCAATTGATTAAGCATATTGGCTCACCGGTAAGCATAGAGGTAGCTGCCATAGTATCCGTGGCGGCTGCTGGTCGGCTTCTTAACACCATTCAGAATTCCACCTTTGAGCCTCACACCAGCACTCTCAAGACGACGCTTAGCGGCTTTAATCTCGCCAGGAGGATTCGTGTCGAACCGCACCACCATTAGACTGGTACCAACCAACTTGCCGACTACCGAGGCATCGGTTACCGCCAGAATCGGTGGTGTATCCACGATTACCAGGTCATAGTGCTGGCTTATCGTGTCTAGAAAGTCGTGAAAACTCTGCTGCATTAAAAGCTCTGATGGATTAGGCGGTACACTTCCCCTTGCCACATAATCAAGCCCATCAAGGTCACTATGGCGAATGGCCTCCTCCATACTGATACGCCGTGCCAATAACTCTGAAAGTCCCTTTATCCCCTTACCGTGAAAGGCATGGTGCAAATGGCCGCGGCGCATATCAGCATCGATGAGCAACACTTTTTGGCCAGCCTGGGCACATACCGCTGCTAAGTTAGCAGCTATGAAGCTCTTACCTACCCCCGGACTAGCACCAGTAATCATCAACCGATTGTTATCGGATTCGAGCATGGCGAAATAGAGGCTGGTACGAAGTCCACGCAATGCCTCAACGGCAATTTCAGCGGGTTTCTTGACGGCCAGCAAGCCACGAAAAACTTCTTGGGATTTCTTGGAACGACGCGGACGGATACGCTCGGTAAGCCCTGCCTGTTCACCGGAATTCGGTAAGGTGGCATAGACAGGCAGACCCAATTCTTCAAGCTGCTCGGGGGTTTTGATAGACCGGCTGAGCAACATACGAACGATCACTAATAATATTGCCAACAAGGCGCCAAACAGGCCGCTAACAGCGGTTATTAGAGGGATACGTGGAGCGATGGTACCGGGGGACAGCATGGCCGCATCCAAGATACGCACGTTACCTACTGTGCCAGCCTTCACCAAACGCATCTCTTGAAGCTGGTTGAGTAGCTGAACATACACTTGCTGATTGACCTGAGTATCCCGAGTAAGACGCAGCACTTCCTGTTGGGTTTCGGGTAATTCACTGACCAGAGCATTAAGTCGGTCACGCTCGGCTTCTAGCTGGCCACGTTGTCTCAGTAACGTTTGGTAGTTAGGGTGTGAAGGACGGTACCTCTCAGCCAAATCCGCTTCCCGCATAGCCAGCTCACCAAGCTGGTTTTCCACATCGACTACACGAGTAAGCAGGTTCTGTGTCTCGAAAGTCAGGTCGACAGAGTCGCGCTGAGCTCGGTAATCGTTGAGCATGCCTTCGGCATCTGACAATTGGTTGCTAACCTGAGGGATTTGTTCGTTGAGAAAGGCAATCTGATTTTCTGCTTCTTCTGAATGACGCTGCACATTTTGAGTCAAAAAGACGCTGGTCAGCGTATCGAGGGTTGGCTGAATCTGGTTTTGATCCGCCCCGTTCAACGTCAGTTCATAGACGCCCGACTCTAACCCACGCGGTATGATTTCAAAGCGTTTCTTCAGCTCACCTATCGCACTAAGAGCCGACGTTCTTACCAGCGTGAATTCTGCACCGGGATGCGCCTCTGCCTGGCTGACAAAAAGACGATACCCCATTTCATCATTCTGAACCGTTTCTCCAACGCTACCAGTAAGCAGCGTTTCTTCTTCCAGTAGCAGCTCGAATTCACCGCCGTCCAGAAGCCGCAGCACATGCTCACTACCCACGTTCTCCTCAGGAACATCAAAACGAGCGACTCGGAGTGATTCCCCAGCCCATACATAGGGTGTATTCCAATCATCACCCTCTGAATCTGCTAACCACTGGCGAATGAATTCAGGCGTGAGGCTCTCGAACCATTGCTGATTAACCCCATGATGAACCAGAAAGTCCCCTACCACCGGTAACCTGCGCGGCTCAACCTGAATAGCAAGATCAAGTCGATCAGTGGTTTCACCCAACACCATGCGTGACTGCAGGATTTCGAGCTCAGCAGAGGTAGGGTTGCCTTGTTGCGGCTCCCCCAATGACTCCATAAACGCCAAGTTCGATCCTCTGGTCTCTATCTGGACTAAGGCATCGGCCTGATAAATTCTCGGCTGAGAGCTGGCATTAAAGTAGCCCGCCAGCAGAAAAAATCCCGTCACCGACACGATAAACCAGCGATGATCGGAAAGCGTATCTACCAACTTACGCAGATTAAGGTCATCGCTCTCTCGAGGTGCTGACGAGGGCGGTGGTGAAGGGAAATTAGTCATGGAGATGCCTCATCACTCAAAAATATAGTGCAAAATCGATGTTTAAAGCTCACCGGCATCAATAGCAGACGTTGCAAAATCGCCTGGCAAACTAACTGATGGCAGCAGCAGGGAGATCACAGAGTTCCAGCGAGCCAGCGGCGCTGACGTCACGTACACCACATCCTGCGGCTCAAGCGGGAACCGTGTCCCTAGCAATAAGCGAGTGGCATCCTGAATATCCAACTGATAGACGGTGGCCATTTTCTCGCTACCAGGCGGGTTGCCTCGCACTACGAAAATGCCCGACGGCTCAGCACGATTTTCATTCACCCCACCTGCTCTGCCCAATGCATCTGTCAACGTGAGGCGTTCATTACCAAGGGCAATAGCACCGGGCCGGCTAACTTGCCCCAGAACAACAACGTTTTGATTTTCCATAGTGGGTACGTGAAGTAGATCGCCATCACGCAGTAACCGGTTCTGTGTCATATCCCCTTGACGCATCATTGCATATAGCGATATCACCTCTTCACCACCATTGCGGCTTAGTTTGACGTTACGCCAATCCGCGTTATCACGTGCCCCACCTACTTCACTAATGGCATCAAGTACCGTCATCGGCACAATACTCAGAGGCAGAGTGCCGGGGTTTTCCACTGCCCCACTGATATAAACTTTTTGGGAGTTAAACGCCGCAATGCCTACCTCTACCTGCGGCTCATTGATGACCGTGGACAATCGTCCTGCGATTAACTCGCGCACCTCGTCAAGCGTCATGCCCTCGACTCTCACGCGCCCTACGTAGGGATAGAACATCGTGCCATTAGGCCGTATCCGGTTCCCAGTTTCCGCAGCGGAGCGCTCGGCGCCGGCCGGAATAGTTAATTCTGGATGGTCATAGACGATCACGCTTAAAATGTCCCCAGGCCCTACCCGATATTCGTAATCTTGCACTTCTTGATTCAATGCTTGAGACGTGGCTTGCGTGGTAGGTTCTTGGGGAACATACAACCTATCTACAAACTCTGGCGTAATGGGCTGTACGTCCACTCGGCCATCCAGCGATTGGTCAAGCTCGCTTTCGTCAATATGTCCGCCAGGGGCCATGGCGCAGCCACTCAATATCCCCAGAAGCATGATGAGCGACAGATAGCGAACCCACCGCACTGGACTTTTTCTGGTTTCTACACCTTCTATTTCTTTGAAATTAGTCATTTTTTTGTTCCCTTTGCTTTGTGTCTTACCACGCTACCGCCCGAGGATTTTAAATGGCATTTCCCAGAGCCTATTTGGAAACTCGTCTTGGCGGTGAACCTTCGAGCCGCCATAAGACATGAATGCCATTACGGCAGACAAATATAAGGTTACATAAAAAAACAAAATAGATACTTTGATTTACTTCATTGCTGAGGATGAGATAGCTAACGCTATTTAGGCGTTTAGAAATGAGGTTTGGCGTTATGTTTGAGAGGAGAGGAGATCATGCCTAGCAGTATTAACTAGCATTAATTATTTAATGATAATAAATAATTTATATTTAAAATCAATAGGTTGTAAAAAGTTACAAAATAAGAGATCTCAATTTACAACTACAAAACAATTGTAATATTGCCTTAATTGAGGGATTTCTTATTGACAGTGGCCACATAGAAAAAAGGCCACCCTTGGAGGGGCGGCCATAACTTGGTCTTTGAATCAGCTCACGCCTTTTTGGTTTTCCACCGCTCCCTCAGCGCCGTCTTGAGGGGGCTTGGAAGGCCAGATAAAATCTTTCTTTTGCTGGCGCTGAGAAGGCGTGTCGTATAGCTATGCGATCCCTTTTTGGCGGAGGCTTCATCAGACGCTGTATAGACTCTATTATCTTCACAGCAATAAACGGCTTTTCCCGATATTTTTGCAATACTTGCAGCCTGCCTGGTAGCACTCTCAATGAAGAAAGTGTAATCCGAGCTCTTATAGAACAGGCCCTTGTGCGTAGAGTGAATCCCCTGGCGTTGGCGCTCCTCTTTCGAAGGCAGATCCAGCATGACCAAGCGCTCATAGTCAATTCCCTGTTGCTTCAGCCACTGCTCTGTCTGGCTACGGTACTTCTCAAGACGGTTGGTTACCAAGCAGCCGATTCGGCCAGCAGGTAGGAAAAGAAGCTCCGCGTTATTCAAAAACCCAATGTACTGCTCTCCATCATCGTTCTGAAGGTCGGTAGGATCGACACACAGTACACCATCGATATCGACACATGACTGGGAAAGTATGGCAGGAGTGAAAAGGTTCCACTGGAAAGCACAAGGCGATTCTAGCGTGTAAAAATGAAAATCAACATGTTGCTTACCGTCGGGATCAGCATAGATCGCCAAGGTATCTATTATACAAGGACAATTTTCAGGGATGGCGCTCCGTGCTTCCTGCACAGTCTTACCTGTAATGACGCTATCATCGACGAGAAGAACTTTTTTCGCGTCCCACGCTGCCCTCGGCGACTTTTCTTCCTTTCTACGCAAGCGAGTTTTCAGCGGTTGGTTGGCAATAAAGTCTGGGAGCCCCATCATATCGATATGCAACCCCAACGCAACCATGTTGGCGGGGATTATGCCGCTACGGGGAATACCCACCACCAGGTCGTAATCCTTCCCGTGAACTTTGAACAAGGACGCAGCGATGTCCTCACTTAAATCACCATAGGATTTGTAATTCATTGTCTATCCCTCCTTTTTTATCAGGCTTGGCCGCCAAATTAATGGATGGTTAGGTAGATTCGCCTTTCTTGTAGAACCCAGCGGTGATGGCCCTAAATACGAAGACATACTTTGGGTACGTCACGCATCTACTTAACATGGAGCATCATTCCAGGGGGGTTAAACAGACTTTCCGATAGTTTCTGCAATGAACAAAGTCGCTTAGTTACGACTTATAGTGGAACGGTAACTTCATCGAATGACAAAATCGTTTCAATTAAATGATAGGTCAATGATATCTTCAGAAAAAAAACATTAAAACCACAATAAAAAAACACAAGCATTTGTTTCTATTGAATTTATTTACCCTCACCATCTATAGACAGACATCTCAATTCACTACTTTATTGACATTTACACCAGGCATTTTCAATAATTTTACTAGTACTTTTTTCAATCACCGCCACACAATATCTTAGACGTGGTATGCATTTGCAATATTAACAACAACATTGAGAAATTATTAATTTCAACCTTCAAAACTGATGAGAAAAACAATGAAAAAACCCTATCACAAATACAAGGATCAGCATCTTAAAAACACGAAAGATGCAATTAAAAAAATAGCAAAAAACAGTATGAAAAAATCATTACTGAAAGCTAGTAAGCTAAAAATTTTAAAAACAAAAATTGGATCTAATACTGGCAGGCACATCAGCCATATCGCTTACAGATCAAGCAGTAAAAAAGGGAAAAGAAGCGATGGCGAAACGTCTAGAGTCTCTCAGCCCACGTAAGGGCAGCGTCCTTGAGCAACATATGGATATGTTCGAAAACTTCTCTGGATTTTCGGTAAGGATCGGGAATATTGCGCCCTTTGCCACTGTCTAGCCAACGACCTAGTAATAACGTCTTACCTAAGGCTTGGGGTACGTGTTGTCCTACAGCACGGCGCTGGCCCTCAGACATCACTAGGATGAGATCGGCTTCCTGTATCATTGTCACGGTTAATTGACGTGCCTGGTGATTGGCCACATCCAAGCCATCAGCCTCGGCTAATTGACGTGCAAAAGCAGATACAGGTTCACCTTCCAAGGCGCCCAAGCCTGCAGAACTGATATGACGCTCGGGTAGCCGCTGTTTAAGAAATGCTTCAGCGACGGGACTACGACAAATATTACCTGTACACACCACTAAAATACGCTCGAACATGTCTTACTTATCTCCTGGGTGAGCAGAGGTAAACGTTTTCAAATATGACATCTTCAATGCTCCCACCGAATGGCAAGCAACCCGAGTGTTTCGTAGATTGCCCTCTCGGTCTTGCGTAGCTCACGGGCAGAGGGCAGCCAATAAGCTAGCGCTAAGCCCTCCGTTCGATCGGCCAAATAATGGGTAGGTGCAGCAACTGGAGCTAGGCCTGCCGCCTCGAAATGACGCATAGCGCGCGGCATATGCGACGCTGATGTCACAATCAATACTTGCGCACCTTCACCGAGCAGCGCCCGAACTGACTTGGCCTCTTCAGCAGTATCGTTGGGCGACACCAGCGTCACGATACTCTCTGGCGGAACCCCCAATGCTTCGGCAGCTTCGGCGTAACCATGAGCCATGGTCATTTTTGGATCTTGCCCTCCCCCTGACACTACCAGTAGCAAGTCTGGACGCTCATGCCATAGCCGCAGGCCTTCCATCAGACGCAAACCCGAACTTTCGCTGAGCCTGCCGGTTATCGACCAAGGGCGATCCGGCTGCCAACCACCCCCGAGGACTACCACTGCTTCGATGTTCTGCTCTTCAGGCCATTTCTCCCAAGCGACATATTGAGACTCCAACGGCCCTAGCAAATTATCTGCCACTGGTGCCCAGTCCGCCAGCAATAGCAAGAGCATTGCTAACGTCATTATGCTGTGACCCAGGCGGTACCACCCAAGCTTACGAATCAACCATCCGATAGTAAAAATGAGGGCCATCAGAGACATTGGCATCAGCAATATCGCCGTCAGGCTTTTCATTAGTGTATACATGGCAACCATCTTGCAGAACTTGCTCGGAAACGAGAACCCAAAGGAAAATCAGCCAGCTAGCATACACCGCTACCCCTGCTGGATAAGCAAAAAAAGAATAGCTTAAGCCAAAGCCCATAAAAGTGATTGGCAGCAATATACCAGCCACGGCATAGGAGCGCTGAGTGGCGCTTTCAGCGCGTAAACCTGGGAAAAAAAGCCACAGGGGAATGAGATAGAGGCTCACTACTATAACAAGACCTGGCAGCCCTTTTCGTACCCAGGCATCCAGAAGGTCGTTATGCGCATGCCAGTAATTGCCTAACTCGGGGCTTAGCACGCCTTGAGTCTCTAGTCTTTGCATGGCGGGTAGATAGCCCTGATGCCCGTAGCCCACGAGGGGACGTTCATAAATCAGCCAGAATGCGCCGCGATACATTTCCAAGCGAGCCCCTACGGAGCCATAGTCAGCGCCTTCCATGTAGCGATGCACCTCGGCCACCGCCTTATCCACCCTTTTTTCTACGCCGCTATGGGGCGTCGTATACACCCCTATCATCACAGCTATTGCAGCAGTCAGTGCCAACCATCGCCACAGCGCTCGCCAGCGACGCGCATAACCGTAATAAAATACCCATATCACTAGCGGCAGTGCCAACCACCCGCCCCGGGTGCCAGAAAGAGCCGAGGCTAGTCCGCCCCCCATTGCGCCGCTCAGCAAAAGCGCTACCCAAAAAAAACGTGTTGATCGCTGTTGCCAGGCCCACCCCAATCCGGCCAAACATAACAGCGCCATCAATAGCGCAAGATTGCCGAAAAAGATTGAATGTAACGGTGGGTGGCCTGTAGCACGGGTTAAACCGACTATCCATTTTTGCCACGCCGCCCAACCCCCTGCACCCAATCCACTTAGCGCTAAACCCACCCACCATGCTGAAGGACGTGGTGGAACGGCGCGCACTAACATAAACGCCAATGCCGCGAGCCAAGCTGCACCAGCTAATGGCAAGGCCCGCTCCAAGCTAGAATGCCAAGCGCCAGCCACTACTTCGACAATACCGACTCCTAGTAGCAACGCCAAAAGAAGGCCATCACCACGCCCCATTGGTTTTCTAAAAAAGCTACGCCTTTGTCGCTCATGCCTAGCAAGAAACGACCATATAATAGTGATCGCCAATCCTAGCCAATAGCCCAAGGGGGCCAATAGCGGTAACACGGTGATTGCTAAAGCCTGCATGCAGTATTTACCTTGTAGGCCACAGGAGTGCGCATGCTTTATTGTCTCACCCGGTCTCCGCTTCCTCTACCCATCACAGTGAGGAACAGGTAGCGAAAATACGTCAGTATCGCCATTGTCGCCAACATTTTTTGATCCGTTTCTGCCAGTAATTGAGGCGTAGACATATCAATATCGTTAAGTTGCGCCAGCCCGGTAATTCCTGGGCGAGCATTGTATACACCACGCTCAGTACGCTCTTTGATCAACTCATCTTGCGTATATAAGCAAGGACGAGGCCCCACAAGGCTCATATCCCCTTTCAATACATTCCATAGCTGCGGTAACTCATCCAATTTGGTACGCCGTAAGAAATGACCGAATTTGGTAATTGAAGAAGAATCCGCAAGATGCGAAGCAACCCAAGCGGTATCAGGCTTCATAGTACGAAATTTAATCAATACAAACGGCTGGCCACGGTATCCCACACGCTTTTGCAAAAATAGAGGAGACCCCGTGTCCCAGTAACCGATTAAGGCTAATATAAGCAATAATGGCAGACCAATGAGTAGGCCCGTGGCAGCAAATAGAATGTCAAAAAATCGTAATATTATAGTCATGGTGTCAAGGCTCACATGGTTAAGTCACAATTATTACCATATAAAAATCAGATCTTGGTAATCCCCCTGTCAACAACAATACGCTTTTTTCACCCAAAACAAAGGCAACCAAAGAGTAGCGATCTCGAAGAGAGAGTATATAAACAAGTTATTTATATAGCCATAACTTTTAATCTAACAATACTAGGAATATTTTCTCATTCTATTTTACTAGATCAACCAATTATAAATTAAGATAAAAGCTAAGGAAAACTCCGGTTAACACATATTATTTAATGAGAAATATAAAAAATGCAGTTTTGTTAACAGAGGTCATCCGTAATTTTCATGACATCACAACTATTAACTCAGCAGAAAAGATCAGTCCAGATAATGATCTAAAACTGAGCGACATTTCGTGGGCGCGCAATGTCTCTAAGGAGCTGATTCAAAACCAGTGACAATACTTCGCGAGGTAATTTTTCAGTAGATCTGAGGGTACTACAGGTTGAGGGGGGGGGGGAATACAAGCTAAAGTGGACAGGATATCAGAAATGTCGTTCTCAACAAAACTTGGCATAAGCGCAACGAGAAAACAGAGGCTTACAGCCTGATTCTCAAATAACTTGGCATAAATTCGCAATTTTAACTTGGCATAAAATAAAACGATCGTTCGCTAGCGTAAAAAAATAACGTTCTTTTACTATGTTCACAGCGTTGAACCTCCTGTATGAATAAGGCTGACATGGTATTACCATAGATTTCCCATCCTGCGATGAAAGCTGCAATAGCAGGAAGAACCGAGCAAAGCTCGGTTCTTCTCTTCTATCTAAACGACGGCATCACTCCGGTATAGAAAATTTTACCGTTTGAGTACTGAGCGATTTGGGGTCTGGCCCGCCACGGCGCCCAGTATTAAGTGCGTCGATCAAAGCGACCTCTTCGGAGGAAAGCGAAAAATCAAAGATATCGAAATTCTCCCTTATCCGTTCAGTGTGAACCGACTTAGGGATCACTGAATGACCCAGTTCGATATGCCAGCGCAGTATCACCTGCGCCGATGACTTACCATGCCCTTCTGCAATCCGTATGATTGTGGGATGCGTCAGCGGGTCGTCTTCCGGCTTAGGGTCTTCAGTGAAGTAACGATTAACGCCGCCAATGGGCGACCACGCCTGAGTCAGAATGCCCTGCTCCTGATGAAATTGACTCAGCTTCTTCTGAGTAAAAAACGGATGCAGCTCCACTTGGTTTACCGCAGGAACCACGCCGGTCTCATCAATGATGCGCTTAAGCTCTTCTTCGTTGAAGTTCGACACGCCAACTGCACGAGCACGGCCACTTTTCACAATCTCACAGAGCGCCTTCCATGCCCCCAAAGTGCGTTCGAATTCAGTCGGGGCTGGCTGGTGTAGCAGATAGAGATCGATGTACTCCATGCCCAGCTTGCGCAGCGAACGTTCGAACCCGTGTATCGCGCCGTCATAGGTATAATCTGAAAGCCAGAGTTTGGACTCGATGAACACGTCTAAGCGAGCGAGACCGCTTGATCGGAACGCTTCGCCCACCTGCTCTTCATTCATGTAAGCGGCGGCAGTATCGACATGGCGATAGCCCGCCTCAAAGGCAGACAATACCGCACCAGTGGTTTCCTCAGGACGAGAGCGATAAACGCCCAGTCCGAAGGCAGGCATCTCAACACCATTGTTCAAGGTAAGAAGGGGTATGGTCATAGCATTTCCTATCTTGTTTATAGCACTTGGCTGGTCGGCCGGAACAGAATCTCGTTAATATCCACGTCCTCGGGCTGGCTCATGGCGAATTCCACTGAGCGTGCGAACGAGTCGGCGGGTATCGCATACTGTTCATAGAAATCATGGATCGCCTCGGACACGTCATTTTCCGAGATACTATTCGGTAGTTCTGTATCGACAGCGCCAGGCGAGATAATCGTCGAACGGATATTGTAAGGTTTGACCTCTTGGCGCAGTCCTTCGGAGATGACACGAACGGCATGCTTAGTGGCCGCGTAAACAGCACTGCCAGGGCCAACCTTATGGCCAGCGACCGATGAAACGTTGATGATCTGCCCACTCTTTTGGGCGGTCATATGCGGCATTGCTGCCGCGATGCCATACAGCACACCCTTGATATTGACGTCGATCATTTGATCCCACTCTTCGACCTTCAGGCGCTCTAAAGGCGAATGCGGCATCACACCGGCATTGTTAAGCATGACATCTATACGGCCATGCAGCTGGATGGCACGCTCAACCAACGCTTCAACATGATCGCGCTGGGTGACATCTGTCTTGACCACCGCCTGCTCATCTAAGCCGAGTTCTTTGGCCAGCGCCTGTAAACGCTCCATACGACGCGCGCCGAGCACTACCTTTGCGCCCCCATTCGCCAATCGGCGTGCGGTCGCTTCGCCAAGGCCACTGCTAGCCCCTGTGATGACAACGACTTTATCCTTGATACCTTCCATTGTGAGTTCTCCTTTCTAAATAAAGTAATGACTCTTGCTGTTCTTTGCTTAAGAAACGCTGCTGAGATAATCCTCTTCCGCTACTTTTTCCATCCAAGTGACGGGCGAACCATTCTCCGATTCAGCAATCGCGATATGCGTCATGGCGTTGCTATCCGTGGCGCCATGCCAATGCTTCTCGTCTGGTCCAAACCACACTACGTCGCCTGGGCAGAGTTCTTGTTTTGGTTCCCCTTCCCGCTGAGCCCAACCCAGCCCGGCCGTAATGATCAATGTTTGCCCTAGTGGATGGGTATGCCAAGCCGTTCGGGCTCCAGGTTCGAAAGTGACGATAGCTCCGCCGGTTTTAGCTGGTTCAGGGGCTTGGAAAGGCGAATCAATACGCACTGTCCCAGTGAAATATTCTTCGGGGCCTTGGGCAGATGACTTGGAGGCGTTGCGCTGGATATCCATGAGAATACCTTTGGTCATTGGAGTGTTTTGACGAGCCTGGACCAGACAGCGAGGTCAAGAGGGAGTAGCGTGTCTCACAGTTTAGGACACTCACATGGATATGATTAGAGGCTTAGAATGACTTGGTCTTATGTCTAAAATTCATTAATCCACAAACCAACCTACCCCTCCTTCTCGTCCATTTTCCCCATCAAGGGTGTCGCTTATGACGCACCTTACTAGCTGTATGGAAGATATGTTCTCCATAACGGCTTAAGCTATTTGGCAACCCTACTGCAACTGGGCATACGCCCTAATGGCTTTATCACCGTTAACTGATTGAACTCGTAGCGAAGCTTTCAAGGAATATCCAACTAGCCTAGCCGCATAGAAACCCAAAGCCATCATCTGATTAATGAATTGAGCACATAAGCTCATCCGGATTTTAGCGATAGTTGAATGGATTTGGTTTAGCTAAGTTGGTAGCTGAAGACAAATGAACGTTATGAACTCATTTCCCAAAGACACTATGTCATTTGGATCGACTTTCATGCCGACTTGCTAGCGATAGGGATGCCCCATGTCAAAGCTAAGCGACTTCGAAATCACCAGGCGCAACCTGTTGATCGGGAGCGCCACGACCACAGCCTCTCTTGCCTTGCCTAAATTTTCCTTCGCCCAGGGAAAAAATACTGGGCAAGCTTCTTCAGTAACCACTATTCCAGCCTCGGCAATGACAGAGGTCGGTTTCACTGTGAATGGCGAGGCCCGGAAGTTAACTGCCGATAATCGCCTCACCCTTCTTGATGCACTGCGCGAAAGCCTGCAACTAATCGGCACGAAAAAAGGCTGCGACCATGGCCAATGCGGAGCCTGCACCGTTATGGTCAATGGTCGGCGCATTAACTCGTGTTTGTCCCTTGCGGTAATGCATGAGGGTGATGAAATCACGACGATTGAGGGGCTTGGCACACCAGAGGGTCTTGACCCGATGCAGGTAGCCTTTATTGAACATGACGGCTATCAATGTGGTTACTGCACCCCTGGTCAAATCTGCTCGGCGAAGGCAACACTCGAAGAAATCTGGGCTGGCATCCCAAGCCATGTGACTGAAGATATCACCGGAGAGATACAAATCACGTCCGCTGAGATACGCGAACGTATGAGCGGTAACCTCTGCCGCTGCGGCGCCTACGCGAACATTCTTGATGCCATAGAGCACGTCGCGGAGGATAAGGCATGAGAGCATTTAGCTACGAACGAGCAGGATCGCCCCAAGAAGCAGCCGCAGCAGCGGCCGCGCAGGAAGGAGCCCAGTTCATCGCTGGCGGGACAAACCTTCTTGATCTGATGAAGCTGGAAATCGAGACACCCTCGCATCTCATCGATGTGAACGGACTAGGACTCGATACCATCGAAGCGACGGCAGAGGGAGGCCTGCGCATTGGTGCGCTAGTACGCAACACTGATCTTGCCGCCGACCAACGCGTGCGCCGCGACTATGGTGTCCTGAGTCGTGCGCTCGTCGCGGGGGCATCGGGCCAGCTACGCAACAAGGCAACGACGGGTGGTAACCTGCTACAGCGCACACGCTGTCCCTATTTCTACGACACCAACATGTCTTGCAACAAGCGCGAGCCAGGGTCGGGTTGCGCCGCGCAAGGAGGCTACAGCCGTCAACTCGCGGTCATCGGCGGCAGCGAAGCATGTATCGCTACTCACCCAAGTGACATGGCAATCGCCATGCGTGTGCTCGATGCAGTGGTGGAGACAGTGAATGCCGAGGGCGACACTCGCGCCATTCCCCTCGCTGACTTTCACCTTCTTCCTGGCGACACCCCGCATATCGAGACAGTACTCGCACCAGACGAGTTCATCACCGCCGTTGTCCTTCCCAGGCCACTTGGCGGGCAGCACTTCTACCACAAGGTACGTGATCGTGCATCCTACGCCTTCGCTCTAGTATCGGTTGCCGCTGTGATTCAGCCGGATGGCTCCGGTCGCATCGCACTAGGTGGCGTGGCCCCCAAACCGTGGCGAAATGAGGCCGCCGAGGCCGCCATGCCAAACGGTGCCCGAGCCGTCATATCACGTCTTTTGGAGGGTGCGACACCCACCGAAGATAACGAATTTAAGGTGACACTGGCTGAGCGTACGCTTGCCGCCGTGCTCGCCGAAGCCAGGGGATAAGCCATGCGTTTCGACAGTCCCGCTGAACAAAACGTCTCCGATCGTATGAAGGTGCTCGGACAACCATTACGCCGAATCGACGGCCCTCTCAAAACCACCGGCATGGCGCCCTACGCCTACGAGCGTCATGGTGTGGCGAAAGATCAGCTTGTCGGCTACCCACTCGGCTCTGCCATCGCCAAAGGCCGTATCGTCTCGATGGATATTAATGAAGCGCAAGCCTCACCGGGCGTTGTGGGCATTGTCACCACCTTGGAAATGGAGCGCCTTCCCAAGGTCGACTGGAATGTGGCGTATCTCTTCGGCGGCCGTGATATTCAGCATTATCACCAGGCGATTGCCGTGGTGGTTGCTAATAGTTTTGAAGAAGCCCGCGCTGCAGCCGCCTTGATTCGCGTCGAGTATGAGGAAGATCAAGATGCAATGTACGACCTGGCTGCCGTACGGCAAGAGCGGCTAAGTGATGACGTAGAGCCCATTGATGATATTGGCGACTTCGAAAGCGCCTATGCATCGGCTGAGGTGACTCTTGATGCAACCTACACCACCCCAGGCCAATGCCATGCCCAAATGGAGCCACACGCGACCATTGCCCAATGGGATGGAGATCATCTGACCCTCTGGACATCGAATCAGATGATTGAGTGGAGCCGTCAAGCACTCGCTACCACGTTTGATTTGCCCGCCGAAAACTTTCGTCTCGATTCGCCTTATATAGGCGGTGGTTTCGGGGTGAAGCTATTTTTACGCGCCGATGCGGTGATGGCTGCGCTTGCTGCTAGAAAGGTCGGGCGTGCGGTTAAGCTCGCGCTCCCTAGGCCAATGTCCGCAAATAACACGACCCATCGTGGTTTGACGATCCAGAGAATACGCATTGGAGCCACCCAAGAGGGAAAAATCACCGCGATCGGGCACGATAACGCCACCAACACGCTTCCCGGTGGTGATGGTGAAAACGGCGCCAGGGCCACTCGCCGTTTTTATGCAGGTGAAAACCGGCTTCTCATTAATCGAGCGCTGGAAATTCATCTTCCAGAAAGCAATGCGATGCGCGCACCCGGCGAAACAGCAGGCCTGATGGCGCTCGAAATTGCGATGGATGAAATGGCTGAGAAGCTAGGTATGGACCCTGTCGAGTTTCGGATTATTAACGATACGCAGGTCGACCCTAGTCATCCTGAACGTCAGTTTTCGGAGCGTCACTTTATTGAGTGCTTACAGCGCGGCGCCGAAGTCTTCAATTGGGCATCTCGCAACAAAGCCCCAGGCTCGCGACGTGAAGGGGCGTGGTTAATTGGGCATGGTGTGGCAGGCGCCTATCGCGATGCCCCTGCAGAAACCTCAGGGGCGCGTGTCAGTGTAAGACCCGATGGTTCTATACGGGTGGAAACGGACATGACGGACATTGGCACCGGTTCGTACACCATCATCGCTCAGACGGCGGCAGAAATGATGGGCGTATCGTTGGAGGTGGTTAACGTTGATTTAGGGGATTCTCGACATCCTGTTTCTGCTGGCTCAGGCGGCCAATGGGGTGCGGCAAGCTCGACGGCAGGGGTCTATGCCGCCTGTTTAGCGTTACGCAAAAAAATTGCAGAGCGTTTAGCTGTTGATCCTGAGGCACTTGAATTTTCAGAAGGTTATGTTCGCTATAACGATCAGCAAACAGCGCTCAGCGAGCTCGCATCTGCTGGCTCTATTACGGCTGAAGACAGTATTGAATTCGGCGATTTTCGAAGTGAAGAGTATCAACTGGCCACGTTTGGCGCGCATTTTGTCGAAGTGGCCGTCCACGCGACGACGGGTGAAATCCGCGTCCTACGAATGCTGGCGGTCTGTGATGCAGGGCGCATTCTTAACCCCATGACCGCCCGTAGCCAGGTGATAGGAGCGATGACCATGGGCGTGGGTGCAGCTCTGATGGAATCGCTGGCGGTGGATACCCGACATGGCTTCTTCGTCAACCATGACCTCGCTGGCTATGAGGTGCCGGTGCATGCCGACATCCCCGAACAGCAGGTAATCTTCCTTGAAGGCGAAGACCCCTATTCGACACCCCTGAAGGCCAAAGGGGTCGGCGAACTCGGTATTTGTGGGGTCAGCGCAGCTGTCGCCAACGCGGTCTATAACGCTACCGGTGCGCGAGTCCGCGACTACCCCATCACACTCGATAAGTTCCTAGACCGTCTACCGGAAATCGCCTGAAACATTTATCAATCCCGGATGCCTCGTTAGCTTCCAAGCACAGTTCTGAGCAGTATGAAATCCATGGATATAACAACCCTTAATGCAAAGGATGTCGCCGTATGATGAAGTTTGCTTTTCCACTCCTATTTTCCTTCGCCGCGCTTTCTCACGCCGAGGCACAAGAGTCTGATTCAGGCCGTATCGCGCCGGACGAGGTCTACGAAGTAGCGCCTGGTCTAGGCCAATACACGGATGACGTCTTGTTCGGGCGCGTCTGGCCCGGCGAGGCCCTCGCCCCCCGAGACCGTAGCCTCGTCGTGCTGTCCGCGCTGATTTCCATGGGGCAGACCGGGCCGGTAGGTAGTCATACCCGCATCGGCTTGGAAAACGGCCTCACGCCTGCCGAGATCGGTGAGATCGCCACCCATCTGGCTTTCTATGCTGGCTGGCCCTATGCCATCGCCGCTGTCTACGAGATGCACGAGGTCTTTCAGAATCAAGGCGTTGAGATGCCAGTAGATGCCGATGGCACACCGCTGGAACTTAACTCGGAGGCCGAAACCGAGCGACAGCGTGAAATGTCGGAAGGCATCACTGCGACAGTGCCGCAGCTCGCGGACGCGACCAATGAGGTACTGTTCGACGGTTTATGGCGTCGGCCTACGCTCAGTACCCGAGACCGTAGCTTGGTGACTATCGCGTCCCTAGCCGCTACCGGTAAGGCCGAACAACTCCCCGCCTACCTCAATCGAGCACTGGATAATGGGCTAACACCAGCTGAGGCGAAGGAAGCAATTCACCACCTAGCCTACTATTCAGGATGGCCAAACGCGGTATCCGCAGTCCCGGTGCTTGAAAAAGTCTTGTCGGCGCGTGAGACAGCCGAGACGTCAGCCAACATTACGGTTGTGCCCAGCACGAATGCAGAAACCACGACAGGCGGTGAGGATAATTTCACGGGAGTAGCTGAGGTTAGCCAACGCTTTTCTGCCCCCCAACCCGCCCGCCTCGGGGGAGGCGTAGTGAGCTTTGAGGCGAGCGCACGAACGGCTTGGCACACCCACCCTCTCGGTCAAACGCTTTATATCACCGACGGATGCGGCTGGGTGCAAAGTGAAGGCGAAACGGTCCAAGAGGTTAAGCCCGGCGACATCGTTGTCATACCACCGAATACACCTCACTGGCATGGTGCTTCCGCATCTGACGCCATGACTCACCTTGCTATATCAGAAGCGCAGGATGGCAGCTCTGTAACGTGGATGGAACTCGTCACTGACGAAGAGTATTCACAAGGAGAGAGCGCTGAGAGTAAGTGCAACGTCTAAACAGGTGATCGGATTGACTCAGTCGTAGCTCGAATAAACCCATCAAAGACTCCTCCATCAAGCGCTGGGGGAGTTATAAAGTTAACAACGTTAAGGAGTCAGCTTGTATGAAATCGAGATGGACAACGCCATTGTCTGCTGCCTTTATTGTCAGTGCTTTGAGTTCACCGTTTAGCCTCGCGGCCGAACCTGATACTCAAGAACCGCTGGTGATCCAGGAGCAAGGTAGCTTCACCGTGGGCGGCTCCATAACTACGGAGCCAGGAGAGTTTGACCCGCTGAACCCTACTCAGCCTGATGGTCAAACCTTTCGAGGAGACCACCTTTATACGTTTTACCAGATTCCAGACGAAGCTCGGCAACTGCCTATCGTTATGTGGCACGGCTTTGGGCAATTCTCCAAGACGTGGGAGTCCACCCCGGATGGGCGTGAAGGCTTCCAAAACATCTTTCTTCGTCGCCAATACCCTGTTTATGTAATTGACCAACCGCGTCGTGGTAATGCTGGTCGCAGCACGGTCGGTACCGAAATCGAACCCACCCCTGATGAGCAGTTTTGGTTTGGGCAGTTTCGCGTGGGCGTCTGGCCAGATTATTTCGAAGGCGTACAGTTCCCGACCGATGAGGAGACGCTCAATCAGTACTTCCGCTCTATGACACCAGATACTGGCCCATTCGATATCGACATCATGTCCGATGCCGTCTCTGCCCTGTTTGACGAGATTGGCCAAGGCATCCTGTTTACACATTCTCACAGTGGTGGCATGGGGTGGTCTGCAGCCATCAAGAATGAGGATATCGAAGCTATCGTTGCCTTTGAGCCAGGCAGTAACTTCGTCTTCCCAGAAGGCGAAGTACCTGCTCCTAAAGAAAGCTCCTTCGATACGCTGGAAGGGGTAGGGATTCCAATGGAAGATTTCGAAAAACTAACCGAGCTCCCCATTATCATCTTTTATGGCGACAATATTCCTGCAGAGCCCACCGATATTCCCACCCAAGACGCTTGGCGGGTAAGACTAGAAATGGCGCGCGAATGGAGAGATGCCGTCAACGAACATGGCGGCGATGTCACGCTGGTTCACCTGCCTGAGATTGGCATTGAGGGTAACACCCACTTCCCCTTCTCGGACTTGAACAACATCGAAATTGCCGATCAGGTTTCTGAGTTTCTGGCCGAGAAAGGATTAGATTAACGCTTTCTTCCGACTTTAATCATCAGCATCAACACTGCAATAGGACAAGGATGTCCTAACCCCGCTACAGCCTGTAATCGCCAGCAAAGCTGCTCAAAAATTCATGAATTTACCTCATCGGTTCATGCTGGATATCGGGCTTAATCTCATCAGTCAACTCCCTTACGCTGCTGTTAAAAGTACGCTCATCACTATTAGCGCGCTTTAGGTACCGTTTGTTTAATCTTTCAGGAGCACTATATGAAACACACTGTATTAAAGGCTGCCGTTATGGCAGCAATGACCAGCATTTCAGTGAGTGGAGCTTGGGCAGCGGATTACCAAAACAATCCATTTACCTTGACTTATGAAGGCGCAATTACTGAAAACGTAAATGGCGAGGTCAATATTCACCCGGTCAGCTATGAACTCAATGGGGTAGATATTGCAGCTAACGTCTACACACCCGCTGGTTATGATCCAGAACAGAGCTATCCAACGGTAGTAGTGGCACACCCGAATGGCGGGATAAAAGAACAAGTGGCAGGTTTGTATGCACAACGCCTAGCGGAACAGGGCTACATCACCATTGCCGCGGACGCGGCCTATCAGGGTGAGAGTGGTGGCGAGCCGCGCAATGTGGACACGCCCACAAACCGCATTGAAGACATCCATGGCATGGCGGATTTCATCACTCAATATCCGGGCGCCAATGAGCAAAGCTTAGCCTTACTCGGCATCTGTGGCGGTGGTGGATATTCATTGGCAGCCGCCAAAACGGATAAACGCTTCCAGTCAGTTGCAACGCTCAGTATGTTCAACTCGGGCCGCGTTCGTCGCAATGGCTATGTGGATTCGCAAATGGACACGATCCAAGAGCGACTGCAGGAGGCTTCGGAAGCTCGCGACCAGCAAGCGGCTGGCGGAGAAGTGCTGTATGCAGCTGAAGGTTTCACTGAACTGACTGACGAACAGATTGCAGAGCTTCCCTTTGAGCTCTATAGCCAGGGGGCTATCTATTACGGTAGAACCCATGCACATCCGAACTCGACTGCCCGATACACTCAGAGCAGTTTGCTAGATTTGATGCGCTGGGACGCTACTGACCAGATCGAATTGATCGACCAGCCGCTCTTAATGATCGCCGGTAGCGAGGCCGAAACCCTCTACATGACCGAGGATGCATTCAGCATGGCCACCGGCACAGAGGATAAGGAATTGTTCCTAGTTGATGGTGCGACACATATCGAAACCTACTGGGTTCCCGAATATGTCGATAGCGCCGTCGATGAACTGACTGAATTCTATGCCCGAACATTGTAATAGAGAATTGCATCACGGTCGGGCTGCTATCTGTGGCCCGACTCGCTCATATGGCCAATGAAGGTGTTGCAGTCATCACATCGAAACCGGCTTAAAGGAACCAGTGATACCCAAGTGTAGGCGAACATTAACTTCCTGACTTCATCCCTTATTGAGTACTGAAATGAAGAAGTATGCCCCCTATTTTGCCTTGTTTGCTTCAATTCTCTATTTACCCAGCGGGCAACTGCAGGCCGAGGAAAACCGTGTCCAGTTTCCTGATCTTGATGAGTTGGTGCACTACACAACCGTAAGGCGTGGCGATGTGATGGAACATATCATGACCACCCCCGAAGCCATGGAAGCCGTAGAGGAAGGACGTTCCATACCCTACGGAACGCATTTTGTGCTCGTTGACCATCGAGATGGCGAACTCTATCGCTACTTTGTCATGGAGAAAGGCGAAGGCTTTGGTGATGACTACGATACGTCACGTAGAACCGACGACTGGCAGTTTCAATGGTTTTGGCCAGATAGATCAATTAATACCGATGAAAATACAGCCCGCTGCCAATCTTGCCACCGTCGACAGGCGTCGAGTGATTACCTGTTTACTGGCTATCGGATACCCCGATTTGATGGTTCACCTGTCGAGTAATGTTAGGAGCACCACGTGAGTTCAATTTTTTTGATGAGGCTGATATTTGACCTCACTGCGGCAGGTCTGCTGCTGTTTGGCTTTTCTTATTGGTGGCTTGGTAATCTTGCCCATGAAGTAGCTGGGACTGCACTGTTTCTTCTCCTTATTATTCATAACCTTTTTAATCGGCGTTGGTATCGCACGATCCCAAACGCACGACGTGAACCGCGCGTGCTGTTCAACACCGTTGTAACGTTCATACTGATGGTTGTGATGTTGGCACTGATCGTCACCAGCGTGCTGATTTCTAATGCTTTATCTAGCGTTATGTCAGCTTATGGCGGCTTTACGGTGATGCAGATTCACACCATGGCAGCTTATTGGGCACTCGTCATCGTGGCCATTCATCTAGGGTTACGCTGGCCATTGCTTATGGGACTTGCTCGTAACGCTTTGGGCCTACATCGCACTAACATCGCGCGGACTGTTGTACTGCGATTAATCGCTATAACGATTGCGGCCCATGGTGTGTGGAGTTCGTTTGAGCTGGGGCTTGGAAGTAAATTATCCATGCAAATGACACTCGACTGGTGGAACTTCGAAGAATCAGTGGCAGGCTTTTTCATTCACTGCATAGCGATCGCCGGACTCTTCATGCTCTTGTCCTATTACACGTCACAAGGGTTGCAGTGGCGTAAACGCAAGGCAGGTAGGTCAATCCCCCATTTTTAGAGACACATTCAGAGGCTATTACGCGTTTTACCCCGCTGAACGCGTAATACATCAGCCATCACAGCAAGGGCTATTTCGGCCGGTGTTTTGCTACCTAACGACAGGCCTATGGGCATATGAAGACGCGCTATTTCAGCTTCGCTGAGCCCACCTGAACGACGAAGCCGCTCAGCCCTTGCGTGGGAAGTTCGTTGTGACCCCATGACACCGATGTAAAAAGCAGGAGTGCGCACGGCTTCAATCATGGCTAGGTCATCAATTCGAGGGTCATGCGTCAGTGCGACAATGGCGGTAGCGGCATGACAAGCGCCCGATGCAATGAATATAGAAGGTAGTTGAGCACGCACTTCCACACCTGGCACCTCAAAACCAGCCAGCGCCTCCTTCCGTGGATCGCAGATAATCACTTCATACCCCAACCCCAGAGCGAATTGAGCGCAGACCTCGGAGACAGGAGATATCCCCGCAATAATTAAACGGGTAGCTGGCGTTAAGCGGATGTGCGCCACATTGGTATTCGCGTCCCAGGTCACTCGCGGCCCAATGCCATCATCAACAACGAAGCTTCTCGCATTACTGTTAAGTTCAATACGCCGCGCCAATGCTTTTTGGCCTAGCAAGGTGTCACGGAATACCTCAAGGTGAGCTAAAGCATCTTGCTCAGGTGGCAGTCGTTCAATAAGAACATCGAGAATACCCCCACAAGGAAGGACAACGCCTGCGCCTTCCACACCGCCCCCACCATAGCGAAGAGTGGTCATTGGTATATCAAATTCACCCGCTGCCAGCCGTGCTAGAAAGTCCTCCTCAACACATCCACCTGACAGCGACCCGACATATTGTCCATCACTACTGACGACGAATAATGCACCCGGTGGACGTGGCGAGGAGCCATAGGTTCCCATCACGGTGCATAGCCACACGGTTGCACCTTCGCGTGCCCAAGCGAGTGCCTGCTCGATCACCCTTAGATCTAGATGCTGCATTGTCACCTCGTCAACTAGCTAAAGTGATAGGCAGCCGATGCGTCTGAGCACAGAAGCCTTTATGCCGAACACCATTTAATCTTAATAGTGGGTTAATTCAATGCTCTCGCTGCTGCACTTGAAGCGGGCACAATCATGAACAGCGCCACCAAAAGTGCTAGGCACACCATTATGCTGCCTCCCAAAACAGCCACTGATATTTGATGGCTGAGCAGAGTGGTTCCCGATAAAGGTGCATTGCTGGCATGGGCAAAAAAAGCGATCAAAATACCGAGCCCCAGTGTCCCTCCCATTTGATGGGCCACATTGACCATGCCTGAAGCTGCGCCTTGATCCTCAGAGTGGACTTGACTGACACCGGCGATGGTTAGCGGACCAAGTGCTGAGCCGTTTCCGAGTCCAATCAACAACATGGGTAACGCTACCCCAGCCCAATAGCTTGCATCCTCATCGGCTAGCGAAAGCCAAAACATGCCTACTGCGAGCAGCGCTAAAGAAAGGCACAACACAGCACCATTGCCAAAACGGCGTGTCAATATGGGCACCGAGAGTGCAGCGACAAAAGTCGGTATAGTCATGGGTAAGAAACCTATACCCGCTTGTAAAGGCGAGAAACCCAGCACGAGCTGCATAAACTGAGTGGCGAAAAAGAAAAAACTGACCATCGCACCAAGAAACAGTAGGCGCCCTAAATAGGCACCGACCCTTTCGCGACTGGCGAAGAGCCTTAAGGGTAGCATTGGCTGAGCAACACGCTGTTCAGTAACAATAAAAAGTGCAAGCAACCCAATCGAGATGGCTAACACTCCCAAGGTGCTCATTGCCAACCAGCCCACCTCAGTGGAGTGAACAATGGCATAAACCAATGCCCCCATTCCGAGGGTAGAGCTGACCGCACCTACCACGTCAAAAGCCCCTTTCTGCCGTGAGGTCTCGCTCAATACGCGCATTGCCATGACAATCAGAGCCAAGCCAATGGGCACATTCATAAAAAACCCCACTCGCCAAGAGAGCTGATCAGCAAATACTCCCCCTAGCACCAGCCCCAAGCTAGCACCGCCTCCCGCTACCATCGAATAATATGCCAATGCCCTCGTCCGCTCAGGCCCTTCGGGAAAGGTCGTTGAGATAAGCGCTAATACTGAAGGGGCTAAAATAGCTGCGCCTATTCCTTGTATCCCCCGCGCGATCACTAGCCAGTAAGGCGTTTGTGCCAAACCTATCGAAAGCGATGACAAGGTAAATATCCATAGTCCTACTAACAGCATTCGCTTACGGCCCAAAAGGTCGCCCGCGCGAGCGGCTAATAATAAAAAACCACCAAAAAAAAGTGTGTAGATATTTTGAACCCACGACAGACCCACTGGAGTAAAGCCGAGATCATCACGTATCTCAGGCAATCCCGTTACGACAATGGAGATGTCGAGAACAATCATTAAATAACTGATCAACACCACACCCAACACTGCGCTGGGGTGACCATTAATTAAGCGGCCGTCAGCCGACTCACTTGACGACATTATTCACTCCTTAAACCAAGGCATCTATTCTTAACCTGCAATTAGCGGGCATGGCTCATAATATTCAGGTGTCCTGAATAGGGTGAGGCAGCGATGGCGATACAGCGCATGCTGGAGCGTTGTGCTATGGCCTACCCATCAGCTCCGTAACAGCTAGTAGCGGTGCAAAAAGTAGTGATAAGACTTTAGCAAAAGGCAATTTTTATGATTAGATAGCAAAATATGGATGAGCTAATGAAGGAAATTCATCAATGTCGCGCGATAATTTCAATGATTTACACGCATTTCTCATGGTCGCCCAAAAGGGCAGCTTCACGCGGGCCGCTGCAGAGCTAGGTGTATCACAATCGGCTCTTAGTCATGCCATGCGCGGTTTAGAAGAAAGGCTGGGCATCCGCTTGTTAATGCGTACCACAAGAAGCGTCTCACCTACCAACGCAGGTGAACGGTTAATTCGCACCATAGGTCCTTGCTTTGAAGACATTCAGTCAGAGCTAACCGCCCTCAACGAACTACGTGACAAGCCAGCAGGTACTATCAGGCTTTCAAGTAGCAGCCACGCTGCCGATTATATTTTAATACCTAAGCTACAGCCGTTTTTAAAGGAGTACCCAGATATTCAAGTTGAGATCAATGTAGATAATGGATTAACGGATATTGTCTCTGAACGGTTTGATGCAGGTGTCCGGCTTGGCGAACGCGTCGCGAAAGATATGATAGCTACTCGTATAGGCCCTAATATGCGGATGGTTGTTGTAGCAGCACCAGATTATTTTGAGCATTATTCACAGCCAAAAGACCCCCATGAGTTGACTGAACATAATTGTATTAATTTCCGGTTTCCAACCCACGGTGGTTTATATATGTGGGAATTTGAGAAGAAAGGCCATGCAATGAACGTATCGACAGAGGGACAACTTATCGTCAACAATACACAACAACAAATAAATGCCACGTTAGCGGGCGTAGGGTTAGGTTTCGTCCCAGAAGATATGGTGGAGGAATACATTAAATCTGGGCAGCTAATTCAAGTGTTAGATGATTGGTGCCCTTCCTTCCCTGGATTTCATCTCTATTATCCAAATCGACGTCAACCATCGCCCGCTTTTTCACTGCTATTGGAGGCATTACGCTCATCTTCATAGGCGCGGCAATACTATTGATGAGTTAAATTCATAGCCACATCCCAATTTATACCTCTAATGCTTATTACGGCATGGCATTATGGTGATGCTATCTGATACATATTTTTAAAAATCAATCGCGTATCGGTCTAAAATCGCTACTCACTTGAAGGGGTATGTAGTTGAAATCTCGTTGGGAAAAAATTCTAGGTGTTCTATTACTTCTGGTTTTAACAATTGGCGTAGCTGGGTATGCTTACCTTCAATCTCCAAAATTTGGTGCGCCGCCCGATCAAGAGAGCTTAGCGCTTTTTCAACAATCTCCAAATTATTCAGACGGGATTTTTCATAACCTAGAGCCAATCCCTGAGATCACAACGGAATCAGACTCCGATCGCGGCTGGTTAGACTTTTTCTTTACTGGAGATAGCGGAAGAGCGCCCTCACAGGCGTTACCTACGGTAAAGACAAACTTACATGAATTAGAACAAAGCGAAGACATCATTGTTTGGTTAGGGCACTCCTCATTTTATGTACAAGTGGCGGGGCAACGTATTTTAATCGACCCAGTCCTTAGTCAAAATGCCTCACCTATCCCCTTCACCATCCAAGCATTTGAAGGGACGAGCATCTATACAGTAGAAGATATCCCTGATATCGATTATGTCTTAATTTCCCATGATCACTGGGATCATTTGGATTATCCCACGGTGATGGCGTTACAAGATCAAATCGATAACGTTATCGTAGGGCTGGGTGTGGGTTCACACTTTCGAAGCTGGGGATTTAATAATGATCAGATTATTGAAACCGATTGGAACACTCAAATAAGACTGGATGACGAACTAGTTATCCATGTACTTCCCGCACGTCATTATTCAGGCCGCCTGTTTCAACGTAATCAGACGCTTTGGGTATCTTTTGGCATTCAATCACCACAAAGGCAACTGTATTTCAGTGGTGATAGCGGCTATGGAAGCCACTTTCAAGTTATAGCCAATACGTTAGGCGCAGTAGATGTAGCCATGCTTGATTCAGGCCAATACGATGAACAATGGCGTTTTACGCACATGATGCCTGAAGATGCCGTTCAAGCTGGCCGCGACTTAGGCGCCACTGGGGTTATACCTGCTCACGTGGGAAGGTTTTCGCTCGCCTTTCACGACTGGGATGACCCATTCAATCAGTTGGCTAGTATTGAGCAAGATGATCCGTTCGGGCTGTTAACTCCACGTATTGGTGAAGTTATTGAGCTGGATGATTTAACAGAGCTTGATTTCACCCAATGGTGGGATATCGACGGCACTTCAGATGACTAAGAATAATTGGCTATTAAACCGTCTATTTAATGGATAATACCCTATGATTTATTTTCGTTTTACCTTATTGATGGCTACCTTATCAGCCTCTTCCACTCTATACGCGCAAGAACAGGAGAGTGAGAGTGACCTTCAAAGCGACGATGCGAATTTAATTGTCTATTTAACACGAACCAACAATACGAAAGCCGTCGCCTCTATGATTCATGAAGCAGTGGGCGGAGAACTTATTGAGCTAGCATTAGAATCGCCCTACCCTGAAGATTATGACGCTATCGTATCTCAAGTAGACGAAGAGAATGAAACGGGGTACCTTCCTCCTCTTGAGACAACCATCGATAACATAGAGCAATACGATACCATTTTTATTGGCTTTCCTACCTGGGACATGACACTACCTCCGCCAATGAAAAGCTTCTTGAGTGAATATGATTTAAGCGGGAAAACCGTTATCCCTTTTAATACTAATGGTGGTTACGGTTTAGGCAGCACATTGGAGGTTATTGAAGAATTGTGTGCTGGATGCCAGTTATTAGAAGCATTTGAGACGAAGGGTGGTTTAGAAAGGGATGGCATTCTACTAGCTATAGAAAATGAACGACAAGAAGAGGTTGAGGCTGACGTTTTAGCTTGGTTGGAAAGTATAGGCTACTCAGCATTGAGATGAGAGGCTGAGCAGTTAGAACTGTTGTGCGATTCTAGGCACTAGCGATTTTTTTCCAATTGCCAGTATGGCATCCCCATTATCTCATTAAAGTCTCTGAGAAATAGTGTATGCACATTTTTTGAGAATCATACCAAGTTTAGGTGAGAACGACAGAAATGTCGTTCTCAACAAAACTTGGCATAAGCGTAACGTGAAAACAGAGGCATATCGACGTCACCCCCTGATTGAGTAGCGCTACACTTTAGAGTCCGATCCTATGCGTCAGGAGATTGGACATGAAGAAGCGTTTTAGCGAAGAACAGATCATTGGTTTCCTGGGCGAAGCAGAGGCGGGACTGCCCATCAAGGACCTATGCCGTCGGCACGGTTTCTCGGAAGCCAGTTATTACCTTTGGCGCAGCAAGTTTGGCGGCATGAGCGTTCCCGATGCCAAGCGACTCAAAGAACTCGAAGCCGAAAATGGACGCTTGAAAAAGCTGCTCGCGGAGTCGTTACTGGAGATGGAGGTCACTCGCGAGGCACTGAGAAAAAAGTGGTGAGTGCCCCTGCACGCCGAGACGTGGTGCGCTTTATGGTGTCACGTGGTCTGAGTGAGCGCCGAGCGCTCCATGTCATCCGTATGAGTGCCAGTGCCTTGCGCTATCAATCGGTCCCTGACCGCAATGAGGCATTGCGTGAACGCATTGTTGCCTTAGCACACCGGCATCGTCGCTACGGTGCTGGCATGATCTACCTGAAGCTGCGTCAAGCCGGTGAACAGGTCAATCATAAGCGCGTCGAACGCCTCTACGCTGCGGCTCGGTTGCAGGTAAAACGGCGCAAGCGCAAGAAAGTTCCCATGTCGGAACGAAAGCCACTTGGCCGCCCTAGTGCCGCCAACCAGGTCTGGTCAATGGATTTTGTGTTTGACCGTACCGCAGAGGGACGAGTGATCAAGAACCTCACCATTGTCGACGACGCTACCCATGAAGCCGTGGCTATCGTGCCCGAACGGGCCATTGGCGGGCTATCTTTAACACGGATTCTGGATCATCTGGCGTTAAAACGTTGCCTACCTAGCGCCATTCGTACGGATAATGGCAGGGAATTCTGTGGGCGCGCCATGCTGTTGTGGGCTCATCTACATGGCGTTGCACTGTTTTTAATTGAACCTGGAAAACCCAATCAAAACGCCTACGTAGAATCGTTCAATGGGCGCTTTCGAGATGAATGTCTGAATGAGCATTGGTTCACCAGTCTTCATCACGCCAGAGCCGTCATCGAGGCGTGGCGACGGGAATACAACGAGGAAAGACCGAAGAAGAGTCTTGGCGGACTGACACCTTCAGCCTATGCCGAGCAACTGGTGTTAAAACACGATAAAGTTACTTCTGACTCTAAACTCGGGTGCTACTGAAGATGGGGTGACGTCGAACCCAAGGCTTGGCAGTAAGGAAAGAACGTTTCTCACTAACGAGCGGTGCATATCAAAATGTTGACATAGCGTTCTTTCGGACGGAAGTTTTAACCGGCCATCCTTAGGCAGTTCAGAGACGGAACAAACTCCTTAAGCCTCTCCAAAAGGTTCGGATCGATCTGGCTCATAACGACATCCAATAGACGATGCATACCACCTCTGCTATTTCATCGAATGCCGTTCTGGATGCAAGTCAAGCATCTCGCCGGCAAGCATTGCTAATCGCACCCTTCACACGCTGAGGAACACCTCTTAATAACCTTTGACATAGCGCCTCATAAACCCCCATCGCCAATGAGAAAATGATTTCTAAACATTATGACGATACAAGTTCTTCATGGATAAATACTTTTAAAAGGTGTCCACTAACCTGCTACGCAATAGTTAAAACTTTAAGGTTATTCGTGCCCCCGTGTGCATTCATCTCGTCACCACGAGTCAAGATCACATGATCACCTTTCTCAGCGATCCCTTTATCTACCACCAATGCTAGGGCTCGACCATTGAGTTCCTCGGCGCTAATTTCACTAGTGTCGAAAGGAAGAGAAACTACGCCGCGATAAAGTGCCATACGACGCTGGGCAACCGGATTGTGAGCGAGTCCGATAATGGGTAGGCCTGAGCTGATGCGCGATGCGATCAGCGGCGTATAGCCCGAGGCCGTCATGCAGGCGATGGCGCTAACCCCCGCCAGGTGATTTGCAGCGTACATGGCGGACAGCGCGATCGTCTCATCGATTTGACTAAAGCCCTCATGGATGCGATGACCCGATTCTTGGATGATGCGCTCACGCTCGGCGCCAAGACAGATACGGTTCATAGCTTCGATGGTTTCCACTGGAAAATCACCAGCTGCGGTTTCAGCAGAGAGCATGACAGCATCAGTGCCGTCGAGTACGGCGTTGGCCACATCGAACACCTCAGCCCGAGTGGGTAGAGGCGACACGATCATCGATTCCATCATTTGCGTAGCAGTAATCACCGCGCGGTTTAACGTACGAGCCTGTTTAATAATACGCTTCTGGACGCCTACTAGTTGAGCATCACCGATCTCAACACCCAGGTCTCCACGCGCCACCATAACCGCTTCACTGGCCTCAATAATGCCATCAAGGGTGGCGTTATTGGCAACGGCTTCAGCGCGTTCAAGTTTGGCGACCAAACCAATATCTGTTCCCGCTTCCCCAAGCAACAGACGGGCCTCTTGCATATCGGCGGCACTCCGAGGAAAGGACACCGCCAGATAGTCGACGCCGATCTCTACTGCTGTCTTAAGGTCAGCTTTGTCCTTTTCAGTCAGTGCTGGTGCCGAAAGGCCACCGCCCTGCTTATTGATACCCTTATTGTCGGAAAGTTTTCCTCCCACGACGACAGTGGTGTGAATTTGATTGCCAGCCACCTGGCTAACATCAAGTACTAAACGCCCGTCATCAAGCAGCAGACGATCGCCTGAGACTACATCCTTGACCAACATCTTATAATCGCAACCGACGCGCTCGTTATTGCCAGCGTTGCCCTCCATTGCCATATCCAGGACGAAAGTTTGGCCTTCCGTCAGTTCCACTGCCCCTGTTTCAAAACGGGCAATGCGAATTTTAGGGCCTTGTAGATCGCCCAGGGCGGCGACGCTACGGCCAAGACGATTGGCAATTTCTCTTACCCGCAATAATCGTTGACGATGATCTTCTGCCGAGCCATGGGAGAAGTTAAGGCGCACAACATCGACGCCAGCTTCTAACATCGCTTCAAGTACACCCTCTCGGTCACTGGCCGGGCCCAGAGTGGCAACGATTTTAGTACGTCGAAGAGGGTGTCGCGGTTGTGGTTTCATAATATGCCTTGAGAATAATCGAGGATCTGGTTCGGTATCATTATTCACTTGAAGCTGATTAATGATACCGCTCTAGTTCACTTTCGATAACTAACAGCCGATTGTACTTAGCCACGCGGTCGCTTCGGGAAAGCGAGCCAGTCTTAATCTGTCCAGCACAGGTGCCTACGGCTAAATCGGCTATGGTAGTATCTTCGGTCTCTCCCGAGCGGTGGGAAATCACCGTCGTAAACCCTGCATCTTGGGCCATCCGGATTGCATCGAGGGTCTCGGTGAGTGAACCGATTTGGTTGAACTTGATGAGAATGGAGTTGCCGATATTCCCATCAATGCCACGCTTAAGGATCTTTGTATTCGTAACAAAAAGATCGTCTCCGACCAATTGTATGGTTTCACCGAGCTTATCGGTTAAGCGCTTCCATCCTGCCCAGTCAGACTCGTCCAAACCATCTTCAATGGAGGTGATGGGGTACTGGTCACAAAGCTCAGCTAAGTAATCGATGAAGCCAGCAGCATCAAAGTGCTTATCCTCACCCATAAGGTGGTATTGACCATCGCTATAGAATTCGGATGAGGCGCAGTCCAGCGCCAACTTGACATCCTTGCCGAGCACATACCCGGCTCCTTTTACTGCCTGCTGGATTACATCAAGCGCCTCAGCGTTCGAGCTCAAAGTGGGGGCAAAACCACCCTCATCGCCCACCGAGGTGGACATACCACGTTCTAGGAGCACCTTCTTCAAGGCGTGGAATATTTCGGCACCCATCCGAAGACCTTCACGGAAATTCGGCGCACCGACTGGCTGCACCATAAATTCTTGAATATCGATATTGTTATCAGCATGCTCACCACCATTGAGAATATTCATCATCGGTACCGGCATCAGATAATGGCCCGGCTGCCCATAGAGCACGGCAATATGTGCATACAGTGGCATTCCTTTGGCAATGGCTGCCGCTTTGGCAGCTGCCAACGAGACGGCTAGGATGGCGTTGGCGCCAAGGGTGGCTTTATTGTCAGTGCCGTCGAGCTCAAGCATAGCCTCGTCGAGACTGCGCTGATCACAGGCGTCCATTCCGATCAGCTTGTCACGGATAACTCCATTAATGGCTTTGACAGCTTTTAGAACGCCTTTACCCAGGTAACGGGCCTTATCGCCATCACGCAGTTCTAAAGCTTCACGGGATCCAGTGGAAGCGCCGCTAGGGGAAAAAGCACTTCCTGTGGCTCCGCTTTCAAGGCGCACTTCAGCATATACGGTGGGGTTACCGCGTGAGTCGAGTACTTCAAGGGCACGGATATCGGCAATTTTTGTCATGGTTCTCTTCTTCAGTTGCATGAGCGGAGAGTAGACTGCGGGTATTCCACCAGTCCTCAACGTCTCCGCTTTAACGAGGCAATAAGCAATCAGATTGGGGCCTTATGCTTGTTTCTTTGCAGGGCCGCTTGCCATAAGAAGACCAACGCCCCGAGCCCTAGCCCGATGAGATCCGTCATCAATCCACCGGCGATCATGGCCAGCGCAGCAACGAGTAATAATACGCGCTGTATCCAATTGACTCGGCCATTGAGGAACCAGGCTTGAACGGCAGCTGCTAGCAAATAGATACCCACACCGGCAGTAATGGCTACGCGCAATATCTCGAACCAGCTACCCTCCATGAGCAATGCTGGGTTATAGAAGAACATGAAGGGTACGATGAAGGCTGCCAAGCCGAACTTGAAGGACGTAACGGCTGTTTTCAGCGGATCAGTACCTGCAATTGCCGCGGCAGCGTACCCAGCTAGGGCCACCGGTGGCGTAATTGCTGAGAGTACTGCGTAATAGAACACGAAAAAGTGCGCGACCAACGGCGGAATACCAATTTGCTGTAGTCCCGGCGCGACCACTGACGCTGCAACCGCATAGGCAGCTGTGGTAGGCATACCCATACCCAGAAGTATCGAAATACACATGGCGAAAAATAGCGCCAACAGATGGCTGGCATCCGCAATCCCTAGCAGCATGGAAGCAAAGCGAGCGCCAACGCCAGTAAGCGAAATGACGCCAACAATGATGCCCGCACAGGCGCATACCGCTATCAACGGAATCGCCATGCGTGCACCTAGAGATAGCGCATTTAGCAGCGCCTTAGGGCCCATCCAGTGTGGAGTAAACCAAGAAACTACCGCGGCACTGATCATCGCAAGGGTACCGGCACGAATTACCGAATAGCCCATGTATAGGGTGCTCACCAGAATAACGATGGGTAGGAAAAGATAGACTTGTTTAACCAACTGTTTAAAAACGGGAAGTTGATCCCGAGACAGGCCCTGCATGCCGTCGCGGCGAGCTTCTAGGTCTACCATGAAGTAAATCGAAAGGAAGTAGAGTGCAGCCGGCAGCAACGCAGCCACGGCGATCTCGGTATAGGGTATACCGGTGACCTCCGCCATAATAAAGGCACCTGCCCCCATAATCGGAGGGACTATCTGCCCACCGGTTGAAGCAGCAGCCTCAATGCCACCAGCACTGCGCGGGTGATAGCCTACTTTCTTCATCAAAGGGATCGTCAACGACCCAGTAGCCACCACGTTACCAGCAGAAGTTCCATTGATCATACCCATCAAGCCAGAGGCAAACACCGCAACCTTAGCGGGCCCACCTCGGGTGCGCCCGGCTGCCGCAAAGGCGAAGTTCACGAAGTAATCGCCCACACGGGATGCTTGCAGGAACGCCGCAAAGGTAATGAACAAAATAATGTATGTGGAGGATACTGCGGTAGTGGGTCCGAGAACGCCATTGTCAGTGTAGAGGTAGGTGAAAAAACGCGATGCCGTATAACCACGATGCTCAAGCAGACCCGGCAAGTAAGGCCCCGCAAATGCATAGATTAGAAACACCGCGGTTATAACAATAAGAGCCAGTCCAGCCACACGTCTGGTCAGCTCCATAATTAGCGCAACCCCCACCGCGGCCACGAGAAAGTCATTTTGGTTGGCCATAGGCATGCCCGCCGTCATACGCCAACGGTTGAGCACTAGTACAAGGTACCCGGCGACCAGAACCGAGGCAATAATGAGTACGATATCAGCCCAATGTATCGAGTGACTTGAACTTCGCCCAACCCAACTGCCGATCATCGCAATGGCACTTGCCACAACCAATGCCCAGCTCAAATGAGCCAGAACCCAATTAGAAGGGGTCGTTCCCTGAATATCGCGCTGAAACCAAGCAAGGACCAAACAGAAGCTAGCGTAGCCAACAGCGGCTATCGCAGGTATTAGGGCCAACCATTCTCGCTGGGCAACGCGCACTTCTCCGCCGCTGCGATCCAGGCTCATCGCTGCGGTTATGGCAAACCCAACGGCTAAGCCTCCGGCTACGTGGAGAATGCGAAACGTCCAGGTTTCGATGGGTGAAACATTGAGCGCATAAAGATGCATCGCAGTAAACAGTACACATGCAATGAACACTGTCTTACCGAGCAATCCGGATAACTCGCGCTCATTATGAGCGAGGGGAACATCGGAGACGCTATCAGTACCGATCTTCTCCTCTGCTCCTTGAAGTAGAGTATCTTGAGTCATTCCTGGTCACCTTGGAGGTTACAGTTACCCGCTAGTTTGAAGAGACAATGCGCCAACCGTTAGCCGACGCATTGAATAATTAATAATCAGCCACGTAGGTCTTCAGGAATCTCGTAGCCATTCTCTTCGAACCAACGAACCGCACCTGGGTGCCACGGAATGAAGGAATTATGCTCTGCGTTTTCAGGTATCGTTTCGCGTGCCGAGCCATGTACTTGTAACATCCTCTCCTGGCTTTCCATTACCGTCTTAGTAACCTCATAAACGAAGGACTCAGACATATCCTTATGCGTAATGGCAAAATTCCACAGTGAGATAGCTGGCACATCTTCCTCAAGGCTGGTGTATGCGGATGCAGGAATCGTTCCCTGGCTCAACTCTGGGTAGTCATCAAGGAATTTACTCATTTCCTCTTCGGAAAATGAGAAAATATTAACGTCAGCCTGAGCCTCAAGCTGGCTGAAAGCCGAAACAGGAATGCCTGAAGCGAAAGCAAAGGCGTCAATTAATCCATCTTGAACCTGGCTCGCCTGATCGGCAGCCCCACCATTACGAGTGTCGACCTCTATATCCAACTTTTCGAAGAGTTGGGGAAAATACATATCGCCCGTGCCACCAGCAGGCCCAATACCAACCGTCTTACCATCCAGGTCGGAAATTGAGTCAATGTCAGACCCCTCAAGCGAGATAACTTGGAGAGCTGTTTGGTACATTGGGAAAACAGCGCGAATGTCCTTATGCTCTACACCAGGTGCAAGGTCACTTTCACCATTCCAAGCTTGAAAGGCAGGGCCAGTCGTCACCATGCCGAATTCACTTTCGCCCATTTGGACAAGGGTAACGTTCTGCACCGGGCCCCCTGTTACTTCAGCACCAAAGGTCGACCCGGTTGCTTCCCCGACTAGATTTCCCCAACCAGAGCCATAAATATAATAAGTGGCACCTTGACTCCCGGTCGCAATAGAAAGACTCTCGGGCCAGTTCTCTTTTCCTTCTTCAGCGATAGCACTTCCAACAGTGCCTCCGAGCAATACGGCTGCTACAACTTTTGTAATTTTCATAGTAAGTACTCCGTTAATTTGTAATTATTTATTAAAGCTAGAACCCAAAAAATTTATGAATAGATGATAAACCCCTCCTTTATTGATTTGGTTAATTTACAATGGCTTAGGGAACTAGCATGAAATAGCCTAATGATTGATTCACATCTATCACTGAGCAACTGATCTGCTTTCTCAATAGCCTCCGCTAAACTCATTGGCCCATCTACTAGCGAAAATGCAGCAGAAACACCTTGTGAGTAAGAGGCACGCCACCCCTCCCCTAACTGCCCAGCGATTATTACCACGGGTATATCCCTTTCACTGGCAAGTCTGGCAATGCCAATCGGCGTTTTACCTGCCAAACTTTGACCATCTAAACGCCCTTCTCCTGTAATGACTAAGTCAGCATCATTAAGATGATTATTAAAGTTGACTTGTTGCATTACAACGTCGATACCAGGCTTAAGCGTTGCCTTTAAAAAAGCCATTGCCGCATAACCCATTCCCCCAGCAGCACCAGCACCTGGAAAATCGCTGACATCGACGCCAGTCACTTCGCTGACTTTTTGGGAGAAATTGGCTAGCAATGCGTCAAGGACAGAAACATCCGCTGGCGAGGCGCCTTTTTGGGGGCCATAAATCGCACTGGCCCCATTAGCGCCTAAAAGGGGGTTATCAACATCAACCGCTGCTACTACTTGTAAATCTTTTAAACGTTGATCCAATCCCGAAAGATCAACTTTATCCAGCTTAAATAAGCTCTCAGTCACGGGAGGGAGTTCACTACCCTCTTTATCGAGAAGCTTCCCCCCTAAAGCAACTAGCATTCCAGCCCCAGCGTCATTAGTCGCACTTCCGCCTAATGTTATAACAAGAGACTTAGCGCCCTTATTTAAAGCTTGATTAATGAGCTGTCCAACCCCATACGTAGTACTTCTGTAAATGGAGTTCTTTTCAACATCGACATACTGAAGCCCGCAGGCTTCTGCCAGCTCCACATAAGCTGTTGAGCTAGCGCTATGCCAACCCCACGCGGCACGACGCGATCCACCAAAAGCATCAACTACTTCTGTATGGAACACGGCAGCCCCCGTAGAGGAAACTAAGGCATCAAGGGTTCCTTCTCCCCCATCGCCCATAGGGCACTTAATAGTGATTGCGTGTGGGAAAGCACGGACGATACCTTTTTCCATCGCAACCGCTGCAGCCTGAGCCGATAACGCGCCTTTATAACTATCAGGAGCAATAACAATTTTCATTTACTAGCCCCTCTACAGAGGAAAGCCGTAGGCATTAAGCATCAAAATAACACCACTGATGCTCTCAGCCGCTTCAAGAACATACGTTTTGAAGCCACGACCATGCCTTTATTGTTGTTCAATATCAGAACAGATGGCCTGAGTAACATCGCGCGTATTCGCTGAGCCACCGAGGTCTTTTGTTTGTAGGCCAGAGGCAGTCAGCCGCTCAACGGCTGCCATTAGTCGTTCAGCCGCAGTAGCTTCCCCCAAGTGCTCCAGCATCATGGCAGCTGTCCAAAAGGACCCCACTGGGTTGGCAATACCTTGCCCGGCGATATCAAATGCTGAACCATGGATAGGTTCAAACATGGAAGGGTAAGTCCTTTCTGGATTCAGGTTTGCGGTGGGCGCAATACCTAGACTGCCTGAAAGGGCAGCTGCCAAATCAGATAAAATGTCTGCATGGAGGTTGGTTGCAACAATAACGTCCATCGTCTCCGGCTTGAGAACCATGCGAGTAGTCGCAGCATCCACAAGCTCCCGATCAATTTTTACATCAGGGAAGTCTTTTGCGACTTCAAAGAACACCTCATCCCACAGCACCATGCCGTGCCGCTGAGCGTTAGACTTAGTGACTAGCGTCAGTTTTTTGCGAGGACGGCTTTGTGCTAGTTTGAACGCAAAACGATGGATTCGCTCGATCCCTTTCCGCGTGAAAACAGACACCTCAGTACCGACTTCCTCAGGGTGTCCTTGGTGAACTCGGCCACCGTTACCTGAATATTCACCTTCGCTATTTTCTCTAACAATTACCCAATCAATCTCTTCAGCGCCTTTTAAGCGGCTGTTAACACCTGGCAGGACCCGAGCGGGACGTACATTCGCGTATTGATCAAAGCCTTGGCAGATAGCGAGCCGAAGCTCCCAAAGGGAAACGTGATCGGGAACATCTTGGCTACCCACGGCACCGAAGTAGATAGCGTCAAATTTTGAAAGTTTTTCTAGCCCTCCTTCAGGAATGTACTCGCCCTGGCTAAGGTAGCGCTGGGAGCTCCAATCAAAGTCTTCGAATTCAAAATGGAAATTCCCACTTTTTTTCGCCAACGTTTCAAGCACTTTTTTGCCTGCCTCAATCACTTCGAGGCCGATTCCATCACCAGGAATAACTGCAACGCGATGACTACGCATATATAATGCTCCTACCTATCTAATTTTTTATATGAAAATACGTTTGCTTGGCACTACAGACATTAGATGACAAGGTGAAATGACTTCAATATACTTCCAGTTAATACAGAAACAACCAAGAGTTAATAATCATGGTTAGTAGTGATTTCGAGTTTTTTATATTAATTTGTCAATCTGGAAGCATATCTAAAGCAGCTAAGGATTTTGATATAACTCCAGCCGCAGCCAGCAAACGACTTTCTAATATTGAAAAAAATATTGGTTGCCAGCTTATATCCAGGTCCACCCGTTCCATGAGTCTTACAGCTAATGGGAAGTTATACTTAGAATACGCCCGAAAAGTTACATCAACTTTAGAAGAAATGAGCTTAGCATTACGTCAAAAGACTGACGAAGCCGAAGGCCCAATCAGAATTAATGCACCATTCGGATTTGGGAGAAAGTATATTTCAAAGTTTGTTTCAGACTTTATAGAAGAGCACCCTAAAATTGAATGCCAGCTGCATCTATCAGATCATCCTTTGAATTTAATCACCAACTCCTTTGATATCGGGATCCGGTTCGGTTCACTACCAGACTCTGGTTTACACGCTAGGAAAATTGCCTCACATAGACGTTTTTTGTGTGCCTCACCTAGTTATTTTGCTACTAAAAATGAACCCACAACACCTCATGAACTCTCTCATCACAATTGTATAGTACTTAGACAAAATGACGAAACTTACGGTAACTGGCATTTCACAAAAGAAGATCAAATTTACCATGTCCGGGTCGGAGGAAACTTAAGTTCCAATGACGGCGAAAGCGTTCTAAGCTGGGCTCTAAAGGGGCATGGTATCGCGATAAGGGCAGAATGGGACGTTTACCATCATTTAAAGCAAGGGACTTTAAAGAAGGTTCTTAGTGACTATCAACTTCCTAATGCAGATATATATGCTGTTTACCCTTATAAGCAGAACATTCCTATTCGGCTAAGAATGTTCATTGATTATTTAGCTGAGAAAATGAAAATAATTCCATTTGAAAGGCATGACAAAACTTAATAGAACGGCCTAAGCCACGTTTACTTGAGAAATCAGCCAAGGTTATGAGAGAGACGCTGATCTTTAATAAAAAGAGAAATTATCGTTTTCGCTTTATCTTGATAAAAATTCAAACGTGCGTACAGTAAAGTAATTAAACCTCGTATTTTTCCACATAAAGCTCCAGCACCATTGGCACATATCAAGGATATTATTGTAAATGAGCTGATTTGAATTTAGGACAAAAATAACCCAATAAAAAACACCCCCAAGAAACCTTGGGGGTAAGGCCATTTCTGCCTTGCGGCGGTTGGTATCATTACCGATGCTTTCTTCCAGTCCTAATATCAGCTGCCTATTCGGCGGTTCACTCTCCAATAAAGATGGCGCATATGCCTTCGTTTTTTTCAGCCGCCTATTCGGCGTTTCACTAGATGTACCTAACATATATACAATAGACACCAATCAGATAAAATTTAAATTTAAATTTAAATTTAAATTTTCCTTCATAAGGCCTGAGAATAAGCTATTGATACAAATAAATAATGAATACTAATATTTAGGTAATTTGTCTAAGGTAAGGCACAGTACCCATGTGGGTCTGAGTAGTCGCGAATCCATAGCTGTTGTATCTGGCATCAGTCCGCTCTGCTGAACAACGCTGTATAAATAGTGGGAAGCGCTGTCCCGACGACAGACTATCCATCGGTATGATATGGCATTGATTAGCTACACGGCTCATTTGCGGGCTAATGGGAACGAATGGCTCCCCACGCTCGAATGCGCGCTTTTGGCCACGTATTAATCTACGCCTTGCCTCACCAGGAAAAAACTTGACGATACTTTGGTTGCGAACAAATTTAACTTCATAAACATCAGGAGGGACTTGTCTAATTTCGCTGACAGTTATAAAACCTTGTTCCTGCATAATTTTAAAATATTGCATTGCTGACAAGCATGCTAATTTATTTTCTTCTTTGCTGATGAAGGCAACAGAACCACCTAATGTTTCATCTGTCCATCCAGGAAAAGTTATGCCAATCATTGAGTCTTGACACTTACTCATAAGACTATGTAAAACAGCTATACACTTACCTGCTAAGAATGAATAATCGGCACCAGGTATAATATATTGGATAAAAAAATAATATCTCATATATCACCTTTTTTAATTCCTTTTTGAAACATTCCACCTTTAACTAAAACTGACATAAAAAAGTGTGAATGCGAGCTAACGCAACCAGTTTTAATTATTTCATTAGTTAACACATCAACCTTTGATAGCAAAGAATAATAGTCCAGCCCCGTTGTTGGTTCGCGCATAGCCAAAACTCTTTGACGGTCTGCTCCGTACTCACTGACTCTCAAGGGATACTCAGCATCATTATCCATCCACCAATCATCAATTTTTTGAATTGCAGCACCCACTTTATATGATCCAAAACTGACAGCTTGTCGTCCATCAGGTAAAGTCACCTTCAAATATTGCTTTGTCGCAATCCTTGCACTACCCTCATAACCATTTTTGCTTTTTTCAGTAAAAACTTGGCTCGGATATATTTCTTGACAAAAACCAGCGTTTATAGTGGCGTTAACATCTATAAACAGATATTCCTCGGGTATCGAAAGTGCCCTTGTCAGCTCTTCTGAAAATTCATCTAAAGTTTTGTCGTCTTCCTGTTTCCATAAAGACCCCCACTCTTTATGCTGAGCTCCTCTAATATTGTATTTATTTTCATTTGAAGTAATCACTTCAACAGATACACCCTGCGCCTTCTTGTTTCGCCACAGCCATTCAGCCGACAAAATATTTTTTGCATAACGCATAGCTAGCTCTTTATACCCGCCCGCTTTCAAATATTCGTCAGCAAATAATTTTAATAAATTGTTAATTTCTGAATCGTCGCAAACGCGTGGTTCCAAACTGTTAGCAATCACACGGAGAGAAAAGCGACAATATATAACATCAACCAAAGGTGGTACATAACATGTTTCAATAGTTATAAGGTTAGCATGACCTAAGCCGCTTGTTTCCCTCGGTCTTGCAGCACCGGTTGACATATACCCGTCGGTAAAAGTGGCTTTCGGAGCACGTAGCCTCATCACCTCAGCTTGGAGTGGCTCAAACTCACTCGTAGCAGTACGATAGTAAAAAACGGCTTTTCCAGGATTCAGAGACCGCTCATAGCTAAGATGCTTAAAAGGGTTCATTGTTTTGACCTGCTAAGCTTTAACCATAAGCATAGTCAAATTCTCAACTTTCAGCCTCCAAAATGCATTCACGAAAAAATACAGCGGCTTTTGGAGCCTCAGCCTCGCTGGCGACACCATATCCGCCACACTGATCAGAGGCTCAGCATAGGCATGATATAATTTGTGCGAACCGGGTCTTTCGCGAGGTGGCTCCAACATTTGATAACCCGTCAAGGTGGGTAAACAATACGGGCGCTTGGCGAGATATGTAACTAAACTATTAATGCTATTTGGCTGTTCCTCTGAAGCAATAATCCAACGCCCTTCTTCTGGTAAGGTAGAAATTACCTCAGACAGGGACTCATTATCCTTGTGTAATAAACACCATTTTGGCTCATCATAAAGCGGTGGCGGCTGCATTATGCCCCCTGCGAACCTGCCTGGAAAGGCTGCTTGGATCAAAGGCAATTCTCTTTCCTCAAGCACCCCTAACTCACTATCAGCATGGAGCCGAATAACCAAATCCATTCGCAGATCACAGTAGCGCATATCAATCAGACCAGGCCTTCTCACAGGCCCTCCACTTTTAGACGGTGGAATGTTTTGTTCTGGTATTTTTGCATTTCCGGAAAAATTATACTGGCGTAAGAAGCAGGCAACGCCATCAAACAGTACATTGCGACTAAGAAGTTTTTGTAACAGAAGCTGATAGTTATAAACCACTCCCCAAAGAGCGGTCATTGAAGGTAGGCCCACGACGTATGGGCAAGATAAAGCTTGTGCGTCGAAAACGTGCAGATTTTTAAGATGAAGATAACGAGAAGATTTGTCGCTATCTTTATTCTCTTGCGACTGCAATAGGCGCTTTAGCAATACCTTAATCTGGCTTTTTAATGGCAACAATAATTCAGGATGATAAGCGAATCGCTCGGTAGCACGATACTTGACCAATGCCGCGTGTAGCTCTTTATTGATCAACACAAGATGATCAATCAGTTGATTATCAGGGGTATATATAAGAAGCTGAGCTAGCCCTATACCTCTACTTTGCGTTTCAATGTGTGCTTTTCCACGCCAGTAACTTATTGGAGCTAGCCATTCTGCCAAATGTACTCTTAATGAGTGCATTGCAGCACGGCGGAGAATATTCCTCTCTTTTTGAGTCTGCAACTGCTTGCTTATAATGATATCTTCGCAAGCGGTGATAAACCCCTCACTTCTTAAAGTGCGTTCATAAAAATAAACACCTTGACTACTTTCAGTATTATTGTATTTTTTTTGTTTCCAATTTTGACTATTACCACAATTAGGTGGGTAGTTAAGTACAGCAACTTTTCCTCCTAAGGACGAAGCTAGATCACCCACACTTGATGCATGCCAATGCTTAATAGTGGTAAAATTTCCATTTTTCTCTTTTCGCGCAATTTGAATATCTGAAAGCATTGAGTGAGATGCTACGGGGGTAATACTAATATCATGACCCTGATAAGGGAAAGTTACTTGCACAGAGCGATAATTGACAGATAAAGGAAATAAGTTAGTCGTAAGATATTCTTTAAAAAGCTTCTGAAGATACAGCCACTGGCCATGTGGCATCCCTAACGCCTCAAATACATTCCACCAGCACTGCTCATTTTCTGCAATTAAACCTGCTAAACAAGTGGGATTCCCACGAAACAAAAAATGCGATCCAAACAGTTTTGCCTTATTAACAGCTGATGAGTTGTGTGACCATCCTAAACGCTGTATGCAGTAAAATGATGATACCGTATTTATAGCTGGCGTTTCTAATCGTGCTATCATTCTTTGACCCGATATGCGTGTATCAGGGTATTTAACGTTATGTGTATGTAGCCACTTAATTTCCTGGGCACATTTTTCCATGTGATACCAATCCATAAGTGTCGCAGTCGCCATGGTATTATCTAGTATATTTGCAACGTCTTCTCGTTTATGTGAGAGATTTAGCAACGCAATTGCTGCCATAGGCTCACTTTCAGAAACTTCAACTAATTTCGTGTAAGGAGCAAACGCCTTACGAATAGCAACTGAACGCTCATTGACAGGTAGCTCAATAATTTCATTAAGATGCATGAGCATTGTCCTCACCAAGCCGACAGATAGTTATTGTAGACGGATCCTTCCATTGGGACTCGCGATTGACGCAACTCAATCACTTCTCGCAAATGAAATGCCCCTACGCCGCCAGTCAACTTCTCGTGACCCTTAAGCCTGAAAGCAAGTTTCAAATAGCCCTCCTGATACAGCCGGTAAACTTGTTCATGCGAGGTACCAAGCAGTACGGAGGCTTCGGGCACGCTAAGCAGTAAATCGGCCAGATTTGGCACACGGTTTTTAGGATGCCTGTTCACAAGTTTGACCAGAAAATCCTCAAGGTGAATGAGTATAAAATCCCTTTCTGTATGATCTTTCACTAGAAGGTGAGACATCCTGATGATGTCGCCAAAAACATGCTGTAAGCGTGTGCGATTAAAATCTTGTAATAAGAAATTTTCGGCGTTTGCCGCTCTAGCTTCCAGTTCACGATTAAAAATTTCCGGCCAGTGAGAGAAGTACTCCATCGCATCTTTTAACGTGTTCGTATCAACCTGTCCTGATTCATTTAGCCCTTGATGGGAATAAAGCTGAAACCACAGTAGACAAGTAAATCGCATACTAATCGAATGCAGGCCAAGCAGCGGATAACTTGCCTCATCCAGTACACCCATCACCAAGCGGCTTGCTTCTATCTGCCAACCTTCTGCCCTACTAGTGGCCGAGTGCCTTATATCCATTCCACAAGTGCATGAATACAAAGATTCATTAACTATATAGCTGAGAGGGTCACCGCACTTCGGGCACTCATGAACTAGCCGAACGCCATGATCTAAGCAGGCTTGATAAGGGATCCAATGCCATTCCTGCCGAATGTAGCCAGCTTCGTTCAAACAGTCTGGACAAACGGGTACTGTATGTTGCCGCACCAAAGCGCGTGGAATGTGCACTCCATCGTAAAATACACCTTGATAGCGGGAGCAAAATGATTGGTTTGAGTGCATTACTGCTAAATGCAGTAGCGGTAACTGTTCATTGTCTGTCAGTGATTCTATGAGTCTAAGTGCACGAATGCGTCGACTGCTACTCTGCGCCGCATGGTAAACGTTCAACCGGCTCAATTCTACTGGAAATGCCCCCGCGGCTTCATGGTCGTGAAGCTGAAGCCAATCCTTTATGGCCCGACTAAACTGTTGATAATATGCAAAGAAATTTTCTTCCGAGAGCCGAAGCATATAGCTCTCTAGCGATTCGTTACTGAAAGGCTTGGGGCGAACAAGCAATTTCATGGCAGCCACCTGCTAAGGTTTCCTTATCAAGGTATAGCAGCTGACCTAGAATTGCGCACAACTTTATTCAAACACAATTTTTATGAAACAACATGGAAGGAGTACAGTAGCTTCCAGCTACATGATAATTCTAATATTTTCATAAGGAACGCAAGATCTGGCAGATGGCAAACTATTAGCAAAAATTAATAAAACCCACATATAAGCTTCTAAAAGGTAAAATTCGTCTTAACTATCCCAGACTGACGAGAGCACGAATCAGGTGCATGCTATCTTTGTAAAATAATATGTGACCAATGCAATTTTTGCATGGTAGCTTACTATTTTGATAAGCCTATTAAACAAAAGCCTCCAAAAGGAGGCTTGTATGCTCTACTTTTTTCTCTTAAGCACTTTCATCAATTACCCATGAGCCTACTTCTTCATTACCAAACTCTGCTTTCCAAGCCTGGATAATTTTATGATTACCACCACGAGTTTCTACTACTTCCTCTGTATGCGGATTTTTATAGACTTTCAGAGGACGTTTTTTACGGCCGTCCATTCCACTTTTCTTAGTGGATTGGCGGTTGTAACTGGGGTCAATCATTTCACATACTTCACGTGCAAGCTTTCCGTATTCTGTCATAAGCGCTTGCAATCTTTCTTTAAATTCAATTTCTTCTTTTAATTCACTATTATTTTCAAGCTCCTGCAGCTCTTCTTGCAGTTTCTTCAACAATTGTTCTTTTTGGATGTAATCTTTAAGCACTGACGTCATGAAATTCGTCCTTTTTAAAATTTCTTTGCTATGAGCCCTTATCACACTGAAAATTTACCAAAGCCTTGCAATCATTCCAAACGGTGAAAAGGAAACTGTCGCTAGATTAAATTGTTACTCTGCTTTTTTCAAAGTCATCCAAGGCTATTCTGTGGTGAAAAAGGTATTTGCAGTAAAAATAATGGTGCATTATATCACCATAAAGTTGCGAGGAGTTACACTATGCGAACCACGGTCACCATTGATGATGCTCTTTATGAACAAGCGCTAGAGCTTGCTGGGCCAGGACTGAACAAGCCATCAGACATATTTCGTGAGGCCCTAAAAACCTATGTGCGAGTACAAGCAGCTCGTCGCCTAGCAGACTTAGGTGGCACCGTTCCTGAGATATCAGACATTATACGCCGTCGCGGAAATCCACCGTCGCAATGAAAATACACATTTTATCCTATCTTATATGAAAAATTTCAGGATGCGCATAGCGGAATTATTCCGAGACTTTCAATGGCCACATCGGTACCAGTCCCCATTGCCACACCGACATCCGCCGTTGCTAAAGCAGGTGCATCATTAACGCCATCGCCTGCCATCAAAACAACGTGGCCTTCGTTTTTCAGTCGCTGGATAATGTTACCCTTATCTTCGGGTAGCACTTCCGCCTCCATCTCATCAATATGAAGTTTTCGGGGAACCGCTTCGGCCGATGTACGGTTATCGCCAGTCAGCATCACTACACGGATTCCATCTTTCTGCAGGGCCGAAATGACGGATTGAGGAATGACAGGGTGCAGGATATTTCTGAAAATGAGTTGGTTTGCTTATAAGACACCAGCCGAGGCACTAATAAAATGCAGCCTTCACGCCAGACATCATAGCGTGTAGTACACGCCGAATCTGCTTTGTACCAAACTCAGTTACACAGAGCAGGATTGGTGCCCGTCCTGCCAGCGTTTTGTTAGAACGAGACAGTCATTCGATCGCGGCCCGCTTGTCCTCGAACACCATCATGGCAAGTTGGATAGCGGTCGCTTTTCAACGGCAACTGTCGGCCGAGGCTGTGTGAAAACCCAAAATCAGTTGGCGATAACAGTGCTTAGCCGTTTTGGCACCACTAACGGGCCAGCAAGGCAGTTCAGAGCACCTTCATTCATTCCGCCAATATCTGAGTTAGTCGAGATAAAGCCTAGGCAGAACTTACTAAGAAGCGCTATTGGCTACTACAGGTATGGCAGAGCCAGGTCAGCATCAATGCCCGCATCGCCTTGATCAAACCCATGGTGCCAAGGATATTCATGACGCGTTTCATGTTGTAAGCAAGTACATGAAGGCTCATTTCCGTGCTGACGTTCTTAAGGCGCTTAGTCAGGAAGTGCGTCGCACCCATCCATGCTTTTAACGTGCCAAAGGGATGCTCAACAGTTTGACGTCGGATGCGCATTATATCCGGCGTCTGATCTAGACGTGAGATTACCGCCTCCAGTACCTCTTCGTGTTCCCAGCGTTTGATGCGCCGATGGATACCCGTGGTGCACTGCGACTTCATTAAGCAACTCGGACAGGCCGAACTCCAATAGCAATGTAGCGTCTGGCCTTTTTCGACGTTCTTGAAGCGCCAAACCAGTCGCTCTCTCGCGGGACAGCGATATTCATTACGTTCGGGCACGTAACGAAACGCCTCTCTGGGAAACATGCCTTTGGCCTGGCTCGGCGAGCTTTTGGGCTTGGGAAGATATGTCGTGATACCGGCCTCGTGACACGCAAGAATCTCCTCCCCTGTAAAATAACCGCGATCAGCCACGACGTGGAGATCGCTGACGCCGCTAGCATTGCGGGCTTGCTTGGCCATCCGGGAAAGCTGACGCCGGTCACTGCGACATTGGTAACCTCATGGGCTACGATTAAGTGATGCCGACTATCGACAGCCGTCTGTACGTTGTAGCCCACTACCCACGTCCCTCGTGTTGTCATGGAGCGAGCATCTGGGTCTGTCAAAGAAACTTGCTGTTCAGGTGCCTCGGTTCTTTGAATTTCAATAGATTGCAGGTGTTGAACTTCTTCTGTGAGGGAGGCGATCTTTTCCTTCAAGCGTGTCGTCTGTGCTTCTGTGACAACAGCGGAGCCTTGATCCATTGCGTCGAGTTGGCGTAAGTAACGCTCAATACTTTTATCGATTTCCTCTGCACGTCGCTTCATCTTGGCAAAGGTGAAGTTACGGTCTCTATTGTTGACCGCCTTAAATTTGCTGCCATCGATTGCCATCACCGATTGTGCAAAGAGTTCCAGACGTCGACATACCAAGACGAAGTCTCGGCAGGTGGCTTGGATCGCCTTGCCATTGTGCTGGCGGAAATCGGCAATCGTTTTGAAGTCCGGTGCGAGGCGCTCCGTTAGCCACATGAATTCAACATTCCGCTGCGCCTCACGTTTCAAACGGCGGCTGGATTGCACGCGGTTGAGGTAACCGTAAAGATAGATTTTTAGAAGTACAGCGGGGTGATAGGCGGCCCGACCCGTGGNGAAGTACAGCGGGGTGATAGGCGGCCCGACCCGTGGCATGGGGATCAATACCTTTGAAACCCAGCTGTTTGAGGTCGAGGGCGTCCACGAAAGCCTCAATGGCCCGAACCGGATTGTCATCAGAGACGAAATCATCCAGGAGTTCAGGAAACAACGTAGCTTGGGACCGTGATTCACCTGCGACGAAACGTTTCATCGGTA
>NZ_JACCGK010000052.1 GCF_013416325.1 Vreelandella sedimenti
TAAGTGAATCCGCATAAGTTATGGTGTATAAAGCGAGGCTTATAACAAGGGAGATGCACCATGTCTCGTCGCTTGCGCTTCATTTCTTTGACGCCCGACCAGCAACCTATCGTTAATGACGCCTACCAGCATGGTGAAAAGAGAGCACTACGCCGCAGAGCCCACGCCATCTTGCTCAGCCACAAAGGCCATACGATTAACCAGATTCGCGACATCCTCGGGGTTAAACGCGATACGGTGTCTACTTGGTTATCCCAATGGGAAAAAGACGGTATTGAAGGCCTTCAAGATAAACCTCGTGAAGGACGACCTAGCCTTCTCAACGAAAGCGAGCTTGCTGTGTTACAGCAACTTGTTGAAGAGCACCCGCATCAATTACCTGTCCTCCATGCTAAGTTTCAGGATAAGACAGGTAAAGTCGTCAGCCAGGACACGTTACGTCGTGCATTAAAAAAAACGGCAACAGTTGTAAGCGGGTACGCCGCTCATTGACTGCGCTGCGTGACGAAACGGATTTTCGTCGTACACAAGGCTTGATCAATGCTTTGAAGGAATGGGAAGACAATGGCGAGTGTGATCTTTACTTCTTTGATGAAGCTGGCTTCTCTCAATCATCATCACTTCCCTATGCATGGAGCCCGGTAGGTAAGCCTTGGGAAGTGACCGCCTATTCACGTAGCAAGCGGCTCAATGTGCTGGGCTTTCTCACCAGGAAAGGTAGCTTTTTCCATCGTATGACAACCGAGTCAGTGAAGACAGAGACCGTTATAGAAGCGTTCGATCAGTTCGCGGCACAGAAAAGTCCTGACGCCTTCGCCGTCGTTGTACTGGACAATGCCAAAATGCACCGTTCCAAAGCTTTCCAGCGCAAAATCATCGATTGGATGGCACACCGCATTCATCTGGTATATCTGTCGCCTTATTCGCCGGAGCTGAACCTGATCGAAATTCTTTGGCGTGAAATCAAATACAAGTGGTTACCGCTGACAGCCTACAGTTCGTTCGACAAGCTCTGTGAAGCGGTCAAAAACGTATGTGATAATTACGGAAAAAGTAACTCGATAACTTTTGCATAACCACTTA
>NZ_JACCGK010000053.1 GCF_013416325.1 Vreelandella sedimenti
CGTGATGCGCCACCGAGCCGCTCTGGGCGTTGGAGCCTTCTGGATCCAGCGTAGCTTCTCCTTGATCACCCAGGCATCGGCCGTGGCGCTCTGATCGGCCACCAACTCCTGGAGCGCCGAAAGCTGTTTGGGTGTCAGGTTCTTGTTATCCAGGTTCTTCAGCAGGGCCCAGCGCAGCGACTTGGGGTGCCCCTGCTCCCGGCGCTCTTTCTTGCGTACCTCGTCCAGCCGCTTGGTGAAGGTCTGTACGATATGGAACCAGTCGACCGTTACCTCGGCCTTGGGAAGGTGCTCGGTCACGCCGCTAAGGAAGGCTGGCGACATATCGCAGACGACCTCGACCACATTATTCGGGTCGCCGCCATGGGCCGCCAGGAAGGCGCTGAAAGCCTGGATGGCATCCTTGCCGCAGCCTGGGACGGCAAAGATAACCGGTTCCCGCTTGCGCTGCATGTCGAGGAACACCGTGACATAGCGATGACCGCGCCGGGAGGCGGTTTCGTCCACGCCGACCGTCACCACCTTGGACAGATCCAGTTCCCCCAACATGCGGCCAACGTAGTGGTGCACGATGCGCCATAGTCGTTTGTCGGAAATCTCCAACTGGCGGGAGACGGCCAGTACCGGCATCTCCTTGACCAGTGACATGGCCGCTTGCTCGAACAGCAGGGTAAAGTCGCTGCCCGGCCGGGCCCAGGGCACCTCTATGCGCTTGACGCCATGGTCAGGACACTTCGTGCGCGGCACGCGAGCATGCAGGTAACAGTGATGCTGAAAGAAGTTCAGATGCCGCCAGGTTTTGTCGGCAAAGTCATGAGCTTGGCAGGCCTTACCACATTCTGGGCAGGGATAGAGACTGCCTCGCTCCGCCTCGACATAGAGGTCCAGGCGGTGGGGCGACACGGCGGTATCCAGGTACTGGTTCTTGAGGATCCAGGGCGCTTCCAAGCCCAGGCCGAGTGTTAGAATCTGGGTGCCGTCCATGTCATACCTCCTGCCGCTGTGGAGGTCATATTCTGGCCCAGCTCAGGGGGCGAATTCCACACCCAACGTCGAAGAGCC
>NZ_JACCGK010000009.1:0-18455 GCF_013416325.1 Vreelandella sedimenti
CTTGAGTAGATGGGTTTGGTGGCTCGCTTACCTCACTTGTTGAGCGCTGATCTCATTAATTTCTGCCAGCAGCTGGGCACCTTCGCGTTCTGCCATGGCGCCCATGCTACCCAAAATGATAAGCATGGCTAAAAGCACAATCAGTGCGCCAGCAATCACTCTCTTAACTGATATGTTTTGCATTGATACTTCTCCTAAAACTCCCCGCACCTGAATTGGTGCATAGGGGAGTTTTAAAAGGTATCAATTCCTCGTTAATATAATGATTTGATTAAGTTTGTTTTATTTTGTTAGATTGTTAAATTCTAAGTCATGATAAAGTCGTATAATTAAATGTTTTTTAAACTCATTTAAGAATTGCTTGAGAAATAATCGTTTGGTAAAGAACTCTTTGGTAAATGAGTCGCTGTTAAAGCATCTTATGCATCACATGCGTATCGACAAAACCAAAGCGCGCATGGCGGTAGGCGTTAGGAACGGTACCCACAATACTAAACCCAAGCTTCTGCCATAACGCGACGGCCACCTCATTGGTGGCCACCACGGCGTTGTACTGCATGGCTAGAAACCCCAGTTCCCGGGCCTGTTGCTGGGAGTGCTCGCACATGGCTCGCGCTACGCCTTTGCCCCGTGCAGCGGGGGTCACCATATAACCACAGTTACATATATGATCGCCGGGACCTGCCGCGTTGGTTTTTAAGTAGTAAGCGCCCAGCACTTGTCCGTTTTCATCTTTGGCAACCACACTGGCGTTAGGCGCTTTACACCATAACTGACGGGCAGCTTCAAAGCTGATATCGGGATCAAACGCATAGGTCTCTTGCGCTGCGACAATGGCTTGGAAGGTGGGCCAGAAAGCAGCAAAATCGTCATCTGTCATTGGAGAGAAAGCGAGTGTGGTCATAAGTATCCTATAAAGCGAGGCGCTTACCGAGCGACCTCAGCGACAATCTCGTAGCTACGCAGACGATCCGCGTGATTGAAAAAATCGCTATTAATCATCAGTTCATCAGCACCAGTGCGTGCTTGGAACTCTTCAAGCTCTGCTTTAACCGTCTCTGGCCCACCAATAATAGCCGCGCCTAAAAATTGGCTGACTTGAGCTTGTTCCATCGGCGACCAATCGAGCTGCTCAACCGGCGGCTGTGACTGAGTTGGCTTGCCGCGAATAAGGTTTAAAAACTTCTGCTGCGCTGTCGTGGCCAGGTAGTGAGCCATCGCGTCACTCTCTGCGGCCATCACGGGAAGGCCGACCATCGCATGGGGCTTATCCAAGTGTTCCGAGGGGCGGAAGTTATCACGGTATAAACGCAGCGCTTCAAATAAATAGCCCGGCGCGAACTGAGCCGCAAACGCGAAGGGTAAGCCCAGTTTGGCTGCCAACTGCGCGCTGTAACCGCTGGAACCCAGCAACCAAACAGGCACATGGGTACCTTGGCCAGGCACCGCTTTCACTCGCTGCTGGGGCTCTGCATCGGCTAAGTAGCTGCGCAACTCATTCAGCAATTGTGGAAAATCATCGACCCCCGCATGAGCGTTGCGACGCATGGCCTGCATGGTGGCACCATCTGAGCCTGGCGCACGGCCTAAACCCAGATCAATACGGCCAGGGTAGAGCGTTTCCAGTGTGCCGAACTGCTCGGCAATCACCAGCGGTGGATGGTTAGGCAGCATAATGCCGCCGCTGCCCACGCGGATGGTGGACGTTTGCCCGGCTATGTGACCAATCAACACGGCGGTTGCGGCACTGGCGATACCGGCAATATTGTGGTGCTCGGCGAGCCAGTAACGGGAATAGCCTAGCCGCTCGGTTAATTGCGCCAGGGCAACACTATCGCGAAAGGTCTCTACGGCACTGCCGTCCTGGCGAATAGGCGCCAGATCGAGGACAGAAAGTGCCGTGGAAGCGAGTTGGTTCATGGGTTACCTGCAAATTAATTCGTGGGCGCGTAGAGTGAAAAATTACTTAGCGCGCTTGGTAATTACACGTTATGCGGCCAGTGCAGATGAATTGCAAGGTGTTGCCTGCTTAGGTATGTATTGGGGTAATGCTAATCCTCACTCAAGCGGCGGAGTGGGGCGAATAAGAATTTCATTCACATCTACATGGGCAGGCTGTGCTAGCGCGTAAATTACCGCATTGGCGATATCGCGATCTTCTAAGGCATGAGTTGGTGGTTCATCAAAAAAGGGGGTGTCGACCATTCCAGGTTCAATTAGTGTCACACGCATGCCGGTGCCGCGTAACTCTTCACGTAAGTTGTAGCCAATTCCGGTGACCGCCCACTTGGTCGCGCTATACATAGAGCCTGGGATGGTCGTGCGACCTGCCGCCGAGCCGGTTAACAGTACATGGCCTTTGCTTCGTTTTAGGGCAGGCAAGCAGGCCTGTATGGTGAGGCCCACGCCATAGATATTGGTCAGGATCATCTCTCGCCATGCGTCGTGGTCTGCCTCGCTAAAGCCGCCGGGTGAACCGCCACGGCCTGCATTGGCCAAGACCCCATCCAAGCGGCCAAAGGTTTCCAGCGCCTGCTCAACCATGGCCTGCTGCTGTTCCATGTTAGTCACGTCAAGCTCACAGGCCAGCACGTTTTCAGGCCCTAGCTCTTGCGCCAGGGTGATGAGCTTTTCGCTAGAACGGGCGGCCAGTACCAGCTTATAACCTTCGCGCGAGGCTGCTCGTGCGGTGGCTGCGCCAATGCCGCTAGATGCGCCGGTAATTAATAGCACGCGGTGTTGCATGGGGCTGTGCTCCTTGCTTGATCAGTCAAGTAAGCTTTTAGCATGGCTAAGGTGGCAGCATCCTGCAAATATAGGCTTAACCAGGTTGGTAATGTGCTGATAATTGACCGTTAACGGGGAGCCTAGCTACTTTACGTTTTAGCATCTTTGCGTTTTAGCATCGCAGAGAGATCCAGTATCGCCTGGGCCATATCCGCCATGCTTTTGCTTTGGTCCATCGAGGTTTTCCGCAGAAAACGATAGGCCTCCTCTTCGCTCATTTCCTGGTGGGCCATGATGAGACCTTTGGCGCGTTCAATCAGTTTGCGTTCTCGTAGCGCTTTGCGGGTATTTTCAAGCTCATCGCTTAGCCCCTGTAAGCGACTGGCCTGGGCTTGGGTGAGTTCGATCAGCGAGCGGCCCAGGGGGGAGGTGAGAGCGTTGGCGGTCAGGTCGCCTAATGGTTGCGCTCCATTCAGCGCCAACAGCTGCTCGCAGGGGGCGAGTGTAGGGTGGCTGGGCTGTGCCTTGGCTTTTTCTAAAGCCTCCTCAGCCTGACCGATTCTGCGGTGGCAGAGCATACTCAGTTGTTCAATTAGCGCATTTTCAACCGTCTTCATTGAGTCGATGCGCAGCGTGGTGAGTTCATACCAGGTTTCGCCCAGCTTATCGGGTGTCTCTTTAGGTGGTGACTGTGCTGCCGATGAGCGCTGGCAGGCGATATCGCGCAGGTGGCAAATACCTGACAGCGTGCGCGGCGAAAGCTCCTTCTGCCATGCCTGCTGCGCTTCGGGTGTCGCAAACTCTACAAAGGTGTCGAAGCAGCGCTGTTGATCCGCCATTAGCTGGTTGAGCAGGGCACGATGAGGCTCGTCGAAGTGGCCATGGGTGAAGCCAAAGGCGCCGCAGGCGCGCTCCTGGCCCGCCAGCTCTTTGCCTTGCATTAAGTGGAAAATCGCCACTAGCGTGCGGGTAATATCGGGATCGATAGAGGTATCCGCGGCCTCAAACACAATGGCCAGTAGGCCACTGGTCAACTGGTTAAACGCCTGTGTCGCTGCATCGGGGGTGATAGCAAAGGTATCAATGGCCTGGCGAAGCGCGCCAAGTTCGTCAAGCGCGTACCAGACGGCGGCAATCCGGCGCAGTAAGCGCGCGGCAGCCTGTGGGCGGGCCTCCTCGCTGAGCGCTTCCAGGCGATGGCGCATTAATGTTTCGGCCTGCTGACTGTGTTGTCGGTAGGTGTCGCGGCGCGTTTTGAAGCGCTGCCCCTGGGAAGCAAGGTAAATCGTCGAGGCGCCCCGCTCACGCTGGAGCATATGAATAAAGCGGCTGATGTCGCCGACAATATCGGCGGTGGTGGCAAGGTGGGTAAGGTTGTCGATATCGCAACGGATGGCGGTTAAGAGCAGTTGCTGCGCTGAAGACATAGAAATTTCCTTGGTGACTCGCCGCCTAAATGTGAACACTCCCATACCGTTATCCTCCCATACCATGCTGAAGCGTATGGGAGTGAACAGGAACGTTATGGAAGTATGAGTGTACTGGAAAGCGCTTAGCGTAACGACAGAGCGCCCGCGCCTACATCATCACCTACTGCGTCGCTATACGCTTTGGCCTCTTCTGCTTCGGTAGCATCGCTAAAGCGTACCACCAACACACATGAAGCCAGGATCAGTACAGTGAGGCCTAAATAGAACAGACCTTGCTGATAAGTCAGGCTTTCACTGCGGAACAGAAAGGCAGCGCCTACCGCGCCCACGTTACCGCCAGCGCCGACTATGCCCGCCACGGCACCCAGCGCCTTTTTGTTGATAAACGGAACCACGCCAAAAGTAGCGCCTTCTGCCATCTGCACAAACAGGCTGAACACCAGCATGATACCTATCGCGAGGCTTAATACGTGCATCTGCGAAAACGCTACCAACGCAATACCTTCGCAAACCAAGGCAATAAACAGCCAGCGAACGCGTCCTTTCAAGCCCCCTTGCTTAGCGAAAAGATCCGAGAAGATGCCGCCTAAAGTACGCGCAAAAATATTCATTAAACCAAACAGACCGGCGATCAGACCCGCGGTGGCCAGGGTAAGGTCAAACTTATCAAAGAAGTAAATGGCAGCAATATTGTTGATCGTCAGTTCCACGCCAAAGCAGAGGCCGTAGACAACGAACAGCGCCCAAACACGAATATCCTTGGCGGCGGCTAGAAAGCTTTGCGCGGCACCATTTTCGCCAGAAGCTTCAGGCAATTCGCCGCGTGCGCGCAGGTCGCTGAAGTTGCCGTTGGGGGCATCCTGGGTGAAGAACCAGTAGCCAATGCCGGTAAAGAACATCACTACACCAGGCACCATCATCGCTAAACGCCAGCCAAAGGCTTCGTTAACGCCCAGCATCAGCATGCCCGAGAAGATTAGTGGCATCAGTATCTGCGTGGTACCGCCACCCAAGTTGCCCCAACCTGCACTAGTAGCATTGGCGGTGCCGACCACATTGGGGGCGAACATCATCGAGGTGTGGTACTGGGTAATCACGAAGGAGGCGCCAATAGCCCCAATGGCTAAGCGCGCCAGTAGGAAGGTTTCAAAACTATCGGCCAAGCCAATGCCCATCACCGGAATAGCGCCTAATATCAGTAGCCCAGTATAGGTTTTACGCGGGCCGATGCGGTCACACAGTACGCCAATTGCAAGGCGCACAATTACCGTGATCGCTACCGAAGCGATAATCGTATTGCCGATTTGTGTTTGAGTCAGTGAAAGGTCTTCTCTAACAATCGCCATAAGAGGGGCGATGCCGAACCAGCCGAAGAAGCAGATATGAAACGCGAACCATGAGAAGTGGAAAGCGCGCATCTGCGGGGTCGAGAAGTTAAACAGCCGAATGCGGTTGGCTTTGTTGCGTATGTCCATGGGATGGCCTCACGGGGCATAAAACGAGTTAGTCGCTACGCAACGCAAACAAGTTATCGCGCTACGCAAACAATTGACGAGAACATGCCTTCACCGTTGAAGGTCAGGTTCGACGCACTCGTACCCGACTGGGCCTGGTCCACGCCTACCACCACTGGTAGAAGTTATGCAGGTAGTTTGCCAGTTGAATATTTATTAATAAAAATCAAAATCTTAATTTATTTTTATAGAACGTGAGAATGATTAAGTACTAAGGCCATGCTGCATGATTGGGCATGCAGCACTCTTTTTGCGGCATCTTGGTGCTAGAAGGGGGTAATGGGCGGGCTGAACGTGCAGCCTTATTCATGTAAATAGACGGCATCAATATCCAGTGTGGAGTGGCTACCAATCGCATTAAAGTGTTCGCTTAACCAGCGTTCAGCGGCAGCTTGTCCCTGCTCGAAAAGATGGCATAGAAAAGGCCACTCAGAATTGGATTTGCTGGAGACAGAGAGGCCCTCAAGTGCCTGCTCGCCACTAATGCGGTGGAACAACGCTTGCTGGTAGCAGTTTTCAATGCCTTGCTCATCGAGGGCATGCTTAAGCAGCGCAATCATACGAATCTCTTTAATCAGTGCTGAGTTAAAGGTGATCTCGTTGAGGCGGTTCATAATGGCCGATGCCGAGGTGGGGACTTCGTTGCGGCTGATTGGGTTGATTTGTATTAGCAGAATATCCCGTGCGCTGCACTCCTCCATGAGAGGAAACAGGGCGGGGTTACCCATGTAGCCGCCATCCCAATACGCTTCGCCGTCGATCTCCACTGCTTGAAACATAAAGGGCAAGCAAGCGGAGGCCATCACCGCGTCAACGCTCATCTCTTCACGGCGGAACACTCGCTGTTTTCCCGTGCGTACGTTAGTGGCCGCGACAAACAGCTTAAGCTGTTGGCATTGCCTAACCCGATCGAAATCAATATGTTCGGCCACGATATCGCGCAGCGGATTTATATTGAGCGGGTTGAGTTGATAGGGGGAGGCCACACGGCTTAATAGATCCATCGCAATAAAGCCGGGCGAGTGATCCAGACTCCAGTTGCCGGTCAATATATCCAAGGGAGAGCGGCGGATGGGGCTGGCCATACCCGCGCGACTCACCGCTTGCCAAAAGTCGAGCAGTGCTTGCCGAGCGGTCTCTTTATCACCTCTTGTTAGCGCATCGGCCATTACCACGCCATTCATTGCCCCGGCGCTGGTGCCGCTGATGCCCTCAATCTCAATGCGGTCATCTGCCAGTAGGCGATCAATGACACCCCAGGTATAAGCCCCATGGGCGCCACCACCTTGTAACGCGAGGTCTAGCTTTTTGACCTGTGCCATATGCTTTTTCCCATTGCTACTGGTGAGGAAAGTGGTTTCATTGCAACCAGCATGGCATAGGTGGCTAGATAAGACGAAAGGCTATTTAGCGTACAACTTACAACGGCTTTTTAAGGGGCGCCCGCAAGCGGTGAGTGATGATTGGTTGAATAGGGCGCCTCATACATGGCGTGCTCCATGAGGTTGTCCAATTGCAGGGCGAGCTGCTGGCTGGCTTCTTCCATTACTCCCAAGGCGGCCAGTTGACCATTGCGGTCACCCAGGCGGGCAAACTTCAGTGCTTCCGCGCCACTGTCATGCATACGGCGATGGGGTGCCGCCAGCGCTCGATAGGCCTCAGTGCGGGCGTAACGTTGGTAACCTTCACCGTGTTGATGCCAGCGCCCTAAACGGCATTGGTGATGGTCTTCTAGGGGAGTGTCTATGTTGGCAGAGAGGAGCTGCTTATAAAGCCGACACTTCCACACCGCATGATCAAGCTTCGCGGAGTGTAAAAACGCAGCGGTGGCACTGTGATGAATCACCTTGTGCATATGCTGAGCTTGGTCAGCAAGCTGATGCACTGCCTGCTTGGCTGTTTGCGCGGAATGGGTAATTTCCTCGTCGGCCAGACTTTTTTTCACCACGGCCTGCGAGTGCTCTCTTACCTGGCTGTTAATTTGCTCCATCAGTAGGCTGAGCTGATGGCTCAAGCTGTGCATAGTCAACGCTAAACGGTGGACATCGTCTGCAATGGCTGCCAATCCTGGAGATTGCTGGCTAGCGGCGTCGGTGCTGCCAAGCAGGCCTTGGCTATGGGCCGTTTCGAGGGCCGTGCTTACCGCTAATGCTTGGGCGTGGCCCGCACTGCGAGCGAGAGCCACTTGTAGCTGGCTTAGGGCGTGTAGGGTTTTGGCTAACACTAATGGGGGTAACGCTTCGGCACGTTCAGTGTCGTGGCAACGTTGCTCAAGGCTATTAACCGCCTGTTCAGCGGTGCCAATTAAATTAACCGTTTCCGTTAGGGTGGCCCGCTCGCCGGCAAGCTGATCCGCGTATTCCTGTATGCCACTGTTGAGAGAAGCCAGCATATCCGCGCCTCTCGCCTGCAGCATGCCGATGGACTGTGCTGGTTTCATCAGGCTTAACAATCGGCAGCTGGGGGAGGGAGCAGCAGCGTCAAGCTGAGTGCGTAACTCGTCAACTTCCTGTTCCAGGCGGCGAATTTTTTGGTACGGGTGCATAAAGGCGAACATGGCAGAGACACCTACGGCAGATAGCAATGCTTTGTGTTAATTTGTCACAAAGTATTGCAGAGGGTTCCCCTGTGCGCCTGATTTAGCGGCCGAAAATGATAAAATTCAGCTACTGATTGTCTGCGAGACTGAGGTTGTTAACGTTCCTCTTATTAAGAGTTTGAATAACATTAGCGCCGGGCTAGCTGTGCGGCGGCGGCCGTGCAGCCTAGAAACGCGGAGGTTGCCAGCCACTCGGCGTCGGGATAATAAGCGAACACATACTGATCCTCTTTTAGACTGTCGATCAGTGGGTAAGTGACGTCTTCGCGTACCGCCGGGCAGCCATGGCTGCGCCCAAGCCGCCCCGTTTGGGTGATAAAAGCGTCGCTTACATAGTCCGCGCCGTGGATCACAATAGCGCGCTCAAACGCCAAGTCATTGACGTTGGGTTCCAGACCCTCCAGTCGCAGTGAATAGCCGTTACGCCCATAGTAGCTGTTCATAGTGCGAAATAGGCCAATGCTGGATTGATGGCTATCAGGGGTATTGGAAAACGTCTCTGCTTGGGCGTCGCCAGACCCCTGGCCGTGGGAGACCAGTTCTTCGAAGAGTAGCTTATGCTGGCGCAAATCAAATACCCACAGGCGCGGCTCTGTTGATGGCAGCGAGTAATCGATCACTGCCAAGCGCTCGGCATTAGGCTCGGCGCAGTTAAGCGCTTGAGCGGCTAAACGCAGCGCATCGGGCGAGGCCTGGGGGGCGAGCTGCAGCAACTGATGGTGTAAAGGCAGCACGCCGCGAGGTGGCGTTGAATCAACTTGGGCGAAGAAACTGGCAGCGTGGAGCGGTAATGTAAATAATGTAAAAGGTAGAGAAAATAGTAACGTGGCAACATTTAAACGAAGAGCCATAAAAGTCGATCCTACGAGCAATATCAGTCATTATAAAGATTAGCCGACTAATATAAAAAACAGGGTCGGCGATGTGGAAGACTATAGTAACGCAAGGAGAGGGCGATGAACGAGATACAGCCACTAAGACAATGGGCGATAGGGGTCGCTCTGTGTCTCACGCTTACCCACAGCCCTTTAGGCATTAGCTATGCGAATGCGGATTCAGCGCCGTTACAACAGGCGCTAGCCCAGCAATTAAGCGCGGTGGAGGCGCAGCGGCTACCGGTTGCTGAGTTTTATCAACTGCGCGATGGGCAGCCCGCCTGGCAGGCAGCCGTGGCGGTTGAGTCACTGGTTGCTGCGCTGAATAGCTTGGAAACCGATGGTCTAACACCCGAGGATTACCACGCTGACACACTGCTTGATGAGTTCCAGCGCAGTCAGGCAAGCAGTCAAGCCGCTCAGGCGTCGTTTGATATTAAAGCGACTCGAGCGTTGCTGCTGGCGCTGGATCATTTAGAGCGCGGTAAGGTGAACCCACGTGATGTCGAACCCCAGTGGGATGCGCCGCGCCCAGAACGTCGCTACTCACTGCTGCGTGTGATGCATGCTGTCGATGACCGCTCGCTTGATAACGCAATCGCGCTGGCTCGGCCCTCATCTGCTGAATATCAGCAGCTGCGCGATGCCTTGAAGCAGCATTATCAGTTGGCTAACTTGGGCAGCGTGCCCTACTTGGCCGCGCGGGAAGAGTCATTGCGGCCAGGCGATGAAGCCGACGATGTGAGCGTGCTGCGCCAACGCCTGGCATTATGGGGAGAGGCTGAGTTACAGGTGGCGGATAGCAGTGCCTATCCATTAATCGGCGTACAAGCCGGGTCTAACCGGCGCACCTTTGATGCATCGCTAGAAGCCGCTGTGAGGCGTTTCCAGCGCCGCCATTTGCTGCAGGAAGATGGCGTAGTGGGTGAACAAACTCGCTTGGCGTTGAACACCTCAGTGGCGTCGCGAATCGACCAACTGCGGGTCAATTTAGAGCGCGCGCGGTGGATCCGTCCGATGCAGTCTGCTGAGCCACGGGTATGGGTTGATATTGCAGGCTACCGGATGCACTACGTGCGCCCTAACGGCCAGCACTGGGATACCCGTGTGGTGGTAGGAACCCCGCGGCGCGAGACGCCGATTATCCACTCCACGATCAGCCATTTAACCATTAACCCTTCCTGGACAATTCCGCCGACGATCATGCGCGAGGATGTGTTGCCCCAGGTGCGTGCCGATATCGACTACTTGGCGCGTCAAAATATCAAGGTGATTAGCCCCATGGGGGAGCCGCTTGCTGCAGAGGAGATCGATTGGCAGCGCCCCGGCGGTGTTATGTTGCGTCAGGTAGCGGGTACGGGTAACCCGCTAGGTCGCGTCGTGGTACGGTTTCCCAACGATGACATGATCTATTTGCACGATACCCCCGCGCGGGGGTTGTTCCGGCGTGATCAGCGTGCACTCAGTTCAGGCTGTATTCGGGTTGAAGGTGTGGCTGAACTGGCGCAAATGCTGCTGCAAGACACTGGCAGTCGTTATCAAATGAGTACGCTGTTAAATGGAGGGAGTGATCGCAATGTGAACTTATCTCAACGTATTCCCATTGCGCTGCATTATTTAACCGCGTGGCCAAATGCCGAAGGCGAGGTGGAGTTTAGGCCTGATATCTACCGCCGTGATGCAACGCTACTGGCCGCACTGCAACGGTCAGTCTAGACAGTTGAAATAGTATAAGACAACGCAAAACACCGCCCAGTGGCGGTGTTTTGCGTTGGCGTACCCGGCAGCTATATAGCGGGGCGCTAGTCGTCGCTTTCCTGCTGATAATTAGCCACGCTAACCGGGCCTGTTTCGCCGCTTTCCAGTGTCGCCAATATTGGTGCTGCCTGGTTCTGGAACGCAATAAGCGTGTCGCCGCTCAAACTGGTGTTTTCGGGCAGGGGAACCGTCATCGCATTGACCGGTGAGTTGTTGACGATGACTTCGTAGTGCAGGTGAGGGCCGGTGCTGCGGCCAGTATTGCCTGACAGCGCGATACGCTCGCCCATTGTTACACGTTCACCCTGCGTCACCAGCGGCCGGGAGAGGTGCAGGTAGCGCGTTCGGTAGCCATTGTCGTGACGGACGACAATATAGCGTCCTGCGGCGTGATGGTTACTCACTCGCTCAACGACACCGTTGGCGGGAGCCGTTACCGGCGTGCCAATCGGCATAGCAAAATCGGTACCGTTATGAGGGCTAGTGCGGCCGGTTACTGGATGCTTACGGCGCGGATTAAAGTTGGAGCTTAAACGGTAGTTGCCTTCAAACGGATGGCGCGCAAAGGCAGGATCCAGGCTGCCACCCTCAGGTGTATAGAAGTTATCGTCGCTGGCATTACGCACAACGGTTAAGTCCATGCGTTCGCCGTTGTAATGAACGGCCAATACACGGGAATCTAAAGTTTCACCATCGATCATGTCTGACTCGACCAATACCTGAAAACGATCGCCGCGGCGGCTGTCACGCCGAAAATCGAGTTTCTTTTCGAGCAACTTCGTCAGTTCTGTTACCGAGCCACTGTTCAAACCTGTCGCCTGGGCGGAGCGCGCAAAGCTACCGCTGACGCTACCGGCATAGAGGCGCTGGACAGGCTCGCCTTGGCGTTCAATCGTGGTGATGGCGAAGTGGTCTGCATCTTTCTCCAGCAAGATGCCGTCACGGGTGTTTTTCATCATGCGTAACGATAACAAACGCCCATCTTCATCTAGTTGATAATCAAAGCTGTGCCCGGCGCGCCAATTAGTTAGCATGCGCTGATCGGGTAAATCCTCCAGCAGAGCCATCACTTCGCTATAGCCTAGGCCTAGTTCGTTTTGTGCCAGTACGGCAAAGGTTTCGCCGGATTCGACAATGTGGGTTTCCCATTCAGGCACAAAGGGCTCTTCAGCCGCCAGCTCTAAATCCAGAAAGGAGATATCACCGAACAACTCAACGCCATAATCCTCATAAGAGGTAGCGTCGGCAATTTCGACGGAAGAGCTGTTGTCTACATCATCCAGCATGCCGCTAGCCAATGTGCCTAGCACAATTGCCATATGCAGCGCACCGTCATCGAGACCACCGCTTTCTAGTGCTGCGGTATTAAGCGTCGGTGCCTTAAGTGATGCGGTATTCAGTACTTTGACGTCGCCGCCCAAAGCCGGCTGGTTCGCCATGTCGGCCTCTGCGCTTGCAATGACGTCAAGATCAACGATCTCGGTTGCGGTGAGTTCACTGAGAGGGATATTTTCGCGGGTCGCGTCGAGTGCGCGCGAGGCGCGATCGATCGCATCTGCCACCGGGGTGCGTTCTTGACGCAGGGAAGGGACGCCCGGAGTAGAGTCACTTGGAAGCGGTACCAGCACGCTTTCAAGCGGTGTGTTTAGTTGAGTTAAATCTTGGTATGTCGTCAATAACTTTTGTGTGCCCAGCACGGTGACCATAGTGGCCACGGGTAACAGTAATAATTTGTGCGTACGGGGCAGCGAATGGAGGATTCGCAACATGGGTAAATGGACCGCCGAGTTCGTGATTAAAAGTAACTATTAAGCTCATAAACCCGGAAACCATACCCCATGAAGACAGGGGTGCATAGACTGTATATCTATACATAAAGCGTAATTAAATACAAAAATAGCAATAACAGATAGAGATTACTATTTATAAACAGCGTTTGCTAACAAATGTAACCAGTGAAGCGTGCTAACTAAATAATCTGTGTTAACTATAGACGAAAACTGTGCTTTTAAAAGCTCAAATATAACCTGTGTCAAATATTTTCCCGCTGGCTAGGAATAACGTGCTCTTTTACCTGCGGCCAGCAGTTAATCTCAAGCATTTTGTAAGCATAGGCGGAAGTGTTTACTGTTTCCTGGCATCCTAGCCATGTTTTTTCGAACATTAAGCGCATTGTTTCGCTGTATTGCGTTGAGGAAATCGAAATGTCCCGGGTAACACTTTCACAATGGCAAATGTTGGCCGCCGTGGTTGACCACGGTGGATTTGCGCGTGCGGCAGAGGCGGTACATAAAAGCCCCTCCACGCTGAACCATGCCGTGCATAAATTAGAAGAACAGCTAGGCGTGCAGGTGCTGGAGCCTATTGGCCGACAAGTACGGTTAACCGAAGCGGGCGAGCTGCTGCTTCGGCGCGCGCGTCAATTAATAGAGAGTGCTGCGTCACTTGAAGATGTCGCCACCCGGCTAGCCGCTGGTTTAGAAGCGGAAGTGGTAGTGGCAATCGATCAGGTGTTTCCCGCTGCCGCTCAAGCCAAAGCGCTAGAGCGCTTCTCTGAAATGTACCCGCAGGTGCGCGTTCAGTTGCACGAGAGTGTTCTCAATGGCGGCATTGAAATGCTCTACGATGGCCGCGCAGACTTGGTAGTCTCCGGCATTGAGGCGCAGGGTTTTTTGGGCGAGCCGTTGGTCACGGTGCGCTTTGTTGCCGTGGCGCACCCCCAGCATGCGCTACATCAATTGGGCCGCTTGTTGGATCTGCGCGATCTAGCTCAGTATCGGCAGTTGGTGGTGCGTGATTCAGCGCTGCGCCAATCAACTAACGCTGGCTGGTTGAAAGCCGAGCAGCGTTGGACCGTTAGCCACCTTAATACCTCACTGGATATGCTAAGACGTGGATTAGGGTTTGCCTGGATGCCGGAAACACGCATTTCGGAGGAGTTAAAAAACGGGCAATTAAAGCCGCTGCCACTACCCGCGGGGGGTATTCGTGAAGTGCCGATTCAGATGATTTTTCGCGACCGCGACCGGGCAGGACCAGCGGCTCATGCGATGGCCGCCGCACTGAAACAGGCCGTGGTGAGCGAATGCGCGCTGAATGATTCGACTGACTCGAATGAAAGGCCGTAAAACATCCGCTTGAGCCTTCCTGAAGCGGGCGTATGCTGAAGAAAAGAACGTATCTAGTGACTTTCAGGAGACGCCCAATGGGATTACTTGTAAATGGCAAGTGGCAAGACCAGTGGTATGACACTAAAAAACACGGCGGCGAATTTGTTCGTGAGTCCGCTCAGCTTCGTGACTGGGTGGGCAGCCAGCCGGAGACAGACGGTGACTGCTACCCAGCGGAAAAAGATCGTTATCATTTATATGTCTCGCTAGCCTGCCCTTGGGCGCATCGCACGCTGATTATGCGTAAGTTGAAAGGTCTAGAGTCGTTGATCGGCACTTCCCATGTTAGCCCCTTGATGCTCGACCAAGGCTGGACGTACCACCAGGACGAAGGTGCCAGTGGCGACCCCGTTAACGGTGTCGACTACCATCACCAGCTATATACCATGACCGACCCGCACTATACCGGGCGTGTCACCGTGCCCGTGCTCTGGGACAAACAGCGCAGCGCCATCGTTAATAATGAGTCTGCGGATTTGCTACGTATTTTTAACCGTGCGTTCGATGAATTGACCGACAACGACCTGGATTTTTACCCAGAAGATCTGCGTGGTGTCATTGATGACGTAAACGCCGATGTTTACGACCATATCAATAACGGCGTTTATAAATCAGGCTTTGCCACCGAACAGGCGGTTTATGAGAAGCACGTGAAGGCGTTGTTTGACGGTCTAGAGCGTATGGAAGCACGCTTGGCCGAGCATCGTTACTTGGCGGGTGAGTGGCTAACCGAGGCGGATATTCGTCTGTTTACGACGCTGATTCGTTTTGATGCGGTTTACTATGGCCATTTCAAATGCAATTTTAAGCGCATTGAGGATTATCCCAATCTCTCCAATTATGTGAGAGAAATTTATCAGTGGCCGGGGGTGGCGGAGACCGTCAATATGGATCACATCAAACGCCACTACTATTATAGTCACGACACGATTAACCCAACGCGAATTGTACCTGCTGGGCCACTGCTCGACTTTGAGCGGTCTCATGACCGGGAGCGTTTGCCGGGGCAGGGCGTGCGGCGTAAAGAGACGCGTATTGCTAGCTAGCAAAAAGGGCCGCCCAGTTGGGCAGCCCTTTTTCTATTGCTGAGGTTCTACTGCTAGCGTTTCGTTGCTATTAAAAACGTTGCTATTAAAAAACGGGGAAATCGTTAGCCATTATCATCATCGATATCTAATGCTTCACGGGTGCGCTGCCAAGCGCTCTCAGCGCCCTCTTGGGTAGTTTTCCAAGCATCGCGAGCGTTGGCTTTAGTCTGCTCCCACCACTCGTTATTATAAGCTGGGAAAGCTTCGACTTCTTCCTGGCTGGCTTCGACCATGATGCGGTGTTCTGTATCACCATCGGCTTCCGTTTCGGTTTCAAGGGTGAAGTAGTCGGTATCAACAACGATCTCGCGACCGCCTAGGCCCAGCACTGAACCACTTTCGATCACAATGGCTGTGATACGCATCTCTTCATCAAACAGGATGTCATCGACGTCACCAATCTCTTCACCGGAACCGCCGGCAAAATAGACTTCTGCATCAAGAATGTCGTCGGCCGAATACATACCTTGGGGCTCATTCTGCGCGTGAGCACTCATGGCAACGCTGCCCATAAGGGCGGTGCCGATAACGGTCGTGAGGATTGTCTTACGCATAGCATCTCTCCATGTGGCTACGATAGATAATAGATCGGTGTGCCTGCAGGTATTGGAGGGGATAACGTAACCAGAACCACCAACACATCGTGTTGCTAAAAAACCGACCTACCAAAACGGAAATGGTGTAATTAAAGGGAAACAATAATGCTATTACTGCTTATCAGCCCAGTCATCGGCTTGACGCTCTGCTTCTTCACGCTCTAGGCCGTACTTCTGCTGAAGCTTGCCTACCAATTGATCCTTCTTACCACCGATCTGATCCAACTCATCGTCGGTGAGCTCGCCCCAGCTTGAGCGTGCCTTACCCTTCATTTCTTTCCATTTGCCTTCAATTTGATCCCAGTTCATTGCATCGCTCCTTGAGAATAGTGAACTCGATTAGGCACTTTCCAGGTTAGACCATATGTGCATGAGTGCAAGTCCTTGTTTCAATGTGGTGTAAGTTAAAAGTACTGGTCAGACATCAAATGCAATGGTAGTATGCGCCCTCCTCGCATGTGTTGACCCCTCCATCACGACGGTAAGCGTTTAACTGCATAGTTATTAATGAGAGTAGATGTTAATAGTTATTTGTAGTGTCGCTTGCGGGAACATCTCGCCAATTGCTGGATGTTCATTGCTGTGTAGATGGCGCGCCTCCAGTATTTCACCAAACGGGTGAAATCGGCGCAGAAGGTCGCCACAACGGTTGGCCCGCTAATGCGTTGTTTGCCAACCGGATGCTAGGTGCGACCGGCGTCTCCGACTCCACTGATGGCTTTGACCGCTACGGCGGTGCCTGTTATCGATAATGACCGTTCTTCATGTCGTTGTGCGATGACTGAGTCAGAGACGCTTATGATGTTTTTTGCCGGTACTTGCCGGCCTACCAAGGTGTGATTAATGACCTCGACTTCTGTCGCCTCGCCGAGCTTCGGCGATCTGGCTCTTTTGCCTGCCGTTCTGTCTGCTGTTGAATCACAGGGCTACCTCGTTCCCTCGCCGATTCAGGCGCAAACTATTCCTGCGCTGCTTGAAGGCCGCGATATGCTGGGCCAGGCCCAGACGGGTACCGGCAAAACCGCAGCGTTTGCATTACCGTTACTGTCACGTTTAGAGCTGACTCGCCGCGAGCCCCAAGTGTTGGTTATGGCGCCAACCCGCGAATTGGCTCAGCAAGTAGCTGCCTCGTTTAGTAAATATGGCCAAAACCTGAAAGGTCTCGAAGTTGCGACCCTATGTGGCGGCCAAGAGTACCGTGAACAGCTGGGCGCCCTTAAGCGTGGCGCGCAAGTGGTTGTCGGTACCCCCGGCCGGATCATCGACCACCTGGACCGCGGTAGCCTGAAGCTTGATGGCCTCTCCGCCCTAGTGCTGGACGAAGCTGATGAAATGTTGCGCATGGGCTTTATCGACGACGTAAAACGCGTGGTTGCCGATACCCCGAAAGATGCTCAGCGTGTGTTCTTCTCAGCGACATTGCCCACTGAAATCGAGCGCATCGTTAACCGTTACTTGGTTAACCCAGTGAAAGTCGCGATTGAGTCGGGTACCACGACCGGCGAAAACATCGAACAGCGCATTGTGCGTGTTGATGGCGGCGCTAAGCTTGAAGCTCTTTCGCGTATCCTTGAAGTCGAGCCGGTCGATGGGGCCATCGTTTTTGTGCGTACCCGTGCAGCTTGTACCACGCTCGTTGAGCAGTTGACTGCTCGTGGCGTTAACGCCGCTGGCCTGTCCGGTGATCTCGACCAGAGTCTGCGTGAGCGCACTATTACGCGCTTGAAGCGTGGCAAAGTCGACGTACTGATCGCCACCGATGTAGCTGCCCGTGGTCTTGACGTGTCGCGTATTACTCACGTTATCAACTACGATCTGCCTCAAGATGCAGAAGCTTATACGCACCGTATTGGCCGTACCGGTCGTGCGGGCCGTAGCGGTATCGCGATTACCTTTGCTGGTTTCCGTGAAGGCCGCAAAGTGGGCTGGATGGAGCAGGCAACCGGTCAGAAAATGGCCGAAATGCCGCTACCTGACGAAGCCGCTATTCGTGCCCATCGTGATGATGTCTTCCATCAACGTGTTATTGCCTCCTTAACGAAAGGCGCCGAAGAGCAGCGTGCGCTGATTGAGCGTCTGATCGAAGAAGGCCATGACCCGATCGAGCTGACCTGTGCGTTTGCCGCTATGGTGCGTGCTGACGAAGCGCCGATCGGTCGTCTGCAGGCGCCGCGCAAAGAGAAGCCCTCGCGTGATGGAGCGTCTGGCGGCAAGCCGGGTGCACGCCGCGAACGCACTGGTGCGCCAACTGAAGGTATGACGCGCTACCGCGTATCGGTTGGTCATAAAGATGGCGTCAAGCCTGGCCAACTAGTTGGTGCCCTCGCCAACGAAGGCGGCATTGAAGGCGCGCGTATCGGCCGTATCGATATTCGCAACGCTTTCTCTGTGGTCGAACTGCCGAGCGGCTTGCCCTCGACGATTCTGACCAAGATGGCCCGTGCCCGTGTGGCTGGACGTCCGCTAGAAATCAGCGAAGACAGCGCACCTGCTGAGCGCGCTCCGCGCCGTCGTCGTGACGAAGGCGATGCGCCGGTTCGCCGTCGCGAACGCGCATAAGTCTTCACCACTGTAAGGATTAATCAGCTGCCGCCAAGCGGCAACTGAGAAGATCTTGACGCCCCCGCACCGTTACTGGTGCGGGGGCGTTTTTTTGCTACCTTATTCACCATTCACCATTCACCATTCACCATTCACC
>NZ_JACCGK010000009.1:18462-232934 GCF_013416325.1 Vreelandella sedimenti
CATTCACCATTCACCATTCACCATTCACCATTCACCATTCACCATTCACCATTCACCATTCACCACTTCAAGGAGGAAGCTATGTTATCACCACTACACGAATGGAGTTTGGCTCCGCGAGAGGCGAGGGTGCTGCAGTCGCAGCTGGCCAAGCGCTTGGAACTTACTGATCGCCTAGCGCCGATAACGCATATCGCTGGGGTGGATATTGGGTTCGAAGAGGGTGGCGAAATCACTCGGGCAGCGGTGGTGGTATTGAAATGGGATCCTGCCACCGCACCCGATTTAAGCGTGGTAGAACAGGTGGTTCATCGTGAGCCCACCCGCATGCCGTACATCCCCGGTTTGCTTTCATTTCGAGAAATCCCCGCCGCGCTAGGCGCGTTTGAAAAACTCAGCGTGATGCCAGAACTAGTGATGGTCGACGGTCAGGGAATTGCACACCCACGCCGGTTAGGCGTGGCGGCTCACTTGGGGCTATGGCTGGATTTGCCCACCATTGGTATTGCCAAGTCGCGCCTATATGGCCAACACGCTGAAGTGGGCGAGCATCGCGGCGACTGGGTGCCGCTCTACGCGGGGCAGGAAACCATTGGTGCCGTTTTGCGCTCCCGCACCAAGGTCAAACCCGTGTATATATCACCAGGCCACCGGATCACTTTAGAAACTTCGCTGACCTGGGTGTTGCGCTGCTTAGGGCGTACCAAGCTACCTGAGCCAACACGGCTAGCAGATCGACTGGCCTCGCGGCGTGATCAGCGCAAGTAGCCTTCGATTGCCAAGGGCTAAGGGCTATACAAACGCCAAAAAACGTCGCAGTAGGCTGGAGGCCTCGTGGCAGTCAGTAGTATTCGCCAACAGGGTGTCGGGCTCTTCGCCTTGGTCGCGTAGGGCGGCTCGTTGGCGTTCAAGGTAGGCGCGCATCACCGGCGACGTAAATTCCGGGTGAAACTGCACGCTCCACTGGCGCGGGCCGTAGCGCAACGCCTGGTGGGCGTCGTGGCTGTTATGAGCTAGCACCGTGCAGCCTTGAGGTGCCTGCATCACCGACTGGGCATGGGTCAGGTGGGCGGCAAAGCTTTCCGGTAGTTGGCTAAACAGCGGGTCTTGCTGGCCCGCTTGGGTGAGTCGCACGGTGCGCGTGCCCGACTCGCGGCCAGCCGGGTGGTAGTCACTCACGCCTCCAAAAGCGGCAGCCATTAACTGGTGACCATAGCAAACGCCTAGCATGGGAATGTCGTTTGCCAGTGCCTCCTGCAGCCACGGCTTCAGTGCTTCGCTCCAGGGGTCGGCCTCGCTGACCATACTGTGCGAACCTGTAATCACAATACATGCGAGTGTATTAAGTTCAGGAGCGCTGGGTTGGCGGGTTGCATCCCACACCTGTAGTTCTAAATGCGCGGGCAGCGCAGTGCTAAGCTGCTTTATAAATAGCGTTTCAAAATCACCATGCTGGTCGACAACTTCCGGAAAAGCGTCGCCGGTTTTAACGATCAATACACAGGCCATATCACTCCCTCGGTATGATGAAACGTAAACATTGAAAAAGGTCTTTCAGGAAGAGCGCAAAGGCGTGAAGATAGCCTACCATGGCTTCTCAGATGGTAAGAACGCATTAATTATTAACGTCATAAGGAGACAATAATGCAACAGATTACCCGCGCAGGCGAACCGCTGGATGTGGCTGGCACACTGCCTGCAAAAGGGCAGGCGGCACCGGCGATGACGCTGACCAACACCGATCTGCAAGACGTTACGCTCGCTACGTACGCAGGAAAGCGTAAAGTGCTCAATATCATCCCCAGTGTGGATACGCCCACCTGTGCTATGTCTACGCGTCACTTTAACGAGCTGGCGTCTAACCTTGCCGACACCGTGGTATTGGTCGTCTCAGCGGATTTACCCTTTGCAGCCAAACGCTTTTGTGGCGCGGAAGGATTGGATAACGTAGAAACGCTGTCTACTTTCCGCCACCCCGAGTTTCGCGAAGCCTGGGGCGTAGCGCTGTGCAACAACCCCATGGAAGGCCTTTGCGCCCGTGCAGTCGTCGTACTGGATGCCGATAACCGCGTGCTGCACAGCGAGCTGGTGAGCGAGTTGAAGAACGAGCCTGATTATGAGGCTGCCTTGGCGGTGCTGAGCTAACTCGTATGTCGTTTAGTATGCCGCTCTGACGCCCTCACCAGCGCGCGAATCAAGCGTTGCTGAGGGCGATTGAAAATCAACCACTCCGGGTGCCACTGCACGCCAATCAAGAAGTCGTGCTCCTGTGACTCAATGCCCTGCACCAAGCCATCCCGGTCGCGTGCAACGATTTCAATTCCTCTGCCCGCCTGGTAAACGGCCTGATGATGCAGGCTGTTAACCCGACACCAGGTAACCCCTAGCAGGCGGTGCAACTTACTTGCCCCCACGATATCAACGGTTTTGCGCGGCAGAACGGTGCGTCGCCGTTTTAGCCCTTCATGGGTGGTGTAGATATCAGGATCCAGGGTGCCGCCAAGATGCACGTTGATTAATTGTGCCCCTCGGCAAATACCCAGCACCGGTGTATGCAGCGGAATAAAACGTTCAAGTAGGGCTAGCTCCAACTCATCCCTTGCAGGGTCTAAACGAACATCTAATTGCACTTCGCCACCGTAGAGGTGGGCCTGAATATCGTCGCCCCCGCCAATGATCAAGCCGTCCAGGCTTTCCGGCTGCGGGCGCGAAGGTGATAACCGCAACGGCTTTCCGCCATGCCGCCAGACGGCGAACCAATCAAACCACCACGCTAAGTGGCTTTTTTGGTCAGAGGTAGTAATTCCGATAAGCGGCCGAGTCATGCGGATAGTTACTCACTGTGACAGGAAATGAAGAATGCTAAACGGGTTTTATATAGCTGGGCTCTACAACTCAATCAGTGTTCGCGGCGAAGCAAACGAACTAGTTTTTCTTTTACGCGGGTCAGCATCGGTCGGTTATGGTCGGCGATATACTCAGCGCAGCGAGCGAGTAACACCTCAGAATTAGCGGCAAGTTTCTCAACTTCCACCCAGCGATTCCACTCGGTCACTGAGCCCCATCCCGGCTGGGAAAGCTGAGCGTTGGGTAAGCGGTAGTGAAAGGTGGGGCGCGGCTTGGTAAGCTGCGTATGCAGCAATTCATGAGAGTGGTCGGGGCGTAAATAGGCAAATAGCGGCAGCATATCCAGCTCGCGATTGCGCGTGGGATTATGGTGCAAGTAGTCGTCAATCAGCGTGTCGAGGTCAGGCGAATAGCGGCTATCCAGTATTTTTAACGCATAGGCTTTGTGGAATGGATTCGCGTGGGGCAGCATCTCACGGGTAATATCGACTTTAATTTCGTCGCGCAGCCAGCCAGCCAGCAGCAGGTACGCACGCAGCATGGCTAGCAAGTAGTCAACATCGAAACGCTCCGCTTCAGGGTTTAGGTGTAAGCCAAACCCATACATCAGGCTGGCATCGGTGCCCTTAGCGCCATGCTCGCGTAGTGTCTCGAACAGCGCGTCTAAATCTTCCAGCTCATTCCAAGGTATCGGTGGGCAAACGATTTCGGTAGGCACTAGGCCTGTGACCATGTCGCCAATCAGCTCGCGGGTTTTTTGATGGAACTCGACTCGGCGCTGATGCTGATGACGTGCCCACTCGCTATCTTCTGGGTGAGGGTCGTCGACCAGCGATTTGTCGGGATGCGCGTACTGGGTGTCGAGCTCGATACCAAATTCGCCCCAGCGTGTATCCTCAACGAGTAGCCGATGGGGGCTTACCACGTTAAGCTCCCCGCCAAACAGCTCACGTACGATCATTGCAGTGTCTCGGGGCGGCAGGCCAGCGAATTCGATTTCAATACCAACTTGCCGGATTTTCCCCTGGCTGTTTAAGCGGTTAGGTGGAGCTTGTAGCGTCATCTCGGCGTCCTTGAGGTGAACGTTTAAGTCTTCAGCCTATCATAGTCACGCGTTGAGACTGAGCGTATTAATAGCGGCGGCAAATGATAAGCAGGACGCCATCTAAGCTAATTTTCAGGAGTAAGGCGTGCGACAGCACTGGTTAATCAATTCGTTAATAGGTTTTGTCTTGTTTGTATTGGCAAGCCTAGCAATGACGAGCATGGCAATCACTCAGGCCCAGGCGCAAACGGTGTCGCTGCCCGGTCTGAGCAGCGGTTCCGAAGAGGAAAGTGCTAACGTTAGCGGTGAAGAGTTTCAGAAGTCGCTCACTGACGTCATCACCATGCTTGAAAACGAAGAGCGACGCACGGAGTTGCTTAAATCGCTACGCGAGTTGCAGGTCACCGCTGGCGCTGCTAGTGAAGACGATGGCGTGGTGCATCAAGGACTGCTCGGCGCACTCGCCGATACGTTAAGTGACCTTGGCGATCAGGCCCAGTCAGGCGACTCGCCAGTTGATCAGTGGTCACGCCAGTTGGTTCAGGGTGTAGATGATTTGCGCGCGCTTAACGATGATGCCGACCAGGGGGAGGCGATTCGAGCGGTTGCCGAAGGGGCGGTGCTGGCCTTGGTTTGGGGCGTGCTGTTGGTGCTGATGATTGCCTTTGGGCGCCTGATCGCTACCCGGCGTGAGTGGCCGTTGGATCTGCCTCGAGACCCCAAGGGTTGGCTGATGGCAGTGCACTTTTTGCGCCGCATGCTGCCCTGGACACTGTCGTTTGCCATTACCTTGGGGATTGGCCAGGTGCTGCCCGATAGCCCTGGGCGTACGCTGGTATTGGTAGTGGCCTATATCTGCCTGTGTGGCCGGGCACTATCGGTGGTGTTTGAAACGGTCATCGCGTTCTTTAGCCGCGGTCACCGTTTTACTGCGGTTCAACTGCTTCAGCAGCATGCCCTGCGTGGCCTGTTTGTGATTGGTGCTTTGATTGCGCTTGGCGATGCGGTCAACTCCACTCGTCTCGTTGAAATGCTGGGTAGCGAACTGTCGAGCCTAGCCTCTGTTCTTTCCAATATGCTCGCGGCGTTGCTTGCAGCGCGGTTTATTCTCAAGTTTAAACGGCCCGTGCGCCACCTGATTTGCAACCGGCCCTTCAAGCAGCGGCGTGACGCCAGCACCGCGGTCGAAATGATTCGCTCCCTGGGGGGGCTATGGCACATACCCGCGCTGCTGCTGGTGAGTGGTTCACTACTGGCGATTTTTATTACCGTGGGCGATGTGGGCACTGCGCTGGCGCGCTCAATTATCTCCGCCAGTCTGTTGGTACTTACACTGGTAGTGACCGGGCTGCTGCGCCGCCAAGCGGAGCGGATGGGTAAGCGCCGTCACCGTCATCGTCAGAGCCAATATCGCAAACGCTTAGAGCGTTTCGGCTTTGTTCTCGCCCATATTTTCGCATGGATGGTGTTTGCCGAACTCTCGATGCAAGTGTGGGGCAGTTCGTTCTTTGGCCTGGGCCAGCAAGCAGTCGCTAGTGCCCGCATTGGGCAAGCGCTAGTCAGTCTTGGCGCCACAGTGTTGTTGGCGTGGCTGGTGTGGATTTTTGCCGATACCGCCATTCAGCGAGCACTAACATCGTCAGCCCGTTCACGCGGGCGGCGGGTCAATCAGGCCCGGGCGCAAACCATCACGCCGATGATCCGCAACGTCATCTTTGTAACCATTCTGATTATTGCCGTTATCGCCGGGTTGGCTAATTTGGGTGTCAACGTCACACCGCTGCTGGCGGGTGCCGGTGTGATCGGTCTGGCGATCGGTTTTGGTGCGCAAACGTTAGTGCAGGATTTGATTACCGGTATTTTTATCTTGATCGAAGATTCGTTAGCGGTCGATGACTTCGTGCAGATCAATAACCATATGGGCACGGTCGAGGGGCTGACGCTGCGAACTGTGCGGCTACGCGATTTGGATGGCATTGTGCACATCATCACCTTTAGCCGCATTGAGTCGATTCATAACATGTCCCGCCAGTTCGGCATCGCGCTGATGCGAATACGCATTCCGTTTGATATGAAAATCGACGATGCGATTACCCTGATGCAGGAGACTGCCCAGGAACTGCGCCGTGATCCGATGATGCGCCACTACATTTGGTCGCCGCTGGAGATGCAGGGTGTCCAGGGCTTTGAAGATGGCTGCCCCATTTTACGCATGCGCTTTCGCACTGCGCCGGAGATGCAGTGGGATGTCTCTCGGGCGTTTAATCTACTGCTAAAACAGCGTATGGAAGAGCAAGAAATTGACCTGGGCGTGCCGCGCCTCAGTGTCAGTATGGAAGCGCGCTCCGAAGACCGCATGGAGGCGACCGCGGGTACTTTATTCTCTTTAGAAGAGGGCTCGCAAGAACAAGCCGTGCAAGAAAACACTCCGCCTGAGAGAGAACAAGGCAAGCATGAAGAGACGCAAGCAAGTGACGTCAATTCACAGGAGCATAAGAAACCGGCACCTCCGAAGCCCGCGCCGCGCCCGACAAAAGCTGAGATTCGCCAGGATGAGCAGGCGCGCAAGCACGATAATACGACTAATCGTGCTGCGTCACATCGGCAAAAGCCCCAGGCACAGGGCAAGCCCCAGAGCGATTCCTATGCCAGCCCCGGCGGCGAACACGGCGATGAGTAGCCACGGTCCCCGCCAGCGGCGCCAACGGTTGTACAACGAGACCGCGTGGCTAACGCGGTCGACCAGTTCGTCGTGACGGGAAATGGCGTGATCCGGCGGCAGCGAAAAATCGTTGGCGACATCGCCCTGCCAGTGGGCGCCGTGGCTAAGCCCCAGGCGCGCTCGTAGCCTACCGATATCGCTGACGGTGTCGTGCAGCGTGTCGTAGGTTTCGCGGCGTTCGGCAACCGCGAACACCGCCTCGGCATCCTGGCGTAGCGCGCTATGTTGGCAGCTAGCCACGGCTTGACTGATTTCTTGTTCGTTGGCCTCGGGGGAAACCGCGAGGCGCTGGTACAAATCGCGCATAGGGTCAATTTATTCTCATGGGCCAGCGCATCCTGCGAAACGTCTAGCGTTACATGGTCTTAGTAAGTTTGCATCAAATAATCATAGGCGTTTTTAATACGCTGAAACCGCGCTGAGGCCAAGGCGACCTGTTGTTCACTTTCCGAATAGAAGCGGTCTGGATGGTGGAGCTGCGCCATCCGTCGATAGGCGTGGCGAACCTCTACCCGGGTGGCACCTGGGGTAAGTCCCAGCACCGAAAGCGCCCGTGTGGTGCGGTCGGGCGGTGGCGGTGAGGCGCGCTGCTGGCGACGAGAATCTTGCTGGCGAGAGCGTTGCTGGGAAGAGTGATCGCGCGAGCGGCGCCGTTCGCGCTCGGCCTGTTCGCGCTGCTGTTGTTGCTGTTGCCGCTCCTGCTCCTGTTGGCGCGTCTGGTCACGCTGGCGCTGCTGTTCCTGTTCGCGGGCTTGGCGAGCCTGCTCCTGACGCTGCTGTTTCTCCTGCTGTTTTTGTTGCTTCTGCTGGTGGCGTCGCTCTTTCTGTTGTTGCTGCTGTTCGGCCCGAGCGTTGGCCTGTTGGTGGTACTGCTCGGCGGCCTCGGCTTCGCGTGCTTTTCGGGCATGATAATCTGGGTCGTGCGCCTGCCAGTAAGCATCACGGCTGGGGTCTTCGGGAATGGCAAGCGGTGTGCCGGTGAGCTCTTTAAACAGAGTATTCAAGGTCATTGGTGCGATACTTAGCAGGTCGGCCAAAAAGCGCAAAATATAGTGGTTGGCCAGGGACAGCTCGCCGTCGTCAGTGGCGACGGTAATTGCTTGATGAATAACGCTCAGGCTGCGTTCTGTGCCGCATTCTTTGCGAACCACCTCGGCAGCTAGTTGGATCGCTTGCAAGTCTTGGCTACGGGCAATACTCATTACTGGCCCCAGCTCATGCCCGTGGCGAAACTGTGCGGTCACCTGAGCCAGGCGACGGCGCCGCTGCCCCTCTGAAACGTGTTGACGGTGCACCAGCACCCAGGCCAACAGCAGCAGGGTTGCCGTATCCACTTGGCTACGGCTCTTTAATAGCAGCAGCTCAAAGGGTGAAAAACGGGCAATGGACATTTCCTAGCTCCATAGGTGAAGAGGTGAGCAGAGGGGTGGCTTTAGGCAGCACCATGATCAAGTAGCCATGGTATATCATCGCGTTAGGCAAAGGAGTAGGAGATTGATGAGTTGATCAACGTTGAGCGTAAAAACAGCTTTCAGCTGCGTCTTACCCGGCGGCTCAAGGAAGAGACATCGCATAACCTCGACGTCTATCTTTTTGTGCCTGGCGATTTGGGATTAAGCACCCAGCTTATCTCAGAAGAAGCCTTTTATCATGCCGCTATCAATGTCTCGCGCACCTACTACAGTGACGAGTATCTCTTACCGCTGGTGCACAGTCGGCTGGCCAGCCGTAATCGGCTCGGCAGTGACTCGTATCGGTTGAGCTTGAGTCTCTACGCCTATCAATACGTGGAAGCGATGGAGCGCACTACTCGATCAATGTTGGTGAGTGCCAATAAGCTGCGCCATGCTCGCCAAGAGGAGCGCGAAGAGAACAGTGAGGTGCAAGAGAGTGCCGTTGCCCTACGTGACCAACTGCATGAGATGATCGACTTGAGCGACGGTATTCTCAAGCGGCTGCGTCGCCACCAGCCCGATGACGAAAGTTTATATAAGTACTTTGCCAATATCGATAACTACCTCTCCTGGTTTACCGAGCAACAGCTGCTGGCGCTGGTGGCACACATGCCCCGCGGCGGAGAGTTTACCGATATTCGCCGACGTTTTATTAGCGTGTGCCACCGGGAGGGCGAGTATCGCCGCGAACAGCAGTACAACGCCGAGCGGGTGATGGCCGACCCCACGCGGATGTCGAATAAAATGCGCTTGTTGCGGCGCCTGATTGAGCACCCGATTACCCTGAAACAAGAGGCATTGGAACTGGGTGGCGGCGAGCAAAAAGCGGTCAAAGCGCTTGCCACTGCCGTGGTAATGGCCTTTGTATCGTTAGGCGTGCTGCAGTTGCGTAATGCTTTGGGAGATATCACCGCGCTGTTCGTATTAGCCATGGCGCTGCTCTACGCCATGCGGGAAGTGTTTAAGGATGATTTGCGCAATACCCTGTGGCGCTGGCTGCGTAAAGGCCGTCCCAAGTGGCGGCGCCAGTATTTAGACCCCACACGCAACGCCGTGGTGGGCCGCCAGTTGGAGTGGTTCGACTACAAGCGCTATGCATCGCTGGGCAATGATATCAAGCAGATGCGCCGCCGTACGGTAGCCCAGCGTGAAGAAGTGGTGCTGCACTATCGTTCAAGCTCACGTATGTCGCCTACGCGCTTTTTGAGCGGCTACGAGCATACCCGCGAAACGCTCAATCTGGATATCTCCATGCTTACGCGACTAATGAGTAAGGGCAAGCATCACATCTACCGTTTAAAAGATGGCCAAGCGGTTCGCGAGGGCGTCGAGCGCCGTCATCTGTTTAACTTAGTGATTCGGGAGACGGGCAGTGAAGATACTCCTTACTTGGCCCGCTGGAAGGTTGTCGTTAGCCGCTCGGGCATTGTCGATGTCGAGAAGGTCGAAGAGAGCAGCGTGGTGAAGGAAAGTGAATAACTAAAGTGCCAATAAACTGCGCCAGGTCAACTCAGCCTCAATGCGTTCTTTGAGATCGCTAGCCAGCATGGGCAAATCTTCAGCAGCGAACTAGGCTCAAAGAACAAGCAGGATAATATGTATCTGCGGCTCAGTCTTTAAAGGTTGAGCGCAAGGAGGAGTACAATGCAAGCTATCGATATTATGACGCCCAAAGTGGTGAGTGTGGGGCCAGACGCTGAAGTACGTGAAGTTGCGCAACTGTTGCTCAAGCACCGTATTAGTGCGGTGCCTGTCGTAGATAGTGAGCGGCGGGTGATTGGCATTGTCAGCGAAGGTGATTTAATGCGACGGGTAAAAAGTGACAGTGACCACGGGCACTCCTGGTGGTTATCGCTGTTTACCGGCGGCAAGGATGCTGGCGACTATGTTAAGTCCCATGGTCGTAAAGCCCACGAGGTCATGACCCCGAATCCAATGACCGTCGAAGAGAACACGCCGTTGCATACCATTGCGCGTATGCTGGAAAAACATCATATCAAGCGGGTGCCTGTGCTACGTGATGGCAAGTTAGTGGGCATTGTTAGCCGCGCTAACTTGCTCCAAGGTATCGCCAATGCTGCAGTGGCGCCAACCCAGTCGCCCACGGATGATCGTCAAATTCGTGAGGCTATTCTCAAAGAAGTTGAGAATAATACCGGGGTACAAGTTGAAGGCATTAGCGTGATTGTGGATGGCGGTGCTGTGGAGGTATGGGGACTGGTCGAATCCCTTGAACAGAAGCAGGCGGTAACCGTTGCTGCGGAAAACGTGCCAGGGGTTACTCAAGTCGAAAACCATCTGGGCATGATGCCGCGGGGTGTGGGCTATATGTAGCCTTTTACAGCGCATCCCCAACGGTCTGATCAACTCTATGCGGGGGCGCTGTAGACCCATCCATGGACGCTAAATTCGTCATCTGACCGCCATGGATGGTGAAAATGCCGGAATTGTCGGGAACATTTTTCGGCCCTGGTCGAATAACCCCCGCTACGGATTGGTTCAGACCTTAGCAAATAGGTGTTGATGGGTTTGCCATTAATCTGGCCCGCTACTAAAATAGCGGGCTGTGTCTTCTTTACCTTAAACCACTGCTTTAATCGCCTGCTCTAAGCTGTTCACGCTGCGCTCTGTGTGGTGCAGTTTATCGAGGCCAAACAAACCAATGCGGAAGGTTTGGAAGTTGTCGCCCTCATCGCACATTAATGGTACGCCGCCCGCCACTTGCACGCCCGCCTGGGCAAGTTTGCCCACTAAGCCGCTATCGTCGCTATAGCACACCACCACACCTGGGGCTTCAAAACCTTCTGCAGCAACGCTCACAAAACCGTGGCGGTTAAGCATGGAGCGGACTTTCCGGCCAATCGCCTGCTGCTCCTCTTTTACCTTGGCAAAGCCGTAAGCACGGGTCTCCTGCATAATGTCCCGTAATTGCCGCAGTGCATCGGTAGGCATGGTGGCGTGGTAGGCGTGCCCGCCATTTTCATAGGCCTGCATAATGCTGTGCCACTTGCCCAAATCGCAGGCAAAGCTGTTGCTCTGGGTCTCACCTAAGCGCTGCGTGGCACGTTCCGAGAGCATTACCATGGCGCAGCAGGGCGAACCGCTCCAGCCTTTTTGCGGCGCGCTTACCACCACATCAATGCCGAGTGCCTGCATATCCACCCACAGAGTGCCCGCGGCAATGGCATCCAGCACAAACAGGCCACCTACCTCATGCGCGGCTTCGGCGAGCGCTTGAATATAGTCATCCGGAAGTAGCAAGCCCGCAGAGGTTTCGACTTGCGGGGCGAACACGACGGCAGGTTTTTCGCTACGAATCTGCGCGACGGCCTCCTCAATGGGAACCGGCTGAAAAGGCGAACGCGGGTCACCGGCATTCAGACGCCGTGCTTTAAGCACCGTGTGCTGGTCGGTTAAGCGACCCATCTCAATAATTTGCGTCCAGCGGTAACTGAACCAGCCGTTGCGAATAACCAAGGTTTTCTGGTCAACGGCAAACTGGCGCGCCACCGCTTCCATACCAAAGGTGCCGCTACCGGGCACGATAACGGCCGCTTGGGCGTTATACACCTCTTTCAGCGTGGCTGAAATATCCCGCATCACACCTTGAAACTGCTGTGACATGTGATTCAGCGAACGGTCTGTGTAGACCACCGAGTATTCAAGCAAGCCGTCGGGGTCGACGTTGGGTAGTAATCCAGCCATGGCGTTCTCCTGTTTTTAGAAACAGCCTGTCGTTAGGAACAGCCTGTTGTTAGAAGCAAATAATTAAACACGCATCGTTAGCCACGCTAAAGCGTGAGGTGGCGTTTCAGAATACGGATAACCTCGACGCGATGCCAATAGTGATGGCCTACATAGTCGAGGTGGGTGTAGCGACTAAAGATGTAGGTAGGTAAACGTTTACGTATTTAGAGTAAACGTTTACTTTGTAGCTTGGGTGCCACTTAAAGCTGCTTTGACGCTGTTAGGCCGCCATGGCTAAGGAGAAAATATGACCATTAACGTCACCGTGTGGGGTGAAAACGTTCACGAGCAAACCAATGAAGTTGTAGCAAGAATTTACCCTGATGGTATGCATAACTGTATTACCGAAGGGCTAAATGAAGCTGAAGGGCTCAATGCCCGTGCGGTCACTCTACAAGATCCCGAACAGGGTTTAAGTGAAGAGACTCTCGAAAATACCGATGTTCTGCTGTGGTGGGGCCACGCTGCCCACGGCGATGTGTTGGAAGAGACCGTCGATCGCGTGCAGGCGCGCGTGTTGCAGGGAATGGGGCTAATTGTGCTGCACTCTGGGCACTACGCAAAAATCTTCAAGCGCCTAATGGGGACGACCTGCTCACTCAAGTGGCGGGAAGCGGGAGAGCGCGAGCGGCTGTGGGTCGTTAACCCTGGTCACCCTATCGTTCAGGGCCTGGGCGACTATATCGAACTGCCGCATACCGAAATGTACGGTGAGCCGTTTGCGGTGCCAAACCCAGATGAAGTGATCTTTATCAGCGCCTTTGAGGGCGGTGAGGTATTCCGTTCAGGGCTGACCTACAAGCGTGGCAACGGCAAGATTTTCTACTTCCGCCCAGGTCACGAAACCTATCCGATCTATTACAACGAACAAGTAAAAACCGTGCTGAAGAACGCTGTGAAATGGGCGCGCCCGGAAGGCTCCCGATGGATCGATAGCAGCCCCAATATTCCTGCCGATCAGGCACCCAATCCGGTGGAAATCAAAGGTGAAGGGCTGCATAAACCTGGCGAGGAGGGCTTCAAATGATCCGTTTAGCGATTATTGGCGCTGGCAGTATGGCGGGTGAACACGCCAAGCACTTTAGCCGGATCGAGGGGGTGGAAGTAGTGGCGGTGTGCGATATGGAGCTGGCCAAGGCCCGCGACTTTGCTGGCCGTTATGGTATCCCCGATGCGTATGACGACCTAGAGGCTATGCTGGCGCGGGAGGATATCCAAGCCGTTAGCAACGTCACGCCAGATGGTGTTCATAAGCGCACGTCACTGGCCGCGATCACCGCAGGTAAGCATATCCTGTGCGAAAAGCCGCTGGCGACGAATGCGGATGATGCGCATGAAATGGCCCAAGAGGCGCAGACCGCCAAGGTCATCAATATGGTCAATTTTAGCTATCGCGATGCCCCAGCCATTCAGCACGCTCGTGCGCTGACTACCGCTGGGGCGATTGGTCAGGTTCGCCACGTAGATGCCAGCTACCGGCAAAGTTGGCTGGTCAGCAATGAGTGGGGGCGCTGGGATCAGGAGAGCCAGTGGCTATGGCGGCTCTCGGAAGCCCATGGCAGCAAAGGTGTATTGGGCGATGTGGGCGTTCACATTGTCGATTTTGCCAGCTTTCCAGTCGGCGATATTACTCGCGTTAACTGCGAACTGACTTGTTTTGAAAAGGCTCCAGACAATCGGATTGGTGACTATTTGTTGGATGCCAACGATACCGCGCTAATGCGAGTGACGTTTGCCAATGGGGCCAAGGGCACCATTCAAGCCACCCGCTGGGCGACCGGGCACCACAACTCGTTAACCCTGAGCGTACACGGCGATAAAGGTGCTATTCGCGTCGATTTAGACGCCTCAAAAGACGACGTGCAGGTGTGTTTGGACGATGATGTTCACCCGGCGCGCTGGAGCACAGTGAAGGCACCACCAACACCCAGTATCTATCAGCGTTTTGTGGAAAGCATCCGCAGTGGTCAAAACGACCAGCCGGACTTTGCCCGCGGCGCGGCGATCCAAACCGTTCTGGATGCCTGTGTTATCTCCAGTCAGGAAGATCGAAGCTTAGCCATTGTCCGCTAAAACAATTGATACAACGCTTTAACCACCTACCAATAACAAATAGAGGTGAATTGCCATGTTCCACACCCCACGTAAAGCGCTATGTATGTTAGCGGGCCTGGCCTTGCTACCTTTCGCGCTACCCGCCGATGCCGTCGAGATTACTATTGCCTGTGGTGATGGCGGTGAGGCAGATTTTTGCCCGGAGCTGGCACAGCGCTGGGCAGAAGCGAACGATCATCAGGTTAACGTTGTAACCACGCCGCCGTCGCCCACTGAGAAGCTCTCACTGTACCAACAGCTGTTAGGCAGCCACTCGCAAGATGTCGATGTGCTAATGGTTGATATCGTCTGGCCAGGCTTATTAGCCGAGCACTTGGTCGATTTAAATGAGTACCTGCCAGACAGCGCCACCGAAGGATTTATTCCCTCTTTAATGGCGAATAATACCGTGCAGGGAAAATTAGTGGCACTGCCCTGGTTTACCGACGCGGGGTTGCTTTACTACCGGCACGATTTATTAGACAAATACGACACCGCAGTGCCGCAAACATGGCGAGCACTGACCGACACTGCGCGACAGATTCAAACCGCTGAGCGTGAGGCTGGCAATCAGCGAATGCATGGGTTTGTATTTCAGGGGCGGGCCTATGAAGGCTTGACCACCAATGCTTTAGAGTGGGTAGCGAGCTACGGAGGCGGTACCTTTATCGATGAAAAGGGGCAAGTGACGGTAAATAATGTCAATGCAGTCAACGCATTAACCCTGGCCGCTTCGTGGATCGGTGATATTAGCCCCGAAGGCGTGCGTAACTATATGGAAGAGGAAGCCCGAGGCGTCTTCCAGGCAGGAAATGCAGTTTTTATGCGCAACTGGCCCTACGCATGGTCGCTAGGGCAAGCCGATGGCACACCGATTCAGGGCAAGTTGGCGGTGGCACCGCTACCCAGTGGGCCTGATGGGCAGTCTGTCGCGACGCTTGGTGGCTGGAACTGGGCTGTTTCGCGCTACTCAGAACACCCAGCAATTGCTGCTGATTTAGTCGCCTATTTAAGTGCTGCCGAGCAACAGAAATCCCATGCGATTATGTATGGGCGGAATCCCACTCGGCCTGCCTTGTATGAAGACGACGATGTCTTGGCCGCTCAGCCCTTTATTGGCGAGCTTTATCAGACCGTAATGAACGGCGTGCCGCGCCCGGCCAGCATCACCGGAGATGCCTACCCGCGGGTATCCAATGCTATTTTTAACCGCGTGCACGAAGTCCTTTCTGGTGACGTTGAGCCCAGACAGGCATTACAGCAGCTGGAAAGCGAGCTTATCCGTTTAGGGCGTCGTGGCTGGTAGTCTGTCGCAACGCCGGGCATTTTTCGGCACACTGGACGCCTTCCAGGTGAGAGACAGGGCGAGAAACAGTCGGTGAGAGAGAGTAAACAAAGCGCCCAAACGGCCACCATTCGAGAAATTGCCCGGCGAGCCGAGGTATCGATTGCCTCGGTTAGCCGGGCCCTGAACGGCAAGCCAGGGCTCAGTGACGCCCTGCGTGAGAAAATTTTGGCGATTAGTCGAGAAGTGGCCTACCAACCCAGCGCCGCGGCTCGTCAGCTAATAAGCGGTAAAACGGCGGTGGTAGGCATCTCTCTCGGCCGTCAGGATATCGAGCTGCGCCCTTACTATATCTTGCTCTACCAGCACCTTACCGTGGCCCTTCATCAGCAGGGTATGGTACCGGTATTCTTTAATCACCAGCAAACCGCCGAATTACCCGAACGCGCGGGGGCGGCTATTTTGCTTGGTGAAGCCCCAGACGATGAGCGCCCGGCACTGCTTAAGGCCACTGCTATTCCTTTTGTGCGCATAGGTGACGCTGGGGAGGGCTTTTCCGTCGCCCCGGACGATCGGCAGGGGCTGTATGAGATGACCCACCACCTCATTACCCAGGGTCGCCAACGGCTGGCCTTTATGGGTGGTGAGCTAGAGGTGCCGCGTCCCCATAGCCGTTTGGAAGGATACCGGCGGGCATTGGCAGAGGTGGGGCTTGCCGAACGCTTGATCAGCCTACCGCACCGCTTTGCATCGGATTCTCTTAACAGCTATCGCTATCTAAATCGCTATTTAGACAAAGAGGGCACTCAATCGCTGCCTTTTGATGCACTGGTATGCGCCACCGACGAACTAGCATTGGGCTGTGTGGCCGCGCTGGAAGACCGCGGGATTGAAGTGCCTGTTCAGGTCGCGGTGACAGGCTTTGATGACCTGCCCACCCTCGCCACTGGGCTCACCACCGTACGGCAGGATATTGCCGAGATAGCCGAGACGAGCATGGCACTACTGGTAGAAGCGAGGGCGGGAGAAGCGCCCCGGCACGTATCGCTGCCGGTGGCGCTGGTGTTACGGGAAACGAGTTAGCGCGGGGGTAGCTGTTCCGGGCCGAAGGCGTCGGGCAGTAGTGCTTCCATGGTGTAGGTTTTGAGCAGCTCTCCTCTGCCGGAAAGCACCTTGATCTGAGTCTCTGGCGTAGCGAACTCGCGGATTCGCTGACGACAATCGCCGCAGGGCGTACACAGGTGATCAGCTGGGCCCATAACGTAGACGGTCTTCAGCTGGCGTTGGCCTGCGGTCACCATGGCGGAAATGGCCGAGGCTTCAGCACACAGGCCTTTGTAGTGCGCCACCTCCACGTTGGTGCCGGCAAACTGCTGACCATCGGGAGTCACCATCACCGACGCTACCGGGTGATTAGAGTAGGGCACATAGGCGTTAGCTCGCGCGTTGAACAACTTTTGAACGATCTCTTCCGATACTTGATCCATCACTTTTCCTTTTGGCCGCTTCAACGCACTAAGCGCGGGCAGCGTCGTCGCGAAGTACTGTGTCCAGTGCAATCAGCATCATGTCGTCGAAAGTGGTTTGACGGTCGGCGCTGGAGAGCGAGTCGCCTTTCAGGATGTGATCCGACACGGTGCAGATAGTCATGGCGCGGGCGCCAAACTCAGCGGCGACGCCGTAAAGGCCAGCGGCTTCCATCTCGACGCCGACAATGCCGTAGCGCTTGAGCATTTCAGCCATTTCGGTTTGCGGGTTGTAGAACAAGTCTGCAGAGAAGATGTTGCCCACTTTGACCGGCACGTTTTTGGCCTTGGCGGCAGCCACCGCGTGCTGGGTCAGTTCGAAGTCGGCAATAGCAGCAAAGTCGTGGTCGTTAAAGCGCATGCGATTGACTTTGGAATCGGTGCTGGCACCCATGCCGATCACCACATCGCGCACGTTGACATCGTCGCGCACCGCGCCGCAGGAGCCCACACGAATCAGCGATTTAACGCCGTAGTCGGTGATTAGCTCTTTGGCGTAGATGGAGACCGACGGAATGCCCATGCCGTGGCCCATCACGGAAATCTCGCGGCCTTTATAGGTGCCGGTGTAGCCGAACATATTGCGCACGTCGTTGACCTGACGCACGTTCTCCAGGTAAGTATCGGCGATGTATTTGGCGCGCAGCGGGTCGCCGGGCATCAGGACGGTATCGGCAAAATCACCGGGAGCAGCGTTAATATGGGGGGTTGCCATCAAAGGTCTCCTTTAAGCGGTGCTAGTCGTTAAGCGGCGTCGGGTAGAAAGCTTTTGCCATCGGCCATGGCCGGTAGCAGGAAAAAGTCGGCCAGGGTTTGGCCAATATCGGCAAAGGTGCCGCGCTCGCCTAGTGGGCCAGGGGTAAAGCCGGGGCCGTGTACCAGAATGGGGATGTACTCGCGGGTGTGCTCGGTGCCGTGCCAGCTGGGGTCGCAGCCGTGATCGGCGGTGAGAATCAGCAGATCATCTTCGCTTAGCGCAGCCAGGAGCTTAGGCAGCTTGGCGTCGAAATCTTCCAGCGCGGCGGCGTAGCCCGGCACATCCCGGCGGTGGCCATAGACCGAGTCAAAATCGACAAAGTTGGTCATGATCATGGCGCGCTCGCCTGCGGCGCGTTGGCTGGTGCGCGCGATCTCTTTGAGTGTGGCGTCCATCAGTGCATCGTGACCGCTGGCTTTTACCTTGTGGGTAATGCCGCAGTGAGCGTAGATATCGGCAATTTTACCAATCGAGACCACTTCGCCGCCGGCATCATCAAGCTTTTGCAGCACGGTGGGTGAGGGTGGCTCAACGCTGTAGTCGCGACGGTTGCCGGTGCGGGCGAAGGTGTTGCTGTCTTCGCCGATAAACGGACGCGCAATCACGCGGCCAATGTTATAAGGCTCCAGCAGCTCACGGACGGTTTCGCAAAGCTTATAAAGCCGTTCAAGGCCGAAATGCTCTTCGTGGGCGGCAATTTGGAACACCGAATCCGCCGAGGTATAAACGATGGGCTTGCCGGTGGCTATGTGCTCTTCACCCAGGCGAGCGATGATCTCGGTGCCTGACGCGTGGCAGTTGCCAATCACCCCGGTGAGGTCGGCTTCTTGCACGATGGCGTCGAGCAGCTCAAGGGGGAAACTGTCGGTTTTATCCAGAAAGTAGCCCCACTCAAAGCGTACCGGCACGCCGGCAATTTCCCAGTGACCGGAGGGGGTATCTTTGCCGCTGGAAATTTCTTTGGCGTGGGCGTAAGCACCTTCCAGACTATCCGGCAGCGTGACGCCTTCGGCAACGCTGTCCGTGGCATCGCGGTGGGCGTGAAATAGCCCCAGCTTGGCCATATTGGGCAGCTTGAGTGGCCCGGAACGATTGGCGTTATCCGCCTCGCCACGGGCGCATGCGGCGGCGATATGGCCCAGGGTATCGGAGCCTTCATCGCCGAAGGTCGCAGCATCCGGAGCGGCGCCAATCCCAAAGGAGTCAAGTACCAGTACAATCGCGCGGCTCATAAGGCTTCTCCACGGAAAGTGTCTTGTAGCAGGGTGTCGGCGCTGGCCGTACCTTCGCCAATCGTAAATGCCGCGCGCAGCTGTTCGGCGGCGCGCTCGGCAGCGGCTGCACTGCGGGCGTGAACCATGGCGATGGGGCACTGGCTATCCACGCTCTCGCCGATTTCGACGATATCCGTAAAGCCGACGCTGTGATCGACGCTGGCATCGTTGCGCAGGCGACCACCGCCCAGCTCCACCACGCTCATACCTACAGCGCGGGTATCAATACGCTGGACCACACCGGCTTGCTCGGCATACACGGGTTTAATCACGTCGGCCTTGGCCAGGTAGTGCTCCGAGCGTTCCATAAAGTCGCTGGGGCCACCGAGCTCGCGCACCATGCTGGCGAATACTTCAGCAGCTGCACCAGAGGTTAGCGCCTTTTCAAGCTGAGTAAGTGCCTCTTCGCGTGAACCGGCGAGTTTACCGGCAATCAGCATTTCCACTGCCAGTTCACGGGTGACTTGCATCACGCGGCTGTTGGGGCGGTCGCCGCGCAGTAGCGCCAAGGTCTCGACGATTTCAACGGCGTTACCGGCGCAGGGGGCCAGCGGCTGGCTCATATCGGTAAGCAGGGCAGTGGTGGGCGTACCCGCTTGGGTGGCCACATTGGCGATGCTTTTTGCCAGTTCGCGGGATTTTTCCGGCGTGGGCATAAACGCGCCGCTGCCGACTTTTACGTCCATCACCAGCGCATCCAGTCCTGAGGCCAGCTTCTTGCCCAAGATAGAGGCGGTAATCAGCGGAATCGATTCCACGGTGGCGGTCACATCGCGCACACCGTAGATGCGTTTGTCGGCGGGGGCGAGATCACCCGTTTGGCCAATAATCGCCACGCCGGTGGATTTCACCACCTCGCGGAAACGCTCAGGGGCGGGGTAGGGGTCGTAGCCGGGGATCGATTCGAGCTTATCCAGGGTGCCACCGGTATGTCCCAGGCCGCGACCAGAGATCATTGGTACAAAGGCACCACAGGCAGCCACCCAGGGGCCGAGCACCAGCGAGACTAAATCGCCCACGCCGCCAGTGGAGTGCTTGTCGACGATCGGGCCGGGCAGGTTTAGGTCGCTCCACTGCATCACGTGCCCGGAGTCGCGGGTGGCGGTGGTCAGCGCGACCACTTCTTCACGGTTCATGCCGTTGAGAAACACCGCCATGGTGAAGGCACCAATCTGGGCGTCGCTGATGCGATCATCGGCAATGCCCTGCACAAACGCCTTAATCTCTTCCGCGGGCAGCCGCTGGTTATCACGCTTTAGGCGAATCAACTCCTGAGGGAGCAGAGTGTGTTTAGTCGCGTTGGCAGACATTAGTAACCTCCGTCAGTGGTGGCCGCGTTGGTGTTGCCGGTCAACGTAGCCAGCAGATTGCCCAGCAGGCTAGAGGCACCAAAGCGGAAGTGCGCGGGCGTCGCCCAACCTGAGCCCATAATATCGTTGGCAAGAGCCAAATATTCTGCTGCGTCTTCGGCGGTTTTGACACCACCTGCTGCTTTAAAACCAACGTCTTGGCCACTGGCCTTGATGGCTTTGAGCATAATTTCTGCGGCTTCCAGCGTAGCGTTAACGGCTACTTTACCGGTCGAGGTTTTAATGAAATCCGCGCCGCCTTCAATAGCCAGTTCGCTGGCGCGTTTGATCAGCGCAGGCTCTTTGAGTTCGCCGGACTCAATGATCACTTTGAGCAGTGCTTGGCCAGCGCAGGCAGCTTTGCACATTTCTACCAGCTCAAGGCCGGTCTCTTCGTCGCCTGCCATCAACGCGCGGTAGGGAAATACCACATCAACTTCATGGGCGCCGGAGGCAACCGCATCGCGGGTTTCACGGGCGGCGGCCATAATGTCGTCGTCGCCATTAGGGAAATTGGTGACCGTGGCGATCTTCACCTGCTTATTTAGCTTGTGAGCCGTAAGGGCACGTTGGGCGGTGACAATAAACTGTGGGTACACGCAGACCGCGGCAGGGGTTCCAAAGGGCGTTTTTACCTGCTGACAAAGCGCTTCAATGGTGCTGTCCGTGTCGTTGTCGTTCAGGCTCGTCAGATCCATGAGGGTGAGTGCTTGGCGGGCGGCTTGGACGATATGGGGGGAGGCGGTCGCAGTCATGGAATTCTCACAAATCAGTAAAAGATAAAAACGGGCACTGCGGATAAAGCCGCAGTGCCCGTCACCTTCAGTAAGCCCGCTGCGTTAAGCAGTGGCGTTACTTAGGGCGATAAAGAAGCCAGCTATCGAGGCCGACATCAAGTTGGACAGTGTACCGGCCAATACGGCTTTGACGCCAAAACGAGCAATCTCTTTGCGACGGGTAGGGGCAATGCTACCCAGGCCACCCAGAAGAATCGCAATGGAGGAGAGGTTGGCAAAGCCACACAGCGCAAAAGAGAGGATCGCCATGGTGTGCGGTGTCATCATCTGACCCGTCGCAGCCACCACCTGTTCCCCATCAATGTAAGGTGCCAAATTGATGTAGGCGACGAATTCGTTGACCACTAATTTTTGGCCAATGAATGAGCCAGCCAGCGTTGCCTCTTCCCAGGGTACACCCAACAGGAAGGCCAGCGGGGCGAACAGCCAGCCCAAGATCAGTTCCAGACTCAGCGATTCAAAGCCCACCCAGCCGCCAACACCGCCTAAAATGCCGTTGACCAACGCAATCAGCGCGATAAAGGCCAGCAGCATGGCGCCCACGTTGGCGGCCAGCATCAGACCTGAGGTGGCACCTGATGCCGCAGCATCCAGGACGTTGGCAGGTTTATCTTCCTGGGCTTCAATCTCTTCTTCCACCTTGGAAACGCTGTCGCTGTCGGTAACGTCTTGGGTTTCCGGCATGATCAGCTTGGCGAACAGCAGCCCGCCCGGTGCCGCCATAAAAGAGGCCGCTACCAAGTACTCCATGGGAATACCCAACGCAGCGTAGCCCGCCAATACTGAACCGGCGACCGACGCCAGACCACCACACATAACGGCAAACAGCTGTGAAGGTGTCATGCGGGCGATAAACGGACGCACCACCAACGGTGCTTCGGTCTGGCCGACGAAGATATTTGCCGTTGCAGAAAGCGACTCCGTGCGCGAGGTGCCCAGGGCTTTTTGCAGGGCACCACCTAAGATGCGAATCACCCACTGCATAATGCCGATGTAGTAGAGCACGGCGATTAGCGAGGAGAAGAAGATAATGACAGGGAGTACTTTGATCGCAAATACAAAGCCGACATTATCCACATCGGCTAAGCCGCCGAACAGAAAGCCGATACCGTCGTTGGCATACACCAAAATTTGGCTAACGCCGGAGGAGATGGCCTGTAGTACCGCTTGACCAAACGGCACATAAAGTACAAAGGCACCAATCCCCGCTTGGATAGCAAAGGCGCCCAGCACGGTACGTAGCCGGATAGATTTACGGTCGTAGGAGAAGATCAGGGCAATGGCCACCAGAGTGACCATGCCAACCAAGCTCATAAGGAGTGTCATATGGAGATCCTTCGAGTCCGCGAGGGTTAACCGCGTTTAAAGTAAGTTGAGCTTGACGGAGTAGATCATCGCATTCTGATAATCGTTGGGGGTGCCCAACTTATTGTCAGAGTAGCGATACTGAATGCCAGTGGTGATCAAGTCACTCGGATGCCACCATAGGCTCAGTGCACCGTTGGTGCCTACACTGCCCGCTGTATCGCCCACGTAGTTCTGCTCCAGATACTCATCGTCGCGACCAAAGGTCTGTTCGTGCCAGTTGGTGACGCTGAAGTTCTGGTTGAGTGCAGTGAAATCATAACCCGCGACCCAGCCTGCCATATAGCCGTTCATGCCGGTATAGCTGTTACTTTGTACCCGTGCAGCACCAATAAAGGGCTTAAACCACAGGCCATTGTCGAAGGTAGTGCGGTAACCCAAACCAAGAATCTGATCCTGCTCGCGGCTGTCATAACCGTAATCGCGGAAGTCATACAGGTGGGCGTAAATCGACAGTGGGCTATCACCCAGGTAAATGTGTGAGGTCACTTTACCCGCGGTGCGGAAGTTGTCTTTACCACCGCTGGACTCGTCGAACTGGTCGTTGGTGGGGTTCTCGAAATCAAAGAAACCGTAGAACTCGCCCCAGCTAAAGCCAGCGCCGCCTTCGATTTCGAGAAACATAAAGTCGCTTTTCGCCGCGTTAGAAGCGGTGCGTGCTTCGGTGCCGTTTGACCAGTCCAGGTAGTTAACCGAAACATTGGCGAATGACCAAAGCCGATCAAGGGGATGCGGCTGAGCAGCCTCTTCTGCCATTAGCGGAGTAGTAAGTATGGCCCCTAATACGCCAGCGCCAAGCGCGATCTTAGACGAAGGGGGACGAGAGTTTATACGAGCAGTCATGAGAGCCTCAACATTGGTTGTCGCGGAGCCATTTGGGTGTGGCTATCCGAGGTTATAGTCGTGTGGGCTGGCTTTAATGTTAAAATTATAACATTTAGTGTTATTTTTCTAACGGTGATTTGCAAGAGTTGTCACATCAACGCTATTTAAATGTCATATGGCTCTCATTGTGACACTAATAGCACCAATAGCCGTCGTAGCAGTGGAAATTACGCCGCAGCTCGCTCAGCATAGAAGTGAAAATGGACACAACACCTATGCTCCAGTTGCGAAAATCACAACAAGAGGGGTTTGCCAGGAGATGCCCACCATGAATGGCCGTAGTGCGCTGCGCCTTGCCAAGCTTCAGGAAGCGCTTGCCAGTGGCGGCACTCTTCATCTGCGCGATGCCGCAGAGCTATGCGATGTTTCCGAAATGACCATCCGTCGCGATCTGACGACTCAGGACACTGCCATTAGCTTGTTGGGTGGACGCCTAGTGATGGCGAATTATCCTGGCGTAACGCCTATTTATGACTTGACCGAACAGCAGGCTAGCCACTACCAAGCCAAGTATCGGCTTTGTCAGCGGGCGTTAGCCTACATAGAAGAGGGCGATACGCTGTTTATTGACTGCGGCTCAACGCTAATGCCGCTGCTGAGCCAGTTAAGTCATTTCCGAGAGCTGACGGTAGTGACCTATGCGCTTAACGTTGCCAATGCCGTCGCCGCCCTGCCCAACGTGCGCTTGGTGCTACTGGGCGGGCTGTTTTATGCCACCTCGCAGTCATTCGGTAGCGACAATATGACTGCTGCTATCGAGCGGTTAGGCATTAATAAGGCGCTGATCTCCGCTGCAGGGGTGGATTTAGAGCGTGGTGTTAGCTGCTTTCACTTTCACGAAGTGGCGCCTAAACAGGCTGCCATTGCCACCGCTATGCAGTGCCTGTTGGTGGTAGATGCCAGTAAGTTCAGCGTAATTCGACCGGCCTATTTCGCTGCTCTGGACGATTTTGATGTGGTGGTTACCGACGAAGAGGGCGCCCCGCAGTTGCTTAAAGAAAATGGCCGCGTTGTACCTGAGATAGTGGTTCCCTCCGTCACAGTGGCGTAAGCGATTTCCCCTTGCTCATCCCAGTCAATACATTGGGTGCGGCAATGCGCCACTTCTTTCATGATCTCGATCAATAGAAAATACTTTAGTCTTAGCTGTTTCAGCCATTTTGGTGAGCTAGCGAGACTCGCCGCCAATTCCCATTCGGTGGCGCATATTTTTCCTGGAGCAACGACGCTCACTGCTATACGCAATGTTTTAGCGGCGTTTTATGAGCATGTTTTGGGAAGAGTATGGGGTGGTAGTTAGCCTGCTATGCTTTTGGTCGTGTGGCTGGCTAGCGTTTCAATCAATCTGTTGTTTTTAAACCCTGAATGAGATCACACCATGCAACGACGCTCACTTTGGCGCAGGCGAGGCACGCTAGTACTCCTTGCGCTGTGTCTGTTTCTAGCAGGCTGTAGTTCAGCACTGCTAGACCCAAAAGGCCAGATTGGCGCTGAGCAGCGAACGCTGATTCTGACCGCCTTTGGCCTGATGTTGATTGTGGTTATTCCTGTGATTGTCATGACGCTGCTGTTTGGCTGGCGTTACCGGCGTAGTAATAGCCTGGCTAAATACACGCCTGATTGGGCGCACTCCAACGTGATTGAAGCGGTGGTGTGGATCGTGCCCTGTGCGATTATCGCCGTACTCGCCCTGTTGACCTGGAAGACCTCCCATAGCCTTGATCCCCACAAACCGCTGGAAAGCGATGTGGCGCCGATCGAAATACAGGCGGTGGCGCTTGATTGGAAGTGGCTGTTTATCTACCCCGAGCAGGGTATTGCCAGTGTTAACGAAGTGGCCTTTCCGGTAGATACACCGGTGCGCTTTAGGGTCAGCTCAGGCTCAGTGATGAACGCTTTCTTTATCCCCCATCTTGGCAGCCAGATTTATGCCATGGCGGGCATGGATAACGATGTCCATCTCATCGCCGATGAAATTGGTAGCTACCCTGGTCGTTCCACCAACTACAGTGGCGCGGGCTTCTCTGGCATGACCTTTGAAGCCAAGGTGACCAATCCCGCGGATTTTGACGCCTGGGTGGAAACGGTACGCGCTGCTCCACAAACGCTGACCTACCCAGAAGGTTATGAAGCGTTGGCGGAACCTAGCGAATCGAATCCGGTTGAGTACTTCTCAGCCATCTCACCATCGCTGTATGAAAGCATCTTACGAAGCTTCCATACCGGCGGCGAGCATCAGATGGGCGGCGATCATGCTGACTCCCACGATGGCGAAAATGAGAAGACTGCCGATCACGCGGCCGAATCAGGTCATGTCACTAACAACCATGCTAGTCAGGATAATGCCATGCGCAGCCATTCCTCTAGCGTAGAAGTGGGAGGTTAAGCCGTGTTTGGAAAACTCACGTTAGAGTCAATTCCCTACCACGAGCCGATCATCATGGTCGTCGCGGCCTTTATGGCCATTGGTGGGATCGCACTGTTTGGTTTAATCACCTATTACCGTAAGTGGGGCTGGCTGTGGAACGAGTGGTTTACCTCCGTTGACCATAAAAAGCTCGGCATTATGTATTTCATCGTCGCTCTGGTGATGCTGCTGCGCGGCTTCTCGGATGCGATAATGATGCGCACCCAGCTGGCCATGGCCGCCGGGGATGCAGCGGGCTATTTACCCCCTGAACACTACGACCAGATCTTTACCGCCCACGGCGTGATTATGATCTTCTTTGTCGCCATGCCCATGGTTATCGGCTTGATGAACCTGGTGGTGCCGCTGCAAATTGGTGCCCGCGACGTTGCTTTCCCTTTCCTGAATAACTTAAGCTTTTGGCTGTTTGCGGTCTCCGCGATACTGGTCAATATCTCGCTGGTGGTGGGCGAATTCGCCAAAACCGGCTGGCTCGCTTACGCGCCGTTATCGGGGATCGAGTTTAGTCCCGGGGTGGGGGTCGATTACTGGATATGGGCGCTGCAGATATCCGGGATAGGCACGACGCTTACCGGTATCAACTTCTTCGTCACCATTATTAAAATGCGCACCAAAGGCATGACGATGTTCCGCATGCCGATCTTCACCTGGACCTCGCTGTGCGCCAACGTGCTGATCATTGCTTCCTTCCCAATTTTGACCGCGACCATCGCGCTGCTAACGCTGGACCGCTATTTGGGCATGCACTTCTTTACCAATGATTTTGGCGGCAACATGATGATGTACGTCAATCTCATCTGGGCCTGGGGCCACCCGGAAGTTTATATCCTGATTCTGCCAGCCTTCGGCGTGTTCTCTGAAGTGATTGCGACCTTTGCCCGTAAGCGGCTGTTCGGCTACGCCACCATGGTGTGGGCGACCATTTCGATCACCTTGCTCTCGTTTGTGGTTTGGTTGCACCACTTTTTCACCATGGGGGCGGGCGCCAACGTCAACGCCTTCTTCGGCATTATGACAATGATCATCGCCATTCCTACCGGGGTGAAAGTGTTCAACTGGCTGTTCACCATGTTCCGCGGCAGCCTGGAACTCACTTCGCCGGTGCTATGGACGCTGGGCTTTATTATCACCTTTACCCTAGGCGGTATGACCGGCGTTATGCTGGCGGTGCCCGCGGCTAACTTTGTGCTGCATAACAGCCTGTTCGTTATTGCGCACTTCCACAACGTTATTATCGGCGGCGTGGTGTTCGGCATGATGGCGGGGCTTACCTATTGGTTCCCCAAAGCGTTCGGCTTCACGCTCAGCGAAAAGTGGGGCAAACGCTCGTTCTGGTGTTGGTTTATCGGCTTCTATGTCGCCTTTATGCCGCTCTACGTGCTGGCCTTCTTTGGTGCCGTACGCCGCATGCAGTCTTATCCCAACACTGAATGGCAGCCGTGGATGATTCTGGCCTGGGTAGGCGCGGTAATCATTATGCTGGGCATTGTCTGCACCATCATCCAGTTCTGGGTGAGTATTCGCGACCGCAAACAGAACGCTGATGTCACCGGCGACCCCTGGAATGGCCGCACCTTGGAGTGGTCAACCTCTTCTCCAGCGCCGTTCTACAACTTTGCACGTCTGCCGGAAGTGGGCGATATCGACAGCTTCTGGTCGCAAAAGCAGCGTAGCGAAGAGCAGCTTGAAGAAGCCCCCTATACCGATATTCATATGCCGCGTAATACCGTGGCCGGGCCAGTTATCAGCTTCTTTGCGCTGGTCATCGGCTTTGCGCTGGTATGGCATATCTGGTGGTTAGCTGCTGTTGGCGCCGTGGGGGTCTTTGTGAGCTTTATGGCACGGGTGTTTAACGACGATATCGACTACTACGTTCCCGCCGCTGAAGTTGAGCGAATCGAACGTGAGCATCAACAACGCGTGGAGGCGCAAGCGTAATGGCAACGGATACGTTACATCACGGCGCAACGGCCGAGCCTCATGAGCATCACGATGCTTCGGGCACGAAGCTATTTGGTTTCTGGGTCTACTTAATGAGCGATTTGGTGATCTTCGGGTCACTGTTCGCCACTTACGCCGTGCTGATGAAAGGCACGGCGGGTGGGCCAACTGGCGCTGATATCTTTGAATTACCTTTGATCCTTTTCGGAACCTTTGCACTGCTGATCAGTAGTTTCACCTTCGGTATGGGCGTTTTGGCAATGCATGCCAACCGTGTTGGCCAAGTGAAAGTGTGGCTGATTATTACCTTTCTACTGGGCTTGTGCTTCCTGGGGATGGAAGTCTATGAATTCCAGCATCTGATCCATGAAGGGTACGGTCCGGACCGTAGCGGCTTTTTATCCGCCTTCTTTACCCTAGTAGGTACTCACGGGTTGCACGTTACGTTTGGCATGATCTGGATTTTGGTGATGTTGGTACAGCTGTCGACCAAAGGGTTGAACGCTATGACCCGGCCGAGGATTTTGTGCCTAAGCCTGTTCTGGCACTTCCTCGATATTGTCTGGATCTGTGTCTTCTCATTCGTCTATCTGATGGGAGTGTTGTGAGATGAGTGCAAGTTCAACCAATGCCCATGGCAGTGTTAAGTCGTATGTGACAGGACTGGTATTGTCGCTGATACTGACCATTATCCCTTTCGCGGTGGTGATGAGTGGCGCTTTTAGCGTATTGGCTACCGTGATTGTGATAGCCGTGACTGCGGTGTTGCAGATACTGGTGCAACTGGTCATGTTTATGCATATGAGTACCAAAGCCGACGAGGGCTGGAATCTGATGTCCTTCGTCTTCACACTGACGATTCTCGTCCTAGTGGTAGGAGGCTCGCTGTGGATCATGCAGCATCTGCATCTCAACATGATGATCGGCTAATCTCAGCGCCCAGCCGCTGGAGGGATCTACTCGAGCTGACCAAGCCGGGCATTATCGGCGGCAACCTGATTGCCACCCTGGGGGGGTATTTTCTCGCCGCCCAGGGGCAGTTCGAGTGGCTCAGCTTTGTCTCGGTCATGGTGGGGATTGCATTAATCATCGCGTCAGGCTGTGCGTGTAACAACGTTATTGACCGCGATATTGATGCATTGATGGCGCGTACGCGCCATCGCCCCCTGGTCAGAGGGAGCATCTCTATCACTCAAGCGCTGGGCGTTTCGGCGCTGCTGGGGGTGTCGGGGGTGGTGTGTCTGGCGCTGGGCACCAACGGGTTAACCGTTGCCTTGGCGGTCATTGGCTGGGGCGTTTATGTGGGGCTTTATAGCCTCTATATGAAGCGCCGCTCGGAGTACGGCACCTTGGTAGGCAGCCTCTCCGGCGCCATGCCGCCGGTGGTAGGCTACTGCGCCGTGACCGGTCAGTTCGACAGCGGTGCCATTATGCTGCTGGTGATTTTCTGCCTGTGGCAGATGCCGCACTCCTATGCGATTGCGATCTTCCGCTACGCCGATTATCAACGGGCATCGATTCCGGTACTGCCGGTGGTGCGCGGGGTGAAAATGGCCAAACACCATATCCTTGGCTACATTGTGGCGTTTATTCCCGCCTCGCTGGCGCTAGGGCTGGCCAGCCAAGCGGGCGCGGGATATCTGTGCGTGGCGCTGACCATGGGCGGCTACTGGCTCTACTTGGCGCTGCGAGGCTATCGTTTAGACGACGATGTGCGCTGGGCCAAAAAGGTGTTTGGCGTCTCTATCCTTACCATCACCGCGATGAGTTTAGTCATGGTGTTGGAATCGATGGTGCCGATGTGGGTGTAATTTATAATGCGGATAAGACAGCTCTGACCATAGGGTCGGTCTGAACAACCCTCCGCGGGGGCGCTTGTAAACCCCTCCGTGGGCGCTACTTTCGCAATCTGACCGCCATGGATGGCGAAAATGCCGGAATTGTTGGGAACATTTTCCGGCCTTGGCGAAAGACCTCCGCTACGGGTTGATTCTGACCTTAGTGATTGAGTGTTTTCAGGAATATAAAACGCCCCAAGCAGATAACTGCTTGGGGCGTTTTTATTGGGTATGGAAAGTTTCTGTAACTCAGCTTTCCCGCTGACTGGCCTGGATGGCGGTTAGCGCAATGGTATAAACGATATCGTCGACCAATGCGCCGCGGGAAAGGTCATTCACTGGCTTGTTTAACCCTTGCAGCATGGGGCCAACGCTCACGACGCGGGCACTTCGCTGCACTGCTTTGTAGGTGGTATTGCCGGTGTTGAGGTCGGGAAATACAAACACGGTGGCTTTGCCTGCCACCGGCGAGTCGGGGGCTTTCTGTTTGCCCACGCTCTCGATAGCGGCGGCGTCGTACTGTAGTGGGCCGTCGATGGCTAAGTGCGGTGCGCGCTGTTTAGCAATGCGGGTGGCTTCGCGGACTTTATCCACATCCGCACCGGTGCCGGAGTCACCGGTGGAGTAGCTGATCATGGCAACGCGTGGTTCGATACCGAAGGCTTCAGCGGAGCGGGCGCTTTGTAGGGCGATTTCGGCCAGGGTTTCAGCGTCTGGGTCGGGATTCACCGCACAGTCGCCGTAGACCACCACCTGCTCGGGCAGCAGCATAAAGAAGATCGACGAGACCTGATTATACTCCGGCGCGGTTTTAATCAATTGGAAGGCGGGCCGCACGGTGTTGGCGGTGGTGTGTACGGCGCCGGAAACCAGCCCGTCGACTTCATCTAACTGCAGCATCATGGTGCCGAGCACCACGTTGTCTTGCAGCTGCGCTTCGGCGGTTAGCTCGTTGAGTTTGCCGCGACGACGCTCGACCATCGGGCCAATATAGTTCGCACGGGTGCTTTCAGGGTCAACAATCGTCAGCGATTCTGGCAGTGTCAGCCCACGGTTGCGCGCTACATTTTCGATATCGTCGCGCTTACCCAGCAGTACGCAGTCGGCAATGCCGCGGCGCTGGCAGATTATTGCCGCTTCTACGGTGCGCGGTTCATCACCTTCCGGCAGCACTACGCGCTTTTTAGCCAACTGGGCGAGTTTAACCAGCTGGTGACGAAACGCTGAAGGCGAAAGACGGCGGGTATAACCGCTGCTCAGGTGGGCTTTCAGCCACTCAAGATCCATATGGGCTGCGACGTAACGGGCCACCTGTTCGGCTCGCTCGAAATCGTCCATAGGGATTTCGCTACTTAGCTGACTGAGGTGCTGTGCCGTGGTCAGGCTGTCGGTTTCTACTGCCAAGACCGGTAGACCCGTTCTGAGCGCGGGGCGGCACATCTCAATCATGCTGTCGTTGGGCATAAAGCCGTTGGTCAACAGTACGCCCGCTAGCTGAATACCGTTCATGGTCGCCAGCGCTGAGGCCAGCATCACATCGTCGCGGTCACCGGAGGCCACTACCAGGCTACCTGGGGTGAAAATATGCAGCGCGTTGGCAGCACTGCGGGCGCAGAGGCTGGTGGAGAGTACCCGGCGGCTGGCTGCCTCGCCTTCGTTCAACAATTTGGCATTAAGTGCTCGGGCCACATCCAGAGTGCGCGGGGCGCTAAGCGTTTTGCTGTAAGGCACCACGCCAATCAGGTGGAATTTATCGGTCGCCAGGGAGGGGGAGTACTGGCGTAGCTCAGTGAGCACCGACGCTTCCAACTGCGGTTTGAAGGTGCCCGGTGCTGCAGAAAGATCATCTTCCTGAGCGTAGGGCAGGTTTTTCATGCGCATCAAAATGCCGCCCAGTGTGCGGCTGGAGCTAACCCCACCAAAGCTGCGGGCGTGCATATCAAGCTGCTCGGCCAGCGCCTGGGGTTTGTTTAGGTCACCGGTGCTGACAAGAATAATCCGCGCATTTAGCGCGTTGGCGAGCTGGGCGTTGGTTTGGGTGGCGTAGGTGGTGTGCTGGGTGGGCACTACGCCCTCTACCACGACTAGATCAAGGGTGCTGCCATCGCGGTGGGCCTGTTGAACAACCTGTTCATAGAGCTCGACGGCGTTTTCCATCAGCTCATCGGTTTGGTCGTCGCGCAGCAAACGCTCAAGGCGTGCCTGGGAAATCGGTGACGGCGGGCGCTGGTTAAGTGCTCGGGAAACCAACGCGGTGGATCGATCCAGGCCTGGGCCGTTCAGTTCGTTCTGCATGAACGGCTTTAAAAACCCGGCTTTCAGGCCGATGGTATCCAGCGCTTGAATTAACCCCAGACAGGCGGAGGTAAGCCCGACGCCCTGGCTGGTAGGCACTAACAGAATCGCTTGTGGCTGGTCGGGGTGAGTCATACACATGTCTCTAGGCAGTGGCGGGTTTCCATGGCAATGCGGCCCTCTTCATCGGTTGGAATCACCCACACCTGGGGGCCTTCATGGCTGGCGCCATCCAGCTTGCCCTCTTTGCCGCGGATAGTCTCTTCGTTAGCATCGTTATCCAACGCAAAGCCGAAGTGGGGCATCAGTGACAATACATTACGGCGCACGATGGGCGAGTTTTCGCCGATGCCGCCGGTGAAAATAACCCCATCGAGCTGGGGCAGTGCGCAGGAGAGCCCCGCCAGAGATTTAGCTATCCGGTAGCAGAATACCTCTACCGCCAGCTGCGCGGCGGCGTGCCCTTGTTCAGCGGCCTCCTCAATTTCGCGCATGTCGTTGGTTAACCCTGAAAGGCCCAGTAGGCCGCTCTCTTTATTGAGCACATCGTCGATTTTGTCTAACGACCAGCCCAGTTGGCGGTGCAGATGGGCGTGCAGGCCAGGGTCAACGTCGCCACTGCGGGTACCCATCACCAAGCCTTCCAGTGGGGTAAGGCCCATGCTGGTATCCTGGCTTTGGTTGTTCCACACCGCGCTGGTGGAGCAGCCATTGCCCAGGTGGGCAGTCAGCCAGCCGCCTGTGCCACGGCTACTCAGTTCGCCCGCCCGCTGGCTAACATAAGCGTGGCTGGTACCATGAAAGCCATAGCGGCGAATGCCATGCTCAGCATAGAGGCTTTCTGGTAGTGCGTACCGGTAAGCACGCGACGGCATGGTTTGGTGGAAAGCGGTATCGAACACTGCCACTTGGGGCAGGTCTGGAAAGACGTTTTGAGTCGCCGCAATACCCGCCAAATTCGCTGGATTATGCAGGGGGGCAAGCGCTGCGGTGGTTTGGATAGCCGCAATGACGCTAGCGTCGATGAGTGCGGCCTGGGTGAAGTGCTCGCCGCCGTGCACGATGCGATGGCCTACCGCCGCTGGTAATCGGCCCTCCATACGCTCAAGGATCGCGTTAAGTGCTTGGGTGTGGTCAGCACCAGGAAGTGGTTGGCTGAAACGGTCACCGGCGCTGTTTTTGCCCTTGAGGCGTGCATCCTCGCTACCCAAGCGTTCCGCTATGCCCTCAAGTCGCGGTGCCTGAGGGTCGGAATCAATCAACGCGTATTTAATAGAGGAGGAACCGCAGTTAATGACCAGCACCGGTGCGTTCATAAAAACCTTTTTGCTAGGAGGTTATTGAGCAAAGGGATAGACTTTAGTTTAACATGTTGCAGCGCGCAAAAGCAGCGTCAGGCTTTCGTTAGCCTTATAGACAAAAGCTTGGCATGCTGGGATCTTTGCCTACCTGGCTACTCGCCATCTTACACCTTCACTCCTATAACGAGCCTTACCGTTCTTATGTCAGCGTCCTCTTTTCCGAAACTACTGCCGCGCCATTTGGCCATTCTGTTAATGATGACCGTGGCCACCATGTTCGCCGCCAATCACGTTTCAGCTCGGCTGGCGTTTGATAATGGCACCGGTCTGTTACTGGCGGTATTAACCCGCTCGGGGGTGGCCTGCCTGATTTTAGTGGCGCTAGTCATCGTGCAGAGAAAGCGGTTGTGGCTGCCTGCGGGCTCTTGGCCGTGGCAACTAACCGTGGGGCTACTGATTGCGATCCAAAGCGTTAGCCTCTACTCGGCGGTAGCCAGACTGCCTGTGGTGATTGCACTGCTATTGGTCAATACCTTTCCTATTCAGCTAGCGCTGCTCAGTTGGGCATTGGGCGGCCCGCGTCCTACTCTGCGTAGCTGTCTGATCATGGGCACGATTTTAATCGGTTTACTGGTAGTGCTGGATATTCCCTCATGGATTGCCAGCGCTGATGGCATGGGGCCGGGTTGGATAGCAGGCATTGGTTTTGGATTAATGGCGGCCTTCGTATTTGCCTGTGCGCTGTGGGTTACCGAGCACCGCCTTGCAGGAGTGGGCAGCACCCTGCGCAGTCTGTTGACCATGCAAACAGTGTTTATTGTCATGATCATTGGCGGTATCGCCGGTGTAGTGCCAGGCGGAATGAGCCTGCCGGATAACAGTACCGGCTGGCTAGGGCTGACGCTGCTTGGTCTGCTGTATGGTTCGGCGTTTTCGACGCTGTTTATTTTTGTGCCGCGACTCGATATGGCACGCAACGCACCGGTGATGAATATCGAGCCAGTTGCCTCGCTGGTGCTGGGTTACTTCGTGTTGGGGCAAATGCTTAGCCCCGGCCAGTTGGTAGGTGGGGCAGTCGTCGTTGGCGGTATTGTCGTGCTGAGCTTATCCAAGGGACGGTAAATGTTTGCGTTCTTCATAGTTATGAATCACAATACAAATGTGTAAGGAAACACTGTTTTTTAACTGAGGTGCAAGCTATGAAAATGTCCATGTTGTCACTTACATCGGCGGTACTCCTGGTGGGTGCAGGCGCATTTGCAACCACTGCTCAAGCACAACAGTCTTTCGATTATCCGCAAGCTTACCTGGGCGCTGATGCCATGTTCTGGAGCCTGGACCCAGACAGAGGCTCTTCCCGTGATGACGTAGGTTTACGTCTGCGCGGCGGTGCCCAGTTCAATGACTACTTTGGCATTGAAGGTCATTTAGGTACGGGCGGTTCCGACGGTGGTGCCGAATTAGACTATGTAGCGGGTGCTTATGCTAAAGGGATTATTCCCATAGCACCTGAAGTACGTCTTTATGGCCTAGCCGGTTTTACGGAAGTAGAGTTTGACCGCGGCGACAGTGAAAGCGACTTCTCCTACGGCGCAGGTGCTGAGATGGATGTCGCCAGAAACCTCTCCCTCAGCGCGGACTATATGCGCTACCTGGATAAATCAGCTTACTCCTTTGATGCTGCAAGCGTAGGTTTACGTTACCGGTTCTAAACCCTTAGCGTAAAAGCGTAGCGAATGACTAAACCCCATGGCCTTTATGCCATGGGGTTTTTTTGTTTTATAAACTTGTAGAGAGCGTTTATGTAGAAGTAGATAGACATATGTATATTGTTAGCGCGCTAATTAATTGTTAGACTAAAGTCCCCTATGCGATTCCCTACACGATGCGCGCCCGTTGAGAAGCGCTGACCAGGTGGTTTCCTGGTGGCTAACAAGTGAGCTCTGCATGACCCCCGATCAAATATTTGCCCGATGGGTGAGGGTAGCCCTTGCTACCTTTGTACTGCTTTTTATCTATTTTCTGGTGGCCGATAGCTTTATGCCCATGACGCCCGAGGCGAGAGTGATGCGGCCGGTAACGCGAATAGCGCCCGAACTCAGCGGCCCAGTGAGTGAGGTGCTGGTCAGTAATCACCAGCATGTAGCAAAGGGCGATGTGCTGTTTCAGATCGGCCAGGCGCCGTTTCGATTAGCCGTTGAGCAGGCGCAGCTTAATCGCGAACAGGCTGAGCGGGAGAATGCCCAGTTGGAAGCAGAGCTTACCTCTGCCCAAGCGGAGTTGGCATCCGCAGAGGCGACGGCTGCTGAGCGTCGGGGAGAGCTTCAGCGTGCTGAAACCCTTGTGGCGCAGCAGAGCGTATCGCGCCAACAGTACGAACAGCAGGTGGCTGCTGAGCGTACCGCACAGGCCAGTGTGGCGGCAGCCAGGGCTAAAATCGTCAGTCTGGAAGTGCAACTGGGCGATGTCGGCGAAACGAATCTGCGTTTGCGCCAAGCAGACAATGCGCTTTCCAAGGCGCAGTTGGATCTTGCTCATACCCAGGTGCGCGCCGCGCAAGCCGGACGTGTTTCCAACCTGCAGCTAGACGTAGGTGACTACGTTCAGGCGGGGCAGCCAGCGGTAGCGGTAGTAGCGGATGCGATAGATGTCATTGCCGATTTTCGCGAAAAGAGTCTGCGTCATGCGGCACCTGGTGACGCAGCGCAAGTAGTGTTTGATGCTTGGCCAGGTCAGGTATTTGATGCGCAAGTACTCGCCATGGATGCCGGTGTTCGTGAAGGACAGTTGGCTGCTGATGGTCAACTGGCTGATATTCCCACCACCGACCGCTGGATACGCGATGCCCAGCGGATGCGTGTACACCTAGTGCTAACTCAGCCAATCGCGAATTTATTACCCAGCGGCGCCCGCGCCACGGTGCAGCTTCAGCCAGGAGATACTGCTTTGGCCAAACCATTTGTATGGTTACAGGCACATCTGATCAGTTGGTTGCACTATGTTTATTAAGAGCTGGTTTATTAAGAGCTGGTTTATTAAAAGCGCGTTTATTAAGCGCCTGTTGTTTACACCGTTTCAAGGTTGGTGGGGGAGGCATGACGAGGCTAATGCCAAGGGAACTGCTCGCCCGGTGTTAACCCAAAACGGCCTGCGTCAGTGCTTGCGGGTGGCCGGTGGTGGCACGCTGGGGTTTGTGGTCAGCCAGCTTATGGGGTGGAACTACGGGGTGTTTTTTACTGTTTTCCCGATGTTCTTGCTGGGCATGGTGCCGATTCTGAATGGCCATATTATTCGCCAGTTTTTAGCCAACGTATCACTTAACGTGCTTGAAGTCAGCCTGGTGGTGGGGCTGCTCAAGCATATGCCGTTAGTGATGACCCTGGTGGTGATGGGCATTTTTCTTTTCCGCTTTAACCTGATGGCGAAAGGGCCGCTGTTTCTGTTTGGCGCCAACGGTGTGCTGACGCTCAGCATTTTGCTTCACTTCGCCAGCTACCCCAGTGTGGACTTGAGCGATTTACTGGCCTGTAACCTCGTCGCCAGTGGTTTGGCGGTGTTTATTGCCATGCTGATGCATACGCTGTTTCCCGACGTGGAAGCCCGCAAGCCGCCACCAAGGGGTACCAAAACACCCTCGCAAATTCGCCATGAAACTTTAATCGGTGGATTAACCGCCACACTCTCATTTGTCGTGTTTCAGATTTTCGACTTGCAGGGGTCGCTTTCTGCGCAGATGGCGACCATCCTGGTGCTGTTTACGCTGGGGTACTCTGGAGCGAAAGTATCAGCCGGTAAGCGAGCCATAGGAACCCTACTAGGGTGCAACTTGGCCCTGTTGATGCAACTTTTCTTATATACCCAGAGCCACCATTTTCTGCTGGTGATGTTGCTCTACTGGCTGGGGTTAATGCTTTTCGCTCGGGAGCATATTCATGAAGGAGGCGGTTCAGGGATTGGCTTTGGTGGGCTGACCACCCTGGGGATTCTGTTTGGCCAGTCGCTAGGCCCGCAGCAGGACCTGGTGTATAGCGCACTTTACCGCTTCTCTTCCATGAGCGTGGCACTGGTTCTTACGCTTTTGGCTATGGCTTCCCTGCACTTCGTGTTGAACCGCTGGGCACCAACGCGTTTACCCGCCAGCAACCCGGCATAAATAAACCTGCCATAAATTAATTAGCGCAACTTTTTTAATAAAGGCTACTCTGATGAATGTGTCGACGTGTGATTAACCGTGCTACTCGCACCTTTCACACACGGCGTTTTCCCTACTAACGGATTAGAGGTGTTCGTCATGGCAACTGGCAAAGAAGATAAAGCGAAAGGAACGGCCAACAAAGCAGCGGGAAAAGTGAAAGAAGCCGCGGGCAAGGCAACAGGTAGCACTAAAACTGAAGCCAAAGGTAAGTCCCAGCAGGCTAAAGGCGAACTGCAAAAAGGCAAAGGCGACGCCAAGGAGAGCCAGAAAAAACAGCGCTAGTCATGTAGTACTGATACCACAGGGGGCTTTGGCCCCCTGTGGGCGTTTAAAGCCGATAATTAGAAGCTTATCCTTTGCTTTCCAAAGTGTTCATACCTCTTGATACAGTTCACTGCCTTTGTTGCGAAACTTCTCCGCCTGTTCTTCCATGCCTTTCATCACCGCTTCCTGATCGCCGTTTAGACCGTGTTCGTTTGCATAGTCTCGTACCTCTTGGCTGATCTTCATGGAGCAGAACTTTGGCCCGCACATGGAGCAGAAGTGCGCCACCTTGGCGGAGTCTTTGGGCAGGGTTTCGTCGTGGTACTCCCGGGCAGTATCCGGGTCTAGCCCCAGGTTGAACTGGTCTTCCCAGCGAAACTCGAAACGCGCTTTGGAGAGTGCATTATCCCGCCGCTGTGCGGCAGGGTGGCCCTTGGCGAGATCCGCCGCGTGGGCGGCAATCTTGTAAGTAATAATGCCGGTTTTGACGTCATCTTTATTGGGCAGGCCCAGGTGCTCTTTCGGCGTGACGTAGCAGAGCATGGCGCAGCCAAACCAGCCGATCATCGCTGCCCCTATGCCAGAGGTAATGTGGTCGTAGCCGGGGGCGATATCGGTTACCAGCGGACCTAAGGTATAGAAGGGCGCTTCGTCGCAGTATTCCAACTGCTTATCCATATTCTCTTTCACCAAGTGCATGGGCACGTGGCCGGGGCCTTCGATCATCACCTGCACATCGTGTTTCCAGGCAATATGGGTCAGCTCACCAAGGGTTTTCAGCTCCGCCATCTGTGCTTCGTCATTGGCATCGGCCACTGAGCCAGGACGCAGGCCATCACCGAGGGAAAACGCCACATCGTACTGCTTGCAGATCTCGCAGATCTCTTCGAAGTGGGTGTACAAGAAGCTCTCCTGGTGATGGTACAAACACCACTTGGCCATGATCGAGCCGCCGCGGCTGACAATGCCGGTGACTCGCTTGGCGGTGAGCGGCACATAGCGCAGCAGTACGCCCGCGTGAATGGTGAAGTAGTCCACGCCCTGTTCGGCCTGCTCGATCAGCGTATCGCGGAAGACTTCCCAGGTGAGGTCTTCGGCCACGCCTTTGACCTTTTCCAACGCCTGATAGATAGGCACCGTGCCAATCGGCACTGGCGAGTTGCGCAAAATCCACTCGCGAGTTTCATGGATATTCTGCCCGGTAGAGAGATCCATAATGGTGTCAGCGCCCCAGCGGATCCCCCAGGTCATCTTATCCACCTCTTCTTCAATAGAAGAGGTCACTGCGGAGTTACCCAGATTACCGTTAATTTTGACCAGGAAGTTACGGCCAATAATCATCGGCTCGCTTTCTGGGTGGTTGATGTTATTAGGAATAATTGCCCGCCCGCGGGCCACTTCGTCGCGCACAAACTCTGGCGTGATTTCTTCCGGCAAACTGGCGCCAAAGCTCTGGCCTTTGTGCTGGTGGCCCAGAATACGCTCCACCTCCGCCGTTCCTAGCGCCTGGCGGCGCTGGTTTTCGCGCAGGGCAATAAACTCCATTTCCGGGGTAATAATGCCCTGGCGGGCGTAGTGCAGTTGGGTCACGTTTTTGCCCGCTTTAGCCCGGCGCGGAGTGCGGGTTAAATCGAAACGTAGCTGGGCAAGAGTGGGGTCGTTGGCGCGTCGGTTGCCGTAATCAGACGTGGGGCCGGTTAAGAACTCGGTGTCGTCCCGCGCTTCGATCCAGGCCCGGCGCAGTGCCGGCAGGCCACGGCGTAGGTCAATCTGGGCGTCGGGGTCGGTGTAGGGGCCGGAAGTATCGTAAACCAGCAGCGGCGGGTTCTCTTCATCGATGCCGGTGGTTTTGGTCGGCGAAAGGGTGATCTCACGAAACGGCACGCGGATATCCGGCTGGGAGCCTTCGATATACACCTTCCGCGAAGCAGGCAGCGGCTGAATGGCGGCGGCATCCACCTGGGCGGTTTCGGCTAAAAAGTGGCTAGTTTTGCTGGTTACGGTCTTAGACATTACGGTCGTTTCCTTGTGTTGTTTTGCTGAATTAGTTGGTGAGGTCTTGGTCTATCAGCTCTAGGCCCATCTGCCAGAAGTCGATTTCCAGGCGGGTAGCGTCGCGGAAGATCTTGCTCAGTTCGGCAAAGCGGGCAGGGGTAGCGTCGGCAAGGCGAGCATTCAACCATTCAAGCTCCGCCTGCATGGCGACCTGAAACTCCTCGCCTTCGTACATGGCAATCCAGGCGTCATAGGGGTTTTGCGCACCGCGCAGGGTGGATGGTTGGGCGTTCAACCAGTTGGCAATTTCGCCGTAGCCCACCAGACAGGGGGCTAGCGTCACGTGCAAATCCAGCAGGTCGCCACGGTTGCCGGTATCCAATACATAGCGGGTGTAAGCCAGCGTGGCTCTGGCTTCGGGGAGTTCGGCCAGCTCCTGCTCGGAAATCCCCCACTCCTGGCAAAAGCCCATGTGGAGGCCTAACTCCACATCCACAATGGCTTTCAAGCCTTCATGGGCTTGGCGAAGATCAGCGAGGGTGGGGCTTTTATAGGCAGCCAGCGCGTAGGCGCGGGCGAAGTGAATCAAGAACAGGTAGTCCTGCTTCAGGTAGTGGCGAAACGACGCCTCGGGCAGCGTGGCATTGCCCAACTGGCGTACAAAATCGTGCTCAATATAGGCGCACCAATCTTGCTGGCAAGCGGTGGTGAGATCAGTAAAGCGGTAGCCCATGATGCCTCCGGTGGTAATGATCCGGAGGGAGGCGAGAAAGATCGAGGGAATGGCGCGGAAAGGTGGCGTGAAATGAAGCCAAGGCCATCGCTTGATCCCTACGCCGGTACCCGCGCAGCTCGTTATATAAGCAGCGCATTAGCCGGATCAGGTTCAGCGGGATCAGCGCTTGGAAGCAAAAAAGCTAGCCCTGCGCCATCTCAGCCGGATTTCACCGGCACCCCGTCAAGCTGTTCGTTGGTGGAGTGTAGGAGGGGGGCGGAGGAGATGCAAGGGGGAGGTTGATACTGCCGAATTAGGCTTTGCTTGGTTGTGAGAGAGTGGAGTAAAGTCAAGATAGAGTTGATAGAACTTCAATGGAAGAGCCGCAGGTTTAATAAGATTGCTCAGCGTGCCTCATTTAAACCTATATATGCCTTTGATTTTATTAGGAGATCTATATGCCAATCGTAACCGTTCAGCAGTCTCCAGGCAGGACTAAAGAGCAACGTGAGCTCTTAGTGAAGCGGATAACCGAAGCATTTTCAGAAGCATATGGAACCAGCCCTGAGGCAGTAACAATCTTCCTTAACGAATCCAGTAGCGATAGGTTTTCTCAGCGCGGAGGCTATAGCGCTTGACCTCAGGGTGGCCTTGACTCGTTCCATCAGTTTCTTAGGAGCGGCTTGTATTTACATACAAGTTTTGTTGAGTAGGGCAAAACGCGCAAGCACGCGAATTTTGGATATGTTGCCAAAATTGGCTTTTCTGTCAATAGAATCAATGTGATAGAGTCGAAATTGGCGGCAGTAAAACCTCAATCAATGTGCCGTCGTGTTTATTGAGGTTTTGCAGTTAGGCGTACAATCATTGTTCGGCAGCAACTGGATCGACATGACTGAAGATATAGTTTCTATTAATTCTGGCAGGTGCCGCTGCGGAAAATATCGATTCCGTGTATTCGGAGAGCCTTTCTGGGTTTCGTACTGCCATTGCTCTGATTGCCGTAAGGCTACGGGGGCGCCAGTTGCCGTTTTCGCAGGTTTCAAGAGCGACGAGGTGAAACTCTTTGGAGAGAAGGCCACCACTTACAAGTCGATACCTGAGGTCAAGCGCCTATTTTGTTCACGTTGCGGGACACCGATTGGGTATCAGGACGCCCGACTACCGGGCGAAATTTACTACTACATCGGAGTGTTGGAAGAACAATCGAAAGTCGTTCCGCAGCTACATGCCTGGATATCGGAACGGTTGGACTGGCTAAGTATCGCTGATGATCTGCCGCGCTATCAGCATTTCAGCCGGCCGCGGTAGAGTGATCGGATATAGGCGCATGCTGCCAAACGCGGCGCTCAAGCCGACGTTCGCAAGTTTGCGTAGCTCAGCTTTGCGTTATGCGAACCTAGATATTGGAGTAAATATACATGATTAAGAGAATATGGCATGGCTGGACAAACCATGAAAATGCCGACAAATACGAGAACCTTCTTAAGAATGAGATATTTCCCGGTATTGAGGCAAAGAATATTCATGGCTATTCGAACATCCAGTTGCTAAGAAGAGCACACGAGTCTGAGGTGGAGTTCATTACGATTATGGACTTTGAATCTTGGGAATCCGTGAAAGCCTTCGTAGGAGAAGATCCGGCTAAGTCGTACGTTCCGGAAAATGCGAGGAAGGTTCTCTCAAGATATGATGAAAACTCACAGCACTATGAGGTTCGAGAGAATCGCAGCTACTAAATAAATTGTTTGTCAATCTCTCAATAAGCGCGCATAACAAACAAAAACAGTTCACCTCTGAAAGGCGCGGTCAGACGCCCTCCGCTATTCTGCGGGCGCTGCTGTTTTGGGCGTTGAGGCTGTAGAAAAAACCGCTGACGGCTAAGCTCTGGCAGGATCGAGAAAACAGACGAGGAGTGTTCAGTAGGCCGCGCTTCAAAGCTTAAAGCTACAATCAGAACGCCATGGTGGTGATCAACTACCAAGATCAGCTCCAGCCTGGCACCTTTGAGCACGCCGTCCACTCCCTGGTTGAACACGCACCTCACCAGGAATAGAACAATGCGACCACTTCATCCTCAACCGTAATCGGATACTGGCGTGTCGATGGAGCATCCGGATTGTACCAGCAAGAGGCCTTTCAGAAGGATGAACGGTGCTACGCACTTCCCAGCTACAGGGTGTGCGTTTCGGGATAGAGTCCCAGTGGCCTTTACAGACTTTCAGGGAGCGATTATTCATAGTTGTACAAGTTACTCTACAGTAGGTTTTTATTTTTCCAGGAGGCACCATGCCCTTTACCAAACGCGGTGCAAATCTCACCGTCACCCTGTTAGCAAGTTTGCTGGTCATCACCTTGATCACCGGCTGCTCGAATCCGTCCTCGGACGCAGAGGAAGAGGCGGCGCAACCGTCGTCGACCCCGCCATCAGCCGAGGCGCCCAATGATTCCGACAAACAGGAAGGTGCCGCTCCCTCGGGGCAGACCCGGGGGGGTGATGGTTCCGAGATTACGCTGAATGCTCTCACGGAGGAGGACATGAACGAGTCCAGCCTTCCCGGTGAGCTGGGTTGCCAGTTCACCACGGATGACAGGGAGGTTTTACTGATTGCCATGGGCAATGTGGGGTCGTCCGATGCAGCGCAGGGGGTGGTCAAGGTCGCCGGTTATGTGGAGCGCGTGTCGGCACCTGGTGGTTTTAATGGCATTACGGAGTCTCCAACCTTCAATGGCAAGGGCAAGACCGTCCACATTGAGGTCACCGGTGATCCCTCTGAAGGCGAGGAGTCGCCGCCAAGGCCGGCGATGTTAACGTATGACCGGGCCGACGGCGCTCAGCGTGACTGGCAGGGCGAGTGGCGTTGCGGGCCTTAAGGTGCTGGGTGTCAAAGCGAACCGTAGCCGATACTGAGCGGTAAGCGGTAACTTATAATCAGCCAAGCACGGCGATGCCTTGTTCGTTGCGGCTTCGCCTCCACTAACAAGGCTCGCATGCTGCAGCGTTAGATGCGGAGCTTTTCAACTGAGGTGTGTCATGACACAAAAAGTATTGGCATACCCTTTGAAATGGCACTGGTGCTGCTACGTTATCGCTTGGGTTTGATGCTTTTCCAGACCAGCCCAACCAGAGTGATCGCCAATACGGCGAACAGCACGACGGAGCCTGTTGAATCCAGTGCCTGCAGGGTCAGGCCTGAAACGACCAGCCAGAGCGCGGGAATGATGGCGGCGATCCAGAGGGCAAAACCCCGGAGCATGATAAGCGCCAAGCCCAGCGTGGTCACCGCCGTGGGGTCGGCATGAATGCCGAACACTTCCGTCTGGTACCAGGAACCGCCGCTCAGTGGCGCCATCAGCGGCATTAATATCAGGCCGAAGAGGGCGATGGCTATTCCCATCACGACGGGCGGGCTTGTTCGGCTCGGAGTTTTATCCATTCCCCATCCCGTTAGCGCTATCACTACCAGCAGCACGGCCTGGGCGATGAAAGTGTCGCCAGCATAGCCGCCGGCCCAGTTGAGCGCTGCGTAGCGCTGAATGAAAAACGCGACGGCGACAAAGGCCCAGAGCGGGGCGGGTAGCAGGCAGGCGAGTCGCGTGCGGTGTTTAAGCGCCAGTGCCAGGGTGGCGGCGCCCAGGGCGAGGGTCAGTAGATGCAGCGGCCAGAAGGTTTCGCCCATGCGTTCCAACAGGCGAAAGTAAACCTCCGCAGTGAAGGGAATAAAGTCCTGCAGCTGGTAGCTTGTCCACTCGTTCATAGCGACCCGATATAGTCGGTCATCCGCTGCCGGGCGTCGGGCGAGGGCATGGGGGAGTGGCCGGCGCGCATGTTCTCGCGCATGTGCTCGACTTGGGTGGTGGCGGGTATCGCGCAGGTGATCGCTGGGTGGCTGACGATAAACTTCAGCAGGAAGTCCGCCCAGGTTGTGCAGCCGCATTCCTCGTTGGCCCACTCGGGCAATGGCGCGTCACGGCGCTTGAGGTTCTTGATCAGGCTGCCGCCATCGTAAGGCCGATTGGCGATCACACCGATGCCCCGCTCTTCTGCCAGGGGCAGTAGCCGGTTTTCGGCCTCGCGGTGGGTGATGTTGTAGGTGAGCTGAACGAAGTCGATATCCTCTGACGTCATGATCTGCTCGATCTCGCTGTGGCGGCGCCCGTGCGAGGTCGTGATGCCGACATGGCGGATGTTGCCTTCGGCTTTCATCTCCTGCAGCGCTGCCAGGTGCTCGCGCCAGTCAGCCAGATTGTGTACCTGCACCAGATCGAAGTGCTCCACCTTCCAGCGCTCTTTAAGCTCGGCCACCTGCTCGCGGGTGGAACCACCGGCGGGGCTCCAGACTTTCTCTGCGGCAAACAGGCTTTCGGGCGTGCCCAGCTGCTGCAGGGCATAACCCATCACATCCGGCGCCGAGCCATACATGGGCGAGGAATCGATCAGGCCTCCGCCATGATCGAAGAATGCCTTAACCACTTCGGTACGCGCATCGAGCAACTGCGGGTCGTTGCCGACATTGAACGTTCGCCAAGTGCCCATGCCGATGACAGGCAGCTTTTTGTCAGTGCCCGCAAAGGCCTTCTGGCGCATTTCGCCCTTGTCGGCAAGAAGCGATGCGGTTGGGAGCGTCACGGCGGCGAGCGTGGCGCCGATGAGCTTAAGGCTTTGTCTGCGGGTGATGCGATGCTTGATGCGATAATTCATAGCGGTCGCTCCTTCCGGTTTTTTTGAATCGGCACCGTGGCAGCCAACACCAGCACAAAGCATGTCAGCACAAATACCTTATTCACAAACCAGTTGGTGCGCCAGATCGACCATTCAGGGTCGGCGAGAAAACGGACGAACAGCGTGCAGATGATAAGGATTTCAATGACGGACATGCCTACCGCCAAGGCGCGCGTATAGCGTGGTCGCTCAAGCAGCGCCCAGCCCAGCCAGACGTGCGCCAGCGGCCATAGATCCCAATAGATATAGCGTGCCCAGGGCTCGCCGTATGCCAGCGCGTAACCAATGGGAAACAGGTATTTGATGAACAGCGTCCACGCGGCAAGTATAAACAGCAAGTGGGCGAGAAAGCGGATCCAGGCATTGGGTTGTTGGGCGGGCAGTGACATGACATCGCTCCAGTGCTGGGCCGTTAATGGCTCGTCCTCACACCATCTGCAAAGACTGCTTGCGCGCTGGCGGAGGATAGGCGGCGTCGATCTGTGCCAGATCATCGCCGTCGAGTCTGACATTATCCGCCTCGGCATTCTGCTTGAGGTGATCCAGATTCACGGCCTTAGGAATTGCAATCACGCCGGGGTGGCGCAGTGCCCAGGCAAGGGCGACTTGCGCGGTGGTGGCGCTGTGTTTGTCGGCGATGCGTTGCAGGGCAGCGTCATGCAGTAGAGCGCCGCCTTGCCCGATGGGGCAATAGGCCATGAGCGGCATATTTTGCTGTGCTTGCCAGGGCAGCAGGTCGTATTCAATGCCGCGTGCTTCGGGGTTGTAGAGCACCTGATTGGTGGCGCAAGCTGGCGCGTCGAGCTCTGCTAAGTCGTCAAGGTCAAAGTTCGACACACCCCAGCGCAGAATCTTGCCCTGCTCGCGCAGCCGCTCAAACGCTTCCACTGTTTCGCTCAGCGGGTACTGGCCGCGCCAGTGCAGCAGGTAGAGATCGATAGTGTCGGTGCCCAATCGACTCAGGCTGCGCTCGCAGGCGTCTTGAACACCCTTGGTGCTGGCGTTGTGCGGGTAGACCTTGCTGACCAGATACACCTCATCGCGCCGGTCACGGATGGCTTGGCCAACGACTTCTTCAGACCCGCCCTCGGCATACATCTCTGCGGTATCGATCAACGTCATGCCCAGGTCCAGGCCTTCACGCAGCGCCCTGACCTCAGCCTGCCGCTGCCCGGCATTCTCGCCCATATGCCAAGTGCCCTGGCCGATACGGGGTACGCTTTCTCCGCCTAGTTCGATCGTTTGCATAGTCTCTTCCCGGTTGTGATGCTGTTCCGACTCATGTTCATTAAATGCAGTAACCACCCGAAGGAGTATAAGCTACCAATCAACCAACACGGCAATCCATCGGACGCTCCTTGAGTATGCTCAACGAGCGACATAATGTTGAGAATCTTATTGAGCGAGGAAATTGAAATGACGCATAGAAAGCAAGCGGTCGTTCTTATTCACGGTTTGTTTGGCTCTTTGAACGATCCGAAAATATTGGCAGAGTTCGATCAAGTAGAGGTGCATGCGCCTGACTTGATTGGCTACGGCGCGCTTTCCCAGCAAGAAACAGCAGGCATCGATTTACTCGCTCAAGCGGAACACGTTGCTAAGTACATTTTAGACGCCGGAATTGAACAGGCTCACATCGTAGGACACTCGGTAGGAGGCGCAATTGCAGTTTTGCTGGCAGATCGTTTTCCAGAGCTAGTGGCGTCTTTAATCAGCGTGGAAGGAAACCTCACTATTAAAGACGCTTTCTGGTCTGCCGAATTGGCCTCTATGCCGATAGAGAAAGTTGAAGAAATAGTGGCCGGTTATAGGCACGCGCCATCTGATTGGTTCGCGAGCGCAGGCGTGCCTATTACGGAATGGACGTCGCGTTTAGCTACCTCCTGGCTTTCCAATCAGCCCGCCACGACCATAAAAGCGCAAGCTAGTGCGGTAGTCGAAGCGACGAAGCCAAATTCTTATCTCCAAACCCTCTCTCGCCTTATCGATTCCGGCCTTGCCGTCAGTTTAATTGCTGGCTCTCGGTCGCCTGATGGATGGGACGTACCTGAATGGTTGACTCGCACATGCACGATGCGAATCAACATTGCGGACACAGGGCATCTAATGATGGCGGAGAGTCCGGCTCGATTTTCGAGCGCTATTCAAACGTGTGTCGCGTACAACAGGCCAACAGGCCATAACGTAGTGTCTTAAACTACTGCGCCTTCTTACTATGCGGTTATTTTTACTAGTTACCGCACCGAAGGTGACAGCAGATATGCAGATATGGCGGCCCGCATGACACCATAACCTTGGATAAAAAAATGAGAGTTCATGATGTTCGAAGATGGTTCGCTAAACCGCTCCTGGCGCTGGGTGGCGATTGGGGCCACGTTACTCATGGCCAGCTACATATGGATGTGGCATTCCCCTGAAGTCCTTAACCTGCGGCGTTGGGTTGGCGAGGCCCCGTATCATCCTCTGGTGGTTATCTCGGTGATCATGATAATGGCGGTGACGTTGGGGGTTGGCCTGCCGGGCGGTATCGGGCTGTGGCTGATTGCGCCTTTTTATACGCCATTGGCGGCGACACCGATGCTGATTGTCGGTAGCGTAGCGGGGGCGCTCGGTGCGTACTATCTGTCCTATCGTTTCAGCGACCGCTGGACGCCCACTGGGCGGGCCTATTCGGTGTTGGTACAGTTGGAAAAACGCAGCGATTTTTTAACGCAGTGTGCCTTGCGTGTACTGCCGGGTTTTCCTCACGCGATAATCAATTTTGCCGGTGGCCTGTTGCATTTGCCGTTGATGACCTTCGTGATGGCGGCCCTCATCGGCCTGGGGATGAAGTGGGCCGTTTACGCCAGCGCTATTTACGGAACACTGGAAGCGGTGGAAAAAGAGAAGGCTATCGGCCCAAGTGTGATCCTACCATTAATTGCGCTAACGATGCTGTTTCTCGCCGGGGCTTGGGTCAGACGAAAAATAATGCCCGGTGACTATTCACCCTAGCAGGCACGCGAGCCTAACTTGAGCTACGTGCCTGAGGGCATGAGCAACGTTTGTGATAGCCGTTTGGATAATGCTCGGTTGGCGCGTTTAGTCTGGCGCCATGCATAGCGCTTTTGGGTAGGTTGACTACGCTATTATATCGAAGCTGGTTAGTGAGAGTCTCTAAGATGCCATCCAACAAGTCTTCTTTACCGCCGGTCGCCTCCCTTGAAGAATGGGAGGCGGCTCTCAGTCAGTTGCTCATTAAAGAAAAAGAACACACCAGGGCACGCGATGCCTTGAGCGCTGAGCGGCGCAAGCTGCCCATGGTGAAAATGGAAAAGCCTTATGTCTTCCAGGGCGATGAGGGCAGCGTGTCATTCCTTGACTTGTTCGCTGGGCGGCGTCAACTGATTGTTTACCATTTCATGTTTCCCCCCGATTGGAAGGCGGGGTGTGATGGGTGCTCGTGGGTGGCCGACGCCATGACGCACCCGGCGCACCTCCATGCACGTGATACCTCGTTGGTCATGATGTCACGCGCTCCGCTAGAGAAAATCAATCAATATAAGACGCGCATGGGCTGGACAATTCCCTGGTACTCCTCTTACGGAAGCGACTTCAACGAGGATGTTGGCGCAACGACAGAGGAGGGCGAAAGGCATGGCGCGAGTGTCCTCCTCCGCGATGGAAACGACATTTATCGCACCTACTTTACCGGTGCCCGTGGCGTCGAATATTTAGGTAGCCACTGGACATACCTGGATTTGACGCCGTTTGGTCGCCAGGAAACCTGGGAGGACTCACCGGAAGGTTGGCCACAGACGAAGCCGTATGTGTGGAACCGCCGCCACGACGAGTATGACGACTGAAATGTGTATGCGAGCTAATCAACCATTGAAGTGAGGTGTTTTTTGCAGATCGTGCATGCGCCTGTCGGAGCGTGCGCTGATCGAATTATGGCGTGTCTCACTGAAGCCTTTTCGACAGTTAAAAATGTCTAAAGAAGAGCTATGACAAAAATAGCTAATGTCCCTGAGCCCCCATGCTATGCGGTTATTTTTAGCAGCCATCGCACTGAGGGAGACAAAGGAGACGCGGAAATGGCTTCTTCGGATTATTGTCGCTTACTGTTTTTCCCGCCGCAATGCCCAGACAGGATGTTCAGCGAGCCGCTCTTCCAGAAACGCCACAAACGCCCGCACCCGAGGTGGCACTAGCTGCCGTTGGGGCATCACCGCGTAGATACCGGTTTCCGTTAACCGGTAATCCGGCAATACCACGCTCAATTGACCGCTGCACAAGTATTCGTGGATGTGCCACACCGAGTGCTGCGCGATGCCCAAGCCGCCGAGAACCGCCTCGGTGAGCATTTCTCCCTGATTGCTGCGTATGCGGCCGCCTACCTGTACCGCCTCGCTTTGCCCTTGTTTGTCGGTGAGATGCCAGATGTCCTGCCGACGCCGATTGCTGGAAAGCACCAGGCATTGGTGATCGACCAGGTCGCTGGGGCGTTGCGGGGTGACGTGGTGGGCCAAGTAGTCGGGAGAGGCACACAATACCCGCTCGTCGTCGGCCAGGCGCCGGGCCACCAGGCTCGAGTCTTCCAGAATGCCGATGCGAATGCCCAGGTCATAGCCTTCGCCGACCAGGTCGACCACCTGATCCGTCAGGCTGACATCCAGGTTCAAGCGGGGGTAGCGGTTAAGGAACTCGGGCAACAGCGGCGAAATGTACTGACGCCCGAAGGAGTGGGGTAGGGTGACGCGCAGGGTGCCGGTGACCTTGTCGGCGCTGCCGCGTAGATTCTGGGTGAGTGCTTCCAGACCCTCCACTAGATCGCGGCCCTGTTCCGCCAGCGCCAGTCCCTCGGGGGTGGGGTGGAGGCGTCGGGTTGTGCGGTGTAGTAGTCGTACATTGAGGCCCTTTTCCAACCGCTGCAGACGTTGGCTGGCCACGGCCACCGAGAGGTCAAGGCTACGGGCGGCGGCGCTGATCGTTCCCAGATCCACCACGCGAAGAAAAAGGGCGATATCGCTAAGACGATCCATGATGGCCTCATTATCAATAAAATCTTGAAAGTTATTGAAGATACTAAAGGTATCAAGGAGGGTGAGGCGGGTCTAGCATTCGTCTCATCACTCCCTGATGGACGTTTTGATAATGACTTCAGCCTCTTCGAGCCCGATCCCTTGGGCACTCTACGCTTTGACCATTGGTGCCTTTGGCATCGGCACTACCGAGTTCGTGATCATGGGCGTGCTGGAGCAAGTGGCCGCCGACCTGGAGGTGAGCATCCGCCAAGCGGGCCTGCTGATCTCCGGCTATGCCCTGGGGGTGTTCGTGGGCGCGCCGTTGCTCACCATTGCTAGTGCCCGCTGGCCTCGCAAGAAGGTGCTTGTGGCGTTGATGGTTATTTTTACCCTCGGCAACCTAGCCTGCGCGCTGGCTCCGAACTACTCGGTGTTGATGGTTGCCCGGGTGGTGACCTCCCTAGCACACGGCACTTTTTTCGGCGTTGGTTCGGTGGTCGCCACCAGTCTGGTGGCGCCGGACAAACGGGCCGGTGCCATCGCCATCATGTTCACTGGCCTGACCGTGGCGACGCTGCTGGGCGTGCCCGCCGGTGCCTGGTTGGGGCACGAATATGGCTGGCGCACCACCTTCTGGGCGGTCACCGGCGTGGGCGTGCTGGCGACCCTGGTGATTACTCTCATGGTGCCCCACGAGAGTGGTGGCGGCGAGGAAATGGGCTGGCGCGACAGTCTGGCGGTGATCGGCCGACCGACAGTGGTGTTGGGGCTGCTGATGACGGTGCTCGGCTTTGCCGGGGTGTTCACTGTGTTCACCTATATCCAGCCGATGCTGACGGGCATCGCCGGTTTCTCCCAGGATGTGGTGTCGCTGATTCTGCTGGTATTCGGCGTCGGCATGATCATCGGTAACCTGCTCGGCGGACGTCTCGCGGATCGTGGGCTGGCACCGGCCCTGATAATCACATTGGCAGTGCTGGCGGCGGTGCTGGGCCTGTTTCCTTTTGCGCTCGGCTATCAGTGGACAACGGTGGTCTTCGTCGGCCTGCTGGGCATGGCCGGTTTCGCGACGGTGGCGCCCTTGCAACTGTGGGTACTTAACCGGGCGGAAGGCGCGGCCAGCCTGGCGTCCAGCTTCAATATCGGTGCGTTCAATCTGGGCAATGCCATTGGTGCGGGCTTGGGCGGTGTGGTGATCGAGCGCAGCGGCAGCTTTACCGCCGTGCCTGGCGCCGCCGCACTGGTTGCTCTTACCGGGCTGGCGGTGGCCGTTTGGGCAATCAAGCGAGAGCATGGCGAGTCCATTGGGCCCGCCCCGGCAATTTCCTGCGAACAGGAGTGAGTGTGATGGAATATCGTTATCTAGGGCGGTCTGGTTTCAAAGTGCCTGCATTGGGGTTTGGAGCTGGCACCTTTGGTGGCAAGGGGCCGCTGTTCAGTGCCTGGGGCAATACCGATGTTGAGCAAGCGAAGCGGCTGATCGATATATGTCTGGACGCTGGGGTCAATCTGTTCGACTCCGCTGATGTTTATTCCGACGGTGCATCGGAAGCGATCCTTGGTGCGGCGATCAAAGGCCGTCGTGACCGGGTGATCGTGTCCACGAAACTGTCACTACGCAGCGGGGAGGACGCCAATGACGTGGGAAGCTCTCGACACCACTTGATCCGCGCCACCGAGCGCGCACTAAAAAGGCTGGGAACCGATTATATCGATGTGTTGCAACTGCATCACTTCGATGCCATGACCCCGGTGGAGGAGGTGATGTCCGCACTGGATGATCTGGTGCGGGCAGGCAAAGTTCGCTTCCTTGGGGCGTCCAATTTCTCTGGTTGGCAGTTGATGAAGTCCCAGAGCGTTGCCGAGCGTTATGGCTATGCGCGCTTCGTGGCGAACCAGACGTATTACTCCCTGGTGGGCAGGGATTACGAGTGGGAGCTGATGCCATTGGGGCAGGATCAAGGCCTGGGCGCTCTGGTGTGGAGCCCGCTGGGCTGGGGCCGCCTGACCGGTAAGATTCGTCGCGGCCAACCACTGCCCGCCGGGAGCCGTCTTCACGAGACCGAAGGGTTCGCGCCGCCGGTGCCGAACGAAAGACTGTACCGGGTACTGGACGTGCTATTCGAGATCGCTGACGAAGTCGGCAAGAGCGTGCCCCAGGTAGCGATTAACTGGTTGCTGCGCCGTCCTACGGTGTCATCGGTTTTGGTTGGTGCCCGGGACGAAACCCAGTTACGGCAGAATCTCGGTGCGGTTGGCTGGCGCCTTGACGAGTCTCAGGTTGCACGATTAGACGTGGCGAGCGCGGTAACCCCGCCTTACCCCTATTATCCCTATTGGAACGGCCAGTTTGCCGAGCGTAATCCACCCCTGGTATGACTGAAATTCACTGAAACTGAGAAAAGGGGGCTCAGGCGCCCCGCCCGAGCATTGATATGCCATGAATGCTTTGGTATTTCAAAAAACACGATGTTTGGGAGTCTTTAAGAGCATAGTCAGCGTAGTCACAGTGATAGCTTTCCACTGTGGCCCAGATCCACGGCGAAACTACGCGTATTAGTCGCATTGGAATTCGCTCAAGCGGTGACTCATCGCCGACGCCATAGCTTTTCAATACGTCGTATCATTGCCTGAATGACCAGTCGCCGAGCCTCGTTCTGATCCAGCTGAACACGCTCAAGATCAATGCCTCCCCGGCCATCGCGATATCTGGAAGGGATGCTTTCCTTGAGCGAATCGTCGGCACTTCCTTTTGGCATGCCATCTTTATCGCCGCAGGGTAACGAGACGTGGCGTTGCAAGTTCTGCTCTTTTCTTGAGTTCAACATGTTCCTGACCTCTATTGCGTCGTCCCAGGTGACGGGATGAAAGCGTGGTTTCATAGGTTCAGGTTCATGCTAATCTTGTTCTAAACTGCAAGGTATTCCATAAAAGCGAGCATTAACTTTGCAAAAACGAACAGGCAAGAATCTCCGGCAACCTCCTGCCATTCCACAGAATACAAGGAGCCATCTGGCCTGGAATGACTTTGAGGTTGTCCTGGCAATAGCGAATGCAGGCTCTTTGTCTGGTGCTTCACGCGCTCTGGGCGTCAGTCACGCCACGGTTTTCCGACGGCTGGGTGATATCGAACAGCGTCTGGGGGTGTCTCTTTTTGAAAGAAGTCGAACCGGCTACCGGCCAACGCTTGCTGGAGAAGAGCTCGCCGACACCGCCAAAATAATGGATGAAGCAGCCTTGGCCGCCGAACGTAAAGTCGCCGGGCGCGACTTGGCGCCTAGTGGGGAAATCTGGACTACCACTACGGACTCTTTGTTGATGGGACTGCTCTCGCCTTTGTTCACGCAATTTCAGCACAAATACCCAGGCATCTTGCTGGACGTCGCCGTATCCAACCAGTTGTTCAACCTGACACGCAGAGAAGCTGACGTCGCCATCCGTCCGTCCAACGCTCCTCCTGGAGACCTGATTGGGCGACCGCTGACCGCTATTGGACAAGCTGTCTACGGACACCGAAGCTTTAGTCTGACACCGGGGGCTTCCGTCAAGGCTCTTGCTAGCCAACCTTGGATTGGTACCGGCTCACGACTGCAGGATTCAGCACTGGATCAGTGGATGGACTATAATGCGCTGAAAACGGCCTGTGTCTATCGTGTCGATACTCTGGTCAATATACTCAGCGCTGTTCGCTCCGGTATGGGGTTGGCCGTTCTGCCCTGCTATCTTGCTGACGAAGACCCAGACATTATCCAGCTCACTGAGCCCATACCCGAGTTGGAATATGGCTTGTGGTTTCTAATGCACCCGGATCTACGTGGCGTAGTGAGGATTCATGCGTTTATGGACTTTCTGACAGAAGCTGTTCGTGCACAGAAACAGCGCCTGGCCGGGCCGCCATTACGCTAGCTTGGTTCGCTAATGCAGTACATGGACTGCCCCTGGATTTTACGCAGGTCGCGAAGGAAACATTCAGGAGAGACAAGCGGATTAATAGCCAGATTTCATGCTTAGCCTCTGATCGCCAGCGTTCTGCATAAGCATGCTAGGCAGTACAGCGACCATGCGTCATTACTGTTCTGCCCAAGGAGAGCCTATGAATCTTCTATTCATCTGCAGTGAAAATAGGCTACGCAGCCCGACGGCTGAACGTGTCTTTTCAGCTTATCCCGGTATTCAAACAATCGGCGCTGGCACGGGTTCGAGTGCTAAAACCCCAGTTTCCTGGGGCTTGATTGAGTGGGCTGACATTGTCCTAGTGATGGAAAAGAGCCATCGGGATGAGGTCGCCAAGACGTACAAGGAATTGCTGAAGGGGAAGCGGCTAGTCTGTCTGGATATTCCTGACCACTATGAGTTAATGCAGCCCGAACTCATTCAATTACTCAAGGAAAGGGTTCCAAAGTATGTGCGATTAGCGACAGTCGAAAAATAGCTAGGTTAGCCACAGGGACCACTACCCTGGCAGCTAACCTTACGATCAGCTCGGGTAAAGGTTGAGCTACTACAGCATCTAGACAGTCAACGCCAAGTTGAGTGCCAAGGGGCGCCGTCGGTGGCCTAGCCGTCACGTAGACTGGCGTCAGATACCCCCCGCGCTAGTGATTCTTTTCCAGCCCTAAATAATGCTCTATGCCTGTTATCTGATCTTCCGCGTGGTGGTTGACGTAGAGCACGGTGGTTTCTGAGCCTTGGCAGATTTTTTCGATCAGGGCGAGGACGAGTTGGCGGTTTATGTCGTCCAGGCCAAGGCAAGGTTCATCTAGAATCAACAGGGGCGGATGTTTGACCATGGCGCGGGCAATGAGCAGCAGACGCTGGTCGCCGTACGAGAGTTTGTTAAACGGCTGGTCGGCGCGATCTTGCATGCCCAGTAGTTCGAGCCATTGGTCGGCAATTTTTTTCTGGCTGTCGGTGGACTTGGTGTACATGCCGATGCTGTCGTAGAAGCCGGAAATAATCACATTTTTGCAGCTGGTGCTAACGCGGTATTCCCACTGCAGGTTAGTGGATACATAGCCGATAAACTGTTTAATCTGCCAGATGCTTTCGCCGTTACCGCGCTGGAAACCAAACACGAAAATATCGTTGGTATAGCACTGCGGATGGTCGCCGGTGATCAACGATAAAACGCAGGTTTTGCCGCTACCGTTAGGCCCACTCAGTTGCCAATGCTGGCCCCGTTCTATCGTCCAATCGAGCTTATCGACAATCACGGTGTCGCCGTATTGGATGGTCGCTTGCGTTAGTTTTACTAATGGCTGGCTCGGGTCAAGAGCGGGGAGCTTATTGGTGGGGTCGGCCTCTGGCACGCTTAGGTCAGTGGTTTTCAAATGCAGTAATTGGTAGAGCTCATTGAAGGCGGTGTCGTCCTGACGGTCTACCGTGAGCTTCAAGCGGCCTATGTCGCCACTCTGTTTATCCCCACGCTCTTTATCCTCACGTTCTTTATCTAAGTAGGCCACATGGGTGATGAAGTCGGGCATTTCATCAAAGCGATTCAACACCATGACCATGGGAACGGTGTCGATGAGAGAGGCTAGATGTGCTTGCAGCATGGCGAGGGTGTCTACATCCAAGCCATCGAACGGCTCGTCTAAAATGAGTAAATCAGGCTTGTTGGCCAGTGCGCGAATCAGCATGACTTTGCGGGTTTCACCGGTGGAAAGCTTGCGAAACGCGCGCTCAAGCAGCTTGCTTAGGCCAAACTTTTCGACCAAGGCTTGGGCGAGTTCAGCTTCTTGGCAGTGGTCGAAAATCATTTCGCTGACAGGGGTGCCGAGTGAAATGACGTCCATAATGTCGGCGTCGTCTTTCTTCAACTCTTGGGCGATGAGCTCTGCCTGAGCTTCAAAAGAGACGATTTCCACGTTGTTGGGAAGGCCTTGAATGCTTCCGCTCTGGATATCGCCAATGCCCGCGAGCGCAGCCGCTAGGGCGGATTTACCCGCGCCATTGGGGCCAGTGATAACCCAATGTTGTTCTGGCGTAATGGTCCAATCAATCTCGCTTAGTGTGAAACGATCTTCAAAGCTGACCGTTGCTTTTGATAGGCGAATATTGTCTAGGCGGGTTAACGAATCCATTACTCTCTTCCTTACGCTGTTCGAGGAACCAAAAAAGCCGAGCATATCGTGATGATATCTCGGCTTTTTTTGCGGCTTAAACGTCTATCGGTTAATCAGGCGATTAAACGATTTTTTTCATGTCAGCCATGTAGCCGCGAAGGACCGAGCCCACGGCTTCTACGGGGTGTGAACGAAGGGCGGTGTTAACTTCGATCAGGCGTGCGTTATCAACGCCGTTGTCGTCTAGCGAAAGCCCTTTACCGATCACATCGGATTTGATGCCTTTCATAAAGCCTGCCAACAGCGGTACGCAGGCATGGTTGTAAAGGTAGCAACCGTATTCCGCGGTATCCGAGATAGTCGCGTTCATTTCGTACAATTTCTTACGCGCGATGGTGTTCGCGATAAGTGGCGTTTCGTGTAGCGACTCGTAGTAAGCCGATTCAGCGATGATGCCCGCTGCTGTCATGGTTTCGAAAGCAAGCTCAACGCCGGCTTTCACCATAGCGACCATCAAAATGCCGTTGTCGAAGAACTCTTGCTCAGAGATTTCTACATCGCCAGCGGGTGTTTTTTCGAAATTCGTTTCAGCCGTTTCGGCACGCCATTTTAGAAGGTTCGCATCATCGTTCGCCCAGTCTTCCATCATCGTTTTAGAGAAGTGGCCACTCATGATGTCGTCTTGGTGCTTGTTGTACAGCGGACGCATGATGTCTTTTAGCTCTTCAGAAAGATCGAACGCTTTGATCTTCGCTGGGTTAGAAAGACGATCTAGCATGTTCGTCACGCCGCCGTACTTCAGCGCTTCGGTGACTGTTTCCCAGCCGTATTGAATCAAACGTGAGGCGTAACCTGGGTCGATACCTTCTTCGATCATCTTGTCGAAGCAAAGCAGGGAGCCCGTTTGCAGCATGCCGCAAAGGATCGTTTGCTCGCCCATCAGGTCGGATTTAACTTCCGCGATGAAAGAGGACATCAGCACGCCCGCTTTATGGCCGCCAGTACCGACCGCGTAGGCTTTGGCGAGCGCAAGGCCTTCGCCTTTGGGGTCGTTGTCTTCGTGAACAGCGATCAAGGTGGGAACACCGAAACCACGCACGTATTCAGCGCGAACTTCAGAGCCAGGGCACTTCGGTGCCACCATGATGACGGTTAAGTCGTCGCGAATTTTCATGCCTTCTTCTACGATGTTGAAACCGTGAGAGTAAGACAGGCAGGCGCCTTCCTTCATGAGCGGCATCACCGTGTTCACTACTGAGGTGTGCTGCTTATCAGGGGTGAGGTTCAAAACAACGTCTGCAGTTGGGATCAACTCTTCGTAAGTACCCACCACAAAACCGTTTTCAGAGGCGTTTTTCCAGGACTGGCGCTTTTGCTCAATGGCTTCAGGACGCAGTGCATAAGAAACATCTAGGCCGCTGTCACGGAGGTTCAAACCTTGGTTAAGGCCTTGTGCGCCACAGCCGATAACCACCATTTTTTTGCCTTTTAGCGCTTCGACGCCATCAGCAAACTCAGCGGTGTGCATGAAGCGGCATTGCGCTAGCTGAGCCAATTGCTCGCGTAGCGGTAACGTATTGAAATAGTTAGCCATCGTTAGCATCCTAATTTTATGATCAATGTGTCGGTGTAAGGTACACCGATATTAAAAAGGTGACACCGTCGCTAGGGGGAAACGCTAGCGCCATGTCAGTAAGAGCATGTGATGAGAGGTAATGTATAGAAGAGTGACTCTTTCTTAAATTGATATATTTGCAATAACACGTCCCATTTTTCGCAACTGTCGGTTAGTATTCGGACATCGCCACAAGCGCAGTCGCGGAGCGTCGGTCTTATTATGAATATTAAACTTTTAAAACAATTCCTTGCCCTGGCAGAAACGCTGCATTTCGGACGCGCCAGCGATGAGTGTCATATCAGCATTTCTGCGCTGTCGCGCAACATTCGTCATTTAGAAGACGAGCTGGGTGTACCGCTGTTTAATCGCGACAATCGGACTGTGGCATTGACCCAGGAAGGCCAGAAATTTCTTAAATACGCGCGCGATACCAGCAGCCAGTGGAACTTGATCCGCCATGAGTTAACTGACAACTCTGATCAATTAAGCGGTGAAATCAGCTTGTACGGTTCAGTCACCGCGAGCTACAGTTTCCTGTACGAGCTGCTGCGCCGCTTTCGTATCGCCTATCCTGCGATTGAAATAAAGCTGCGCACGGGGGATCCAGAACACGCGATTGCGCATGTTCTGGACGGTAAAGAAGACCTCAGCATCGCGGCACGCCCCGCAAACTTACCTCGCGGGTTAGCATTCAAGCCCATTGCCACGTCACCTTTGTTATTTATCGCACCACTTGAGCAGCAAGTACCAAATATTCCCACGACTTCGCCAACCGCAACCGAAGAGTGGGCGAATATCCCGATGATTTTATCTGAAAGCGGTGTCTCAAGAACGCGCGTGGACGAATGGTTTCACCAACGCGATATTGCCCCGCGCATTTATGCACAGGTCACGGGAAATGAGGCGATTGTAAGTATGGTGAGCTTGGGCTTCGGCATTGGCGTAGTGCCAAAAATTGTGCTCGATAACAGCCCATTGATGGATCGTATCCGGGTGCTTGATGTGAAGCCTGAGCTGGAACCCTACGATATTGGTTTGTTTACCTTAAAGAAAAACTTAAAAAACCCGCTGGTCGATGCATTTTGGAGCTTGATGTAGGCCTGTAAGCCACGGCAGTCCTTTGCCGCACCTATTTGCCTTACCACTGTTCATTTATGAATAGCTACGTCACACCAGCTCGAGCTTATCGCCTCGTGCAACGTCAATATCTGTTGTCTGCGAAAATCTATCGAGGCGTGTCTTGGTGTTTAGCAGTTAGAAAGACCTGACGATAAGGTCAAATATTGTTGAAAAATACTTGCTCATCGCGCTGTTTATGGCGGGCACCACTGTGAATAAGAAAATACATCAGAGCTTGTCGATTTCGCTCACTCTCGAACGACTAGGTAATAGTTTGGCCATTGGTCTGCTGCCTCGCTTTGAGCAGCAGCTTTCGTGAGGGAGTTGATGATGATTACTATGTATGGATTTGGAAAAGTAACGCCACAGGTAATTGGGATTACAAGGGATTTACGTGTGCTGTGGGCGCTGGAAGAGTGCGAATTGCCTCATCAGGTTCATGGGCTCGATGACTTTGCTGGGGAACTACATGGCGCTGATTATTTGGCAATCAATCCATTTGGTAAAGTGCCAGCTATCGATCATAACGGCGTTATTATTTTCGAATCAGGCGCCATTGTTATCTACTTGGCGGAACAATCAGGAAGGCTTCTGCCGACGAGCGAACCCGAGCGCATCAAAGCGCTGCAATGGACGTTTGCTGCACTGGATACAGTTGAACCACCCATGACCCAAATTGCGGTGATTGACTTGTTTGAAGCAGATGCAGAGTGGGCAAAACTGCGACGTCCGGCGCTCGTGGAGATGGCTAAGGACTACCTTGAGGTCATCGATGATGTGCTCACCGGCAAGCATTATTTGCTTGGCGACCAGTTCACCTACCCAGACATTCTAATGGTTGCTGCATTAAGCCAGGTACAGCATACAAACCTTCTAGATATGTTCCCTAATGTGACTACCTACTTAACGCGCTGCCACGATCGGCCAGCGTGGCATAAATGCCTCAATGCGTACAGTCGTCGCTTGGCAGGGTAAGTAGTCTTCACCGTCTTGGCCAAGTTTGTCAGTACTGGCACGACTCGAAGTTGTTCATGGAATACATAGGAGAGTGAGGTAATGGCAACCACTAAATAGCCGCTACCAAGTATCGTATCTTCAAAAAGGCAGGGGATGGTTGGTCAGACCCTTCTCGTTAAAGGTGGCTACAACCACGGCAGTCCTTTGCCGCACTTATTTCCCTTACCACTGTTCATCTATAAATAGCTACTTCACACCAGCTCGCGCTTATCGCGTCGTGCAACGCGAATGTCTTTTACGGTGGCTACGCCGATGATCGCAAAAATGGCGAGTGATATTAGTGGCCAGATCAGAACATATAACGCCAATATAAAGGTTTGCATATTCTTTCCTTTTGTCTGACTGGTGCGCTATAGCGCACCAGTGGTTTAACGGATTTCGGCTTATCTCACAGGGCTTCTCTTAAAGGGCTTAGCTCTGGCTAGCCGTCTTGGCCGGATCGTAGTTGATCACTTTCTGATCGATCTGCGAGAAGTCGAACTTGCTGGAACTCATCAGGCTGACGCCGATACAGACAATGGTGCTGACGCCGTAAGCCATTAAGGAAGCCAGGAGCACGGTGTAGTCCCGCAGGAATCCGACGCAAAAGTAGGCCAGCACAATGGCGCTGAGTGCGCCGAAGATCACCCCGACCCTGCGCCCGCAGAACCCAAAGGCCATCAGGCCGAGCACCACACCACCACCTACGGCGGCGAGTAATTCGAATAGCCCGCCGACAACGCCGACCAAGGGCATCAGCTCAAAGCGTGCGACGCAGAACATCACCAAGCCCGCGATCACCGCCGAGGTGAAGGCTGTATTAGTAACGCGATCCCAGAAACAGCTGGCGATGACCGGGAACACAATTGCACCCCACAGTGCGCCAACGAAGACCAGCATGATCAGAATATCCATCGAGAAGCTGGCGAGAATCACCCCGATCAGCGTCGCGACGATCATGGTTAGCCTGCCGATAAACAGCATTTTGGTCGGGTCAGGCTTGTGTTTGGCGATGTTCTTGCCGTACACATCGGCCATCACTATCGCGGACATGGCGGAGAGATCCGAGTCAGCGGTAGAGGAGAGTGAACCGATCACCAGGATAAAGAACAGCCCGATAAACACCGGCGAGAGGTACATTGAAACCATCTGAGGAATCAGGTTGTTCATGTCACCATCAATCGGCTCCATGCCGGTCATCAATGCCATCAAGCCGATCATGCCAAGGCCAATGACAATGGCACCATAACCAATGGTCGCAGTGATAAAGGTTGGTTTGATATGGTCTTCACGCACGGCGAATAGGCGTTGGGAAATGGTCTGGTTGCCGATGGCGTATGCCAGCACCGCTACAAAGAAGGGCGCACCTTGATTGAGGATCGCGTCCATCGAGAACAGATTGGCTTGTTCTGGCGTAAGGAGGCTCATGCCATCTGACAGCGTTCCCGGGCCGCCGAGAGCAAACATTACCGCTGGAATAATCAGGATGGCCACGGCCATCATCGCCATTAGCTGGGCGAAATCCGTCAGCACCGAGGCGCGGAAACCTGACCACAGCGTGTAGGAGAGAACCCCGGCCCCGGCAATCACCACACCGGCCTGGAATGAGAGGGGGGAAAGCACCGAGACCAGCGCGCCAGAAGCGGTGAAGTTAACCATCAGGCTGATGATACTGCCCAGGATGTTAGAAGAAGCAAGTATCAGTTGGCTGGAAGAGCCGTGCCGGGCATGGATAAGCTCACCCAGGGTGTGGGCGTTGGGCGCCAGTTTGCGAAAGCGGCGGCCAAAGGGGTAGATGAACAGGATCATCAGTGCGCCCCACAGCCCGTAATGCAAGGGGCCGGAAATGCCGTAGGTATAGCCCGAGGTAGCGGCGCCGTAGAACGAGGCCGCCCAGATCCAGGTCGCGGTCATGCTGGCAGCGCCAAGGCCAAAGCCAATCTGGTGATTGGAGACCATAAAGGCGTCGGTATTTTCCTTTTTCTTCTTAATCAGCAGGGTGAGCAGGTAAGTGCCGCCGTAAAAAGCCACCAGTAAAGCGAGCACAGTCAGGGTCGAGAATTGATAGAAATTTTCTTCGTTCATTGAATACCCATAGGCTTTGCAGCCCTAGCATCCTAAATAGCAACCACAGTTCCCTTGACGGAGTGGCCGCGACAGGACGTAAGCAAAAAACAGAACATCTTTCTAGGTATGTCTGTAGCGAGATGAGACTGCGGTTGGCAGCCTGGTAGAGCAAATGTCAGGCGTTGGAAGCGCCTTAAATAGAGGGGCCGGATCAAATGCGCGCAGAAAGCTGCAACAAAGCGCTGAGAGGATCGTCCGGATGGCTACCCTACGCCTTTAAGCGTGAACAGTACAGGTGGATGCCCGCTGCGCCAGAAATCGGAAGGCGAATTGGGTATGCTGTGCGCTTAAAAGGCGTAGGCATGTTCAGTACTCGTGTACCAGCGAAATGTAGCAAGTTTCGGGTCGGCGCCAGGTAAGCAGCTTCTTATTATCCTCGCTGTTGATGGGGAGGTCTCCCTATCTCTGAACAGTGATGGAGATTACAAAGATGGGTGCACTCGAAAATAAAGTTGCCATTGTTACTGGTGCCAGCGCAGGCATTGGAAGAGCGACTGCCCGGCTTTTCGCTAAGGAGGGGGCTACTGTAGTGGTAGCGGCCAGGAGAGAGGCAGAGCTGGATGCGTTGGTCGACGCTATAAAAGAGGAGGGTGGCCAAGCGTTAGCGGTTGCTGGCGACGTCGGTGATGAGTATTTCGCCAGAAAGCTCGTTGACGAGACGCTCGCGAGGTTTGGTCAATTGGACGCAGCATTTAACCAGGCAGGCATTTTAGGCGCGATGGGGCCGGTGCCCGAGATGTCATTGACCGATTGCGGAGTATCAATCAATCGCGTCTGAAGATAGGGCCTCTCTCTGACTATAATCAGGATTAGGGGGCCATGAGCTATGCAGCAGCACCATGCCACAGGCAGCCCGCTCTGGAGGAGAAGCTGCCCCTTTTGCTTGGAGTGCTGTTAATTGCCACATTAAAAATAGGACACAAAGAGCTATGACATCTCAGTTTAAAGCAACGCTTCTTCGTCCGGCCAAGCAGGATAGCGATAATTCATGGGCTTTTGTCTTGCTGCCCAAAAGCGTGAGTGAGAAGCTCCCACGGCGAGGCAGGACAACGGTAGAGGGCACCCTCAATACTTATGCCTTCCAGGCTACTCTTGAACCGGACGGCCAATTGAGCCATTGGTTGCGGGTAAGTAAAGAGCTGCTTGAATCGGCAGGCGTTAACAGTGGCGACGATGTCACCTTTGAGATTACGCCCGTAGAGCAGGAGCCTGAACCCGAGGTTCCCGCTGATTTGCAGGACGCCCTTGCAGCGTCTCCAGAAGCTCAAGCTGTTTGGAGCGATACCACGACGATTGCTCGCCTGGACTGGATTCATTGGATTACGTCCGCCAAGCAGTCCAAGACCCGAGCGAAGCGGATTCTCGATGCTTGCGACATGCTTGCTTCTGGAAAGCGCCGCGTTTGCTGCTTCGATCCATCTGGCTATTACAGTAAAGCGTTTAGCCCACCTAAAACGGCAGGTTAGCGTTGCAGCCTCTGTATTGCTGTTCAAGATTAATAGCTTTTAAGCAGGGCAGCGCATATTGCACTGCCCAGCAACTGCTTAAAAATTTATTCTTTGCTAGCCAAGTCAGTTGCTAGCAATCCGGCATTTTTAAGCGCATTGGCAACTGATTTCTGATGCCTTTCGTCCCCAAATTCTTGGTACTCTGACGTTATTTCATAAAATGACTCGACACCCAAGTACCTGCCCAATGTTTTTACATGCGGCCCGAGATGATTCATATGCTCACGCTCACCTCCTGGACCAAACCCAAACTCTCCGCATGAGGTCACTAAAATAAGTGTTTTTCCAGACAAAATTGGCTCTATAGGATGGTCACCACGAGACAAGTCAAAGCTAAATGTTTTATTTATGCGCATTACTTGATCGAACCACGCTTTAAGAGGGGCGGGCATGCCGTAGTTGTACATAGGTGATGATATTAAGATGACATCCGCTTGAGATAGCTCACCAAATAGCTGATCTGATAAAGCCAGTTTTTCGCGTTGCTCAGAACTTTTTCGGTCATCCGGAGTAAACACAGCGCCTATCCAGTCTTGGTCAATGAAAGCTGGTGGATTTAAGCCAATATCACGATAAATGTAATTATCTGTACTTTTAGCAGACCTCCATTTATCAACAAACTGCATAGCAATGCGCTTTGATATTGAGTTGTGGTCGGGGTTTGGGTTGGACGTCTTGCGTACGCTGGCATCTATATGAAGTAATGTGTGCATAGTGGGCTCGACTGATAGTGATGTGGAGTGGCTATGCTGCCTTTTTGCCAATACTGCGACAAATGAATAAACTGGCTCGATAGATGAGTAAAACTTACCTAGTGAGAAACGGGTTTGAGTCCAAAATGGGGGGCTGGCGGTGAATGCTTCATTGCAAGCGATTAAGGTGTTTGAAGCAGCAGCTCGGCTGAGGAGCTTTAAAGATGCCGCTGAGGAGCTGTCGATAACGCCAGCAGGTGTGTCGCACCACATCAGCAACCTTGAGAGTAGGTTGGGAGTGCGGCTGTTTAACCGAAAAAACCGGAAAGTGATATTAACTTCAGAGGGGCACCAGCTCGCTGAGGCAACAACAGCAGGTCTGCAGAGAATTCAGACTGCGCTAGATAATATAAAGTCAGGGGCATCACGACTGAATGTTGATACCACTTCATCCTTTGCTGCCCTGGTATTAATTCCATTATTACATGATTTCAATAAAACCAATCAAAATATTGATGTTGAAATATCAACAGGTGAAGTGGTGGCATCTAAAATTAATGCCCTCTCTATCCGTTTGGGAGACGTAACCCGTGTTGATGAGTCAAGCTTATTGAAAAAAGAACGTTTTAACGTATATGGAGACTCTTCTTTTATTAACTCCATTACAGCGGATAAGCCTCCTGTTGTCTATCTGACTAAGTGGAAGAATAGTAAGTTGCCGGATTCACCTTGGGCAAGCTGGTTAATGAAAAATGAGGGGTCTCTTCCAAACTTTGAAATAAGATATTTTGATCAGGAGCTCTATGGCGTGTATGAAGCTATTGCTGGGAAAGGGCTGGTGTTTTGTTCAGAGACTCTGGTTTCTGATTTTGTGAAAGCTAACACATTGCAGCCAATGTCGTATCAAGGCGTTGATTCAATGCTGTGTTACTACATCCCGACCCAAAGTTGGCAGCATAGCGCCAAAATGCAGGCCTTTGTCGATTGGCTTAAGTCTAAAGTTAATTGAATTTCACATTGTGTTTGCTAAGTTTGCTCTTATAAGAGTGAGTAAGGCATGGCAATTCAACACAGACAAGCGAGCCTACATGAAGCTCATGAGACCCTTGAAAGCCTTTTGTTAAATAAAGATGCGCTTATCAGCATTGAGCGAGCAACTGGTCTGTTGATTGCAACGTTTGAACGGAAAGGCCGTGTTTACTCTTGTGGTAACGGGGCAATGTGCAATGCACTTTGCCGAAGAGCTTGCTGAGACAGCGCTGGGAAATCGATGGTGTTGTCTCAGACTCCGCACTATATGGAAGACTTGTAAGTGATGAGCCGCCGACAGAATCGGCATAATCAATGTCCTTCCATAGAGCATTGTCGCGGCTCCAAACTTTTATTCCGATAATCTAAAAAGCAATCAACGTGGACCCCTACAACACACTGTTGGGCTCAGCCTGATAGGCTTTATGAAGCAAGCTGATGAACGGGGTTGCTTCTGCAAAAGCAGTGTCTTCAAAAGCAGTGGTAGCAATGGCAGTGACTGCGATCCCAGGTGTCCATGAATTCATCACCGCGGCACCGGACAGTTCCTGAAGACGCTCAATGGTGATCTTTTCGTGACGCTGGGGAATACCTAGACGATCCAATTGACGTTGGATGATGCTCATCATCGTGCCCTGCAACATTGTCGCCTGTGGCCAGATAACCGCCTCACCGTCCCAGAAGACAAGGTTCCAGATAGTTGCCTCGCTCAATCGCCCGTGGCGGTCAACAAAGGCTGCATCGTCGAAGCCGTCGCGTATGGCCTTATGCAGGTAGTAGGTTTTGCCAGCCTCACCAACGTGCTTGATGGAGGCTAGGGCTCTTTCGTGCTTCACTACGCTTAGTCTCAGCGGGCCTTCCGGCCCATTTGACGGCGCACCAGTGCGTACCAGCACGGCGGGTTCTGTATTCATGCTGGCTGCGGTGAATTCGCCATAATGCGAGAACACGGTAACCGTCAACGACTGGTCCTCCGGTCCTTCATCGATGGCCGTTTTGATATAGAGCTTCAGTTGGTCATCGGGCAGCGCTATGCCGAAAAACGCCATGGATGCTTTCCGTAGGCGATCTAAATGAAGATCCATTCCCTTGACCTTGCGGCTTCGCACCTGCATGGCCGTGAAATGGGCAAACCCTGCAAAGGCCAGGGGTATCAACTCTGAAAGAGTGGCGGGCTGCCCATTAATATGGGCCTGAAAATTGCTAGTGTTAGTGGACATGGCAGTGACTCCCAATTGAACTTGCAGTGAGGAATCACTACGCTAAACCCTTACAGCACTGTAAGAGTCAAGAGAGCGAATGAAAATAGGTGAACTGGCTAAACGCACCGGGGTGAGCATCCGCATGCTGCGCTACTATGAAACGGAAGGTTTGCTTAAGCCAAAGCGTACCACTAATGGGTATCGTCATTACGCGCAGGGTGAAATCCGGACTGTCGAACGGATCAAACTACTCGGTTCAGCAGGCATGACTCTAGCAACCGTCAAGCAGTTCCTACCGTGTGTGAGAGGGGAGGGCCCAGTCTTCGAGCCCTGTGACGAACTACGCAATGTCCTGCACGAACAAATTGATATCGCCGACCAGAAAGCGGCGAAACTGGCCCAAAGCCGTGCTATTTTGGAGAGTTTCCTGTGCGATATAGAACGGTGATGAGCCGATGGGTAACGGAAGTGTTAAGGGGTATATGCGCGGGTAAAAATGTTTCAGGCTCGACAGTGGATAGCGCGAGACAATATGCGCATTGCCGTGGCCGCTAACCGGCTTGGCTATGACTCTGAAGCCTCATTCAGTCGCGCGTTCAAACGCATTATTGGACACCCGCCGAGTGGAGCACGTGAAATAGAGATCGTGTGATGGTGAAACGTTCTCTTCAACATCCAGCGAAAGAGGATGGCATAGGAACGATTTAGCTGTCGAAGTAAACAACCATCTTTAAGTGGCGGTGCTCATCAACGATTAGCGTCTCATGGGTATAGGTATGATGCACGCCACCTGTATCAAGGAGGCTGCTGATTCCTCGAATATACCCCTCCATATTTGAAGCATCCCACCAGCGCCGAAAGTCTGGAGACAACTGACTAAGTTCGTCGATCAGCGTTTGCATGATCGGGTCTTCAGGGGCGACAGCTAAGTCACAACGAAACTGTGCCAGCATATGCGCTGCATCCTGTTGCCAGTCGGGGAGGCGACGCCGCAAGTCGGGAGCTGTAAATACCATCCTTAATAGATTGCGCTCAGACCCTCCACGGGTGCTGAACTGGAGTAGCTCATCAGCCTGGGTATTCCAGCCAATCACATCCCAACGCAGGTTCATGACATAGCTAGGTCGAGTCAGCTCATCCATCAGAGATTGAATCCGGGGAGAAGTGTGCTGCTCTTGATACGCTTCTGCCGGTGGTGCCCGCCGGTGTGCCAACAGAAAAAGATGGCAGCACTCGGCGTCATCCAGTTTCAGGGCACGGGAGATATTGAGCAGGAAGCGTTCGGAGACCTTAATGTCACGGCCCTGCTCAAACCATGTGTACCAAGTCAGCCCTACCCCGGCGAGTGCCGCAACCTCTTCTCGCCTTAGGCCTGCGGTACGCCTTCGCCCGCTGGTGGGAAGCCCGACGTCAGCGGGCGTCAATTTACGGCGGTGCCGCAGGATGAATTCCGTGAGATCACTCTGTGTTCGCTCAAGCCTGGAATGCGCCATGCTATTACCTTTAGTAATAGGATAATTGGCTATATTGTAACCCCATAAAAGGTGTCTGAAAATGTCTGCTTCCATGATGAAGTTGGAGGCGGCATGTCATTAAAATGTGATGTTCACACCCCTTTTTATGCTGATGCAGGCGGACGGCTCCATAACAAAGCTGGCATGAAGGAGTGGTTGGGGCTTGCGGTACTGGCGCTACCCACCATGCTGCTAGGGCTCGACGTAACTATTCTCTATCTCGCGCTTCCTGCCTTAGCGGTAGAACTGCAACCGAGCAGCACCCAGGCACTGTGGATCATGGACGCTTACGGCTTCATGATCACTGGCTTCTTGATCACTATGGGCACGCTAGGGGATCTGATTGGCCGACGTCGACTACTGATGATGGGCGCCTTTGCGTTTGCGACCGCATCTGTGTTTGCAGCTTATGCACCAAGTTCCGAGTGGCTAATTGTGGCGCGGGCAGCGCTAGGTATTGCCGGGGCAACCCTGATGCCTTCTACGCTAGCCCTAATAAGCAATATGTTTTTTGATCTGCGTCAGCGGGCTCTGGCGATTGGGATCTGGGCAACTATGTTCGCATTAGGCATGGCCTTGGGGCCCGTGGTCGGTGGGTTACTGTTAGCATCTTTCTGGTGGGGAGCCGCTTTCCTAATTGCCGTGCCCGTCGTCATCATCTTGTTGTTAGCTGCCCCGTTACTGTTGCCGGAGTACCGTAACCCACATGCAGGCCGCCTGGATCTTTTGAGTGTCCTGTTGTTGTTGATAGCAGTTTTGCCAAGTATTTATAGCATAAAGGAATTCTCCAAAGCGGGTGTAACGCCCGTGGTATTGGTTACGCTTTCTGTGGGTGTCGTAGGAATAATGCTCTTTATACGCCGACAAAAGCATCTTCTCGATCCACTTCTTGACCTCAAATTGTTTGCCAGTAAAACGTTAACTGCCGCACTTTTCATACTTCTGATAGGACTGGTGGGCGTTGCGGGAATGATGCTCTTAGTCACTCAATATCTTCAGCTAGTGGCGGGCTACACGCCGCTGGTTGCTGGGCTGTGGATGGGGCCTCCGGCGCTGATGATGGTGCTGGCCGGTATACTTGCACCACTCTTTGCGCGACGTATTCGACCAGCCTTTGTGATTGCGATAGCCCTTGTTTTTTCAGGCATTGGCTGCGGCTTACTTGCGCACGTCCACTCAAACGCCGTTCAAGTAACCCAGGTTGTAATGGGGTTTTCGCTGGTCTACCTGGGGTTGGGTACGATGGCGGCACTTGGCACAGATTTGGTGGTAGGGGCCGCACCACGGGAAAAAGCAGGTTCCGCATCAGCGATGTCGGAAATGGTTCAAGAATTAGGAGTGGCGCTTGGCGTGGCTCTTCTCGGCAGCTTGGCTGCTCTGTTGTATCGAGTGAAAATTGCGAATGTGATTCCTGACGGAGTATCACCAGAAGTGCCCACTGCACTTGGAGAAAGTCTATGGGCAACAATGGTTATCTCTGATCAAATCTCTGCAGGGTTACTTGAACAAGCACAAGCTGCGTTTACGCAAGGTATGAATATGGCCGCTACGGTGAGTGGTGTTGCCTTCATGGCGCTAGCGTTTATGTCAGTAGTCACACTTAGGCATGTGGAGGTCATTGGTGAAGAAAGATTATAAGGAACCTCTGATTAACTATTACGCTTGCCTATACGGCGTTAAAAATCGCCTCGTGCGCGAGTCCGATCAAAATGCTCATTTACTGCTAGTAAACTCCGCCTTTTCGTTGATTTTTGCCTTGTCTAGCCTGCGCTCATTACGTTAATCAGAGGCGCCATAAGTTACGCGTTAAAAAAACGCCGTATGCTCTGCCAGCACCGCTAAACCAATCCCGATTAGCATAATACCGCCAATAAGTTCTGCCCAGTGACCGACAAACTTGCCAAGCCTATTGCCCAGAAAAGTGCCTATAGAGGCCATTACCGTAGTAGCGAGGCCGATAGCTAGGCTGGTGGCGATGATATTGGCATCGATAAAGGCGAGGCTGGCGCCCACGGCCATGGCATCAATACTGGTCGCCGTGGCGGTTAACACTAATAGCCAGAGTGTTTGTTTGCGCTGTTCTATCTTGTCATCTTTTTTGAGCCCGGCATACATCATATGCAGGCCAATAATTGAAAGTAGCGTAAAGGCCACCCAGTGATCCCAGGCTTGCACATGCTGCTGGGATGCCTTGCCCGCTACCCAGCCGAGTACCGGGGTAATGGCTTCGATCACACCAAAGACCAGGCCAATACCGATGGCGTGACTATACCGTGGCTTTTGCAGCTCGGCGCCTTTGCTGATGGAGGCGGCGAAGGCATCCGCCGACATGGATACGGCCAGAAACAGCAGGGTAATCGGTGTCATGGAGTGTGAACTCGCTCGCTGGAAAAGTACCGCGCACTTTTACCCAGTGGCAGAGTAGTAATACTATGCTTGAGTGTAAGAGTCGGGTATTCAATAGCGATGAATCCTACCACGATTTATTAAACAAACAAGAAAAAGCCTTAAAATAAAGTTTGTAATAGTGAACTAATATAGCCTTGGCTAACAATGTGTTGGTTAGCTGATTTTCTTTGCTGTTTATATGTTTGGGGGTATCCATAACAAAAAGTGTGCCTGTTTCTTTTGAAGTTTTTATGGTGCCACGAAACGTTTTTGATATAAGGCTCTATGGTCGTGATTATTGCTTTTTTGTTATATATAAAGATATGTAAGGCCGGTTTTTTAAACGGTTTAATTCGGTTGATGGAGGAGCGGTTTTAATGGCTAAATGGATGAATATATACATAGCTAAGTACATAAATAGCTAAATAGCCGTTATCAAAATCATCGAGAAAACCGGAAGCCGATCACTCTGGAAGTCATGCAGGCTGCGGTGCTGCTCCCGCTGCCCGCAGTTGAATGACATCAGCCCTGGGTGGCGCGCCGAACATGCGGCTGTATTCGCGGCTGAAGTGGGATGGGCTTTCATAACCTACCCGGTAGCTGGCGGTGGCTGCCTCGAGCCCCTCGGCCAGCATGAGTCGTCGGGCCTCGTGCAGGCGGAGTTTCTTCTGGTACTGCAGGGGCGACATGCGTGTGACTTGCCGGAAGCTATGGTAAAGCGTCGATTCACTCATGTTGGCGGTTGCTGCCAGTTCACGGATCTTGAGCGGTTGCGTGTAGCGCTCTTTAAGGGCGTAGATGACCCGCGCAATCCGGTTGGCCTGGGAGTCGGAGGCTGCAAACCGGCGCATGTGAGGCCCCATGTCGCCCATGAGTGCCCGATAGATCAACTCCCGGCGGGCCAGAGGGGAAAGCACCTTGATATCTTCTGGGGTGTCGAGCAGGCTCAACAAACGATAGAGCGCGCCCTGCATACGTTCATCCATGGGGGCCGATTTTAATCCGCAGTCCGTCTCTGGGCAGATAGAGTCATTGCCCGCAGGCGGGGCTGTGTCGCCCAATTCCAGTATCAGTCCTGCTACCTCCTGTGGTTCCACCGAGACCTTGACCGCCAGGAAGGGTTTTTCCGGGGTGGCATGGTCAATCCTGCCTACCACCGGTAGGTGAACGGCGCTACCCATATAGCTGGGCCCGGTGTAGACGATCTCCTTGTCACCCAGTAGCACGGTCTTGCTGCCTTGAATGACAAAACACAGGCACGGCTCGTATACCGCACAGTGAAAGCTGGTAGGGGCGTCAGCGCGCACCAGTTGCACTTCGGCAATCGCCGTATCCTGAAGCTCTTCAAGAGGGCTCCAGCGACGGGCAACGCTGATTAACTGTTGCGATAGGTTGTCGCTGAGCTGGACAATCTGCTCAGGCAAGATAGTGGTCAATGGCTTTCCTCCCTAGTAGTTCGCAGTATATGCCTTCGATTTATAAATCGTAGGCTTTTTCATTTGATTCTGCAGGATCAGGCAAGTACCCCGTAGAAATCGACAACCCGCACCAGCTGTCACCTGACCGTCATACTGTGCAAGTCCGAAAATCGTTCGTTTGTTTGATTTGGCCTGCTTATTGGGCCGCCCTCTGCCCGCGACAGAAACGGGCAAGCTTTCCGCAGGAACACGATACCTCCCACGCGCTCATGCCACCTATTGTAGGTAGCGTCTGATGGGCGCTAAGCCCGCAGCCTGGTGCTGCGGGCTTGCCTGTCCTCCGTATGGCCAGAGCGTCTTTCAAGAACGCTGCCGATCTGAGGCTTCCCCTCACGGTAGAAGCCGTAAGGCAATGTCGAAATGGATCGTGCTGAACCGACTAATTAAACGCCAACCGCCAACGCGGTGAGGCGTTATATAACGAATGCTGCTATCGGCGTCCGATAGCCACTGGAGCAAGTAATCATGGGAAGTCTGTCTCTAAGAACCCGCTTTGCAAGCAGCCGGGCGATATTCCTGTTCCTGCTGCTGATAGCCTTGCTTACCGGCTGTGAAGCCAAGAGTGAGGAGGCGGCTTCTGCATCGCCCCCGCCACCCCCAGAAGTCGAGGTGGCAGAAGTGACCGCTCAGCCAGTGGTGTTGAGTGAGTCATTCACCGGACGGGTGGAAGCGGCTGAAACGGTTGAACTAAGGTCGCGAGTCAGCGGCTATATCCAGGAAGTCGCCTTCGAGGAGGGAGAGCTGGTAGAGCAGGGAGATCTGCTGTTCTTGATCGATCCACGTCCATACCAGGCCCGTGTTAATGCCGCCCAAGCGGATCTTGCCCAGGCCAGGAGCCAGCAGGCTCAGGCTGGCAGTGAAGCTGAACGCGCCCGGGTGTTGCTGGGGCGTCAGGCCATTTCCCAGGAGGTGCATGACCAGCGTCAATCGGCCCTGAGTAATTCGCGTGCCATGGTCGATGCCGCTGAGGCAGCGTTGCAGACCGCCGAGCTTGATCTTGAATACACCCGCGTTACAGCACCGGTCAGTGGACGTGCCGGTCGGGCGATGGTCACTCGCGGTAACCTGGCCAACGCCGATCAGAGCCTGTTGACCACGCTGGTCACCATCGATCCGATCCACGTCTACTTTGAGGCGGACGAGCAGGCCGCGTTTGCCAGCCATGCACTGCTGAGTGGAGAGGAGTCGAACAGCCTGAAGATCGAACTGGGTGGCGACGCCACGCGGCAGTTCACAGGCACCCTGGACTTTATCGACAACCGTTTGAACCCTAACACCGGCACTCTGCAATTCCGGGCGCTGTTGGCCAATCCCGATGGCCGCATTCGTCCTGGGGAGTTTGCGCGCGTCGAAATGCCGGTAGCGCGGTTGGAGCAAGCGCTGTTGGTGGATCGCAAGGCGGTTCTGACCGACCAGGATCGCCGCTACGTCTATGTGGTGGATGAGAACAACCTGACCGAGCGGCGCCAGGTCGCCACCGGGCGCCAAGTGGACGAACGCACTGTCATCAGCGAAGGGCTCTCTGCTGGTGATCGGGTGATCGTCAACGGGGTGCAAAAAGTCTTTATGCCGGGTATGGAAGTGAGCCCACAAACGGTGCCCGCCGCCCCGGCTGCTGACGCCCAACCCGCCATTGCTGCCAGGGAGGACTAGACCGCCATGAATTTCTCGCGTTTCTTTGTGGATCGACCGATTTTTGCAGCGGTGCTGTCGATCATCATTCTGGCGGTGGGACTGATCTCCATTCCCAACCTGCCGATCAGCGAGTACCCGGATGTCGTGCCGCCCTCCGTGGTGGTGCGCACGGTCTACCCTGGCGCTAACCCGAAGGAGATCGCCGAAACGGTCGCCACGCCCTTGGAAGAAGCCATCAATGGCGTCGAGGACATGATGTACCTCAAGTCCGTGGCGGGCTCCGATGGTGTGCTGCAAATGACCGTCACCTTCCGCCCTGGTACCGATGCCGAGGAAGCCGCCGTTCGGGTGCAGAACCGAGTCAGTCAAGCCGAGGCCCGGTTACCGGAAGCCGTGCGTCGTCAAGGCGTCACCACCCAGAAGCAGTCGCCTACGTTTCTGATGGTCGTTCACCTGACCTCTCCCAGCGGTGAATACGACACCCTCTACCTGCGCAACTATGTGCGGCTGAATGTTCGTGATCGTCTGGCCCGGCTCGAAGGGATCGGGGATGCGCAAATCTTCGGCGGAGGGGACTACGCCATGCGGGCGTGGCTCGACCCTGATCGCATAGCCGCCCGCGGCCTGACAGCCAGTGATGTGGTGGGGGCCATGCGCGAACAGAATGTGCAGGTTTCCGCCGGGCAGTTGGGAGCCGAACCCATTGAAGAGAGTGATTTTCTCACCCTGATCAATGCCCAGGGGCGGCTGGAAACAGTGGAGGAGTTTGGCGACATCGTGCTGAAGCGCGGCGAGGGCGGAGAGATCCTCAGGCTTTCGGATGTGGCACGGCTGGAAATGGGGGCCGGGGACTATACGCTGCGCTCGCAGTTGGACAGCAAGAACGCGGTGGGTGTGGGGATATTCCAGGCACCGGGTGCCAATGCGCTGGAGATTCGCGAGCAGGTCGTCGCCACCATGGACGAGTTGTCCGAACAGTTCCCGGAAGGCGTGGAGTATGAAGCAGTCTATGACACCACGATCTTCGTTAATGACTCGATTGACTCCGTGGTGAAGACGCTGCTGGAAGCCGTGCTGCTGGTGGTGCTGGTAGTCACGCTTTTCCTGCAGACCTGGCGTGCCTCCATTATCCCTCTGCTTGCGGTACCGGTATCGGTGATCGGCACTTTTGGGGCGCTCTACCTGCTGGGGTACTCCATCAACACGCTGACTCTGTTTGGGCTGGTGCTGGCTATTGGTATCGTGGTGGACGACGCCATCGTGGTGGTGGAAAACGTGGAGCGGAATATCGAGGAGGGCCTAAAGCCCCAGGCTGCCGCTCATCAGGCCATGCGGGAAGTATCCGGCCCTATCATCGCCGTGGGGCTTGTACTGTGTGCGGTGTTTATCCCCATGGCCTTCCTGTCGGGGGTGACCGGTCAGTTTTATAGCCAGTTCGCGGTCACAATTGCCATCTCCACAGTGATCTCCACCATCAACTCGCTGACCCTGTCGCCCGCGCTGGCTGCGATGCTGCTTAAGCCCCATGACGCGCCCAAAGACCGACTCACCCGAGTGATCGATAAGCTGTTTGGCTGGATTTTCCGTCCTTTCAACCGTTTCTTTAACGCCAGCTCCAACCGGTACCAGGGGGGCGTGGCCCGCTCCCTGAAGCATCGTGGCGCGGTGTTTGTAGTCTACGCGCTGTTGCTGCTGGGCACTGGCGTGATGTTCAAGGCGGTGCCACCCGGGTTTATTCCGGTGCAGGACAAGCTTTATCTGATTGCGGGCGTCATCCTGCCGGAAGGGGCGTCTCTGGAGAGAACCGACCAGATGCTTCAGGACGTCGTGGACATCGCCATGGAAACCGAAGGTGTGGAGCACGCCATTGCCTTTCCCGGCCTGAACGCGCTGCAGTTCACCAACACTTCCAACACCGGGGTGGCCTTTCTTACCCTCAGTGCCTTTGGTGAGCGCAGCCTAAGTGCTGCGGAGATAAACGCCCGAATCAACCAGGGTATTGGCGGCTTGAAAGAGGGGTTTGCGTTCTCCTTTATGCCTCCACCGATTCTGGGGCTAGGCAATGGTTCGGGGTTCCAGCTGTTCATCGAGGATCGCGGCAATCTTGGCTATGGGGCGCTGCAGCAGGCGGTCAATCAACTCCAGGGCGCGATTGCGCAAACGCCGGGAATGGGGTTTCCGATCAGCAGTTATCAATCCAATGTGCCGCAGCTGGATGCAGAGGTGGATCGGCTGAGAGCCAAGGCCCAGGGCGTACCCTTGACCGAACTGTTCGACACCCTGCAGACCTATCTTGGCTCGACCTATGTGAATGACTTCAACCGCTTTGGGCGCACCTGGCAGGTGATCGCCCAGGCGGACGCCCCTTACCGGGCCAGCGTGGAAGATATCGCCCGGCTGCGTACCCGTAATGATCAGGGGGAAATGGTACCCATCGGCACGATGGTGAACATCACGCAGACCTTCGGCCCGGATCCGGTGTTGCGCTATAACGGCTATCCGGCGGCGGACTTGGCTGGCGAATTTGACCCCCGCGTGCTCTCATCCGCCCAGGCGATGGATGCCATCAACGCCCTGGCAGAAGAGGTGCTGCCACCGGGCATGGCGCTGGAGTGGACCGACCTGAGCTATCAGCAATCCACCCAGGGTAATGCGGCTCTAGTGGTCTTCCCGCTGTCGATCCTGCTGGTATTTCTGGTGTTGGCGGCCCTCTACGAGAGCTGGACGCTACCGCTGGCGGTGATTCTGATCGTGCCCATGTCGATGCTCGCGGCGCTGATTGGTGTCTGGTTTGGCGGGGGTGACAACAACATCTTCGTGCAGGTGGGACTAGTGGTGCTGATTGGCCTGGCCTGTAAGAACGCCATCCTGATCGTGGAGTTCGCCCGGGAGCTGGAATTGCAGGGCAAGGGCGTAGTGGAAGCGGCCCTGGAAGCCTGCCGGTTGCGGCTGCGGCCGATCATCATGACCTCGATCGCCTTCACGGCGGCGGTGTTGCCTTCGGTAATCGCTACCGGCGCAGGTGCCGAGGTGCGGGCGGCGCTAGGTACGGCGGTGTTTGCTGGCATGATTGGGGTGACGCTGTTCGGCCTGTTCCTGACCCCGGTGTTCTATGTGGCGCTGCGCAAGCTGTCCGGCCCACTGGTTAGTCATCACAGCTCAACTCTGGCCACCGATGAGAACGCCAGCCCGGGTGAGTTGCCAGGAGGAAAGCATGCCTAGGATACTCGTTCGAAGGGGCACTACACCATGGGCGGATTGCGCTCGGCAAATTGTCCGTTCCAGTATGGGTAATACGGGTAGGGTGGGGTCACCGCACTGGCGGCATCGAGTTGTGCGATTTGCTCGCTGCCAAGTTGCCAGCCGACTGCACCGAGGTTCTGTCTGAGCTGTTCCTCGTTGCGCGCACCGATCAAAACGCTTGAGACTGTTGGTCGCTGTAGTAGCCAATTGATCGCGATCTGGGGAACTGTCTTGCCAGTTTCCTCGGAGAGCGCGTTGAGCACATCGATGATGCGATACAGCCGTTCTTTATCGACCGGTGGGGCAAAACCTGCTGTATCATTTAAGCGGCTACCGTCAGGAAGGGGTTGTCCACGACAGATGCGACCGGTCAAGCGTCCCCAGCCTAGTGGGCTACAATTGCACCGATGCCTTGATCCTGGCCCAACGGTATCAATTCCCACTCGTAGTCGCGACCAACCAATGAATAATAGGCCTGGTTGGCTATAAAGCGCGAGTGGCCATAATGCTCGGCCGCGGCCTGCGACTTCATCAGTTGCTAACCAGAGAAGCTGGAGGCGCCAAGGTAATGATGTTCCTGCGTATTCTTGATTTGGGTTCTATCAGTGCGGCTGCGCGCAGTCTGGATTTGTCGGTGGCAGCCACCAGCCAGCGGCTTCAACGTCTGGGGTGCGATCTGGGTGTGCGCCTGTTGTACCGCACCACCCGTCGGCTACACCCAACGCCTGAAGGCATTGCACTTGTCGAGCAGGGACGCGGGCTGACCGAGGATATGGAGGTGTTAGAGCAGTCCCGATATTTATTACCTAGCCAGCCATCCCCAAAGGTGATGATAGAGCAGAATGCCGATTAGAACGTTGAAGGGGGAAGGTGAGTCCCAGTGACGCCAGCATGGCAAGGCCAATGTTGGCGTCAGGGATAGTGGCGCGAATGGTGACGGGGAGGCGATATAAGACGCGCCGACGGTAAAGGTAGCCCAGGATAAAGGCTGAGCCAGCGGGTAGCCAGAACCAGAACGCTACGACGATAGAACTGGTAGCAATAATATTGGCAGCAATGCTGTTGACCGTGGCTGTTAGGCTTAGCAGCTACGGTGCTGAAATTACTCTATGTATCCACGTTACTTAGTTAGTGTTAATTGTTAAAGCGGATTAAACGATACGCTGCGAATTAACGCTGTAACTTCTTTGCCAATATGAAGCCCCATTTCGTCCCATGATTTTCGGGTCAGGCTTGCTCGCAAGTGAAAGCGACCCATCCGCAAACGTAGCTCTACAGAGTGGGATGTTTCAGGCAATACTGTGGTGTCTTCTATGGTAACTGGAAGCTGATTACGATAGCTGGTGTCTTTAACGGCAGAAGTAGCAATCGCGATATCCCGCGCCAACACCCGGACTCGTATACAACTTCCAATATTAGCCTCCGTGCCTGGTAGTAGCAGTTGGTGTGTGTTACCCAATGTAATGCGTGTCAGATGATAGTGGGTATCGTGTTCGATCACCTGCCCCTCTAAAATCGAAGCGGCATCGAACCCTCCCAGTTTCTGCGTTAAATCGAAGCGTTGCAGCAGATGATTCAAGTGGTCGCTGGCGACAATACGTCCTGATTCCATTAGCACGAGATGGTCGGCAATCGCGGAGATTTCTTCCGGATCGTGGCTTACGTACATCACCGGGATATTAATTTGACGCGTTAAGAGAGCAATAAATCGCAGTAACTCCTGCTTACGCGCCCCGTCTAGCCCGGTTAGGGGTTCATCCATCAGTAGTAGCTGCGGGTCGCTGAGCAGTGCTCGGCCTATGGCTACCCGGCGTGCTTCGCCACCGGAAAGCGTGCCTGGCATGCGCGTCAGTAAATGGCTGATGCCAAGTAGTTCGACAATCTCATCGAAGCGGGGTGGCGCCTGCTTGGGCATGCCGTAGGTTAGGTTGCCTCGCACGCGGTAGTGGGGAAACAGCCGCGCTTCCTGGAAGACAACGCCAATGCGCCGTTGGTGGGCCGGTACGTTTTGGCGGCGCTGGGTGTCTAGCAGTATCTGGTTGCCTAGCTGGAGCTTACCCGTGTCTGGCCGGTCAAGCCCTGCAATAATACGCAACAGACTGGTTTTTCCACTTCCCGACGTGCCGAAAATACCGGTCACGCCCTTGGCAGGTAGCGTTAATTCTGCCTGTAGATGAAATCTGCCAAGGCGCTGTTCAACGAAGAGCGATAGCGATGAGGTGAGCGACGAATTGTGGGTGGTTGGGTTAATAGGCATCACGTTCCTGTAAACGCTGCTGGGTACGACGCGCCAGCCATTCAGAGGCGATTAATGAAAGCAGGGCGATAATGATGGCAAGAATACAAAGTCGGGTCGCGGCGGTTTCCTGGCCGGGCGTCTGGATCAGCGTATAGAGTGCCAGGGGCAGAGTGCGCGTTTCGCCGGGAATGTTGGAGGCGAAAGTGATAGTAGCCCCAAATTCGGAAAGTGCGCGGGCAAAAGCCAGCACGGTGCCCGTTAGCAGCCCAGGTACCGCCAGCGGCAGCGTGATGGTGGTGAACACCCGCCGGCGGTTAGCCCCTAGCGTGCTGGCAGCCGCTTCGAGTTTGGGGTCAACGGCCTCAAGGGATAAGCGCAGTGCCCGCACCAGTAGCGGAAACGCCATCACGCCGCTGGCAACGGCTGCCCCCTGCCAAGTGAATGGCAGAGATACGCCTAAGCTGCTGTAGAGCCATTGGCCAATTACCCCTTGCTTGCCCAAACCAACTAACAGTAGATACCCCACAACCACGGGTGGCAGTACCAGTGGTAAATGTATTAACCCATCTACCAAAGCTTTACCGCGAAACTGATGGCGGGCTAGCCACCAGGCAACGGCAATGCCAGGCGGCAATATCCAGGCAACTGCCGCCAAGCCAATCAATAAGCTTAGGCGAATGGCTTCCCACTCCGCTGGGGAAAGCGTCACGGTGCGCTAATGCTCGTATCGAAGCCGTGCTCGGCAAAGATGTTGAGGGCTTCTTCACTGGCTAGCCACTCCCGCAGTGCGATGGCAGCGGCATTTTGCTCGGCATCAATCAGGGCGATGGGGTAGGTAATAGGATCGTGGCTAGTGGCTGGAAATAACCCAAGTACGCGCACGGCATCGCTGGCAAAGGCATCGGTTTGATACACCACGCCGACCGGTGTTTCTTCGCGTTCTACGAGCGCTAACGCGGCGCGCACATCGTTGCCACGGGCTAGGCGCGGTGCCAGGGCTACCCATTCGCCCAGGGTTTCCAGCGCTTGCTGGGTATAGATGCCGGCTGGTACGTGGTCAGGGTCACCCACGGAGAGACGGTCGCGCTCGCCTAGCAGAGTTTCAATAGCGGTGCCTTCCCCAGGGGTAAATTGCGCTGGCACGCTATCGCTGGCGCTGACCAGCGCTAGTCGATTTTGCAGTAAGTCACTGCGCTGCTGAACATGAATGTTCTGCTCTTCTAGCCAGTCCATCCATGTCACATTTGCCGAAAGAAAGAGCTGTGCGGGGCTACCGTTGGCAATTTGTCGAGCAAGCGTAGATGAAGAAGCATAAATCGAGGTCACATCAACGTCATGGTGTGCTTCATAAACGGCAATGGCATCGTTTAAAGCATCAGTGAGCGACGCGGCGGCAGCGACCTGAACGCTCGTGTTGGCGAATACCGATGCGGTAGGCAGGCTAAATAGAATGGCTGTGGCGAGTAGGCGACGATGAAAAACTGAGCTAGACATGGGTTGATCTCCGTTATTTCCATTTGGATATAGCGGAGGTTACACAAAAGTGTTACGGCGCTCAACGTAAATGTGAGTGAGGAGAAGGCCCAGCATTGTTTAATTGCCATCAAAGAACATGCCGCTAAGGTTCAAGAGCGGGGCGAGGAGATAGCAGTGAGAGCAGAGCCTGGGCATCATTAGAGTGCTCCGGCGTAAGTTGACTTTCCAGCGCACGGTAGTGAGTGATCACCTGCTTGCCTAGCTCAGTCAGTTGAGCCCCTCCGCGCTCATTGCCACCAGAGCTTGTAGTAACGAGTGGTGACGGGAAGTGGCTATTTATAGTCTCCACGAGCTGCCATGCTTTTTTATAGCTCATTTTAAGTGAGCGCCCAGCGGCTGAAATAGAACCCGTCTGGTCGATCTTCTCTAACAGGTCTGCTTTGCCTGGCCCAATGACCACATCATGGTGTAGCGCTAAGCGTAATTGAAAGGTAGGTTTTGGATGGTGGGTGCGTGTCACTCAATGTCTCCAGCGTATGAACATGTCTTGCTTTGTTAAGCTAGTTTAGCAGTGCACCCCTGCACAAGGCCTATTAATCCAGACGATAATGCCAAGAGGCCGATCATCATGACACCCATCACCTTCACCGCCGCCGTGGGGGCACCCCTTACCCAGCCAGCCATCCCCAAAGATGATGATAGAGCGGAATGCCGATTAGAACGTTGAAGGGGAAGGTGAGCCCCAGTGACGCTAGCATGGCAAGACCAATATTGGCGTCAGGGATAGCGGCGCGAATGGCGACGGGCGCGGCAATGTAAGACGCACTGGCGGTAAGGCTAGCCAGAATAACGGCTGAACCAGCGGGCAGCCCGAGCCAGAACGCCATCACCAGCCCTAAACAGGAGAGCGCAGCGGGCGCTGCCAAGGCGAAGATGATCAGACGGCTGTGCCCCCAGCGTAGGCTGCGCAAAGTCTCTGCGGCTACCAAGCCCATCTCCAGCAAAAAGAGCGCCAGAATGCCTTTGAAGGCGTGGGTATACAGACCGGTAACCGATTCACCAGCATCGGGGCTGTATAGCCAGCCGATAAGCACACCGCCCACCAACAAAATTACGCCTCGATTGGTCAGCGTCTCGTGCCACAACCCCGACGTTTTACGCAGCTCTGATGTTGTGGCAGTGGTGCTCTCGCGGCTGAACCGCCGGTAGAGCGAGAGCCCCAGCATAATGGCCGGTAGTTCAAGCAGTACCAGGTAAAGCGTAACTTGGCCGCCGGTAATCAGGCTATGTGCTTCAACATAGGCCAACGAGACCGCGAAGGTGCCAGCACTCACCGAGCCGTAGTGGGCGGCAAGGCTGGCGCTGTCTGCGAGAGAGAGCCGCACCAGGTAGCGAACCACCGGAAAAACGATCAGTGGAATTAAAATCCCCAGCAGGGTGACCCCGGCCAGTTCGATCAATAGCGCGGCATTCAAACTGCCGTGCAGGGCCATGCCGCCTTTAAGGCCAATGGTCAGCATTAGCAGCAGGCTCAGGATGTCATAAGCGGCTTTGGGAATGCTGAGATCGGAGCGCACCACACCGGCGACCACACCTAACACAAAAAACATCACCACTATATCCGGCACGGAAAATCTCCTTAACGGGGTTTTAAAGCGGCTACTTTAGCGACCCAAAGAGATTGATGAAAACAAATAAAATTTATACAGTCATAGATAATTATCTATGGTATTGGTTATGAAAGTACGTCAACTTACCTTTCGCTTGCTGCAGGTCTACGCCGACGTGGTACGCACAGGCTCACTTACGGCCACGGCAAATCGACTCCACCTGACCCAGCCAACGGTATCTCAACAGCTAAAAAGGCTGCGGGAAATTGTCGGCGAACCCATTGTGCGCCAGGAAGAAGGGCGCGTAGTGCCCACTGAGGTTGGTCAGTCGCTGTATCAGCTAAGTCAGGACTTACTTAGCCGCGCAGATGTGTTTAGCCAGTACCTGGATGAATACAATAGTGGTGGGCGTGGTCGCTTCAGTATCGGTTTGGTGAACACCGCACAGTACGTGTTGCCCAGGCTTCTGGGGCCATTTAGTCAGGCTAACCCACAGGTAGACGTCACGGTGGAAGTTGGCAATCGCCAGCAGATGCTTAATCGTTTTGAGCGCCATGAAGACGATATCTACGTATTTAGCCACCCACCTACGGACAACGCCGTATTGGCTGCGCCTTTTCTGAGCAATCCGCTGGTAGTGGTGGGGCCGGAGCATTGCCGTTGGGCCGGTGTGAAAGACCTTACGATGGAATCACTTAAAAATGAGCGTTTCCTACTGCGAGAACCGGGTTCCGCGACTCGACGCACCTTCGATGCCTGGTTGTACAGTACGGGCATTGAGTTGCGCTCCACCCAGCAGATCGCCAGTAATGAGGCAATCCGGCTAGCGGTGGCATCGGGCATGGGCCTGGCGGTGCTGTCGCGCCATGTCGTCGCAGATTCGCCCAATGGCGTTCAAAAGCTGCCGTTGCAGGGTTTTCCGCTCAAAAGCCGCTGGCACTTTGTGGTGCGTCGGGAGCGACGCCTACCGCCCGCCGCCTATCGATTTTTGAGCTTTGTACAAGGTTCACTGACCCAAGCGTTTGACGAACCCGAAGGGGAAATGGCCGTGGCTGAACTGCTGCAAGTCTTGAAGGCTGAGCGCTGATGCGTTTACTCACAAACAGCGTCTATCATTCCCGTTGAAAGCGACGGGGGCCCTATGCGCTAAGATGTTAAGAGAGAACTTAAGAACGCGCTCGGTTCATGCAGTCGCGCTTTGATACTCGTTTTGGGTAACCGCTGCAAACGGAGGTAACTATGCTGCTCAAAGGATCATGCCACTGCCAGGCAGTGACGTTCAGTGTGAAGTCACCTCACCCCTATCCTTTTAATCGCTGTTACTGTTCTGTGTGCCGCAAAACGGCTGGCGGGGGTGGGTATGCAATCAACCTCAGTGGAGAAAGCAAAACGCTCAACGTGAGTGGCGATGAGCACATCTCAGTCTATCGCGCGGTCATCAACGGCGTGCAAAGCACAGGAGAGCGGCATTTCTGCAAGCACTGTGCCACGTCATTGTGGGTTTACGACCCTGAATGGCCCGAGCTTGTGCATCCCTTCGCCTCGGCGATCGACACTCCTTTACCCACACCTCCCAAGCGAACACACATGATGCTGGGAAGCCGGGCCGACTGGGTCGAGGTCAATGGGCAGTTCCAAGATAAATGCTTCGACGAATACCCGGATGAAAGTCTTGCTGAATGGCACCAGCGCCAGGGGTTGGAGTGTTAGAGTTCATGTTGCGCCGCTTTCTGCGCTTGTGTTGCAAGCTCTCTGTTCTACTCTTTTAGACGAGTTCTTCAGGAACTCAACATGCGGTTTGCCGCGCCTGTTTAGGTAGCAGGCCGTGTGTTCGTTTGATGATGAGGAGGGTAGAAAGATGGAATTTGAAAAATATAAGTCGTGTATTGAAGCGTGCAATATCTGCGCGGTCTACTGTGATTCTTGTGCCACTGCCTGCTTGCAAGAAGATGATGTAAAAATGATGGCTGAGTGCATCCGTTTGGATCGTCAATGTGCACAGATATGCCGCTTGGCAGCCTCCTTCATGGCCCAGGGGAGTGAATACGCCAAGGAAATCTGTCGGATATGTGCTGATATTTGTAAAGCGTGTGGTGATGAGTGTGCCAAACACGATGTTAAGCATTGTCAGGAGTGCGCCAAAGCGTGCCATCATTGCGCCAATGAGTGTGCTGCGATGGCTGCCTAAGGCCACATAAAAGCCTAATCAATTAAACAAGGCCAGCTTTCATACACAGTGAAAGCTGGCTTTCTTGTATTTTAATCTATATCAAAGAATGCGTTAAAAAGAGTGAATCTTCTGCAATAGGGAGATCACTTCGTCATCGCTGGTTTGGGTAAAGTCTTGGTAGTGAAGGCCAACGGCGATATATGGCTCGGGAGTAGCTAAACAGATCAAATCGTCAACCTCGGTAATCAATTCATCCAGCGTGGACTGCGGGGCGAGAGGCACTGCCAGGGTAACGGAAGCGGCTCCTGCTTGGCGTAGTGCTCTGGCGGCAGCTTTAGCTGTTCCACCGGTGGCGATACCATCATCCACCAATAAGACGTGACGTTCGCTAACATTAATGGGCGCCTGATTACCCATATAAGCCTGACGACGACGGGTTATCTCGCTTAGTTGGCGCTGAACTTCAGCTTCAAGATAATTTTCAGAAGGCTGAAAAAACTGCAGCAAATCCGGTGTCCACAGCACTTGAGGTGGGTCACCATCGACGACAGCGCCTAGCCCAACTTCGGGTTGTCCAGGTGCACCAATCTTACGCACGATGACCACATCAAGCGGAAGTTTAAGTGCTCTCGCTACCTCGTAGGCAACGGGTACACCCCCGCGGGGTAATGCCAGCACTAGGTCATAACGCGCATCGGATAATACATAGGCAAGCTTTCGTCCGGCTGCGCGTCGATTATCAAAAAGTGATTGTTGCGTGTGCATGTGTGTGGCTCCTAAGCGCCAAGCGGCCTAAACCCCAAAAGGATATGTGTCGGGTACTCCCTGGGGTCTTGCGCCCGGCAGTGGCGTCACTGCGGTAGTCTCGTTGAACCACACATAGGCATCGAACTGCTCCGCTAGCGAGGCCTTGAAGTAATGGCTGTAGTACTCGCTTTCAGGACGATAGATAACACCAATAGCACGCTCTAAGCGTGTTTGAGTTAAGTGTTCCCGAATATTAGAGTGTTGAGGATTGCGCAGATCAATGAGAGCTCGTGGCAGCCGTGTTTCATGAAAAATTCGTTCAAAGGAGTCTGCTCGTGACGGTACGATCTGCTTGACTTTCATCGGCGAATCCCAGTCGTCAGCCGCGGCTACGCTCCCAGTGTGTGCCGAAACCGATTAAAACTGCTTGATCCCTATAGGCGGTGCGGCATAGCTCGCCGATATTGAATTGACCCTGCCAGCCCATCTCAGTGGCAGACGCATTACCGATATGGGAATTATGCGCCCAGACCACCACCTTAGCGTCTGAACCTTTGGCTTCTATAACCTGCTGTAGCGTATCGAACATGTGGTGGTCTCGTAGGTTCCATGACTGGGTGGAACCACGGTACATAAGCCGATAGTACTGTTCGGCGGCTCTCACTACGCGGGCGTTCTGGGTGGCGTTGAAATAGGCTTCCTCGCTCTCCTTGGCCATGTACTCAATCCGGTGTGCCAGTAGCGCCTGCAGTTTGCTCAACCACCGCCTCTTCGCATGTATCTTGTGCTTCTTGAAATACGTCGTAGCCGTACAGGGCTGGTTCGCTTTGCCAGGGCGTTAAACAGCCATAACGTTGGCGGGCCGCTTTAGCGGCCTCAGGGTCAATTTTGTCCAGATAATCCAGCACAGCGAAAAGGGATGCGTGCAGTGAGTAGATATCCAGCCCACGAAAGCTGGTACGTTGGCTGAAAGGCAGCTCGGCATTATGTTGGCGCAACCATTCGGTAAACGTAGCCACTTCTTCGTTGTGCCACATCCAGGAAGGAAAACGTGTGAAAGCCTGCCGGCCATCACTTGCTGCAGCGCGATGCCGAATATGGCGGTCAATATAGGAGGCATCGGGCCAATCCGCTTCAACCGCTACAATATTGAAATTGTGTTGTTCGATGAGTCGGCGCGTTATGGCGGCGCGGGCGCGATAGAATTCAGAGGTTCCGTGGGACGCCTCACCTAGCAATACAATCTTGGCATCGCCGAAACGATCAAAATGAGCGCCGAAAGCATCTTCCTTTTGCAAACTTGGCAGCGCTTCGCAAGCAGTGGTGATGGCCTGGGCTGTTTGCTGAGCGGATGAATAAGGTGCTGTTGTCGAGTGATCCATAAGAATCTCCCGGAACGCGAAAAAGCGAAGAGATAGCTTGATAATTACTGGTGTTTTGAAAATTACTATAGTAAGGAAGCAACAGCCTATTCAAGCGTATATCGCTCTAAACCTCAAAGCAGTTACCTATAAGATGCAGTGCGCTAGGAGCGCTGTGTTTTTCGATACAACCACCACACGTCAACACCAAACGAATAGAGCAATGAGATCAATGCACTAATGGCCAGCAGGCTGGCGACTAGGTGAGAGGTTAGCGGCGTTAATGCTAGCAGTAGCGCCACCACCTGCCAGACACAAACGGCCTTGCGGCGAAAACTTGCAAACAGCGGTTTTGAGAGCCACGGGAGCTGCCAACTGGCGGCGATAAACAGGTAGCGCATTGCGCCTATCAACAGCACCCAAAGTCCCAGCGATTCCAGCCTCAGCAAACCTGCACACAGTAGCAAAATCAGCAGGGCATCCAACTCCATATCAAAGCGGGCACCGAATCGGGTGTGGCTTTTAGTGCGCCTGGCAATCCAGCCGTCAATGCCATCCAGCAGTAGGGCGATCACCGCGATCGCCAGCCACTGCCAGATGGCTCCTACAAAGGCATTGGCGGCGAGCGCACCTGCCACTAATGCAACCACAACCGCACGCACCAACGTGACCCGGTTAGCCCAACCCAGTGCGCCGTGGGGCCAGAAGATGATGACCAGAGCGGAAATAAACGTGTAGAAGGCAAAGGCCACCCACCAATTGGCCGGAGTGGCCATTAAAAGTGGTAAGCCTTTGCCTACAGCAATTAGCAGCAAGCCGCCCAGCAGTAGCTCTGCAGCGCCATAGAGACGTTTAGGCAGGGTGTACGAAGAAGCGTTGGAAAAAAGCGGCATGGTGGCTCACGAAGCGGCGTCGCTGTCCGCAGTTGAAATAAATGATGCAACTATTTTTATATGTACCATTCTTGTAGAAGAAGGTAGGGTTGTCCATAAGATCAAGAAATAGACGGGTTAGTTTCAATTGTTCCAAATGGTTAATCGAATATTTTCTTTTCACCCGCTACGCTAAAGGTGGTGAACCATTGAAAACTGTTCTGCCTAGGGCCATGCAAAGCATGGTCACACATTACGCTAGGGGACTGAGTCACACGAGGTGTCTCTTACTCCTAACTTGCAGCGCAATGGTGCCAAGCCACATTCAACGGAATGAAAGAGAGCCCGGTTCAAGTGGGCTCGTAACGAAAAGGAACGCTCATGTCGGCGCCTAACGATGTTGGCAATGCCCCCAATGCCGCCAAAAAAACCTGGGCCACTGCCTTCTGGGTGGTCAACCCAGAACAAGGCGAGCTGCGGCGTGAACAACTTTGTCCTCCCACCCAGGATGAGGTGCGTGTACGTACCTTGTACAGCGGCATCAGCCGCGGCACCGAATCGTTGGTGTTCAATGGTCGTGTGCCTGAAAGCGAATTTTCGCGCATGCGTGCGCCCTTTCAGTCGGGCGAGTTTCCTGCTCCGGTCAAGTATGGCTACTGCAGCGTTGGCCGCGTCGAGCAGGGGCCAAGCGCCCTCATGGATAAAACCGTTTTTTGCCTGTTTCCCCACCAGGATCACTACATTGTACCTGCTTCGGCGGTGCTGGAAGTGCCCGCCAATGTGCCTGCTAAACGCGCCGTCTTGGCGGCCAATATGGAAACCGCCATTAATGGTGTGTGGGACGCAGAGCCGATGCTGGGTGAGCGAATCACCATCATTGGCGCCGGTGTCGTCGGGGCGCTGGTAGCGTACCTGTGCGCCCAGGTGCCCGGTGTTAACGTCCAGTTAGTCGACATTAACCCTGAGCGTCGCCAGCTCGCCGAGCAGTTAAGCGTAGCCTTCTGTACTCCCGAACAAGCCCTTCATGACCAAGATTGCGTGATCCACGCCAGCGGCCAGTCCGCCGGTTTGCGCCAAGCACTGGCGTTAGCGGGCAGCGAAGGGCGCATTATCGAAATGAGCTGGTTTGGCGAGGGGGATATTGCGATCCCGTTAGGCGGGGCTTTTCACTCCCAGCGGCTGACGCTCAAGGCCAGCCAGGTAGGTCAACTGCCGCCCAAATTACGCCCACGCTGGGACTACCAGCGCCGCCTAAAATTAGCGCTAAGCCTACTGGTAGACGAGCGGTTGGATGCGCTAATCAGCGGTGAAAGCGACTTTGCACAGCTGCCCACGCTTGCCCCTCGGCTGTTTGGTCGCGGAAGTGTGGAGCTCTGTCACCGTCTGCGCTACTCCTCGTAACCCATTTACTTCTCATTTGGAGTTTTTATGTTCCGTTTATGTGTCCGTGACCACTTTATGATCGCCCATAGCTTTAATGGTGAGGTCTTTGGCCCTGCCCAACGCACCCACGGCGCTACCTATGTGGTCGATGTGGTTTTCCAGCGCCCCGAGCTGGATGAGGACGGCCTGGTGATCGATATCGGCCTTGCCAGCGAAACGGTAAAATCGGTACTGGCGAATTACAACTTCTGTAATTTGGATGAAGTGCCTGAATTTGCCGGTAAAAATACCACCACCGAGTTCATGGCCAAGGTGATCTTTGACCAGCTCGCCAAGGCGATTAGTGAGGGCAAAATGGGCATCACCGCCAAAGGGATTACCCATATGGAGATCAAGCTACATGAATCCCATGTGGCCTGGGCAAGCTATGAAGGCGCGCTATGAGTAAGCGGTTTACCCTTATCGTTGCCGGTGACCCTGCTCAGCGTACCGGCGGATATATTTACGACGCCCAAATTGTCTCAGCCCTGCGTGACCAGGGATGGGAAATTGACGTCATCGGCTTGGCAGGCACGTTTCCTGATGCGGATGCCGAGGCGGCAGAAGCGCTCACTCAGGCCCTAGGGTCGCTTCCCGAGCAGGCGGCAGTGGTGATTGATGGCCTGGCCATGGGAGCGCTACCGGAGGTGGTGGCCCAACATGCCCAGCGGCTGGAAATCACGGCGTTGCTGCACCACCCCCTAGGCGATGAATTGGGCCTTGATGAGGCTGATCAGCAGCGCTTTCATCGCAGCGAGTTAAACGCGCTTGCCCACGTGGCGCGGATTATCGTCACCAGTCACTTTACCGCCCGGCGCTTACCGGAGCTGGCGGCCCACTATGAAATGCCGCTCAATCCCCGTGTCACTGTGGTTGAACCGGGCGTTGCCCAGGCGCCGATCAGCCCCGCAGCAGAGCCGGGTGAGCTACTACGTTTACTATGTGTGGCAACGTTAACGCCGCGCAAAGGGCAGGATATTCTGGTAAAGGCATTGGCGGGCGTTAGCGGCGATCACTGGCAGTGCGACTGCTACGGTGGCGCTAGGGATGCCACTTTTACCCAGCGCGTTCAGCAACTGATTGATCAAAACGGCTTGCAAGGTAGTGTTCGGCTACACGGCGAGTGCGATGGCGCTACGCTGGAAGCGGCCTATCGCAGCGCCCACGCGCTGGTACTGCCCTCCTGGTATGAAGGCTACGGCATGGTGGTCACCGAAGCCCTGGCTCACGGCCTGCCGGTAATTACCACCACCGGTGGTGCGCTTCGCGATACCTTGCCAGCAGGCGCCGGTTTGAGCGTTGAACCGGGTGACGTCGATGCGCTTCAAGGTGCCCTAAGCCGTTTTTGCCATGATGACGAGCTACGCCAACAACTGCGCCAGGGAGCCGCCCAGGCCCGGGATGCGTTAAGCGACTGGCAAGAAGCGGGCGCTAAGTTTGCCGCGGCGTTAACTTCGCCCGCCGATTCTCCAAATTTACGCCCAGGCAGCCAGTTTGCGTCCGACTGGCTGACGCTGCGAGAGGCGGCTGATGTCGATTCCCGTAGCCAGCCCTTGGCTGAGCTTGCCGCGGAGTGGCTGAGCGCGTGTACGCAGGCGCCGCTGATAGTGGATCTTGGCTGCGGCCGGGGCAGTAATATGCGCTTTCTGGCGCCGCGCCTGAATGGTCACCAGCGCTGGAAGCTGATCGATCACGACGCCATTTTGTTAGCCCAGGCGCGCCAGCGTGCTGCCGGATTAGGCAATAGCCAAGGGCAGCCCGTGGCCGTTGAGACGCACTGCGTATCGTTGGAACCGCTTGCTGAGGTGCCGCTCGACGATGCGCACCTCGTCACCGCGTCGGCGCTGCTGGATCTGGTCTCCCAGCAGTGGATCGATGCTTTTGTGGCTCGCATTGCCGGGCAGCAACAGGCGTTGCTGATAGCGCTAAGCGTGACCGGTGAGTGGCACTTTATTGACCCTCAAGGTGCGCCGGTGCTGGATGACGAAGACCGCTGGCTGCTAGCGATGTTTATGGCTCACCAGCAGCGCGATAAAGGTTTGGGTGATGCGCTGGGCGGACAGGCGCAGGGGGCATTAGTTGCCGCGTTAGAGAGTGCTGATTACCGCATTGAACAAGCTGAAACACCGTGGCAGCTTGCTGCTGGTAGTCAAGTACAGCAGCCGTTAATGATGGCGCTACTCGAAGGCTGGGCTGAAGCCGCCACCGAGCAAGCTCCGGAAGCGGCAGCGCGCATTGCCACTTGGCTACAGCAGCGTCAGCAAGCGGTGGCCAATGGCGAGCTGGGTATTCGGGTGGGGCACCGCGATCTGTTTGCCACGTGCCTGCTTTCCACGCCCAGGGTAGAGGCCTAAGCCTATGGGGCCTGTTAAGGGAATGTTCACTCGGCTAAGTGCTTGTTCTAAAAAGCTAGCGTGGCGAAACCCATGGCTTCGCCGCGTGGTGGTTAGCATAGCGTTGCTGAGTGTGGTGGCGTTGTGGGTGGAGCCCCAGGCGATTGTGGCTGAGGTTCAGCGCTTCTCCGCGGAGTGGGTCGTGCTGGCGTTAGCCATCAGCACGCTACAGGTTATGCTCTGCGCCTGGCGTTGGCAGTTCACTGCGGGGCTTATCGATGTACCGCTACGGTTTACATACGCGCTACGGGAGTACTACCTGGCCCTGCTGGTCAATCAGCTGTTGCCCGGCGGTGTATTGGGCGACGCCGGGAGGGCGCACCGCCATGCCACCCAAGCGCAGTCTAGGGGGCGCGCCTGGCGAGCGGTGATTATCGAGCGCGCCTCAGGGCAGGTCGCCGTGGTGGTGTTAACGCTAACCGCGCTGCTGCTCTCACCGCTCTGGCATGCCGCGCTGGGTGAATCAGTGATCACAGCGGTGGGGTTAAGCGCATTCGCCGCTCTTGCGGCGCTCATTGCCAGCGGCCTGCTGCTGCGCCAACGTTTTAGCCATTGGTTGACAAGGCTGCCGAGCTGGTGTCAAGCCCTGGCTCACGATGTAAGGCGTGGTTTGTTGCGACGCGGCGTGTGGCCCCAGCAGTTGCTGTCTTCGCTGGTGATTGTATTGAGCTATGGTCTGGTAACGGTCTGTGCGGCTCGGGCGATTGGCGTTGAGCTACCGTCGCTGCAAGTGCTGGCGCTGACACCGGTACTGCTACTGGCCATGCTGATCCCGTTTTCGGTAGCCGGATGGGGGTTGCGTGAAGGCGCCGCTGCCGGGGTCTGGGCGCTGGTCGGCCTGCCACCCGCTCAAGGGGTGGCGGTGTCATTGGCCTACGGTGTGCTGGTGTTGTTGGCGAGCCTACCGGGGATCTGGGTGGCGCTGAGTCGTCGTGAAAAAGCGCAGCCTTCAGGCGGTGGCATCCCTCAGTCGCAGGTCGAACAGCGTGTCGTCACCGCAGCGGAAAGTTCGCGCGGGCGGGCGCAGCGCACTCTCAAGGGTCTCAATGGGTGTCATTTGCAGCCCTGGCCTGCCGGAGCCGATCAGCAGCGGGGCGACCAGCAGATGCAGTCGGTCAACGGCTCCCGCTTCGATAAACTGAGACACCGTAATGCCGCCGCCCTCTATCAACACCCGCGGCAGGCCCTTCTCGGCCAGCAGGGTGACAACATCTTGGGGGGTGAACTGACCGCTGGCGTTCAGCGGCAGTACGCAACGTTCAATGTGGGCCAGGCTCGTCGTTGTTTGCAGCTCAGACCTTACGTCAGGTCCCACGACATGCAGCGTCGGGGCGCTATCGGTGTTCAGCAGCGCCAAGTCGTTGGGAATGCGACCGCGTGGATCCAGCACCACCCGCGTCGGGTTAGTGCCGCTAACATGGCGCACGGTCAACTGCGGGTTATCGGCGCTGGCGGTACCCGCGCCGACCACTACCGCGTCGACCAAAGCACGCAGGCGGTGCAGGTGAACCAAGCTTTCATAGCCGTTGATGTAGTGGGAGTGGCCGCTTTCCGTGGCAATGCGGCCATCCATACTCTGCCCCAGCTGCGCCAACACCCACGCCGGTCGATTGGCCAGCAGGGTCAGGCAATCGAGCAGCTCGCGCGCCTCAGCGGTGACCTCTTTGGCCGTTTGCCACTCACCGGTTGGCGACACCTTAATCGCCACATCGCTAGGACGCCGATGACGCAGTGCCAACAGCCAATTCCAGGCATCGGCCAGTGCAATCGTGTTGACATGGGATCCGGGCATAACGCCTCCATGCTAAAAGATTCGCTTCATCATGCGGGCGCTTCTTGGTTAAGCGCAAGCCGTTCAGGGCAGCCATCTATTCAGTTCAGAGCAAATAGCTCAGCGCAAGCGTGCGCCATCCCCCTCGTAAGGAAGCCAGGAGGCCTACATGTACCAGATTGAACGCGCTATTTTCGACATCCGTCGTGGATTGCCAGTGGTGGTGAATGCCAGTGGGCAGCGTTTGCTCGTGCAGGCGCTGGAAGGCAGTGAATCGGTCGAAGCGCTGGCTTTGCTAGCGGGCGAGCGGCCTTCGCTGGTGCTTACTCGTCACCGCCTGGCGGCGATGGGCATGAACTTGTCCGCCGAGGCCGCCAGCCTGCCGCTGACAGCCCACATTAGTACCAATGAGCTGAATGGCTTGGCCACGGCGGAAACGCTTTCACAACCCGCGGGTGGATTGCTTAGCGGGTTAAAGCCCGCCGGAATAGCCGAACTAGGCGCCGTAACGCTGATGCGTCGCGCCCTGCTGATTCCCGCAGCGCTCTGCGCTTTTGTTAGCCAAGAGGCTATAGCGACTATTGAGCAGCAGTTGGCAGAGGGACGCCTGCTGCAAGTCAGCGCTGAAGACGCCACACAATGCCTTGCCGGGGCGCCGGGCATGCTCAAGCGGGTGAGCGAAGCGAATATCCCCCTCGATAATGCTGCCGACAGCCGCTTTGTGCTTTTCCGTGAGCCAGATGGCCTGCGCGAGCACGTTGCAGTGGTGATCGGTAAGCCAGAGCGCTGGGAAGGCGCGGTGCCGCTACGCCTGCACTCTGCGTGTTTAACCGGTGACCTGTTCGGCAGTTTGCGTTGCGACTGCGGAGAACAGCTGCGCAATGCCGTGGCGGATATTCAAACCATGGGCGGCGGCGTGCTGCTCTACTTGGCCCAAGAGGGGCGGGGCATTGGCCTAGCCAATAAGCTGCGCGCCTATACCTTACAGGATGGTGGCCTGGATACCGTGGATGCCGATCAAGTACTCGGTTTTGGTGACGATGAGCGCCAGTATGCGGTGGCGGTGGATATGCTCAATGCGCTCAATATTGACCAAGTGCAACTGCTGACCAACAACCCCTTGAAGATGGAAGCGTTGCGCCAGGGCGGTATTGACGTGGTCTCACGCCAGGCGCTGTACGGCAGCGTTACCGACCACAACCAGCGCTACCTTAATGCCAAGGCAACTCGAGGCGGGCATCTGTTGGAAGATGTGCTCAGTGGCCAGCGTTAAACGCAAAACGGTCGCGAGCTAAAGCTGCCTCCCACTTGTGCTGCGAGTTTGGTTGGTTAGCGGTGGTAGCTGGGCGGTTTCCGTCACTACGGCCGCTAGTTGGCGGGCATAGTGTTGAACCAGCCGTTCACCTAGTTCCGCGCTGGCTTGGCTGGCATCCCCCGCCACTCCTTGGGTGCTTAAGTCTTCCGCCAGCCAGGCAAAAGCTGCAGCACCTTCTGCGCTCACTAATGCATCGCCTTGGGGCGCTGCAGGTGGGGTGGCCTGATAGCCGTCCAACTGCACCAGCGCGGGCGCTAAATGGTGCATCATCGCGGTTTCGAGCAGCCCGCCGTGTAAGCCGTAGCGCAATTCTTCCGCATCAATGGCACCCTCTAACGGCGGTAGTCGGGTATAGGTCGTTTTTACTACGCGCATGCTATGCCGCCGTCGCAGGGTTAACCCTGCCAAATCCATCACCGCCTTATTGCCACCATGGCTGTTAAGCAGCACCAGGCGGCGAATGCCTGCGCGAGCTAAGCTCTCTCCGTAGGCTTCAAGAGTGGCAACGGCCAGCGGTGCGGGCAGGCTGAGCGTGCCGGGGAAGCTGGTGTGCTCGTCGCTGGCGCCCACCGCAATCGGCGGTAGGCAGATTACGTTCAGGTGGGTATCTAGCTTCTCCAGCATAGCGGCTTGCAGCCCCTCGCCAATGGTCAAGTCGGTGGCTAAAGGGAGGTGAGTGCCGTGCTGTTCAATGGCCCCGAGCACCAGTACCGCTACTGGGTCGCATTGGGCGAACTCGGCTAACTGCGGAGCGGTGAGGGTTTGCCAGTGGTGAATCATAAAATGAGAAGCCTTTAGGTATTAAGCATCATGTAGAAGTAACTGATGGTCTGAGCGGCAGGCGTACAGGTCACCGGAAGGCAATCCTTCGGCCCCTGCGCTTAGCCACTCGCTAACCGATTGTGTCGTTTGCCACTCGGCCCAGCGAAAGTGGCGCTGCTCACCAGCTACCACGTTGTAGCGGTACTCGCCAAGGCGGCTTAAGTGGTTCACGCAGGCATCGTTTACTTCCAGGGCGCCTGCCACAAACTCCACTGAAAGTGCTGCCACCGGGCAGCTTAGCCCCGCCAAAACCTCCGCCTCAAAGCCTTCAACGTCGATTTTAATAAAACTAGGCTCGCCATACTCGTCAATTAACGCATCCAGCGTGGTCACCGGCACCCGTAAACGCTGCTCCCAACGTACCTGACTAAAGCCTGCGTTGCGTTCGCCTATCTGCTCACGCCACTCTGTGGCCAGGGTGGAAAGGGTCGGGTTGCTGGGGCTGATCGCTATCTCAGCAAAGCCCACCGTAGGGCCCGCCGCCATCGGCAGCAAGGTAATGGTCGGCGGCTTTACCAGGCGTTTAAACCATTTGGCGAGGTCGGGCTGGGGCTCCAGCGCCACCACCTTGGCGCCAAGCGCATGAAAAGCCGCGCTACGGTCGCCTAGGTGCGCGCCAATATCAAAGGCAACGGTGCCGGGTTGTATAAAAGGCTGATAGAGGCGCTGGAGGCCGCGTTGACGCCCAGGCCGCCAATAAATAAACAGCGAACGGGCTAGCCCACCCGCGCTGCGCAGTCGTTGAAGCGCCATGCGCTGCATTAGTTGGGCTCTCTGAAAGGACGTGCCTTGATCCACACAGGTGCTGGCGATATAAGATTTGCTTGATAAGTGCTATTCGTCATCGGGATACCACACGTAATTCCAGGTCTCGCTAACTGGTTCGCCGTTTAAGGTGAGTCTTAGGCTAACATCGCTGGGTTGATCGCTGGCGGGTAGCCGGAAGCTGGCTCGCCAGCCATTGTTGGGCAGCGCGGTGACCTGGGGGAGCAGTACCTCACCGTGTTGGGCGCTAATATCTAACTTGACGGGCTGGTCGGCGGTGAGCTCCTCTAAGGCGCCTCCCTGAAAGTCGACAATAAACTGGCGCTGATCTTGTGAGGCAGAGTCCGCTTGCCCCGGCACCGCCGCATTGCCATGACGAGTGCGAATGGCGCGGCCAAGATTATGCGCGTCAGGCTGAGTGTTCAGCGTGTGAGTGAGATAGTGCAGGCGGCGGGATTCGCCAGCATCCAGGGTATCGTCCGCCACCCAGTAGGTGACGATATTGTCGTGAGTCTCATCAGGGGTAGGGATTTCGACAAGTTCCACGTGGCCCGGCCCCCAATCATCCAGTGGCACAACCCATTGGCTTGGGCGACGGTGATACTGTGCTTCGGTATCCAAGTAGCGGTTAAAATCCCGCTCCCGTTGCATTAATCCAAAGCCTTGAGGGGAGTCGTCTACAAAGGCGGATGTATGCAGGTGAGATGGGTTACTCAGCGGGCGCCAGATCCACTCGCCGCTACCGGCATGTATCAGTAGGCCATCGGAGTCATGCACCTGTGGACGAAAATCGTCCGGCCGCTCGCGGCTTGCCTCACCATAAGTGAACATACTGGTGAGCGGTGCAACGCCCAGCTTGGTAATATCTTGCCGGGCAAACAGCTCCGCTTCGACCTCGACCTGAGTATTCTCACCGGGTTGGATAACAAAGCGATAGGCGCCGCTGACCGAGGGGCTATCCATTAACGCCAGCAGTTCAATCTGTTCGGCATCAGCCTCGGGCTTATAGAGCCAAAACTCGCGAAATGCCGGGAACTCTTCGCCATCTGGCGAGGCGGTATCGATCGCCAGCCCGCGGGTAGAGAGTCCGTAAGCCTGGTCACGCCCCACAATGCGGAAGTAGCTGGCACCGAGAAATACACCAAATTCGTCGGAGTAGTCATCGCTGTTAAGAGGGTAGTGGAGGCGGAATCCTGCATGGCCGCTGCCGGCTAAGTCTTGCTCTTTCAGTGCGGCGGCGTTGCCATCGTAGGTGTAGTCCTCTGCTGAAAAAGGCAGGGACGTTACCGTGTCGTTTTCGATAACGTTCAAGGCAATCGGGGTTTGAAACAGAAAGCCGCTATGAAATAACTGTAGGTTAAAAGGACTCTGGTCTTTCCAGTAGGCGCGTTCGGGATCAAAGCGAATTTGCCGGTAGGTATCGTAGTCAAGCTCACGCAATGCCTCTGGTAAGGTCTCTTCCGGGGCTTGGTAGGTCTCTTGAGCAAGCTGTTTGGCGCGTTCAATAACCTGCCTGAAATGCGCATCGTCTGCGGCAAACGCTGGCAAGGTCAGCGTACAGCCAATGAACACTATCCATTTGCCAGGCCACCACTTGGCAACCGGCCTCTTACCAACTTCATTACAATGCATGGGCGAAATCCTTTCCGGTGAGGGCCTGCAAAACGCCTGGCCTAAAGCCAAGCAAAGCGTGAAATTTTTACACAACAACTATACGATAAAATATTACAGTACATGATTATTGCGCTTTTCAGCAGCCTTATTCCTTGCTCTCTTATCTTGCGATTGGGTACCGCTACTCAACGAGACTGAGCGCTGACAGGTTCTATCTTTGACACTGTAAGCTAAAGTAAGCACAAATGAGGGTGCGATGAGTCGATTATTACTAATGCTTCTAACGCTGAATTTCTTACTCATCGCGCCACTCTGGTGGCGTTTTGGCGAGATCAGCTCATATTTGCTCGCTTGGGAGGCGCTTATCATTGCGCCGCTCATGTTGCTGCTCCCTGTCGGCCAAGCGCGCCGCATAGTGTCCATCGGACTCGTTAGTTGGGTGATGTTGGCAACCGCCGCTAATCTAGGCACAGCCGCCACCCAAATGGCCTTTGCCCGGCCGCTTAACCTCTATCTTGATGTACCTTTGCTGCGCTCAATTTATCACCTGCTCGTAGGTAATGTAGGTCAACCGTTGGCAGTTTGCGCAATGCTGCTGGGGGGTGCCTTGCTGATCGCCATCGCCCTGGTTTTGGCACACCTGATGATGCCACCCGTTGCTTACTCTGTTAAGCGCCTGTCTGGCGTGGTCGCGTTAACGCTGCTGGTCACTGCCTCTACCGGGGCAGCGCTTGAACTCAATGGAGTACGGCTGATAGAAAGCGCGCGCTTGCCAGCGGTCGATACCACGCGTTTTCAGTGGCAGCAAATTACCGATACACACGCCGCCCGCCTCGCCTTTACTGCACAGCTGGAGGCTGCACCAATGGAGGCGCGACCACTACCGGGATTGGCGGGGCGCAATGTACTGCTCACCTTTATTGAGTCCTACGGTATCACGGCGCTGGAAAACCCACGTTACTCCGACGTTTTACTGCCTACTCTAGCCGAGATGCAACAGCGCTTGGGGGAGCATGACCTCCACGTGGTCTCTGGCATGTTGGCCTCACCCATTCGTGGTGGGCAGTCATGGCTAGCCCACGCGACAGCCCTCAGCGGCCGCTGGATCGACAACCAGCTGTGGTATCAACTGATGTTGGACAGCGGCCACTCCACTTTGATCGATGATTTTCGTGCCACTGGTCAGCGAACCCTCAGTGTGATGCCCGCCATTACCCTGGCGTGGCCGGAAGGGGAAGCCTACGGTTTCGATGAAATTGCCGCAGCGAAAGATATCGCCTACGCCGGGCCTGCTCTCAACTGGGTAACCATGCCGGATCAATTCACTCTCGATTACACCCAGCGCTACTTGCTAGGTGAGACACCGGTGTTTGCCCAATTGGCACTGATTTCAAGCCATGCCCCTTGGACGCCGATTCTGCCGGTAGTGGACAATTGGTCATCCATTGGCGATGGGCATATTTTTGCCCCCTGGGAGGATGCCGGTGACCCACCAGAAGTGCTGTGGCAGGACATTGAGCGCATTCGTGACCACTATGCCTGGTCGGTGGACTACGCTGTGAAAGTCACCGGCCGGTGGGCCGAACGTGTAGTGGATGACAATACCTTGATGATAGTGCTGGGGGATCATCAAGCCGCGCCGTTGATTACCGGTGACGATGCCAGCGCGGCAGTACCGGTGCATATTATTAGTGGCGACCCTGAGCTATTGGCGCCCTTTATAAAGCGTGGCTTTGTTCCTGGCACGTTGCCTACGCTCGAAGAGTCGAGCGACGCACCAAGAATGAGCCAATTACGCCACTGGCTGCAGGCCGATTTTGGAGAGTTAGCAGTGGATGTAGCCACGGATGTGTAACAGGAATGACTGCTGGGGCAAGTGTTACCTCTGATTCTCGATCAGTCACCGTTTCAAACACAATGACAAGGACGCAGCAATGATTCAGCCAGTGATTTTAAGTGGCGGCAGCGGCACGCGGCTCTGGCCGCTTTCCCGAGAGCAGATGCCGAAACAGTTTTTGCGCTTCACTTCCTCCCAGAGTCTGCTCCAGCAAACCCTAAGCCGCTTAGCTGGGCTAACCGACACAGCGCCAATGCTGATGGGGCATCATAGTCACCGCTTTTTAATGGCCGAACAGCTGCGCGAAATGGATCAAGCCGCTACCCTGGTGCTTGAACCTGAAGGCCGCAATACCGCTCCGGCGCTTGCTTGTGCGGCGCTGTTGGCGCGTCAGTCCGGCGATGATCCGCTACTGCTAGTGCTCCCGGCTGATCATGTGATTGGTGATGTCCAGGCGTTTCAACATAGTGTTTCACTGGCCGTGTCGTTAGCTGAAGCGGGTTTCCTCGTAACTTTTGGCGTTGTGCCCACACAGGCTGAAACGGGTTACGGCTATATAGCGTGCGGGGAGCCGCTGGAAGGAGGTCATCATCTGGCGGCCTTTATTGAAAAACCCGATGCCAAGCGGGCGACAGCGTTAGTAGACAGCGGCGATTACCTATGGAACAGCGGCATGTTTCTACTTCGCGCTTCAAGCTACTTAGGTCAGCTAAAACGGCTCCAGCCAAATATGTTGGAAGCCTGTGAAGAGGCAATTAGCAGTGCGCATCATGATTTGGATTTTCTACGTTTGGGTGAAGCGGCGTTTCGCCGCTGTCCTGCAGACTCCATCGATTACGCGGTGATGGAGCACTGCGATCGTGCTGCGGTAGTGCCATTGGCTGCCGCTTGGAGCGATATCGGCAGTTTCGATGCGCTATGGTCAACCGTTACGCCTGACGCGGCGGGTAATGCTACCAAAGGCGATACGTGGTTGACCGACACGCAGGATTCGTTGGTGTTTGGCGAGCACCGCTTGGTGGCTACACTGGGCGTGAATAATCTGATTGTCGTGGAGACATCGGACAGCGTACTAGTGGCCCACCGTGATCAGGCGCAGCAGGTAAAGCAGTTAGTCACATCGCTTACCCAAGCGGGACGTAGCGAACCCTGCACGGCAGCCCAGATCCAGCGTCCCTGGGGCAGCTTTCAGGCCATGGACAGAGGCGAGCGTTATCAGGTCAAACGCATTACCGTTAAGCCTGGTGGGCGTTTATCGCTGCAGCGCCACCATCACCGGGCTGAACACTGGATCGTGGTGAGGGGAACAGCGCAGGTAACCCTAGAAGAGAGTCGCTTTTTGGTAACTGAAAACCAATCCACCTATATACCTATTGGGGCACTGCACCGTCTGGAAAATACCGGCAAAATACCTCTTGAACTGATCGAAGTGCAGTCGGGGAGTTATTTGGGCGAGGACGATATCGAGCGTTTAGATGATGTTTACGCCCGTGACAGCCATGAATGACATCTAACTCACCAAAGCCAGCTATTAGGGCGTGCCGGTGTTAGCCCTTTGCGAACATCGACCCAGCCGAGTACGCAGCGCACGCCAAGCCATACCGCTAGTAGCGGCCAGAGCAGGGTGCCGACTATCACAATGCTTAGAAGAAAGGCGATGCAGGCATAGAGCGTGCCGATCCAGAAGGTGCGGATCAGATACCGGTAGTGCTGCTGCAGCCACGGTGCGGCGTCTTTGCGGTAGACATAGGCGATCACCACGCCGATCAGTAGGGTGATATTGGCAGTGACAATACCCGCTAAGTAAAGCGCGTAAATAATCTGCGGCGCGCGTATTTCATCGCGGGGAATAGGGAGTTGTGCCATCAGTTCTCTCTTTTTCAGCCTAATAAAGACGATAGTCGCGGAAGTTGGCTAATTGCTGCTGCTCCTGCACCACTTTGCGGTAGCGCTTGTACTCCCATTGATACTGTGCGGGCGCTAAGGCAATCGCACTCTCGACGCTGGCATTGACGCCTGTGGCAGACTGTACATCATTGTCGCTATAGACCCGTGCGTCGGCATCCAGAAAATGGATCTCAAACCCTTTACCAGGAATACGTAGCGCGACGCCGGTGACTACCCGCGCCTGGGTGCGGGCGACCAATTTCGGGAGCAGGGTGGCGGTGTAAGCCTCGCGACCAAAGAAGGGCGCAAAAACGCCGCTGCCCCAGTCGGGCTCCTGGTCAGGTAGTATGCCAATCGCTTCGCTGCGTTTAAGGGCTTTAAGTAATGCCGCAACGCCGCGGGGGTTGGTGGGTACCAAACTTGCCCCCATGCGCTCTCGGCCATGACGAATGACGGGATCAAGGGCGGTGATTTTGGGAGGCTCGTACATGGCGGTGAAAGGAAAATGGCTCGATAGCCAAAAGTTAAGCACCTCCCAGTTGCCGAAGTGCGGGGCAAGCACAATCACGCCGCGGCCTTCGGTGCGGGCGTTATCGAGTTTGTCGCGACCGTGCACCGCTAAAATGCTGCTCTCTACCTTGTTTGGTTCCGCCATCCAGGCGTGCCCCAGTTCCAGCATCGTAGCCGTGGAGTGGCGTAAACTGTGCTGACCGAGAGTTTTACGTTCAGCAATGGAGATATTTGGGTAAACAACCGCTAAGTTGCGATCGGTTACCCAGCGCTCACGCTTATTAAAGCGGTAAACCAGGGGGCCTAGCGCCGAAGAAATACGCCACAGGCGCGCAAGTGGCCAGCGTGACAGTTGACGCCACAGCCAGCTGATCGCACTGGCTTTGGAAAAACGCCTACCGTTATTAGCCCCCTGTGGTGTCATCGTTAAATCAACCAAGTGTCTACATTGGAGGGCGCACGTTTCTCTTGTAGCCCTTTGAAGCCTTTAACACAACGAATGATCAGCCAAACTGCTAACGGTAGCATAAGCAGGAAACCGATCAGAATCGCGGATAAGAGCAAGCAAACGAGCCCGTATACCATCCCTATCCAAAAGGTACGAATTTGATAGCGGTAATGCTCGTCAAGCCACACAGGGCCTTTGCCTTTATAGACGTAGGCGATAACTACACCAATAATCGAGGTAAAACCAAGTATAAAACTGGCTAGATAGAGGGCGTAAATCACCATGGCCATGGTTGTGTCGGGTTGGGAGCTCTGCTCTCCGTTGACGACTTGGCCGCCGAGTGGGGATTCACTTTCGTTATCAAGCATAACGTTTCCTTTCGATAAATCTGTATAAGTGCTGCAGCGAGAGATGATGCCCATTGCATATCAGTGCGCGCTATTTAAGCGCGATATATAATACCTTGATTCATTAGACTTAGCATTAACGCGAAGTGGGGCGGCAAATCTCTAGCAGGTTGCCGTCCGGGTCACGCAGGTAGATGGATTCAATCGGGCCATTGGCGCCTTGGCGGGCGACGGGGCCTAGCTCTACGTCTATCGCCAGCGCATCTAAATGCTGCTTGAACTCATCCAGCGGCAGCTGGCAGCGCAGGCATAAGTCCAGGCTGCCAGGGGTGGGTGTGGCTGAAATGGGGGCAATATCGGTGTCGGTTTGATGTAGGCGAAGCGCCGTATCACCGAGCATTAAATCGACCCGTTGGGCGTCGCGATAGCGCACGTCTAAGCCCAAAACACGCGAGTAAAAATCGACTGCGCGACCCATATCGGTCACGGTTACAACAAGATGATCCAGACCTGATAGCATGCCACCTTCCTTAATACGTAACGATAAGCCAGAGAATACGATGATGCGCTGCTGTCCGCTCTGTGTGGAGCCCACTACTGCGCCCTACCACCGGGATCGGCGTCGTGACTACTACCAGTGTGCCACGTGCAAGCTGGTATTTGTCCCCCCTGAGCAGCATTTAAGCGCCACTGCAGAAAAGGCCGAATACGATAAACATCAAAACTCGCCGCATGATACGGGATACCGGCGTTTTTTAGGGCGTTTATTTACCCCGCTGTTAGCTAAACTCGAACCCAACGCCCGCGGTCTCGATTTTGGTTCAGGGCCAGGGCCGACGCTGTCGGTTATGTTCGCAGAGCAGGGGCACCCGATGGCTATTTACGACCTTTTTTACGCCCCCGATGCCTCAGTTTTGACACAAATATATGATTTTATCACCGCCACAGAGGTTGTTGAGCACTTGGCGCAGCCCGGTAAGGTGCTTACGCAGTTGGCAGCCCAGCTCGCGCCAGATGGCTATCTGGGGTTAATGACCAAGCGCGTCACTTCGCCGGAGGCTTTTGCCCGCTGGCACTATATTAGCGACCCCACCCATATCAGCTTTTTTAGTGAGGAGACCTTCCGTTGGTGGGCACACAAGAATAGTTTAGTAGTGGAATTTCCTGGGCCAGACACGGTTATTCTACACAAAACGCTAACGTGAATAATTGTAACGTTAGAAAAGCATTGACTTTACCCCCTTTGGGGCAATAATTGCGCGCCGCTATCCCGGCCTGACTCGATGTGCCAGGTGAGATGACGGTTCCTGTGGACACGCTGAGTAGCGTTTTTACGCCTGTTTTCAGTCCTTGGTTTCACCACTTTTAGGCAAGACGAGGTTTTCATGTCGCGGCAACTGCTAGCCATGGCGCTGGCGCCCCTGTTAGGGCTCTTCATTCTCGGGATTGGCAACGGTTTTCTTGCCACCTTAATTACCGTGCGCTTGGATGCTGCCGGTGAGTCGGCCACGGTAATCGGTATTGTCTCGTCGGCTTACTTTATCGGTTTAGCGTTGGGCGCAATGGTGAATGACCGCCTGTTGCTGCGCATCGGTCATATTCGCGCTTACGGCAGTTTTGCCTCATTAGTAGCCGTCACGGTGCTGTTGCAAGGCTTGTTCTTCGATCCTTGGGCCTGGTTTGTACTGCGCCTTATCGGCGGCTGGGCCACGGTAGGGGTTTATCTGGTTATCGAAAGCTGGCTGCTCACGTCAGGCGACCAGAAGGTTCGCGGCCGCCTACTGGCGCTTTACATGATTTCGCTTTACGCCGCCGGTGTATTGGGCCAACTGCTGCTGGGTGTGACCAATGCCATGGGCGTCACTGCGCCCTTTATGGTGATTGGGCTATTGGCCTCGCTCTCTGTGCTACCTATGGCGATGATTCCTCGCGTATCACCGATTATGGAGCACGCCGAACCGCTTCCCCCGCACCGGTTGATCACCCTGACGCCCACCGGTGTGATGGGTAGTTTAGGCTCCGGGATGGTGGTAGCCGCAGCGTATACGCTGCTCCCGCTCTATTTACAGCGCATTGGCATGAGTGTCAGCCAAGTGGGGCAGATGATGGCAGTGGTGATTATGGGCGCGATGCTGCTGCAGTACCCGATTGGCCGCTGGTCGGATCGCCATGACCGACAAATGGTGCTGATTGGCATTAGCGGTTTCTGTGTGCTGATCTCGGCGGCGATGCTCTGGCTGCCGCTCTCTACGCCGCTGTTGGCGGTACTGCTATTTTTGCTCGGCGGTGGGGTGTTCGCGCTTTATCCGGTGGCGGTGAGTCACGCCGCCGACCGCGCACCCGCAGGGGCGCTGGTACGCATGAGCCAGGGCCTGTTGTTGATTAACTCAATTGGCGCCACGATCAGCCCGCTGATGATCTCCCCGGTGATGACTGTAATGGGCGATGCGGGTCTGTTCTGGGCCTTCGGCTCACTAAGTCTATTCTTCTTTATGTTCTTCTCCTGGCGGCGTAGCGTGCGTCCGGCGCCTGTGCCTGTGGCACCCTTTACACCGACTACGCCAATGACGGCAGCAGGCGCCGAGCTAGTGGTGACCGAAGAGTTAATGCAGGGGGCCCTGGAACACGAGCACTTAGAGGATCTCTCAGATGCCGTATGGGACGTCGACGCCGCTGAACCGGTGGTAGGGCCGCCCGCGGAAGATGAGAGCCATATCACTTATTATGATGATGTGGAGCAAGCAAGTGAGCGAAAATAAAGATGGGTGAAGACGCTAATCATAGCGGGTGATACCTTGGGCTAATGGTGTGGGCAAGAGAGTGTTACTACTATCAAGGGCACACTTTCAAACAATTGTTTAATTTTCAGCCCGAGGTTCGCTATGAATGTTTACGCCGCACCGGTACGCGATTTGCGCTTTGTGCTTGAAGAGCTATTAGCGCACCGTTCGCTCAGCCTGCCGGGCTTTGAAGAGGCCACGCCGGATTTGGTCGAGGCGGTACTCGAAGAGGCCGCAAAACTGGCCGGTGACGTTTGGGGCCCGCTTAATAAGATTGGCGATCAGCAAGGGGCCAAGCGCCACTCCGATGGCAGCGTGACGACGCCGGAAGGCTTCGCGACGGCTTACCAAGCGTATGTCGAGGGTGGCTGGAACGGTATTGGTGTATCAGAAGCATTAGGTGGTCAGAACCTGCCAGAAGTGGTTGCCAGTGCGGTGCAGGAGATGCTTCACGGCGCCAATATGGCGCTAGGGCTCTGCCCTATGTTGACTGCTGGCGCTATCGAAGCGCTGGCCCATCACGGCAGCGATGCACTCAAAGCGACCTATTTGCCCAAGCTGGTGGAAGGCACCTGGACGGGCACCATGAACCTGACCGAATCCCAGGCAGGGTCGGATCTCTCCCAAGTGCGTACCCGCGCGGTACCTGAAAACGACCATTACCGCATCAGCGGCCAGAAGATCTATATCACCTGGGGCGAACACGATGCCGCCGAAAACATTATCCACCTGGTACTTGCCCGCAAGCCCGATGCGCCGGAGGGCAACAAAGGCATCTCCCTGTTTCTAGTGCCAAAGTTCCTGGTCAATGAAGACGGCTCCTTGGGTGAGCGCAACGATGTCACCTGTGCCTCTATTGAGCATAAGCTGGGCATTCACGGCTCGCCGACGTGCACTCTGAGTTTTGGCGAAAATGGTGGTGCCATCGGCTATTTGGTCGGAGAAGAGGGGCGTGGCCTTAATCATATGTTTACCATGATGAACGAGGCGCGCCACAAAGTCGGTATTCAGGGCATCGGCGTGGCTGAACGTGCCTGCCAGCACGCCTTTGCCTATGCATTGGAGCGCCGTCAGGGGCGTTCTCCAAAAACACGTGGCGGCGCCGAATGCAGCATCAGTGATCACCTGGACGTGCGACGTATGCTGCTCTCTATGCGCTCACGCACCGATGCGCTGCGTGCGCTGGCGCTCTATTGCGCCGCCGAGTTGGACACTGCCCGCCACGCGGAGAGTAACGATGCCCGCCAAGCTGCCCAGGCCCGCGCCGATATCCTTATTCCGGTGATCAAAAGCTTCTCCACAGATCAAGCAGTGGATATCGCCTCCATGGGCATTCAAGTACACGGTGGGATGGGCTATGTGGAAGAGACCGGAGCAGCGCAGCTACTGCGCGATGCCCGCATTGCCCCGATTTACGAAGGCACCAACGGTATTCAGGCGCTCGACTTGGCGGGACGTAAACTCCAGCGTGACAACGGCGAAGCGCTCGCCACGCTGCTTCACGACGTTTACGCCACCGTGGAGCAACTCAATGCCGACCCCGCTTTGTCAGTGTTGAGCAGTGGCTTGGCCGCAGGGCTTGAGGATTTGAAAGCTGCCCAGGTAATTGTGCAGGAACAAGGCAGTGACCCTGAAACCGGCGCAGATGCGGTGCAGGCTTACGCAACCCCGTTCCTTAATTTGGCGGGCCACGTGCTGTGTGCTTGGCAAATGGGGCAGGCGGCTCTCAGCGCCCATGCTGCCCTTAACAACGGCAGCGATGATCCCTTCTATACTGCCAAGATGCGCAGCGCCGAATTTGCCATCACCCAATGGTTGCCGGTAGGCCGTGCCCAGCGCACGGTGATTGAGGCGGGTATGCAGTGCTTAAGCGATTTTGAGGTTCACTAACGCTAATTTTCAGCTTCACGCCGCCGCCCCTTGAGGCGGCGGCGCTGTTTCTAAGCGATCAAAACAACCATTTTAAACAATCCCTTAAAACGAACGCTTTCAATAACATCAACAAAAGTCAGGAGCCGACCATGACCGCTATCTTTGAGCAAGGCTTGCCCAAAACCGTTGCCAACCATGTGCCGCTTTCACCGCTTACCTTTATCGAGCGCTCGGCGTCGATCTATCCCGATTACCCGGCGGTGGTACATGGCAGTACGCGACGCAGCTGGAGCGAAACCTGGTCGCGCTGCCGCCAGCTTGCCTCTGCGCTCGAAAAACGGGGCATTCAGCCAGGCCAAACAGTGGCGGCGATGCTGCCCAATATCCCCGCCATGTTTGAAGCACACTTTGGCGTGCCGCTGGCCGGCTGCGTGCTTAATACGCTGAATATTCGCCTGGATGCTGAGGCGATCAGCTATATGCTGGAGCACGGTGAGGCGAAAGCCATTCTGGTCGATCCAGAGTTTGCTGAGGTCATCCAGCAAGCCGTTGCCAAACTACCCCTCAAGCCGCTTATCATCGATGTGGCCGATGTGGAGTTTCTTGGCGACACCCCGAGCATTGGGGAGGTGGAGTACGAAGCGCTGCTTCAAGAGGGTGACGCTGACTTTGCCTATCAGCTGCCTGCCGATGAGTGGGATGCGATCTCCCTCAACTACACCTCTGGCACCACCGGAAAACCCAAGGGCGTGGTCTACCACCACCGCGGCGCTTATCTCAATGCGGTGAGCAATATTATGGAGTGGGCAATGCCCCACCATCCGATCTACCTATGGACGCTGCCGATGTTCCACTGCAACGGCTGGTGCTTCCCTTGGACGATTGCCGCCAACGCCGGGGTTAACGTTTGCCTGCGTCGTGTCGATCCTAGAAAGATCATGCAGCTAATTGCCGTAGAGAAGGTCACTCACTTCAGCGGGGCGCCGATTATTCTTAATGGCCTGGTGAACCTGCCTGCGGAAGATAAGCATCAGTTTGAGCATCCGGTCAAAGTCACCACGGCTGGTGCCGCGCCGCCTGCCTCGGTGATTGCTGGGGTGGAGAAACTGGGCATCGAAGTAACCCACGTGTATGGCCTGACTGAAGTATATGGGCCAGTAACCGTTTGTGCCTGGCGGCAAGCGTGGGATGAATTGCCACTGGAAGCGCGGGCCAAAATCAAAGCACGCCAAGGGGTGCGCTACCACATGCTTGAAGCGCTGTGCGTGGCTGATCCGCTCACCATGAAGCCAGTACCTAAGGATGGCCAAACCATGGGTGAAATACTGATGCGTGGCAACAACGTCATGAAGGGCTATTTAAAGAACCCGGAGGCCACCGAGCAAGCGCTGGAGGGCGGCTGGTACCACACCGGCGACTTGGCAGTTTGGCATCCGGATGGCTATATCGAGATCAAAGACCGCTCGAAAGACATCATTATTTCCGGTGGAGAGAACATCTCGACCATTGAAGTAGAAGACGCCATTTACGGCCATCCCGCCGTTGAAGAGGCGGCGGTGGTCGCTAAGCCTGACGAGAAGTGGGGCGAGACGCCCTGTGCGTTTGTGAAGCTCAAAGTCGGTTACGGCGAAGTGACCGAGGCCGATATTATCGCCCACTGTCGCGAACATTTGGCGGGCTACAAAGTCCCCAAAACGGTTATCTTCAGCGAGCTACCCAAAACCTCGACAGGCAAGATCCAAAAGTTCGTACTGCGTGAAGAAGCTAAAAACCATTGATAAACCCTAGTGTAGTGATAATCGATAGAGGAGAGAGTGCATGAGCGACCAACTTATTGGCGTTGTAGGAGCCGGTACCATGGGGCAGGGGATCGCTCAGGTAGTGGCTGCTAGTGGCTTTAACGTGTGCCTTTACGATGTGGCCGAAGAGCAGCTTGGCCGTGCCAAAACGAACATTGATAAAGGCTTGGGTAAGTTGGTCGTTAAAGAGAAAATCAGCGCATCGGATAAAAGCGCCGCTCTAGCCCGTCTATCTACCACAACCACACTGAGTGCCCTAGGCGACTGCGCAATTATTATCGAGGCCGCACCCGAACAGCCTGAACTCAAAGAGACTTTGTTTCGCGATCTAAGCCGCTTGAGCAGCACCGCGATTCTGGCTTCCAATACCTCGTCGCTGTCGCTCACCCGCTTGGCAGCGGTGTGCGATCATCCTGAGCGAGTAGTAGGCATGCACTTCTTTAACCCGGTGCCAGTGCTCAAACTGGTGGAAGTGATTCGTGCCGAGCAAACCTCTGACGCTACCGTGGGCGAGATTGAAACCCTGGCTAAAGCGTTGGGTAAAACCGCTGTGCCGGTAGGCGACGCGCCGGGCTTTGCGGTAAATCGCCTGCTGGTGCCGATGATTAACGAAGCGGCATTTATTGTTCAAGAAGGCACCGCGACCCCCGAAGCGATTGACGACGCCATGAAGCTCGGCGCGGCTCACCCCATGGGGCCGCTGGCACTGGCGGATTTAATCGGGCTGGATGTGTGCCTGGCGATTATGGATGTGCTGCAAGAGGGCTTTGGCGACCCCAAATATCGCCCTTGCCCACTGCTTAAACGCATGGTCGCCGCGGGCTACTTAGGCCGTAAAAGTGGGCGCGGTTTCTATTCTTACGATTAGCTTGTGCTGAAGAGAAGAGTACGGCGTAAAGAAGTGATTGCCACTCAACCAAGCGTTCGCTAGGGTTGAGTGGTGTTCACTTTAATGTTCCATAACAAATCAAATAAGGAGTCCGCCATGATCGAAGCAGTCATCGAGAAGGTTGATAACGACGGGGTGGTGCGTCTGACCATCAATCGTCCCAAAGCATTGAATGCGTTAAACAGTGAAGTGCTTGCCGCACTGGAAGCGCACTTAGTAGAGCTTGAGGCTCACCCGAACCTGCGCGCCGTGCTGATTACCGGTGCGGGCGAGAAGTCTTTCGTCGCGGGTGCCGATATCACTGAAATGCGTGAAAAAACGCCCGAAGAAGCGCGGGCTTTTGCCAGTCAAGCGCTGCGTACTATTAAACGCCTAGAGACTCTCCCCGTGCCGGTGGTCGCGCTGGTGAACGGGTTTTGCCTTGGCGGCGGCTGCGAATTGGCGCTGGCCTGCGACTGGGCCGTAGCCAGTGACAACGCCGTATTCGGCCAGCCGGAAGTACTGCTGGGCGTCATCCCCGGCTTTGGCGGCACCCAGCGCCTGCCACGTCGCGTTGGCCCTGCCATGGCGATTGACCTGGTGACCACCGGGCGCAAAATCGATGCCCAAGAAGCGCTGCGTATCGGCCTAGTGAACCGCGTGATGCCGCAAGCGGAGCTGGAAAGCTACGCTGAAGAGCTCACCAAGCAACTCAAAGGCAACGGCCCTCAGTCAGTGCGTGGTGCCAAGCAGGCCGTTCACGATGGTATGGATCAGGATCTGGATAGTGCACTGGCACTGGAAACCAGCTTGTTCGCCTTCTGCTTTGCCGGTAACGAGCAGAAAGAGGGCATGTCAGCATTTGTTGAAAAGCGTAAACCTAACTTCTAAACCAGGTCTCATTCCAGCTTTACTTATTTAGGAGGTGGCGCTTACGTCACCACCGTTTTATTCTCGAAACCTAACCATTACCTTCAAGAGAATCGCCAATATGCAATGGGCCGCATTCATCCTCGCCGCGCTGGGTTTTGCCTATCTCCCTGGGCCTGCAATGCTGTATACCGCAGCGCAAACCCTGGGGCGCGGCCGACGAGCCGGATGGTTAGCGGTCATGGGTGTGCATATGGGCTGCTACGTTCATGTGGTGGCGGCCGCATTGGGGTTGGCGCTGCTGTTTGCAGCGATTCCGCCTGCTTATATCGCCATGAAAATCATCGGTGGGCTTTATTTACTCTGGATGGGGCTGAGGCTATGGCAGCAGGGCATTCGTGCCCATAATGATGAGGTGCCGCTGGCAACCACTAAACGCGTGCTTCGCGACAGTTTTTTGGTGGAGGTGCTCAACCCTAAAACCGCGCTTTTCTTTGTCGCGTTTCTGCCTCAATTTGTGCAACCCGAGAGCGCTATGCCGGTAGCGTGGCAACTGCTCTGGCTAGGTATCGCCACTAATGCGCTGTTCTCATCAGCGGATGTTGTGGTGGTCCTGCTGGCCAGCCCGTTACGTCAGTGGTTACAAAAATCCCATGGCTCCTCCCAGCTCATTCAGCGCATTGGTGGTGGTGTATTAATGGGATTAGGCGGTAATACGCTGGCTCAGGCGGCACGTTAAGAGCGGCTGTTTAATTGATCGGCTAATTCGATTTCCCACATCAGGAGCGCTGCATGTTTGATCTCTATATTGCCAACAAGAATTACTCTTCTTGGTCGTTGCGCCCTTGGTTGTTGATGAAAGCGCTGGAGATTCCGTTTAACGAACACCTGATGCCGTTCGAGGGTGGTTTGGGCGCAAGCCATGCCACCTTCATTCGCTTCTCACCTTCAGGTTTGGTGCCCTGCCTGATGGATGTGACGGACAAAGGCGAGCTGGCGGTGTGGGACTCTCTGGCGGTTGTCGAGTATCTGGCTGAGCAATACACTAACGTCTGGCCTACAGATAAAGCCGCCCGCGCCTGGGCGCGCTCAGCCACAGCAGAGATGCACAGCGGTTATAGCGCCCTGCGCGACGAGTGTCCAATGAACTGCGGCATGCGGGTGGCACTAAATAGCTTATCGGCCAAGCTCAAAGCCGATTTGGCTCGCTTGGATGTGCTATGGCAGCAGGGGATTGATCGCTTTGGCGGGCCATTTTTAGCGGGTGAGCATTTCTCAGCAGTAGATGCGTTTTATGCCCCTGTGGCGTTTCGCGTGCAGACATTCAACCTGCCGATTCATGAGAAATCCCAGGCATATGTCGAGCGCTTGCTAGCATTGCCCGCAATGCAAGCGTGGTATCAAGCCGCGCTCGAAGAGCCATGGCGTGAGCCCATGCACGAGGCCGATACGCTGAAAAATGGCACGGTAACGGCTGATCACCGCAAAGCTTGACCTGTCAGACTATTCACCAGAGACACCCACCATCGGGTACACTGACGCAAATTTCGTTTGGACATTTTCATGGCTCTTAGTGCAACACCCTACAAAGTTGATATCAATCTGACCGACCTGGATCGCGGGGTGTATGAAACGCTACGCTTTACCGTGGCTCGCCATCCGTCAGAGACCGAAGAGCGTATGACCGCGCGCTTGCTTGCTTATGTGCTGTGGTATAGCGAGACGCTGGCCTTCGGGCGTGGGCTTTCCGATGTAGACGAACCGGCGCTGTGGGAGAAAAGCCTAGACGGTCGCCTACTGCACTGGATCGAAGTGGGGTTGCCCGATGCCGAGCGGATTACCTGGTGCTCACGTAGGGCAGAACGTGTGTCGCTACTTGCTTACGGCCGGGTAGATCAATGGGAGAGTAAAGTGTTGCCCAGCGTGGCATCGCTGAAAAATGTGCACGTGGCTGGGCTGCCACAAGAGGCCCTAGCGACTATCGCTAAAGACCTGCCTCGGGCGATTAACTGGGCAGTAATGATCAGCGAAGGATCGCTGTTTATTACTGATGAAAACGGCCAACATGAAATCACTCCGCAGTGGCTGCTGAGCGACAGATAGTGATTCAACTAATTCATTAGCCTACAAACTTCCGTCTAGTCGACTACGCTATAAATCTAAGCAAATGACAGCAGAAGGGGTGGCCTACGAGCCACCCTTTGATTTTAGTGACTTAGCTTTTTTCTGTAGAAGACGGTAAAAGTATGCTTGCTATCTTTTTGCACAATTACATACAATCAACAATGTTTGTTGATGTTCTTCAAAAGCGGTCTCAAAAAACAGTCCCAAAAAAACACTTCCTAGGACAATCTCAAGGAACGAGCAATGAAAGGTACCTCCCCTCTACGATGGCAGTTGCTCCCGCTAGTGGCCGTAGTAACCCTGCTGTCAACGCTGGCACAAGCCGACGATAGTGTCCTGTCGATTAAGCATGAAAATGATGGCATGGCCAGCAGTGATGATGGCCACTTTACCAGTGGCTTTGAACTTAATTGGGCGTTTCAGCCTGAAGCACAAAGCTGGACGCAACGCTTGGCCACCGCTTTGCCCGATAGCCTTATTGGCAGCGCTGATATGGCAGCTTTTCGTTTGGTGCATCAGATTTATACGCCAAACAATATTGAGCAGCGTGGACTGATTGAAAATGATCGCCCCTACGCAGGGATTGTTTACGGCGGTATCTCACTTTACGAAGATGTACCCATGGGCAGCTGGCGCCAAGCGACTGACCTGCACCTGGATATTGGTTTAGTAGGGCCTTCGTCGCTTGCCGATAGTATTCAACGTGAAGTGCACCGCATCACCGACAGCGATCGCCCCAGCGGTTGGAATAACCAACTGGGCGATGAAGCCATCGTTAACGTCGCCATGCGTCGCCAGTGGTGGCATAGCTCCCCATTAATCGGTAAGCAGTTTGCCCATGGCCCCAGCGTCAGCGCCGCTTTGGGTAACCTCTATACCTATGCAAGCGCCGGGTATAGCGTGCGTTGGGGTGATGAGGCCCCTGGTATTCCTACGCTAACGCCTAACTCCGGTAGCCGCCAGCATATGACCGGTAAAGGGGGGTGGCAGTGGTACCTGTTTGCAAGCGTAGACGGTTACTATATGGCGCAAAACCTGACGCTTGACGGCAATACGTTTAGAAATAGCCACTCGGTTGATCGCAAAGAGTGGGTGGGCGACGTCTCAGCGGGGCTGGCGCTGGCCTGGGATGATTGGCAGGTCACTTACGCGGCAGTTCAGCGCTCACGTGAATTCGACGGCCAAGAAGAGCAGGATAAATTTGGCTCAATCACGCTATCTAAGCGCTTCTAAAACGGTTCGGTTAGTGAGTAGCGCCCATCGGGACAGGAGTATTGCTTATGGCTAACAAGTACCCCCGCACCCCAGATGGGCGCTACTTTGTCGCCAAAAATCGGCTTTGGCGCTGCACTGACCCGAGCTTAGATGAAGACGAAAAGCGAACCCATATCAAAGCATTGATGAAAGCCCGCCGGGCGGTCAGAACAGCCCAAGAGCAAGACGATGAAGATGCGATTCGCCAAGCCCGCAACGCGGTGCAAAGCGCTAAAGAAGCGCTAGGTGAGCGTGGCCCGGTATGGTGGGATGATGATGCCCCCGATGAAGGCGGTCTTGCGCCCCATAACAGTTCCTATGCCGAGTGGTGGGAGAGTGAACGGCAGTTTCCCTAATTTATATTAATTTCTAATTCACGGTTGGGGCTTGCGGTGTTACTCTCTGCCATTTTCCACGCATACTAAGGGCAAACTGTGAAGATCAAAGCAGACCTCTCCATTCTAGATATCATTGGCCATCTACTTGTTTGGGTGGTGCTGAGTATTATCACGTTTGGCATAGCATTATTTTTCTTTCCCTATTCGTTTGCGCGGTTTGTCATCAATCGCACATCGCTAGTTGATGCCAGCACTGGCGTCGAGCGGAAAATGGAGTGCGATATCAACCTGTTCAGCAATATTGGCCACATCATCCTATGGATGCTGATTTCGCTGGTCACCTTTGGGCTGGGGTATATTTTCTACTTCTACCGGGTATGGAATTACGCTTTGAATAACTCACGGGTTGAATAAACTTAGCCTTTGAGTTGAAAGCTACCAAGAGCCTACGCTGAGAGATCAAGCGTAGGCTCTTTTTTTAGCGGCTAGTTACTCGCTATCAGCCAGTTTATCTTGTGTGCGAAGGGCAAAGTCGCTGGCATCATGACGTTCATGCAACTGCTCGTGCGGCTCGCCAAAGGAGCGGTTGACCATACGGCCACGTTTAACGGCGGGACGTTCATCAATCTCTTCAGTCCAGCGCAGAACGTTCTTGTAGGTATGTGCTTCCAAGAATTCAGCCGCTTCGTAAACGCGATTTTTCACTAGTGCGCCATACCAAGGGTGAATCGCCATATCGGCAATGGTGTACTCATCACCCACCATAAAGCGGTTTTCCGCCAAGTGGCGGTCAAGCACATCAAGCTGGCGCTTTACTTCCATGGTGTAGCGGTCAATCGGGTACTGATACTTTTCCGGTGCGTAAGCGTAAAAGTGGCCAAAGCCGCCGCCTAACATCGGTGCGCTGCCCATTTGCCAGAACAGCCAGGAGAGGCACTCGGTGCGTTTCGCTGGGTCACTAGGTAAGAACTCGTCAAATTTTTCAGCCAAATAGAGCAGGATTGCGCCAGACTCAAACACCCGCTGGGGGGGATTGGTTGAGTGATCCATCAGTGCGGGAATTTTGGAGTTGGGGTTCACCTCGACAAAGCCGCTGCTGAACTGATCGCCTTCGCCAATTTGAATCAGGTAAGCGTCGTACTCGGCACTTGCGACACCTTTCTCCAGCAGCTCTTCCAGCATCACGGTGACTTTGACACCGTTGGGCGTGGCCAGGGAATAGAGCTGAAGAGGGTGTTTGCCTACCGGTAGCACCTTGTCATGGGTAGGGCCTGCGATTGGGCGATTGATATTGGCAAATTTACCGCCGTTGCCAGATTCCCATTTCCAAACGCTCGGGGGAGTATAAGTGTTGTCGCTCATTAGTTTCCTCACTATAAGTATTCTATCGGTGGCAAAGCGGCTACAAGGGTTAGCTAGTACTTAGCCTGATAATAAAGTAGTTCATTTTCCCAAAGAGGTGGCGGATGCGTGTTATTGGTGTGCTAGGCGGTATGAGCTGGGAATCTACCCAAGGCTACTACCGAGCCTTAAATGAGGGCGTAAAAGCAGCACTAGGTGGCTTCCATTCGGCTAAGATCGTGATGGTTAGCGTCGATTTTGCAGAAATTGAATCGCTCCAGCAGCAGGGCGATTGGCACGCTGCTGGTGAACTGCTGGCCAGCGCTGCCCAAAGCGTTGAACGCGCGGGTGCCGACTGCCTGCTGATTGCCACCAACACCATGCATAAAGTGGCGCCCGCTATTGAGCAGGCAGTGACTATTCCGCTGCTGCATATTGCTGATGCCACGGCTGAACAGCTCACCGCCGATGGAGTCACTCGCGTCGGCCTATTGGGTACGCGCTTTACCATGGAGCAGGACTTTTATATTGGCCGCTTAGAAAAGCAGTTCGGTATTGAAGTCGTGGTGCCTGATCAGTCTGAGCGCGACACTATTCATCGGGTGATCTTTGATGAACTCTGCCAGGGCCGTATAGAAGATGTATCGCGGCAGCGCTACTTGGCAATCATTGACTCCCTGCATGCTCATGGCGCCCAGGCGGTGATTTTAGGCTGTACCGAAATCGCCATGCTGGTGGGCCAGCGTGATACCACGGTACCCCTTTACGACACCACCGCTCTGCATGCCCAGCGAGCGGTGACGTGGGCACTAAATGATTAATCTAGGTAACGACGCTTAGACCAGTGTCAGGGTGACATTAATATTGCCACGGGTGGCGTTGGAGTAGGGGCAGACAACATGGGCTTTCTCGACCAACTGTTGGGCAGCGTCTTGCTCAAGGCCGGGCAGACTGATTTTTAGCTCGACTTCGATGCCAAAGCCGGTAGGAATGGCGCCGATACCTACGTGACCATCAATTTTCGTATCCTGAGAAAGCTTTACTTTCTCCTGGCCAGCGACATGCTTAAGCGCACCTAAAAAGCAGGCCGAGTAGCCAGCGGCAAATAGCTGCTCAGGATTGATTCCATCACCGCCTGCGCCGCCCAGTTCTTTGGGCGTGCTGAGTTTAACATCCAGCGCGCCATCGGACGATTTAGCCTGGCCTTCACGGCCGCCGGTAGCGGTGGCGTGGGCACGATAAACAACGTTTTCAATAGTGGTCGTCATTCTGTATCTCCTGTCAGTGTTTTCATTGTGAGCCTGCGCCATTAACTTAGCGCGGCTTTATTTTGCGCGCAACATAAATGGTAAATAAATCTCACCGCCCTGCGCCAGAAAGCGAAGGTTATTGGTTCTTTTGCAGGCTATCACGCAGCCGCACTAAGTCCTCTTTCAGCGTGGTCAGTGCCTCGATCGATTGCTCGCTGGCATGCACCACACAGCTGGGAACATGGCACGCCTGTTCGCGCAACGCTTTACCTTTTTCAGTGAGATAAAGCTGGACCACGCGCTCGTCTTCGTGGCTGCGTTTGCGATTCAACAACTGATCGGCCTCAAGGCGCTTGAGCAGCGGTGTCAGTGAGCCAGGATCGGTTAGTAGGCGCTTACTCATTGTGCCTACCGTGATGCCATCGTTTTGCCACAGCACTAGCATGGCTAGGTATTGCGGGTAAGTAAGCCCCAGTTTTTTGAGCAAGGGTTTATAAACTTTGGTCATCATCAACGAAGTTGAGTAGAGCGCAAAGCAAAGTTGGTGATCGAGCTCTAATTCGCTACAAGATGGTTGCACAAGTATGGGTTCCGATCCGAAATATGTAGGGTAATGTAGCGCGCGAAGCAGTAAGTGGCTATCCCTAGACGTTGGTCGTAAGTTGGCAGTTTTGTTTTGACACGCACAAGGCAGGTAGCTAGCCTTCGCATACTCAATGTTACCGGTAACAAATTGCCGTTCATTGAATCGGCCATTAACAACATCACTTTAACGACTCAGCTATTAACAACCCAGTCATTAACAACAATGAGTATTTGGAGACAACGCTATGACCCCTATTTGGCGCAACACGCTGACCTTCGTCGGCGCGACCACCCTGACATTTGGTATGGCCCATGCCCAAAGCCCGGAACTCTCTGATCCGCCTGAAATAGAAGGCGAGGTAGTCGGCGACCACGGCTCGCATACTTTGCGCATGGGTATCGGCCTGGCGGAAAGCTCTCCGCAGTACCTATCCAGCCAATACTTTGGTGAGATTCTGGAGCAGCGCACTGACGGCCGCATCACGGTTAACGTTTTCCCTAACAGTCAGTTAGGCGATGACGTTCAAATGATGGAAATGCTGCAAACCGGTACGCTGGATATGACCTATCCGTCGAGCTCAGCCACCACGGGTTACGTTGAAGAGCTGGCCGCTTTTGATCTGCCGTTCCTGTTGCCTAGTCGCGAAGCCGCTGTAGCGGTCATGCAGAGCGATGTGGCCCAAGACATGCTGGACGCCTTTGAAGGCACTGGTCTGAAAGCACTCGCGTTCTCTGAGAATGGCTATCGCCAGCTCTCTAACAGTGCTCGCCCGGTGGCAAGTCCTGACGACGTAGCAGGTCTAGATGTGCGCGGTTTAAGCGTTCGTACCATGGAAAACCCGGTGCATCTGGCGATTTGGGAAGCCTTAGGTGCTAACCCAACGCCGATGGCTTTTGGTGAGCTTTTCTCTGCAATGGAGCAGGGCGTTGTAGATGGCCAGGAAAACCCCTGGAGCACCATCCTGACCTCTAACTTCAACGAAGTGCAGGACTATGGCACTGAAACACGCCACGTCTATACTCCCTTTATCATGATGCTTTCCGAGCGTACTTGGGATCGCATGGCGCCTGAGTATCAAGAGTTGGTGTTGGAAGCCGCTCGCCAGTCCGCTGAATATGAAATTCAGCTGTCTGCTGAGTATGATGACTGGTCACGGGATCAGCTAGCAGAGCGCGGAATGGAAATTACCCGCCTGGACGACGAGCAGTTAGCCGCGTTCCAAGATGCTGTTCAACCGGTTTATGAAGAGTGGGCGCCGCGCATTGGCGAAGACCTGATCGCCGACATTCAAAAGATCGTTGAAGAGAGCAGCAACTAAACCTTACGTTTAGCGCACCGTTGGGCAGGCTATCGAGCCTGCCCAACGTGTCAGTGCCCCTGGAGCTCCTATGTCACTCTCCTCTACACCCCCTAATACCCCTACGCCGATTGAAGACCCCTCGGTGTATCTGGACGACCCCAACCGCAAGCTTCTGGAAATCGATACCGATGCCCGCCAAGGCCCGGCGCTGTTCCGCTGGCTTACCCTAGGTATGGAGTATCTTATCGGCGCTATTTTAGTGGCGTTGATTGTGTCCGTTTCTTGCAATGTGGTAGGGCGCGCGCTGTTTAATTACTCACTGCCCTGGGCAGATGAGCTGGCGCGCATGCTGTTTATATGGCTGGTGTTTATCGGGGCCGCCGCGGCGTTTTCCCGTTACGAGCACATTGCCGTTGATGCCTTAGTACGGCGCTTGCCGCTGCGCTTGGCACACATGCTCTATTTACTGCAGCACCTGATTATTACCGGCCTAATGGTGGTAATGATTTGGGGTGGCTACCAAGTGCTGTCGCGTTCAAGCGGGCGCTCAGCGATTATGGATGTACCATTGAGTTTTATCAGCCTTTCTCTGGTGCTGTGCGTCATCTTTATTGCGGTGGTAGCGGTGTGGCGGATGTGGGTCAGCCTTAACGTTATTCGCCACTCTGAGCGGGAGCGCTAATCATGCTATGGATTTTCCTGGCCATTTTATTGGTCTCTATCGTTATTGGGCTGCCCATTGCCTTTGGTTTAGGCGTGGCGGCGCTGGTGATGGCGGTACTCTCAGATATTCCACTGTCGATTATGATCGAGCAGTCGATTCGTGGGGTGAATAGCTTTCCGCTGCTCGCCATCCCGTTCTTTATTTTAGTCGGTGAGGTGATGAGTAATGGCGGTATTGCTCGTCGCTTGATGGAACTGGCTGGCGCGATGGTCGGCTTTATGCGCGGCGGGCTAGGGCAGGTTGCCATTACCGGTTCGATGTTCTTTGGCGGCATCAGTGGGTCAGCGGTGGCCGATACGGCCGCTACTGGGGCGATGATGATTCCCTCCATGAAAGAGCAGGGCTACACCGCGGCTAATGCTACCGCAATCAATACCGTGTCGTCGGTGATCGGAATTATTATTCCGCCCTCCATCCCGCTGATTCTGTACGGCATCGTCACTGAGACCTCGATTAGCCGCCTGTTTATAGCCGGTATCATTCCGGGGCTGTTGATTGGCTTTGCGCTGATGGTGACCACCTATATTCTTGCCAAAAAGGATGGCGGCGGCGTGCAGCAGTTCCGCTGGGATCGCCTCTGGAAAGCCTTCAAAGATGCCTGGCTTGCGCTTGTTCTGCCGGTCATCGTGATTGGCGGTATTATTGGCGGCGTATTTACCGCCACCGAAGCGGCCGTGGCGGCACTGCTTTATGCGCTGGCTATTTCGCTGGTGGTTTACCGTGAGTTCAAGATCAAAGAGCTCGGCGGTATGCTGATTCGGACTGCCCGTTTGACCGGCATGGTGATGATGCTGCTAGCATTTGCGACGGTTATTGCTTGGTTCCTTACTATCAATATGGTGCCACAAACCCTGGTCAGTCAGGTGCAGGCGATCACTCAAGATCCGTTTATGCTGCTGCTGATTGTGGCGACTTTGTTGCTGTTGGTGGGTTTCGTAATGGACTTGACGCCGGCCATGGTCATCATGGCGCCCATGCTGGCACCAATCGTGACTTCGGTAGGTGTTGATGCTGCTTACTTTGGCGTACTGATGGCGTTTGTATTGGGCATTGGGCTGCTAACCCCGCCGGTAGGTACCTGCCTTTATGTAGGTTGTGGTGTGGGTAAAGTCTCCATGGAGTCGTTGGTCAAAGCCATGCTGCCTTACTATGCGGCGCTCCTAGTCGTACTGGTAATTCTGATTGCCTTCCCGGGCATTGTAACCTGGCTGCCTGATCTTACCGCCGTGCGCGGCAATTAAGGTTCTTGGTAATGAATAGGAGAGCCGCAGTGAAGACCCACTCGCATCGTATTTTGGTGATGGGCGTGTCCGGCTCCGGAAAGTCGCACATTGGTCACCAGTTGGCGCTGATTCTGGGCGCCACGTTTATCGATGGCGATGACTATCACTCACCCGCCAACGTGGCCAAAATGGCCAGTGGCACGCCGCTCAACGACGATGATCGGAGTGAGTGGCTGGGCACCTTGGCGGCGCTGTTGGCCGAGTATCGGGCAAGAGGGGAGTCACTGGTGATTGCCTGCTCCGGATTAAAAAAGCGCTACCGCGATCGGCTGCGGCAAGGTGACCCAGCGCTGCAGATTCTCTATTTAGAGGGCAGCCGGGAGTTACTGCTTGAACGGCTCGAAACCCGGGCAGGGCACTTCTTTAAAGGCGATACCATGTTGGCCAGCCAACTGGCCGACTTGGAACCGCCCAGTGAAGAGGAGGCCTTCAATGCCTCGATCGCTTTATCGCCCCAAGCGATCGTAACGCAATTTGCTGCCACGCTGCCGACGCCCAGCCGCTCGCCCATTTAAAGGAATTAAGCTAAAGGAAAAATAAGCATTGGGGTCAGCTTTAGGGAAGACCTCAATGCTTACACCTTGAATAAGGCAGTTATTTTTTGAAGAAAAAACGCCCCACCCTGCAGGATATTGCCGACCACGTCGGGGCTACCAAAATGACGGTAAGCCGCTGCCTGCGTGACCCTGAAACGGTCTCGGAAGGCCTGCGCGAACGCATTTTCTCGATTGCTGAACAGATTGGTTATATTCCCAACCGTGCGCCGGATCTGCTTTCCAGATCGACCAGCCACTCCATCGGAGTGCTGGTACCATCGCTTACCAACCAAGTATTCGCCGATGTTATCCTCGGTATCGAAACGCTGACGGAGCCGGCGGGGTATCACCTGATGCTTTCTCACTATGGCTATAGCCCCGAGCTTGAAGAGCGCAGCCTGGCCTCGTTGCTCTCCTATAATGTCGACGGCATCATTCTGTCAGATCGTGACCATACTTCGCGCAGCCTGCGAATGCTGGAAACCGCCGGTATTCCAATTGTGGAAATCATGGACACCCACCGCCCTCCGCTACAGCAGGCGGTGGGCTACGACAACGTTCAAGCTGCCTACGACATGGTCAGCGAGATGATCTTACGGGGTCGTCGCCAGGTGATATATCTGGCGGTACGCTTGGATGAGCGTACTCGCCAGCGCGAACAGGGCTACCGCCGCGCCATGGAAGAGCACGGCTTGACGCCCGTCACCCTGCAGAGCACCCAGCGCTCCTCTTACAGTGTGGGGGCGGCTTTGCTGCAACAGGTGATCGTTGACTACCCCACGGCGGATGGTCTGTTCTGCACCAACGATGACGTCGCGGTAGGGGCCTATTTCGAGTGCCAGCGGCGGGGCATTGACGTGCCAGGGCAGGTGGCGCTGGCGGGCTTCCACGGCCACGATGTAGGCCATGTAATGACACCACGCCTAGCGAGTGTGGTCACCCCTCGTCAGGCCATCGGTGAAGCAGCTGCGGGGGAGCTATTAGCGCGGCTTCGCGGTGAGAAGCAGACCCAAAAAGTGGTTGATTTGGGCTATCGTATTGAAGTGGGGATGACCTTATAGAGCGCGTTATCGAGTAGCCGTTAGCGGCGTAAATGACTAAAGTAGCCTTTTACTTTTGTCGCGAGGCCGTCGTGCAGATTACTCAACTCAATATTTACCCCGTCAAATCGCTAAAAGGCATCAGCGTGACTCAAAGCGAGCTGCAAGAGCACGGGCTAGCCTGGGATCGTCGCTGGATGCTGGTGGATGCGCAGCAGCGTTTTGTGACCCAACGCCAACTCCCGGCGCTTGCCACCGTTGAGGTCGCGCTGACCGATGAGTATTTGGTGCTGTCGCATCCTAACGTCGAGCCGTTGAGCGTACCGCTGGCCGAGCCCGAGGGGAATTTGCGCCTGGTTAGCGTGTGGAATGACCACTGCAAAGCTCTGCCGGAGAGTGATGAAGTATCGCGCTGGCTGGTCGCCGCTCTAGGCGAGCAGGTTCAGGGGTTTAGCATGGTGCGCTTTGCTACCGAGTTTACCCGTGCCGTTGAAGAGGATTTTCTGGATGGCGGCGCTGCGCACACCTACTTTTCCGACGGTTACCCTTTTTTGGTTGCCACTACGGGGTCGTTAGACGCTCTAAACCAAGCGCTAGTGGCAGGCGGGCATGCTCCTGTGCCCATGAACCGCTTTCGGCCCAATATCGTCGTAGAGAGTGACGAGGCGTGGGCGGAAGATCGCTGGGCTACGTTGACTGAGCAAAACGGCGCCTTTCAGCTAGCGTTACGTAAACCCTGTAAGCGCTGCAAAATCACCACCATCGATCAGCATACGGCGGCAGTGCCTGCCCCTGCTGAACCGCTAAAAACCTTGATTGAACTCAATACGCAACCCAGCCTTAAAGGCGCGCATTTTGGCCAAAATGCCACGCTGCTCGAAGGCGCAGGCAGCGTTATTCGTGTGGGGGATAGACTGGCGGTGGCGACTCGCGACGCTTAATGCGAAGCAGTTTAGTGGCAATCGCCGTGCCGATCAGAGTTATCACCATACCGGCGATAATCTGAAGATTGAGCGTTTCGCCAAGCAGCAGATAGCCCCATATCAGCGCGCTCACCGGCACCAGAAAAGTGACCGTTGAGGTGGCAGTAGCGCCCGCGCTGGCGAGTAAGCCAAAGTAGAGCAGAAAAGCCAGCGTGGTGCTAAGCGCAGCCAAGGCCAAGGCATTGCCCCATGCCAGTGGGCTAATGGGTTCGCTCGGCCACAGCAATATGCCGGGAATCATCAGCACCAGCGCCGACATGGCGCTGCTGCCTGCGGCCAGCACCCGGGTTGGTAGATGGCCAAGGCGCATTTTTGAGTAGTTACCCGCAATACCGTAGCAAAACGTGGCGCCTAAAACGGCCAAAATGAACCAGCCGTCGCCGCCCAGGGCAAAATCGAGCCGATCAGCAGAGAGCACGTAAACACCCAGGAGTGCCAAGGCGAGCCCCACGTACTGCTGGCGCTGTATCGCGGTAGCGAAGAATAGCGCGCCAATTAGTGCAGTAAAAATCGGCGTGGTAGCATTAATCAGTGAGGTAAAGCCCGCTTCAAGGCGCGTGGTAGCAAGTGCCAGTAGTGAAAAAGGCAGTACGTGATTGACCACCCCTAAAAACAGCAGCGGCCCCTTGTGCTGCCATATGAGTCTCAGGTAGTGCAGGCTGATCAGCAGCGGCATCAATAGCAGCGCGCCAATGCCCATGCGCACCAGCACTAACGGCACTGCACCGAACTCGGGGGCGGCCACGCGCATAAAGATAAACGACAGGCCCCATAGCGAAGAGAGCAGTATCAAGCGCAGCGCATCAGCCGACGACATGGCGAGTCCTTAACGTTCAAGAGGTGATCCAGTTAGGTAGCTAACTAGCTTAAGGCCGAATAGAAGGGGATGGAAGCGATTGAAGCACGGGGTCGGCAGAACAGGAGAAAATCAGCTACGCTGGTTAGGTGGTCTAGCGGCAACTGCCGTTAGGCCTTGTCTGACAACATGTCTATGCATAATCGCACACACAAGGAGTTGTTCATGGATCGTAAAGCTAGCGCACGTTGGGAAGGTGGTCTCAAGGATGGTAAAGGCACCGTTTCAACCGAAAGTGGCGTTTTAGATGCCAAGTACTCCTTCAGCAAGCGCTTTGAAGATGAAAAAGGCACCAACCCCGAAGAGCTGATCGGCGCAGCGCACGCCAGCTGTTTCTCAATGGCGCTCTCGATGATTTTGGGCGAGAAGGGTTATACCGCTGATGCTATCGAAACCAGCGCCAAAGTGACCCTTTCCCAAAGCGATGCTGGGTTCGATATCTCGAAAATTCACCTGGACGTGGTGGCTGAGATCAGTGGCGCTGACGACGCCGCATTCCAGGAAGCAGCGGAAACGGCTAAAGCGAATTGCCCAGTTTCCAAAGTGCTTAATGCGGATATTAGCATGACGGCTAAACTGAAGGCCTAAATTTTGTTTAGGCTGTGATTTGCTTATAAGCAGATAGTTCTTTTAATATAGATGGCTCGCGTATAAACAGTGTGCGCGAGCCATTTTGTTGACTAAACTAATTTTAGCCTCTTAGGTGTTTTTGTTTTTTAAATAATAGGCATTAAAAAAGCCTTGGTAATTGCCAAGGCTTTTATTTACTGGCTGGTGCTTATTTGTCTTTGTCTTCGTTGCGATTGTACTCTTCAGCTGCTTCTAGAGCATCTTCTGAAGCATTAACGGTAATGACATAATCATCGCCATCTTCGTTTTTGGTCAGCTCAAGCGAGTCCCATTCGATAGCGACGTTTTTCTCGCCCATACCTAAGAAGCCTCCAACGCCAACAACAACAGCATTGATTTGGCCGTCTTCACCGATTACCAGATCAGTGATGGTGCCGATATCTTCGTCATCTTCGACACTGCTTTTGACTTGGTTGCCGGTTAAAGCGTCAGCATGGAAAGTGTTTTCTGGCGTTTCTGTCAGGTAAGTTGCTTCCATGGTGGTGGTACTCTCTTCAGCATTTACACTGCCAGCGGCAAACATAAAGGCCGGAACCATAAGGGTACCTAGAATAGCGGGTTTGATCGTTTTCATTTTGCTTGCTCCTTGCGATTTTATTGGGCTTAACGACTCCGCGTAACAACCCGAATAAATCAATAGTAGCGGTATTGGCTTCGTTTAAAACAAGCGATAGCAACGCCGATACTATTATTCCTAGGTGTGTCAATTACCCTAGCTATTTAATGCTTTGGGATAATTGACGCTATCTTGCGCTTCACTGCGCCAAGACAACTATCAGGTTAGTCGCTGTGTTCAAAAATACAACCATTCCATTGAAACTTTTAACTAAAACGATCGCTGCTGTGCCGCCCTCATGGGCCTACCCGCGCCGTCATGCGACAGTCTGTCGAGTTGACCTGCCTTCGCTCAGTGTTCATATTCGTCTCTAAATGGCTCGCTTTTTATCCTTGGTTTGATAAAAGTGAGGTCGCGTAAAAAGGAGAACCCTGACCATGACTTCCCACCCTTTGCAGATTATTAAACAGCTCTGCGTCAGCAGCGTTGCGCTAGGCGCTTGGCTATTAGCCTCAAGCGCTGTGGCCGATAGCAGCGAGCTGCCTAAAGGGCATTTTCTGCTGCCTAAAGAGGGCAATATGGTGGGCCAGGTGTATACCGTCACGGCGACCGAAGAGGATACGCTGCTGGATATTGCCCGGGCACACAACGTGGGCTATGAAGAAATTCGTATGGCCAACCCGGATACCAGCCTATGGGTACCGGGAGAAGGCACCGAGGTGACGATCCCCGGACAGTATATTCTTCCCGATGAAACGCGTAGTGGCATTGTGATTAACGTGGCAGAGCTACGCCTTTACTACTACCCCGAGGTAGGAGAGGGTGAGACGCCGCGGGTCGAAACATACCCTATTGGTATCGGGCGGGATGCTTATAACACCCCGCTGGGAATTACCGAAACCACCATGCGGCTTGAAAACCCGGCCTGGTATCCACCCGAGTCGATTCGTCGTGAAGCCGCCGAGCGGGGCGACCCTGCCCCTGCGGTGGTTCCCCCAGGCGCTGATAATCCCTTGGGTGAATACGCTATTTTGCTGGATATTCCCGGTTACCTGATCCATGGCACTAACCAGCCAGATGGCATTGGTATGCGTGCCAGCCGTGGCTGTATACGGATGCATCCGGAAGATATTGAGTCGGTCTTCTGGCGGGTACCGGTAGGCACTCAGGTCAATATTATCGATTCGCCAATCAAAGTAGGCTGGGGTGAAGGGGGAAAGCGTTACATACAAGCCTTCACAGCGACGGATGAGCAAGTATTTGGTATGGAAACGCTGTTAAACGTAGTTGGATTGATTGAGCAGCATGACGGTAGTGGTGCTTCCGGCGTCAACTACGAACAGGTAAGTGAAATATTAGAGCAAGCGAATGGCCAGATCGTGCCGATTAGCTAAACGATGGTGCAGCGCTAGCGTGCTGGATCCAACACCCCACCCAGCGATGCATTGCGCCGAAACCAGCCCGCGATGCTGGTACGCGGGCAGCGAGTAGGCAGCACTTCGTGGGGAATGGTCTCAGATAAGAAGCAGGCGAAGGTGCCCGCTTCGGGTACCACCCGGGCGACCTCTTGGTTGGGGGCGTCCGGGTGGTAGATCACCATCTCACCGCCACCGTCGCTGGGCCAGTCCGGCGTCAAATAGCTGACCGTGGATATCACGCGGTTGGCACGACCGCGAAAGCTATCCAGGTGACGTTGATAAAAAGCGCCAGGTGGATAGTGGGCAAAGTGGGCTTCGTACTCAAATAAGCCCAAAAACAGCGCGTGGTTAAGCGCCTGCTGTAGCTCGCTCATGGCGTCTAAGTAACGCCGTTGGGCAGCGCTTTCTCGATCAAGCCAGTGAATAGCGTCACCGCGGATATCTTTACGCAGCAGGTGCTGTTGACCGCGGCCAATGCCCGCTTCATCCAGTCCGTTATAGGCCGCCCGGTGTAGAAGCTCATTATTCAGCGCGTCGCATAGCCCCAGGTCAATAACCCCGCGGCCCACATACCAGCCCTGTTCAACCAGCGCATCCACAAGAGCGACCTGCGTCGCGGGCTGAAGCGCAGGTGAAGATGTAGCAACGCTGGGAGTCATTGGTTGGATCTCGATGGCGCCGAACTGGAAACGTTCGTAGAGGATGTAGATAGACGGTTTTTGCGCTCAGGGTGGTGGCGCAGCGGCCCCTGGGGGCGCTGATATAAATCAATCGGCATACCGAAGCCTTCGGCCAGTAACTCGACCAGCATCATGGCAGATAATCCCCAGATCACATGGCCGTCCACATGATAGCTGGGCACGTAGTGGGCAACGCCATCCACGGTAATCACGTCGGTATGGGTGCGGTGATCGTCTAAAAAGTGACTTAGCGGCACTTCAAAAATAGCGTCTAGCTCACCGGGGTCGGCAATCAGCGGTAAATCCGGCGGAATAATGACCACCCAGGGGGTAACGCGAATACCGTGCAGCGAAATAACGTCCGACAGGCGTCCCAGGGGTTGCACCAGAGCGGGGTCGAGGGCAATCTCCTCTTCTGCCTCGCGCAGTGCCGTGGCGTAAAGGTCGCTATCAAAGGGCTCGCGTTTGCCGCCTGGGAACGCCACTTGGCCGCTATGGGTGCTCAAATGGCTGGCCCGGCGGGTAAACAGCAAGGTAGGCGCTGGGCGCTCGACAATCGGCAACAGCACGGCGGCCTCGGGCATCACGATGTGATCCAAGCGTTGAGGAGTCAGCTGTTGCAGCTGTTTACGCAGTTTTTCTAACATAGGGTATCCCGTTACTTTGTTCTCTTTTACCCAGCAGCGGTCATTGACGTCAAGCGCGTCAAGGCTTCTATTCACTAGCCGTTGAGAATACGCGATGAACTTTTGCAGCCAGTGTGGTGATAAAGTACGTTTTGCCGTCCCGGAAGGCGATGACCGGCCTCGCTACCTGTGCGATGCCTGCGGCACGATTCACTATCAGAACCCACGCATCGTGGCCGGCACGCTTCCCGTCAGCGGTAGTAAAGTACTGCTCTGTAAGCGGGCGATTTCACCGCGCAAAGGTTACTGGACACTGCCCGCCGGTTACATGGAAAATGCCGAATCAACCCAGCAGGCAGCTTCCAGAGAGACCCGTGAAGAGGCCTGTGCCGAGGTCGAACTGGCCAACCTCTACACCCTGATTGACCTGCCGCATATCAATCAGGTGTATATGATTTTTCGTGCCGAGCTAGTCGGCGGCTTTAGCGCCGGGCCGGAAAGCCTGGAAGTCGCGCTGTTCGAAGAGCATGAAATCCCTTGGGATGAGCTTGCCTTCATGACCATTGAACGTACCCTCAAGCATTTTTACGCTGACCGCCCCCGCAATGAATTTCCGCTGCATATCAGCATGGTAACGCCAGAAGATCGCGAGCGTTACTTTGGCAGTGCGTAATACTTTAAAAGTCTGGTTATAGGTCGGCGAGTTGCCACACATCATAAGCGACTTCTTCGTAGGGGTGGGCAAGCTTCAAGGCCGCAATGGTGCCGTGAATATGCGCCTCATCGCAGAGCAGTTCGACTTTGAACTCTTCGACCTTTTCCAAGCTGCCCACCGAGCCGATGTGCGGGTGGGCGCCTTCCGTTGGGCGAAACTGCCCCGTGCCTCGGGTTTGAAAACAGACGTTTTCATACGCCCCTATACGCCCAGCTCCGGCTTCGAATACCGCCTGCTTAACACTTTCGGCATCTTCTATAGGGACAAAAAATGCGAGCTTATACATATTGACCTCCAAGGGGGCGATCCAGTGTGAAACGCTAACTATGTTAGCGGATAGGCGACTACTGGTCGCGAGCTTGGCTTTGTATGATGATGCTTTTATGACGTTTACCCACGACTGTTAGATGAGCCATCCTATGGATAAATTTGAGGTAAAGCTGGATCAGGCGGCCAGAGCCGCGTGGATGTCCTATGTAGGTGGAATGACTCAGGATGAGATCGCCAGCCAACTGGGTGTCTCACGACCCGGTGTGCAGCGTTTATTGGCGTTGGCTCGCCAGGAGGGGTTAGTCAAAGTACATATTGATCATCCTATCTCTAACTGTATGGCGCTAGGCAGCACGCTGCGCGATCACTTTGGCTTGACCTACTGTGAAGTGGTACCTGCCGATAGCCACGCAGCTGATGGCGCCGCCTCCTACTTGGCAGTCGCCGCTGCCGAGCGCATTGCGCAGCTGGTTGAGCGCAGTGAGCCGTTGACCCTGTCGCTAGGCACCGGGCGTTCGGTGCGGGCAGCGGTGGAAGCACTTAGTCGCGTTGAGCGGCCCCAGCATCGCTTTGTGTCGCTGGTGGGTAATGTCGCCCGAGATGGTTCGGCTAACCGCTACGATGCAGTAATGGTGATGGCGGATAAAACCGGTGGTGAGCGCTTTTTACTGCCCGCGCCGGTGGTGGCAGAGTCGCTGGCTGAAAAAGAGGCAATGCTGGCCCAGCGTCTCTTTACGGCGATTGCCGATGTGGCACGGCAGTCAGAAGCTGCCTTTATCGGCGTTGGGCGCATCGACCGCCAGGCTACGCTGTTTCAAGACCACTTTATTAGCGAAAGCGAGTTGGATGAGTTGCTGGGACTGAAAGCGGTAGGGGAGTTGCTAGGCTGGCCGCTGAACCGTGACGGCGAGGTAATCGACTGTTCGATTACGCGGCGAGTTACCAGCCTTCCCCTGGAGCGCTTTGGTAAGCATCATATGGTGGCGATTGCCGGTGGCCGTGAAAAAGCCCCGGCGATTCACGCCGCGCTGCGTGGTGGTTGGCTGAAGGGCTTGGTGACTGACGAAGTGGCTGCTCGGCAGATCGTTGAAGCACTTTAGGGCTTTCAGGCCCAGTTGCGTGCACTGCAATATGCGTTAGGAATAATGAATTAGCGTAAAGTCTAAGCTAATCGGCTTTGCTTTTTTTTGGCTTACGTACGATCATTTGTTCGATAGATGATCAATAAGATCAAGGCGACAACAATGCCAATACAAGCCCATAGGAGTGCTTTATGCGACTCGCACGTCACTTGCCCGTTACCACGCTAGCGGCCGCCATTGCCATGTCGGGCCATGCCCAGGCGCAAACCGAAATTACCGTGGCTACGGTCAATAACAACGATATGGTGATCATGCAGAGCCTCACCGAGGCTTTCGAAGAAGCTCACCCTGATATCACCCTGGACTGGGTGGTGCTCGAGGAGAACGTGCTACGTCAGCGGATGACCACCGATATTGCCACCGATGGCGGCCAGTTCGACGTGATGACCATAGGCACTTACGAAGTACCTATCTGGGCAGAGCGCGGCTGGCTGTCCCCCCTGGATAACCTGCCCGACGACTACAATGAAGACGATCTTCTGACCTCGGTGCGCGATGGTTTGAGCTTGGACGGCACATTGCATGCGCTCCCTTTCTACGCCGAAAGCTCAATGATGTACTACCGTCAGGATCTGTTTGAGAAGGCGGGTATTGAAATGAGCGATCAGCCCACCTGGGACGAAGTGCGTGAGTGGGCGGGTGAACTGCATGGCAGTGAAGAGGGGGTAGCAGGGATCTGCCTGCGTGGTAAACCAGGTTGGGGCGAAAACATGGCCTTTGTTTCCACTCTGGTGAATACCTACGGCGGTCGTTGGTTTGACGAAGAGTGGAACCCTGAGCTCAACTCTGAAGCCTGGGTTAACGCTATCCAGTTTTATGTCGATTTGCTCAACGACTACGGCCCGCCAGGCGCTAGCTCCAACGGCTTTAACGAAAACCTGGCGCTGTTCTCCCGCGGCAATTGCGCGATGTGGGTAGATGCCACCTCGGCAGCGGGCAAGCTGTATGACGGCAATGAGTCCGATGTGGCGGACAGCTTAGGCTTTGCCTCAGCACCCGTGGCAGAAACACCTAAAGGCTCACACTGGTTGTGGTCCTGGGCGCTAGCTATCCCAGCCTCTTCAGAGAACCAGGAAGCGGCGCTTGAGTTTATTACCTGGGCGACCTCGCAAGAGTACATTGAGCTGGTCGGTGAAACTGAAGGCTGGACCAGTGTCCCCCCAGGCACCCGTGAGTCGACCTACGCCAATGAGCAGTACACCGAAGCAGCCCCTTTTGCTGACTTCGTGCTAAAGGCTATTCAGGACGCCGACCCCACCGACTCTACCCTGGAACCTAACCCCTACGTGGGTGTGCAGTTCGTCGGCATCCCAGAGTTTCAGTCGATCGGTACCCAGGTAGGCCAAACCATTGCCGCGGCGCTGACCGGTGACACCACGGTGGAGCAGGCGCTAGACAGTGCTCAGCGTGCCACCGAACGCACCATGCAGCGTGCCGGTTATCTAGACTGATGACCCGCAATGCCTGCCTTGGCTAACTCGGCAGGCATTGCCCCCACACTGGTTCTGCAGGTATTTACATGAATAAAACACGTGCTTCTGGCCGGACGGTCGGCGGGCTACGGACGCTTTCGCTTCAAGCGCCTGCTGTAACGCTGCTATTGCTTTGGATGATTGTGCCACTGGGTATGACGCTATGGTTCTCCTTCCAGCGTTATAACCTGCTAATGCCCGGTATGACTGGCTTTGCCGGGTTGGAAAACTATGAATACCTTCTCACCGACCCTGCTCTATGGGCCGCTATGGGCAACACGCTGCTGCTGGTGGGATGGGTGCTGGCGATTACCGTGGTGGGCGGCACCCTTCTGGCGGTGCTGTTTCAGCAGGAGTTTGCGGGGCGCGGGATCGCTCGTGTGCTGGCGATCTCACCGTTTTTTGTAATGCCCACCGTGAGTGCCCTGGTGTGGAAAAACATGATGATGCATCCCTCTAACGGGGTGCTGGCGTGGCTGTCTGAGTCCATCGGCCTGCCCGCTGTCGATTGGTTCTCCTCGCTGCCGCTGACGTCGATTGTGATCATCGTTGCATGGCAGTGGCTGCCGTTTGCACTGCTGATTCTGCTCACCGCTATGCAGTCGCTGGATGAGGATCAGGTGGAAGCGGCGCGGATGGACGGCGCAGGGCCGGTGGCGATTTTCTTCTTTATCACTCTGCCGCATCTAAAGCGTGCCATCAGCGTGGTGATCATGATTGAGATGATTTTCCTGCTGACCATCTTTGCTGAGATTTTTGTCACCACCTCCGGTGGGCCTGGCTTGGCGACGACCAATCTGGCTTACCTGATTTACATTCGTGCGTTGCTGGATTTTGACGTAGGCACTGCCTCCGCCGGGGGGGTGATTGCGATCATTCTCGCCAATATCGTGGCGATCTTCCTGGTTCGTATGGTAGCCAAGAACCTGGAAGATTAGACCGGCACTTGTGTCTTGGGAGTACTTCGATGACAACATTAAGTTCCAAAACCGCAGCGCCACGCTCGGTGTCAGGGTGGCGGTCGGCGCAAAGCAAGCGCATCTTGCTGACGCTTTTGGGGTGGTCGGTGGCGCTGGTGATCTTCTTTCCGATTTTCTGGATGATCCTGACTGGCTTTAAAACGGAAACAGCGGCGATTGCCGACCCCTCGCTGATTTTTTCGCCCACCTTAGAGAGCTACCAGGATGTGCACGCGCGTTCCGGCTATGCACGCTTTGCGCTCAACAGCGTTGCGGTGGCATTTGGCTCAACGTTCTTCGCGCTGCTGATTGCGATTCCTTCAGCCTACGCCATGGCCTTTTTGCCCACTAAACGCACCAAAGGCACGCTGCTGTGGATGCTCTCCACCAAGATGCTGCCCTCGGTGGGCGTGCTGGTGCCGATTTATCTGATCTTCCGAGACACCGGGCTGCTCGACACTCGCACCGGGCTAATCATCATCTATACCTTGATGAATCTGCCGATTGTGGTGTGGATGCTCTACACCTTCTTTAAAGATATGCCCAAAGACATTCTTGAAGCAGGGCGTATGGACGGTGCCTCAACCCTCCAGGAAGTGTTCTTTCTGCTGCTGCCGCTCACGCTGCCGGGTATCGCCTCAACGGGCCTTCTATCGGTCATTTTGAGTTGGAACGAGGCGTTTTGGAGTCTCAACCTAACGACCTCAAATGCCGCGCCGTTAACCGCCTATATCGCCTCATTCTCAAGCCCTGAGGGGCTGTTCTGGGCCAAATTGTCCGCCGCTTCCACCATGGCGATTGCGCCGATTTTGATACTTGGTTGGATGACCCAAAAACAAATGGTACGTGGCCTGACCTTTGGTGCCGTCAAGTAAAGGATATTCCTCATGGCAACACTACAACTGAACAATATTACCAAGCGTTTCGGCGACACCGAGGTGATCAAAGGCATCGACCTTGAGGTCAATGACCGAGAATTTGTGGTCTTCGTTGGCCCCTCCGGCTGCGGTAAATCGACCCTGATGCGGATGATCGCCGGGCTGGAAAGCGCTACCGACGGTGATATTTTGATCGACGGACAGCGCATCAATGACGTCGGCCCCGCCGACCGCGGCCTCGCCATGGTATTTCAGAGCTACGCGCTTTACCCACATATGACGGTTGAGGGCAACATGGGCTTCAGTATGCGCCTGGCCGGAGTGCCCAAGGAGGAACGTCGCGCCAAGGTGCTGGAGGCGGCCAAAATTCTGCAGCTGGAGCCGCTGTTAGATCGCAAGCCCAAAGCGCTCTCCGGCGGTCAGCGCCAGCGTGTGGCGATTGGTCGTGCGATTGTACGTAACCCCAGCATCTTCCTTTTTGACGAGCCGCTCTCCAACCTGGATGCCGCGCTGCGGGTGCAGATGCGTATCGAGCTGGCGCGTCTGCACGATGAGCTGGACGCCACCATGATCTACGTCACCCACGACCAGATCGAAGCCATGACCATGGCAGATAAAATCGTCGTGCTCCACGACGGCGTGGTCGAGCAGGTGGGCTCGCCAATGGCGCTCTATCACCACCCGCGCAATCGCTTTGTAGCGGGCTTTATTGGCTCACCGAAAATGAATTTTCTACCGGTGACGTTGACCGGGGTAACGGCTGAAGGCGTAGCGATTCGTCTACCCGGTGGCGGAGAGCGCAGCGTGCCGGTCGACGGTGCGCACTTGGATGCTAACGCCACCCTTGAGCTGGGTGTTCGCCCAGAACACTTGGTACTTGATGAACAAGGGCCGCTGAGTGGGCAGATCAAAGTGCTTGAGCGCCTCGGCGGTCAAACCTCGCTCTACGTTCAAATGGACGATGAGCTGATCACTATTATGGCTGATGGCGACGTGGCCTACCGGGTCAACGATACCGTGCGTTTCGGCTTTGCCCCCGAGCGCGCTCACCTGTTTGACGCAGGCGGGCTAGCCCTGCCTAGCTTGCAGCAGCATCCGCTAGCGGGGCTGACCCGCCATGACAACCGCGCCCCTGGCTCGTCTTCTGAGGAGCCTGCATGAGGACGTTAATCTTTGACTGCGATGGCGTGCTGGTCGACAGCGAGGCTCTTGCGGAAGGCACACTGGTGGAGTACCTCTCCCGCTGGCTGCCCGATTTGAATATTGACCAGGAATTAGGCCAAGCGCTGGGGATGACCACGGCGGCTATTCTTGCTCATCTCGAAGCATTAAGCGCCCACATACTGCCATTAGACGCCACCGAGCAGGTGGATACCGCTATCGAGGCCCGCTTGGCGCAGGAGCTTAAAGCTATCGACGGTGCCGATAAGGCGGTTCGTGGCATTACCTTGGAAAAGGCGGTGGTTTCCAACAGTCGGCGCAGTCGCGTATTGGCATCACTGGCAAGCACTGGGTTGGCCGATGCGTTTGGCGAGGTGCCCATTTTTACCGCTGAGCAGGTAGCACACCCCAAGCCCGACCCCGCACTCTATCGATTGGCGGCATCTCACTTAGGCCAAATGCCGCGGGACTGCCTAGTGGTAGAAGATAGCGTGGCCGGGGTGACGGCCGCCCGTGCCGCGGGAATGTGCGTGATTGGGTTTGTCGGCGCCAGCCATGTGGATGTTGATCAAGCGGCGCGCCTTACTCAAGTCGGTGCCTGGCGTATTTTAGAGCATATGCATGGCCTGGAAGCCTTGGTGGACGAGTGGCAAGCCAAGGCTTCCAGCTTTTCGCCTTAACGAGAGCATGATGATGAAACTAAACAATAAAATCGCGGTGATTACCGGCGGCGCGCGGGGTATCGGCTTGGCTATTGCCCAGCGTTATTTAAGCGAAGGCGCCAGCGTGGTAGTGGCAGATATTGATCGGGCCGCTATCGATGATGCTTTAGCGACGCTGCAGCAGCAGGCGCCTGCCGAAAAAGTGATGGGGGTCGAGCTGAATGTCTGCGATCAGACATCGATTGATGCCATGGTCAAAACGGTAATAGAGCGCTTCAGTGGTATCGATATTTTGGTCAACAACGCCGCTATCTTCGATATGGCGCCGGTACTTGAGGTGACCGAGGAAAGCTTCGATAAGCAGTTTGCGGTCAATACCAAAGGCATGTTTTTTACCTTGCAGGCGGTAGCCCGTTCGATGGTGGCCCGTGGTCAGGGGGGTAAAATTATCAATATGGCCTCCCAGGCAGGTCGACGAGGTGAAGCCCTGGTAAGTGTTTACTGCGCCAGCAAAGCGGCCGTCATCAGCCTTACCCAGTCCAGCGGTTTGGATCTAATCAAACACTGTATCAACGTTAACGGCATCTCCCCAGGCGTGGTGGATACGCCGATGTGGGAACAGGTCGACGCGCTGTTTGCCCGTTTTGAAAACCGCCCGCTCGGTGAGAAGAAGCGCTTGGTGGGCGAGGCGGTGCCGTTTGGGCGTATGGGGCTTCCCGAAGACCACACCGGTGCGGCGCTGTTTTTGGCCAGCCAAGACAGTGATTACGTGGTCGCCCAGACGCTCAATGTCGATGGCGGCAACTGGATGAGCTGAGGTGGCCATGACCCCTGATCTTGATGCCTTAGCACAACAGATTATTTATGCCGCCGAAGGCGCCACGCGCTATCTGGTCGCACTGGCAGGGCCGCCGGGGGCGGGGAAATCCTATCGCAGTGCTCAGCTCTGCGATGCGATTAATCAGCGCCTGCCAGGGCAAGCGGAGCTAGTGCCCATGGATGGCTATCACTTCGATAACGCTGTGCTGGGCGAGCAGCAGGTGCCGGTAAAAGGCGCGCCCCATACCTTCGATGTAGAGGGGCTGCGCTGCGACCTCGAACGCATCCGCCAAGGGGCTCATCCGGTAGCGGTACCGGTTTTTGACCGCCCGTTGGATCTAGCCCGTGCCGGTGGACGACTGATCACCCTTGAGCAGCGCATCGTCATTGTCGAGGGCAACTACCTGCTGCTTGACCGCTCCCCCTGGCGCGAACTGCGACCGCTGTTTGATTGGACACTATTTCTAGACGTCGATGACGTCGTGCTGATTGATCGACTGATCAATCGCTGGCTTGAGATGGGCCAGGATCGCACCGGTGCGCTGGAGCGCACCCACCACAAAGACATGCTTAACGCTCAATTAGTGAAGAGTTGCTGTTTAACGCCTGACCAGCGCTGGCGCTAGTACTTTGTGTTAGCCCCTTTGTGTTTGCCCATTGATAGCGCCACTTGTTACCTGTCTTTATTCACCCCCATCGCGCCAAGAAGGCCTTGGCTGGAGAGTCCCATGACCCGACTTAACAATCACAACCTGGGCACGCTAACCGATGATGTTGCTAATCCTAATTACGTTGCCAAACCTCAATATGACCGCAAGACGCTCACCCCCGGCATCGTACATATTGGGGTGGGCGGCTTTCACCGCGCCCACCAAGCGATGTATCTGGATGCATTAATGAACCAGGGCGAGGCGCTGGATTGGGGGATTGTTGGCGTAGGCGTGATGCCTGGCGACAAACGTATGCGGCAGGCGCTGGCAGCGCAGGACTATCTGTATACCCTGGTGGTCAAACACCCCGATGGCCAGTATGAGCCGCGGGTTATTGGTAGTATGGTGAATTACCTGTTTGCACCGGAAGACACCGAGGCAGTTATCGAGCAGATGGCCGATCCGGCGATTCGCATTGTGTCATTGACGGTGACCGAAGGCGGCTACAATTTTCACCCGGTGAGCGGCGAATTCAACCTCGATAATCCCCAGGTGCGCGCCGACCTTGCTAATCCCACCCAGCCCACCACCAGCTTCGGGCTGGTGGTGGAAGCGCTTGCCCGCCGCCGTGCGCGAGGCATTGCGCCCTTTACCGTTATGTCCTGCGATAATATTCAAGGTAACGGCGATGTCGCTAAACGCATGTTTGGCGCCTACGCCCAAGCACGGGACGCCGAGTTAGGCGCCTGGCTTGCCCGTGAGGTGGCGTTTCCCAACGCTATGGTGGATCGCATTACCCCGGTGACGTCGCCCACGGATATTGATGAACTGAGTCAGCGCTTTGGGGTAGAGGACGCCTGGCCGGTGGTATGCGAACCCTTTACCCAGTGGGTGTTGGAAGATCACTTCCCCCTTGGGCGTCCGGCGTTTGATAAAGTGGGTGTCCAAGTCGTGGAGGATGTGGAACCCTACGAACTGATGAAGCTGCGCCTGCTCAACGCCAGTCACCAGGCATTGACCTATTTTGGCTATTTAGCCGGATATCGCTACGCCCATGAGGTGTGCCAAGATCCGCTATTCGTTGATTTTTTACTGGGCTATATGCGCGAAGAGGGCACGCCGACTTTGGCGCCGGTACCGGGGGTTGATTTGGAAACCTACCGATTAACGCTGATTGAGCGCTTCGCCAACCCGCAAATCAAAGATACCCTGGCACGGCTCTGCGCCGAGAGTTCTGACCGCATTCCTAAATGGCTAGTGCCGGTGATTCGCCAACAGTTGGCCCAGGGTGGTGAAATAGAGCGCAGCGCCGCCGTGGTGGCCAGCTGGGCGCGCTACGCTGAAGGGGTCGACGAGCAGGGCCAGACCATTGAGATCGTCGATCGCTTGAAAGCGTCGTTAATGGCGATTGCTGCGGAGAACCGCCAACGGCCGACGGCCTTTATCGAAAACCGCGAGTTGTTTGGTGACTTAATCGACAGCACTCGCTTTGTTGAAGCCTATTTAGCGGCCCTTAGTTCACTGCACGAACGTGGCGCACGCGCTACGCTAGAGGGTCTGGCGTCGTCCAAAGGAACAGTGTGATGTATATCGGGGTAGATTGCGGAACCCAAAGTACCAAGGTGGTGGTGGTCGACGTTGAACGAGGCATGATCCTGTCGGAAGCAAGCCGGCCCCATCGCTTGGAAGAAAGCGAAAATGGCCGCCGTGAGCAAGCTCCGGCCGAGTGGTTGGCGGCCCTGAAAGGCGCATTTTTTGCCGCCCTTGATAAAGCCGGGGTCTCGGCGAGTGAGGTGCGTGGTATCGGCGTTTCCGGCCAGCAGCACGGTATGGTGGCGCTGGATGCGGATGGTGCACCGGTCTACCCCGCCAAGCTGTGGTGCGATACCGAAACCAGCGCGCAGAATGCTGAATTGGTTGCCCGTCTGGGCGGTGAAGCGGGCTGCCTGGAAAAATTGGGGTTAGTGCTGCAAACCGGCTATACCGCCTCCAAGGTTGCTTGGCTGCGTGAGCATCACCCAGATGCGTACTACCGTATTGAGAGCTTGTTATTACCCCACGACTATCTCAATTTTTGGCTCACCGGTGAGCGGGTCACCGAAGCGGGCGATGCCTCGGGTACTGGCTACTTCGATACCCGCAAACGCTGCTGGCAGTTGCAAGTATTTGAGGAAATAGCTCCCGAGCTAGACCCAGCACGGGTGCTGCCCCGTTTGCTGGAAGCCCATGAGCCGGTTGGCATGGTGCGCCAAGTAGTCGCACGTGAGCTGGGCCTTGGCGATCAGGTTGTTGTCTCTTCGGGTGGCGGTGACAATATGCTGGGCGCCATTGGCACCGGCAATATTACCCCAGGGTTGATCACGCTGAGCTTGGGCACCTCCGGCACCGTTTGCGCTTATTCTGCTACGCCGGTCGAGTGCGATAACGCCATGGTCGCCAACTTCTGCTCCAGCACCGGTGGCTGGTTGCCGCTGATCTGTACGATGAATGTTACTTCGGCCACCACGCGGGTGCGCGAGCTGTTTGGCTTGGATCTGGCAGCCTTTGGCGAGCAAGTGGCCAGCGCGCCGATAGGCGCCGAGGGCGTTACCGTATTGCCGTTTTTCAACGGCGAGCGAGTGCCGATGCTGCCCGACGCCTCCGCGGACTTTCTTGGCCTGACCAGTTTGAATACCACCCAGGCTAATTTGTGCCGGGCCGTAGTGGAAGGGGCCACTTTCGGGCTACGCTATGGGCTGGAATTATTGGGCGATTTAACCGCCGGCGCCAGCCAGATTCGTTTGATCGGTGGCGGCGCTAACAGCCCCGTTTGGCGCCAGATGGTCGCGGACATTACCGGTACCCAGGTGATTTGTCCTGAGATTACCGATGCGGCCGCGCTTGGTGCCGCAGTACAGGTGGCCTGGTGCGACCAGCGTTCAGAGGGCGTAACCCTGGAAGCGCTGTGTGAAAGATTAGTCCACTTGGATGCGCAGTCACTTGCGGATCCCCATCCTGAGCGAGTGGCCGAGTACCAACCGATTTATATGCGCTACTGCGCAGCACTTGAACAACGCCATGGCGGCGCTTAAAAGCATATCAAGGAGATTTTATGACCAGCCAACTGCAACAGCTAAAGCAACATTCGCTTGTCGTCGCCGACACCGGTGATCTTGAGGCTATTCGCCGCTACCAGCCGCAGGATGCCACCACTAACCCATCACTACTGCTCAAGGCGTTTAGTCTGTCCGGTTATCAAGCGCTGATCGACGAAGAGCTGAGCAATGTAAAAGCCTCTGTTGGCAGCCGTGAAGAGCAGGTCAAACATGCCGTTGACCGCTTGGCGGTGGCCATGGGCAGTGAAATTTCCGCCGTTGTACCGGGGCGTGTTTCCACCGAAGTGGCGGCCCGTTTGTCGTTTGATACCCAGGCCAGCATTGCCAAAGCTCACGAGTTAATCGAGCTGTACGATGCCCGCGGCGTGTCACGTGACCGCGTGCTAATCAAGCTTGCGTCTACCTGGGAAGGCATTCGCGCCGCTGAGGTGCTCGAACGCGAAGGTATTCAGTGCAACCTGACGCTGCTGTTCAGCGCTGCCCAGGCCCAGGCATGTTTTGATGCCGGGGTGTTTCTGATCTCACCCTTCGTGGGCCGCGTGACCGATTGGTACAAAAAAGAGACCGGTAACGACTACACGTCGGAAAACGACCCGGGTGTTAAGTTTGTTCAAGGCGTTTGTCAGCGTGCCAACCAGGGCGGCTACGACACCGTGGTAATGGGCGCAAGCTTCCGTAATACCGGGCAGGTACTTGCACTGGCAGGCTGCCCCAGGCTGACCATTTCGCCTGCCTTATTAGAAGAGCTGGATGCCGCCGAAGGCAGCGTTGCTGCGCAAATCCAAGCGGGTGAAGGCAGTGGCAAGCCTACCGAGCCATTGAACGAAGCCGCTTTCCGCTGGGGCCACAATCAAGATGCCATGGCCAACGATAAGCTGGCCGAGGGCATCCGCCGCTTCCACGACGATCAGCTTGAGTTAGAGAGCCTGATCGATAAGCGGTTAGGCTGAAATATAAGCTAGCGCATAGCTTAAGCGCGTCGGGGTTAGGGGGCGCCCTAACCCCGACGCCGTTATACATTCGGGTACAGGGAGAAAACCTTATGGATGCCACCCTGAGCCAACTGTTGGAATCTATCGAATTAACCCCCGTTGGCGGTTTGCAGTCGCTCAGTGGGGGTGACATTGCTGCTGTATACCGCCTGGAGACCCGCCAGGGGCAGGTGGTGATTAAACACGACGATATGGCGCGGCTGCGTGGCGAAGCCGAAGGGCTGCGTGCGTTGCGTGGCGCCTGTTCATCGCTGGTAGTGCCAGAGGTGTTAGGTTTGGCAGAAGGCTGGCTGGTCATTGAGTCGTTGGACACCTTGCCCGCTGGGCCGAAGAGCGAAGCGGCGCTTGGCGAAGGGCTGCGCGGTTTGCACAGCGTGATTGGCGATGCCCACGGCTGGCATCAGGATAACGCCTGCGGGCGCACACCCCAGCCGAATGCCCCGCTCAGCGACGGCCGGGCCTTTCAACGCGAGCGCCGCTTACTCCCTTTGTGTGAGGCGGGCCACCAGCGTGGGTTATTGGATAGCGAGCTGCGTGGCCGTATCGAACGCTTGGCCTACGATTTGGAGCGTTGGCTGCCCGATGCACCGCCTAGCTTGCTGCACGGTGATTTGTGGTCGGGGAATGTGCTCTTCGCTACAAAGGGGCCAGCGATCATTGATCCGGCAGTTTATCGCCACTACCCAGAAGTGGATGTGGCGATGTTAACGCTATTTGGCTCTCCAGGGGAGGCGTTTTTTGACGCCTACTGGGATGGCGACGCCCCGACCGACTGGCCGAGGCGTGAAGCCCTGTTTCAGCTTTACCCGCTGCTGAATCACCTGCTGCTGTTCGGTGCCGGTTATCGTTCTGCGGTTGAACGCTGCGTAGCGAGGCTTGAGTCCTTCGCTTGAACTACCAGTGCTTATGTTTTATCAGGACTTATGTTTTATCAGGGCATAGATTTTACCAAGATTTATAGGGCAAAAACTTACCATTCAAAGTTAATAGTACCCGGTCGCCTTTAGGGTCTTCGATTTTGTCGACCTCCATGGTGAAATCAATGGCGCTCATAATGCCGTCGCCAAATTTCTCCTGCACCACGTCTTTTAGGGTCTCACCGTACACACCAACGACTTCATAGAGTCGGTAGATAAATGGATCCTGGGGGATCGCTTCATCCCAGGCTTTAGTGGGAAAGGCCACTAAAGCCTCTACTGCATCGCTCTCCACGCCAAGGGTGTCACACAGCTTAGTGGCAATCTCTTGACTGGCGCTGTTCATACCGTAGCAGGCGGAAGCCACCCAAACCGGCGACATGCCGACTGCTTTGCCAATATCTTCCCAGCTCATTTTTTTACGTGCTTTGGCGGCGAGCAGGGTGTGACGCATTTCGAGCTTATCCATTAGGGTTTCTCCTATAAGGGGGGGGGCGTTTTCTTTGGCCTATTAGGCTGTGATCAAGACAACACTTTTTTGGGCTGAGTACGGACGTGGGTGGTATATAGAACCAAGCCAACGAGGGTTAGGCCGCCGACCAGATTACCCAGTACCGTGGGGATTTCGTTCCACATAATGTATTGATACAGGGTGAAGTCGGCGCCCATCATCAGGCCGATCGGAAACAAGAACATGTTGACCACGGAGTGCTCAAAACCGAGATAGAAAAAGACAATAATCGGCATCCACATGGCCATGATTTTGCCGGAAACCGTTGTGGAGATGGCGGCACCTACCACGCCCATAGAGACCATCCAGTTGCAGAACATGCCCCGCAGGAAGAGCACAATCCAACCGGCAAGCCCCGCCTCCTGATAGCCTACCGTGCGGCTTTCACCAACGGCCATCATCGTTTGGCCGACAGCGTTGATCTCCTCGGTGCCGCCCATGGAGAAATTCAGGTAGCCGAAAGTGGCGATAAATAGAGCGCCCCCAAGGTTGCCAAGCCCTACCAGTGCCCAGCACTTCAACATGCGCGGCAGTGTCACGCCGGGTCTTTTGTCGAGCCATGCAATTGGCACCAGCATAAAAACCCCGGTGAGCAGGTCATAGCCCATCAGGTAGAGCATCACAAAGCCCACGGGGAAGAGCAGTGCCCCAATCAAAAAGTGGCCGGTTTGCGTCGCGATGGTGATGGCAAAAATAACCGCCAACGCCAGGGTCGCCCCCGCCATAAAGGCGCGGATAAGCGTATCCCGGGTGCCCATATAGACTTTTGATTCACCCTGATCCACCAACTTGGTGACAAATTCACTGGGCATTAGATAAGACATAAATATGTCTCCTGTGTCATTTCGGTTAATTAACGCTTAACCCAAGAGTTTTAGTGTTTCCTGATAGGAGCAATAAATAGGAGCAACAAAACCGATGGCTGCGCCGTCCTGGTGCAAAAGAGATTAAGCGTGTGGCGCTATCGCACTATCCACCCATCCAGTGCTATTTGTGTGCCAACTCGCGCATATGATTTCTAACATTTTGTTTTTAATGTATTAATCTGTTTCTTAGAGGATGTTTTTGGAGCGCTTAAAGTGTTACGAAATATCGTAAGCTACGATATTCCGTTGTTTTAGTGACGAAATGTCGTAACTGGCGCGGGACTTGAATGGTGATGGGATAACTTAATTTGAGGCCAACATTAATGGATGAGCCTGAAAGTCATCACGTTTTTGCTGTAATGGGTGGCTTTTCGCCTCTGGCGATGATCTTGGTCGACCCGTTTGCTGACCAGCTGATCGCTGCGAATTATGCCGCTTGCGCGATGCTCAATATTGATGAAGCAATGCCTTTGGAGACACCGTTTAGCCATCGCTTGGGTGCTTCGCTGCCACTATGGGTGAGCTTCACCGATGAAGCGCTAACACAAAAAGCGGCCTGGTCGGATGACCTGGTGATGTTAGATATGCTGCGCCAGCCGTATCGCGTTGAGGTTTATGCTCAGCGTATCGACGACTCTTCACAGCTGTTACTGACGCTGATAGACCGCAATAAAGCTGAGCAGCGGCGAGCAAAAGCGGAATTAGGTCGCCAGCACCGCCAGGGTGAAGTGGGTTGGCAGCGGGTCGAGCAGGTGTTCGAGCGGATTGAAAAGCAGAACCAACTGATTCTTGGCGCAGCGGGCGAGGGGATCTACGGGCTGGATGCCGAAGGCAAAACAACCTTCGTTAATCCTGCCGCCGAGCGAATTCTGGGCTGGAGTACCGAGGATATGGTGGGCCACGACGCTCACCTGATGTTCCACCACACCCACGCCGATGGCAGCCATTTCCCGGTGCAGCAGTGCCCTATTCACGCCTCGTTTAGCGATGGCCAGGTGCATCACGTCGATAACGAGGTGTTCTGGCACAAAAATGGTGAGGCAATTCCTGTTGAGTACACGAGTACACCGATTTTTGAAATGGGGCGTTTGGTCGGGGCGGTGGTGCTGTTTCGTGATATTCGTGAGCGCAAGCGCGCTGAGCAGCAGTTGCGCGATGCCCTTGCTGAGGTGGAGTCACTCAAGCAGCGCCTCGAACTTGAAAATGAGTACCTCCAGGAAGAGATAAAAGCGGAGTTAAACCATCGTGATATTGTCGGCAATAGTCCGGCAGTGGCAAAGCTGATTCAACAGATTGAGCTGGTTGCGCCCACCAGCGCCAACGTGTTGATAAGCGGCGAGTCGGGCACCGGTAAAGAGCTGATTGCCCGCGCCATCCATGCGGGGAGCACGCGCAATGATCGACCGCTGATCCGCGTGAACTGTGCGGCTATTCCCCGTGATCTGTTTGAGAGCGAGTTTTTTGGCCATGTAAAAGGGGCCTTTACCGGCGCGGTGCAGGATCGCCCAGGGCGTTTTGAGCTTGCCCACGGCGGCACGTTATTTTTGGATGAAGTCGGTGAAATCCCCCTGGAACTGCAGAGTAAGCTGTTGCGGGTGCTGCAGGATCAGCAGTTTGAGCGCGTAGGCGATAACCGTACCCGCGAAGTGGATGTGCGGGTGATTGCCGCCACCAATCGCGAACTGCGCGACATGATTGAGGCAGGCCACTTTCGTGAAGATCTCTATTTTCGACTCAATGTGTTTCCTATTGACTCGGTACCGCTGCGCAAGCGGATTGAGGATGTGCCGCTGCTGGCGCGGCACTTTTTACAGCGTGCTTGCCTGAAATTTAATAAGCCGGGTGTGCGCATTCCCCCCGCACAGTTAGATATTCTGCAGCGCTATCCATGGCCAGGCAATATTCGTGAACTGGAAAACATCATTGAGCGCCAAGTCATCGTGACCCAGGATCGACGCTTAATGTTTGATGACCTACTGTCGGGAGAACCGTCGCGCTCGATGGGGCATACTAAACCAATGCCGACGTTACTCCACTCCAGCGGAGAGAATAATCAAGCAACGCTGCTGACTGAGCAGGCGCTGAGCCAACGTCGGCGGGCGAGCACGATTGCCGCTCTGGAACAGGCGAGAGGTAAAATCTCTGGGGTGGGGGGCGCGGCAGAACTGCTTGGTATTAAACCCACTACGCTGGCCTCGCGGCTAACTAAATGGGGAATCGATACGCGAGAATTTCGTAAAAGAGCGCCACATTAATCGCCAAGCCATCATGCTTTGGACTAAGGTAAGCTGGATGCGACTTGACAACAGGCTGTACACATATTTTTAGATTGTTCAAGGCTAGCATACATACATGAATGTAACTATAATGCTCATCTTTCTGAATGGCTTAACGTGCGAGTGGCTTAATGTTCTGCAGAATAAGCAGGTTGAGAGACTAAGCGCGTTTACCATCTGACGCTGATACCTAGAGGCAATCCCATGCGACTGGCACACTGGGCAGTCAATGCCCCTTTACGACCCCTACTGTTAGCGGTATTTACCGCTTCTTTTGTATTGCCTGCTCAAGCTGCCGATCTCATCACGATTACCCGTGATGCGTTAGACAACAACGCTGCACTTGCTTCGGCGCGTTCGGAGTATTTGGGTGTTGAAGCAGGCAGAGACGTTGCACGTGGTGGGCTACTACCCCAAATTAACGCCTCGGGCACCGTTGCGCACAATGAACAGTATGAAAGCCAGAGCTCATCCCGAGCGGGTACAGGATCTGGAACGGGCAATGTGAGTGCTGGCGATGACCGTTACAACACCGTAGCGCTCACCCTTGAAGCCACCCAGGCGCTTTATGATGAAGTGACGCGCAGACAAGTCACTCAGGCAGAGCGCCAGATTGACCAGCAGGTATACCTGCTTGCCGCCACCGAACAGCAGCTACTGATTGACGTGGCCAGCGCCTATTTTGATATTTTGCGGGCTTACGAAGTACTCGAAGCGCGTTTTGCCCAAGAGCGAGCCATTGGCCGTCAACTTGAGCAGGCCGGTGAGCAGTTCGAGGTCGGTTTGATTGCGATTACCGAAGTTGAAGAGGCCCGGGCTACCTTTGACCAGTCCCGAGCTGATCGCATTGCCGCGGAGAGCAATCTGCAGGTGGCATTTGAGGCTCTGGAGCAGTTGACCGGCCAGCGCTACGCCAGTATTGAAGCGTTGGGCGACAGTATGCCAATCGCCCTCCCGGAACCCAGCAGCCGCGACTACTGGGTAGAGCAAGCCATTGAGCGTAATCCTCAGGTATTGGCGCAACAGGCAGGGATAGAGGTATCACGCAGCGGTGTGGAAATTGCCCGCGCGGGACGATTGCCCACCCTTTCAGCCTTTGGCAACTATCAGTATGGCGACAGTGATATTGATAACACCACCGGGAATGACTCCTCTAGCCAGGTAGGCATACGCGCTAATTTACCTATCTATACCGGCGGCAGTACCAGTGCCAGCATCCGCCAAGGGACTTATCAACTGGAAAGCAGCCAGTATGATTTCGAGTCCCAGCGTCGTTCGTCAATTCAGCAGGTTCGCTCTCTGTACACTCAAGTCAGCAACGATGTGGAAACTGTCGAGGCTCGCGAGCAGGCCATTGTCTCCAACCAAAGTGCGCTGGAAGCGACGCGTGCCGGTTACGAAGTCGGCACCCGTAACATCGTGGACGTTTTGAACGCTGAGCAGAATTTGTATAACGCCATCGCCAACTACGCCGAGGCTCGCTACGACTACGTAGTGAATTTGCTCTCGCTTCGTCAGCAGGCCGGGCGCCTGGATGTAGACGCCATCGAAGAAGTCAATGCGTGGTTAACTGGCGATGAGGTGAACTTCACCTTACCAGAGAGCGGCGACAACGACCGCTACGAGCCTGCGCTTAACATCGGTGCACCGCCCCAACCGGGCACGTAATGGCTTGTCGGTTGGAAGTGATCCAGGTGCGCACGTGCTATCGGTCACCTTAAAAAAGATATGGGAATGCAACGTATGAAGAATATGATTCACTCACGCCGAGCGAGTCTGGTGACGCTGGTAGCTGCGCTGGCACTTTCAGCCTGCGGTCAAGAACAAGCCGAGGCACCTCAACAGGGTGCCCAGCAAGAAGCTCCGCCCCACGAGGTCGAAGTGGCGGAAATGGCGCGTCAGGATATACCGCTGGACAAGTCGTACCCTTCGCTGCTGCGCAGTGACGATGAAGTTACCTTGGTGGCCCGTGTCAATGGGTTTCTGGAGGAGCGTCACTTTGAACCCGGTCAGTTGGTGGAGGAGGGCGATCGTCTTTATACCATCGAGCCCGATCTTTACCAGGCCACGGTCAATCAGCGTGAAGCCGATTTACAGAGCGCTCGTGCCGAGCTTGCCCGCGCCCAGCGTGATGCCCAACGTTTCGAGCAGTTATTAAGCCAAAACTCAGTGAGTCGCCAGCAGTATGATCAGGCGTTGGCCGACCAACGAGTAGCCCAGGCGAGCGTCGCCCAAGCAGAAGCCGCCTTGACCAGCGCCAACCTGGATTTAGGCTATTCCCAGGTGACGGCTCCTGTCTCAGGCATGATCGGTTTGAGCCAAGTTAATGTAGGCAATTTGGTGACCTCGGGTACGGAGCTAGCGACGATCACTCCGCTGGACCCACTGGAAGTTCGTTTCCAACTGCCTCAGCGGGATGCCTTTGAGCTGCGTCGACAGTTGAGTGACGGCGGTGATACGTCGGATATTCGTGCGCGGTTGAGCATTCCTGGCGTGAGTGGCGGCAGCGATTCCGAACTAGAAGGGCATTTGGACTTCCTGGGCTCACGAGTTGATAGCGGCACTAGTACCGTGCAAGCGTCCGCAACCTTCGAAAACCCCATGGCGACCGTACTGCCCGGCCAATTTGTACGTGTACGCATTGAGGGCCTGAAGCGTTTTGATGTGATGGCAGTCCCTGAAATTGCCGTTACCCAAGGATTGATGGGCCCGCAGGTGTTTGTCCTGGATGACGACAACAAGGCTCGGGAAAGAACTGTTTCATTGGGCGAAGTGGCTGGCCCATGGCAGTTGATTCGTGAGGGGCTTGAGCCGGGGGATCGTATAGTGGTCGGCGACCCCGCTGGTTTAGAGCCGGGTATGGTGATTGATCCTCAGCCGTTTGCTGGCAACGCTGAGGACATCGTTGAAGATGTGGAGCAAGAAGAGGCCCAGGAGCAGGCTGAAGCGTCAGAGGCAATGGAAGAGGGGGCAGCTGATGGCCAACCCGCTGAAGGGGAAGAGGGTGCACAATAATGAACTTCTCTAACTTCTTCATCAGCCGCCCGATATTTGCCACGGTACTGGCGATTATCGTGACGCTGGTGGGCGTGATGTCCATGCGCATTCTGCCTATTGAACAATACCCCAGCGTGGTGCCGCCGACGGTATCGGTGCAAGCGCAGTTCCCTGGGGCAGATGCAGAAACCGTTGCGCAAACGGTGGCGGCCCCCATTGCCGAAGCCATTAACGGCGTTGAGGACATGCTTTATATGACCTCAAACAGCGCCGATAACGGCCTCATGAGCTTGAGCGTGGCGTTTGACATCGGCACCGACGGCGACATTAACACCATCAACGTCAACAACCGGGTTCAGGGGGCGCTCTCGCAGTTACCTGAGGCCGTACAGTCACAAGGTGTCACGGTTGAGCTGCGCTCTGACTCGATTTTGATGTTTATCGCGTTGACCTCACCTGATGGCGACTACGACAACATCTATATGCAGAACTACGCCACCCTTAACGTGCTTGATGAACTGCGTCAGGTGCCGGGTGTGGGTAATGCCGAGGTGTTGGGCGGCGGGGAATTTGCCATGCGTATCTGGATGGATCCGGATAAGTTGGCTCAGTACGACCTGACGCCCAGTGAAGTGGCCAGCGCGATTAGGGCACAAAATACTGAAGTTCCTGCGGGCAATTTGGCATCGACGCCGCAAAGTGAGCCGCGTGCGTACACCTATACGATTACCGCTGGCGGCCGCCTTAATAATGTCGACGACTTCCGTAATATTTACCTGCGCACCAATAGCGACGGCTCTTCGCTAAACTTGGAAGACGTCGCTCGCATTGAGCTTGGGGCATCTTTTTACGGGGTTGATGCGCGTTTGAACGGCTCAACCATGACGCCGATTATTATTAACCAGCAGCCCGGTGCTAACGCGCTGGCAACTGCGCAGGGTGTGCGGGATACGATGGAGGAGCTGGCTGGACGCTTCCCACCTGGGCTTGAATATGTTGCCCCTTATGATACGACCCTGTTTATTGATGCCTCCGTGGAAACGGTACTCCACACCTTTATTGAAGCCTTTCTGATCGTTATCGTCATTCTGTTTATTTTCCTGCAGAACTGGCGTTTCACTGTGATTGCCATGTCGGTGGTGCCGGTTGCGGTCGTGGGCACCTTTGCAGGCTTCTACATGTTTGGTTTTTCGATCAACTTGTTGACACTATTTGCCTTGGTGCTATCGATAGGGATAGTGGTCGACGATGCCATTCTTGTCGTGGAAAACGTCGAACGCGTGCTAAGCGAAGAGGACGATATCAGCGTGCGCGATGCCACTGTTCGGGCGATGAAAGAAGTCGGCGGGCCGGTTATTGCGACTTCGTTGATCATGGCAGCCGTGTTTGTACCCGTGGCTTTCCTTGGCGGCTTTACCGGACAGATTTACCAGCAGTTTGCGATTACCGTAGCGATCTCGGTAGCTATCTCGGCGTTAATGGCGCTGACCTTTACCCCTGCTCTGTCAGCGATTTTTATCAAGCACAAAATCGCCGGTGCCGGGCAGTCCAAATTCAAGCGCGCACTAAATACACCGCTACGCCTGTTTGACAGACTGTTTGCGGGGATCACCGCTGCCTATATGTGGGTCGTAAAAGGCTTGGTGCGGTTTTGGGTGTTGGCATTAGCGCTCACGGTAGCGACAGGGGTTGGTTCCTACTGGCTCTACGCCAATACGCCTTCAACGCTGGTGCCGGAAACCGACCAAGGGGTTGTGCTGGTCAGCGTGTCGCTTCCTGACGCCGCGTCGCTGGATCGCACCCAACGCTATATGTCGAAACTCAGTGCAGCGATTGAAGATATTCCCGGTGTGGAATACTCCTCAGCGGTGGCGGGCTATGACATTTTGTCGAGTGCCGTGAATACCGCTCGGGGGGTAATGTTTATCAATCTAAGCCCTTGGTCTGAGCGTGATTTGACTGCCACCGAACTTGTAGGTCGCATTATGGGGTTAGGCGCCAGTATTGATGGTGGCTCGGCGATGGCCTTTAACTTACCGCCGATCATGGGGCTTTCGACCACTGGTGGCTTTACCGGCTATTTGCAGTCCTTTGATGGGGCAACGCCTCGTGAGCTCTATCAAGCGTCACTGCAAATCATGCAGAAGGCTAATCAGCACCCGGCCTTGAACCGTGTCTTTACTACGTTCAATGTGAATGTGCCGTCCTATCGGGCGAACATTGATCAGCAGAAGGCATTAAGCTACGGCGTGGCGCTGGAAAATATTAACTCAGCCCTTTCCAATACCTTTGGTAACGGTTTTGTGAACTACTTCAGTTATCAGAACCGTAATTTTCAGGTGTATCTGCAAAACGAAGATGAATTCCGCAAAACGCCGGAAGACGTTAGCAGCGTTTACGTACGTGGCGGAAATGGCGAACGTATTCCGCTTTCTGAGTTTGTCGAGCTTGAGCGACAAACGGGCCCATCGGTAGTGTCGCGCTTCGGCGTATATGCCGGAGCTCAGTTCCAGGGGGAACCTGCGGCTGGCTATAGCTCTGCTCAGGCGATCGAAGCGATGGACGAAGTCGTGCAAGAGACGCTGGGAACCAACTGGGGCATGGGCTGGACGGGTACCGCATACCAAGAGTCCAATATGGGCAGTGCCGCGACCCTGGCGATTGTCTTCGGTCTATTGATGGTCTTCCTGATTCTGGCGGCTCAGTATGAGAGCTGGTCGTTACCGCTAGCGGTACTCACCGCAACACCCTTTGCTTTCCTAGGCGGTATTGGCGGGATCGTGCTGCGCGGGCTGGACACCAGTGTGTATGTGCAGATCGGTATGTTGGTGGTGGTCGGGCTTGCGGCGAAGAATGCCATCCTGATTGTCGAGTTCGCCGAACTGCAACGTAAGGAGCAGGGAAAATCAATCCGTGAAGCGGCGATTACAGCAGCAGAGCTACGCTTTCGCCCCATCGTGATGACCTCCTTGGCATTCATCTTTGGTACCTTGCCGCTCGCATTGGCGACCGGTGCCAGCGACGTAAGCAGCCATCACATTGGTACCACTGTCGCCATGGGTATGTTCTCAGTTGCCACCTTGGGCAGCCTGTTTATCCCCAGCTTCTACGCCATGATTGCAACCGTTTCTGATTGGCTAGGTCGCAAGATGAAGGGGAATAGGCATGATGGCTCACAACCGGCACTTGAGCATGACAAGCACTAGCCCTTAGCGATTAATCACCCGTAAGAACAGGCGGGTGCTCTCTTCGGATGGCACCCGCTTTTTATTGCGGTAACGTTAATCAAGCTAGCTGACTAAGATCAAGGTAGAGGTGGCGCCCAAAAGCTAATCTGGACTAAGCTGGAAGTAACAATACATCACCGGCTAAGTACCGGGGGAGGCGCCATCATGAACGATCTACTGCACGCTGCTACGCAGTTTCCGACCATCGTCTTTACGTTGCTACTCGGGCTGTTAGCCCTTTACTGGCTGTTAGTGATTATCCGTTTAGCCCCTCTGGAGCTGTTTGAACGCGATAGCCTCAAAGAAGACCATCTCGCCAGCACGCTGGTTTCTCTAGGCTTCGCTGGGGTTCCCGCGACGCTGGCCTTGACGGTGATTCTGACCATTGCTGCAGTGCTTACATTAGCGATCGAGCTACTGGTATTGCGGTGGCTACCGCTTGGCTTGATACGTATACCGGTAGGGGTGCTGGTGCTATGGGCTACGCTGGTGGTTGCTTCGCCTTTGGCGGCGATGCTCTGCCAGGCCTTACACCGTGAGCTGCACCGTTATCGCCCCTTCACGCGTCGCTGTTTACTAGGTCAAACGGTAGTGGTGACTGAGCGCGAAGGTACCGGTGAGCAGGCATTTGCAGCCATTGATAATGAGCCCAATAGCAGGGTCAAACTGCTTAGCAAGCACGATGCTCTGCCTGTACAGGGGGAACGCCGAGTGCTGGTGAAATACTTACCTGAAGAGGGCGCCTACCGCAGCGTCTCCGAGCAGGTGTATCTCGAAACGCGAGTTCGTTTGAACCGACTGCGGCTAAACCAGAAAAATCGCCAATCAACTCATTACTCCACCTCCCACTAATACGACGTTCTATTTGAGGAGCGTCACCGGGAAGCCTAAATGCTAGGCTTCCCGGCTATTTCCACCGCCGCCACTGCTGCGCCAGCCACTGCACTGCACGCTGCCAGGCTGAGGCGTTTTGCGTCTTGTCAACGGAGGTAGGGCGAGGTGCGGGGCGGTTTAAAAAGTCGTGAATGGGGTCTACCTGTGCCGGTTTATCCAACATGGGCGCGTGGCCACAGTCAGGCACTGTAAGCGTCACAAGCTGGGGGTGCGCTTCGGCCATCCGCGGCAGTGTTTCCGGGTCTAAAAGCGTGGACTCTTCACCGCGTATCACCATCACTGGGCAGCGAATATTCGCCCAGTCTGCCCACATGTCGCGCGGCGTATCGTGTACAAACTGTTCGCCAATGCGCGGATCAAAGTGATACGTCCAACTGCCATCCGGTAACCGACGGGCACTGTTGAGCGCTAGTTCGCGTCGTGCGGATTCACCGGTAATACCGAAACTAGCGTAGTGCTGGTTGAGCTCTTGTTGGAGTTCACTGAAGGTAGAGAAGCGGTGGGTAACACCGAAATAGCTGGAGAGACCAATAAGACCCTGCGTGTTCAGCTCGGGGCCCACATCGTTAAGAATCAGCCGGGAAATACGCCCACTGTGCTGTGGGTCAGCTGCGATCAACATGCCTAGCAGGCCACCCATCGAGGTGCCCAGCCAATCGATGTAATCGAGTTCAAAGTGGTCAAGCAGTGCTATCGCTACTGTCACGTAATGGCTATAAAGGTAGTCGTGAGCAGGGAAAAGCGACCAACTTGATAAGCCGCGGCCAGGGGTGTCTGGGGCGATAATCCGCCATTCACTGCCGAGTTCCCGCGCCAGCGCGCTAAAGTCGCCACCGTGGCGAGCAAAGCCATGCCAGACGATCAAAGTGCGAGGGGCATTAGGGTTCCAAATGCGTACGGCGACTTCTAATTCGCGTATGCGAACAAACTCCAAGGCATCCATAGAGTACTCACACGGCTAAAACAGTAGGGCCAGTATAAGCATACTTGCTGCATTGCAGCGAGAGTGGGGTTCGATGTTTAACGCTGCATCATGCGAATAGAGGTATCAATCAGCTCGCCACCGCGTTCACGGATCGAAAAAGCTCCAGGGTTACGTAGCCAGTCGTGGAACAGGCCTCCCAGCATGGACTGCATCAAACGCGTTGCAATTTCGGGGCTAAGGTCTTCGCGCAACAATTGTTGCTGCTCAGCGAGCACAAAGACATTCAGCATCTCTTCAAAACATTCGTTGCCGATCTGCTCCTGCATGTCAAGCGGGTTAATATCGCTGAAGAACTCGCAGCGATGCAGCAGGATGGAGAGTATTCGCTGATAAGAAGGTTGCTCAAGGCGCACTAAACCTGCATGGCAGGCCAGTCGTATAGACTCCAGCGGTGATAGCTCGGCGTCAGCTTTGTCGACCTCATCCATTAGCGACTGGAAGGGCATGCGCACCTGTTCAACCAGCGCCATGAAAAGGTCACCTTTGTTTTTAAAGTGCCAATAAACGGCGCCGCGAGTAAGGCCTGCATGGCGAGCAATTTGCTCTAAAGAGGTGCGCGCCACGCCTTTGGCAAAAAATACCTCTTCAGCAGCTTCAAGCAGTGCTTCTCGTGTAGCAGCCGCTTCTGCTTTGGTCTTTCTTGCCATGGAAATGCAACCTCATTATCGACACAGTATGGTCATATTTTAACCTAAGAGGGAGAACATTTACATTCAAAACTGTATGGTTAAATGAGCCATCTCATAACGTGAGTTAACAAATTCGTCATTTCACGACTGAAAGCGTATAAACAGGCAATGAAACTGGCCCACATCGTACTATCGTCGTGAGCAAAACGAATTAAAAAAACAGGACAGAAAGCATGGCGCGAGCTCCTTTTCAGCTGGGCGAGCATACCATTATGCCCGGCCAACGCTTACAAGTTGATGTGCCGGTGGCGCGCTTATATACCCATACGCCCCTGCATATTCCTGTCGAAGTCGTGCATGGCCGCAAGGATGGGCCAGTGCTATTGGTATGTGGTGGCATTCACGGCGATGAAATCAACGGTGTGGAGATTGTCCGCCGGGTACTGCGCGCGAAAGCAATCAATAGTATCCGCGGTACCCTGATCGCGGTACCGGTAGTCAATGTGTTTGGCTTTTTACAGCAAACCCGCTACTTGCCCGATCGGCGTGATCTCAATCGCTGCTTTCCGGGCAGTGAGTCGGGCTCGTTAGGTGGGCGCATCGCGGCCCTGTTCCGTGAAAAAATTGTCGATCACGCTACCCATATTATTGATCTGCACACCGGGGCTATTCACCGCACCAACTTGCCGCAAATTCGTGCCCAGCTGCAAATCGGCAGCGAAACCGAGCGTATGGCCGATGCTTTCGGCGCACCCGTGGTACTGAATGCGGAACTGCGTGAAGGTAGCTTGCGGCACTACGCCCAGACGCGCGGTATTCCAGTGCTGACCTATGAAGCCGGCGAGGCGCTGCGTTTTGACGAGTGGGCGATTGCCCCAGGGGTTCGCGGTGTGCTGCGAGTCATGCGCCGACTAGGCATGCTGACCGGCGAACAGCGCCGCCGTACGCCAGCACCCGCAGAGCTTGCCAAAGGGTCAAGCTGGGCCCGGGCACCTACTGATGGCATTTTGCGCCCCAAGGTGCGCTTAGGCGCTCGCGTTGCGAAAGGCGAGGTGCTGGGCAAGGTCGCCGACCCCTTTGGCAATGATGAGGGTGAAGTGCGCGCTGTCGCCGATGGTATTGTGATTGGCATGAGTCGCTTGCCGTTGGCCAATGAAGGCGAGGCGCTGTTCCATATTGCCCGTTTTGATGAAATTGATGAGGCAGAAACGGCTATTGAGAGCTTTAACTCAAGCTTGGTACCGCCACCTGATTCGTTTTATTAATCGTTGTTCATAATTAAAAGCTATCGCTTCAATAGTTAAGGATTAGCTACTATAAATGGCAAGTCAGCAGCCATTTGACTATACCTAAGGATGGGCTTTGTTAGCGGCTGCTAAAAATGATAACAACCCGGGTTTGTACGAAAAGTCGGCGAGCGAAGACTAGACAAGGCAAAAATCAACGAAAAAGCGAAGTTTACGGGGTGTAAATGAGCATTTTGAGGCGATTTTTAACGCCGTATTGTCGAGCGCAGGCAGTTTTCGTACAAAGCCTAAAACAAATAGCTAGGCTTTCATCGAACTCGAACGAGTGGCGATCAAACGCCACGTCTACCGTGACATGGAGGAACAGCGATGACGAGCGATAAACCTAAGCACACCACGACAGATGCGGGCATACCGGTTAGCAGTGATGAACACTCACTCTCAGTAGGCCCAGATGGGCCGATTGTTCTGCATGATCACTACTTGATGGAGCAGATGGCTGCCTTTAACCGGGAAATGATTCCGGATCGTCAGCCCCACGCAAAAGGGAGTGGCGCCTTTGGTCACTTCCAAGTAACTCACGACGTTAGCCAATACACCAAGGCTGACTTTCTCCAGCCGGGTAAGAAAACCGAGATGTTGGCTCGTTTCTCGACGGTGGCCGGTGAGTCGGGTAGCCCGGACACCTGGCGCGATCCCCGTGGCTTCTCGCTGAAGTTCTACACCGAAGAGGGCAACTTCGACATGGTGGGTAATAATACCCCTGTGTTCTTCGTTCGCGATCCGCTCAAATTCCAGCACTTTATCCACTCACAAAAGCGTCGAGCGGATAACGGCTTGCGTGATCACGATATGCAGTGGGACTTCTGGACGCTTTCTCCGCAATCTGCACACCAGGTAACTTGGCTAATGGGCGATCGTGGTATCCCCGCCACTTGGCGCCACATGAACGGCTATTCCAGCCATACCTATATGTGGGTGAACGCTGAAGGCGAGCGCTTCTGGGTGAAGTACCACTTCAAGACTGACCAGGGCATTAAGTGCATGACCCAGGAACAGGCCGATAAGATGGCGGGTGCGGATGCCGACTACCATCGCCGCGACCTGTTCGACGCCATCAAACGCGGCGATCATCCCACCTGGACGCTGCAAGTTCAGATTATGCCGTTTGAAGATGCCAAGACCTACCACATCAACCCCTTCGATTTGACCAAGGTGTGGCCACACGCCGACTACCCGCTGAAAGAAGTCGGTAAGATGACGTTGGATCGCAACCCCGTCGATTTCCACAGCCAAATCGAACAGGCCGCGTTTCAGCCCAGCAACGCCGTGCCGGGCACCGGTTTCTCGCCGGATAAAATGCTGTTGGCGCGGGTAATATCCTACGCTGATGCGCACCGCGCGCGTTTAGGGGTCAACTACCAAGATATCCCCGTTAACTCGCCCAAGACCCCGGTTAACAGCTACAGCCAGGGTGGTCAGATGCGTATTTCCCACTCCACCGACCCGGTGTACGCACCTAATAGCAAAGGGGGCGCGCACGCCAATCCGGAAAGGTACCCGGAAGATGCGGTATGGGAGACTGACGGCGAGTTGGTTCGCGCCGCCTACACGCTGCGCTCGGGCGATGGCGACTTCAACCAAGCCAATGACCTGGTAAATAAGGTAATGGATGATGCTGCCCGCGACCGATTGGTAAACAATATTGTGGGCCACGTTTCCGATGGTGTTGAAGAGCCGGTGCTATCACGGGTATTTGAGTACTGGAAAAACGTCGACCAAACTATCGGCGAGCGTGTCGAGCAGGGCGTAATGGCGAACCGCCGGGAAAACGGTCAGTAAGCTTACGCTACTGGGAACACGAACCCGCTACGCTTGCGTAGCGGGTTTTTTATACAACGCACTCGGGTTCGTTCACTAAGCTAAGCGCGTCATCAAATAGGCGCAATCCTGCGCCTTCTTTATGGGCGTGTTCTGACAAATGACGCCGGAAGCGCCTTCCGCCAGGGCAACCCTGAAACAAGCCCAGCAGGTGGCGGGTGATGTGATTTAGCTTTGCACCTTCATCCAGGCGCTGCTGAATATACGGCCGGAAAGCTATTGCGGCATCCAAGCGGCTCGCCGCCGGGCCTTTTTTACCAAACAGCTGCTCATCGACGCCCGCCAGCATCCAAGGGTTTTGATATGCCTCACGCCCCACCATTACACTATCCACATGGGTGAGCTGCGCTTGGCACTCTGCCAGCGTTTTAATCCCACCGTTAATGCCGATATGCAATTCAGGACGGCTCTGCTTTAAACGGTGAACGCGGGGGTAGTTAAGCGGCGGCACATCGCGGTTCTGCTTAGGCGACAAACCCTGCAGCCACGCCTTGCGGGCGTGAACCGTGAACACCTCGCAGCCTGCGTCAGCAACGATAGCTATAAACCGCTCAAGGTCGGCATCTTCATCCTGGTCATCAATGCCAATACGGCACTTCACCGTGACCGGAATAGACACTGCTGCCTGCATCGCCCGCACGGCATCGGCCACCTTTTCGGGGTAGCCCATCAAGCACGCGCCAATCAGGTTGTTCTGCACGCGGTCACTCGGGCAACCCACGTTCAGGTTCACCTCGTCATAGCCCCACGCCTCGGCGATCGCCGCACACTCCGCCAGCTCACCAGCATCGCTGCCGCCTAACTGAAGCGCAAGCGGATGCTCCATCTCGCTATAGCCCAAAAAGCGCTTACGGGGAGTTCCGCGCAAAATCGCACCGGTAGTGACCATCTCGGTATACAGCAGCGCCCGCTTAGTTAACGTGCGTGCAAACGCTCTGTAGTCGCGGGTTGTCCAATCCATCATGGGCGCGACGGAGAAAGTTCTATCCAGCTCCGGGCGGGCAATGCCTGACTTCATGCGGGTTTGCGCGGTTGTGTTATCATTCATAACTGTTCATATTTACAGTAGTTGAGCCACGTTTTTAGCTAATTGGTGTCACAAATTTGGCACTTCGTGGCACTTTCATTTGTCACTTTTCGAGGCAGTGATGGCGACGATCGTGAAGCGTCTAAAAAGGGACGGTAGTTTCTCATATACTGCCCATTTTAGCATTCCGAGAAAGGGCCATACGCTAAAGCTTGGGTTTAAGCAGCAAACACCGCATACACCATCTGCAATGCCAATCCCATCAGCATAAAAGCGAATACCTGTTTGAGAAGTTTGACGGGTAGCCTATGCGCTAATTTTGCTCCGATGGGAGCCGTTAGAATACTGAAGGGCGCCATGAGCAGTAGCGCGGGCAGGTAAACGTAGCCGAGCGCTGCACTGGGCAGCCCTTGGGTAGACCATCCGTTGATTATGTAGCCAAGTGCACCAGCAACCGCGATCGGTAGCCCTACGGCTGCCGAGGTGCCTATTGCGCGGGGTAGCTTGACGTTACACCAGGTGAGAAAGGGCACTGTTAGTGAGCCACCGCCAATGGCAACGAGCGCGGAAATGCCACCAATGCCCAACCCCACACCGCTTACGCCAAGAGGGCCGGGTAAGCCGCGGCTCGGTTTGGGCTTGATGTTTGCCAGCATCTGGAGCGACATTAGCACCATAAAACAGGCGAAAAAGATGGCAAGGCCGTGGGTGGGTAGCAGCGCAGCGATAAATGTCGCCAAAAAGGTGCCCACTAATATGCCTGGAGTAATAAAGCGCACGATGTCCCAGCGAACGGCCCCGTGCCGATGGTGGGAAAGCAGGCTAGCGGTAGAGGCGGGAATGATGGCCGCCATGGCGGTGCCCAAAGCCAAGTGGGCAAGGTGCTCGTGGGGCACGCCTTGGAGTACAAAAAGCGACGTCAGAATTGGCACCATAATGCCGCCACCACCAATCCCCAATAAGCCCGCCATCAAGCCCACAAAACCGCCCAGTGCTACATAGGCCAACCACCAAATGATGTCCAAAGCCGCTGCTCCTAAAAGTGTCTTGTTAGCATGATAAGCATATTATACCTGAAGCGGTGCCTGTAGCGGGGCCAATACAAGTATTCCACTGTGGTAGCGGCTATGCAGTGGTAAGCTGCTAGGAGCCTGTCAGACTGAATGCTGATCTACTGCAAATTCGTGTGTTTTTCGCGACGATCGGTCAAGCTTGACAGGCTCCGGGGCAATATTTTGGAGTGCGTATGCGCAATGTATTAAGCAGTGTTGGTGTGTTGATGATATCCGTTGCGCTACTGGTAGGCTGTAGCGAAACAGACAAGCCGAGTGATTCGGCATCAACTGCAGAACAAACATCAGCTCCTGAGCCCACAGCTGCTGAGATAGAAGTGGCTGAGGCAGAAGAGATCGCGCCTCTTGTCGTCGAGATAATGGCGCATGTATCGCTGCGCAGTGATCGGCGTTTAATGGTGGAAGGCGAGAGCAACTTGCCCGATGAAACGCTGGTGCAGATTATTGTCGAACGCGAGATCAGCAGCGTGCGTTGGCGTGAGCGAACGCGTATAGAGGGTGGCGTGTTCGCAGCGGGCCCATTTGGCCCTGGCAGTGGCTTACCCGATGGTGGCTATATAGTACAGGTTGAGGTTTCCGAAGGCAGTGTGCAGCCGGAAGTCGTTCAAGCGCGTATCGGCCACGAGGGCCAGCACCTGGCGGGAGAGCTGGTAAATCAATCCCGCCATGGGCTGGGCCAAGTGGCCACCTACTCACGTCGCTTCTTGGTGGGGAGTGAGCCAAGGCAAACGCGTGACCAGGTGGAGGTGCTAGAGAGTCCGGGGAGGTAGACGCTTTAGGCAGGATGCCAATGGGCTAACAGTACTGCATGAATCGATGTGTCGCTTGGGGCTTTGGCGAAGTGCTCAATGACGAAACGATCGTCGCGTTGCACTACATAGTGGCCCGCTTTGTGAAACACATGGGTTGGCCCGAGTAGCAGAAGGTCACCAGCATTAACGGGTGAAAAATCTGTACCTGGGCCGGGTGTTGCCATCACGCACGGTGCTTTCCACTCGATGCTCAGCGGGAGGTGACTGGGCATTTTAATGGTCGTTGCCTGTACCTGTTCCCAGGGGAGGGGGCCAGTATGGGTCAACGTTAATAGCTCGGGGGCGCTATCACCTTCCAATAGAGTTGCCAGGGAGCAGTCGAGTGCATCAGCGAGCGCCACAAGGCGTTCGTGACCGATCTGCTTGATCGCCCCAGATTCCCAATAAGAAATGGTGACATCTGACACGCCAACTTTGCGTGCGAGGGCAGCTTTGTTGAGCTTGGCCCTAAGCCGCAGTTGCTTGATACGTGAGCCTAGCGATTCCATTTCGTCTTCCTGATGATGAGCTAACAAGCTCGTTGAATGTCTTCCACTATAAACTTCTCTAATATAGATAGTGGCGCTATGAACATACGTTATTGGTCTGTCTCAAGCTTGGGGTATGCGCCCAAAATGTTACTGCAGAGCCATACTAAGCGATTGTGCTTTAGCGCGCATTAGTGGACAAATAACGTTGAGTTAATTTCTCTGACGCTTTCTTGCACTAGTCGTTCCCTACGTGACGCTGTTGGTTGCGCCTAAGGTGCGTATAATATCGCCATGCATTTTTGCCAATAGGACGTTTTCATGACCGTACGTACTCGCATCGCACCTTCTCCCACAGGAGACCCCCACGTTGGTACGGCTTACATCGCGCTTTTTAACCTCTGTTTTGCGCGTCAGCACGGTGGCCAATTCATTCTGCGTATTGAAGACACTGATCAAGTGCGCTCTACGCCTGAGTCGGAGCAGATGATTCTCGATTCGCTGCGCTGGCTGGGTCTTGAGTGGGATGAAGGCCCCGATGTTGGCGGCCCCCACGGTCCTTATCGGCAAAGCGAGCGTGGCGATATTTATGCTCAATACGCCCAGCAGTTGTTGGATGCCGGGCATGCATTTAAGTGTTATCGCACCAGTGAAGAGCTTGATGAGCTGCGTGAAACCCGCAAGGCTGCGGGCTTGCACTTGGCATTGAAGCCTGCTGACTTAGCATTGGATAGCCAAGAGCAAGCACGCCGTGAACAGGAAGGCTGGCCTTATGTAGTGCGCATGAATGTGCCCGCTGAAGGCGTTTGTGTGGTCAACGATATGCTGCGCGGTTCGATTGAAGTGGAGTGGGCGCAGGTGGACGCGCAAATTCTGCTTAAATCAGACGGCATGCCCACTTATCACCTCGCCAATGTGGTCGACGATCATCTAATGGCGATTACTCATGTGCTGCGTGGGGAAGAGTGGATTAACTCAGCACCAAAGCACCAACTGCTGTATGAGTATTTTGGTTGGCAAATGCCGCAACTTTGTCACATGCCGCTGCTGCGCAACCCCGATAAATCCAAACTCTCTAAACGCAAAAACCCGACCTCTATCAATTATTATCGTCGGATGGGCTTTTTAGCCCAGGCTGTTACCAACTACTTGGGGCGGATGGGGTGGTCGATGCCCGATGAGCGCGAGAAGTTCAGTCTACAAGAGATGATGGCGGAGTTTGACGTTCAGCGTGTCTCGTTAGGTGGCCCTGTATTTGACTTGGAGAAACTGACCTGGCTAAACGGTGTGTATATCCGTGAAGACCTGGATGATGATGCACTGTTGAGCGCACTGCGTGACTGGGCTTTCAATGAAGCCTACGTTAAGCAGATACTGCCGCAGGTGCGACCTCGGGTAGAGACGCTCTCCCAGGTAATGCCGTTGGCAGGGCACTTTTTCTCTGGCCTTCCGGCGCTAACAAAAGCGTCGTTTGATAGCGTGAAGCTTGAAGAAGAGGAACTGGTCAAATTACTTCAGTTCCTTGTCTGGCGGTTCGAGGGCGTTTCGGCTTGGCATAAAGAGGCGCTTTTGAACGAGGTCAAAGCGCTGGCTGAGCACTTTGACTTGAAAATGAAAGCCTTTCTGGCGCCCGTGTTTATTGCTATTACCGGCAGCACGTCCAGTACTTCAGTGATGGATGCCATGGCGATTCTTGGCTCCGACGTTACACGGGCACGCCTGCGCAGTGCGATAGAGGTATTGGGCGGCGTCTCGAAAAAACAGGCGAAGCGCTTTGAGAAAGAGTTTCGTGAAATAGCTTTGTGAAATAGCTTCGTGAAACAGTTTAGTAAAATCAGCTAACCGCGCTTGAGATAGCGTTAGCGCCAATTTCTCGTCCTTAGGAAATTGGCGTTTTTTCTGTTGACGAAGACCTGCGGAATCAGTATTATACGCTCCGTCTTCGCGACATGTGGGGCCTTAGCTCAGCTGGGAGAGCGCAACACTGGCAGTGTTGAGGTCAGCGGTTCGATCCCGCTAGGCTCCACCAATTCGTAGTACTTGTCATCAGTGCCTTTCGCGAAGCGGCTCGATATACGTCCCATTCGTCTAGTGGTCTAGGACACCGCCCTTTCACGGCGGTAACAGGGGTTCGAACCCCCTATGGGACGCCACTAATTCAGTATCCCTCCTAATCGTTTATTTCTCTGGCAATGAGTCTTCTCATTTGCTGGTTTTTTGTATTCCTGCCGTTCACAAAAGAGCTACAAATCGACAATTTTTGGACGATTTTGTGCTTGACTTGTCCACTTTTTCGATTCTTGTTTTAAGGTTGTGCACAACCCCTTGTTGTTGACGTAAAAAATCTTTAACAGAACTTAAACCCTTGAAAAACAATAGCTTATGTTAGGTTAAAAAATAACCAATTTAAGGCTGGCCCACTGCCCATGGCGATTTCGGGACGTTTTGAAGTGGTTGTGAACAGGGTTATCCACAGATAGTGTGGAAAACCCTGAGCCAGGCCAGGATGTCAAAAAGTCAAGCGATATTAGGGCTTCTCGGGGGGGGGTAGTGGTGGCGATTTCGCCCAATGAATGCATCAAACGAGGCGAAACAGAACGCTATCAAATGGCTCCCATCAACGGTGCACTTAATAATTGCAACGGCTGATCAACAGGGCAGGCTATGCTCAGCAGGACAAGGGGCGGTCTCTAGGTGCGAGCTAATTCAAGGCTCGATAAGTCAGTCGATTGATGGTGGGTGCCTGTGGTGGTGCGTTGAAGGCCTATGAGGCATCGCGCCAATTAGTTCATGCATAAGCAAAAGGCCACCCTAAGGTGGCCTTTGGTCGTACCGTCATGTGGAAGGGGTTATTTTTTTGGATAGTCACGCTGGTCGTGGCCAATATAGAGCTGGCGCGGACGACCGATTTTGTAGCTTTCGCTGAGCATCTCGTGCCAATGCGAGATCCAGCCAATGGTGCGCGATACAGCGAAAATCACGGTGAACATATTGGTTGGGATGCCCATCGCTTTCAGAATGATGCCTGAGTAGAAATCAACGTTCGGGTACAGCTTCCGCTCAATGAAGTACTCGTCTTCTAGGGCAATCTGCTCAAGACGCTTAGCGATTTTAAGCTGCGGGTCGTCGGCCATGCCGAGCTCTGCAAGTACTTCGTCGCAGGTCTCTTTCATTACCTTGGCGCGCGGGTCAAAGTTGCGATACACGCGGTGACCAAAGCCCATTAGCTTGAACGGGTCGTCCTTATTCTTGGCTTTATCAACAAAGCGCTGGATGTTCTCTTCGGAGTCTTCACCGATTTCGTCAAGCATGGCCAGCACGGCTTCGTTGGCGCCGCCATGAGCGGGGCCCCAAAGTGCCGCGATACCTGCGCTAATACAAGCGAACGGGTTGGCACCTGTGGAGCCTGCCAAGCGTACAGTCGAGGTAGAGGCATTCTGCTCGTGATCCGCGTGCAGCATGAAGATGCGATCCATGGCTTTCGCGTATACCGGGTTGATTTTGTACTCTTCGCAAGGGTTGCTGAACATCATGTAGAGGAAGTTCTCTGCATAGGTCAGGTCGTTGCGCGGGTAGTTAAAGGGCTGACCCACATTATACTTATGGGACATTGCCGCTAGTGTAGGCATCTTGGCGATCAGACGGATCGCGCTGATCACACGATCTTCCTCTTGAGTGATGTCCATGTGGTCGTGGTAGAAGGCCGCTAAGCCACCCACTACACCGCACAAAATAGACATCGGGTGCGCATCACGGCGGAACCCTTTAAAGAAGTTGTTGATCTGATCGTGAACCATGGTGTGGTTGCGAATGCGCGATTCAAAATCCGCGTATTGCTCGTCGTTGGGTAACTCACCAAACAGCAGGGTGTAGCACACTTCTACGAAATTGGACTCTTTGGCCAGTTGATCAATCGGGTAGCCGCGGTGTAGCAGCACGCCCTTGCCGCCATCAATATAAGTGATGGCAGACTGGCAGGAAGAGGTGGCCATAAAGCCGGGGTCGTAGGTGAACAGGCCTTCAGCGCCTAAACCGCGTACGTCGATGACGTCGGGGCCAAGTGTGCCGGAATACATGGGTAGCTCGATCGGTTTATCCAGACCGTCTACCGTCAATGTCGCTTTCCTGTCAGCCATGCTGGCCTCCTTTCGAATTCGGGTTGGGACGTAAAGTCATTGCTGCGCATACCGCGCCGGCGAAAAGGCTTGCCCACTATAGAAGTGTGCGACATTTTGTCAATTAGCCTAAGCGCTAGCTTCAGGTTGTACAAATATTGTTGCTTTGAATAGTTTTTGTATACGATGAAAAAGCCTACATTATGGCGAAACGTCAGAAGATTGACGATAGGCTAACATGATATGTTAACAGGCTTATCAAATTGCTAATCTACTGTCACTATAACCATGCTGCAGCGCAAAATCGACTCAGGATGCGGACAATTTTCTTGCACCATAGTCGAGTTAGGGCTGAGTTCGGTTTGTAAGCGAGGGCGAAGGTTCTTATAATCCACGGCGCGCGACCGGCAGGTAGGTGGTCGTGCCCGACTTGGCAACGGCCGAGCCCCTTCCAGCAACCACCGCCCGCTCGGGCCATGCCCGACCTGTCGCAGAGCGGGCCAAGAGAGTGTGTACAAAGCCGTGAATAGCAAACGACCCGTAAACCTAGACCTTACTACGATACATTTCCCACTGCCGGCGCTGACGTCGATCACACACCGCATCACGGGTGTCATCCTGTTCGTTGGCCTGATTTTCGCTTTTTGGGCGCTGGGCAAGTCCTTGTCATCTCCTGCGGGTTTCGACGCCGTTAGCGATGCACTGGCCAATAATTTTTTGGCTAAGTTGATTGCTTGGGGGTTGTTATCCGCACTGGCATTCCACTTTGTAGCAGGTATCAAGCACCTGCTGATGGATGCCGATATTGGGGTAACCCTTGAGGGTGGCGTTAAAAAAGCGCAGATCACCGTCGTGGTCAGCGCTGTTCTGATTATTCTGGCAGGAGTTTGGGTATGGTAACTAACATTACAAGTTTTGGCCGTAGTGGGCTTTCTGACTGGCTGATGCAGCGCGTTTCTGCTGTTATTTTGGCCCTCTACACGGTCTTTATCGTTGCCTTTCTGCTGTTTAATCCGAACCTCGATTACTACACGTGGAGCGGTCTGTTCAGCCAGACGTGGATGCGGATTTTCTCGCTACTGGCGTTCGTCGCCTTAGCCGCACACGCCTGGATCGGCCTGTGGACCGTCACCACCGACTATCTCAAGTCCACTCGCCTGCGCGTGGGTGTCCAAGCTGTCATCATCTTGGGCATTTTCGTGTACTTGGTGTGGGGCATTCAAATTTTGTGGGGAGCTTGATTACATGTCTAATCTGCGTAGCCTGACGTTTGACGCCATTATCATTGGTGGCGGTGGCTCTGGCCTGCGAGCCGCTCTGGAGCTGGCGAAGTCCGGTAAAAAGACGGCCGTGTTATCGAAAGTTTTCCCGACCCGCTCTCACACCGTTTCTGCCCAGGGTGGTATTACCTGCGCGATTGCGTCCGATGACCCGAATGATGACTGGCGCTGGCACATGTACGACACCGTTAAAGGCGGCGATTATATCGCTGACCAGGACGCGGCGGAGTATATGTGCTCTGAAGGCCCGAAAGCGGTATTCGAGCTCGAGCATATGGGCCTGCCGTTCTCGCGTTTGGATAACGGTCGCATTTATCAGCGCCCGTTTGGCGGTCAGTCGAAGAACTTCGGTGAAGGTGGCCAGGCAGCTCGTACCTGTGCCGCTGCTGACCGTACCGGCCACGCGCTGTTGCACACCCTTTACCAGAATAACTTGAAGAACAATACCGTGTTCCTCAATGAGTGGTACGCGGTGGATTTAGTCAAAAATGCCAGCGGTGACGTGGTCGGTTGTATTGCCATGTGCATCGAGACAGGTGAAGTGGTGCACGTTAAATCCAAGGCCACGGTGCTCGCTACCGGTGGTGCAGGCCGCATTTATGCCTCCACAACCAATGCGTTGATCAACACCGGTGACGGCATTGGCATGGCGCTGCGTGCGGGCTTCCCGATGCAGGACATGGAAATGTGGCAGTTCCACCCGACCGGTATTTACGGTGCGGGCACGCTGGTCACAGAAGGCTGTCGCGGTGAGGGTGGCTATCTGATCAATAAAGACGGCGAGCGCTTTATGGAGCGTTATGCGCCGAACGCCAAAGATTTGGCGGGCCGCGACGTTGTTGCTCGTTCGATGGTCATGGAAATTCTGGAAGGTCGTGGCTGTGGCGAGAAGGGCGATCACGTCTTCTTGAAGCTCGATCACCTGGGTGAAGAAGTACTTGGTAAGCGCCTACCCGGTATCGTTGAGCTTTCTAAGACGTTTGCTCACGTCGATCCGGCAAAAGACCCGATCCCGGTCGTACCGACCTGCCACTACATGATGGGCGGTATACCGACCAACATTCATGGTCAGGCGATTACCATGGACGAAAGCGGTAACGATCATATCGTTAACGGCCTGTTTGCCTGTGGTGAAGCAGCATGCGTATCTGTTCACGGTGCTAACCGCTTGGGCGGTAACTCGCTGCTGGATCTCGTGGTCTTCGGGCGTGCCGCAGGCATGTTTATTGAAGGCGCCCTGAACGAAGGCATTGAGTACCTGGACGCTTCCGAGTCTGATATTGAGTCGGCCATGAAGCGGATCACGCGCTGGAATGAGTCTGAAGGTGGTGAAAGTATTCCTGAGCTGAAAGCTGAGCTTCAGGAAATCATGCAGACCTCCTTCGGCGTATTCCGCGAAGAGAAAAACATGCTGGAAGGCGTCGACAAGCTAGCGCTACTGCGTGAGCGCATCGCCAATGCCCACTTGCCTGACAAGTCCAATGCCTTCAACACTGCCCGTGTAGAAGCACTGGAACTTGATAACTTGATGGAAGTGGCAGAAGCGACGGCGATCGCTGCCCTTGAGCGTAAAGAGAGCCGCGGCGCCCACTCGCGCTACGACTATCCAGACCGTGATGACGTCAACTGGCTGAAGCATTCGCTCTTCTTCCCGGCGACGAAAGAGCTGAAAAAACGCGACGTTAACTTCAAGCCGAAAACCGTTGATACGTTCGAGCCTAAGGTTCGTACCTACTAAACGCCGCATAGACGAGAGGGAGTCACTATGTCCAATCTTCAGGTATCCGTATACCGTTACAATCCGGAAACCGACTCCGCACCTTACATGCAAGAGTTTCAGGTCGATACTAAAGGCCGCGATGTGATGGTGCTGGATGTTCTTCATATGATGAAGGAACAAGACAGCGGTTTGGCGTTTCGTCGCAGCTGCCGTGAAGGCGTCTGCGGTTCAGACGGCATGAACATGAACGGCAAAAACGGCTTGGCGTGTATCACGCCGCTGTCAGATGTTGTCAAAAACAACAAGCTGACCCTGCGCCCGCTGCCGGGCTTGCCGGTTATTCGCGATATGGTCGTCGATATGGGCTTGTTCTATAAGCAGTACGAGCGTATTCAGCCGTACCTGCAAAACGACACGCCACCGCCTGCCATTGAGCGCCTACAGTCGCCAGAAGAGCGCGACAAGCTAGATGGCTTGTATGAGTGTATTCTGTGCGCATGCTGCTCAACGTCTTGCCCGTCGTTCTGGTGGAACCCCGAGAAGTTTGTCGGCCCTGCTGGTTTGCTGCAATCTTACCGCTTCCTGGCCGATTCCCGTGACACGGCTACCAGCGAGCGGTTGAGCAACTTGGAAGATCCGTTCTCGGTGTTCCGTTGCCGTGGCATCATGAACTGTGTTGCGGTGTGCCCAAAAGGGCTCAACCCTACCCGGGCAATTGGTAAAATTCGCGAAATGTTACTTGCTGATGCTACCTAAGCCTATGACATCTTAGTAAAAATGCGCCTGCCACTTAAGTTGGGTGATAATGCCACTTAAATCATGGCGCTTCGCTTGTTATCATAGGGTTTGTCACGCGGTGCGGCGTCACGCCGCACCGTTGATCAGACAAGTTTGAAAGCCGGTGCCTGGGGTACCGGCTTTCGAGCATGAACTGAAGACGAAACATCGTATGACCGCTAGAAACACACTATGAACGCTAGATGCGACATAAAGTGTTAGATGAAGAATAGCTAGACGAACAGGGTTTCCGGCCGTTGGCCGGCGCCGCCGGCAAATGTCCCGCCCCGCCGGCAGGGCAATAGCGATGTCGCCGCATGTTTGCGACGATACCGATACCACCCCATCAGTGCAGGGTGACCGAGAGATGCAACAAGGCATAATGGAGTTGATGTGGCGTTCCTCTCACGTTAGTGGCGGCAATGTTCACTACGTGGAAGCGCTTTACGAGCAGTACCTCGCCGATCCTGAGTCTGTCCCTGACGAATGGCGCAGCTATTTTGATGAGTTGCCGCGCCCCGAGGGCAGTGCCTCCCACGATGTTCCACTTAGCCCCGTGCGTGATCAGTTCTACCAGTTGGGGCGCGAAAGTCGCCCGGGCCGGGTAGTCGCCGCTGCCGATAGCGGTGAAAACAAAAAGCAGGTAAAAGTCCTGCAGCTGATTAACGCTTACCGCTTCCGTGGCCATCAAAAGGCCAATATCGACCCGCTAGGGCTGCGTAATCCCACCCCCGTACCCGATCTCGATCTGTCCTTTCATCAGCTTTCAAAAGCTGATCTGGATACCGAGTTCCAAACCGGTTCTTTCTTTTTAGGTATCGACAAAGCGCCACTGCGTGACATCGTAGATGCGTTGGAGCGTACTTACTGCCGCTCGATCGGCTGCGAGATCATGCATATCGTCGATACGGAAGAGAAACGCTGGCTACAACGGCGTTTTGAGTCGGTACGCAGTGCGCCTGATTTCAGTGCCGACGTGCGCAAGCACGTGTTGGAGCGTTTGACGGCCGCCGAAGGTTTGGAGAATTACCTGGCATCCAAGTATCCAGGTACCAAGCGTTTCGGTCTTGAAGGCGGCGAATCGTTTGTGCCGATGATGGACGAGCTTATCCAGCGTGCTGGCGGTTACGGCACCAAGGAAGTGGTCATCGGTATGGCGCACCGTGGTCGACTCAATCTGCTAGTCAATATTTTGGGTAAAAACCCAGCTGACTTGATTGATGAGTTCGACGGCAAGAAAGTCATCGAGCGCGGCTCAGGTGATGTGAAGTACCACCAGGGTTTCAGTTCGAATGTCATGTCCCCGGGCGGCGAAGTCCATTTGGCGATGTCGTTTAACCCGTCGCACCTGGAAATTGTCGCGCCTGTCGTAGAGGGTTCGGTGCGTGCCCGCCAAGATCGCCGTAACGACGAAGAGGGCAGTAAGGTACTGCCGATCAACGTCCACGGGGATGCGGCGTTTGCCGGTCAAGGCGTGGTGATGGAGACATTCCAGATGTCTCAGACCCGTGCTTATAAAACCGGTGGCACCGTCCACATTGTGATTAACAACCAAGTGGGCTTCACCACCTCGCATCCGCTGGATGCACGCTCTACCGAATACTGCACTGATATTGCCAAGATGGTTCAAGCGCCTATTTTTCATGTCAATGGCGATGACCCGGACGCAGTGCTGCACGCCACCCAGGTCGCTCTCGACTATCGCCAGCAGTTCAAAAAGGATGTGGTGATCGATCTCGTTTGCTATCGTCGCCGTGGCCACAACGAAGCTGACGAGCCGTCAGGCACGCAGCCGATGATGTACTCCAAGATCAAAGATCACCCTTCTGCGCGCTCGCTGTACGCCAAGCGCTTGGTTGATCAGGGCGTGCTCTCTGAAGAGTCCGCTAAAGCGATGATCGAAACCTATCGTGATGACCTCGTGGCAGGCAACCACGTTGCCAATGCCCTGGTGCAAGAGCCCAACGCTTCTCTGTTCGTTGACTGGGCGCCTTACCTGGGTCACGAATGGTCTGGTGATGCCGACACGACGTTTGATATGAAGCGTCTGCAGCAGTTAGCGGCTCGCATGTGTGAAGTGCCGGATGGCGTCGAAGTGCAGCGCCAAGTGGCCAAGATTTATGAAGACCGGCGTAAAATGCAGGCTGGTGGTTTGGCACTTAACTGGGGTTTTGCGGAAACGCTAGCCTACGCCACGCTGCTAGAGCAGGGCCACCCGATCCGGATTACCGGGCAAGACGTTGGGCGCGGTACTTTCTCCCACCGTCATGCGGTGGTGCATAACCAGAAAGATGGCACTACCTATGTTCCGCTGCAGAATATGGCCGATGGTCAGCCGCGTTTCACCATTCATGACTCCTTCCTTTCGGAAGAAGCGGTGTTGGCATTTGAGTACGGCTACTCAACCACTGCGCCGAATGACTTGGTGATCTGGGAAGCGCAGTTTGGTGACTTCTTTAACGGCGCCCAGGTGGTCGTGGATCAGTTCATCTCCTCGGGTGAAACGAAGTGGGGCCGGGTGTGTGGTTTAACCATGCTGTTGCCACACGGCTACGAAGGCCAGGGCCCGGAGCACTCTTCGGCGCGCTTGGAGCGCTTCCTACAAATGTGTGCTGAGCACAATATGCAGGTCTGCGTACCCACCACGCCCGCACAGATTTATCATCTACTGCGTCGTCAGGTGATTCGTCCGCTGCGTAAACCGCTGGTGGTGATGACACCTAAATCGCTGCTGCGTCACAAAGAAGCGATTTCGAGCCTTGAAGATCTCGCCCACGGCAAGTTCCACATGGTGCTCGCCGACCAGGCGGATTTGACGCCGGAGAAGGTCACACGCGTTGTGCTATGTGCTGGTAAGGTCTACTACGACTTAGCCGCTTGGCGCGCTGAGAATGAGCGTCATGACACGGCAATCTTACGTGTTGAGCAGCTCTATCCGTTCCCGAAAGAAGAGCTTCTGGAAGCGCTGCAAGACTATACCAACGTAGAAGACATTGTGTGGTGCCAGGAAGAGCCGCTTAATCAGGGCGCTTGGTACTCCAGCCAGCACAATATGCGTGCAGTGGCCGATATGCTGAAAGATGGCCTTGGTCGCGAGTTGAAATTTGCGGGACGTCCTGCCTCTGCTGCTCCAGCAGCTGGTTATATGTCCGTCCACACTGAACAGCAGCGCCAGCTGGTGGAAGACGCTTTTAATTTATAAGCGACCACCGGATTTAGAGAACATATAAGGGAAACGACATGGCTACTGAGATCAAAGCGCCAACCTTTCCGGAATCCGTTGCCGAAGGCACAGTGGCGGCGTGGCATAAAAAGCCGGGTGACAGCGTTGAGCGTGACGAGCTGATTGTTGAGATCGAAACCGACAAAGTGGTGCTGGAAGTCGTCGCACCGGAAGCGGGTACCCTGACCGACGTAATGGCCGAAGAGGGCGATACGGTTGAGTCAGAACAGGTGCTGGGCAAAATCGGCGAAGGCAGCGCGTCTGACAGCAAAAAAGAAGAGAAACCTTCTGGCGATGACAGCGCTAAAAAGTCTGAAGAGAAATCCGAAGAGAAATCCGAAGGTAAGAAAAAAGAGAAACAAGCCAGCGGTGGCGGCAAGCAACACGACGTAAAAGCCCCCAGCTTCCCTGAGTCAATCCAGGAAGGCACCGTGGCAACTTGGCACAAAAAAGTCGGTGAAGCGGTGAAGCGCGATGACGTGCTGGCCGACATCGAAACCGATAAGGTTGTGCTGGAAGTGGTCGCTCCGGCCGATGGCGCCCTGGCTGAAATTAAAGCCGAAGAGGGTAGCCAAGTTGAATCTGAAGCGATTCTCGCGACCTTCACCGAAGGGGCGGGTGGTGACAGTGGTAGCGAAAGCGGTGGTGATTCAGCGTCCGCTAAAGCAGATAGCAGCGATGACGATGGCGCCGACGAGAAAGTAGGTGACAAAATCCTCGCTCCAGCCGCACGTAAAATGGTTGCCGAGCACGACCTGGACGTTGCCAAGATTGAGGGCACCGGTAAAGGTGGCCGTATCTTGAAAGAAGACGTTCAGAAAGCGGTCAAAGACGGTTCTGCCAAGAAAACAGCAAAATCGTCTGCACCAGCGAAAGCTGCCGCTGCACCGGCTGCCGAGGGTGAGCGCATCGAGAAGCGCGTACCGATGAGTCGTCTGCGTCAGACCATCGCCAAGCGCTTGGTTCAGGCGCAGCAAACCGCGGCGATGCTGACTACCTACAACGAAGTGGACATGACCGAGATCATGGCCCTACGTGCGCAGTACAAAGAGACGTTCTTAAAAGCTCACGATATCAAGCTGGGCTTTATGGGCTTCTTTGTAAAAGCGGCTTCAGAAGCGCTCAAGCGTTATCCGGATGTGAACGCCTCTATCGACGGCACCGACATCGTTTATCACGGTTACCAGGATATCGGCGTTGCTGTATCCACCGACCGTGGTTTGGTCGTACCGGTACTGCGTGACACCGACAGCATGAAAATTGCTGACGTCGAGCGCAAGATTGTCGATTTCGGCAAGCGTGGTCGTGACGGCAAGTTGGGCATGGACGACATGATCGGTGGCACCTTTACCATCACCAACGGCGGTACCTTTGGCTCGTTGATGTCGACCCCAATTATCAACCCGCCGCAAACTGCCATTCTGGGCATGCACAAAATCCAGGATCGTCCGATGGCCATCAACGGCAAGGTCGAGATTCGCCCGATGATGTATCTGGCGCTCTCTTACGACCACCGTATGATCGACGGCAAAGACGCCGTTCAATTCTTGGTCACTCTAAAAGAATTGCTGGAAGACCCGGCACGTCTGCTGCTAGATATCTAAAAAAACGTAAGCGTCATATTGATTCAGTACGCTGATGCTTAACTAGGATATATCTGCAATCGCACACAGCCTCCCGCCCGGTTCGAGTTAAAATGGGGGGAGGCCAGCAAGCTAAAGGAGCCAACATGGCTGATAAGTTTGATGTGATCGTTATCGGTGCCGGCCCTGGCGGTTACGTCGCCGCCATTCGCGCTGCACAAATGGGCCTAAAAGCGGCCTGTATTGAAAAATGGATCGGTAAAGAAGGCAATGTTGTCCACGGTGGCACCTGCTTGAACGTGGGCTGTATTCCGTCTAAAGCGCTGCTTGAAGCATCCCATAAGTTCGTTGAAGCCAAGCACGATTTCGACGATATGGGCATTCAGGCCAGCGACGTCTCCATGGACGTTACCAAGATGATGGCGCGCAAGGACAAGATCGTTAAGAACTTGACCGGCGGCATCTCTGGCTTGTTTAAGGCCAATGGCGTTACTGCGATCGAAGGTACCGGTAAAGTGGTGTCTGGCAAGCAGGTTGAGGTCACTGACAACGACGGCAATACCACCACCTATGATGCCGATAACATCGTTATCGCTGCGGGCTCAGTACCGGTGGAAATTCCGCCGACCCCGTTGACCGAAGGCTTGATTGTCGACTCTACCGGCGCGCTGGAATTCACCGAAACACCCAAGCGTTTGGGCGTGATTGGTGCCGGCATCATCGGTCTTGAGCTGGGCAGCGTATGGAACCGTCTGGGCTCAGAAGTCACCGTGCTTGAAGCAATGGACGGCTTTCTGCCGATGGTAGACGCCACAGTCGCCAAAGAGACGCAGAAGCTGCTCAAGAAGCAGGGACTGGATATCAAACTGGGCGCTCGCGTCACCGGTTCTGAAGTCAAAGGCGAAGAAGTCGTTGTGAAGTACAGCGATGCCAACGGCGAACAAGAGATGACCTTTGATAAGCTCATCGTCTGTGTTGGTCGTCGTCCCTACACCAAAGGCGTCATCGCCGACGGTGTCAGCATTGAGCTGGATGAACGCGGCTTTATCTTTGTCGACGACCAGTGCCGTACCAACGTCCCGGGCGTTTACGCTATCGGTGACTGTGTACGCGGCCCGATGCTGGCGCACAAAGCGTCTGAAGAGGGCATCATGGTGGCAGATATCATCGCTGGCCATAAGGCCGAGATGAACTACGATACGATCCCTAGCGTCATTTATACCTATCCGGAAGTCGCGTGGGTCGGTATGACTGAACAAGACGCCAAAGCGAAAGGCATCGAAGTCAAAACCGGCACCTTCCCCTTCGCGGCAAGTGGCCGCGCGATGGCTAATAACGCCACCGAAGGTAGTGCCAAAATTATCGCCGATGCGGAAACTGACCGTATTCTCGGTATGCACATCGTGGGTCAACACGCTGGCGAGATGATTGCCCAAGGCGTGATTGCCATGGAATTCGGTTCTAGCGCCGAAGACCTGGCGTTAACCTGCTACGCACACCCGACCATGTCGGAAGCTGTCCACGAAGCAGCGCTTGCGGTAGATGGCCACGCGATTCATATGGCCAATCGCAAGAAGCGTAAGTAATTCAGTAAGCAACAACGAAGCGCCACCTTCTAAGGGTGGCGCAAACTTTCGGCTTTGTCTTAATCCACAAAGATCGAAAGAACGGGGATGACCCGTTCTTTTAAGACCGCTCTTGCAAGGCTGCTCTTAAAAGAATACGGGTCATCGTTCGAGTCACATGCAACCAATGGCATGAATCGATGAATCTTCACGAGTATCAAGGTAAACAGCTGTTTGCCGACTATGGTCTACCAGTGTCTAAAGGCTTTGCAGTCGACACGCCCGAAGAAGCGGAAGAGGCTTGCAAAAAAATCGGTGGTGACATGTGGGTGGTTAAAGCCCAGGTTCACGCCGGTGGCCGTGGTAAAGCGGGTGGCGTTAAGCTGATTAAAGACCCGGCTGAAGCCAAAGCATTTGCTGAGCAGTGGCTGGGTAAAAATCTGGTAACCTTCCAGACTGACGAAAAAGGTCAGCCGGTTGCCAAGATTTTGGTTGAGACCTGTACTGACATCGCCGATGAGCTGTATCTCGGTGCCGTGGTTGACCGTACTACCCGTCGTGTGGTCTTTATGGCCTCTACCGAAGGTGGTGTTGAGATCGAGACGGTTGCAGAAGAGACGCCGGAAAAGATTCTCAAAGCCGAAATCGATCCGCTGGTCGGCGCACAGCCGTACCAAGCGCGTGAACTAGCCTTTGCGCTGGGCCTAAAGGGCGACCAGATCAAGCAGTTCACCAAGATTTTCCTGGGTCTGTCTCAGTTGTTCCACGACAAAGACCTGGCGCTGTTGGAAATTAACCCGCTGGTCGTCACTGAAGAGGGTAATCTGCACTGCCTCGACGCCAAACTGGGTCTGGATAGCAATGCCCTATACCGTCACCCTGATCTGCAGGCCATGCGTGACCCTTCGCAAGAAGATCAGCGTGAAGCCGATGCGGCGAAGTGGGAACTTAACTATGTCGCGCTTGATGGCAACATCGGCTGCATGGTTAATGGCGCAGGTTTGGCCATGGGCACCATGGACATCGTCAACCTGAGCGGCGGCAAGCCCGCTAACTTCTTGGACGTTGGCGGTGGTGCCACCAAGGAGCGCGTGGCAGAAGCGTTCAAAATCATCCTCTCTGACGACAATGTTAAAGCCGTTCTGGTTAACATTTTCGGCGGTATCGTACGTTGCGACATGATTGCTGAAGGCATTATCGGTGCCGTTGAGCAAGTGGGTGTCAACGTACCGGTTGTCGTACGTCTGGAAGGTAACAACGCCGAGCTGGGTGCTGAAAAACTAGCATCGAGCGGTTTGAACATCATCGCGGCTACCAGTCTGACCGACGCGGCTCAGCAGGTCGTTAAAGCGGCGGAGGGCAAGTAATGAGCATCCTGATCGATAAGAACACCAAGGTCATCTGCCAGGGCTTTACCGGTGGCCAAGGCACGTTCCACTCCGAGCAGGCGATTGCCTACGGTACGCAAATGGTCGGTGGTGTTACGCCGGGTAAAGGCGGCCAAGAGCACCTCGGTCTGCCCGTTTTCAATACCGTGAAAGAAGCGGTAGCGAAAACCGGTGCGGAAGCCAGCGTTATCTACGTACCTGCGCCGTTCTGTAAAGATTCGATCCTTGAAGCGGCGAACGCCGGTATCAAGCTGATTGTGTGCATCACCGAAGGCATCGCCACGCTGGATATGCTCGAAGCGAAAGTGAAGTGCGACGAGCTGGGCGTACGTCTGATTGGCCCCAACTGCCCAGGTGTTATCACCCCAGGCGAATGCAAAATCGGCATCATGCCGGGCCACATTCACCAGCCGGGCCGTGTCGGTATCGTATCGCGCTCTGGTACATTGACCTATGAAGCCGTTAAGCAGACCACTGATCACGGTTTTGGTCAGTCTACCTGTGTAGGCATTGGCGGCGACCCGATTCCAGGCTCTAACTTCATCGACATCCTTGAGATGTTCGAGAAAGACCCGAAAACCGAAGCTATCGTCATGATCGGCGAAATCGGTGGCACGGCTGAAGAAGAAGCGGCGGCTTATATCAAAGCCAACGTTTCCAAGCCCGTGGTTTCCTACATTGCCGGTGTCACTGCACCTCCTGGTAAGCGTATGGGCCACGCGGGCGCGATCATCTCTGGCGGTAAAGGCACCGCTGACGAGAAGTTTGCTGCACTAGAAGACGCCGGTGTTAAAACCGTGCGCTCTTTGGCTGAAATCGGTGATGCGCTGAAAGAAGTGACTGGCTGGTAAGCCATTGACGTTTAGCTGCACGCTATAAGGGCGCCCCTCGGGGCGCCCTTACTGTTTCTGGTTTCTGCCCTTGTGCCATTACATCTGCGATCACGCCGCAGAACGACGCAGTATGCGATAGCTATACAGTACAAAGAACGGCGCGCCTGCCGCCAAATATAGATGATAGCTGACCAACCGCCACACCAGAACCGCTGCTGCGGCCTGCTCGCGCTCCATCAACGGCAACAACAGGCTTCCTACGCCCACCTCCGCAGCGCCCGCGCCGCCGGGCAGAAAACTAAATTGGCTGGCTGCCATCGCCAGCATCTGGGTCAAGAATGTCCACATCCAGTCCGCATGGCCACCTACTCCCAGTACTGCCAAATAGAGCAAGCTGTAGCGCATGAGCCAGTGCGCCGTCGTCAGCGCTAGCATGGCGATCAGTATACTGCGCGGGAGCTTAAGGGTGACCTTTAATGCATACCGACAGCGCAAGAGGCGCCGTACGAGCCAGCGTCGCTGATATCGGCTTGGCCATGGCGTGTTCACGCCGGGTGAGCGCAATAGGCTGGGTAGATAACGCATTACGACAATCACCAGCGCTGTCATGAACGCTAATCCTACCAGTGCCCACTGTACGAGCGATTGATGTGGCCATTGGGTGTCGCTTAGCATTGAAAAGAGCACCAGACCGCTCAGCATGGCCAGGAAGAAAAGTAAGTCGCAGCCTTGATCAATCAGGAACACCGCCGCGCCCTTGGCAGGCGGAAAACCGCGCCGTGCAAGCAACAACAACAGGGTTGCTGGGCCACCGCTGCCGCCTGGGGTGGCGCACAGGGCAAACTTGGACGCCAGTTCGATACCCAGGGCGCCGCGCTGACCAAGCCTGCCCGCACGGCCCCCCAGCATCAAACGTAGCCTTGTTGCATTCAGGTTCCAGCACAGAAAGGCCATCACCAGCATCAATAACAGCAGCCCAAGTGGGAAGTGTTTGACGCGCTGCAGTGCTTCAGCGCCACCCAGCCAAGCGGTGAGCACTAACGGTGCAATCAGCGCTAAGGCAATCATCACACCATGGATGGGTCGCCACTTCAGTAGCTGACGGCGACTAGTGGTGTTGGTGGAGTGCATACGGTTGGCTGCCGTGGCAAAGCTGCTGATAGTGCTCCAGCAGGGAATGCATGACACCATCCCAGTTGAAATGGCGCTCTACATGGCGGCGCGCATAGCGCCCACTGGCGGCGACATCATTACTGAACAGTGCCACACACGCCTCCGCCATGGCAACGGGGTCGAGCGGTTTGCATAAAATACCCGCCCCCAGCAGCACGTTTTCTGCCAGCGCCCCTGCGTTCGCTGCTATTACTGGAATGCCGCTTGCCATCGCTTCCTGAGCAATTAAGCCGAAGGTTTCGCGGGTGCCCGCATGTAACAGAGCATCGCTACTGGCCAGTGCCTTCGCGACCTCGTGGGCGCCACAGCAGCGATCCACGATGGTGACATTACTAGGTACGTGATGTGGCATGCCGGGGCCCATCAGCAGTAAATGGTAATCGCTACCTAGCTGACGCATCGTCGCCAGTAGCACATCTATATTTTTCTCGCGGGAATTGCGGCCCACAAAGATCAGCAGCTTTTTATCGCTGGGTATGCCCATGGTCTGTCGGAAGGCCGGGTCACACTGCTGGGGATTAAATTGCGCCAAATCGACGCCCAATGGCTGAACCCGAACGTTATCGACGCCCCAGTCATTCAGTCGATTCGCCATCGCGTTGCAGGGTGCCAGCACGCTATCAAATTGGCTATAAAGCGTCGTAACATAGCGGGTTAAGCGTTTTTCAACGTAGCACCCAAAGCGATCACCCATTAAGCGAGGAAGATCAGAGTGATAAAAGCCCACCACAGGCACGCCGAGACGTTGTCCCGCATCGAGCGCAGCCCAGGCCGTTACATAGGGGTCGCCAGCCTCTATCAGATCGGGCTTCAGATCAATCAGTACATCACGCCACGGAGAGCCGCGTAGCGGAAAGCGATAGCCTTGCCCCAAAGGAAGGTGTAACGCCGGTAGCGTGTGGTGATCGCCAAGACTATCCCGCTCCGCCCCCGGCACCAGCAGACTGGTACGCAGCTGTGGAATACGCGAGAAAACACGGTGTTTGGCCTGCAAATAGGTACGTACACCGCCGCTGGCGGGTGCATGGAACATCGTCACATCGGCAATGTGCAAGCTAACCTCCAACCACAAAGATTGTCATCGTTTCACCATAAAGGAGAAATAAGTCAGTTCAGCGACAGTTGAGCCAAGGCTGTTATTTCCTGCTAATCCCTCCCTTCCAGCCCTTTCGCTGATCACAAGCTAGTGAGTCGTGTTCGTCTGTTTATTGGTTGACTCTTGGTCAAGCTGGACTAGTATGACATCCATATGGATGGTGTATGGATTCCAAAAAGATGCCTTCTGGATGTTGGGTAGTTGTTTTAGCCCCATCGAAAGGTGTCCGGTGACCAAGCGCAACGAGGAACGACACATGAGCGTGCACGAACTGCGCCGCAAGAGCGGCGACTCCAGCGAGAAGATCACCATTAACCTGGGGGTCGTTGACCTGGGGCAGATCGACCTGCTGGTTCAGGAAGGCTTCTATTCCAACCGAACTGATCTGATACGCACCGCTATCCGCAATCAGTTGGTGACCCATGCCGAGGTCGTTAGAGAGACCGTTACCCGCAAGTCGTTTGTGCTCGGGCTTGAGCACTACAGTCGCACGGATCTGGAGGCCCTACAGTTGGCAGGGGAGAAATTGCAGATTCAGGTTCTGGGCATGGCCAGCATTGCCGATGACGTTACGCCGGAGTTAGCTCTTGCCACCATCGAGTCGGTGGTCGTACTGGGCGCACTACACGCCAGCAAAGCGGTCAAGGCCGCCCTGGCAGATCGAATCCACTGAATCACTCAATAGGGACATTGATCATGATCGACACCGCTATGTCGAAGCGAATGGAAGAAGCAACGCGACTCACCTGTGCGGGGAAACTGCATGAGGCCATGGCCCTCCTCCAGGGTGGCGCGCCCGAAGAGTGGCGTGAGAAAACGCCGGATAACGCTTACCGAGGTGGTAATACCTTCGATGGAACCTGGCAGGTTAGCGATAAAAAAGACACGGTAACTAAGCCAGCGTCAGAGGCCCTATCTCCTGATATCGGTCACACTCGTCAAACGAACACGGGCACCTTCACGACCGGTAGTTTCAGCAACCGCGTAGGCAGGCGTGATTACAAGCTGTATATCCCCAGCGGCTATCACGGACAAGCGCTGCCGCTAGTGGTTATGCTGCATGGCTGCACGCAGAATCCGGATGACTTCGCTGCTGGAACCGAGATGAACCGGCTGGCCGAAGAGCAGCTGTGTTGTGTGCTCTATCCGGCCCAGCCGATGACCGCCAACAACTCCAAGTGCTGGAACTGGTTCAAGGCCGAAGACCAGCAGCGTGAGGGCGGTGAACCAGAGATTTTGGCGGGCATGACTCGCCAGATCATTGACAACTATGAGCTCGATACCACCCGTGTCTATGTGGCAGGGCTCTCGGCAGGCGCCGCCATGGCGACCACTCTGGCGATGACCTACCCCGATCTCTTTGCGGCGGTAGGCGTGCACTCTGGGCTGCCCCACGGCGTGGCCAAGAGTCTACCCGAGGCCCTGGGGACCATGCAGGGAGGCACAGGGCCCCTGGGTGGCGGTAACAAAACAAAAGGAGCTGCGTGGGCGTCGGATGTGCCAGCCATTATCTTTCATGGCGACCGCGACACCACCGTACATCCCAGCAACGCGGATCGCGTGGCTGCCCAGTACAGCACATCGCGTCAAGCAGGGGCGACGGTAGAGAAGGGGAAGGTAGCCAATGGTCACGGCTACACCTGTACCACTTACCACAATGCCAAGGGCGAGCCGCACCTGGAGCTGTGGCAGGTACACGGGGCGGGCCACGCCTGGTCGGGAGGCAGCACTAAAGGAAGCTATACCGACCCGAAAGGCCCCGATGCCACCAAGGAAATGCTGCGTTTCTTCTTACAACACCGTCAAGCTGTTGCGTAGCGGTAGTAAACGAGAGCATACGGAGTGTTTTGCTCGTAAAGAAGCTATACCGCGAGGCCTTGCCATCACTATTGCTAACGCAAGTTAATACATTATTCGTGTTATTAATAGTTGTTATATGCATAGAGCTAAAGTTTATATTTTATATGCCGACAAACCTACCTCTCTTACTAATTAGGTAGTTTCCATGCTTTCACGATTCAAGATCGGTACACGGCTCGCACTGGCTTTTGGCTTGGTCTCGCTATTTCTTTTGGGTACTTTAATAGCGGGAATTATGGGCATCACCTTCACCAAAGATACTGCCCAAAAAACCTTGGACACGGAGGTAGCACTCGCAAGCAATGCCGCAGAAATTCAGCGTCTGGCATTGCAAGCGCGGCGTTTTGAAAAAGATATCTTCATCAATATCGACAGTAGCGATCGGGTAGCGGCTTACCAGCAAAGTTGGGCGGCGACCATCGAAGAAATACAGGCCGCCTTCCAGGCGGGTAGCCAAATTGCCGATAAAGATAGCCTCAATGCTTTGTACCAACAGGCAGGAAGCGCCCTCCAGGAGTATGAAGAGGGTTTTCTGTCAGTCTATCGCAAAATTGAATTAGGCAGTATTACCGAAACCTCTCAAGCCAATCTGGCTTTCGGTGAGCATAAAGAGAGTATCTACCAGCTTGAGGAGTTGGCTGATGAAATTAGCCTAGTGGCTGTTGAAGGGGTCAAGACGGCTAATGAGGCGATAAATGCCGAGTATCGTTTGGCTATTTGGCAGCTTTGTATTTTCGCGGGGGGGGCGTTGTTGATGGCGTTGGCGCTGGCAATTGCTATTACGCGTAGCATTGTATTGCCTTTGCGGAGAGCGGTTGAGGTTGCAAAGCGCGTTGCGGAAGGAGATTTGCGACACGATATCGTAACCACAGGACGTGATGAAACGGCTCAGTTATTAACCTCCATGGCCGAAATGAGTAAAGCGCTCACTACTCTGGTCGCATCACTACGTGACTCCAGCGAGAATGTCTTGAACGGAGCCAATGAGATTGCCCAAGGTGGGCAGGAGCTCGCCGCTCGCACTGAGCAGCAGGCAGCTGCCTTGCAGGAAACGGCTTCTAGTATGGAGGAGATGACGGCAACGGTTCGTCAGAATAGCGATTCAACCAAAGAGGCTGATGCGCTGGCCCATAATGCTTCACAACAGATGCAAAGTGGCGGTCAAGAAGTCTCCCGTAGCGTAGAGTTAATGCGCGAAGTAACAGCCGCATCGCTAAGCATGGATAAGATCGTTGAGGCCATCGATACGATTGCATTTCAAACCAATATCCTAGCTTTAAACGCCTCCGTTGAAGCGGCGCGTGCTGGTGATAAAGGCCGTGGGTTTGCAGTGGTCGCTACAGAAGTTCGTGCGCTCGCAAGCCGCAGTGCCGCTTCAGCAGGTGAAATACGCACCATGCTCGACGATACGCGTAGCAAAATAAAGCTATGTTCTGACCAAGCGGAGCGAGGCGCTGCGACCATTGGTGAGACGGAAGCAGTGATCCAGCGCTTAGCTATGTTGATGGTCGAGGTATCCTCTGCCACTCGGGAGCAAAGTAGTGGTATTGAGCAGATCAATACTGCTATTACTGAAATGGATTCTACCACTCAGCAAAACAGCACACTGGTTCAGCAATCGACTAATGCAGCATTTTCCTTGGAAGATCAGGCTGGGCGCCTGCGCGAGCTGGTAGCTGCCTTTCAAATAGATGAAGCTGTCGTGAAAAAGGCATCAGTGTACAATCCGGCAAAGGGCTTACCTTTGGCTTCAAGACAAACGGAGTTCTAAAAAGCTGATAACAGCAGCGGCGCCTTAAGAGTGCCGCTGCTGTTTATGGTCTACTAGAGTTTATTCATTAGGCTGTGCCATCAGGAAGCGAATCTCTCTGCGAACTTCGTTGAACACTACGCGCAGCAGACCGGCCAATTTTTAACGCTATTCGTCTTCGGTCCGGATAACCCCTCTGCGTCATTAATTACCACTCTGCTGCGATCGCTGAGAATAAATGCTGTTGGCATAAACGCCTAGGCTCCTGAAAGTGTTCGATGAGCTGCAGGTGAAGTAAATCCTCATAAATCGAGCGTTCTTCGATTTGAGACTGTCATTAGGCTGTTGGCAAAATTCATGTCATGCATATAGATGAAAAAGCAGGAGTATCTAAACAGGTACTCCTTTTTTTGCTTTATTGGATGAAAAAAATAGTACTGCAGACTAGATTTTTAACCCGCCCCTATCCTTGACAGTAAAAGCTGTGTCTCTTATTTTGATAATGTAACTTTTGGTAATTTTTATGTTTCACGGTGTAATTGAAAGAGTTGTGGCTTTTTATTAGGTCAATTATCAAAAGGATAATTTTAATTATAATGCGTAAATTATTTAATTCGCTTTAAAAGCTAATGTTTGAGCTTGGTGTCGTTACTTTGAGAATCTTGCTTTTTTACTTATCAAAACAGAGTTAAAAGATTCGTTGGGCCTGCCTTAAGTTATATCGAATTTGATAGTAGCAATAATTTATTTATTTAAAGAATTTTTGTTTTACCTGCTGGATACGGCCTACATAAGAAAAACTCACTATTTTTTAGCCAGTAATGTGCAGTGCAAGTAGGTATGAAAAAATAAAGATTAAATAAGCTTGAAAATAAGAACATAGGGAAACTTGGTTAATTGACAATAATGGCGAGGTAGTATTTTGAAAATCTTGGTCATAGGGAATATGGGGTATGTTGGCTCCGTTGTGGTGCGAGAGTTAGCCTTACGTCACCCATCTGCCACTCTTCATGGGTACGACGCTGCCTACTTCGCACACTGCTTAACGGGCGCCGAACTACTTCCTGAGCGTTATCTCGCTCAGCAGTTTATGGGGGATGTACGAGATATTCCGACTGACTTCTTTAAAGGTTATACGGCGGTGGTTCAGCTGGCGGCGATTTCCAATGACCCCATGGGAGACCGCTTTGCCGCAGTGACCGCTGAGGTTAATCAGCAGGCGACGGTTGATATTGCCAAGGCAGCGGCTCAGGCGGGGGTAGAGAACTTCGTTTTTGCCTCAAGCTGCAGCATTTATGGCGTCGCTTTAGGGGCTCCGCGCAGTGAGTTAGATCCTGTGGCTCCCGTTACCGCCTATGCCTGCTCGAAAATAGCAGCTGAAGAAGCTTTAGCCAGCATTGAGGGCGACATGGTGATTACCTGTTTACGCTTTGCGACTGCCTGCGGGATGTCAGAGCGTTTACGGCTGGATCTGGTGCTCAATGATTTCGTTGCCTGTGCCTTAAGTCAGCAACATATTACCGTACTTAGCGATGGGTCTCCCTGGCGACCCTTGATCGACGTCTCAGATATGGCCAGAGCTATCGACTGGGCAGTACAGCGCAAGCCTGAAAACGGCGGGCGCATACTCAATATCAATACCGGATCGAACGAACGTAATCATCAAGTACGAGATTTAGCCACTGCAGTGGCCAAGGCCGTTCCCGGCACCACGCTGAGTATCAATACCCAAGCCCCGGCGGACAGCCGTTCCTACCAAGTGGATTTCAACCTGTTTGCCAAATTGGCCCCCGAACACCAACCGCAAACGACGCTTCTGGATTCGATCATGGGGTTGATCAATGGGCTCACAAGTATGGAATTTTCTGATGCCCAGTTCCGAGCCTCACGCTATATGCGTTTGCATGCTCTACAGGGGCATATCACTGCAGGACGCCTATCTGAAAACCTGCGCTGGCGAATTTGTGATGCCAACACCCCGGGTACTTTGCCTGCTGCTACCCACGTAAACCTTGAGGCCTGAAACGGAGGCTAGACTATGAAAGTCGCAATTTTCGCGGGAGGGTTTGGAACCCGCTTAAGTGAAGAAACAGCGATTCGCCCCAAGCCCATGGTGGAAGTGGGTGGTCGGCCGATCCTTTGGCATATCATGAAGATGTACGCCCACCATGGCTTAAAAGAATTTATTGTCCTGGGTGGCTATAAGGTGGAGCACATTCGCGACTATTTTCTCAATTATCGCGGCAATCGAACCGATTACACTATTGACCTGAAGACAGGTAACGTTGACTGGCTTCAGAGCGTCAATGATGACTGGAAAATCACCGTGTTGGATACAGGCGCTGATGCCATGACAGGAGGGCGTCTCAAAAAGGCCATGCCTCTGCTGGCAGATGAACCTTTCTGTTTGACTTATGGCGATGGGTTGAGTGATCTGAATATTAATGCCTTGATCGATTCACATCTGGCTTCGAAAAATTGGTGCACCCTGACGGCAGTAACGCAGCCGGGCCGCTACGGTGCGCTACGTTTGAAAGAGGGCAATAGCCAGGTAGAAGGCTTTCGTGAAAAGGGCGAAATAGATGGAGGGCTGATCAATGGCGGCTTCTTCGTCTGTAATCCAGAAGTGTTCGAGACGATCGACGATAGCCAGACCGTATGGGAAAACGAGCCCATGAACCGGATGATTGAGATGGGGAAATTGGGCTACTTCCATCATAACGGTTACTGGCAAAGCATGGATACGCTGAGAGACAGAATGGTGCTTGAGACCGCCTGGGCAGAAGGTGCCCCCTGGAAGCTCTGGAAGGAATGAACCATCAATGATTATTGTTGATACAGCGCTTGCCCAACGAGAGGCGCAGGGTAATCCCATTCGAGTGGGGATGGTCGGGGCGGGGTTCCAAGCGGGCGGTATCGGTCTGCAGATTATGACCGCTACGCCTGGGATGCGCCTTTGTGCTATTGCCAATCGTCATTTGGATGCAGCGATCAAGGTCTTCCAGCAAACCGGGATTGAGCCAGTCGGCTGTGAGACTCAGCAGGAACTTGAAGCGGCGATCGCGGCTGGGCGACCGGCAGTCACCGAGGATGCCGTGGCACTGGCGCGCGCAGAGGGATTGGATGCAATTATTGAAGTCACTGGCTCGTTGGAGTTCGCGGCGCATGCCGTCCTGGCGGCGCTGGAAAGTGGTAAAGACGTCATTCAAATGAACGCGGAACTCGACGGTACGATCGGCCCCATCTTGAAAGTGAAAGCCGATGCGGCAGGGGTTGTCTACAGCTTTGCCGATGGCGACCAGCCTGGTGTGCAGATGAATCTCTATCGGTTTGTCGCCGGGCTAGGTATTAAGCCGGTGCTGTGTGGCAACATTAAAGGCTTGCATGACCCATATCGTAACCCTGCTACCCAGGAAAGTTTTGCCAAACGCTGGGGGCAAAAGCCGGCAATGGTGGCCTCTTTTGCTGATGGCACCAAGATATCGTTCGAACAGGCGATCGTCGCCAATGGCACCGGCATGCAAGTGGCTCAGCGCGGTATGCTTGGCCCTGATTTCTCTGGTGGTGTAGCCGGTGGGCCCTTAGTGCCCATCGAGCAGACGGTATCGGCGTTTGAGCCCTACCTGAACCCGAAGGGGCCGGGGCTGGTTGATTATGTTGTTGGGGCACGGCCGGGGCCGGGCGTATTTGTGCTGGGGACGACCGACAGCCCCCGTCAGCGCCACTATCTCGAACTCTACAAGCTGGGCGAGGGGCCTTATTACTGTTTCACAACACCTTACCATCTGTGCCATTTCGAAGTACCCACGTCCGTTGCCCGCGCCGTGCTGTTCCGTGATCCCGTGTTATCCCCCATAGAGGGCCCCAGGGTGGGCGTCATCGCCATAGCCAAAAAAGCTTTGCGGGAGGGCGATACAATTGAAGAATTCGGTGGCTTCGAAGTCTATGGGGTAGCGGAAAACATCGAGGTGATACGCAGGGATCGGCTGTTACCTATCGGGCTAGCGCTGGGCTGCCAGGTGGTGGGCCATGTGGAAAAGGATGCAGCGCTGACCTTTGATGATGTGCGTATACCGTCCAGGCGGCTGATCGACCGCCTATATTCTGAACAGGAAGCCATGTTTGCCCTGGAATTGACGTCTGGTGTCGCTACTACGTTCACGGAGTAAGAGATGCATTTTCATCAAACGAACCTCAAGGATGCCCGCCTGATAGAGCTTGAGCCACGTGGTGATGAACGCGGTTTTTTTGCTCGTACCATGTGCCGTGCAGAGTTTGAGCGCCATGGCCTGCTGAGTGACTTCGTGCAGCAGAATACCTCCTTTTCTGCTCAACGAGGCACCTTAAGGGGGTTGCATTATCAGCGGCAGCCCCATGCCGAGGCCAAACTGGTGCGCTGCATTCGAGGCGCGATTGTCGATGTCATCGTGGATATCCGTAAAGATTCGGAAACCTACTTGCACCATCAGTTATTTGAATTAACCGATGCGAACCGGCACCAGCTGTATGTACCGCCAGGCTTTGCGCACTCCTTTCAGACGCTGACCGACGATGTTGAAGTCAGCTATCTGGTCTCGGCTGCCTATCATCCCGAGGCTGAAAGTGGTTTGCGCTATAACGATGAACGTCTCGCGATTGAGTGGCCGATTCCCCCCACGGTGGTGTCTGAAAAAGACGCTAGCTGGCCCTTAATCAGTGAGCGAAACGAAGCGCTTTTTTGACTACTTGCGAATAGCTAGTAACGAATCCAGATATCAACCAAACACACTAAAAAAGGGGCAGCGTGATCGCTGCCCCTTTGAATAATGCCTAGCTATTACCTACCCGTCAATTGGCAGGCTTTGCCACTAGCGAGCGAGTCTCTTCGCGCGCTTCAGTGAGCACTATACGCAGCGGATCGCCAAGTTTGTACCGCTCTTCACCCTCGATCTGGATACGCCCCTCTTTGTCGTCAATGACCACTTTGCTGCGGTCACTGTGCATCAAGGGCGCGGGCACAAACGCCGTTGCGCCGTTTTCCACCAGACGAACACGCATGCCGCCACGGTTGATGGCCATGATTTCGGCCTCAAACGTATCCTGGTTCTGCGCAGCGGGCGTCAGGTAACGCACGTAGAGCCAGTCTTTCACGTCGCGCTCGGCCATACGGTTCAGGCGGCGGCGTTCCGTCAGTTGCTCGGTGAGCTGCTGGGTCGCTTCGGCGGGGGCCTGTTCGCCTTTCAACACGCGTTTGATCAGGCGGTGGTTGACCATATCGCCATACTTACGAATTGGCGACGTCCAGGTAGCGTAGGCGGCTAGGCCCAGGCCAAAGTGCGGGCCGGGCTGGGCCGACATGCTGGTAAACCCCTGGAAGCGCCGCAGGCGCGCATCCAGCCAGGCGTCATCGCGGCTTTCCAGCGCACGCTTAAGCTCGGTGTAGCGGGCAAGCTCGGTGAGCGCTTCGCGCTCAACCACGATCTCCTGACCTGCCAGGAACTCCTGGGCGGCTTCGGCTTTTTCGGGCTCGAATGCACGGTGCACGTTAAAGATACCGTGGCCGATATGCTGGGCCAGGAAGTCCGCGCAGCAGGCGTTGGCCACAATCATCGATTCTTCGATCATACGGTTGGCAATGCGGCGCTCTTCGGTGCGCACCGCTAATACGTTACCGGCGGGATCGAGATCAAACACGTAGTCGGGGCGGTCTTTAAACACCAGCGCGTGTTCATTGCGCCAAGCGGTACGCGCTTCGGTCAAATCACGCAGCGCAGTAAGCTGCTCGGCGATCTCATCCGCGGGTGCCCAGTCGCCTTGACCTTCGATCCAGTCGGAGACGTTGTCGTAAACGAGCTTGGCGTGAGATTTAACGTTCGCCGCAAAAAAGCGGTAATCGCCCATGCTGCCGTCAGTATTAATATCCAGCGTACAGGCCAGCGCGGGGCGCTCCTTGTCTTCCCACAACGAGCAGAGATCATCCGCTAGCTGCTCTGGCAGCATAGTGACGTTTTGGCCGGGCAGGTAAACGGTAAAGGCGCGAGTGCGGGCTTCTAAATCAGCCGCATGGCCCTCTTCCACATAAGCGGTGGGGTCGGCAATCGCTACGCTCAACCGCCAGCCGCCTTCCGCACGAGTAGCCACATGCAGCGCATCATCCATATCGCGGGTCTTCTCACCATCAATGGTGAAGAAGTGCGTGGACGTTAAATCTTCGCGAGTCAAGCCTTCATCGATCAGCGGCCAGTCGGTGCCTGCATCGGGGCACTCTTGCTCCAGCGCATGGCGTGCAAGTGTGACGCGCCAGGGCACTGCCGGATCATCGCTTTTCGCGACCAGCTCATCAATCTGGGCAAAGAAAGCGCGGTCATCGGCTTTTAGCGGATGGCGTACCAAGCGGGCAACGACCCAGTCACCGTCAGCAAAGGAGTCTTCGTCAAGGCTGTTCTTAATCCGTGCCTTGATAACGTTTTTAATCGACGGATGGTCGGGTACCACGGACAGGCGGCCTTCGCGCTTTTGCACGCGTGAAACAAACCGATCCAGCCCAGCTTCAATCAGCTTTTCAGGCTCAACGGATTTTTTGTCACCGTTCTCGTGGATAACCGCTTCTACACGGTCACCGTGAAGCACTTGCTTCATGGCGGGCGGCGGCACGAAATAGGACTCACCGTCGTCGGTTTCGAGAAACCCGAAACCTTTGTCAGTAGCTTTGATCACCCCTTCAGCGCGGGGGGTGGTTTGACGAATCTGTTGCTTGAGCTGGGCAAGCATGGCGTTGTTCTGAAGCATGAGCTCGATCAGTTGGCGAGAGTTAGGGTGCCACTATACGGATTCCCGCAGGCTGCGCCAATCGTCGCTATGCGAAGTTGACCCCGGTGACGGCGCGTCAAAGGCTTACATGCGTTCAAGGGAATCGGTTAAGCTAAATGCTCATACTCATGGAGCGCGCTATGACACCTCGCCTGATTGTTTCTGATCTGGATGGAACCCTATTAGGAAGCGACCATGCCCTGCACGAAAGCACCAAAGAGGTACTGCGGGCATTGGTGAAGCAAGGCCATCATGTCGCGCTCGCCTCGGGGCGCCACTACCATGATATGAAGGTGTTTCGTGATCAGTTGGATATTCCCGCGCACTTGATCAGCACCAACGGTGCCTATGTGCACGACCCGGAAGATGCTTTGCTGGCGGCTAATCACCTTGTGCCTGAACATGCCAAGACGCTAATAGGTCTTCCGCGTCCGCCTCAAGTACGGCTTAACCTTTATAGCGAAAGCGGCTGGCATATAGATGCAGAGGCCCCGCACTTATTATCACTTCACGCCTCCACTGGGTTTGGGTATGAAGTCTTGCCGCCCGCGCAAATGGACACTAACGGTGTAGGCAAAGTGCTCTATCTCGGCGACCCAAATGCACTAAAACAGCTAGAAGCCCAGGCGCAAGAAGCCCACGGCGACGAGCTACATATCACTTACTCCACGATTGATTCTTTGGAGATCATGGCCGGTGGGGTCAATAAGGGCGTGGCGCTGTCATCACTGCTGGAACGCTTGGGCTTAACGCCCGCAGATTGCCTAGCGTTTGGCGATAATCTTAACGATATCGAAATGCTCGATTTAGCAGGGGAGGCCCAGGTAATGGCCAATGCTCACCCTGCGCTATTTGATCGTGTCACCAGCGCTGAGCGTATTGGCCATCATGGTGAGGCCGCCGTTGCCCAGTGGCTGAAAAAGCGCTTTGGGCTTTAAGCGCCAACTAGCGCGTGGTTTTCATCAACAATTAGCGCTAATGCAACCTTGGTCGTATCGCTATTGCTACTGCTTGGCCCCTCGACCATCATCAAGGCCCAATAACGACAATAGCGTAGGGCTGAACCCGCTGCGATGACGACAACCCCTGCTACTTTGATTGTGGTCGACGATGACCCGGAAATTTGTGAATTGCTCGCGGACTACCTGGGGCGCCACGGCTATCGGGTATTCACAGCGGACGGCGCGCAGGCGTTGCACCTTCTGCGTGCTGAACACGCCCCCGACTTGCTGATTGTCGATTTAATGCTGCCTGGTGACGACGGCTTTACCATCTGCCGAGACGTTCGAAAGCACAGCGATGTGCCGATAATAATGCTTACTGCCAGTGCCGATGAGACCGACCGCATTCTGGGTCTGGAGCTGGGTGCTGATGACTACTTAGGCAAGCCGTTTAATCCCCGCGAATTGCTGGCGCGCATCAAAGCGGTACTGCGACGCACCCGCTGTGCTCCGCCAGAGTTGCCTGCGGGGCAGGTGCGCTGGGTCAGTTTTGGTAATTGGCAACTCGACCGCATGACCCGCGAGTTGATTGACCTGCAGGGCGAGCGCGCCGCTCTTTCAGGGGCTGATTTTCAGCTATTGCAGGTGTTTTTAGAGCATCCGGCGAAGGTGCTCACTCGGGATGATCTATACGCGCTTACCCGTGGGCGGGACGCGCCGCCGCTTGATCGCTCCATTGATGTCCACGTTTGCCGCCTGCGCCAACGGCTGGGTGAAGATGCCCAGCACTCTCAACTGATTCGAACGGTGCGCGGGGCAGGCTATGTGTTAACCGCCCAAGTAGATGCATTAACGTGAGACGTGTGGAGTGGGCAACCATTCGTCGATGGCTGGCCCGCTGGCTGCCGGCTTCGCTGCGCGGGCGCTTTGTGATCATTATGATCGCCGGAGTGCTTGTCGCCCAAGGGGCCAGCTACGCGATCTGGACTTCCCAGGTGCGCTCCAGCCACTTGGCACAGCTTGATGAGCTGTCCACCAATATGGCGTTTAGCATCGCCTCCACCATGAAGTTTTTCCGCTCACTGCCCGTTGACTACCGCCATATTGTGCTGGATCAGCTGCGTAATATGGGGGGCACGCGCTTTTTTGTTAGCGTCAACGAACGCAGGCTGGCCATCGACGATATCGGCTCGGGGCCGGAAAAACAGGTGGTGGTGAACAATGTGCGCTCGGTGCTCACCCAGCAGCTCAATATTGACGACGTGATTGTCGAGTTCTCCCGCCCGGAAAACCTGCGAGTGCTCAATAACGAGGTACTGCTTTACGATCTGCCGCCCCGCTGGGGGCAGCACAGCCTGCTGATGGAACCGCTCTCGCCACCGATTCTAGTGGTTCAGCTGGAGCTTGCCCCAGGCACCTGGCTGTATGTCGCCACGCTGCTGGGCGTACCGGATATTTTCAGCGGTTATCGCTGGCTCTCTGAAGAGCGCTTGCTGGTCGGGTTGCTGGTGCTGCTGAGTGTGCTGGCGCTTTCGCTGTTAGGAATTACCAGCGTGACCCGACCATTGGCGCGGCTTTCACGGGCAGCGAATCAGTTGGGCGATGACTTGGATATGCCACCATTACGGGAGAGTGGCCCCAAAGAAGTGGCCGCCACCGCCGCGGCGTTCAATCGTATGCAGCGGCGTATTCGCGAGCAGATTGAGGAGCGAGAACGGCTGTTTTCGGCGATTTCCCATGATTTAAAGACCCCCTTAACCCGCATGCGCCTGCGCGCCGAGATGCTCGATGACGACTATCAGCGCGAGCGTTTTTGCGCCTCACTGGATGAGCTGGACAGCTTGGTTAAAGGCGCCTTGGCCTCGGTAAAAGGCTTAGATCTGCATGAGGAGCCCGAGCCCGTTAATCTAACGCACCTACTTGAAGAGCTGGCCGAAGAGCTTAGCCTTCAGGGCGGTAAGGTCACTATCGAGATTAAAAGCGGTCACCCCACTGCAACTCTGATTGCCAAGCCGCTGGCGCTTAAGCGCTGTCTGGCCAACCTGCTTGAGAACGCGGTGTTCTATGGCAAGCAGGCGGATGTGGAACTCGTTGATCACGGTAATGCGGTCACCATGGGTATTCGTGACCACGGCCCAGGTATACCCGAAGAGCAGTTGGGGCGGGTGTTTTCGCCCTTTGTTCGCCTGGAACCCTCACGCAGCCGACATACTGGTGGTAGCGGCCTCGGGTTGGGCATTGCTCGGCACATTGCCCGTGCCCATGGCGGCGATATCACGCTCGCCAACCATGCTGATGGAGGGCTGGCGGTGACTCTCTCGCTACCCCGCCAGGAAACTATTACAGGTTTGTAATAAAACCCCAACACTATGCAGTACTCGGTAACTCCCGTTGACGCTCACCTTGGCGTAACCTCTTGGATGTCGAACGTCCGAGAGGACAATAACAATATAAGGAGTTACTCCATGTCGACGTTAAAGAAGACGACCCTCGCGCTTGCTCTGGCAGGTGCCACGCTAGCCACCACCGCTCAAGCGAATGAAGTTGAAGTGCTGCACTGGTGGACTTCCGGTGGTGAAGCTCGCGCCGCCAACGTGCTTAAAGAGTTAATGGAAGCTGAAGGCTACGGTTGGCAGGACTTTGCCGTGGCAGGCGGCGGCGGTGAGACCGCCATGACGGTGCTTAAATCTCGCGCCATGTCGGGCAACCCGCCCTCCGCCGCCCAAATCAAAGGCCCCGAAATTCAGGAGTGGGGTGAGCTTGGCTTGCTCGGTGACCTGAACGGCGTTGCCGATGCGGAAGGCTGGGATGAACTGCTGCCGGAAGTCGTGGCCGATATCATGCGTCACGACGGCCAATACGTGGCGGTACCCGTCAACGTGCACCGGGTAAACTGGTTGTGGGCCAACCCGGAAGTGCTTGAAGCAGCAGGGGTTGAGATGCCTACCACGCTGGATGAGCTATTCGAGGCAGGTGAGGCTATCCGAGCAGCGGGCTTCGTACCGCTGGCTCATGGCGGCCAATCCTGGCAGGACGCGACGGTCTTCGAAAGCGTGCTGTTAGGTGGTCAGGGTAGCGAGTTTTATCAGCAGGCATTGGTAGAGCTAGACCCTGAAGCCCTGGGCGGCGAACAAATGATCGATGCCCTTGAGAACTTTAAGCGTACCCGCGAGCTGATGGATGAAGGCATGCCCGGGCGCGACTGGAATGTCGCTACTGCCATGGTGATTGAGGGAGTGGCTGGGTTTCAGCTCATGGGCGATTGGGCCAAAGGGGAGTTCACCGCGGCTGGATTGACCGCCGGGGAAGATTACCTCTGTGCGGCAGCGCCGGGCACCGAAGATGCGTTCACCTTCAATATCGATAGCCTGGCCATGTTCCGGGTCACCGACGACGAGGAGCGCGAAGCGCAGCAAGCGTTAGCCCGTCTGGTGCTTGAGCCTACTTTCCAGGAAGCGTTTAACCTTGCCAAAGGCTCGATTCCTGCGCGGCCTGATCTGGACATGAGCGAATTCGATAGCTGTGCCCAGCAGTCGTTGGCTGATTTCCAGCGTACCGCTGAAGAGGGTGGCCTAGTGCCCAGTATGGCTCACGGTATGGCCGTACGTGCGGATATACAGGGTGCCATTTTTGATGTGGTTACCAACTACTTCAACGACGCCGATATGCCTGCTGAAGAAGCGGCAGAACGTATGGTGAGCGCTGCCGAAGCGGCCTCTTTCTAGGCTTTTCTAGCGTTAGCGTTCTTCAGGCGCCGCCGCAACGGCGGCGCCTTCGTTGCTTGGCAAGGATACTTCTCCATGAGAGATTCCCTCCCCATGAAAAATACCTCTGCGACGCCTTTAGGGGCTGGCGCTAAGCGGTCGACGCCACCCGGTGGTTTGCAGGCGTGGCTGCCTCGCCTGGTGCTGGCGCCGTCGGTGGCAATTTCGCTGTTCTTTGTTTACGGCTTCATGCTGTGGACGTTCGTGCTCTCGCTAACCAGCTCGCGCATGCTACCCAGCTATGACTTTGTCGGCTTTGGTCAGTACGCCCGCCTGATGGCCAATGAGCGCTGGTGGGTCGCCTCGACCAACCTGATGATTTTTGGGGTGCTGTTCGTGGTGATTTGTCTGGTGATTGGCTCGCTGCTGGCGATACTGCTTGATCAGAAAATTCGCCAAGAGGGCGCGCTGCGCACGATCTATCTTTACCCCATGGCGCTTTCATTTATCGTTACCGGGGTGGTGTGGAAGTGGCTACTCAACCCGCAGCTGGGCATTCAGGCGATGGTTCAAGGTTGGGGCTTTGAGTCGTTTCGCTTTGACTGGATTGTTGACCCCGATATGGCGATTTATACCCTGGTGATTGCCGCCGTATGGCAGGCGTCAGGCTTTGTGATGGCGCTGTTTTTAGCTGGGTTGCGGGGTATCGACGACAGCATTATCAAAGCAGCGCAACTAGATGGCGCTAGCCTGCCGCGGATTTATTGGCGCGTGGTGATGCCCTGCCTACGCCCGGTCGTGTTTAGTGCGGTGATGATTTTGGCCCATATTGCGATTAAGAGCTTTGACCTGGTCGTCGCCCTCACCGGCGGCGGGCCTGGCTACGCCACCGATTTACCCGCCACCTTTATGTATGCCCACGCCTTTACCCGGGCGCAGATAGGTTTGGGCTCGGCCAGCGCCATGCTGATGTTGGGCGGCGTGTTGGCGATTTTGATTCCTTATCTCTACTCCGAATTAAGGAGCCGCAAGCATGGCTAATGTGATTCGTCGTCAGACGCCCGCTGCGCGGCTGGGCCGTGGCCTGCTCTATGGTGTGCTGATACTCGCCGCGCTGTTCTATATTCTACCGCTGGTGGTCATGCTGATGACCTCGGTGAAGCCACTGAGCGAAATCAGCGCCGGGTCGCTGCTCTCGTTTCCGCAAAATCCCACTTTCGCGCCGTGGACAAAAGCCTGGGGTGAAGCCTGTACCGGCATGCGCTGCGATGGCGTTGGCGGCTACTTCTGGAACTCCTTTGCGATTGTGATTCCAGCGGTGCTGATCTCAACCACTATCGGTGCCCTTAACGGCTATGCGCTAACCAAATGGCGCTTCAAAGGTTCTGAATTAGTCTTCGCATTAATGCTGTTTGGCTGTTTTATTCCTTTCCAGGTAGTGCTGTTGCCCATGGCGCAAACCCTCGGCTGGCTGGGTATCTCCAGCTCCCGCGCCGGGTTGATCCTGGTTCACGTGGTATTTGGCATCGCTTTCACCACGCTGTTTTTCCGCAACTTCTACGTGGGTATCCCCAACGAGCTGGTATCGGCGGCGAAGTTGGATGGCGCGGGCTTTTTCCGCATCTTCTGGCGCATTCTACTGCCGGTTTCGGCTCCGATTATTGTCGTCTCAGTGATTTGGCAGTTCACCCAAATCTGGAACGACTTCCTGTTTGGCGTGGCGTTTTCAGCCCATAACACTCAGCCCGTTACCGTGGCGCTAAACAATCTGGTGAATACCTCCACCGGCGTGCGCGAATACAACGTGGATATGGCGGCGGCAATGATTGCCGCGCTGCCCACCCTGGTGGTGTACGTGCTGGCGGGAAAATACTTCGTGCGCGGGCTGACAGCCGGTTCCGTTAAAGGCTAATAACAACTAGGTGAGTGGCAACCATTTCTAGAAGGTCAGAAGCAGCCCGTAGCGGGGGTCTTTCGCCAGGGATGGCGAAAGTAGCGCCCAGGGATGGGTTCACAGCGCCCCCGCGGAGGGCAGCTTCTGACCAACCCAGATGAATGGAGTTTGTCAGTCGCTTTAGAATAGGATTTTCATTATGGCAGCTTTAGAAATCCACAACGTGCGTAAAGAGTTCGGCAGCGAGCGGGTGCTCAAAGACGTTAGTATCTCCATCGATTCCGGCGAGTTTTTGATTCTGGTTGGGCCGTCAGGCTGCGGTAAGTCCACGCTGATGAACGCCATTGCCGGGCTTGAACCGGTGACGTCCGGCAATATTTATATCGATGGTGAAGACGTAACCTGGCGCACCCCTGCGGATCGGGATATCGCCATGGTATTCCAGTCCTACGCGCTTTACCCCAGTATGACCGTACGCCAGAACATCAGCTTCGGGCTTGAGATGCGCAAGGTACCCAAAGCCGAGCGGGAAGCCGCGGTGGAGCGGGTAGCCGACCTACTGCAGATCACTCACCTGCTGGAACGCAAACCTGCACAGCTCTCCGGCGGGCAGCGTCAGCGCGTGGCCATGGGGCGTGCGCTGGCTCGGGAGCCAAAGGTGTACCTGTTTGACGAGCCGCTCTCAAACCTGGATGCCAAACTGCGCGTGGATATGCGCACCGAGATTAAAAAGCTCCACCAGCGCCTGGGTACCACCATTGTTTACGTCACCCACGATCAGGTCGAAGCCATGACCCTGGCCGACTGCATTGCGGTGATGCGCGATGGCCATATTCTGCAGCTCGGCTCGCCGGATGAGGTCTACAACAACCCGGTGGATATGTTTGTGGCTGGCTTTATGGGCTCGCCGTCGATGAACTTCATTCGCGCCTCGCTGGAGGACGATAACGGTGGATATCAACTGCGCATTGTTACGCCAGGTGAGGATGAGCTGGTGCTACCCTGGCCGGAGGAGCGCATCGCCGCAGATATGGCCGAGCGGCTTAACCAGCCGGTCATTCTTGGTCTACGCCCAGAGCACTTCAGCGAAGAGGATGAGCGATTAACGTCCCAAGCCGAAGGAACGTTGCTGAGCGCCAGTGTGGCGGTGGTAGAACCTACCGGGGCGGATATCTTGCTGCGTTTACCCCTGGGCGAACAGGAAGTTACCGCCCGTGTTGGGCCTAAATGCGCGGTGGTTGCAGGGGAGCGCTTATCGCTGCGTGTTGATATGGGCAGAGCGATTCTATTTGATGCCGGGACCGAGCAGCGTATTGCGTAAGCGGCTTGACTTGAACCTGTTGTGAAATAGTAGGCCCCCTGCTGGTTTCAGCAGGGGGCCTCTTTTGTAGTTGCCTAAAGGGTTCAACTGCAGGTATTACTTACGAATAAGCCGTAGCTCGCCATTGAGCGCCTTGATGATCGAGTAGCACATCAGCAACATCACAATCGAGAACGGAATAGCGGTGGCGGTGACACCTGCCTGAAGGGCGGTCAGACCACCACCGATAAGCAGCACAATCGCGATGAGGCCCTCGACGACCGCCCAGAACATACGCTGTGGCCGCGGAGCATCGATTTTACCACCGGCGGTGATGGTATCGATGACCAGGGAGCCGGAGTCCGAGGAGGTGACAAAGAAGATCAGCGCCAGGACGATACCCAGGGTCGACATCAGGCCCGTCAACGGTAGTTCGTTCAGCATGCCGAACAGTGATAGCTCGGGTCTGTAGTTGTCGATTACATACTCTTTAACCAGGCTGCCCACCGGGTCAGCATAGAGCTGTTCAAGGGCGGTCGAGCCAAACACGCCCATCCAGATAAAGATAAACAGACTGGGAACGAGCAAAACGCAGAGGATAAACTCACGCACCGTACGGCCCCGGGAGACGCGAGCGATAAACATCCCCACGAAAGGTGCCCAACTAATCCACCAAGCCCAGTAGAAAATCGTCCAGGACTGGCGGTAGGCATCGTCGTCACGACCAAAAGGTGCGGATAGAGGAATAAAGTCCGTGACATAGGTGGTAAGCCCCGACCAGAAGCCGGTTAGTGCCAAAAGCGTAGGGCCAGCGAAGAGCACGAAAAAGAAGAACAGAACGGCCAGGATCATGTTGATCTCGGAAAGCTTCTTCAAGCCACCCTCAAGACCGCGCCAAACCGACACCAGCGCCACCGCCGTCACCAGAATGATGACAATGACTTGGGTCAAGGTGCTTACTTCCAGACCGAAGACAAAGTTCATCCCCGCATTGGCCTGCTGTGCCCCAAGCCCAAGGGACGTTGCCAGCCCGAAGAGGGTGGAAAACACCGCCAATATGTCGATGACGTGCCCCCACCAGCCCCAGACACGCTCGCCGAGAATCGGGAAAAAGGCCGAGCGGATCGAGAACGGCAGCCCCTTGTTATAGGTAAAGATGCCCAGCGCTAACGCCATGACCACATACACTGCCCAGCCATGGATTCCCCAATGGAGATAGGTGCCAGCAAGCCCTAAGGCGCTGGCATCAGCAATAGCGGCTGGGTTTAACTCACCGTCAGCACCAAACGGAGACTCGACGCCCAGGGGCAGCGAGACGTTGGCGTGATAAACCGGTTCGAGTACACCGAAGAACAGCAGGCCGATACCGATGCCCGCCGTAAATAGCATGGCGAACCAGGAAAGATAGCTGTGATCCGGCCGGGCATCGGCCCCGCCCAGTCTGACTGAGCCATAAGGCAGCACCACCAACGCCAAGCAGAACAGAATAAAGAAATCGACCAGAATCATGAAATACCAGTCCAGTGTTCCTGTCGAGAAAGAAACAATGGACTGAAATGTGCTCCCCGCTCGCTCTGGGAACAGCAGGGTGAGGACGATGAAGATAGCCGAGGCAAGCGCTGAGACAACGAACACACGGTTGTGGATGTCGAAGCCGATAGGGCCAAACTGCCCCTTGATATTGTCCTGACCGACGACATAGTCGGTCTGCATGTCGCTCGTTACCGAAGGCGACTCAGGATCATTGGGATTGTTCATACACTACGTCTCCTCAGTGGAGGATGCCATGTCAAACCTCCATCATGAGGATAAATAGCGTTGAATCCCATCTTGTGGCCGAAAAGGAGGGTTGCCGCCGTTTAACCCCTTAGCGATTCTGCGGCACTGCCTCTTTGTCTAGCCGCTTGATTTGCCGCCACAGGTCTTGGCGTAGATCGGCGATCTTGGGCTGCTCATCGGCAGTGAAGGGCACCGGACGACAGAGCCGCTGGGCGCGTAAACCAAGGCGCGCGCTAAGCAGCCCGGTGGCGAGGCCTTGACCCGCACGGGCGGAAAGGCGGCTGGCTAAATCCAGCGAGAGCATATCCATACTGGCGTCGGTGGCCAGTTCGCTGGCACCGGCAAAAGCCATGTTGTGCAGCACGTTACGAAACAGCCGCAGGCGGCTGGCGTAGCCCAGCTCAAGACCATAAAGGCGGCAGAGCCGATCCACCATCGCCAGGCTGCGCCAGGCCACCAGCGCCATATCCACCAGCGTTAGCGGGCTGATCGCGACCATGATGGCGGTTTCACCGGACATACGCGTAATCAGGCGCTGGGCCTCGCGGTCACGCGGGGCTAGCAGGTGGTAACGCAGAAGTGTCTGGATTTCCTCTCCGCTATGGTGGGGTTGGCTGGCGCGCTGGAAGGCCAGCCAGTGTGGGTCATCATCGGCTAGCTTAAGTTGGCGCCTCAACTGCTCGGCCATGACCCGGGCCTGTTTTGGAGAGCGTAGCGGTAGCTCGGCAAGATCGCCGCGCAGTTTGTCGTGGCGCTTGAGACGGCGTAAACGGCCCACCTCTTTGAGCAGGGAGAGGCCGCCCAGGCCAATCAGGCTGATTCCGAACAGCTGCCAGGCCATGGCGAGCCACTGCGACTGAGCGATCGTATCAGGAATGCCGGTGACCAGCTCTGCCGTGCCTAGCCCGGCACCACCCACCAGGGCAAATAGCAGCCCCCAGCGGCGTTTACGCGGCGCACCTAAACTGGCAGCAGGCAGCGCTTTATCTTCTGGTAGAGGCGCCAGTGGATGATGCTCGCTGGCGCCAGCAAAGGCTTCGCGCTGACGTAGGACTGTCTCTGCATCAGCGGCCTTTTCGGGCTGGTCATCCAGCGTGAAGTGGCGGCGTGGCTGTGGGGTGGTCATGTCAGTTTGTCTCCAATCAGCCAGTCGATGGCGGCATCCATGCGAATATGATCCAGCGCTTCTGAGCTGGTTGGCATCGGGCGAAAGCCGGGGAAGTCGAAGCCCTGCTGCTGCCAGAAATCTGCAGCGGGCAGCCGGGCGGGCACATCGCCAGGGTAAACCAGCACCTCTTCGCCCTCTAGTGTGGTGCCTCGCAGTGCAGGTGAACGCTTACCCTCATGGGTCACCTCACGGGCTTCAGTGGCACGAATAGCTGCCAGCGAGAGCGCTTTAACCGGCACGTTGGCAAAGCGAAGGTCTTTGAGAGGCTCTGCCAGCAGGGCCTCTAACAGCTGCACCAAGTGGCCGTGTTGATCGGGAGTGACGTGATCGGCTTTGGTGGCGGCAATGGCGAGCCGGTCAATTTTCGGTGCGAAGAGGCGCGTAAGTAAGCTGCGCTGGCCATAATCGAAGCTGTGCATTAACTGGCGTAGCGCACTGGAAAGGTCTTCAAAGCGCTCCGGCCCGGCATTGAGCGCGCCCAGCACGTCCACCAGTACAATCTGGCGGTCAAAGCGACGGAAGTGATCGCGATAAAAGGGCTTGACCACTTGCTGCTGGTAGTAGCGAAAGCGCGCTGCCAGGGTAGCGTAAAGGCTGTTGGCGGGCAGTGCCTCAAGCGTTTCTCTAGAGGTATTGTGTTGAGAGGTGTCGAGCTGCGGTAGCGGAAAAAACTGCAGCACTGGCGCTCCTTCCAGTTCGCCAGGAAGTAAAAAACGCCCGGGCTGCAGGTCGGAAAAACCGGCCTTTTTGGCGCGGCGAAGGCCTTGAGCGTACTCCTCGGCAAGAGCCGCAAGCTGGGCTTCATCCGCTTCGCCAGCGGGGTCGAGCTGTTCTACTGCGGCGAGCCATTCGCTAAACAGGCTGCGGCGCTGTTCGCCCTCGTGTAACGCCTGGGCCTGGCTCCAGCTATAAAAGTCGTGCTGCAGCAGCGGCAAATCGAGCAGCCACTCGCCAGGGTAGTCGAATAGATCCAGAGTAAGGTGAGCGATTTCAGGGGTTAGCCAGCCGCTGCGGGCAGGGCGGTAGCGCAGTTGTAAGCGTAACTCACTAATGCCGCGGGTGGGCTCCGGCCAGCGCGGTGGCGTATCGCGCAGTGCAGCCATGCCGGGGTCGTAGGGAAAACGAGGCACGTCCAGGTCGGGCTGATTAAGCCGCTGGGCACCAAGCAGGCGACCTTCCCGGGCAGCGGGCAGCAAATCGAGCCGCGCCTCAACGCCCGCGTGACGCAGTTGATTGACCAGCGATGTCAAAAACGCGGTTTTCCCCGCTTGGGAGAGGCCGGTGACCGCTAAGCGCAACTGGCGATCCCGCCCCCGCTCTAACAAATTGCTCAGTTCGCGACTTAACGGCTGACGCATCCTTTCGATCCCTTTGTAGGAGCCTGTCTGACTTAGCTTCTCGCGACGATCAGCCAAGCCAGGCAGGCTCTTAGCCTTTATTGGCTAAACATTAATACCAGTTGTGAAAGCATCGGCAGGGTGGCAATCAAAAAGCCAACCCCCGCCAGGGTGTAGCCTGGCCAGCGTCGGGTCATCTTCTGCGCCAAGGTTAGCCCCACTAAGCACACCACCATACCGATTAAATTAAACGCCAGTGTGGCGGCTTCTAGCCATTGTTGCGGATCCATTGGATCTCCCTAGCTCTAATGCCATTGAGCACATGATAGCAAAGCATTAATGAACCGAAGATTAACTGCGGCTGAGGGTGGTGCCTAACAGGTGCTGGGCGCCAGGCACTAGCCAGACTGGGTCTAGGCGCGTATTGGCGGCTTCAACGCAGATAAAGTGTCGTGCCACGTCGGCGGGGGTGTCGCTGGGCAGGTCGTTGTTGGGGTGCCACACTACCGTGGAGTCGCTAGACTGCTTGCCGATGCGCAGGCTGCGCTCGCCATCGTTGAGCAGCACGGCTTCATTGGTGTGATAAATGCGGTCAACGGCGCCCTGAACGGCCAGCGTGCCCTGCTGTTCGCTCTCAGCAAAGTCGCGCAGTTTGTCGAGATAGCGCGCGCCGGAAAGGCCTTCCAGGCGACACTGGTGAGTATCGGCAACGGCTAAATAGGTATGCAGCGCACCGCTGGTTTTAATCGGCGTTTCGCCGATGTTTTCGCTAATCAGCTCAACGTTCAAGCGCTGGGCGTTTGCTTGTACCACTAGGCGCGCGGTAAGCAGTGTATGCAGGGGCTGTGCTGGAGAGAGGTGGAGCTCAATTCCCTCGGCGTGCTCATCAACAGCGTCTAGACGCCACTCCGCATGGCGGGCAAGGCCATGGAAAGGGCCGTCGTGGTTGGGGCTCTCATCGGCATAGCGTTCGTCGGCAAACCACGGCCAGCAGAGCGGAATACCACCCCGGATAGCCCCTGGCAAGGCCTGGGGCGTAGGCGTCAGCCATAACCAGCCGGTATCACCAGCAGGGCAGAAGTGCAGCACTTGAGCACCCTGGAGACTAACCACCAACTCGCCCCAAGGCATATTGAAAAGCACCACTTCGCGGCCTTCCCACTGCGTCGTTTGCTGTCCTTGAGTGCTTTTAACCAGTTGATTGAGCGAGTCGGGGATCATGAGTTTTCCTTTAAGAGTTGCCAAGCATCGATACCGATAGGCGCCGAACACTAACGCTGTGTGCTATGGTAGAACAAGCGTGACTCGAAGGTAAAACGCGTAACTGCAACCCGTAATCGAAATAGTAAGGAGACTATATGGGCTTTATTGCATGGTTAATCATTGGTGGCCTGGCTGGTTGGATTGCTGGCAACATCATGCGCGGCGGCGGTTTTGGCATCCTGGGTAATATCGGTGTCGGTATCGTTGGTGCGGTTATAGGTGGTTTTTTGTTTAGCCTTCTGGGCCTCTCGTCCGGTGGCTTTATTGGTTCGCTAGTTACCGCGATCGTGGGTGCCGTGGTGCTTCTTTGGGTAATCAGTAAGGTTAAAAAAGCGTAGCGATTGAGTTGCTACCTGTATGTCACCGCCCGGCCTTTTGCCGGGCGGTGTCGTTTTATGCATACCGAGGCCTAAGGCTATCGGTGTTCGTACCACTTTCCGTTACACTAGGCAGCTTTACTTCCGGCTATTTGCTGGTGTCATTGTGCTTTTTCGAGGTGCCTCTTGATCGACGCGTTAAATGCCTGGTGGGCCCAACAGCTAGTGCTGTGTGATTGGGCGTTTACTCCTCATCCGTTGGCGGTCGATGCAGGGGCGGCAGAGCAGCGCCTGTTACAACTGGGCATTACCAATCGAGGCGAGCTGGCCGAACAGCTCTTCCACGGGCTGGGGGCTCCCGCAGGTAGCGCTGACCGTTTGCTAGGCGCTTTGGAGTGGGCCGCGTTGGCGGGAGCGGCTGGCTGGTTAGACGCTGATCAAGCCCGTCATTGGGCGCACCACCTAACCCGCCGCATCACCAGCGATTACAGCGACTTACGTGCCTGGCTAGCGGATCTGCGCCGTGCGCTAGGCGCGAGGGGCTGGGAAGTGGGGGCCGATGACCGATTTATTGACGCTTGCCAAGCGCTGGCCAATCTTGAAACCGATGGCGAAGGCATTACCTGGGATACGCTTGAAAATGCCCTGGCTGAACTGCCGGCTCCCGCTTCGCTATGGCCCCAGCAGCCCGAAGCGCAGAGCTGGCGGTTATGCGCGCTGTTCCGGCCGATTATTGTCTATCCCGCCAGCCACACCGACTGGCCCGAGGCCACCGAGTGGTTGGCCCACGTGTGGGATGTCCATGACCGTGACGCGCTAATTGGCGTGATGCTTTGGCTAGGCGCTCAAGGCGAGCGCCAGCGTTGGGATATCGAAGCACGCGAATTGCTCAGTATGGACAACGCCCAACGCATGGAGTGGCAGCGTAGCGTTGTGGAAGAGTCGCCCTATGCGCCGGTGCTGAATAAGTTCGTCACTCAAGGCGAGCCCCTGGAGTGGGCGGCTTGGGATTGGCTGCGGATTGTGGAACTTGCCTGGGCTGGCGCCTGCTGTGGCTTGCTGAGCCAGGAAGAGGCTGATGACCTGGCGGGGCACGCTGCTGATTTGCTCAGTCGGCGCTACCACGACTGGTATGCCGTGCTGAATGCGTACGGGCGCGGGCAGAGTCTATTTGACGGCATTGACCGGCGGGGTAAAACACCCAGCGAGCGGCATCAGTTGTTGCTGCACAGCGCCCATAGCCTTTGGAATAGCCCCTGGAAATGTCCCCCAGGGGAGTTATTGGATGAACCTACGCGCAAGGCATCCCAAGCGCGCATTCAGCAGTGGCGCAATACGCCCCATCACTGGTTGTTGGCGCTGGCCAGCGTGCGCGAACCGGATGCCATGCTGCGCCAGATAGCCCCCTCCGCGGCGCTGCCGGAAGATCAGCGTGCCGATGCGGCGCTCTATTTGCAGGAGTCACTTGGCTTACATGCCGATGAAGGCGCTCATGCACTGGCGCGCTACTGGCTGCCCGCTCAGGCGCACCATCTTAATCAGTTGGCGGCCGACGCCGTGCATGGCGTTTTACCCCCCTCGCAAAGCTGGTTTGGCCAGCCGACCCCGGAAGAGCTGAAACAGCGCAATGCGGTTAAAGGGGTAAGCCGCCATGCGGCCACGATCCATATGGCCGAAAAATTCGCCTTCTATCTGCATATGTCCCTCGACAGCGGCTTATTCGATCGTGCGCCGTTAATGGAGTATGCCAGCGCACTGCGAAGCTGCCTGTGCCGTTTTTACCCCAATGCCAAGCGGCTGTTAGAAGCCTGGTTCGCTTGGGAGAGCTGTCTGCCCGAACCTGAGCACGCCTCGTTGGTGAATGAAATTATTTGGCACATTGAAGATCCTGGCAGTCTGTTTCACTGGCTGGATTGGCGTCACGACGCCTGGCGTGAACCGGGTAGCCGCCCCACCTTGAGTCACTTCACCGCTATGTCGCTGGTGGGTCCGTTGAACAGTGCAGTATGGAGTGAGCCCCAGCCTGAGAGTGCCCGTGAGTGTGCCGAGATTCGCGAGTGGGTGGAGAGCCACTACCACTTGAGCAACGCCGGGGATATGCAGGAGTTTTTGACCTACATGCTAGAGTCGGGGGATCGTCAGGAGTATCAGATTAACTACGCGCCCTATACCCTCAATACTGAACGCTTAAGCGCTGAGATAGCCATTCTTGAATCCGGCGACTGTGCTGAAGATGAACGCCACCACCTGCTTCGCTTACGTCGTGTCCGCGACAACGAAGATGGCTGTAATGAGGTGGATATGGCTGCTTGGGATATTGCCCAACTGGTCGATTTGGCCATTGCCGCGCGGCAGTTAAACTGGCTGGATAGCGCCGCTTTCGCTAAGGTGTTGGATCGTGCTTACCAACTGGCGGCAGATCACTATGCCGGATGGCAGGAGTACGCCATGGGTATGTACGCAGGCTTCTCGTTTTTTATGGGCGAAACCCCTGAGCGAGAAAGCTTTTTAGCTGGTTTTCGTCAGGCGCTGGTGGCTTGGATATGCGGCGCGCCGGTCTTGGCTGGTCCATGGGTGAGCTTGGATTTTCCGGGCAATAAACCACGCCATTTTGCACCACTGCATATTGATACCCTACCGGGCGATCAGCGCACATTACATTGATGCTCGCCAAACATATGATAACTAGCTTATAGTCGTGCTTAGAAAAAATGAGTTTTGTCATACCGCCTTCTTATTAATGTCACGAGGTTAATCGCATGGTTGCGTTGCCACGCCCCGCTGTGACCGCTGTCCGTGTCGTAAGTGTCTGTTTTTTAGTTACATTGGTCGCTGGCTGTGCAGGTTCAGCGCGACAAAATAATATTCAGGCCCCCGAGAATTATTTCTCAATGGCGTTGCCGGGAATGGGGGCGAACCCGCAAATGTCCCCGGTTGATCCCATCGATGCGCATTTGCGCAGTTTGCAAGTACCGCCGCCAACAGTGGTTCGCGAGGCGCTGTTGGCGCAACACCAGCGCTGGGCAGGAACGCCTTACCGAATTGGCGGCACCTCAGAAAGAGGCATCGACTGTTCGGCCTTGGTTCGCAATGTTTACCGTGACACCTTTAATTTAGAGCTTCCGCGCTCTACCCGTGGTCAAGTACACGAGGGACGCCCGATCGACCGCCAAGAGCTGCAGGCGGGCGATCTGGTGTTCTTCCGACCACCGGGTCGTTATAACCATGTAGGGATCTACGTGGGCGATGGGTATTTTCTCCACGCCTCGACCTCAAAAGGGGTCATTATCTCCAGACTGGATAATAGTTACTGGCAGCGCTACTACTGGCAGTCACGTCGTGCGCTGGAGCCAACGCATTTGGCCCAACTGGGCGGCAGCGTTTTCCAGTAGCCAGACCGACCACGTTTTAGGAACGGCATGATTGAAGCCAAATCGCGCGCCTGGTGGCGCGCCACCTTGGCGCTTTGCCTCGGCTCATTTCTTGTTTTTATCAACTTGTACGCACCACAGCCGCTGCTGCCGGGGTTAAAGGAGACCTATCAGGTCTCGACCTTAGGTGTCAGCCTGCTCATGTCGGTGTCGACCCTCTCCTTAGCCATTGCGCTGTTGGTGTTCGGGCCACTCTCGGATGCTATTGGTCGCGAAGGCATAATGCGCATCACTCTGCTGCTTGCAGGCGGCTGTTCTATTGCCTTGGCATTCGCACCCACCTTTGAAAGCTTGCTGTTTTTGCGCCTGGTGCAGGGCTTTGTGCTGGGCGGGCTGCCAGCGGTGGCGATCGCCTGGATGGGCGATGAGTTTGAGAAGCCTGCGTTATTAAGCGCTGTAGGACTCTATATCGGCGCTAATTCACTTGGCGGAATCAGTGGGCGTATCGTCGGTGGCGGCGCCGCTGAAATTGGCGGCCCCACGGCGGCATTTTTAGCGGTCGGTATCATGACGTTAATTGGCTGTGGAGTGTTTTGGCGCCTGTTGCCCAATAGCCGCGCCTTTACTCCCCAACGCTTTGAGCTGCGCAAAGCGGCAAGCGATTTAGTCAATCATTTGCGTAACCCGGTGCTGCTCGCCGCTTACTGCCTGGGGGGTATCAACTTCCTGATTTTTATCAATCAATACAGCTATATCACCTTTCGGTTGGCGGCAGCGCCGTATCAATTAGCCGCCAGTGGTCTGGGGCTGATTTTTTTGACCTATCTCGGCGGCACCTTCGGTTCGATGATTTCCGGGCGTTTGGCTGGACGGTTTTCTCCTGCGGCATGCATGATGGTGGGGGGCGTGATTTTAATGCTGGGGACAACGATTACCTTAGCGGATTCGCTGCTGCTGATTATCGTTGGTTTAACCGTTAATGCCTTTGGCTTTTTCCTGGCTCATTCGTTGGCCTCCAGCTGGGTAGGGCGCTATGCCCAGGGCGCGCGGGGCAGCGCTTCGGCGCTCTACCTAGTGTTTTACTATGTGGGAGCCAGTTTGGGCGGCTTCTGGCTGGAGCCGTTCTGGCGCTGGGCCGGTTGGTTGGGCGTGAGCGTCGGTTCGTGGCTACTGCTGAGTATCACGCTGCTAATTGCTTCCGGACTATGGCGCTTTGAGCGTCGCCAAGCGGTTGGCTAACCTTCACCAGTTGCACGCATTGATGCCGAGCGCAGGTTTCCGCAAGGGCGCTGTGACCCCCCTCCCTGGGCGCTACTTTCGACATCTGACCGCCAGGGATGGCGGAAATGCCGGAATGGTCGGGAACATTTTTTCCGGCCATGTCGAAAGACCCTCGCTTCAACCTGCCCTGGCATCAACTACCATGGCTTCAGCTGCCCTTCGCTTAAGTGCAAGCGCTGTGGGCAAAGCCGTTCCAGTAGGGCGGTGTCGTGGCTAATCACCAGCACGCCAAGCTGGCGTTGTTCGGCCTCTCGTTTTAATGCCTGCCAAAGCTCAACCTGGGTAATGGGGTCGAGCATGGTGGAGATCTCATCGGCGACGAGAAAGCGTACTCCCGGCGCGAGCGCCCGCAACACGCATACCCGCTGCAGCTCTCCCCCTGATAACGATTGAGGGAAGCGCGTCAGCCATTTTGCTTTCACGCCAAACGCTTGGCACTGTGCGTCAGAAGGCGTCCAGGCTTCACGCAGTATCTTACCTACCCGCCAGCGTGGATTCACCGCGAGCTCCGGCGATTGCGGTAGCCACTGCACGGGCTGCACACCGCTTTTCGGTAACGCCTCGCCATCCAGGGTGACATCACCTGCCTGGGGTGCTAAGTAGCCCGCCAGCAGTTGGCCTAGCGTCGATTTACCCGCCCCCGAGTCGCCGCTTAATCCTAGCCACTGACCCGCGCACAGCGTTAGCGAAATGTTCTGAAGTAGCGGTACCTTGGGGGCAAAGTGAAAACTCAACTGGCGTGCTTTAAGCAACGTGCGCCTCCTGTTCAACCCTGCGGGTGGTGGTCGCTGCAAAAGCATTGTCCGGCAGCGCCAGCCACAATGCCTGTGAATATGCGCTGAGAAGCATAGATCCGGTGCCTTGAAAAGCGCAGGAGGGCGCAGTTTCGACCCGCTTGCCGTCACGCATAATGGTGACGTGGTCGGCGATTGGCAGCGCATGGCGCAGATCGTGGGTAATCAGAATCACGCTTTTGCCCTGGTCGGCCAGTTCGCGCAGCGCATCCAGCACCCGCCGACGCTGGTGAGGATCAAGGCCTACGCTGGGTTCATCGGCAATCACCAGCTTGGCCTGGCTGACGTGGGCCATGGCCGTCAACACGCGCCGGGCCATGCCGCCGGATAGCTCATGGGCATAGGCCTGCTGTGCGCGGGCGTCTAGCTGATAGTGATCAAGGGCTTGTTGGGAGGCGTGCCAAGCATGTGCTGATGGCTGGCCTGCGCGCAGGGCCGCCCAGGTCACCTGGCGCTGAGTACGCACGAGCGGATCTAAGGCGCTTAGTGATTGGGGTATCAGCGCCAGCTCCCGGCCGCGAAGCTGGCGTTGGCGTGACGCGTTAAGCGGTTTGCCTTGATAGTAAAGCTGGCCGTTTAAGCGTGCAGGTGTTGGAAGTAAATCCATAATGGCATAAGCCAATAGGCTTTTTCCAGCACCGGAGGCGCCCACCACCGCATGAACCTCGCCAGGGAAAACCGTTAGTGAAAATTCATCCAGGCAGGTGGCCCAGTCGCGCTTCCACCAGGAGGTATACAGAGGTAGCTGTAGCGATAATTGATCAATCGTTAACACGGCAGACCTCCCATCAATAGTTTTATAGCCAGTGGTTTTTACAGCCAATGGTTTTCTGAAAAGTGCTAAAGCGCACGGCGTAGGTGACTTGAGAGGCGCTCAAAACCCAGCACCATCAGTAACAGCCCCAAGCCGGGAAATATCCCCAGCCACCAGTAACCGCCGCTTAAGTAGCGCATGGCGTCGGCCAGTAACACGCCAATAGCGGGCTGGCTGGGGCTTAAGCCAAAGCCCAAAAAGGTCAGTGCGGCCTCGTGAAGAATGGCGTGGGGAAACAGCAGTAACGCGCCAACCAGGCAATGCGGAATAAGATGGGGGAGCAGGTGGCCGTGGAGCACAAACCAGCGCGATTTACCTAGAGCACGGGAGATGCGCACATAGGGCGCCTGCCGTAACTGCCATAGCTCGGCGCGCAGCACCCGGGCTAGGCTTGGCCAGTGGGTCACCGCAACAGCAATAATCACTGCCTGGGTACCGCCACCTAAGGCAAAAGCGATCAGCATTAATAAAATCAAATGAGGCACGCTAAGCAGCGTATCAATCAGCAAACTAACCAGCGCATCCAGCCGCGCTGACAGCGTGGCTATTGCTGCCAGGCTTAATGCAATCAGCGTGCTCAGTAGCGCTGCCAAGCAGCCTACCCAGAAGCTTAGCGCTAGCCCCGCAAGGGTACGCGCCCAGAGCTCCCTGCCCAGCGCGTCTGTGCCCAGCCAGTGTTCAACGCTAGGCGGGGCCAGGCGGGCATCAAACTGCATCTGTTGCGGTGAATCACCTAGCAGCCACTGGCTAGCGACTAGCCCCATGACCAGCAGGGCGGTGACTCCCAGGCTGAAGGCGGCACGAAGGCGCGGTTGAGCCTGACTCATAAACCACCTGGCTGGATGCGTGGGTCAATAACGGTGTAGAGGCTATCGGCGATCATATTGCCAACGCTGACAAACAGAGCGGTAAATAGCGCAATGCCCAGCAGCAGGGGGACGTCACTGCGCAGGCCCGCTGCCACTGTGGCTTGACCTAAGCCGGGGTAGGCAAATACCTGCTCGATTAAAATGGAGCCGCCAAACAGTTCGCCCAGCGAGGCAAACGCTAGCGTAATCGCCGGTACACTGGCGTGGCGAAGACCGTGGCGCCAAGCCACATCAAGACGGCTGGCACCCTGAGAAAAGGCGTGAGTAGCAACGTCTGAGCGCATTAGCTCAAGCATGCGGGTGCGGGTGTGCAGGGTGATACTGGCGATGCCCAGCAGTGCCAGGGTCGCCACTGGCAGCAGTAAATGGTGCAACCGCGTGGCGAGGGTGACTTCCTGGTTTAACGCCCCGGCGGGGCCTGCGCAGCAGGTGGGTGTCCACCCCAGGGTTACCGAAAATAGTAGCACCGCAAGTAACGCCAGCCAAAAGGCGGGCGTGGAGGCGGTAATAAAGGCATAGGTGCTGATGATGTTATCCAGCTTGGAGCCCTCTTTGGCACCCGCCATAACACCGAGGCTAAACCCCACCAGCGCAGAGAGCAGCCAGGCACTGCCGAGTAGCGCAATGGAGCGTTGAAAACGCTGAGCGATTACCTCACTAACCGGCTGGTTATACACGTGGCTCCAGCCTAAATCACCACTGACTAACTGGCGCAGCCAGTGGCCAAACTGAACGACAGCTGACTCATCAAACCCCCAGCGCTGGGCAATCAATGCACGCTGCTCTGGGCTCACTTGGGCCATTTGCGGGCCTAGGTAGGCATCAATGGGGTCAACGGGAGATGCCATCATAAGCCCATACGACACCAGGGCCACGCAGATTAATACCAGCGCTAGGCGAGCCACGCGCTTGGCGATAGGCGCAATTAGTCGCACGTCCAGCGCCACTCAAGCAGGTTGGTGGTGATCGGCCAGCCGTGGCCATGAGGCGCTAAGCTCAGATCGCCGACATCTAAGCAGGTATCGGTAAAATAGACATGCTCAAGATTGACCAGCCAGGCCCAGCTACTATCGCCGCGTACTCCGTAGCCGGTGGTGCCGTCCCACTGCGCTGCCTGCCACTCGCGGTTGGCTTGTTCAAGGCCAGACGCTGCCTGGGCGGCGTCCAAGTGGGCATCCACCGCTGGATTAGCGTAGAAACCGCTGTTGTAGAAGCCGTTGCCCGCATGCTGACTGTGGAAGAGGTAGTAAACTTCCTGGGGGCTATGGCTGCCAAAACCGAACATAATGGCATCCTGGTGCAGTGCTTCGCGCTGGATTTCGTCCCAGTGACGGCCGGTGGGCTGTATCTCAATTCCCAGTGGACGCACCATCTCGGCACTGACTTCCGCAAGTAGCTGTCGGGTGGTATCGCTGGAAGGGTAGGTGAGTCGAAAGCTAGCGGGCAACCCATCTTTATAGCGCAGGCCATCATCGCGTAGCTGCCAACCTGCGGCGTCGAGTATCTCTTCCGCCTGGTCAAGGTCGGGAGCGGCAAAGCGCTCATCGCTATTGCTCCAGGGAAGGCCGTCCGCCGGGCCAAAGGCGGGGCGCCCATAGCCGTGAAGCGCCACCTCTACCAGCGTATCGCGGTCAAGGGCAAGGTTAATTGCCCGACGGACAGCAATATCAGCGGTCACGTCGTTGCCAATCGGTGCGCCGGAGCCGGCGTGTTCGCCATTGGCAGACTGCATGGGGAAAAGAATGCCGCGATTATCGACACTCTCCATAATGACACGCTGCATATGTGCTGGCACATTGGCCGCCAGTGCAGGGGGAACCGAGGCGACATCCACTTGGCCGGCATGGGCGGCACTTAGCGTGGCGTCTTCACCGGTAAAGAGAAATACCAGCCGTTCAAAAGCAGGCGTAGGGCCGTAGAAGTAAGGGTTACGCTCAACAATTAGCTGCTCTCCTTCCTGCCACTCTACCAACTGATAGGGCCCAGACCCCAGGGGATGACGACCATACTGATCACTGTAGCCGTTATCACGCTCGGCGCGGGGCACAATGCCCAGCGTCAACAGTTGATCAATAAAGGTAATGCGCGGGGCCTTCAGGCGGAGCGAAACAGTGTGCTTATCAAGTGCGGTTGCTTCAGCCAGGGCGCTAAGATCCGCCCGCCCGCCTGCCCGGGCCGCCGCATTAAAAGTATAAGCCACATCTTCAGCGGTCAGCGGCGTGCCGTCGGCAAAGCGGGCGTCCTCGCGGAGTGTGAGTGTCCAGGTCATGCGGTCTTCAGAAAGCCACCACTCAGTGGCCAGCTCTGGCTGCGGCGCAAGATCCTTGCCCCGTGAGAGTAGCGTCGACTGAAACAGTGGATTGCCATACTGCCCCCAGCCCAACAGTGGGTCGAAACCCTGCTCGGGTTCGCCGCCAATGGCAAGTACCAGCTGTTCTTTTGCTTGCACAGTGGTGGCTACGACTAAACAACTTAGCGCAATACCCAGTAAGATAGGCCGAGTTGGTTTAGTCATCGCTTTATCCTTTATGCTGTTAGCGTCACTAGTATGATGTTTTTACAATAACATCATACTACCGGTGGTGGCAGCGCATGAAAAGTTAATCAGTACAGGGGGCGTGAATGCAGCGTGTAACGGTAACGCTTGATGAGGAGCTGGTGGCAGAAGTGGATGCATTGATGCGCGAGCGCGGCTATCAAAACCGCTCAGAGGCGATTCGCGATTTGACCCGCAGTGGCTTAAAACAGGCGAGAGAAGAGGCTGCACCTGACTCGCCCTGCATGGGCGCGCTGGTGTATGTTTATGATCATGCCGCTCGGGAGCTGTCCAAGCGCTTAACACGCCACTCACATGACCATCATGACCTGACGCTTTCGACTCTGCATGTACATATCAATCAGGACAGTTGCCTGGAAGTGGCGCTGCTCAAAGGTCAGGGGCGGGCGCTCAAACAATTTGCTGCTGAAGTCTCTTCGTCGCGCAGTGTGCGTCATGGGCAGTTAGTGCTGATACCTGACGAGGAACCTACTTTTTAAGCATAAAAAAGGGCAACCCGATGGGGTCGCCCTTTTTGCAGCGGTTACGCGAGCGTCTTAGTGCTCAACGCCGCCTTCGCCGTGCACGTGGCCGTGCTCAACTTCTTCAGCGCTAGCTTCTCGTACTTCAGCGATCTCAACATCAAAGTTGAGCTGCTGGCCAGCTAGCGGGTGGTTGCCATCGACAACGACCGTATCACCTTCGACTTTCTTGACGGTCACCATCAGAGGACCGCCTTGAGTCTGGGCTTGGAACTGCATGCCCGGCTCAATGCTTTCAACGCCCTGGAACGCATCGCGGGGTACTTCTTGCATCAGCTGCTCTTGCAGCTCGCCGTAACCTTCTTCAGGAGAGACGCTAACATTCAGCTTTTCGCCCGCCGCACGACCTTCAAGCTCTTTCTCAAGACCCGGAATGATGTTGCCGGCGCCGTGGAGGTAGGTAAGCGGCTCACGGCCTTCGGAACTGTCTAGCACTTCACCTGCATCGTTGGTCAGAGTGTAGTGAAACGCGACAACCGAGTTTTGCGCAATTTGCATGGAATAACCTTTCGGTGAGTGCATGTCCCAATATGGTAACGCGTGTGCGCTGGCTTGTCAGGGGGTAGCGACGCTTTTTCCTACTCATCACTTTTGGCGGTATTGCGCGGCAAGGTGACCAGGGATACCCTACGACCATCACTTTTTCCTTTGCCCTATCACTTTTGGAGCATGCAATGACGATCTTGATTATTTGGCTTATCGCATTTTGCCTGATTGCTTATTTTTCCTATCAGCGCTGGAACAGCGGCGTCAGCCAGGGGTTGGATAAGGTGTTGCCAAGCTTTTTGAAAAGTCATGGCGACAATCGCTATCTATGGGTGATTACACTGGCAGTGTTGGGGGCCACCACCTTGGTTCAACCGGTTGAAATGCTGTTGGTCGTCATCCTGCTTGCCCTGATTGGCTGGGCAATCATGGCACTGGCTAAATGGGCTGGGAATAAAACCCACCACTAATCTGTTCGCGATAAAATAAAAAGCCCGGCCATCACATGTGATGGCCGG